>NZ_NEJP01000026.1 GCF_002113125.1 Pseudomonas sp. B20(2017) | reverse complement strand
AGGAACAACACCGAAGTTTCATCTACGAACCCGGCACCTTCCGCCCGCTGGTGATGCTCGACGGCAAAGGCCCAAAACGCGCCTGCCCGTTCTACTACCAGCTCGACCACCTCGGCACCCCGCAGGAACTGACCGACTACAGCGGCGAGATCGTCTGGTCCGCCAAATACAGCGCCTACGGCAAGGTCACCTCGCTGGAACTGGCGACCGAGGACTACCTGAACCAGCCACTGCGCTTTCAGGGGCAGTACTTCGATGACGAAAGCGGGCTGCATTACAACCGGCATCGGTATTACGACCCGGAGGTGGGACGGTATCTGACGCCGGATCCGGTGAAGCTGGCGGGTGGGTTGAATCAGTACCGGTACGTACCGAATCCGACGGGGTGGGTGGATCCGTTGGGGTTAACTTGCAATCCGTGCCCGGGATCGAAGACAGCCGATGGACCTTACAGTGAGATTGTTCCCGGCGGAGGCTTGGAAGCACATGAAAAAAGAGGAGGACACTTCATTGAAAAGCATGTTGACCGAACAGCCGCACAATTAGCTCAACGCTTGAAAGAGGAACCTCGTCTAAGTAGAGCGTCGACCTTCTATGATAGAGCTACGGCCGAAAAGGCTATGTCGACTGTAATTTCCTCCAACAAAGCGGTAATAGAAAATTTCGTAAACAGCAAAGAAAAACAAATCATTATTAACGACTCGGTTCCGTATCATGTCGGGATCGTATTAAGGAGAAAGGCAACAAGCGTGAGGAAAGTCTCCGGAGTTTATTTACTCTTGCGAAAAGACAAAAAGATGCAAGACGGTTATCGAATACATACGGGGTTCGCAGAATGACGAGGACAAAATCCCCTGCTCTCTTTCAGCTACTAGCCGGGTATTTCCATGAGGATTGGACAAGTGATCATGAAGAGGCTGACGATGTTTTAAAACTTTTCCTCTCTGAGACTTCTGATGAGAACCTCTTCCACGTCAAAGTTGAACTGAAGACCCTCTTAAGGTCGAAGCTTAGCGAAGAGCAGTTGGAGGATTTTTTGCTTGAAGAAATTGGCTGCTCCTACTACTACCCCAGCGAGTGGTCTTCTGGTAGGACATGGCTGGAACACGTGCTTGACTTGCTGAGCAGGGGGGATTAGCAAAGATTTCCGGCTTTACCAAAAATGAGCAGCGCTTGTGCTTTAGCATCACTAACTTCATTAATGTTATGGGGCCGGAAACATAGGCCCCAAAGCTCAAACCTGCACCATTCTCTTACAGAAATCCCATCACTCATCATCATCAAAATCCTCATACTCAAGCTCCTCCTCACCCTCCAAAAGCGGAACCGTCGCATCATCCATCAACGACCCCGGATCTTCATTCCCCGGATCATTGATAAACGGCAATCCGCTCGGGCCTTTTTCTTCCTTGCCTTCGGTTTCGGGAGTCATGGCGCACCTCGTCAATCGCGTTCGTATACGACGTTCGAAAAGTATGGCCGCTAATCGTTCCTGTGCATTTCACACAGGCATGAAAAACCCGGCATAAAGCCGGGTTTCCAGAGCACCGATCACCTCAACGATGCCGATTCTTGTGTTTGTTCTTGTGCTTGTGACCACCGCCGGAATGCGAATGACCGCCATCGTCACCCAGGTTGTTGCCGACCGCACCACCCGCCGCGCCACCCAATCCCGCGCCAATGGCCGAACCCGTGGAGCCACCAAGGCTGTTGCCGACCACGGACCCGCCAGCGGCGCCGAGGCCACCACCAATGGCGGCTTCAGTACGATTGTGTTTATTCGCCCCGACGGCGCTGCCGGCCGCACCACCCACGCCAGCACCTACCGCCGCACCGGTGCTGCCGCCGAGTTGCCCACCAACCACGTTACCCAGCACACCGCCCAGCCCACCACCGACGGCCGCCGAACCATCGCCGGCAGCCATGGCACCTTGAGCCATGAGCAATCCCAAAACCAACGCAGTTGCAGTTAAAGTCGAGCGCATACAGACCTCACAGGTCCCGAGTCGGGACGGTATGCCCACGGAGGGGGCTATGTGCAATTGGAGCCGTTTAAGGGAAAAACGTTCAGCAACGAAAAGGCCCGGCATAAAGCCGGGCCTTTTCAGTCACGCGTTGGTAATCAGTGACGCTTGTGACCTTTGGACAGATTGCTGCCCACCGCGCCACCGGCTGCGCCGCCCAGGCCAGCACCGATGGTGGCGCCAGTCTTGCCACCCAGGCTGTTACCGATCACCGAACCGCCTGCCGCACCGACGCCGCCGCCGATGGCCGCTTTGGTACGAGCCCCTTTCTTGGCAGCCAATGCGCTGCCGGCCGCACCCGCTACACCAGCACCAATCGCTGCACCGGTGCTGCCGCCCATTTTCTGACCAACCACGTTACCCAGAGCGCCGCCCAGACCGCCACCCAATGCGGCAGTACCGTCGCCAGCCATTGCACCTTGAGCAACCAGAAGCCCCAGAACCAGAGCAGGCAGAGTTAAACGCATGACGAAAAACCTCAACAGAAGGAATAAAAAAGGGCGCAGATTGAATGCTGTTGCCGCGGCAATGTCCAGCGTCGCAGCGTACTTGGCGCCGATTGGACAGCGATTTTGGAAAAGGTTTTATGGCAGGCAAAAAAAAGCCCGCTGGGGAGACGGGCTGGAGACTTGCTTTCTAACGGATGGCTTCACCCTACCCAGCCGGGTGTGAAAAGTTTGTGAAAGAAACCAGACGAATCTGCGATTTCTGTAGGGCATTTCTCAAAAAACAGAGACAAAAAACCCCGCTCAATGGCGGGGCTGTGTGGCATCCGGATTACTTCCTGGAACGTGCCGTCACCTTGGGCAGAAATTTGGCTTTCGGCCCCTTGGGTGCTGTGGACTTGATCTTGCCGGTCTGCACCGGGTCTTCGCCAAAACCCGCCTGATACTCGGTCTGGCCGCAGCGCACGCAATTGTTGAATGGAAATTCAGCCCCGTCGTCTTCGATGTACGGATCAGTCATCTCTTCACCCCTTTTCAAATGCGGGCCGACACCGGCAAACCCTTTCGCCTGAAAAAATATCGACCTCCAAGGCTTTTGAGACTAGTCGGTCATTCCTGGACTTGTGATTCAGATGTCCCGAAGCCCGACGAATGGCCTACGGAAATTAAACACAATGACGAACCGTTGGTCCCGCGCGGCTAAAGATTCCCGGCGACCGACCGCTGCCCTTTTTCCTGCGCAATGAATCTCAAGGAGAGAACATGGAAATCAAAGGATTCCCGACACTGCCCGTTGTAAAGCTCACGGACGAACAGATCGCCGCCGGTAAAGCCGGGGCGGAAAAACTCAAGGAAAAGATCGCTTCAGGTGAAATCGTCATCAAGCAGCCAACCGGACCGAGTCCGTTGCAGCCCGGCGTCATCTACCACCCAGACCCGGTTCAGCCCGCGCAACCAGGCGATACCCCGCCTTTCGTCGCGATCGATACGCCGCTGACTTACGATTCGAAAGGCACTGTCCTGCTCAAACCACAGGGCTGATTGTCAGTAAAGAGTCCGTTCCGTTGAATGGGCTCACAAGCCTCAGCGCAACTTGACTGCCGTGCCGGTCGCAAACACCACAACCATGCCACCCTTCCCTGCCGGCATGCTGATCTCGAAATCCACCCCGACCACCGCATCCGCCTGCAAGGCCCGCGCGCGCTCCTTGATCTCGTCAGTCGCCTGAACCCGCGCCTCCTTCAACGCCCGCTCCAGCGTCTGCGAACGCCCGCCGAAAAAGTCCCGCATGCCGGCGAACATATCGCGAATCACATTCACGCCCTGCACCGACTCGGCACTGACGATATCCAGATACGCCGTAATCTGCCGGCCTTCGATGGAGTGGGTGGTGGAAATGATCATGGAGGACGTCCTTTTACTGGCCGGATAAAACCGCGATTGTAATGCCCTGGCAAAGGGAAGCCGAAGCAATCTCTGTGACCAAAAAACCGGGCACCAGAATGCACAAAACCCCTGGCTTCTTTCGAAACCAGGGGTTTTGTTTACATCGAATTTGGCGGTGAAGGAGAGATTCGAACTCTCGATACAGTTTCCTGTATACACACTTTCCAGGCGTGCTCCTTAAGCCACTCGGACACTTCACCGTATCTCTTCAAACATGTTCTGTCTGTCGAGGCGCGCTAATGTAGTCGAAAGCTTTTCTGATGGCAAACTTTTTTTCAGAATTTTCATGCGGTTAAGAGAAAAAGTCGCTTCCACCTTCTAGGGGCCATGGCAATCCGGCCAATCTCGGGTGGGCGCAGCCCTTCTATATAGGTGCGCAGGCGTCAGGCGCGTGGCGTGTTGCTGCGCATCGGCCGGCAAACGGTGACCGGCGGGTCAGTCACAGTGCTTTACCTGACCGGCGACGGTGGGTAACGTCTGCCCATCTTTCTTATAAGGAATTGCGCCATGAGCGACCTGATTGCCTACCACCTCGAAGACGGTATCGCGACCCTGACCCTGAGCAACGGCAAGGTCAACGCCATTTCCCCGGACGTGATCGCGGCCTTCAACGCGGCGCTGGATCAGGCGGTGGCGGATCGTGCCATTGTGATCATCACCGGTCAGCCGGGCATTCTCTCTGGCGGCTATGACCTGAAAGTGATGACTGCCGGCCCTAAAGAAGCCGTTTCCCTGGTGACCGCCGGTTCTACTCTGGCCCGCCGTCTGTTGTCGCACCCGTTTCCGGTGATTGTTGCTTGCCCGGGGCATGCCGTGGCCAAAGGCGCATTCATTCTGTTGTCCGCCGATTACCGGATCGGTGTCGACGGTCCTTTCAGTATTGGTCTGAACGAAGTGCAGATCGGCATGACCATGCACCACGCCGGCATTGAGCTGGCCCGTGATCGCCTGCGTCGCTCGGCCTTCCATCGCTCGGTGATCAACGGCGAGATGTTCGATCCGCAAAGCGCAGTGGATGCCGGTTTCCTCGACAAAGTGGTCGCGGCCGAAGAACTGCAAGGCGCCGCCCTTGCCGCTGCGCGTCAGTTGAAGAAGATCAACATGACCGCGCACAAGAACACCAAGCTGAAAGTGCGCAAGGCGCTGCTGGAAACCCTGGACAACGCAATCATTCAGGATCAGGAGCATCTGGGCTGATACCCGGCTCGCCCCGATTCATAAAAGCCCGACTGTCGTGTCGGGCTTTTTCTTACGCGGCTTGTTGAAAACGCCGCAGCAGCTCTAGAACGCCTCTGACCAACAAGTCGGAAACATGCGCTTAAACATCGCCCATCTCCGGACTCTATAGCGGCAATTGCCGAAAACAGTGCACATCCGTACACTGCGCCACCTTTTGTCCCGATGGGCCTGAAAATGCTGTTTGTGTTTCGTATGTTATTGATGGGCCTGCACTTTATTCTGGCGGGGATCCTCGGAGTGATCCTCGGGCTGTGCCGGCCATTCAATCCAGACAACAGTCGCCTGTGTGCCCGTCTCTATGCACTGCCAGCGATGTGCATTTTGCGTCTGCGGGTGAAAGCCGATGTCGGCCCGCTGATGAACAAGCCCGACAGTTGCGTGATCATCGCCAACCATCAGTCCAACTACGACCTGTTCGTGTTCGGTAACGTGGTGCCGCGTCGTACCGTGTGCATCGGCAAAAAGAGCCTGAAGTGGGTGCCACTGTTCGGGCAACTGTTCTGGCTGGCGGGCAACGTGCTGATCGATCGTGGGAACGCGCACAAGGCGCGCCAGTCGATGCTGACCACCACCGACACCTTGCAGCACAAAGACACCTCGATCTGGGTCTTCCCGGAAGGCACCCGCAACCTGGGTGAGGAACTGCTGCCATTCAAGAAAGGCGCGTTCCAGATGGCCATTGCAGCCGGGGTGCCGATCGTCCCGGTGTGTGTCAGCAGCTACATCAAGCACATGCGCCTGAATCGCTGGCACAGCGGGAAAATTCTCATACGCTCGCTGCCGGCAATTCCTACCGCCGGCCTGACCATGGACGACATGCCCATGCTCATCAACCAATGCCGAGAGCAGATGCGCGAATGCATCGATGCGATGGATCGACATCTGCAAGCCGCGTGAAAAAGAAGCCCGCCCCGTGCGGGTTTTCTTTTGCCCCGGTGAACTGTGCAGATTTCACTGACTCTCAAGCAGCGACACGGCTAAGCTGAAGCCATGCCTCCCCCGCCATCTGCCAAGAAGAAGTGAACCACCACCATGGGTCGAGTTGTTGCTGCTGCGGTTTACAGCGCCGGTAAGAAAGTCACAAATATTTCCCTCGACGAAGGCGCGGCCTGGGCCGCCAAGACCGGCCACTTCGTCTGGATCGGCCTCGAAGAGCCGAACGCCCAGGAACTGTCCAACCTGCAACGCCAGTTCAACCTGCACGAACTGGCCATCGAAGACGCCCTGGAAAAACACAGCCGGCCGAAGCTGGAAACGTTTGGCGACGCGCTGTTCATCGTCACCTACTCACCGGTGCGCGAACACGGGATTCTGCAGTTCATCGAAACCCACATCTTTGCCGGCAAAGGCTACATCATCACCGCCCGCAACGGTCACTCGGCCTCCTACGCCCACGTCCGCCAACGCTGTGAGGCGCGGCCACTGTTGCTGGAGCACGGGGAAGATTTCGTACTGTATGCGCTGCTGGATTTCGTCATCGAAAACTATCAGCCGGTGGGTGAAGCGATCCACGCCGAGATCGATGAACTGGAACGCAATGTGTTGTGCAGCGCACTGAATGAATACGACATCCAGAAGCTTCATGGTTTGCGCCGCGATGTACTGCGCTTGCGTCGTTACGCGGCGCCGATGGTGGAAATCGGCGAGGAACTGCAGAAGCTGAGCTTCCCCTTCATCGACAAGAATATGCGTCCGTACTTTCGCGATGTGCAGATACATGTGAACCGGCAGATGGAAGATCTGACCACCCTGGCCGATATCGCCAGCCAGACCATCGAAATCGGCGTGCTGCTGGAAGCGTCACGCCAGAGCGTGGTGCAACGCAAATTCGCTGCATGGGCGGCGATTCTGGCGTTCCCGACGGCAGTGGCAGGAATTTATGGGATGAACTTTCAGAACATGCCGGAGCTGAGCTGGCACTACGGCTATTTCGGTGTATTGGGCTTTATCACGGTCGGCTGCGTGAGCCTGTGGGCGAGCTTCAAGAAATCGGGCTGGCTATAAGAAAAAACGCCCCCGTGCAAAACACGGGGGCGCCTGGATTCAAGCAGCGGTCGGTTTGTGCGCCACGAAGCGCATCATCCATTCCGCAACAGTGGTGCCGTGGTGCTGATGCTCCAGGCTGGCCACGCCCTTGCTGTAGATCTGCTCGCCCAACGCTTCCTGACGCAGGTCCAACAGCGCTCGCGAATAGTCGTGAATGAATTCCGGATGCCCCTGGAAGCACAGCACCTGATCGTTGATGTGGTAAGCGGCGAACGGGCAGAAATCGCTCGATGCAATCACCGTGGCGTTCTCCGGTAGCGCCGTGACCTGATCCTGGTGGCTGATCAACAACGTCAGCTCTTCACGCACCGGACTCATCCACGGCGCCTTGGCCGCCAGTTTGTAATTGTGAATGCCGACACCCCAACCCTGGGTCGCACGCTCGCTCTTGCCGCCCAGCAGCAGCGCCAGCAACTGATGGCCGAAGCACACGCCGAGCAGTTTGTCGCCGCGCTCATAGCGGTTCAGCAGGTATTGCTTGAGGGTCTGGATCCACGGGTCGGTGCCGAACGAGTCGGCCTTGCTGCCGGTGACCAGATACGCATCGAAGGTCAGGTCATCACTCGGATAATCGCCCTGCATCACGTTGTACACCGTGAACTCGGCAGCAATCGGTTGTTGCGAGAACAGGCGCTGGAACATGTGCCCGTAACCCTGATATTCATCGATCAGTTCCGGACGCAGGATGTCGGTTTCCAGAATGCAGATGCGTAACGACATAAAAAATTCCTGACACGTGATGGGAATAATGCACACCCCCAGAGCCTGCCTTGAAACTACCCGGCAAGGCAAGCCCCGAGATGCGTCCCCAACCCGTTAGAACAACTCGCCCTTCGCAGCCTTTTCCAGCAGCAGCGCTGGCGGCGCGAAACGCTCGCCGTACTGTTCCGCCAGGTACTGCGCCCGCGCGACAAAATCCTTCACCCTATATTGATTGATGAACTGCAGCGCGCCTCCCGTCCAGGCCGCGAAGCCGATGCCGAAGATCGAGCCGACGTTGGCATCCGCCGTCGATGTCAGCACGCCCTCCTCCACGCAACGCACGGTCTCGATGGCCTGTACGAACAGCAACCGGTCACGCACATCCTTCGGCGAAATCTGCCCGTCGGCTTTCTCGAAACGGGTTTTCAGCTCCGGCCACAAGTGTTTCTGGCCGCCCGCCGGGTACTCGTAAAAACCGCCTCCCGCGGCCTTGCCCGGCCGTTTGTATTCGTTGAGCAGCAAGTCAATCACGGCGAACGCCGGGTGCTCAATCAGCGGTTTCCCTTCTGCTTGAAGGTCTTTGGCCGTTTGCTGACGGATATGGCTCATCAGGCTGAGGGAAACTTCGTCGGAGATCGCCAGCGGCCCGACTGGCATGCCGGCCTTGCGCGCTTCGGTCTCGATCATCGGCGCACTGACGCCCTCACCCAGCATCGCAATACCTTCATTGGTAAACGTGCCGAACACCCGCGAAGTGAAGAAGCCGCGACTGTCGTTGACCACAATCGGCGTTTTCTTGATTTGCAGTACGAAATCGAACCCGCGTGCGAGGGTCTCTTCGCTGGTTTGCGCACCTTTGATGATTTCCACCAACGGCATTCTCTCCACCGGACTGAAGAAGTGCAGGCCGATGAACTTGCTTTGATCCGGCACCGCAGTCGCCAACCCGGTGATGGGCAATGTGGAAGTGTTGGAGGCAATCACCGCGTCGCCACCAACCACCTGTTGCGCCGCCGCCGAGACCTTGGCCTTGAGATCGCGATCCTCGAACACCGCCTCGATGATCAGATCGCAACCTGCCAGATCGGTATCGCTTTCGGTCGGGTGGATACGCGCCAGCACCGCTTCACGCTGCTGCGCAGTCATCTGCCCGCGGGCAACTTTCTTGTCCAGCAGTGCTGCCGAATACGCTTTGCCCTTTTCCGCGGCAGCGAGGTTGATGTCCTTGAGCACCACGTCGATCCCGGCCGATGCGCTGACATAGGCAATTCCTGCGCCCATCATGCCCGCGCCGAGGACGCCCACGCGCTTTGTCACATAAGGCGCAAAACCCTGCGGCCGCGAACCGCCGGCATTGATTTCATTGAGTTGGAACCAGAACGTGCCGATCAGGTTTTTCGAGATTTGGCCGGTAGTCAGTTCGGTGAAGTAGCGGGTTTCGATCAGGTGCGCCGTGTCGAAATCCACCTGCGCGCCTTCCACCGCCGCACACAGAATCTTCTCCGGTGCCGGCAACGTGCCCTGGGTTTTGGTGCGCAGGATCGACGGCGCAATCGCCAGCATCTGAGCAACTTTCGGGTTCGACGGAGTGCCGCCGGGAATCTGATAGCCCTTCACATCCCAACGCTGCACAGCCGCAGGATTGGCCAGAATCCAGGCCTTGGCCTTGGCCAGCAATTCATCGCGATCCGCCGCCAGCTCATCAATCAGACCCGCCTGCAACGCCTGCTGCGGACGGACTTTTTTGCCTTCTAGCAGGTACGGGAGGGCTTTTTCGATGCCAAGCATGCGCACCATACGCACCACGCCACCACCGCCCGGCAACAGGCCGAGGGTCACTTCCGGCAAACCGAGCTGCACCGACGCATCGTCCAGCGCCACGCGATGATGACAGGCCAGGCAGATTTCCCAGCCGCCGCCGAGGGCCGCGCCGTTGATCGCCGCGACCACCGGTTTGCCGAGGGTTTCCAGGGTGCGCAACTGACCCTTGAGGGTCAGCACCATGTCGTAGAAAGCCTTGGCTTCAGGCTTGCCGACCTTGATCAGTTCATTCAGGTCGCCGCCGGCGAAGAAGGTTTTCTTGGCCGAGGTGATGACCACCCCGGCGATGTCATCTTTTTCCGCCTGCAAACGGGCGACGCTTTCGGCCATGGCCTCGCGGTACACCGCGTTCATGGTGTTGGCGCTCTGGCCCGGCATGTCGATGGTCAGGAGAACGATGCCGTCCTGGCCTTTTTCGTAACGAATGGCTTGGGTCATGACAGGATTCCTTGGGGTCAGAGGCGTTCGATGATGGTGGCGATGCCCATGCCGCCGCCGACGCACAGCGTCGCGAGGCCGTAGCGCAGGCGCCGGGCTTCCAGTTCATCGAGCAAGGTGCCGAGGATCGCGCAACCGGTGGCGCCCAGCGGGTGGCCCATGGCGATCGAGCCGCCATTGACGTTGACCTTGTCCGGGTCGACGGCCATGTCCTTGATGAATTTCAGCACCACTGAGGCGAACGCCTCGTTGACTTCAAACAGGTCAATGTCCTCCACCCGCAGCCCGGCCTTGGCCAGCGCCTTGCGAGTGGCCGGCGCCGGGCCGGTGAGCATGATGGTCGGGTCGGTGCTGGTGACCGCCGTGGCGACGATCCGCGCCCGGGGTTGCAGACCCAACGCACGCCCCTTCGCTTCGGAGCCGATCAGCATCAGCGCCGCGCCGTCGACGATCCCCGAGCTGTTGCCCGGCGTGTGTACATGATTAATCCGCTCGACATGGCTGTAGACCCGCAGCGCCGTGGCGTCGAAGCCCATCTGGCCGATCATCTCGAAGCTCGGCTTGAGCTTGCCCAGACCTTCAAGGGTCGACTCGGCGCGAATGAACTCATCGTGATCGAGCAGGATGATGCCGTTCTGATCCTGCACCGGCACCAGCGACTTGTTGAACGAACCGTCGGCCCGGGCACGTGCGGCTTTCTGCTGTGAGTGGAGCGCATAGGCATCGACGTCCTGACGGCTGAAGCCTTCGAGGGTGGCAATCAGGTCGGCGCCGACACCTTGAGGGGTAAAGTGACTGTGCAGGTTGGTCTGCGGGTCCAGCGCCCAGGCGCCGCCGTCGCTGCCCATCGGTACGCGGGACATGGATTCGACACCGCCGACCACCACCAGCTCTTCGAACCCGGAGCGCACTTTCATTGCCCCCAGGTTCACCGCTTCCAGCCCCGAGGCGCAGAAGCGGTTGATCTGCACGCCCGCGACGCTGACGTCCCAATCGGCTACCTGCACAGCGGTCTTGGCGATGTCCGAGCCCTGATCGCCAATCGGCGTGACACAGCCGAGTACCACATCATCGACTTGGCTGGTGTCCAGATCCGTGCGCGCCTGTAAAACGGTCAACAGTCCGGCCACCAGGTTCACCGGTTTGACGCTGTGCAGCGAACCGTCGGCCTTGCCCTTGCCACGGGGTGTGCGTAACGCGTCGAAAATCAAAGCTTGGGTCATGACGTCCTCGAACCTTTGCGGTGAGTGAAATTCGTGTTGTCACTGTTGTCTTCGCAGGCCAGGGATTCAATGACCACAGTGCTCAATGACGTTGACGCCCACGCTCAGACGGACGGTCATCTGTAGCTTGATTAACCGGTTCAGGTGCGCGAGCTGTCTAGCAAACGGGCGGCAAAGAAGCTGGCAATGGGCCTCATGCCTTTTTAATCGCGACAGGTTGCAAATACATACGAAATGGATCTAAGCGAAGCGTGACGCGGGCCCTAAGGTGAAGATGTACGTCGTTGTCGTCGGGTTTTGCCGAGACAGGCGTTCGCTACAGGAAGTGCAGCGCTTGCCGTCATGGAGATGCAGGCAGGCATCAGGAAATAACAAAAAAGGCGGTCAAGCCATGTTCAAACAACCGAAAGTACGGCAAGCAGGGCTCATTCTTTTCGCCACGACGCTGTTGTTGATTCTGCCGAACCTGACCAAGGTCATCGGCTGATTCAAGCGGCAGGTATTGTTCATCGCCACTGAAAATGTGCCTGGCCCGCTACCCGGGCCAGCGTGGCTGTGCCAACCTTTGCGCATTTCCACGACATGGATGGCGATCACTTGAAAAAGCTCATTATGTTT
Organism: Pseudomonas sp. B20(2017); assembly: GCF_002113125.1. Lineage (GTDB taxonomy): Bacteria > Pseudomonadota > Gammaproteobacteria > Pseudomonadales > Pseudomonadaceae > Aquipseudomonas. Next base: position 64,867 of record NZ_NEJP01000026.1, on the reverse strand, counting down.
GGGGCCATGCTGCTGAGCATGCCCCTGTGTGCCGCGCAGCTGAACCTGGAGCTGGGCGCGAACAGCCGCACCTGGCAGACCGAGGAATTGCTCAAGCATCCTCAGGTGCAAACCCTCACGGTCAAGAATGATGTGTCCTACAAGAAGGACATGACTTATCGCGCCGTGCCGGTTGCCGCGCTGCTGACCGGCATCAAACCCGAGGATCACCTGCAAGCCGTGGCGCTGGACGGTTTTGCCGCAGAGCTGTCTGCCGCGCCGCTCCTGAACAGCAAAGGTTCACGCGCCTGGCTAGCTATCGAAGATCCGGCGCAGCCCTGGCCGCCGCTGTCGGAAGGCAAGCACAGCGCCGGGCCGTTCTATCTGGTGTGGACCGATCCGCAGGCCGGAAACATCAGCCCGGAACAATGGCCGTTCGAAGTGGCGAGCATCAAGCGCATGGCACCGGTGGCCGAGCGCTTCCCTGCCCTGCTGCCGGATCCTGCATTGAAGGGCGATGACCCGGTGAATCAGGGTTTTGCGCTGTTCCAGAAGAACTGCCTGGCGTGCCATCGCCTGAATGGCGCGGGTGATGCGCAGTTCGGGCCGGACCTGAATATTCCGTACAACCCGACCGAGTACTTCGGCGCGGATTTCCTCAAGCGCTACATCCGCGATCCGCAAAGTCTGCGTCAGTGGCCGCAAGCGAAGATGCCAGGGTTTACCGCCGAGGTGTTGCCGGATGCGGATCTGCAGAAACTGGTGGGGTATTTGCAGCACATGGCCGGGCGCAAGGTTAAGCCTTGATGACTTGAGTCTTGCAGTGCGCTCACTGGCCTCTTCGCGGGCAAGCCCGCTCCCACAGGTTATGCGTTGGATTTGAATCAGCGGCATTTCTGTGGGAGCTGCGGTGCGACGACTCGACTTGCCAGCGATGCGGTATCCCGGATCTTACTGCTGCTGCACCGAGATGATTGGCGCTGGTGTCGGCGACACCAGCACTTTCGCGTGCATCTGCTCTGACCCGCCGCCCCGGCGCATCCCTCGCACCGGGCAGGCATCCAGATAATCCAGACCCACCGCCAGTTTCAGGTGCCGCTCCGGCCGCGCCAGCTCATTGGTCACGTCAAAGCTATACCAGGCGTCATCGATCCAGGCTTCGGCCCAGGCGTGGCTGGCCAGATGTTCGCAATCCTCGCTGTACAGATAACCCGACACATAACGTGACGGCACTCCAAGGCTGCGCGCGCAGGCCAGAAACGCGTGGGCGTGATCCTGACAAACGCCCGCCCGCCCGGCAAACGCCTCGGCGGCGCTGGTATCGACTTCGGTGGCGCCCGGTTTGTAGGTCATGTGCTGGTTCAGCCCATGCATCAGGTCGATCAGTGCATTGCGGTCCCGTCGCTGCTTGCAGGACTTCTCGGCAAACGCCCGCAGCGCCTCGTCAGCCTCGGTCAGCCGGGTGAAACGCAGGAACGGCAACGCCGACTGACTCTCGTGCTCCGCCTCGCGCAGCTCGTCGATATCGACCTGCCCCCGGGCGCCGATGATGATCGCTTCGTGGGGCTCGTCCATGGTCAGCACGTGCAGGATGTTGCCGAACGGATCGAGCTGGGCGCGCACCGGGCGCGGCAGGTCGAGCTGCCAGCTCAGCACATGCTGACGCTCGCTGTCGTGAGGCGTCAGGCGCAGATACTGGATGCTCGCGCGCACCTGATCTTCGTAGTGATAGGTGGTCTCGTGGCTGATGGAAAGTCTCATGCGGCCTCCAGGTAGGAACTGTGAATGGCGTTGCCCAGCTGGCGCACCAGCGGGATGAATTCGGTGAGCCAGGCGTGCAGCCCTTCCTCGAGAATTTCTTGAATGCCGGTGTAGCGCAGGCGCGCGTCCATTTCCGCCGCCAGTCGTTGTGCAGGGCGACCGTTGGCCCCTGGCAGTTGCGCGAGAATCTGGTCAATCTCCTCGGTGCAGGCCCGCAGCGAACGCGGCACATCGGCACGCAACAACAGCAGCTCGGCCACATGTCGGGCGCCGGGCGCATCGCGATAGATCTCGGTGTAAGCCTCGAACGATGACAGCGCCCGCAACAGCGCACTCCACTGGTAATAGGCGTGAGCGGTGCCGTCGCTGACTGCTTCGGCCTGATCGCCGGCCATCTCGTAACGGGCATCGAGCAGGCGCAAGGTGTTGTCGGCCCGTTCGATGAACGTGCCCAGGCGAATGAAGCGAAACGCGTCGTTGCGCATGATGGTGCCGTAGGACGCCCCCCGAAACAGGTGCGAACGTTCCTTGATCCACTCGCAGAAGCGACTCATGCCATAACGGCTGAGGCCCTGATTGGCGATCCCGCGGATCTCCAGCCAGGTGGCGTTGATGTTCTCCCACATGTCCGCGGTGATCCGACCGCGCACCGCATGGGCACTGGCCCGCGCCGCGCCAAGGCAGCTGTAGATGCTCGCCGGATTCGCCGCGTCCAGGGCGAAGAAGTGCAGCAAGCGCTCGGCATGCAGTTCGCCGTGGCGTTCCAGGTAATCGTCCAGCGTGCCGGTGATCAACAGCGGCATCGCCAGTTCATGCAGACCGTCGCCGCGGCCATCCTGCGGCATCAGCGACAGCGAATAGCTGACATCGAGCATCCGTGCGAGGTTTTCCGCCCGCTCCAGGTAACGCGACATCCAGTACAGATCCGAGGCAGTTCTACTTAACATGGCAGGCTTCCTTCAATCCTCGACCACCCAGGTGTCCTTGGTTCCGCCACCCTGGGATGAATTCACCACCAGAGAGCCTTCACGCAGGGCGACACGGGTCAAACCGCCGGGCACGACCCGGGTTTCGCGGCCGGACAATACGAACGGGCGCAGGTCGATATGGCGCGGCGCAATGCCGTTTTCGACAAAGGTCGGACAGGTCGACAGCGACAGCGTCGGTTGTGCGATATAGGCGTGAGGCTTGGCCTTGATCCGCTCGCGGAACGCATCGATTTCCGCGGTCGTCGCCGCCGGCCCCACGAGCATGCCGTAACCGCCGGAGCCCTGGGTTTCCTTGACCACCAGATCCGGAAGATTGGCCAGTACATGGGAAAGTTCAGACGGATTGCGGCATTGCCAGGTCGGCACGTTCTTCAGGATCGGTTCTTCGTCGAGGTAGAAACGGATCATCTCGGTAACGAACGGATACACCGACTTGTCGTCAGCCACGCCGGTGCCGATGGCATTGGCCAGCACCACATTGCCGGAGCGATACGACGACAGCAGACCCGGCACGCCGAGCATCGAATCCGGGCGGAAGGCCAGCGGATCGAGGAACGCGTCGTCGAGCCGGCGGTAGATCACGTCCACCGCTTTCGGGCCGTCGGTGGTGCGCATGAAGACTTTGTCGTCGCGCACGAACAGATCCGCGCCTTCTACCAGCTCCACGCCCATTTCCCGGGCGAGAAACGCATGCTCGAAAAACGCGCTGTTGAACCGTCCCGGCGTCAGCACCACCACACTCGGGTCGTCGATCGGGCTAGAGCTTTTCAGGGTGTCGAGCAGCAGGTTCGGGTAATGGTCGATCGGGGCGATGCGCTGGGCCGCGAACAGCTCGGGGAAAAGGCGCATCATCATCTTGCGGTCTTCGAGCATGTAGCTCACGCCGCTCGGCGTGCGCAGGTTGTCCTCGAGCACGTAATACGTGCCGTCGCCGTCGCGCACCAGATCGACGCCGGAGATGTGCGAATAGATATCGCGGTGCAGATCCAGCCCCTGCATCGCCAACTGGTATTGCTCGTTGGCCAGCACCTGCTCGGCGGGAATGATCCCGGCCTTGATGATGCGTTGCTCGTGGTAAAGGTCGGCGAGGAACATGTTCAACGCCTTGACCCGCTGGATGCAGCCCCGCTCGACGATCCGCCACTCGCTGGCGGGGATGCTGCGCGGAATGGTGTCGAAGGGAATCAGGCGTTCTGTCCCTTGCTCGTCCCCGTAGAGCGTGAAGGTGATCCCGGCGCGATGGAACAGCAGATCGGCCTCGCGTCGCCGCTGGGCCAGCAGTTCGTCAGGCGTCTCGGCCAGCCAGCGGGCAAACTCCCGGTAATGCGGGCGGACCTGGCCGCCGGCATCGTACATTTCATCAAAATAGGTGCGGATCATGCCGTACTCCTTGTCACCCCGGACATACGGGCCTTCGCAAGGCCCGTGCCATCGGCATAAACGCTTTGATTTCAATCGGTTGGATATTCACGCCACAAACCCCGCACCATTCCTGTGCGGCAATTGCCCCAACCTGATCGCCCCCGCTTCATTGCGACGCAGTCCCGTCGCCTATCACCAGCATAGTCAGAGTTGATTTCACTGCCCGCCGGCGGCTGCGGATAATCCGCGCATCCGCTGCAAAAACGTCCCTGACGAAGCCCGCAGCCCCACTGATCCGGCTTGCCTCGGCAGCCCTCCCGGCCGTAACCCTGACCGGTTTCCTCTCCTTCCGGTCTTCCCTTTTAGCCACCTTTTCAGGTGGCTTTTTTTTGCTCCGGATTCTTGTTTCAGGGTTTTGCCACAGGTTGTTCAAGAGGCAGAAACGACAACGGCCGACCCGAAGGTCAGCCGTTGCTCGACGTGTTGCGAGAGTGATCAGTTCAAACGGTGCCGGTTGCGGATCTCCTGTTTCACGCCCCAGCCTTCGATGATGCCGCCCAAGGGCTCGACCACCGCCGAAAAGCCCTGCTCGAAATCGCCAATGTCGTCGTAGGTTGCGTACATCACCTTGCTCAATTCCAGCGACCAGGCGCCGTCGTCGCGCGCACTGACCTGGGCATTGATGGATTCACCGCGAAACTTGCCTGCCGCCCTGCGTGCCCGCTCCTCGTCCGGGAAAATGGCGTAGAACTCGATGGGATGGAATCGGGAAAAATCGAAACCGCCTTCTTTCATGCGGCGCAGCACGCTGCTGCTGATGTCTTCTTGATAGGCTGTGCTCATGAATCGTCTCCCTCGCATAGATGGATAGACTTTCCGTATTCCCTGCACCGGTCCCTACTGCGTCCGGCACTGTGGCAACCGCGTTGCCGACGGGAAACAAGCATGTAGCTGACAAGACCAGACCTTAGCGATCCGTTCGCTGATCTCGCTTGCAGAGTAGCCCCAATATAGAGCCGCTGCCAAGGCCTGGTGAGCAATGTAAAGGAAGTTTCAGATTGGGGTGATGCTGCGGATTTCGATGCTGTGCTGGGTTTTCAGGCTTTTTACGCCGGCATCGGCGGTGCGCCCTTCCAGATCGTTCAGGTCAAGCTCGGCGGCGACCGGCAACAATCGTTCCTTGATGAGGCGGGCTGCCCGTTCGTGACTGGGGCATTCCTCGCACTCGAAGACTTCGTCGATCGTTTCACCATGATCGTCCACGAAAGTGACTTTCCACTTTGACATCGGAGCCTCCTCGATCAAACCCGCATGTGGGCTTACACCTATCTCGACTTTTGTCAGGATTGATCGTTCAAAAGGTTTACATCCGCCGAACATGAAAAAAAAGCTATCCATGTGGGAGCGGGCTTGCTCGCGAAAGCGAACGACCAGTCAACTCTACGTTGAATGATAAGACGCCTTCGCGAGCAAGCCCGCTCCCACAGGGGTTTTACGGTGCTTTTAGTCGTTGCTTGGCTTGTTCACCGCTTGCAGCACGTATTGCGGCAAGGCGAAGGCGCCAATGTGGATTTCCGGGTTGTAGTAGCGGGTGACGATGCCGCTGCCGATGAAGCGCTGTTGCAGGGTTTCGCGGCTCAGCTTGCGGTAGGCCGGGTTGGTCGAGCCCCAGGCGAAAGTCATCGAACCGCCGATGTAGGTCGGCACGGCCGCCTGATAGAAGTGCCAGTCCGGGAACAGGCTGCGCAGGCGGCCGGCGGTGGTTTTCACTTCTTCGATCTGCATGAACGGCGTGCCGTTCTGGGTCACGAGGATGCCGCCCTCGTTCAGGCAGCGGTGGCAGGCCTGGTAGAAGTTTTCCGAGAACAGCACTTCGCCCGGGCCGATCGGGTCGGTGGAGTCGGAAATGATCACGTCGAATTTTTCGGTGGTGGTGGCAACGAAGCGCATGCCGTCGTCGATTACCAGGTTCAGGCGTGGATCGTCGTAGGCGCCCTTGGAGTGGTTTGGCAGGAACTCCTTGCACATGTCGACCACGGTGCCGTCGATCTCGACCATGGTGATGTGCTCGACGCTGGCGTGTTTGGTCACTTCGCGCAGCATGCCGCCGTCGCCGCCGCCGATGATCAGCACGCGCTTGGCGGTGCCGTGGGCGAGGATCGGCACGTGGGTGAGCATTTCGTGGTAGATGAATTCATCGGCTTCGGTGGTCTGGATCACGCCGTCCAGCGCCATCACCCGGCCCATGCGCGGGTTCTGGAAAATCACCAGGTGCTGGTGTTCGGTGCGCACTTCGTGCAGCAGTTTTTCCATACGAAAACGCTGGCCGTAGCCTTCGTAGAGGGTTTCCAGGTATTCGCTGGTCTTGGTGACGGTCATGGTGAAGTGCTCCGATGAATGCGCGGGCGCCAATCGTCAGGTTCGATTGCCCGGGAAAGGCGCGCATTCTACGTTGCCGAAGATGACAGGTCGAACCTTCCGCTGACAGACGACATTTTGAAGCCGCAGAAAGGCAAATGTGGGAGCGAGCTTGCTCGCGAAGAGGCCATCCGACTCAACACATTTGCTGAATGAAAAATCGCCTTCGCGAGCAAACTCGCCCCCACAGGAAAGAACCTGTTCAGTTGTGAAACTAGATCCGCACATTGCCCCGCGGGCCGGCAATCGCCCAGATGATCAGGCCCAGCACCGGCAGGAGGATGATCAGCAGCACCCAGAGGATTTTCATCCCGGTCTCGGCGCCGCTTTTCAGCACATTGATGATCGCCCAGATGTCGAGCGCAAGAATGATCAGGCCGACCAGGCCATTGAACGTGGAACCCATGGTGTCGCTCCAGAATAGTGGCTTGCACTTTTAGGATAGACGGTCGCGCACAGGGTTCCCTTTTATTGCGTTCAGACGTGAACGGCGACTTTCAGGGCTTCCAGCGACGGCGCGGCAGCGATGCCGGTTTCGGCGCATAGCTCCAGCACTCGCGGCACGTCGTTGCCGTAGACCAGCACCACCTGCAGCTCGTCGTCGAGCAACTGGCTGAAGTTCATCAGCGTGTAACCGCCGTTTTCCTTGTTCAGGCTGCTCATCTGCACTTGGATGCGGTTGAGCGCGGTCAGCGCCTCGGTCCTGGCCAGTTGTTTGGGCTTGAGGTTGAACTCGACGCCCGGGCCGAACGACGCAACGATCTGCGCGAACAGGTCAACGTAGGTGTCGGCCTGGAACAGCACGGTTTCCGGCAGGCTGCCGACCACCACCCACTCGCCCAGCGGAATCGGGAAAGTGTCGTCGTAGTTGATGTCCGGATTGGCGGTCAGAAAAGCGTCGGCATCGGCGTAGGCCTGCGCCGCTTCGTCAGCGACCTTCAGGATCTCGTCTTCGCCCATGCAGCCGGAGCTGATTTTGCTGATGAGTTCGGCGAGTGCGGCTTTCATGGGGGCGGATCCTGTGGCGAAGAGAATTTTGAGGGCGCGAAGGATAGCGCATTCTCGCCTTCGCCACAGAGCGGGTTCCGGCCAGCGGCGTCAGCCCAGCAGTTTTTCCAGCTGCGCGGTGGTGTCCACAGCGCCCATGGTGCGGGCCGCGTCCAGCGCGGTGATGCCGTTGGCATCCTTGGCTTTCGGATCGGCGCCCTGATCGATCAGGAAGTCGACGATTTCAACCCGGTTGAACATCGCCGCCATCATCAGCGCCGTGCGGCCATCGAAGGAGGCGCCTTCAATCTGCGCCCCGCCCTCGACCAGGGCCTTGACCACGGCCAGATCGCCCTTGAACGCCGCGCCGGCAATCGGGCTCTGGCCGTTGCCGTTGCGTTGTTCCGGGTCGGCCTTGTGCTTGAGCAGCACTTGCACCGCGTCCACATGCCCGTAGTAACTGGCGAGCATCAGCAGGGTGTCGCCCTTGCTGTTGGTCAGGTTCACCGGCAGACCGGCAGTGATCAGGCGATCCAGCATCACCGCATCGCCCTCGCGCGCCTTGTTGAATACCTGCTCGGTGAATTCGGCAGCTTCTTCGGGGGTCATCTGGCGGCTTTGGTCGGACATGAGGCAACTCCACTTTCGGTCAATCGGAAAACCGCTAGTTTCCCGAGCGCGGCGATAGCTGTCATCCCCTTTTTTCCAAGACTGCCGATAGCCAATATCAATAACGGAACTTGCCTGCCCGGATGTCCGCAAGGATTTCATCCGTGACCTGCACGTAGGTTTCGGTTCCCGGCAGCCAGGCATAAATCGGGTCATCGCCCGTCAAGCCGGGGTCGAAGCCTTCGTTTTTCAGGCGGGTCTTCTGGTATTTGAAGGTCCCGGTGGTTTCCATCTTCACCTTGACCCGCAAGAACAACGGCACCGCATAGGCCGGCATGCACTGGCGGGCGAAGGCCAGCAGCCCGGCGAAATCCAGGGTCGCCAGGGACTCGGCCGGGGTGATCGCCGCCATCCCGGCGCGCCCGTTGGTGTTGGGGATTTCCACGCCATAGGCCACCGCTTCGGAAATATGCGGATGCTGAAGCAGCAGATTTTCGACCTCGGTGGTCGAGACGTTCTCGCCCTTCCAGCGATAGGTGTCGCCGAGGCGGTCGACAAACTGTGCGTGACCGAAACCGATATTGCGCAGCAGATCGCCGGTGTTGAAGAAGCGATCGCCCTTGGTGAACACGTCCTGCAGCACGACCTTGGCGGTTTTCTGCGGATCGGTGTAGCCGTCCAGCGGCGCCTTGTCGTCGATCCGCGCCAGCAACAGGCCTCGCTCGCCCCGGCCGACCTTGCGCATGAACCCGTCAGCGCCGCGAATCGGTTCGCCGCTGTCCTGGTCATAGGCGACCAGCTCCCAGGCCATCAGCGAGAAACCGATAGTGTTGTCGAAATTGAGGATGTTGGTGAAGCCGATATTGCCGTCGCTGGCGGCGTACAGCTCGCAGATGTGATCCACGCCGAAGCGGGTCTTGAACTCGGCCCACGCACCGGGCCGCAAACCATTGCCGATCATCTTGCGCACGTCATGACGACTGTCGTCGGCGCTGAGCGGCTGATCCACCAGATACCGGCACAACTCGCCGACGTAGCCGATGGTGGTTGCGCGGTAGCGGCGCACGTCGCTCCAGAACTGCCGGGCGCTGAACTTGCGGCGTATCGCGAAACCCGACGCGCCATTGACCGCCGAACCCCAGCACACGCAAAGCCCGGTGGCGTGGTACAGCGGCAAGGTGCAATAGACGATGTCGTCGGGGCGCATGTCGAGGGCGATCATGCCGAAGCTCGCCGAACTGCGCATCCAGCGTCCGTGCTTGAACACCCCGGCCTTGGGCAAACCGGTGGTGCCGGAAGTGTAGATATAGAAACAGGGATCATCGAAGAAAATCTGCCGGCTGCTGGCCGGGTTGTCGCCCGAAGCGTCGGCACTGGCGCTGATCAGGTTGATATAGCCCTCAGGCGCGATGCCCGGATGGGTGAAGGTATCCTGATCGGCGACGAACCAGGCGCGCGCTGTCGGGATCGACACTTGCTCGCGTACCGCCGCAAATGCCGGCAGCAATTCTTCACCGACGACAATCGCCGCCGGTGTCACCAGATTGATGCTGTGGATCAGCGTATCGCGGGTCTGCGAGGTATTGAGCAGCGCACTGACGGCGCCCACTTTGGCCAGGGCCAGAATCGTCACCAGCAATTCCGGGCGGTTCTCGATGAACACCGCCACCACATCGCCTTTGCCGATGCCCTGCCCGATCAGATAGTGGGCGATGCGGTTGGCCCACTGGTTGACCTGTGAATAACTCAGCACCACCTCGCCCGACAGCAGCGCGGGGCCCTCGGGATTGCGCAGGGTCGCTTGCTCGAATGTCCAGCCCAGGCCACAGGTTTGGGTCGGATCCTTGACGTTGGCCACCTTCATGCCTTTCACCACCCGGGGGATGGCTTTGGCAATCATCGGTAGTTTGCGGAGCATCATGCCCCAGGTAATTGTGTCGCTCGGCGCGTGGCGCATGGCAGCTCCCGTTCGACCTTGACGTGCAGGCCGGATTTTTATTGTCGGGCAATCGGGTGACGCAACCGGCGCTTCTTGCGCGAGGGTCGAGGCCGAAAATACGTCAGGGCTTCGCGGGCTGTACACGCGGTTTTTGCAATGTTTTGTATCCGCCAGCGTTACTAGACGAAGCGGGATTGCAGCCGGCTCGATTGGTTCCATCGGATCGACAGCGATCCCGCAAAATGCAGGATGCACGATGGCTATTCATGCAGATTGCACGACAGATGAAATAAGCCATGTTTTTAAGTTATTGATTTATAACGATTTTTAAAAAAATAAATACTGGCACAATCGCTGCAACTCCCTACGCATGCTTGCCATTCAAGTGCATACGGAGCTGAAAGACATGAGCCTGATCCAAGAAAAATTTACCTCCCTGTTCTCCAACTTCGCCGTCACCACCGCACCACGTCCCGATGGCGGGATTTTGCTGACGCTGAAGAGTGCCGACGGCAAAGTGTTCAAACGCGCGCTGACCTATCAGCAATTGCACGCCGCCGACCAACTGTCGTGGGCGATCAGCGCGATCCGTCGTGATCTGGCGGAACAAGCCAGCGAACTGCCGCAAATCGGCATGCTGCAAAGTCAGCAGCGTTTTGCCCTGCCGACCTATCACTCGATGTAATTTCATACCCGCACAAACGTGTGGGAGCCAGCCTGCTGGCGATAGCGGTGTACCAGGCAAAATCTATTTGACTGAACTACCGCCATCGCCAGCAGGCTGGCTCCCACATTTGTTTTCCTGAAAAGAAGGTTCAGAACGCTTCCGGTTCGATCCCGGTGAAGCTGTCAACGGTCACATGCCCTGCCAGTTCCCCGCCTTCACGGGCCAGCCCGCAGGTTTGCAGGCCGGCGGCCTGGGCGGCATCGAGTTCCTGCACGATATCGGACAGGAACAGGATCTCCTGCGGTTCGACACCGATGACCTGCTGGATGTTGCTGTACGACTGCGCTTCGCGCTTCGGGCCGGACGTGGTGTCGAAATAACCGCTGAACAGCGGCGTCAAATCCCCTGCTTCCGAGCAACCAAAAATCAGCTTCTGCGCCTGAATCGAACCGGACGAATAAACAAACAGTTGATAACCGGCCTGATGCCAGCGCTGGAGCGCTTCAACAGCGTCCGGATAAACATGGCCTTTCAACTGCCCGGCCTGATAACCCTGTTCCCAGACCATACCCTGCAACGCTTTCAGCGGCGTGGCTTTGCGGTCTTCGGCGATCCAGGCCAGCAGAATGTCCACGACCCGCTCGACGTCAGCCTGCGGTTCGCTGCTGTCGCGGCGCACGGCGTCCAGTTGCTCGGCAACGTCAGCGCGCCGGGCGTTCTGGCGAACGAAGTCCGGCAGATGTTTCGCTGCGTACGGGAACAGCACGTCGAACACAAAACTCACCGCGCTGGTGGTGCCTTCGATGTCGGTGAGAATGACCTTGATCGACATCGGCTCAGTCCTCCAGACGCGGGAAGCGGCCGGCAATGTCTTCGCCGGTGAAATTGGCGACCCAGCCTTCAGGGTTGTTGAACAGACGGATCGCCACAAAATGTGGGTTCTCACCCATGTCGAACCAGTGTTTGGTGCCGGCTGGCACCGAAATCAGGTCGTTCTTTTCGCACAGCACCGCGTATACGTAATCGTCGATGTGCAGGGTAAACAGGCCACGACCGGCGACGAAAAAGCGTACTTCGTCTTCGCCATGGCGATGCTCTTCAAGGAACTTGGCGCGCAATTCGGCTTTTTGCGGGTGATCGCTGTTGAGGCTGATCACATCGACCGTGATGTAACCGCGCTCGGTCATCAGTTTGTCGATCTGTTCTTTATAGGCACCGATCACTTCTTCCTGGCTGGCGCCGGGCTGGATCTTCGCGGCGGCTTGCCAGCGGTCGAAGCGCACGCCCTGCTCAGCCAGGGTCGAGGCGATGTCTTCGAAATGGGTCAGCACCTTGTTCGGAATCTCGGGGCTGGAAACGTGATAGACGGACAGGCTGCTCATGGGGCATTCCTCGGTATCGGCCTTGCCGTCCGGTTCTTTCAGACCGGTCGGGCACTGCATTCATCAGGCAAATGGGCTGGTTCTGGTGAAGTCAGCCTTGGCGGTTCATGACGCTGCGGGTCTTCAACTCGCATTCAAACAGGAATTCAAAGGCCTCGATCTGGCGCAGCGCATCGCTCATCTGCGCGCCCCAGGTGTAGAGGCCGTGGCCGCGAATCAGATAACCGACGCAATCGGGATGGGCGTCGAGCCAAGGCTGCACCTTGGCGGCGAGGCGCGCAATGTTCTGATCGTTGTCGAAGATCGGCACCCGCACCCGGGATTCGTGGGTCGAGATGCCGCTGAAGGCTTTTTGCAGTTCGTAGTCTTCGAACTCGATGAAGTCTTGCGGTGTCAGGCGCGACAGCACCGTGGCGTTCACCGAGTGGGTGTGTAACACGGCGCCGATTTCCGGACGCCAGCTGTAGAGCTGGGTGTGCAACAGGGTTTCGGCGGACGGTTTTTTGCCCGGTTCCAGGCTGTTGCCGGACAGGTCGGTGGCGAGCACGTCGTCCAGGCCCAGCTGGCCCTTGTGCTTGCCGGACACGGTCAGCAGCGCTTCGCTCGGCGACAGGCGCGTCGAGTAATTGCTGCTGGTGGCCGGCGACCAGCCGCGACCATAAAGAAAACGCCCGGCGTCGACAATTTGCTGGGCAAGCTGTTCACGGGTAAGGCTCATGGCCTGTCCTCTGCATTCGAATGGCAATGATAACGGCAGCGGCGAGCGCTGCGAGACTGGCAATACTAAAGGTCAATGTCGCGCCGAGGGCATTCCAGCTGTATCCGGAATACAACGCGCCGAGCGCACCGCCGGTGCCGGCCAGCGCGGCATACAACGCCTGGCCCTGCCCTTGCTGGCGCGCGCCGAAGCTACGTTGCACGAACGCGATGGCAGCCGCATGAAAGCTGCCAAACGTCGCCGCGTGCAGCACCTGGGCAAACAACAGGACCCACAGGAACTCGGCGAACGAACCTAGCAGCAACCAGCGCAGCGCCGCCAGCAGAAAACTCGCCATCAGCACCCGCCGCAGGGAAAAACGCGCGAGGATCCGGCTCATGGCCATGAACATCAGCACTTCCGCCACCACGCCGACCGCCCAGAGCATGCCGATCACGCCACGGCTGTAGCCAAGTAGCTCAAGGTGCAGGGTCAAAAACGTGTAATACGGGCCGTGGCTCATCTGCATCAGCGCCACGCAACCGTAGAACGCCAGCACCCCGGGATTGCGCAATTGCTTTAGAAAGCCATCCCCCGTCGGACGGTTGCCCTGAGGCGGCTGCGCGTTCGGCACCCACAAGCTGCTGAGCACGATGCCGGCCATGATCAACACCAGCGCCGCCGGGTAGATGTCGAGGCTGAGCCATTCGAACAGGCGACCGAGGGCGACCACGGTGATGATGAAACCGATCGAGCCCCAGAGCCGAATCTGACTATAGCGGGAGGTCTGGCCCTGCAAATGCGCCAGGGTGATGACTTCGAACTGCGGCAACACCGCGTGCCAGAAGAACGCATGCAAGGCCATGACCATCGCCAGCCAGGTGTAGGTCTTGCTGACGAAAATCAGCGAGAACGTCAGCAGCGTACACACCGCGCCAAAGCGCACGATGGCCAGGCGTCTGCCGGTGTAATCGCCGAGCCAGCCCCAGATGTTCGGCGCTACACAGCGCATCAGCATCGGAATCGCCACCAGCTCACCGATGCGCGCCGCACTGAATCCGAGATGATCGAAGTACAGCGCCAGAAACGGCGCCGTCGGACCGAGCAAGGCGAAATAGAACAGATAGAAACTGGACAGCCGCCAGTACGGGAGCGCCGCCACGGTCAGACCGCGGCGGCTTTGAGATCACCCATCAAAGCTGACCCAGCACCGGGGTGCTGACGCGCACGTCGGCGTTCTGACCACGGTGACGCAGCAGGTGATCCATCAGCACGATGGCCATCATCGCCTCGGCAATCGGCGTGGCGCGGATGCCGACGCACGGATCGTGACGGCCCTTGGTAATCACTTCGACCGGATTGCCGTCGATGTCGATCGAGCGGCCCGGGGTGGTGATACTCGAGGTCGGTTTCAACGCCAGGTGCGCGACGATCGGCTGACCCGAAGAGATCCCGCCGAGGATGCCGCCGGCGTTGTTGCTGAGGAAACCTTCCGGGGTCAGTTCGTCACGGTGTTCGGTGCCGCGCTGGGCGACGCAGGCGAAACCGGCGCCGATTTCCACGCCTTTGACCGCGTTGATGCTCATCAGCGCGTGGGCCAGTTCAGCGTCGAGACGGTCGAAGATCGGCTCACCCAAGCCCGGCATCACGCCTTCGGCAACCACGGTGATCTTCGCCCCGACGGAGTCTTGATCGCGTCGCAACTGGTCCATGTAGGCTTCCAGCTCCGGCACTTTGTCCGGGTCTGGGCTGAAGAAGGCATTCTTCTCGACCGATTCCCAGGTCTTGAACGGGATTTCGATCGGACCGAGCTGACTCATGTAGCCACGAATGACGATGCCCTGGCTGGCCAGGTACTTCTTGGCGATGGCGCCGGCCGCGACGCGCATGGCGGTTTCCCGCGCGGAGCTGCGACCGCCGCCACGATAATCGCGCTCGCCGTATTTGTGGTGGTAGGTGTAGTCGGCGTGGGCCGGGCGGAACAGGTCCTTGATCGCCGAGTAGTCCTTGGACTTCTGGTCGGTATTGCGGATCAGCAGGCCGATGGAGCAGCCGGTGGTGCGACCTTCAAACACGCCAGAAAGGATTTCGACTTCGTCGGCTTCCTGGCGCTGGGTGGTGTGGCGGCTGGTGCCCGGCTTGCGACGGTCGAGATCGCGTTGCAGGTCCTCAAGGGAAATCTCCAGGCCCGGCGGGCAGCCGTCGACAATGGCGACCAACGCCGGACCATGGCTTTCGCCCGCGGTGGTGACAGTGAACAGCTTGCCGTAGGTATTGCCGGACATGCAGGACGCTCCGTGAAATCGAACCCAAATTCGTGATGCGCGCCAGTATACGCAGGCTAACCGAGTAGTTCATCCTCGAACCTTAGCGGTGTGGGTGAGTCCAACCGGCACCTTGGCAAATGATGGCGTGATGATGCTGCGAGTTTTGATCTTGAGCCTTTCCCTGTTTACCGGCTTCGTCCAGGCGACTGTCCTGCAACGACCGGTCACATTGACCACCGACAACGGCGAACTTTTCGGCTCGCTGTTGCTGCCGAAATCCGACAACCCCGTGCCGGTTGTCCTGATCCTTTCTGGCTCGGGTCCTACGGATCGTGACGGAAACAACCCCGATGGCGGGCGCAATGACAGCCTCAAGCGACTGGCCTGGGTGCTGGCCAAACACAATGTCGCCAGTGTGCGTTTCGACAAGCGCGGTGTGGCTGCCAGCCTGGCGGCAACTCCGGACGAGCGAAACCTGTCGGTGGAAGCCTACGTGGCGGATGCCGTGGCCTGGGGTCAGAAGCTGAAAGCCGATCCGCGCTTCGGCCCGTTGATCCTGCTCGGCCACAGCGAAGGCGCGCTGATTGCCAGCCTGGCGGCGCCAAAGGTCGGCGCGGCGGCGGTCATTTCGCTGTCCGGCACGGCCCGACCGATCGATCAGGTGCTGCGTCGGCAACTGGCCCGCAGCCTCCCTCCTCCGCTGATGCTGCGCAGCAACGAACTGCTCGACAGCCTCAAGGCCGGGCGCACCGACGATAATGTGCCCGCGCCGTTGCAGGTGATTTTCCGCCCAAGTGTGCAGCCGTACCTGATTTCGTTGTTCCGTCAGGATCCGGCAGCGGCCTTCGCCCGGCTGAAAATGCCGGCGCTGATCGTGCAAGGCAGCAACGACATTCAGGTCCAGGTCGATGATGCGAAATTGCTCAAGGCCGCCAAACCAGACGCGCAACTGGCGCTGATCGAGGGCATGAACCACGTGTTGCGCATCGTGCCCAACGACGTGAAGCGGCAACTGGCCTCCTACAAGGACCCGAATTTGCCACTGGCGGCTGAGTTGGGGACACGTGTCCTTGAATTTATTGACGGACTTCGCATCCGTTAAGGTCTTTTTACCCTCTAGTCCTATGAAAAACGGCCGATAAGCCTTTGTCGCCAGCGTACTGGCTGGCGACAAGCAGCTTGGACAGGATCTCGCCGTTATGACTGATACCCAGACTTCACCCGACACCACCGCTGAAAAAGACGCACCGCCAGCGGTCGAGCTGCCATGGGCGGATGTCCACGTCGAGCACCACAAGATGCTCCGCCTGGCGCCGTTGCAGACCGACCGTAACACCGGCGGACGGCCGCTGCGCTTCGTTGAATTCGGTTACGCCGAACGCAACGGCAAAGAACACAGCCTGATGCGCATGGCGATCAAGTTGCCCGCGCAGCGGGTGCGCAAAGAGCAGAATCATCTGGACGTGTGGGTCGATCACACGACCAAACGCGTGCATTTCGGCCCGGACAGCGGTTTGCAGATCGAACCGATGAACCGTGGCATCGGCCGTTTCATGGCCGCCCAAGGCATCAACTGGGCGAAAAAACGCTGGCCCACCTACACCGTCGACGGCATGGACTTGAACAACAAGGACGCGCTGAACGAAGACACTCGCCTGCGCCGCGATCACTTTCTGCGGGTGCATGGCTTTGATGTGGTTTACGCCGATGCTCAGCATTTGAAGGGCAGCGTCAAGGAAGTGAAGGTCGGTGACCTGCTGGGTGACTGGAACAGCGAAAAGCTGCAGATCGTCGAGATTCTCGAAGCCGCGCAGATGTTGCAGCAGGCTGAGCAGAATCTGGCCGAGCAGGAAGTGAAGCTGAAGAAGCAGGAGGACAAGGTCAGCAAGTTCAAGCGGGAAGACGCCGGACTGCGTTTCACCATTACTTGTCTGGTGGCGTTTGCGGTGTTTCAGGCTGGGTTGCTGATCTGGATTGCAACCCACCGGTAAAGACTTCAGACCGAGGCGCCCCCGTCGCGGGCAAGCCACGCTCCCACAGGTTTTGTGTCGTATCCGGGTGTTGCGGTACACACGGAAACTGTGGGAGCGGGCTTGCCCCGGGCGGCGTTCCGACGATGCTTTTGACGGTCAGACGCGGGAAGAGAACAGTGCCTGATGGGCGCGGCACTGTTCGGCGGTCAGCATGAACACGCCGTGCCCGCCGCGCTCGAACTCCAGCCAGGCGAAATCGACTTCCGGGTACAGCGCCTCGACGTGTACCTGGCTGTTGCCCACCTCGACAATCAGCAAACCCTTCTCGGTCAGGTGATCCGCCGCTTCGGCGAGCATCCGGCGAACCAGGTTCAAACCGTCATCGCCGCAGGCCAGGCCCAGCTCTGGCTCGTGCTGGTATTCGTCCGGCATGTCGGCGAAATCTTCCGCATCGACGTAAGGCGGATTCGACACAATCAGGTCGAAACGTTGACCCGGCAAACCATCAAAACCATCGCCCTGCACGGTGAACACACGCTCATCGACACCATGACGCTCGATGTTCTGGTTCGCCACTTCCAGCGCTTCGAACGACAGGTCCGCCAGCACCACTTCGGCGTTCTGGAACTCGTACGCGCACGCGATGCCGATGCAGCCAGAGCCGGTGCACAGGTCGAGAATCCGCGCTGGTTCGTCACCGATCCATGGGGCAAAGCGGTTTTCGATCAGCTCGCCAATCGGCGAGCGCGGGATCAGCACGCGCTCATCGACAATGAACGACATGCCGCAGAACCAGGCTTCGCCCAGCAGGTAAGCGGTCGGAATGCGTTCTTCGATGCGACGCTTGAGCAGGCGCTGAAGATTGACCAGTTCGTCGTCTTCCAGCGCGCAATCCAGATAGCTGTCGGCGATTTCCCATGGCAGGTGCAAGGCACCGAGCACTAGCTGCCGGGCTTCGTCCCAGGCATTGTCGGTGCCATGGCCGAAAAACAGATCCTCCCCATGGAAGCGGCTGACGGCCCAACGAATGTGGTCGCGCAGGGTACGAAGTCGGGAAGTGATCACGGGGCAGAACTCCAGAAAAAACGACTGGCGATTCTACCAGCCAAAACGCGCCACGACGACGCAGGAAAAACTCCGGGCCGACGGTAGGACTCTTCCGATTTTCCCCTCGGCTATTGAACAGATCGTGTAACTTGACAAGGCTGCAGGCCAGCAACGACGGTGCCTACGATGGTAGCGATTCACAGAACCGCTCAGCCAGAGGACAATGTCGCAAAAGCCCCACCCGAAGGAGCCCCAGAATGTCCGTTCCAAAAACGATGTTTCAACTCAGCGGTCGCGGTTACGCAGCGGCCACGTTGAGCCATGCCACCGTGGTCATCATCGATGCCCAGAAAGAGTACCTCAGTGGCCCGCTGGCCCTGAGCGGCATGGACGCAGCTGTTGCGAACATCAAACAACTGGTCACAGCTGCCCGCGCAGCCGGTCGGCCGATCGTGCATGTGCGTCACCTCGGCACCGTCGGCGGTCTGTTCGACCCGCAGGGCGAACGCGGCGAGTTCATCCCCGGCCTGGAACCCCAGGGCGATGAAACCATCATCGGCAAACTGCTGCCGAGCGCCTTTCACGGCACCGAACTCTACGATCGTCTGCAAACCATTGGCTCGCTGGACCTGATCGTCTGCGGTTTCATGAGCCACTCCAGCGTCAGCACCACCGTGCGCGCGGCGAAGAACCTGGGTTTCCGCTGCACCCTGGTCGAAGACGCCTGCGCCACCCGCGATCTGCCGTTCAAGGGCCGCGTGCTTAGCGCCGAACAGGTGCAGGAAGCGGAAATGGCGATCATGGCCGACAACTTCGCCACCCTCGCGCTGACTCAGGATCTGATCTGATCGACCGTAAATGAGCGGCTCAGCCCGCCGCTCATCTGCAAAAACCTCGCATTTGCTTCAATTACCCTAGCCTCAGGAACAACCCGGTCAACTCCCGGTCGAAGGGCCGATACCCATTGAGGAAGGTCGGAATGAAGTTATCCGATGGATTTGACGCACGCCGCTTGCGGCCCAAAGGCCAAAGCAACTGGCGATTTCGATTCGGCGCGGCGATCGCGGCCATACTGGCGACGTTCGGCGTGCTGCTGGCGATGGCCGGGGCCGCCAGCCTGCTGGGGCGCCCGCCGGCGCTCGGCGACCTGAACGCAACACCGCTCGGCTCGGCGATCATTCTCGCGGTCGGCCTGCTGTTCCTGTATTTCGGCGTGGCCCTGTGGCGTCGTTGCCGACGTCGCGCACGGCAATCGCGGGAATTGAACATGTCCCCGCACCTGATGAAAAAACACGATTGATCGACGGCCTGGCTTTTTGCCGGGCCGTTTTGTGTCTGTTTGGGTAAACTGGCCGCCCTTCGCGGAGGCTGACATGCAAGACGACGATTTTTCCCTGTTCAAAAGTGCGATACAAGGCGTCAAGCCGATCAAGCACGACCGCGCCGACACCGGCAAACCCAAGGCTGACCGTGCGCAGATCGCCAAGCTGCGCCAGTCCGCCACCGTGCGCACCGACACCACCACCGTTGACGGCTTGTCCGATCAGTTCGTGATCGACGTCGGTCCTGAAGACGAGTTGATGTGGGCCCGCGACGGGGTGCAGGAAAGCCAGATGCGCAAGCTCAAGGTCGGGCAGATCCCGTTCGAAGGCAGCCTCGATCTGCACGGCATGAGCGTGGAAAAGGCTCGCGAAACCCTTTGGGCCTTTCTCGCCGAAGCGACCAAATTCGAAATCCGCTGCGTGCGCGTCACCCACGGCAAGGCTGTGCGTCTGGACGGCAAGCGGCCGATGATCAAAAGCCACGTCAACACCTGGCTGCGCCAGCATGCGCAAGTGCTGGGTTTTTGCTCGTGCCAGGCGAAACACGGCGGCGCCGGCGCGGTTTACGTGATGCTCAAACGCACCATGATGGAAGGCCGCGACGAATAATCCCGTTACACCGAACTTGCAGGGTCGTGTCCGCCACCGTACCCTTGCCCTTTGCGAAAATCCCCACAGGTAGTTTCATGTCCCTGGAACAGAATTACACCGCCATGTTTAGGGAGTGGGAGTAGGTTCTCAGTGGCAATGAAATCAGGGGCTTAGCACCGAGAAAAACTCAGACTTTCGTGCTAAAACGCAGTCATTGGTACAGAAATTGGTACGGGATTTATATCCCAAATACATCGTAAAAGCCCCGCATCGCTCGAAACGATACGGGGCTTTTTTATTGTTGAATGATGCCTTCGCCGTAAATTAAATAACGGCTGTCGGCCAAAAGCGGGCTATCGTGAAAGGCAACGATTTTACAGACCTGTCGAATTTATAGGCTCACTGCAAAACGTTTCGTTTGATCCCTAGTCGTGCATTGAAAAATTGACTGCCGACACGAACCACAGTACGCGCCGGCGGTGTACATCTCAATTGATGTGGTCGCCCACCACTTCAACAATTCGCTGAGCGATATGTTCGACGTGGGTCTCCAGCGCAAAGTGCCCCGTATCCAGCAACTCCACCACCGCATTCGGGTTATCGCGCTTGTAAGCCTCAGCCCCTGGCGGGATGAAAAATGGGTCACCCTTGCCCCAGATCGCCAGTGTCGGGACCTCCGTATCGCGGAAGAATTGCTGGAACGCCGGATACAGCTTCAGGTTGTTCTGGTAGTCGTAAAACAGGTCCAGTTGAATGTCCTTATTACCCGGCCGCTCCAGCAGCAGCGCATCCAGATAGTAAGCCTCGGGGGCAATGAGATCTGGATTGCTCACCCCTTCCACATACTGCCAGCGAGTGCCTTCCAGATGCAGGATGGCATCGTTAATCACCTGCCGATTTGCCGGCGACGGGTCTGCCCAGTATTGGCGGATCGGCGCCCAAGCTTCCCCCAGACCTTCGAGATAGGCATTGCCGTTCTGCGAAATGATCGCGCTCACCCGCTCCGGATAGGCCAGCGCCAAGCGCAGGCCGGTGGGCGCGCCGTAGTCAAAAAAGTACATTGCATAACGCTTGAGCTCTAGCACATCGACAAACTGGCGAATTGTCTCGCCGATGGCATCGAAGGTGTAACGGTAATTGCGTTGCGCCGGAACCTCGGTGAAGCCGAAACCCGGCAGATCCGGCGCGATCAGCCGGTATTTGTCCGCCAGCAGCGGGATAAGGTCACGGAACTGATGCGACGAGCTGGGGAATCCGTGCAACAGCAACAGCACCGGTGCGTCCGGAGAACCCGCTTCGCGATAGAAAACCTTAACGCCATCAGCTTCGACGGTCTTGAAAGCAACCTGGAAATTTTGAGACGTGGTCATGGCCTAGCCCTCATGTAACTTGTTAAAGTGATTTTTACTGGTTACTGGAATCTATTCTGCACATGATTTGTAACTAGTCAAATCTTTTTTATAGGTTACACTCGACGTATCGACTTCCTGGGAAACTGTAATGACCACCTCCCCCATCGAACTGCCCACACCACTGATACTTGCCGACCACCCGGCGCTGGATCTGTTGAACACTCAAATGATGGTCGACGGCCAGCGCCGTGATCTGTTGACCAGTGATGCCGATGCGGCACAGTGGCTGCAGCAGATCGGATTCGGGCCGGCGGATGAAATGGTGGTGGGTAACGGGAAATTGCTCGTCCAACTGCGCGAGTTGCGCGCATGCATTGAAGACCTTCTCGCCGCTCGCCGGGAGAATCGCGTGGCGGATACGGCGGCACTCAATGGCTTCCTGCTACTAGCTGTGCCGCAACTGGTCTGGAAGGAAGCCGGCGCCCCGCTGCTCGATCGTTTCCACCAGGCTAATGCCACCAACCAGCGCCTTGGCCGCCTGGCCTATATCGCCGCCGAGCTGCTGGCTGAAGGTGATTTCAACCTCGTGCGCAAATGCGAAAGTCCGGACTGCTCACTAATGTTTTTCGACCGCACCAAGTCGCACAAACGACGCTGGTGCAGCATGGCGCTGTGCGGAAACAGACATAAAGTCGCCGAGTTCCGCAAGCGCCGTCAGGGTGCCGCACCCTGACAGCCTAAAAGTTATAGGGTCAAAGCAAATGCTGTTCGATCCACTTTGCAACGGTGGTGGTGTTGATTCCACGTGCGGCGTTGAAGGTGCGCGCCTTATCCCAGGCAACACCTCGGCCCTGGGCAAATACAGCCCGGTATTTAAGAATTTGGTCTGTGGGTGCCGCGGCGAGGTCGGCCATGAGTGAGGGCACTGTCCATTCGATGCGCTCCACGGTTTTTTCGAGCATCCAGTCGACTGTGTCGGCCAACTGCCCGTATGTGAGAGTGTCGCCAGCGGTGTAGACCACCTGATTGATCAGCGTCGGTTCGAACAGTATGGCGGCTGTCAGCCGCCCGATATCTTCTGGGGTTGTGACCGTTACAGCGGTGTCCCAACTACCGAGGGCATGCACGGTGTTGTCGTTCAGGTCGACCACTCCGAACTTCGGATCGAACAGGAAACTTGTGAACATGCCGGTAGAAATAATCAGCCATTGGACACGGGCTTGATTGCGCAACAAATCGCGCACGTCCAATTGCTCGTCGAACAGATCCTGCGGGCTACCCCGACCGATGACGTCATAATCCACTCCGAACTGCCAGGGCACGTAGCGCTTGATGTCGGACTGCAGCGCAGCGCGAGCCAGTTTTAGTTGAGTCCCAGTACCGGCGACGAAGCCCAAGCAACTGACCAGGGTATCGAACCCGTTGAATATTGCGGCAAGCCGCTGCTCCGAGTCATTGACCACATCGCCGACTAACACTTCGATACCCAGGTTTTTCAGCGCTTCCAACGTTGGGTGTTTGATGGTGGATTCAGCGTCGAGGGCTGAGGGACGCAACATCACGCTTACATGGGCGGCCGGTCGTTCAGCCAGTTCGCGCAGGACGGCTAGGCCAAGCTCACCGGCGCCGAGGACGAGAATACGTTCGATTTTTGCGGAGGCATGCGGCTGCATCTGTATTTCCCAAAGAGTGATTGGCATTGAATGTTTTTTTATCCTGCCACCTTTGGCTACCGTTCAATAAGTAGGTACACCCGTGATACCGCATGACGAAATGAGTGAAGATGAGGTGATCCGCCAGTCCCAAGTCGTGTGCGATGCTCTTAGCGACGAGGACGAGGGACTCAAGCGCGAAGTGTTAACCCACGCCGGCAATCGCTGGTCACTGGGGATCGTCCATACGCTGGGCGTATCAGGGAGACTGCGCCATGCCGAAATTGGCCGACGCCTGCATGGTGTGACTCAACGCATGCTGACTCGCAGCCTGCGGCAACTGGAGCGTGACGGATTGATCCGCCGATTCGATCACAACGAGGTACCGCCGCGGGTCGACTACGAGTTGACGGCTTTGGGGAAAAGTTTTCTGGCGCGTATGGTGCCTATGTGGACTTGGCTCATGGAGAACGCCGAGGACTTTCGCAGCGCAAGAGCCCGCTTCGATGCTGAAAACAACTCCAGGTATGCTAACCAAGCCATACACAAGACTTGATGGGGTTCTTAACTCATTTCGTCTATGTATCCGATCGGGCCAAATGCAAAGCTTGGCGGGTAATTCTTTGGGCCAAGAGTGGCCCGAAACGAATAGCTGCTTATGACCGGAACCGGGCATTTGCTTGCTCCAAACCTCGGCTCGTTCAATTTGTACTGGATGCCGTATCTGGCAATGCATCCCATCGACAGCATCACGTCAGTGATGCTGCGCAACGTGGTGGCCAATACCGAATGGCCGACACCGGGCGTGAAGCGTGCGGCGATCCAGCGCCTGACCACAGTGTTCGGTACCGCAGTGAAAGATGGCCTGATCAACCGTAACCCGGTGGAATCCATCGAGCTGCCGGTAAAGGCCAAAAAGCCCATCGATCCGTTCACGGTTGGCGAGGCCAACCAGATCATTGATCACCTATACAAGACGCTGACCCATTCAATGCGGATCTACGCGGCGTACTTCGAGTTCGCCTTCTACACCGGCATGCGCCCCAGCGAGATCGCGGCGCTGCGCTGGGAAGAGGTCGACAAGGAAAAGCGGCTGGTCAACGTGTGTCGGATCGTCGCGGACTACAAGATCGAGGAGCGCACCAAAACCCGGAATGTGCGCCAGGTCATGCTCAATAGCCGAGCGCTGAACGCCATCGAGCAAGCCGAGCGGGTGGCGCAACAACGTGCCTCGCAGAGCCGGCGCAAACGCACCGAATCAGCCTACGTATTCCCACCAACCAAGAACTTCGAGTTCATTCAACAGTCGAGCGTGACCGATAAACACTTCCAGGCTGCACTGACCGAATTGGGGATTCGCGCCCGCCGGCAATACAACTGCCGACACACTTACGCTACCATGTGCCTCATGGCGGGTATGAACCCTGCGTTTATTGCCACTCAGCTCGGTCATAGCGTTCAGATGTTGCTATCGACCTACGCCCGATGGATTAACTCCAGCACCGACTGGGGTGAACTCGGAAAGCTCGAAAACAGCTTGATTGGTACAAAATTGGTACAGACAGAAACAGTACCCCTCTGAAACCCTTATGGAATCAGCCTCTGTGACACTGGAACAGAATTACACCGCGATTCTCGGCCAACTGGGCGAGGACGTCTCCCGCGAGGGCCTACGCGACACGCCAAAGCGTGCCGCCAAAGCCATGCAGTACCTCTGCCGCGGTTATGAACAGACGCTCGAAGAGGTCACCAATGGTGCCCTGTTCAGCTCCGACAACAGCGAAATGGTGCTGGTCAAGGACATCGAGCTGTACTCGTTGTGCGAACACCACCTGCTGCCGTTCATCGGCAAGGCCCACGTCGCGTATATCCCGAGCGGCAAAGTGCTGGGCCTGTCGAAGGTCGCGCGGATCGTCGACATGTACGCCCGCCGCCTGCAGATCCAGGAAAACCTCAGCCGCCAGATCGCCGATGCGGTCCAGCAGGTCACCGGCGCGCTGGGCGTGGCCGTGGTGATCGAGGCCAAGCACATGTGCATGATGATGCGCGGTGTCGAGAAACAGAATTCGTCGATGATCACTTCGGTGATGCTCGGTGAGTTCCGCGAAAACGCAGCGACCCGCAGCGAGTTTCTCAGCCTGATCAAGTAATGCGTGACACAAAAAACCGGCGTTTATCGCCGGTTTTTTTTCGTCCGTGAAAAATCGGGTAAGCTGCGCGCCTTCTTCATTGTCCCTGTGAGGCTTGTAACGTGTTCGTCAAAGCGCTTCGTGTCGGCCTCGGCCAACTGATCATCTTCGTTGATTTCCTCACCCGCCCGGGCAAGAAACAGCGCCCCGCCGCTGCCCAGGCTCAGGTTGACGCCGCCGCGAAAGACCTGACCCTGTATCAGTTCCACGCCTGCCCGTTCTGCGTGAAGACCCGCCGCAGCCTGCGTCGCCTGAACGTTCCGGTGGCCCTGAAGGATGCGAAGAATAACGAGCACGATCGCCAGACCCTGCTGGAACAGGGCGGCAAGATCAAAGTGCCGTGCCTGCGCATCGAAGAGAACGGCCAGACCACCTGGATGTACGAGTCCAACACGATCATCGAATATTTGAACAAGCGGTTCGCCGCGCTCTGACTCAAAAAAAACCGGCCTGATGGCCGGTTTTTTTATGCGGCCTGCGCGGCCTGTGCCTGGCGCACCACCGCCGCCAGACGCTTGAGCCCTTCGTCCAGTCGGGCCGGGTCGATGTGACTGAAGTTCAGGCGCAGATGCCCGGGATTGCGATCCGGCTCGGGGAAGAACGGTTCGCCCGGCATGAACGCCACATCGTTGGCCAGCGCGGTGTTCAACAACGTGCGAGTGTCCAGCGGTTGCTTCAGGGTCAGCCAGAAAAACAGCCCGCCCTGCGGCATGTTCCAGTCCGCAAGATCGGCGAAATGGGTTTCCAGCGCCGCTTGAAAGGCATCGCGGCGCTGACGGTAGAAGCCGCGCAGTTCACTCAAGTGCTGCTGATATTTCTCACTGCCAATCCACTGCAACGCCTGCCACTGGCCAATGCGGTTGGTGTGCAGATCCGCTGACTGCTTGAGTTTGAGCAGATGCGGAAACAGATCCGGGCTGGCGATGAGATAGCCGACACGCAGGCCCGGCAGCAGGGTTTTCGACACGGTGCTGGTGTAGATCCAGCTGGATTTTTTCAGGCGCCCGGCTATTGGTTGGGCGCTGCCGCCGTCGAAGGTCAGCTCGCGATAGGGTTCGTCTTCGATCAGGGTCACGCCGAATTCGTCGAGCAACGCCGCAACTGCTTCGCGCTTGGCTTCGCTGTAGCGTACGGCGGACGGGTTCTGGAAGGTCGGGATCAGGTAGACGAACGCTGGACGATGCTGCTCCAGACGATGACGCAATTGCGCAAGGTTTGGCCCGTCAGCCTCCAGCGGCACGGTCAGGCAATCGGCACCGAACAGCTGAAAGATCTGCAACGCTGCCAGATAAGTCGGCGCTTCGAGCAGGATTTCAGTGCCCTTGTCGATGTACAGCTTGGCCGCCAGGTCGAGGGTTTGTTGGGAACCACTGACTATCAGCACCTGACTCGCCTCACACGGCAACCCCAGCCCTCTCGCCTCTGCCTCCAGTGCTTGGCGCAACGCAGGCTCACCTTCGCTCATGCCGTATTGGCCGAGAGAAACCGGCATGTCGGCCCACTCGACCTTCGGCAACATCGCTTCGGCCGGTAAGCCGCCGGCGAAAGACATCACTTCCGGGCGCTGGGCCGCGGCAAGGATTTCACGGATCAGAGAACTTTTGAGGCGTGAGACACGTTCGGAAAAAGCCATGGAAGTCACCGCTAGCGAGGCATGGGAAATATGAGTCAAACTTGTTGACTGAAATTACGACACCCTCTCTGGAAACGTCAATATGCTTGACCTTAAAAACTGCGCCAGCCAACAACAAGCCATGGAAGCGTTTTTCTTCGGTTATCAGGCGTTCACTGCCAAGGCCGATGAAATGCTCGAACGTCGCGGCTTGTCCCGAGTGCATCAACGCATCGTGTTTTTCATCGCCCGTTATCCGAATCTGAGCGTCAAGGAATTGCTCGCGTTGCTTGGCGTCAGCAAGCAGGCGTTGAACATGCCGTTGCGGCAATTGCAGGAAATGCATCTGGTGAACAGCGTGGCGTCCGAGACCGACAAGCGTAAACGCCTGCTGGAGCTGACCGTTGAAGGCGCGAAATTTGAACAGGCGCTGCGCCGCGAACAGGTGAAATTGCTTGAACGCGTCTTTGCCGAAGCGGGCGAAACGGCGGTAAACGGCTGGCTGGCGGTGAATCTGGCGCTGGGAACCAATCGCCCGAACGAGTGATATAGCTCGATCACCTGTCTTTTCGTCTACAAAACCAAAAACAATATTTGCTTTATTTGTACACAAAAGCATAATCCACAGCGTGCGAGTTCCTGACCGCATGGTCAACAAATTCGCGTATGCCTCAAAGGGCCGCTGCCACCCCTCATGGGTCCGGTCCTGGAAATAACAATAAAACTCTTGAGGAGTACTCGCTGTGGAAAGCCGCAAATCCGAAGCATCGACGCTGGAACTCTCGCCGCCGTTACGCAATGGCCTGCTGGAACGCATCTTCAAACTCAGCTTGCATGGCACCACGGTGAAGACCGAGCTGATCGCCGGTCTGACAACCTTCATCACCATGGCCTACATCATTTTCGTCAACCCGAACATCATGGCCGATGCCGGGATCGATCACGGTGCAGCCTTCGTCGCTACCTGTATCGCCGCCGCGCTGGGCTGCCTGCTGATGGGCCTCTACGCCAACTGGCCGGTGGGCCTGGCGCCGGGCATGGGCCTTAACGCGTTCTTCACTTACACCGTGGTCGGCACCATGGGCTACAACTGGGAAACCGCCCTCGGTGCGGTGTTCGTCTCGGGCGTGCTGTTCATGATCCTGACCTTTTCGCGGATTCGCGAATGGCTGCTCAACAGCATTCCGGTCAGCCTGCGCTATGCGATGGGTGCCGGTGTAGGTCTGTTCCTCGGGCTGATCGGCCTGAAAACCGCCGGCATCGTCGTCGATAGCCCGGCCACCCTGATCAAGCTCGGCTCGCTGCGTGAACCCGGTCCACTGCTTGCCGCCATCTGTTTCCTGATGATCGCGATCCTCAGCTATCACAAGGTGTTCGGTGCGATCCTCATCAGCATCATCACCGTGACCCTGGCCGGCTGGGGGATTGGTCTGGTGCACTACGAGGGCATCATGTCCGCCCCGCCAAGCCTGGCGCCAACCTTCATGGCCATGAACGTCGCGGGCGTATTCAACGTCAGCATGATCAGCGTGGTGCTGGCCTTCCTCTTCGTGCACATGTTCGACACCGCCGGCACCCTGATGGGCGTCGCCCAGCGCGCCAACCTGGTGAACGCTGACGGTCGTATCGAAAACCTTTCCCGCGCCATGAAGGCCGACAGCGCCTCCAGCGTTTTCGGCGCAGTGGTCGGTGTCCCGCCAGTGACAAGTTATGTGGAAAGTGCCGCTGGTGTAGCCGCTGGTGGTCGGACTGGTCTTACCGCAGTCACCGTGGGTGTGCTATTTATAGCCGCGATGTTCTTTGCACCGCTGGCCGGCATGATTCCCGCTTACGCCACCGCCGGTGCGCTGATTTACGTAGCGATGCTGATGATGGGCGGCATGGCGCACATCGAATGGGACGAAGCGACCGACAGCATTCCGGCGATCGTCACCGCGATCATGATGCCGCTGACCTTCTCGGTCGCCGACGGTATCGCGCTGGGCTTCATTACCTATGTCGCGCTGAAGGCCGGCACCGGTAAATACAAAGAGATCTCCGTCAGCCTGTGGGTGCTCTGCGCGATCTTCATCGCCAAGTTCATCTTCCTGTAAGCGCTACGCGGTTCACGCTTCAAAACAGCCTCACCCCACCGGGTGGGGCTTTTGCACATTCTTGATAACGATAAAAAGGAGCGAATGATGAGTCTGGAAACCTGGCTGCTGTTCAGCGGCGCTGCGCTGGTGGTGATCCTGATTCCGGGGCCGCTGTCGTTGCTGATGATCAGCAACAGTCTGAATTACGGTTTGCGCCGGTCGTATCCGGCGTTTCTTGGCGGCGTGTTCGCCTCGATCTGCCTGCTCAGTGCATCGGCGCTGGGGCTCGGCGCCCTGCTGCTGGCGTCCGAGAAACTGTTCACCGCCCTGAAGATCATCGGTGCGATCTACCTGTTCTACCTCGCCTGGCAGAGCTGGCAGCAATCGCGCCAGCCGTCGGTGGGTGCCGAAGTGCCTCAGGCTGCGCCGGTTCCTAAATTCCGCGCACTGTTCAGCAGGGCTTTCGTGCTGGGTGCGAGCAATCCGAAAGACATTTTGTTTTTCGCCGCGTTTCTGCCGCAATTCCTCAGCGCCGAACAACCGTTCCTGCCGCAATTGCTGGTGATGATCGCCACCTGGACGCTGCTCGATCTGCTGTGCAAATTGACCTACGGCCTCGGTGCCCATGGTGCAGCGCGTTACCTGCGTAGCGGCAAGGGTCAGAGCTGGTTCAACCGCATCAGCGCCGGATTGTTCGGTGGCGCAGGTGCAGCTTCCTTGCTGAGCAGCCACTGATCTTCGATGGGCATGTCGCCATTTCCTGTCGAAGTGGCGGCATCGGAAACACCCGGCATCAACTGCGTCAGCCAATAGACATATGTACTGCACGGCGCAGCCCCGGCTTGATGATGATCGAGCGCACCATCAACTGGATGCGCTGAGCATAACGATCAATGAGCCCGAAAAAACCGATCCGTCCGAAAAACCCGCCTGCTTCAAATCAAAGCACCCCGACTGTCCGCGACACGACGCCTGAAATATCCGTCAGGCAGCCGCTGCATGTCGAATATCCGCACCTCGACCAGACCGTCAACTTGCTTACCGGACAAAGCGGTCTACCCTCCTTCGCGCCGCCGACACTCCAGATCGCCGACCTGCCCGCCGAAACTCAGATTGCCCGAGTCGAAAACGACCGCCCGATCGCCGGGTACTTTCTTGCACCCCGACTGGTGGAAAGATTACCCCAGCCCGACTTGCTGACGGGATTTCGCAGGGCCGGGCCGCACACCTACGTCGATCTGACCGATGGCAGAACCGTTCTGCTCGGCACAGATCTGCAAAGCCGGCTCAGAGCCCGGTTGTCGACCGAACTTTGGGCGTCCGGCCCCCAGCTCGAGCAGGTGACAGGCACCCTGCAATGGCGCGCAGTGGCATCGGACCACTCCGTGGACAATGACGCCTCCCGATTGTCTGTCACCCGTATCACCCTATCCGGTGGCGACATACACGAGACACCAACCAAACGTCCTCGGCTTGCCGATGATGAACAACCCACCGTTGAAATGACTGGCGCGGACCGCGTGACTGGCGATGTCGACGCACTGCAGACAACAGTGCTGGACGCCTTGATCGATCCCTGGAAGACCTGGGGCATCGCTGCCCAGCATGCTTCACCCGAGGACATCAACATCAAAGGGGTCAACTACAAGACCTTGCCGCGGGGCACCGAGCCCAATGACCCCATTGTCTACGTCAAACATCCGAACCACCTGATCTACGACTACGCCACGCTGGATCGGACATTGCGGGTCGACTTACTGCAGCAACCTCGCGGCGCCATTCGTGTTCCTCCCGAATTCCATTGGGAAATCGATCCGACCCTTCCATTCCAGAGACCGATGAAGGAAACCGTTGCAACCTACTTCCCCGAGCTGGCAGACGTCACCCTGCA
Source organism: Pseudomonas sp. B20(2017) (assembly GCF_002113125.1). Lineage (GTDB taxonomy): Bacteria > Pseudomonadota > Gammaproteobacteria > Pseudomonadales > Pseudomonadaceae > Aquipseudomonas. The sequence goes on along the minus strand of NZ_NEJP01000026.1, from coordinate 34,106 downwards.
CAACGTCACCAAACGACAGTTCATGCTTGCCAATGGCTCCGAGCTGGCGACCGGCACCGGCCTGACCCTGTTGCGCCAAGCGTTCAACGACTGGAAAACCGGCACCGTCAACCCGCGCCCGGAACTGGTAGACCCGCTACTGATGCTAGAACCACTGTCGCGATCCGGAACCGATCTCAACCAGAAGATCGAGCTGCCCGTTGCCGGCGTGAAAAACGGCCTGCGTCGACTGGATTTCGACCCGGCCCGGTTTCGACAGGAATGGAGTTATTTCATGCCGAGCCAATCGGCAGTCGATATAAAGCGCTTCGCAGCGGGGCTTCTGACACGTAATGGTTACAGCGTTTTCGAACCCAGCCCTGCACAAAGCTTCGCGGCGGTGGTCTTCCAACGGACTGGACACGATTTCGTTTTTTTCCTCAGCCTGCATCGCATCAAGGGCAGCCAGATACATCAGCCATTGAAGCTGGACCCGAACGCCTCGAATATCAGGCTGATCGATCAGGTGGGGATGGACGCTGCACAAGCCGTGGAAGCGGCCCATGCGGTGAACAAGGTGATCTGGCTCAGGGGAGGCGTACAAACGTTCTCCCCTCATCCTAATACGTTTTTCATCATCAGGGATGATTACGCCAGGCTTTGAGAGAGCGCAGTCGCGAGAATAAAAAAAAGCCCGCAGTGTGAGCGGGCGAAAGACCAAAGAAGCTATATGCGCAGTCGCTTCCCGGTGGGGGCAGCTGCTTGGGGGTCAGCTGCCCCGATAGGTGGAATAGCTGTAAGGCGAGATCAGCAACGGTACGTGGTAGTGATCCTGTTCGGCAGAGATGCCGAACCGCAGCACAACCACGTCCAGGAATGCCGGCTCCGGCAACTGGACGCCACGGGCGCGGTAGTAATCGCCGGCATGGAACTGAACCTGATAGACACCGGTACGGTAGTCATCGCCTTGCAGCAGCGGCGCATCGACCCGGCCATCGCTGTTGGTAAGCGCACTGGCGACCAATTCCAGGTGCGAACCTTCAACGCGGTACAGCTCGACCTTGATCGAGCTGCCCGGGCAACCGTGTGCAGCGTCCAAAACGTGTGTTGTCAAACGTCCCATTGATTCTGCGCGCCTGCCTGCGTGGAGCAGTCAGACTTCGCGCCTCCCGAAGTCAGTTGAAAAGGAGACCGCACCGTTTCGGAGCACGAAAAGCTGCGGCGAGCGATTTATTAAGACACTTTTCAAAAAAATTGTACACAATAAAAACGACATTTTTCCTCCTACCCCCGCCATCCTTCGATTTCACGGTGATTTGCCGTTTAACCTTGCATCCATTGAACCCCCAATCCATTAGCTGACTGGTCAGGCAGGTTTCTTGCAGGCTCACGCCAATAACAGCAAAAGATGACAGCCGGTGAAAAATGCGAAAAATCAGGCTTACAAATTGAGAATAAAGTTGTATACAATCAGCCCATCGCTGTGACGCCAGCCTGCCATCCAAACTTCAGGGCGCCACACAATCTGTCAACGAATAAGAAGGAAGACTGCAGTGAGCGCTGACTACCCACGCGACCTGATCGGTTACGGCAGTAACCCTCCTCACCCACACTGGCCGGGCAATGCCCGGATCGCCCTGTCGTTCGTACTCAATTACGAAGAAGGCGGCGAGCGCAACATTCTGCACGGCGACAAAGAATCGGAAGCCTTCCTCTCGGAAATGGTCGCGGCCCAGCCTCTGCAAGGCGCGCGCAACATGAGCATGGAATCGCTTTACGAGTATGGCAGCCGTGCCGGCGTCTGGCGGATCCTGAAACTGTTCAAGGAATTCGACATTCCGTTGACCATCTTCGCCGTGGCCATGGCCGCCCAGCGTCACCCGGACGTGATCCGCGCGATGGTCGAGGCCGGTCACGAGATCTGCAGCCACGGCTACCGCTGGATCGACTACCAGTACATGGACGAGGCGCAGGAACGCGAGCACATGCTCGAAGCGATCCGCATCCTCACCGAACTCACCGGCGAGCGTCCGCTGGGCTGGTACACCGGCCGCACCGGTCCGAACACCCGTCGACTGGTGATGGAAGAAGGCGGTTTCCTCTACGACTGCGACACCTACGACGACGACCTGCCCTACTGGGAACCGAACAACCCGACCGGCAAGCCGCACCTGGTTATCCCGTACACCCTGGACACCAACGACATGCGCTTCACCCAGGTCCAGGGTTTCAACAAGGGCGACGATTTCTTCGAATACCTCAAAGACGCGTTCGACGTGCTTTACGCCGAAGGCGCCGAAGCACCGAAGATGCTGTCGATCGGTCTGCACTGCCGTCTGGTGGGCCGTCCGGCGCGTCTGGCTTCGCTCAAGCGCTTTATCGAATACGCTAAAAGTCATGAACAGGTGTGGTTCAGCCGCCGCGTCGACATCGCGCGTCACTGGCACGAAACCCACCCGTACCAAGGGGCTGCCAAATGAGCACCTTTCAAACCCTGAAACCGTCGACCCTGAGCCGCGACGCCTTCGTCAAAGCCTTCGCCGACATCTACGAACATTCGCCATGGGTAGCCGAAAAGGCCTTCGACCTGGGCCAGGACACGTCGATCGACCAGATCGAAACCCTGCACCAGCGCATGAGCGACATTCTGTTGAGCGCCGATCACGCCAGTCAGCTGGCACTGATCAACGCTCACCCGGACCTGGCCGGCAAAGCTGCCGTCCAAGGCGAGTTGACCGAAGCCAGCACCAATGAACAGGCTGGCGCCGGTATTCACCAATGCACGGCCGAAGAGTTCCAGCGCTTCACCGAGCTGAACGACGCCTACAAAGCCAAGTTCAAGTTTCCCTTCATCATGGCGGTAAAAGGCAGCAACCGGCATCAGATCCTCGCGGCGTTCGAAACGCGCATTCACAACCCGGTCAACACCGAGTTCAAATGCGCGCTGGCGGAGATCAACAAGATCGCCCTGTTCCGATTACTGACTCTCTAGCAAGCCTGGCCCGAGAAACCTCTAGAACGCTTGTGTTTCCCAGGGCCTTGCAAGCATCCCAAGCCACTTATTTAAAGGCAGACAAGAAGAATGAAAGCTTACGCCGTACCTTTCGAGAAATTCGTCAACCTGGCCGATGCCCGTCTGGGCACCAAAATCATCTCGGTCACCGATGACTGGTTCGCAGACGCCAACCGTCTGTTTCAGCCGACCCCGGCCGTGTGGAAGGAGGGCGTGTTCGATGACAACGGCAAGTGGATGGACGGCTGGGAATCGCGCCGCAAGCGCTTCGAAGGCTACGACAGCGCGGTGATCCGCCTGGGCGTACCGGGTTCGATCAAAGGCGTGGACATCGACACTTCATTCTTCACCGGCAACTTTCCGCCATCGGCCTCGCTGGAAGCGTGCTTCCTGGCGTCGGGCGAGCCGGACGAAAACACCCAGTGGACTGAAGTGCTGTCGGCCGTCGAACTGCAGGGCAACAGCCACCACTACCACGAAATCAGCAACGACAAGGCGTTCAGCCACCTGCGCTTCAACATCTACCCGGATGGCGGCGTGGCCCGTCTGCGCGTGTACGGCATTCCGTTCCGCGACTGGTCGGCTGTCGGCGACAACGAGCAAGTCGACCTGGCTGCAGCCCTCAACGGTGGCCGCGCCCTCGCCTGCTCCGACGAACACTTCGGCCGCATGAGCAACATCCTCAACCCGGGCCGCGGCATCAACATGGGCGACGGCTGGGAAACCGCACGTCGTCGCACGCCAGGCAATGACTGGGTCATCGTCGCGCTGGGTCACCCGGGCGAGATCGAAAAAATCATCGTCGACACCCTGCACTTCAAGGGCAACTACCCGGACACCTGCTCGATCCAGGGCGCGTTCGTCAAGGGCGGCACCGACAGCCAGATCGAAACCCAGTCGCTGTTCTGGCGCGAACTGCTGCCAAGCCAGAAGCTGGAAATGCACGCCGAACACACCTTCGTCGAGCAGATCAAGGCCCTTGGCCCGATCACCCACATCCGTCTGAACGTGTTCCCGGACGGTGGCGTGAGCCGCCTGCGCGTTCTCGGCAAGGTCGCTAAATAAGCGGTGCGCCCTTCGCGAGCAAGCCCGCTCCCACATTGATCGCAACTCCTGTGGGAGCGAGCTTGCTCGCGAAAGCGTCAGATCAAACAACACAGAATTCGGAAAAGAAGAACAGCATGCGCACACTGACGATTGAACCGCTGACCAAAGAAGCCTTCGCCCCTTTCGGTGACGTGATCGAAACCGACGGCAGCGATCACTTCATGATCAACAACGGTTCGACCATGCGCTTCCACAAACTGGCGACGGTCGAAACCGCAACGCCTGAGGACAACGCGATCATCAGCATCTTCCGCGCCGACGCGCAGGACATGCCGTTGACCGTCAGCATGCTGGAACGCCATCCGCTGGGCAGCCAGGCTTTCATTCCGCTGCTCGGCAACCCCTTTCTGATCGTGGTCGCGCCACTTGGCGATGTACCTGTATCAGGCTTGGTCCGCGCCTTCGTCACCAACGGCAGGCAGGGCATCAATTACCATCGCGGCGTCTGGCACCACCCGGTGCTGACGATCGAAAAGCGGGATGACTTCCTGGTGGTTGATCGCAGTGGCACAGGCAATAACTGCGATGAGCATTTTTTCAAAGAGGATGAGCGTTTGATCCTCGCCCCCCACCAATAAGAGAAGGTCCGATCACTCGACAACAAGAGTGACGGGCGAGAGGTAAAGACTGTGGAAGCACATCTGTTGGAATGGCTGAACCTGAGCGTGCGCTGGGTTCACATGATCACTGGCGTGGCCTGGATCGGCGCGTCGTTCTACTTCGTCTGGCTGGAGAACAACCTCAACCGCGTCAACCCGAAAACCGGTCTTGCCGGTGATCTGTGGGCGATCCACGGCGGCGGTATCTATCACCTGGAAAAATACAAACTGGCCCCTCCGTCGATGCCGGAGAACCTGCACTGGTTCAAATGGGAAGCCTACTTCACCTGGATGTCGGGGATCGCGCTCCTTTGCGTGGTGTTCTACTCCAACCCCGTGCTTTACCTCGTGGCACCCGGCAGCGGCCTGTCCGGCCCTGAAGGCGTGGCCATCGGCATCGGTTCACTGATCGCCGGCTGGTTCATCTACGACTTCCTCTGCGATTCGCCTCTGGGCAAGAAACCTGCCCTGCTCGGCTTCATCCTGTTCGTGCTGATCATCGGCGCGGCGTATGGCTTCAGCAAGGTGTTCAGCGGTCGTGGTGCATACCTGCACGTCGGCGCGATCATCGGCACCATCATGGTCGGCAACGTGTTCCGCATCATCATGCCGGCGCAGCGCGCACTGGTGGCCGCGATCGCCGAGAACCGCACGCCGGATCCGGCCCTGCCGGCCAAAGGCCTGCTGCGTTCGCGTCACAACAACTACTTCACCCTGCCGGTGCTGTTCATCATGATCAGCAACCACTTCCCGAGCACTTACGGCAGCCAGTACAACTGGCTGATCCTGGCCGGGATCGCGGTGTTGGCGGTGTTGGTGCGTCACTACTTCAACACCCGTCACGACAGCCACAAGTTTGCCTGGACCCTGCCGGTTGCAGCGGTGGGCATGATCAGTCTGGCGTACGTCACCGGCCCTGCGCCGATGTCGACCGCGCCGGACGTGGCCAAGGCACCTGCGAAAATCGAGTACCAGCCGCTGCCGGAAACGGCTTTGGGTGGTGGCGCGAAGCCAGCTGAAGCGGCGCAACCAGCAGCCCCTGCTGCACCGGCCGCCGCTCCCGCTCAGGCTTCCAACGCCGGCCCGGGTTTCGACAAGGTGCACACGGTAATCCAGGAACGCTGCGCGGTCTGCCATTCGGCCAAACCGACCAGCCCGCTGTTCAGCGCTGCCCCGGCCGGTGTGATGTTCGACACCCCCGAGCAGATCCGCCAGAACGCGGCACGGATCCAGGCGCAAGCCATCACCACGCAGATCATGCCACTGGGCAACATCACACAGATGACCCAGCAGGAACGTGACCTGATCGGTGCATGGATCGCCCAGGGAGCCCAGACCAACTAAGTAGCAAAAAAGCTTCGCGAGCAAGCTCGCTCCCACACAGGTCATGCAGTACCTGTGGGAGCGAGCCTGCTCGCGAATCGCCGCAACGCGGTTTACCTGATGCAAAGAGGACAGCGGCAAGCAACCCGGCCGCTGTTCATCACAAGAATAAAAAAGATCCGAGGTGTTGCATGTCCGAGCTGTCCAAAGCGCGCATCCCCGACGCACCCGCCATTCAGCGTTTGCCCCTTTTGCAACTGATCCTGGTCGGTTTGCAACATGTACTGCTGATGTACGGCGGCGCCATCGCGGTACCGCTGATCATCGGACAGGCCGCTGGCCTGAGTCGTGAAGAAATCGCCTTCCTGATCAACGCCGACCTGCTGGTCGCCGGCATCGCCACCATCGTGCAATCCCTGGGCATCGGCCCGATGGGTATTCGCATGCCGGTGATGATGGGCGCCAGTTTCGCCGCCGTCGGCAGCATGGTCGCCATGGCCGGCATGCCGGGCATCGGTCTGCAGGGAATCTTCGGCGCCACCATCGCCGCCGGGTTCTTCGGCATGATCATCGCGCCGTTCATGTCCAAGGTCGTACGCTTCTTCCCTCCCCTGGTGACCGGCACGGTCATCACCTCGATCGGTTTGTCGCTGTTTCCCGTGGCCGTGAACTGGGCCGGTGGCGGCGCTGGCGCCGCTCAATTCGGTTCACCGATTTACCTGGCCATCGCCGCACTGGTGCTGGCCACCATTCTGTTGATCCACCGCTTCATGCGCGGTTTCTGGGTCAACATTTCCGTGCTGATCGGCATGTGCCTGGGCTACGTGCTCTGCGGCGCCATCGGCATGGTTGACCTGAGCGGCATGGCCAACGCGCCGTGGGTTCAGTTCGTCACCCCGCTGCATTTCGGCATGCCGAAGTTCGAACTGGCACCGATCCTGTCGATGTGTCTGGTGGTGGTGATCATCTTCGTCGAGTCCACCGGGATGTTCCTTGCGCTGGGCAAGATCACCGGCCAGGAAGTCTGCCCGCGCATGCTGCGTCGCGGCTTGCTGTGTGATGCCGGCGCGTCGTTCTTCGCCGGGTTCTTCAACACCTTCACTCACTCCTCCTTCGCACAGAACATCGGCCTGGTGCAGATGACCGGCGTGCGTTGCCGTTCGGTGACCATCGTCGCCGGCGGTTTGCTGATCGTCCTGAGTCTGCTGCCGAAAGCGGCGTTCCTGGTGGCGTCGATTCCACCGGCGGTGCTCGGCGGCGCGGCGATTGCGATGTTCGGCATGGTGGCCGCCACCGGCATCAAGATCCTGCAAGAGGCCGACATCGGCGACCGTCGCAACCAATTGCTGGTAGCCGTGAGCATCGGCATGGGCCTGATCCCGGTGGTGCGTCCGGAGTTCTTCGCCCACCTGCCATTGTGGATGAGCCCGATCACCCACAGCGGGATCGCCATGGCCACCCTCAGCGCGCTGACGCTGAACCTGTTGTTCAACATTCTCGGTGGCGCCGAACGCGCCGCGATCAACGACTGCCACGCACACCAACATTAACAGCGACATAGAAATCCCCTTGTGGGAGCGGGCTTGCTCGCGAAAGGGCCATGTCAGTCACCATCACTGTTGAATGACCCACCGCTTTCGCGAGCAAGCCCGCTCCCACAGGGGTCAGCAACGCCCTGCCTCAAACAATAAAAACAAGAGGGAGCAACAGATGATCCGGACTCAAACCAACGTATTGTTGAGCGGCGGCCTGCTCGCCGCATCGCAAGCCATGGCCGGCGATTTATTGCTGTGGCAGACCAACAGCCTGAGCTTCCTGTACGGCAGGAACTTCGCGATCAACCCGTCGATTCAGCAGACGGTGACATTCGAGCACGCCGACAAGTGGAAGTACGGCGACAACTTCCTGTTCGTCGACAAGATCTTCTACAACGGCCAGGAAGACCGCAACAAAGGCCCCCACGCGTTCTACGGCGAATTCAGCCCGCGCCTGTCGTTCGGCAAGATCTTCGACAAGAAACTGGAGTTCGGCCCGATCAAGGACGTGCTGCTGGCCATGACCTACGAGTACGGCGAAGGCGACAGCGAGGCCTACCTGATCGGCCCCGGCTTCGACCTCAAGGTGCCGGGCTTCAACTATTTCACCCTGAATTTCTATCGCCGCCAGACCGAAGGCCCGCGCCCCGGCGACGGCGTCTGGCAGATCACTCCCGGCTGGTCCTACAGCATTCCCGTGGGCAATTCCGACCTGCTGATCGACGGCTATCTGGACTGGGTGGTCGACAACGACCAGAACTCACGTGGCACCTATCACGCCAACCTGCACATCAACCCGCAGATCAAATACGACCTGGGCAAAGCCCTCGGCTGGGGTGAAAAGCAGGTGTACGTCGGCACCGAATACAGCTACTGGAAAAACAAATACGGGGTCGAAAGCACCCACAGTTTCGACACCAACCAGAACACCGCCAGCCTGCTGGTGAAGGTGCACTTCTAAGATGACCCGCAACCGTGCCCCCTACCTGTCGTCGGTGCTCTGTTGCGGGGCACTTGAGGCCTGGCCGTTGAGTCAGTATTCTCCGCGGCCTCCTGAATTCGGTCTAAAAAAAAGCCCGAATTTAATTCCTGACCGAAAAGCCAACTTATCCCGGCCGCGGTCAGTACCGAGGCATCCCGAAAACACGCTCAATCGACTGTTTTTCAGCAGCCGACGGGCGTTTTTTTGCTTTTCGAAAAGCCTTGGCTCAGCTCTTGCTAACAGCATGAAAGCTGACCGGATGGATGACTTTTGCTGCAACGAAAAAAGGCGCCACACCAGAGCGCCGACTCAAAAAAATAAACGTGGAACACCTACTTTGGGAGCAACCGAATGAAACGTATGTGCACCAGCCTGATGCTTGCGGGATCACTGCTGGCCGGGGGCCAGGCCATGGCCGACGACGGCCTGCTGCAATGGCAGAACAACAGCCTGACCTACCTCTATGGCAAGGACTTTCAGGTCAACCCGCGCATCCAGCAGACCGTCACCTTCGAGCACGCCGATGCCTGGAAGTACGGGGACAACTTCCTGTTCGTCGACAAGATTTTCTACAACGGCAAGCCTGATGGCGGCGTCGGCAACAACACCTACTACGGTGAATTCAGCCCGCGCCTGTCGCTCGGCAAGATTTTCGACCAGAAGATCGAATTCGGCCCGGTCAAAGACGTGCTGGTAGCCATGACCTACGAATTTGGCGAGGGTGACGTCGAGTCGTACCTGATCGGTCCAGGTTTCGACCTGGCAATCCCCGGCTTCGACTACTTCCAGCTGAACTTCTACCAGCGTCACACTGAAGGCTCCCGTGCCGGTGACAACGTCTGGCAGATCACCCCGGTCTGGTCCTACACCATTCCGGTCGGCGACTCGAATATCCTGATCGACGGCTTCATGGACTGGGTGGTCGACAACGACTCCAACTCCAAGGGTAACTACCACGCCAACCTGCACTTCAACCCGCAGATCAAATATGACTTGGGCAAGGCGCTGAACCTCGGCGAGAAGCAGTTGTATGTGGGTGTCGAGTACGACTACTGGTCGGACAAGTACGGGATCAAGGACAGCCAGTACTTCAAGACCGATCAGAGCAACACCAGCTTCCTGGTGAAGTTCCACTTCTGATCCTGGTGTCAGTGGCGTCTGAAAGGACGCCTTCGCGAGCAAGCCCGCTCCCACACTGGTTTTGTGTCGTTCACAAAACCAGTGTGGGAGCGGGCTTGCTCGCGAATGGCGGCACCACAAATCTCAAGCGGGAGCCAACGCCTCGCCGATCCCGAGAAACCGGCACAACTCATCGCGCTTGGCCAAGGCATCGCGCCGCCCAAGGTCGATCAATTCGCTGCAATACCCCGCCTCGAACAGCAAGTAACTCAACACCCCTGCCCCGCTCGTCTTGGTCGCCCCCGGCCCACGCAAGAACAACCGCAACGCCGCCGGCAGTTCCTGGCGATGCCGCGCCGCGATTTCATCGATCGGCTGACTTGGTGAAATCACCAGCACTTCCACCGGCGCCACACCCAGCGCGCGGGTCGGCGTGCCTTCGGGCATCAGCCGGCTGAACTGGTTGAGACGCTGAAGCAGTTCGATATCGCTTTCCAGGCTATCAATGAAGGTGCTGTTGAGCATGTGCCCGCCGATCTGCGCCAGTGTCGGCTGTTGACCGGTGTAGGTGCGCTCCAGTGGTTGCGCCGGGTCGAATCCGCGCGGGTTGCCGCTGACACCCACCACCAGCACCCGGCTCGCGCCCAGGTGCAGCGCCGGGCTGATCGGCGCCGACTGTCGCACCGCGCCATCACCGAAATACTCCTCGCCGATTTTCACCGGCGCGAACAACAGCGGGATCGCCGAACTGGCCAGCAAGTGCTCCACCGACAACTGCGTCGGCACACCGATGCGCCGGTGACGCAGCCAGGAATCGATGGTGCCGCCGCCCTGATAGAAGGTCACGGCTTGCCCGGACTCGTAGCCGAACGCCGTCACCGCCACTGCGTGCAATTGCTTGCGGGCAATGGATTCGGCGATGCCGGGCATGTGCAGCTTTTCATTGAGAAGATGACGCAGCGGCGAACTGTTGAGCAGCGCCACCGGCATTTGCCGGCCCATGCCCAACAGGCTGTGGCTGACGAAACGACTGGCCTGGCGAATCACCCCCGGCCAGTCGCTGCGCAACACGCGATGGCTGCGAAAGCCTTGCCAGAACAGCGTCAGGCGTTCGATGGCCGCGCGAAAATCGGTCGCACCGCTGGCCAGGCTGACCGCGTTGATCGCCCCGGCTGACGTGCCGACGATCACCGGAAACGGATTGTCCGCCCCCAGCGGCAGCAATTCGGCAATCGCCGCCAGCACCCCCACCTGATACGCCGCCCGAGCCCCGCCGCCGGAAAGAATCAAACCTGTGACCGGTTCAGCTGGGCTCATCGCAACGCTCCGTGGTGCATGTGGGGATGGGTCAATCAACCGCGTTTGGCGTACAGCTTCGGCTCGCCCGGTGGCCGGCTCTTGAAGCGTCGGTGTGCCCACAGGTATTGCTCGGGGCACTCACGCAACACGCCCTCGACCCACTGATTGATGCGGATGCAGTCGGCTTCTTCGGTCTCGCCCGGAAAACCTTCCAGCGGCGGATGAATCATCAGCCGATAACCGCTGCCGTCGGCCAGACGCTCCTGAGTGAACGGCACCACCAATGCCTTGCCCAACCGGGCGAACTTGCTGGTGGCGGTCACGGTTGCGGCCTGAATGCCGAACAGCGGCACGAAGATGCTTTGCTTGGCGCCGTAGTCCTGATCCGGCGCGTACCAGATCGCCCGGCCGGCGCGCAGCAGCTTGAGCATGCCGCGCACGTCGTCGCGCTCCACCGCCAGCGAATCGAGATTGTGCCGCTCGCGGCCCTGACGCTGGATGAAGTCGAACAATGGGTTCTTGTGTTCGCGGTACATGCCGTCGATGGTGTGCTGCTGACCGAGCAGCGCGGCGCCGATTTCCAGGGTGGTGAAATGCACCGCCATCAGAATCACGCCCTTGCCTTCGCGCTGGGCCTTTTGCAGGTGCTCCAGGCCTTCGACGTGGGCCAGTTTCGCCAGACGCTGACGCGACCACCACCAACTCATCGCCATTTCAAAGAAAGCGATGCCGGTGGAAGCGAAGTTTTCCTTGAGCAGGCGCTTGCGTTCGGCGGCGGATTTTTCCGGGAAACACAGTTCCAGATTGCGCTTGGCAATGCGCCGCCGGTCGCCGGCGAAGCGATACATCAGGGCACCGAGAAAGCGACCGATGGCCAGCAAGGCCGGATACGGCAGCTGCACGATCAGCCACAACAGCCCGAGGCCGCACCAGAGCGGCCAGAAGCGTGGGGCAAGAAATGCTTTTCGAAAACGCGGGCGATCCATTAAAGCTTCCGTAAATACAGTGGTCGCGCATTCTACATCGTTCGACCCGGCTTGCGGCCTGCGGGCGTTCTCGTTATAAGTCTCGGCACTTTTAGTGACAAGCCGTTGTATGCCGACATGAGCCAAACCGAACCGAAAGACCAAGATCCCGTGTTCCAGCTGAAGGGCAGCATGCTCGCCATTACAGTGCTGGAGCTGTCCCGCAACGACCTGGACAGCCTCGATCGGCAATTGGCCGCCAAAGTCGCCCAGGCACCGAATTTCTTCAGCAACGCGCCGCTGGTTCTGGCGCTGGACAAACTGCCACCAGGCGAAGGCGCCGTCGACCTGCCGGGCCTGATGCGCGTGTGCCGCCAGCATGGCCTGCGCACCCTGGCGATCCGCGCCAGCCGCATCGAAGACATTGCCGCCGCCATCGCCATCGACATCCCGGTGCTGCCGCCGTCCGGCGCCCGCGAGCGACCGCTGGAAAGCGCCGAACCCGTCGCACCGAAGAAGCCGGAAAAACCGCCGGAGCCAACCGTTAAACCGACCCGCGTCATCACCACGCCAGTACGTGGTGGCCAACAGATATATGCGCAAGGTGGCGATCTGGTCGTGGTTTCCTCGGTCAGTCCGGGGGCGGAACTTCTCGCCGATGGCAACATCCATGTATACGGCCCGATGCGCGGTCGTGCGCTGGCCGGGGTCAAGGGTGACACCAAGGCGCGGATTTTCTGTCAGCAATTGAGCGCTGAACTGATCTCCATCGCAGGCCATTACAAGGTTTCCGAGGACCTGCGTCGCGATCCGATGTGGGGTTCCGGCGTACAGGTCAGCCTGTCGGGCGACGTGTTGAACATCATTCGGCTTTAACGGATACTGCCGCATTTTCCAAGCATCTCTAAAACGTAGCGAAAACGGCTCAAACGAAGTAGGAAAAAGGCCAAAAGCCAAATTCCAGCCAAGGCTGTCCGACTGCAGTAGTTTTCAAGAGATGTTTTTCAGGGGCTGAACAGTCCTTCTTCCTTAGGGGTGAAACACCTTGGCCAAGATTCTCGTGGTTACATCCGGCAAGGGTGGTGTGGGTAAGACCACCACCAGCGCCGCTATCGGTACCGGCCTCGCTCTGCGCGGCCACAAAACAGTGATCGTCGACTTCGACGTGGGCTTGCGTAACCTTGACCTGATCATGGGTTGCGAGCGCCGCGTGGTGTATGACTTCGTCAACGTGGTGAACGGCGAAGCCAACCTGCAACAGGCCCTGATCAAAGACAAGCGCCTGGAAAACCTCTACGTGCTGGCCGCCAGCCAGACCCGCGACAAAGATGCGCTGACCCAGGAAGGCGTGGAAAAAGTCCTGATGGAGCTCAAGGAACAATTCGAGTTCGTCGTCTGCGACTCCCCGGCGGGTATCGAAAAAGGCGCGCACCTGGCCATGTACTTCGCTGACGAAGCGATCGTCGTGACCAACCCTGAAGTGTCCTCGGTACGTGACTCCGACCGCATGCTCGGCCTGCTGGCCAGCAAGTCCCGTCGCGCCGAAAAAGGCGAAGAGCCGATCCAGGAACACCTGCTGATCACCCGCTACCACCCGGAGCGCGTCGAGAAAGGCGAAATGCTGGGCGTCGAAGACGTCAAGGAAATCCTCGCCGTGCGCCTGCTGGGCGTCATTCCGGAATCCCAGGCCGTACTCAAGGCCTCCAACCAGGGCGTACCTGTGATCCTCGATGATCAAAGCGACGCCGGCCAGGCCTACAGCGATACTGTAGATCGTCTGCTGGGCAAGGAAAAAGAACACCGGTTCCTGAATGTCGAGAAGAAGGGATTCTTCGAGCGTCTGTTTGGAGGTAGGTAATGAACCTTTTTGACTTCTTTCGTGCCAACAAAAAGCCAAGTACCGCCTCGGTCGCGAAAGAGCGTCTACAGATCATCGTGGCGCATGAACGCGGCCAGCGCAGCACCCCTGACTACCTGCCATCCTTGCAGAAGGAACTGGTGGAAGTGATCCGCAAGTACGTCAACATCGGCAACGACGACGTGCACGTGGCACTGGAGAGCCAGGGCAGCTGCTCGATTCTGGAACTCAACATCACCCTGCCAGACCGCTGAGTCGATCCGGCAGGAACGACGGCGGCTCAGGGCCCTTCCGACACCGGAGGGGCCCTGAGCCGCCGTTGGCATTTGTTACGAGGCTGTTTTAATGCCGTTGTCCAACGTCCAAATCATTCATCAGGACGCCGCCGTTCTGGTGGTGAACAAACCGACCCTGTTGCTCTCCGTCCCCGGCCGGGCCGACGACAACAAGGACTGCCTGATCACCCGCCTGCAGGAAAACGGCTACCCGGAAGCCCGTATCGTCCACCGCCTGGACTGGGAAACGTCGGGGATCATTCTGCTGGCCCGTGACGCCGACACCCACCGCGAACTGTCGCGCCAGTTTCACGATCGTGAAACAGAGAAATCCTACACTGCGCTCTGCTGGGGTCAGCCGGAACTGGACAGCGGCAGCATTGACCTGCCATTGCGCTACGACCCGCCGACCAAGCCGCGCCACGTGGTCGACCACGAATTCGGCAAACACGCCCTGACCTTCTGGCGTGTGCTGGAGCGTTGTGGCGACTGGTGTCGCGTCGAGCTCACGCCGATCACCGGGCGTTCGCACCAATTGCGCGTGCACATGCTGTCGATTGGTCACCCGTTGCTCGGTGACGGTCTCTACGCCCACGAGCAAGCCCTCGCGGCCTGGCCGCGACTGTGCCTGCACGCGAGCATGCTCAGCTTCACCCACCCACAGTCCGGCGAACGCTTGCGCTTCGAATGCCCGGCACCGTTTTAAGCACTGCCTGACCGGCAGTCGCCCGTTTTAAAGGATTTTGTTCCGGATGAGTTGTACTGATTCCCTGGCAACACCCGTCAAGAAGACCCGTCATCAACTGCTCTACCTGATTTACGGCAATCAGGATGTCTACCGGCGCGAAGCCAAGTTCAGCATCCTCACCGCCCTGTCCCAGGCCAAAAACGGCAAGCGTCCGGCGATCAGGATTCTCACTGACCGGCCGCAGGACTACGAAGGCTGGCCGGTCGACACCGTGCTACTCGACGAAGCGACCCTGACCCGCTGGCAGGGGCAGAACGGCTACCACCACCGGCGCAAGGCCTGTGCGATTGCCGCCGGCATGCAACTGGCCGAGAAAACCCTGTTCGTCGACACCGACACCCTGTTCACCAGCCCCCCGAGCAGCCTGTTCCAATACATCGATGCGAATCAGTCAGTGATGGATCGCTTCGAATACGACTGGAAGGACGTCTTCGAACGGCCTGGCTACTTGAAGCTCGCTCGCGACCTCAGCGTCCACGGTGTTTCCCCGCAGAACGGCTTCAAACTCTATAACAGCGGCCTGTGTGGCATCACCGACCGCGACTCGGCGTTGTTCGAAGAATCGATTCGCCTGATCGATGAGTGGACGGCCGGCGGGTTCGAGATCCACACCATCGAGCAAATCGCCCTGTCCTACGCAATGCGCGAACGGCCGGTGGTGGAAGCCCGCAAACACGTCTACCACTATTTCGCGGAAAAACGCTTCTTCCACGCGATGCAGGCGTTTTTCTTCGCCCAGCACGGCGAGAAATTCAGTCAGCGACTGGTGGACCTGTGCACTGATGTGCCTCGGGTCAAACCCTTCCCTTCCGCCTGGCAGCGCCTGAAGATCAAGTGGAAATTGCGCAATCAAAGCGGTGCCATGCGCAAGGTCGGCCGGGATCTGCTGTACGGCAGCGCCGCGCCAGATCACCCCTACTACAGCGCCTGTCGTCATGAATGGTGGGAATGCGCCTCACGGGAAATCCTGCGCTGGGACGAGAGCCGCCAGAAAAAGCTGCTCAATCAGAGCCGCTGGCCAAAACAACTGCCTCGTCCGGACAAGCCTGAAGACGAAAAAGTGATCATGAATTACCTGAAAAAACGCGTGGCCGCCGCTCGTTGATGCGAGTGGCACATGTCTTGTCCCAAGCATCAGGCCGATGCGTTAAACTCCCGCCCATTGCTGTCTGGAGCTTGTTATGCGCGAAGAGTTGAACCAAGGCCTGATCGACTTCCTCAAGGCCTCCCCTACCCCGTTCCACGCCACCGCCAGCCTTGTTCAACGGCTGGAGGCCGCCGGTTATGTGCGCCTCGACGAGCGCGAAACCTGGCACACCGAAGCCAATGGTCGTTACTACGTCACCCGTAACGACTCCTCGATTGTCGCGATCAAGATGGGCCGCAACTCGCCACTGCACGACGGCATCCGTCTGGTCGGCGCCCACACCGACAGCCCGTGCCTGCGAGTCAAGCCACAACCTGAATTGCAACGCCAGGGCTTCTGGCAGCTCGGCGTCGAAGTCTACGGCGGCGCGCTGCTGGCGCCATGGTTCGACCGCGACCTGTCGCTGGCTGGCCGCGTCACCTTCCGCCGCGACGGCAAAGTCGAGAGTCAACTGATCGACTTCAAGGCCCCGATCGCGATCATTCCCAACCTGGCCATTCACCTCAACCGTGAAGCCAACCAGGGCTGGGCCATCAACGCCCAGACCGAACTGCCACCGATTCTCGCGCAGTTCGCCGGTGACGAGCGCGTGGACTTCCGCGCGGTGCTCACCGATCAACTGGCCCGCGAACACGGTCTTAACGCCGACGTGGTGCTGGATTACGAGCTGAGTTTCTACGACACCCAAAGCGCCGCCGTCATCGGTCTGCATGGCGACTTCATCGCCGGTGCACGCCTCGACAACCTGCTGTCGTGCTACGCCGGCCTGCAAGCCTTGCTGACCGCCGACACCGAAGAGACCTGCGTGCTGGTGTGCAACGACCACGAAGAAGTCGGTTCCTGCTCTGCCTGCGGCGCTGATGGCCCGATGCTGGAACAGACCCTGCGCCGTCTGTTGCCGGAAGGTGACGAGTTCGTGCGCACCATCCAGAAATCCCTGCTGGTCTCGGCCGACAACGCCCACGGCGTACACCCTAACTACGCCGAGAAGCACGACGCCAACCACGGCCCGAAACTCAACGCCGGCCCGGTGATCAAGGTCAACAGCAACCAGCGCTACGCCACCAACAGTGAAACCGCCGGTTTCTTCCGCCATCTGTGCATGGCCGAAGAAGTGCCGGTGCAAAGCTTCGTGGTGCGCAGCGACATGGGTTGCGGTTCGACCATCGGCCCCATCACCGCCAGCCACCTGGGCGTGCGCACCGTCGATATCGGCCTGCCGACGTTCGCCATGCACTCGATCCGCGAATTGTGCGGCAGCCACGACCTGGCTCACCTGGTCAAAGTGCTGAGCGCGTTCTACGCCAGTCGCGAATTGCCATAACAAACAGCCGGGATCGCAGCTTCGAGCTGCGATCCTTTGGCCTGTAAAACCGGCTCACTTCTGATACACATCACCACCGGTCGGCAAAATCCCACCTAGACTTAAATCATTCCCTTCGACAAGGCTGTCGCCATGATCTCGATGTCTGCGTTCCACTCCATGCTCATTCCCATCCTGTGTGGAATGATTCTGCTGGCCATCGGCTTCAACTTCCGTGACAAGAACGCCGGTGTGTTCGCCATGTGGATCGGCATGCTGATGATCCTGGCCACCGTGGTCTACAAGATCCTGGCCAAACTCAACGAATAAATCCGCGCCCGGCTCGCATTGAATCTGGCGGGCTCGTACACTCGCCCGATCCGCCCCTTGCGAGGTTGACCGCCTAGTGTTCGCTCGTCTTTTTGCCCTGCCCTGCCTGTTCCTCGTCTGCCTGATGACCCTGATGTCGCCGGCACCTGCCGACGCTGCCGGTCTGCCGGGACTGCTCACAGGCTCCGGCAATACTCAGCCAGAAGCTCAGGCACCGCTCGGCCAGTCGCTGGACGAAGTCATCAAGTCGCTGGAAAACGACAAGCAACGTGCCCAGTTGCTGACCGATCTGAAAAAGCTGCGCGACGCCACGAAAAAAGCCCAGGCCAGCCCCGAAGAAGGTGTGCTGGGACTGATCGGCGGCACCCTCGCCACTTTCGAAAAACAATTCACCGGCGCCGACAGCCCACTCAATCGCTGGTCTGCCGAATTCGACATGGCCCAGGACGAGCTCAAAGGCCTGATGCTTCCGGCCAGCGAATGGCTGCCGATCATCTTCGCCTTCGCCGTGATCCTCGCGGTCTGGAGCCTGCTCGCCGCCGCGCTGATCTGGCTCGGCCACCGGGTACGCATGCGCTTCGGCCTGACCGAAGAACTGCCGCAAAACCCCCGGGCCCTCGATATGCTGCGCTTCGCCCTGCGCAAGCTCGGGCCATGGCTGATCGCGTTGGTGATCACGGTTTACATGAGCTACGCGCTGCCATCGTCACTGGGCAAAAGCCTGGCGATGGTGCTGGCATACGCGTTGGTGGTCGGCACCTGTTTCTCGGCCATCTGCGTGATCGCCTTCTCCGTACTCGACGGCCCGCACCGCCATCGCGCGTTGTACATCCTGCGTCACCAGGCCTTCCGCCCGTTGTGGCTGATCGGCAGCTTCGCCGCCTTCGGTGAAGCCCTGAGCGATCCGCGACTGGTGGCCGGCCTCGGCGTGCACCTGGCACACACCGCCGCCACGGTCGCCAACGTCCTCGCGGCGCTGTCGACCGGGCTGTTCATCCTGCGTTTCCGCCGGCCGATCGCCCACCTGATCCGCAACCAGCCCCTGTCCCGCCGCCTGACCCGCCGTGCCCTCAGCGACACCATCGAAATCCTCGGCACCTTCTGGTACGTGCCGGCACTGGTGCTGGTGGGCATTTCCCTGTTCGCCACCTTCATCTCCGCCGGCGACACCAGCACCGCCCTGCGCCAGTCGCTGATCTGCACCGTGCTGCTGGTGTTGTGCATGGTCATCAACGGCCTCGTCCGCCGCCACGCCCTCAAACCCCAACGCGGCCCAAAACGTCATGCGCTGTATTCCGAGCGCCTGAAAAGCTTCTTCTACACCCTCGCGCATTTGCTGGTGTGGCTGGCTTTCATCGAACTCGGCCTGCGGGTCTGGGGCATGTCGCTGATCGGCTTCACCGAAGGCGAAGGGCACGACGTCAGCGTAAAAATCTTCAGCCTGATCGGCACGCTGATCTTCGCGTGGCTGATCTGGATCCTGAGCGACACCGCCGTCCACCACGCCCTCACCCGCTCGCGCAAAGGCCTGGCCAACGCCCGCGCACAAACCATGATGCCGCTGATCCGCAACGTACTGTTCGTGGCGATCTTCATCATCGCCCTGATCGTCGCCCTGGCGAACATGGGCATGAACGTCACGCCCCTGCTGGCCGGTGCCGGCGTCATCGGCCTGGCCATCGGCTTCGGCGCCCAGTCACTGGTGGCCGACCTCATCACCGGCCTGTTCATCATCATCGAAGACTCCCTGGCCATCGACGACTACGTCGACGTCGGCGGCCACCTCGGCACCGTCGAAGGCCTGACCATCCGCACCGTACGCCTGCGAGACATCGACGGCATCGTCCACACCATCCCGTTCAGCGAAATCAAAAGCATCAAAAACTACTCCCGCGAATTCGGCTACGCGATCTTCCGCGTGGCCGTGCCGTTCAACATGAGCATCGACGAAGCCATCAAACTGATGCGCGACGTCGGCCAGAAAATGCGCACAGATCCGCTGCAACGACGCAATATCTGGTCGCCTTTGGAATTCCAGGGCGTGGAAAGCTTTGAATCCGGCAACGCAATATTGCGTGCAAGGTTCAAGACCGCACCGATTAAACAGTGGGAAGTTTCACGAGCGTTCAACCTGTCGCTGAAACGGCACCTGGATGAAGCCGGCCTGGACCTGGCGACGCCGAGAATGAATGTGCAAGTGATCACCGCAGGCGGCGGCCAAACCCAGGAATAAACCAGCCCTCACCACTCAAAACGATGAGCGTTAGCTCGAGTAAAGCTTTTGATCTTTTGGCCCCATCGGCCGGCTGAGTGGAGGGATTTATCCGGGGGTGGGAGCGCAGCGACCATGCGGCGAAGCCGCATGCATCGAGAGGAGGTGCAGCGAAGCAAACCGTAGGCGATGCCCCCGGATGAATCCCGTAACGAAGGAACACCGAGCCCAGGCGAGGTGCCGAACGCCGGGGCCCAGCGTTTTTGGTTACTTTTTTGGCGTTTGAAAAAAGTGACCCGCCGTAAGGGCGGAACCATAAGCCGCAACACCCGAAGCAACGGATATTCACACAAAGTGATCAAACCACATCAACCCCAACGTGAATCGCATCATGCCGCCAAAACTCCAGATCACAATCAATCAACCGCCCAAACTGATCATAATTAACCCGAGCGATCCTCAACCCCGGACTCCCCACCGAAACCCGCAACGCCGCCGCCGCATCGACCGATAAAGACGTCGGCACAATCTCGAACCGCACCCGCCCATAGTGCAAATCGTAATGCCGCGCATACAGCTCGGTAATCGACTGATTCAAATCAAACTCCAGAATCCCCGGAAAAAACTGCGGATTCAGATAATGCTCCACATACAGCACCAGTCGCCCATCGATCCGCCGCGACCGGCAAATCTGAATCACGCTCGACAACGCCGGCAACTGCAACCAGGCACACACCGCCGCTGACGCCGGTTGTAACCGCGCCGAAATCACCTCGGTCGACGGCACCCGCCCCTGCGCACTGACCATCGCGTGAAAGTGACTGCGCTGCATCAGGTTGTAAGCCAGACGCGGTGGTGACACGAACCAGCCCCGCCGCTCCTCGCGATAAATCTGCCCTTGCGCCTCCAGCTGCAACAACGCTTCACGCACCGTAATCCGCGTCGTACCGAACAGCTCACTGAGCTTGCGCTCGGCCGGCAACTTGCTCCCCGCCGCCAGCAACCCATGGTCGAGCTGTTCCTGAAGGATCTGGCCAATCGCTGTCACCGCTTTTGTTGCCTCATCGCGCATCAACGTTACCTATCTGGACTAGACCAGCACTGTTTCGGGGCAAAACCGCACAGCAATCGAGCCATCCGGTCGTGCTGCAAGCCTAGGCAGTGCAGATGACCGAGAGATGACAAAACTACCGAACGGTCGTCCTGACAACTTGCAATACATCGGCCAAGTCCCTTGTCTACCGGGCCTTTGAAGCTGGTCTACGCTTAACGGGCAGCCGTCGATACCGGAGAAATAAAAGGCTGACAGGGCAATTGCCGACATCAAAATGTCATCCAGCCGCCTTAGATTGGCTCAGGTATTGCTGACCTAGACCAACACAAACCGCAATCGCAGCGTTGAACACGACCAAGGAGCTTCGGAATGAAACAGCTTTTCCTGGCAACACTGTTAGGCTCGACCATTGCCATGTGCACCGCCGCCATGGCGGCTGATGATCTGAAAACCCTGGAAGCCGCTGCGAAAGCGGAAGGCGCCGTCAACAGCGTCGGCATGCCCGATGACTGGGCCAACTGGAAAGGCACCTGGGAAGACCTGGCCAAGAACTACGGCCTGAAACACATCGACACCGACATGAGTTCGGCCCAGGAAATCGCCAAGTTCGCCGCCGAGAAAGACAACGCCACTGCCGACATCGGCGACGTCGGTGCGGCTTTCGGCCCGATCGCGGTCAAGCAAGGCGTGGTGCAACCGTACAAACCGACCACCTGGGATCAAGTACCGGACTGGGCCAAGGA
Source organism: Pseudomonas sp. B20(2017) (assembly GCF_002113125.1). Classification (GTDB taxonomy): domain Bacteria; phylum Pseudomonadota; class Gammaproteobacteria; order Pseudomonadales; family Pseudomonadaceae; genus Aquipseudomonas. The sequence continues at coordinate 12,515 of NZ_NEJP01000026.1, read as the reverse complement.
CAAGGACGGCAACTGGGCACTGGCCTACACCGGCACCATCGCTTTCATCGTCAACAAGAAGCTGCTGCACGGCTCCGAAGTGCCGACCAAATGGGCTGACCTCAAGGGCGGCAAATACAAGGTCTCCATCGGTGACGTGAGCACCGCTGCACAAGCTGCCAACGGTGTACTCGCCGCTGCGCTGGCCAACGGCGGCGACGAGAAAAACCTGCAGCCTGCCCTGCTGCTGTTCGCAGACATCGCCAAGCAGGGTCGCCTGTCGATGGCCAACCCGACCATCGCCACCATGGAAAAAGGCGAGATCGAAGTCGGCGTGGTCTGGGACTTCAATGGCCTGAGCTACAAGGCCAAGATGGCCAACCCGGATGACTACGTGGTGCTGATCCCGTCAGACGGTTCGGTGATTTCCGGCTATACCACCATCATCAACAAATACGCGAAGAACCCGAACGCCGCCAAGCTTACCCGCGAATACATCTTCAGTGACGCCGGCCAGACCAACCTCGCCCGCGGCAACGCCCGTCCGATCCGCGCCGAGCACCTGCAACTGCCGGAAGACGTGAAAGCCAAACTGCTGCCGAACGAGCAGTACAAGAAAGTCACGCCGATCAAGGACGCCGATGCGTGGGAAAAAACCTCCAAGGCCCTGCCGCAGAAGTGGAACGAAGAAGTCATCGTAGAAATGAAGTAAGCCCGTAAGTCCCCACAGGGTTTGACGCAAAACCCTGTGGGAGCGGGCTTGCCCGCGATGGCAATTTCACATTCAACAAATGTGTTGAATTGCATGACGCCTTCGCGGGCAAGCCCGCTCCCACAGGATCCGTGTCTATTTCGAGTTTTCCGATTTATTGTTTCGCGGAGTTTTTGCCCCTATGAAGCACACCGTCATCCTTGTCGTGCTCGACGGCCTCAACTACGAGGTCGCGCGTCACGCCATGGGGCATCTGCAGGCTTACGTTGGCGCAGGACGCGCCGCGCTCTATCAGTTGGAGTGCGAGCTGCCGGCCCTGTCCCGACCGCTTTACGAATGCATCCTCACCGGCGTACCGCCGATCGACAGCGGCATCGTCCACAACAATGTCTCGCGCCTGTCCAACCAGCGCAGCATCTATCACTACGCCCGCGATGCCGGTCTGAAAACCGCTGCCGCGGCGTACCACTGGGTCAGCGAGCTCTACAACCGCTCGCCGTTCGTGGCGGCACGGGATCGGCATACCGATGACCCGACGCTACCGATCCAGCACGGCCACTTCTACTGGAACGATCACTACCCGGATTCGCACCTGTTCGCCGACGCCGAAAACCTGCGCCTGCGCCACGCTCCGGATTTTCTGCTGATCCATCCGATGAACATCGACGACGCCGGCCACAAGCACGGCCTCGACACCCCGCAATACCGCAACAGCGCGCGCAGCGCCGACATCATCCTCGCCGACTACCTGCAAGGCTGGCTCGACGCCGGTTGCCAGGTGCTGGTGACCGCCGACCACGGCATGAACAACGACCGCTCGCACAACGGCCTGCTGCCGGAAGAACGCCAGGTGCCATTGTTCGTACTCGGTGATGCCTTCAGCCTGAACGCCGATGCCACGCCGAAGCAGACCGACCTCTGCGGCACCGTCTGCGAACTGCTCGGCGTACCCCACGACAAACCTGTTTGCCGGGAGTTGCTCAAGTGAACTCAATGACTCGCGGCAAATGGCTGGCCGCCCTGTGCCTGGTGCCTTTCGCGCTGTTCTTTATCGCGTTCGAAATCGCCCCGCTGATCTGGGTGATGATCAACAGCCTGCAATCGGAAGAATTCGGTTGGGGCTTAGCCAACTTCAGCAGGATCTTCAGCTCGAAGTTCTACCTGCAGGCGATCCAGTACAGCCTCGAAATCAGTTTCTGGTCGAGTGTGTTCGGGATCATCATCGCGGTGCTGGGTGCGTACTCCCTGCGCCGGGTCGATTCGAAACTGCGCAACTTCGTCAATGCCTTCGCCAACATGACCAGCAACTTCGCCGGCGTGCCGCTGGCCTTCGCGTTCATCATCCTGCTCGGTTTCAACGGCAGCATCACCATCATGTTGAAGCAGGCCGGGATCATCGAAGACTTCAACCTGTACTCGAAAACCGGGTTGATCATCCTCTACACCTACTTCCAGATTCCCCTCGGCGTCTTGCTGCTGTACCCGGCGTTCGATGCCCTGCGCGAAGACTGGCGCGAATCCGCCGCACTGCTCGGCGCTGACGGCTGGCAGTTCTGGCGCCACATCGGCCTGCCGGTACTGACGCCGGCCCTGCTCGGCACCTTTGTGATCCTGCTGGCCAACGCCCTCGGCGCCTACGCCACGGTGTATGCCCTGACCACCGGCAACTTCAACGTACTGCCGATCCGGATTGCGGCGATGGTCTCCGGCGACATTTCGCTCGATCCGAACCTGGCCAGTGCCCTGGCCGTGGTGCTGGTGGCGCTGATGACCCTGGTGACCGTCGTGCATCAACTGCTGCTGAAGAGGAGCTACCATGTCTCGCGCTGAATCCGGCCCGGCCGGCGTCTACCACCGCGTCGTGGTGTATCTGCTGTTCGCCATCCTGCTGCTGCCGCTGCTGGGCACGCTGATCTACTCGATCGCCAGCAGCTGGTCGGCCACAATCCTGCCCAGCGGTTTCACTTTCAAGTGGTACGTCCAGTTGTGGAGCGACCCGCGCTTCCTGCACGCCTTCGGCCAGTCACTGCTGGTGTGCGTCGGCGCGCTGATCCTGTCGGTGGTGCTGATACTGCCGCTGCTGTTCGTGGTGCATTACCACTTCCCCAAACTCGATGCGCTGATGAACATCCTGATCCTGCTGCCCTTCGCGGTGCCGCCGGTGGTGTCGTCGGTGGGCCTGTTGCAGCTCTACGGTTCCGGACCGTTCGCGATGGTCGGCACGCCATGGATTCTGATCGGTTGCTACTTCACCGTAGCGTTGCCGTTCATGTACCGGGCGATCACCAACAACCTGCAAGCGATCAACCTGCGCGACCTGATGGACGCCGCCCAACTGCTCGGCGCCAGCACCTTTCAGGCCGCGTTCCTGGTGGTGCTGCCAAACCTGCGCAAAGGCCTGATGGTCGCGTTGCTGCTGTCGTTCTCGTTCCTGTTCGGTGAGTTCGTGTTCGCCAACATTCTGGTCGGCACCCGCTACGAAACCCTGCAGGTTTATCTGAACAACATGCGCAACAGCAGCGGCCACTTCACCAGTGCGCTGGTGATCTCCTACTTCTTTTTCGTGCTGGTCCTGACCTGGGTCGCCAACATCTTGAACAAGGACAAAAGCGAATGAGCTATGTCAGCGTCCAACACCTGCAAAAAAACTACGCGGGCACCACGGTGTTCAGCGATATCAACTGCGAAATCCAGAAAGGTGAGTTCGTCACCCTGCTCGGCCCGTCCGGTTGCGGCAAATCCACCCTGCTGCGTTGCATCGCCGGCCTGACGCCGGTGGATGGCGGCAAAATTTTGCTGGACGGCGTCGACATCGTGCCGCTCACCCCACAGAAACGCGGGATCGGCATGGTGTTCCAGAGCTACGCGCTGTTCCCCAATATGACCGTGGAGCAGAACGTCGCCTTCGGCCTGCGCATGCAAAAGGTCAACGCCGACGACAGCCACAAGCGGGTTGCCGAAGTGTTGAAACTGGTTGAACTCAACGATTTCGCCAGTCGCTATCCGCATCAGTTGTCCGGCGGTCAATGCCAGCGCGTCGCCCTCGCCCGCTCGTTGGTGACCCGTCCGCGCCTGTTGCTGCTGGATGAACCGCTGTCTGCCCTCGACGCGCGGATTCGCAAACACCTGCGTGAACAGATCCGTCAGATCCAGCGCGAACTCGGCCTGACCACGATTTTCGTCACACACGATCAGGAAGAAGCCCTGACCATGTCTGACCGGATTTTCCTGATGAATCAGGGAAAGATCGTACAAAGCGGCGATGCCGAAACCCTTTACACCGCGCCGGTCGACGTGTTCGCCGCCGGCTTCATCGGCAACTACAACCTGCTGGATGCCGAGAGTGCGTCGAAGCTGTTGCAGCGGCCGATCAACCACCGCATCGCGATTCGCCCGGAGGCCATCGAACTGAGCCTCAACGGCGAACTCGACGCACAAATCCGCAGCCACAGCCTGCTGGGCAACGTGATTCGCTACCGCGTCGAAGCCCGGGGCGTGGAACTGGTGGTGGATGTGCTCAACCGCTCGGCGGCGGATCTGCATCCCGACGGTCAGCGCCTGTCACTTTCCATCGATCCCACCGCCCTGTGTGAGGTAGCCTGATGACTTTGCTGACACCCAAGAGGGAACTGAACTGATGGCCCTGGCAATTTTTGATCTGGACGAAACCCTGATCCACGGCGACTGCGCCACTCTCTGGAGCGAGCAGATGGGGCGCCTGGGCTGGGTCGATCCCGAGTCGTTCATGCGCAAGAACAACGAGCTGATGGACGCCTACAGCCATGGCAAGTTGCGCATGGAAGACTACATGGAGTTCAGCCTCGAACCGCTGATCGGCCGCACTCCGGAAGAGGTCGAGCATCTGGTCGGCCCTTGGGTTGAAGACTTCATCGAGCCGATCATCTTCAGCGACGCCACCAAGACCATCGCCGCCCACCGCAAGGCCGGCGACCGGATTCTGGTGATCTCGGCCTCGGGCACGCACCTGGTCAAACCGATTGCCGATCGACTGGGCATCGACGAGGTGCTGGGGATCGAACTGGAAGTGGCGCATGGCGTGTACAGCGGCCACACCGTGGGCACCCTGACCTACCGCGAAGGCAAGATCACCCGCTTGCTGGAATGGCTGGATGCCGAAGAAGAAAATCTTGAGGGCGCGAGTTTCTATTCCGACTCACGCAATGACCTGCCGCTGCTGCTGAAGGTGGATTACCCGCATGTGGTCAATCCGGATCCGGTGTTGCTGGCAGAGGCCGAGAAATCCGGCTGGCCGATCCACCTCTGGAAGTAGTCGGATACCACTGTGGGAGCGAGCTTGCTCGCGATTGCGATCTGTCAGTCGCTGACTATGCCTCTGACGGACTGCCATCGCGAGCAAGCTCGCTCCCACAGGTTCGGCTTTTTCAGCTCAGGCTGTCGTCGATCACCAGTACCAGCTTCCCGGCGACCGTGTTGCTCGCCAGCTCGGCGAATGCCGCCTCGGCATCCTTGATCGCAAAGGTCTTGGCCAGTTGCGGCTTCAGTCGCCCCTCGGAAAACAGTGGCCACACGTGTTGGCTCAGATCGCTGAACAGATCGGCCTTGAACTGATCGTCACGGCTGCGCAGGGTCGAGCCCAGCAGTTGCACGCGCTTGGCCAATACCTGGGCCAGATCCAGTTTCGCCTCGCGGCCGCCCATCAGGCCGATCAGCACCCAACGGCCGTCCTGCGCCATCAGCTTGAGGTTCAACGCCGAATAGTTGCCGCCCACCGGATCCAGGATCACATCGAACGGCCCGAAATCCCGCAGGCTTTCCAGATCGTCGGTGCGAACCACCCCGCCCTGAGCACCCAGCGATTCGCAATAGGCCAGCCGCTCAGTCGAGCCGACGCTGACCCAGCACGGATTGCCGAAGGCCTTGCACAGTTGAATCGCGGCTGAGCCGATGCCACTGGCCCCGGCGTGCAGAAGAACTTTCTCACCCGGTTTGAGCGCAGCGAGTTGAAACACATTCAGCCAGACGGTCGCGTACACCTCGGGCAACGCCGCTGCCTCGATCAGCGATACACCTTCAGGAACCGGCAGCACATGCCGTCCGTCGACGACCACTTCTTCGGCCATCCCGCCCCCGGCCAGCAAGGCGCAGACCCGATCACCGACCTGCCAGGACGAACCTGCGCCGACCTCGCTGATCACCCCGGAACACTCAAGACCCAGCACCTGGCTGGCACCCGGAGGGGGTGGATAAAGTCCGGCTTTCTGTAATAAATCCGCGCGATTGAGGCCTGCTGCCGCCACGCGGATGCGAACTTGTCCTACATCACATGTAGGACTTGGTTCATCAACCCATGCCACTTGACCTTCAACGCCTTGCAATGCCTTCACAGTGCCTCCATAGTGAGTCTGGACTGAGCCCGAAGCTGTAGCGCCGGGCTTTTTGCATTATGCGACCGGCCCTGGGGTCTGAACGAACGCTGAACAGCAGTTATCGTACAGAGCGTAGAGGTACCGGCGACTTCAAAGACGGCCTAATATGCGTTATCAATTGTCCCCGCGTCGAATCAGCATGAAGCATCTGCTCCCCAGCACCGCCCTCGCTCTTTTCATCGGTATCGGTCTGTTGCCGGTGTCGGGCACCACATTCGCAGCCAACAGCTGGGACAAGTTGCAGCCTGATCGCGACGAAGTGATCGCCAGTCTGAACGTCGTCGAGTTGCTCAAGCGTCACCACTACAGCAAGCCGCCGCTCGACGATGCGCGCTCGGTGATCATCTACGACAGCTACATCAAGCTGCTCGACCCGTCGCGCAGCTACTTCATGGCCAGCGACATTGCCGAATTCGACAAGTGGAAGACCCAGTTCGACGACTTCCTCAAGAGCGGCGATCTCAACGCCGGGTTCACCATCTACAAGCGCTACCTGGACCGCGTGAAGGCGCGTCTGGACTTCGCCCTTGCCGAGCTGAACAAAGGCGTCGACAAGATGGACTTCACCACCAAGGAAACCTTGCTGATAGATCGCAAGGACGCTCCGTGGCTCAAGTCCACCGCGGAACTCGATGACCTGTGGCGCAAACGCGTCAAGGACGAAGTGCTGCGGCAGAAGATCGCCGGCAAAGAGCCGAAGCAGATCCAGGAAACCCTGACCAAGCGCTACAAGAATCAACTGGCGCGTCTGGACCAGACCCGCGCCGAAGACATCTTCCAGGCGTACATCAACACCTTCGCCATGTCTTACGATCCGCACACCAACTATCTGTCGCCGGATAACGCGGAGAACTTCGACATCAACATGAGCCTGTCCCTCGAGGGCATCGGCGCCGTGTTGCAGAGCGACAACGACCAGGTGAAAGTCGTGCGTCTGGTGCCGGCAGGCCCGGCCGACAAGACCAAGCAGGTTGCTCCGGCCGACAAGATCATCGGCGTTGCCCAGGGCAACAAAGAGATGGTCGACGTGGTCGGCTGGCGTCTGGACGAAGTGGTCAAGCTGATCCGCGGTCCGAAAGGCACCGTGGTGCGTCTGGAAGTCATCCCGGCCAGCAATGCGCCGAACGACCAGACCAGCAAGATCGTGCCGATCACCCGTGAAGCGGTGAAACTTGAAGACCAGGCTGTGAAAAAATCCGTGCTCAACCTGAAACAGGACGGCAAGGACTACAAGCTCGGCGTAATCGAGATTCCAGCCTTCTATCTGGACTTCAAGGCCTTCCGTGCCGGCGATCCGGACTACAAGAGCACCACTCGCGACGTCAAAAAGCTGCTGACCGAACTGCAGAAAGAGAAAGTCGACGGCGTGGTCATCGACCTGCGCAACAACGGCGGCGGTTCCCTGCAGGAAGCCACCGAGCTGACCAGCCTGTTCATCGACAAGGGCCCTACCGTGCTCGTGCGTAACGCCGATGGCCGGGTCGATGTACTCGAGGACGAAAACCCGGGCGCGTTCTACAAAGGCCCGATGGCGCTGCTGGTCAACCGCCTGTCCGCCTCGGCTTCGGAGATCTTCGCCGGCGCCATGCAGGACTACCACCGTGCGCTGATCATCGGTGGCCAGACCTTCGGCAAAGGCACCGTGCAGACCATCCAGCCGCTGAACCATGGCGAACTGAAGCTGACCCTGGCCAAGTTCTACCGGGTTTCCGGTCAGAGCACCCAGCATCAGGGCGTACTGCCGGACATCGATTACCCGTCGATCATCGACACCAAGGAAATCGGCGAAAGCGCCCTGCCGGAAGCCATGCCTTGGGACACCATCCGAGCGGCGATCAAACCGGCGAGCGATCCTTTCAAGCCGTACCTGGCCCAGCTCAAGTCAGAGCATGACACCCGTTCCGCCAAGGACGCGGAGTTCGTGTTCATCCGTGACAAGCTGGCCCTGGCGCAGAAGCTGCTGGAAGAAAAAACCGTCAGCCTCAATGAAGCCGAACGCCGTGCCCAGCACGCCGACATCGACGCCAAGCAACTGGCGATGGAGAACATCCGTCGCAAGGCCAAAGGCGAAGAACCGCTCAAAGAGCTGAAGAAAGAAGACGACGACGCCCTGGCAGCCGCCGAGCCGGACAAGGTCAAACCGGAAGACGACGCCTACCTGAGCGAGACCGGGCGCGTGCTGCTGGATTACCTGAAGCTGAGCAACCAGGTCGCAAAGAAGTAAGGTGATGGCAATTTAATGCTGACGATCCGCGGATCGTCATCAAACAGTCATCATTCTGTCGTGCAATAAAGGACTGGGAGCGGTTCTCTTCATCGAGAACGCTCCCAGTCCTTTTTTATCGCCAGAGATTGCCATGACCACGACCGAACAGCTGAGTGCCTTGAGCTCGATCCTGACTCAAAGCGGTTTACACAGCCTGTTCCAGCCGATCATTTGCCTCTCCGAACGGCGCATCCTCGGCTACGAAGCCCTGACTCGCGGCCCGTCCAACAGCCCGCTGCACTCCCCCATCGCCCTGTTCGCCGTGGCCCGCCAGGCCGGACGCTTGAGCGAACTGGAAATCGCCTGCCGCCAAAGCGCCTGTCGTCGTTTCAACGAACAGCAGTTGCCGGGCAAGCTATTTCTTAACGTCTCTCCGGAATCCCTGCTCGAAGCGGCGCACCAGCCGGGGCGCACGCTGCAGCTGCTTCAGGATTTTGGTATTCCACCGAGCCAAGTGGTGATCGAACTCACCGAGCAGACACCGATCGATGATTTCCAGTTGCTGCAGACTGCGCTGCATCACTATCGGGCCATGGGGTTTTCAATTGCCCTCGACGATCTGGGCGCGGGTTATTCGAGTCTGCGCCTGTGGTCGGAACTGCGACCGGATTACGTGAAGATCGACCGGCACTTTATCGACGGCATCCATCAGGACGCGTTGAAACGCGAGTTCGTCGGATCGATCCTGCAAATCGCCAAGGCCTCCCGGGCACAGGTGATTGCCGAGGGCATCGAGTTGCCGGAAGAGTTGGCGGTGCTGACCGAAATGGGGGTGGATCTGGTGCAGGGCTATCTGCTCGGGCGCCCTCAGGAACACCCGCCGCGCGATGCCCGAGCCTTGATGCCCAAGCACGACAGCAGCGCCGTTGCGCTGAATGATGAAGGCAGCGATCTCAGCGCCCTGCTCAACGATCAACCGGCCGTGAATCGCGACACGCCGACCGCCACCGTACTAGAAGCCTTCCGCCGCCAAGCCAACCTGAACTCGCTGGCGGTGCTCGACGAACAGGGTCAGCCATGCGGCATTGTCCACCGTCACTCGTTATCCGATGCGCTGCTCAAACCCTTTGCCACTGACCTGTTCGCCCGCAAACCGATCAGCCGCCTGATGAACGACGACTTCCTCGCCGTGGAAATGAGCCAGTCGCTGCAACAGGTCAGCCGCCTGATCACCAGCCGCGCCCGGCAACGCATCGAAGAAGATTTCATCATCACCCTCAACGGCAGCTACCTGGGCCTGGGCCGGGTGATTGACGTGCTCAAACTGATTACCGAACTGAAAATTCAGCAGGCCCGCTATGCCAATCCGCTGACCTTGTTGCCGGGGAATGTGCCGATACAGCAATGCCTCACCCGGCTACTGCAACAGGGGCGCGAGTCGGTGATCTGCTATGTCGACATCGACAGCTTCAAACCCTTTAACGATATCTATGGGTATGGGCGTGGGGATGAGGTGCTGTTGTGTCTGGCGCAATGTCTTAACGAACGCGTTGACCCGTCTCGCGATTTCGTCGGGCATATTGGTGGTGATGATTTTCTGTTGGTGCTCGGCCCGGAGGATTGGCGCAAACGGCTGAACCAATTGCTTGATGACTTCCAGAGCCAATGCCGCCGTTTCTACCGACCTGAGCACCTTGAAGCTGGGTGTTTTGTGGCGCCGAATCGTCAGGGTATTCGTCAGGAGTTTCCGTTGCTGTCATTGTCCATTGGTGTGGTGCATTTGCATCCTGAAGCGTGTGCGCAACTGGATGCGAGTCAGTTGGCAGAGATGGCTTCGCAGGCGAAGCATCATGCGAAGAATGTTCCTGGGTATAGCGTGCATTTGATTGATAGCCTGTTCGCGCAGCCATCTGCAGAAGCACTTACACTCGGACATCGATGATTCGACATAACCGAATCTCTTGCAACCAGCACCTTCACCCTATAAATGCCCCCAAACCTTCAAAATCGCAGCAAGCATTAAGTTGCGCCTACCAAGTTGATGAGTCTTCTTGAATGGCTTTGTAAAGCTCGTCCATCCATGCTTCGGACAACTGAAAGTACATGCTTTCGAAAAATGCTTTTGGGTCACTCATTTCGTCCCAGCCGTCTGGTAACAAGGAGTGAGAGTATGGATCATGCTCCAGAACCTCTTGAAAGACATCACCACCTTTTTCAAGCGCCTCTCCCAATACGGCAAACAAAACGAATTTATGCCGATAGCTCAGCTTCGAAAACCGCTGGATTACGTACCTGGAGATTAAAATACTTCTGTCTGATGGATCCTCAGGATCGTACGCAGCCAGCGCCTCACCCAAGCTCTCTTCGCGATCATATGTATCAAACCCACCGAGAAGGTGAGACAACCTTGGACGATAAGGAATATCAAGATAAGGATGCATCAACATTATGCTTTCTCTATTGGGTATAGAGCCCAAGGCTCCAGAGTCTCGAAATCAAACCTCATTTCAAAACCATGCATTTCAGGGATGTAGCGTGGATCAGATGGATCTGCAGGATTTGGCTCATATCCTTCACCAATATTTTCAGTCTCCATTCTCACTACCAGATTTCCCATACTATCCTCTCCAGTGAAACGGGGCATTTTTCTGGACTCTCTTGTCATCGCCTCGTTATATGCATTCCTCTGCGCTCTATGACTCAAAAAGCGAGAGCTGTGAACACCCCGACACTTCCTAGGCTTAACAGAAATCGCATCATTAATTTGTAAAAAAACTTCATTACCAACTTGGGCTCCAGGCTTACGTCTGGCACCAAAAAACGACCGGACAAACCGAAAAAAATCTTTAATCACAGCTACTCCACAACTAAAAAATCTAATCAATCTCACAAACTTCATAAAATTTCACGACGATATCTTGAAAGACATTCTAGAAGCACGGTCATAAACTGCCTCTTGTCTTCCACCTCATCATCAAAGTAGGTTGTCATACTTCCAAAAACCCGCTCAAAATCATCGCCTTCATTTAAGAAGTATCTAACAGTCTCAATTAACAAATCCTGTTCACTTGTTGTGTATTCAAAAAACTCAGCGCGCAACAAATCGTCAAACAGCTCGACAAGCTCTAATCGGCTATTCACATCCTTCGAAACTATCAATCTCTCTCTAGCATCATCCGTCGTATTCTCTATATCAAAAACAAAAAGCAAATTTTTAATATCTACAATCTTATACAACCTATTCATTAGTCAAAATCCGCATAAGCTGTCCTGACACGCTGCTGCGGCGTAAGAATCACCACAGCCTTTGATTGCCTACCATATTCAAGACTTCCTTTCTTATACCCTTCACCAATAATTTTACCCATATCAATAGGCCTCTTGGAAACTTGTAAATTCGTATACTTAAAAATCAATTGCGCTCTATAGATCGCATTCAACTGATCCCTATGACTCAAAAAATGTGTTGCTGCAGACGGAATTTTTGGTTGCCCATCCTTACTACCACCGATGTATCTTTCTATTTCACCCGTGGTGGGATTCCTGCCTGAATTCAACCTTTCAAGTTGAGATCCCACTGTAGTTTGAGCACCATGCTTTTCCAAAAAATGCTCTCCATTATCTGCATCTTCCATTTCATATAAACGCCGATAAGCATTCTCCTCCGCCAACTCATCAATCCGCGCCCGTCGTTCTTGCGCGGTCATCTTTGGTAGTGGTGGCTCCCCTTCATTAACGACCGAGCCAGGTGTCCCATGTTTCACTGGTCGACACGGTTTTTTCGGCGGCGGACAATTGGACGTCAACCCCAACGGATCCACCCACCCCGTCGGATTCGGTACGTACCGGTACTGATTCAACCCACCCGCCAGCTTCACCGGATCCGGCGTCAGGTACCGCCCCACGTCTGGGTCGTAATACCGGTGCCGGTTGTAATGCAGTCCGCTTTCGTCGTCGAAGTACTGCCCCTGAAAGCGCAGCGGCTGGTTCAGGTAGTCCTCGGTCGCCAGTTCCAGCGAGGTGACCTTGCCGTAGGCGCTGTATTTGGCCGACCAGACGACCTCGCCGCTGTAATCCGTCAGTTCCTGCGGCGTGCCGAGGTGGTCGAGCTGGTAGTAGAACGGGCAGGCGCGTTTCGGGCCTTTGCCGTCGAGCATCGCCAGCGGGCGGAAGGTGCCGGGTTCGTAGATGAAGCTGCGGTGCTGGGTCG
>NZ_NEJP01000025.1 GCF_002113125.1 Pseudomonas sp. B20(2017) | reverse complement strand
CTCGAAACCTACTTAACTCATTGAATCTCAAGGAGTTTTCCGTTTCGGCTGCGCCGGAAGTGGGGCGAATTATAGAGACTCAGAATCTGCCGTCAACCCTTAATTTCGCTTTTCTTTCAATAACTTGCAGATAGACCAAAAAACATCCAACTCCCTCTATATAGAAGAAGGATCCCGCACCCCTTCTATATAGAGAGAAGCCTCAGAGCACTCCATCCTCCTTCATCGCAGCCACTGCACCCGCCCCCAGACCCAGCACCCGCTGCAAAACGTCCAAGGTATGCTCACCCAACAAAGGAGGCGCATGGCGATACTCGACAGGCGTCCGCGACAGCCGAATCGGACTGGCCACCTGCGGCACCATCCCCGCCAACGCGTGAGGCAGCTCAATCGCCAACCCGCGAGACTTCACCTGCGGATCCTCGAATACCTGTGACAGATCATTGATCGGCCCACACGGCACACCTGCCTGCTCCAGCTGAGCCACCCACTCTGCAGTCGTCTTGAAGACTGTCGCCTGACGGATCAGCGGAATCAGTACAGTCCGATTCGCCACCCGCAGTTTATTAGTCGCGAAACGCGGATCGTCCGCCCACTGCGGCTGCCCCGCCACTTCGGCAAATTTACGGAACTGCCCGTCGTTGCCCACCGTGAGAATGAAGTCGCCGTCAGCCGTAGGAAAATCCTGATACGGCACGATGTTCGGATGCGCATTCCCCAGCCGCTTCGGCGCCGTGCCCGTCGTCAGGTAGTTCATCGCCTGATTGGCCAGGCATGCCACCTGCACATCCAGCAGCGCCATATCGATATGCTGCCCGCCCCCATCGTGATCACGATGAGCCAGTGCCGCCAGGATCGCCACGGTCGAATAAAGCCCCGTGAGGATATCCGTGAGCGCCACACCCACCTTCACCGGCCCGGCGCCCTCGTCACCCTCAGGTCGCCCGGTGAGGCTCATCAGCCCGCCAAGCCCCTGAATCATGAAGTCATAACCCGCGCGTTTGGCATACGGCCCGGTCTGGCCAAAGCCTGTGATCGAGCAATAGATCAGATCAGGATTGATCGCCTTCAGCGACTCATAGTCCAGACCATAAGCCGCCAACCCACCGACCTTGAAGTTCTCGATCAGGATGTCCGACTTGGCCGCCAGCTCCCGCACAAGCTTCTGACCCTCGGGACGCGTGAAGTCGATCGTCACCGATTGCTTGTTGCGGTTGGCCGACAGGTAATAAGCCGCCTCGCTGGTGTTCTCACCATAGGCGTCTTTCAGGAAGGGCGGCCCCCAGGCGCGGGTATCGTCACCATTACCTGGGCGCTCGACCTTGATCACTTCCGCCCCAAGGTCGGCAAGAATCTGCCCGGCCCATGGGCCGGCCAGCACTCGCGATAAATCCAGTACCCGCAGATGCGACAGCGCGCCCATGGTCGCTCTCCTATTAATAGAACGCCTGCAGGCCGGTCTGCGCACGACCGAGGATCAGCGCGTGAACGTCGTGAGTGCCTTCATAGGTATTCACCACTTCCAGGTTGACCAGGTGACGGGCCACACCGAATTCATCGGAGATCCCGTTGCCGCCCAACATGTCACGCGCCATGCGAGCAATCTCCAGAGACTTGCCGCAAGAGTTGCGCTTCATGATCGAAGTGATTTCAACCGCAGCGGTGCCCTCATCTTTCATGCGACCCAGACGCAGGCAGCCTTGGAGTGCCAGAGTGATCTCGGTCTGCATGTCAGCCAGCTTCTTCTGGATCAACTGAGTGGCGGCCAACGGACGGCCGAACTGCTGACGATCCAGGGTGTACTGGCGAGCGGTGTGCCAGCAGAACTCGGCAGCACCCAACGCGCCCCAAGAGATGCCATAACGTGCAGAGTTGAGGCAGGTGAACGGACCTTTCAGACCACGTACATCCGGGAAGATGTTCTCTTCCGGCACGAACACGTTGTCCATGACGATTTCGCCGGTGATCGAAGCCCGCAGGCCGACCTTGCCGTGAATCGCCGGAGCGCTCAGACCTTTCCAGCCCTTCTCCAGAACGAAACCGCGAATATCGCCAGCATCGTCCTTGGCCCAGACCACAAACACATCGGCGATCGGGCTATTGGTGATCCACATTTTCGCGCCGGTCAGGCTGTAGCCGCCGTCGACTTTACGTGCGCGAGTAATCATCGCACCCGGGTCGGAACCGTGGTTAGGCTCGGTCAGACCAAAGCAGCCGATCCACTCGCCGGAAGCCAGTTTCGGCAGGTATTTCTGCTTCTGTGCTTCAGTACCGAATTCGTTGATCGGTACCATCACCAGCGAAGACTGCACACTCATCATCGATCGGTAGCCAGAGTCGACACGCTCGACCTCACGAGCAATCAGGCCATAGCTGACGTAGTTGAGGCCGCTGCCACCGTACTGCTCGGGGATGGTCGCGCCCAACAGGCCGACCTCACCCATTTCACGGAAGATCGCTGGATCGGTCTTCTCATGGCGGAAGGCTTCCAGAACGCGTGGCGCGAGGCTCTGCTGGGCGAATTGCTCGGCAGTGTCGCGGATCATGCGTTCTTCTTCAGTCAGCTGTTGATCCAGCAGCAGGGGATCGATCCAGTTGAAGCTAGCTTTACCGCCCATGAGTGAGTCCTCGCAAATCGGGTGAATTAACGTGGCATTGATCCTAGGCCCGCTTCGCCATCCCGGCAAACGAGGATTTCGCATCCTGTTGTGCTAATTTCTCACTCCGAAACGTCGCAAAATGCCGATTGAGCGACATATTGGTGAGGTTTACGTACATGCGCCGCAAGATACCCAGTACCACAGCCCTGATCAGCTTCGAGGCTGCCGCCCGTCACGAGAGCTTTACCAAGGCCGCCGAAGAACTCTCCCTCACTCAGGGCGCCATTTGCCGACAGATCGCCAGCCTGGAGGACTTCCTCAGCGTCGAACTCTTCCGACGCTCGCGTCGCGGGGTGAAGCTGACAGAAGCGGGCCTTTCCTACAGCCGTCGGGTCGCCACCCAACTCGACGCAGTGGAGCGCGACACCCTGTCAGTGATGGGTCAGCAAGGTACCAACGTGATCGAGCTCGCCGTGGTACCGACCTTCGGCACGCAATGGCTGCTGCCAAGACTGAAGGACTTCCAGCTCAAGCACCCGGAAGTGACGGTCAACCTGACCAACCGCACGCGCCCGTTCCTGTTTGCCGACACCGACTTCGATGCCGCCATCTACTTCGGCGATGCCGACTGGTCCGGCACTGAATCCCACAGGCTGATGGGCGAGAATCCGATGCCGGTGTGCAGTCCTGCCCTGCTCGGTAACAAAACGCATCTGACACCCGATGAAATCGCCGATCTGCCGCTGCTCCAGCAAACCACCCGCCCCTACGCCTGGCGCCAGTGGTTCAACTCGCAACACCTGACCATCCCCCGCGACATGACAGGTCCGCGCTACGAGCTATTCTCCATGCTGGCCCAGGCAGCCATGCACGACATGGGCATCGCGCTGATCCCGCCATTCCTGATTCAACGCGAATTGGCCGAGAAACGCCTGGTGATTGCCAACCCGAACGAGCTCTCCAGCATCAAGGCGTATTACCTGATGATTCCGGAGCGAAAGGTCGAATCGGCCTCCCTCAAGGCTTTTCGCGATTGGCTGGTCAACCAGGCACACAGCTACAACCTAGAAGGCTAGAGGCTTTCAGCGATTACTAACCCCGTAGTCAGAAAAATCAAAGCCCTACAGATATAACTATTTGTCGCAAATCGACAGACTGTATACGAAAGTCGTACAGACGTCCCACAAGCGCCTGCCGACGTGGCTTTGCGCCCTCATTCGCGACTCATTGCGGCCTATTCACGTCACCGATGAGAAAATTCTTCAAATTCATCCAGACTCCTTGAAAGGCACGGCCTGCAAGGGATTCAACTGGCCATCTGCGACATTCGGTCACGGGATGACTTGTAGTTAATTTTCCGTCACCCGTCATAATCCCTTGAAGGGCATAAACTTCGCCTGCAAAATGCCGCGCCCCGCCCTGATTTGGCGGGATCGTGCTGATCGGCCGCCCCAGTCGCACCATCCGTAGTGCATGGGTTTACTCAATAAGATCACGCAGGAGATTTGACGTGCACATTGGTGTTCCTCTCGAAACCCAGACCGGTGAAACACGGGTTGCTGCAACCCCGGAAACCATTAAAAAGCTGATCAGCCAAGGTCATAAGGTCACTGTGCAATCCGGCGCCGGCGTCAAAGCCAGCGTTGTCGACAGTGCCTATGAAGCGGCAGGCGCAACCATTGGCAGTGCCAATGACGCGTTTGGCGCCGAGCTGATTCTCAAAGTGGTCGCGCCAAGCGATGCCGAGCTCACGCTGATCAAGCGCGGCACAGTGCTGGTGGGCATGCTCAACCCGTTCAACAACGACACCATCGCGAAGATGGCCGAGTGCGGGATTACCGCGTTCGCCCTGGAAGCGGCGCCACGCACCTCCCGGGCCCAGAGCCTCGACGTGTTGTCGTCCCAGGCGAACATTGCCGGCTATAAGGCCGTGCTGCTGGCCGCTCACTACTATCCGCGCTTCATGCCGATGCTGATGACCGCTGCGGGCACCGTGAAAGCGGCGCGCGTGCTGATTCTTGGCGCGGGTGTGGCCGGGTTGCAGGCGATTGCCACGGCGAAACGTCTGGGTGCCGTCATCGAAGCGTCCGACGTACGTCCGGCCGTAAAGGAACAGATCGAGTCCCTCGGCGCCAAGTTCGTCGATGTGCCTTACGAGACCGATGAAGAACGCGAATGCGCGGTCGGCGTCGGCGGTTACGCCCGCCCGATGCCGGCGAGCTGGATGCAGCGTCAGGCCCAGGCCGTGCACGAGCGCGCCAAGCAGGCCGACATCGTCATCACCACCGCACTGATTCCGGGCCGCAAGGCGCCGACGCTGCTCAGCGCGGAAACCGTGGCGCAGATGAAACCCGGCTCGGTGGTCATCGACCTCGCTGCAGCCCAAGGGGGCAACTGCCCGCTGACCGTGGCCGATCAGGTCGTGATCGAAAACGGCGTGACCATCGTCGGTCCGACCAACCTCGCCGGTGAAGTCGCCGCAGATGCCTCGGCGCTGTACGCACGCAACCTGCTGGACTTCCTGAAGCTGGTCTTCACCAAAGAAGGCCAGTTCGAAGTGAACCTCGAAGACGACATCGTCGCCGCGTGCCTGATGTGCCGCGACGGCCAAGTCATCCGCAAAAACGCCTAAGCAGGGATTCAGACGATGGAAGAGCTTATCTCCCCCGGTATCTACAACCTGATCATCTTCGTGCTGGCGATTTATGTCGGTTACCACGTGGTCTGGAACGTTACACCCGCGCTGCACACGCCTTTGATGGCCGTGACCAACGCCATTTCGGCGATCGTGATCGTCGGCGCCATGCTCGCCGCCGCACTGACCGTGACCCCGCTGGGCAAGACCATGGGCACCCTCGCGGTGGCACTGGCCGCGGTCAACGTGTTCGGTGGCTTCCTGGTCACCCGCCGCATGCTTGAGATGTTCAAGAAGAAAGCCCCGAAAGCAAAAGAAGAGGCGCCTAAGTAATGAGCATGAACCTCGTCACGACGCTCTACCTGATCGCGTCGATCTGCTTCATCCAGGCCCTCAAAGGCCTGTCGCACCCGACCACGTCGCGCCGCGGCAACCTGTTCGGCATGCTCGGCATGGCGCTGGCAATCATCACTACTGTCGGCCTCATCTATAAGCTGGGCGCTGAGCTGGCGACTGCTGGCATCGGTTACGTGATCGTCGGCCTGCTGATCGGCGGCACCGCCGGTTCGATCATGGCCAAGCGCGTTGAAATGACCAAAATGCCGGAACTGGTTGCGTTCATGCACAGCATGATCGGTCTGGCAGCGGTGTTCATCGCCATTGCTGCCGTGGTCGAGCCGCAGTCCCTGGGCATCGTCAAGCAACTGGGCGACTCGATCCCGGCGGGTAACCGTCTGGAGCTGTTCCTTGGCGCAGCCATCGGTGCAATCACCTTCTCCGGTTCGGTGATTGCGTTCGGCAAGCTCTCGGGCAAGTACAAGTTCCGCCTGTTCCAGGGCGCACCGGTACAGTTCAGCGGTCAGCACAAGCTGAATGCAGTATTGGGTCTGGCGACGCTGATCCTCGGCGTCACCTTCATGCTGACAGGCAACCTTGCCGCGTTCGCCCTGATGCTGGCCCTGGCGTTCGTCATGGGCGTGCTGATCATCATCCCGATCGGCGGCGCCGACATGCCGGTGGTGGTGTCGATGCTCAACAGCTATTCCGGCTGGGCAGCGGCGGGTATCGGCTTCTCGCTGAACAACTCGATGCTGATCATTGCAGGTTCGCTGGTGGGTTCGAGCGGTGCGATCCTCTCGTACATCATGTGCAAGGCGATGAACCGTTCCTTCTTTAATGTACTGCTCGGCGGTTTCGGCAATACAGCAGACGCCGGTCCTGCCGGTGAGAAGGAAGCCCGTCCAGTGAAATCCGGCTCGGCTGACGACGCGACCTTCCTGCTGACCAACGCAGACACCGTGATCATCGTTCCAGGTTACGGTCTGGCGGTGGCCCGTGCACAGCACGCCCTAAAAGAGCTGACCGAGAAGCTGACCCACCATGGCGTGACCGTGAAGTACGCGATCCACCCGGTGGCCGGTCGGATGCCTGGGCACATGAACGTACTGCTGGCCGAGGCCGAAGTGCCGTACGACCAGGTGTTCGAGATGGAAGACATCAACTCCGAGTTCGGCCAGGCCGACGTGGTGCTGGTACTCGGCGCCAACGACGTGGTCAACCCGGCCGCCAAGAACGATCCGAAATCGCCGATTGCCGGAATGCCGATCCTCGAAGCGTTCAAGGCCAAGACCATCATCGTCAACAAGCGCTCGATGGCCAGCGGCTATGCCGGTCTGGACAACGAACTGTTCTACCTGGACAAGACCATGATGGTGTTCGGCGACGCGAAAAAAGTCATCGAAGACATGGTCAAAGCGGTCGAGTAACCCTCGCCGGCAGCACCGGACGCCCCGACTTGTCGGGGCGTTTTTGTTTGCGCAAACCGTCGGACAATTTGCCGCGTTGTTGCAGATCCGGTAACGGTGTTTTACTTGAAACCCGCTAAATAGACGCCTCGTTTGCGACCTTGGTAGCGGGACAGGCGCTCGCGAAATTCACTAGACTGCGCATCCTGCTACTCGCTGCCCGAGAAAATAATCCATGTACCGTGACCGTATTCGCCTGCCTTCGTTGTTGGATAAAGTGATGAGCGCCGCCGACGCCGCTGCGCTGATTGAGGACGGCATGACCGTCGGCATGAGCGGCTTTACCCGCGCCGGCGAAGCCAAGGCCGTGCCCCATGCGCTGGCCGAGCGAGCCAAGGTCACGCCGCTGAAGATCAGCCTGATGACCGGCGCCAGCCTGGGCAACGACCTCGACAAGCAACTGACCGAAGCCGGCGTGCTGTCGCGGCGTATGCCGTTCCAGGTCGACAGCACCTTGCGCAAGGCGATCAACGCCGGCGAAGTGATGTTCATCGACCAGCACCTGTCGGAAACCGTCGAACAACTGCGCAATCAGCAACTGAAGCTGCCGGACATCGCCGTGATCGAAGCCGTGGCCATCACCGAACAGGGCCACATCGTGCCGACCACTTCGGTGGGTAACTCGGCGAGCTTCGCGATCTTCGCCAAACACGTGATCGTCGAGATCAACCTGGCGCACAACGCCAACCTCGAAGGTCTGCATGACATCTATATTCCGACCTATCGCCCGACCCGTACGCCAATTCCGCTGGTAAAGGTCGACGATCGCATCGGCAGCACTGCGATCCCGATCCCGCCGGAGAAGATCGTCGCGATCGTCATCACCCAGCAGTCGGACTCGCCATCCACCGTGTCGTCGCCGGATGTCGACACCAAAGCCATCGCCGATCACTTGATCACATTTCTCAAGCAGGAAGTCGATGCCGGGCGCATGACCAACAAGCTCGGGCCGTTGCAGGCCGGGATCGGCAACATTGCCAACGCGGTGATGTGCGGGCTGATCGATTCGCCGTTCGAAGACCTGACCATGTATTCCGAAGTGCTGCAGGACTCGACCTTCGACCTGATCGACGCCGGTAAGCTGAGCTTCGCGTCGGGCAGCTCGATCACCCTGTCGGAGCGGCGCAACAGCGACGTGTTCGGCAACCTGGAGAAGTACAAGGACAAGCTGGTGTTGCGTCCCCAGGAAATCTCCAACCACCCGGAAGTGGTGCGGCGCCTGGGCATCATCGGCATCAATACGGCCCTTGAGTTCGACATCTATGGCAACGTCAACTCCACCCACGTCTGCGGCACGCGGATGATGAACGGCATCGGCGGCTCGGGCGACTTCGCGCGCAACGCACACCTGGCGGTGTTCGTGACCAAGTCGATCGCCAAGGGCGGCGCGATTTCCAGCGTGGTGCCAATGGTCAGCCACGTCGACCATACCGAACATGACGTCGACATCCTGGTGACCGAGGTGGGCCTGGCCGACCTGCGCGGCCTGGCGCCACGGGAACGTGCCCGGGTCATCATCGATAACTGTGTGCACCCGGATTTCCGCCAGGCGCTGAACGACTACTTCGAAAAAGCCTGCGCCATTGGCGGCCACACCCCGCACATCCTGCGTGACGCCCTGAGTTGGCACATCAATCTGGAAGAAACCGGACGCATGCTGGCGGTGTAATCCGCACAGATTTTCCGCTGGCGCAAACACAGTTTCGCCAGCGGGATTTTGAAAACCACCTCAATCGCCAAAAACTGTACTGCTGTACCGGTCTTTTCCTACGGCTTTTGCCTACTCGAATCATCGAATTGGGTAAAAATGCACCAAATAAGCGCAGACAGGTACAGTTTGCGCGATTTTGACCCGTACACCCCCTATAAACAGTTAACTGGTCACTCACAATACAGGTGAACTGTATCTAGAGAGTCTGGCCAAACGAGAGGATTATGGGCACCAGTTAAACCACTACCTAATCCCGCCACAAGCGGAAGGATGTCAACCATGGAACGTACACTCAGTTCCGAACTGTTCTTCGAAGACAAAGCTGTAAACACCCAGGCTTCCCTGCCTCTGCGCGTTATCGCCAACCTGATGCTGTGGCAGCGCCGCATCTCCAGCCGCCACCAACTGGCTCGTCTGGATTCGCGTCTGCTGGCTGACGCCGGGATTAGCGAAGCACAACGCTACGAAGAGCTGAGCAAGCCGTTCTGGCGCTAAGTAGCGTCGCTGGCTCTGGTCGCTAGACCCACGCCAGCAACCCGAATTGAATATACAAGACCCGTCGCGGGAAACCGCGACGGGTCTTGTCGTTTCAGGCCTGAAAAACCTGAATACCCAAGCCTGAAACATTAGACAGGTACAGTTTTAAATATCAAAACAAATGATAAGTACAGTTTCGAAAAATGTGTTCAGGCCAGCATCCTGACCACTGTGCGAATCCGCAAGGGAAGCCTAAGATCCATGCAGAACGTGGCGAATGCTGTGCGAATGGCGTCTGACCCTCAGACACCGAGCCACCTCTCAATACGGTTTACCCACAGGAGTTCTCCCATGTCCCGCCTTCGTCTGCTCAGCGCCGCCACCCTGCTGGCCGTCGCTGCCAACGCCAGCGCCACCAGCTTCATCGTTACCACTGACGCCGTGGTTGGCGCGCTCAAGTCCTCTTCCGACGCCACATCCGACGTCACTTCGTCCTTCCGTGACGACAAGATCGTGCTCGCCGCCCGTGACGATGCTGCCAGCTTCGTGGCCAGCGAAGGCGAAATCCGTGGCGTGAAACTGGAGAGCGCACTGGATCACATCCGTCATCAGGCTCCACAACTGAACGCGACCGACGCACAGCTGGCCCAGGCCATTCTGACGATCTAAGCGACAGAAACATTACGGGGCACGCCGGTCGTGTCCCGATGTTTCGGCGCTGGCTCTAGTCCGGGCATTGCGCTAGCCTTGGGACTCGCCAACAGTTGCCGAGTCCCATGCGTTTTCTTACAAATCTGCTTATCCCTTCTGTACTGATTACCGCCTGCTGGATTCCTCTGGCAGACGCCTTCGATGTGTCCACACAGAACACCGTGGTCAGCGTCTGGGCCACCGGCATGGTGTCTTCCGCGCCGTTCGACCGTAAACTGATCATCGCCGCGCACGACGATGCCGCAGCGTTCGTTGCCAGTGACGGCCAGATGCGCGGCGCACAGCTGGAATCCGCCCTGCATTACCTGCGCAAAAGCCGGCCAAAACTTCATGTCAGCGACCTTGAACTGGCACAGGCAATTCTCGTCCAATAGTCATCCCTGTCTTTTCGGAGTCGTTCCATGCGTAGCCCGCTGATTGCTGCCGCCCTTGGCCTGCTGTTGTTGGCCGATATGACCCAGGCACACACCCTGGTAGCCACCAGTAACATCATCGTCCGCGCCTCCCAGCGCACCATCGATTTCACCTCCGACACCACCACGTCGATTCGCGACTCGAAAATCATCCGCGAAGCCCACGACGACGCTGCCAGTTTCGTGGCCAGCGACGGTGATATCCGTGGTGCAAACCTGGAAGCCGCTTTCAACACCTTGCGCACCCGCGTGCCGGAAGCTCGCGACGCCAGTGATCAGGTACTCGCCGA
Organism: Pseudomonas sp. B20(2017); assembly: GCF_002113125.1. Classification (GTDB taxonomy): domain Bacteria; phylum Pseudomonadota; class Gammaproteobacteria; order Pseudomonadales; family Pseudomonadaceae; genus Aquipseudomonas. The sequence continues at coordinate 76,723 of NZ_NEJP01000025.1, read as the reverse complement.
AGCCATCCTCGCACTGTGAAGTCACTCGGCGCCTGGCTGCTGGCCGGGGCGCTGTTGCTGCTTGGCAACAGCGCCCACGCCGGCCTGCAATTGCGGCTCAAGACCGACGGTCTGAGCCCCGCCCAACAACAGGCCAGCCAGGCGCTGCTCGATGAAGCCATGCAGGCGTTACCGCCGAGCTTCATCGAACGCCTGGACCGGCGCATCGATGTCGGCTGGACCGACGACATGCCCGGCAATGCTTACGGCCAGGCGACGCTCGTCTCCGAGCTGGACCTGAACCGCAAACTGCTCGCCAGTCTGACCGATGGCAGCGCGGCCACTCAAAAAACCAATCGCCCTCACGGCACCGTTCGCCGGGAACTGCTGGCCACGGTGCTGCATGAAATCACCCACATTTACGATCGCGCGCGCTTGTGGCCGGCGGCCGAACGCACGCTGATCCAGCGCTGCACCCGGCGCAACAACAGCGCCGGGCTGATCGGCATTCCCGATGAGTGCCGCGGCCAGAACGGTCGGCGCTTCACCCTCAGCGATGATCCACGCCTGCTCGACCTCGCAGGCTGGCAGCAATACGTCGGCCGTCGTGGCGAACGTGAACAGCACAACCGGCAGATCGCCCGCAGCCCCGACCTCTACGAAATCTCAAGCCCGAAGGAGTTTGTCGCGGTCAACATGGAGTATTTCCTCCTCGACCCGAGTTACGCCTGCCGACGCCCGGCGCTGTATCGCTTTTACCAGCAACACTTCGGCTGGGCACCGCCGGCCAAGGATGCGTGCGCCAAAACCTTCGCCTTCCTCAATGCCGGCAACGACTTTGCCAAACAGCCCCTGGGCCAGGTCGACCCGGAGCGCGTGTACGCGGTGGATTACCTGTTGGCCGAAGCCAACCAGAACTGGGTCAGCCGTTGGGGCCACAGCATGCTGCGTCTGGTGATCTGCGCACCGGGCCGGCCGCGCGGGCCGGACTGCCGACTGGATCTGGATCAGCATCTGGTGCTGTCATACCGCGCCTTTGTCGGTGACGTGCAGCTGTCGAGCTGGGACGGACTGGTCGGCAAGTACCCGTCGCGACTGTTCGTGCTGCCGCTGGCGCAGGTGATCGACGAATACACCAAGACCGAACTGCGCAGCCTGGCGTCGGTGCCGCTGAATCTCTCGCGCAGCGAAATCGAGGGCGTTGTCGAACACGCTGCCGAAATGCACTGGAGCTACGACGGCAATTACTTCTTCCTCTCCAACAACTGCGCCGTCGAAGGCCTGAAACTGCTACGCAGCGGCAGCAACAACGCCCGGCTCACCGGCCTCGACAGCATCATGCCCAACGGCTTGCTTGAAGTGCTGAAAGGGCGTGGCCTGGCCGACACCAGCGTGCTCGATGATCCGAAGGAGGCGTTGCGCCTGGGCTATCGCTTCGACTCGTTCCGTGATCGTTATCAGGCGATGTTCGATGTCTTGAAGAAGCAATTGCCGATCAAGCAGACAACCGTTGAAGAATGGCTTTCGCTGTCTGCCGAAGAGCGCCGCCCATGGTTCGAACGAGCTGACCTGCGCACCAGCGCCGCGTTGTTGTTGCTGGAGCAAGCCAGTTTCCGCCGCCAATTGCTGTTGGCTCAGGATGAAGTCAAACAACGCTACCTCGGCGCCCGGGAGCTGGAGAACGGTGGTATGGACAAGGCTAACGCCACGTTGCAGCAGATACTCGCCAACAGCGGCTTCCTCAGCCGGCCGGCAGAACTGCTCGATTCCCGGGGTTATGGCCTGCCGCAACCGAGCGAGTTCAGCCGTCTGGAAGCGGAAAGCAGCCAGCGCCAGAAACAGTTGCTGGCCCTGACCGGCGATCTCGATAAGGAAGTACGCGCATTGCTCGAGCCCAAACGAGCAGCCGAGATTGCGGCCAGCGAGGCCAACGTGAAGCAGATCGGCGAGCATCTGCGCAAACTGCACAAAGCCTCGGGCGGACTGGAATTACCCTGAAGAACAACAGCCCTGAAAACAAAAGACCGCAGCCGGTAAAGGCTGCGGTCTTTTTTATTGCCTGATGGATCAGTACAGAACGCCGTCCAGCACTTCGTAAACAATCCCGGTGCCCACCGCGATCAACACGATGTCACCGCCGGCACGACGCCATTCATAACCCGGGTAATACGGCAGGCGACTCAACGCCCGGTTATCCAGCCGTTCGCCGTAATAGCCATGGGGCAGCGGCCGGCCACGTACCAGATGAATGCCTGGAGGCGGCGGCGCACCGCGAACGAAGTAGCCATGATTGTCGCGAATCACCTGACGCACCGGGCCGAAGTCCCGAGGCGGCGGGCCGCCGCGATGGTTGCTTTGCCAATCATGGTGATCACCACCGCGATTGTCGTAGTGGCCCTGTTGCGGGCCGCCGTGGTCGTGATCGTCGCGCGGATCGGCGCTGGCCAGCAGCGGTGTCGCGCTGATCATCAGCACACCCAGACTGGCAATCAGACGTTTCGGCATTTTCATCGGGTCTTTCCTCACTGCACTGACAGCAAAAAGGGATTCAGAACGTGGTCCTGAATCCCTCGGTCTTGCTTGGTTAGTCTGTGCGTGGAGGCTCTAATTCCTCTGTATCAGGAACTTTACCTTCAGCTGACGCGAGCCTTACGCACGCCTTCGGACAGCGCCGAACACAGGCTCAGCACGCCGTCGATGGCCTGAGCCGGCGTGGTCGCGTTGGCGATGTGATCAATCAGCGCCGAGCCCACCACCACACCATCGGCCAGACGCGCAATGGACGCGGCTTGCTCAGGCGTGCGGATACCAAAACCGATGCTGATCGGCAGGTCGGTATGACGACGCAGACGCGCCACCGCCTCCTCGACGTGTTCCAGCGTCGCCGCGCCAGCACCGGTCACACCGGCAACCGACACGTAGTAAACGAAGCCGGAGCTGCCGTTCAACACTTTCGGCAGACGCGCATCATCGGTGGTCGGGGTGGTCAGGCGGATGAAGTCGATGCCTGCAGCCTGGGCCGGGTCGCACAGTTCCGAGTTGTGCTCCGGTGGCATGTCGACCACGATCAGGCCATCAACGCCGGCCTCTTTGGCTTCGGCGATGAAGCGCTCGACACCGAACTTGTGAATCGGGTTGAAGTAACCCATCAGCACCAGCGGCGTGTCGCTGTTGTCCTTGCGGAACTCGCGGACCATTTGCAGGGTTTTGAGCAGGTTCTGCTTGGCGCCCAAGGCACGGATGTTCGCCAGCTGAATCGCCGGGCCGTCGGCCATCGGGTCGGTGAACGGCATGCCCAGTTCGATCACGTCGGCACCGGCTTTCGGCAGGCCTTTGAGGATTGCCAGCGAGGTGTCGTAGTCCGGATCACCGGCGGTAACGAAGGTCACCAGGGCAGCACGGTTCTGTTCCTTGAGTTCGGCAAAGCGGGTTTGCAGGCGGCTCATCAGTGTTTCTCCTGCTTGGATTGCTCTTGTTGAGAGTGTTCCATGTGGTGCATGACGGTCTGCATGTCTTTGTCGCCGCGACCGGACAGGTTGACCACCATCAGGTGATCCTTCGGCAGTTTCGGTGCGCGTTTGAATACTTCGGCCAGGGCGTGGGCGCTTTCCAGTGCCGGAATGATCCCTTCCAGACGGCAGCACTGGTGGAATGCGGCGAGGGCTTCGTCGTCGGTCACCGAGGTGTACTGGACGCGGCCGATGTCATGCAACCACGCGTGTTCAGGGCCGATGCCCGGATAGTCGAGGCCGGCGGAAATCGAGTGGGCGTCGATGATCTGGCCATCGTCGTCCTGCAGCAGGAAAGTACGGTTGCCGTGCAACACACCCGGTACGCCGCCGTTGAGGCTGGCCGCGTGCTTGCCGGTTTCAATACCGTAACCGGCGGCTTCTACGCCGATAATCTCGACGCTTTTGTCATCGAGGAACGGGTGGAACAGGCCCATGGCGTTGGAACCGCCACCAATGCACGCCACCAGACTGTCCGGCAGACGACCTTCCTGGGCTTGCAGTTGATCGCGGGTTTCCTTGCCGATCACGGCCTGGAAGTCGCGAACCATGGCTGGATAAGGGTGCGGACCGGCCACGGTGCCGATCAGGTAGAAGGTGCTGTCGACGTTGGTCACCCAGTCACGCAGCGCTTCGTTCATTGCGTCTTTCAGCGTACCGGTGCCGGCGACCACCGGGATCACCTCGGCGCCCAGCAGCTTCATGCGGAACACGTTGGCCTGCTGACGCTCGATGTCGGTGGTGCCCATGTAGATCACGCAGTCCAGACCGAAACGCGCGGCTACCGTAGCGGTGGCCACGCCGTGCATGCCGGCGCCGGTCTCGGCGATGATGCGTTTCTTGCCCATGCGCCGTGCCAGCAGGATCTGGCCGATGCAGTTGTTGATCTTGTGCGCGCCGGTGTGGTTCAGCTCTTCGCGCTTTAGGTAGATCTTGGCGCCACCGCAGAATTCGGTCAGGCGCTCGGCGAAGTACAGAGGGCTCGGACGTCCGACATAGTCGCGCTGGAAGTAGGCCAATTCTTCTTTGAACGCCGGATCTTCCTTGGCCGCTTCGTATTCGCGGGCCAGGTCGAGGATCAACGGCATCAGGGTTTCAGCAACGTAACGGCCGCCGAACGAGCCAAACAGGCCGTTGGCGTCAGGGCCGTTACGCAGATCGGAGGTGTTCGAAGTCTGGGTCATGGTTCGCTCCAGCGGATTTCACGAGAAGACAATGGCGTTCACTCTACCCCTGACCTTCCAGGCTGAAAACCGATAAGATCGCCACAACCTGTCAGGAAAACTCACAGATACCATGAGCCATGACCTTCCCCCGCTGAACGCCCTGCGCGCTTTCGAAGCCACCGCCCGCCTGAACAGCGTCAGTCAGGCTGCGGAGCAACTGCACGTGACCCACGGTGCGGTCAGCCGCCAGCTCAAGGTGCTGGAGGAGCATCTCGGCGTCAGTCTTTTCGTCAAGGACGGTCGTGGCCTGAAACTCACAGATGCCGGCATCCGATTGCGCGATGCCAGCGGCGAGGCGTTCGACCGCTTGCGCAGCGTTTGCGCGGAACTGACCCAAAGCACCGCCGATGCGCCGTTCGTGCTCGGTTGCTCCGGGAGTCTGCTGGCGCGCTGGTTCATTCCGCGACTGGGACGCTTGAATGCCGATCTGCCGGACTTGCGTCTGCACCTGTCGGCCGGTGAAGGCGATCTCGATCCACGACGCCCGGGGCTGGATGCATTGCTGCTGTTCGCCGAACCGCCATGGCCGGCAGACATGCAAGTCTATGAGCTGGCCAGCGAGCGCATCGGCCCGGTCATGAGCCCGCTGTTCAGCGGCTACCAGCGCCTGCAATCGGCACCGCCCATCGCCCTGCTCGACGAACCCTTGCTGCACACGACTTCACGCCCGCAAGCCTGGCCGAGCTGGGCGCAGCAAAGCGGCCTCGACGCCAGGGCGTTGAAGCTGGGGCAAGGTTTCGAGCATTTGTATTACTTGCTGGAAGCGGCCGTCGCCGGGCTGGGCGTGGCGATCGCGCCGGAACCGCTGGTGACCGAAGACTTGAAGGCCGGGCGCCTGGTCGCGCCGTGGGGTTTCAGTGAAACCCCGGCGCAACTGGCGTTGTGGCTACCCAAGCGCGCCGCAGACGGGCGCGCCCGGCAATTGGCGCAGTGGCTCAGGAACGAGCTGCGCCAGGCGGATCACTCGCCGCGCTTGAACAACAGATAAGCGGCCAGCAGCCCCAGCGCACCGACCGCGACACCGGCAGTCGTCCACGGATGTTCCTGCGCGTAATCGCGGGTGGCGATCCCGGTCTCGCGGGTTTTGACTTTGACTTCTTCGTAGGCATCGCTGAGCAGGCTGCGCGAATGTTTCAGCGCGCTTTCAGCGTTGCCCTTGAGCGCTTTCAGGGTCTTGCGCGACTCGTCCGAAGCGTCGTCCTTCAGGCTTTCCAACGACTTGAGCAGACTCTCGATCTCCGCTTCCATGCTTTGCAACGAGGCTTTGCGTAACGAGGTGTTGGCCATGGTGGCTCTCCTGCATTGGTGATGAGTGGCGTGTGTTGTTTGGGACTTCACGGCTTCTGGAAAGTGCAGAAAATCTGAACTTCCCTTCGCCCAAGACGCCGAAATCAACACGGCAAATCGCTGCTAGGCTCAATTGCACACTTCAAGGAGAACGCCATGAGTGACCATCACACCTACAAGAAAGTCGAGCTGGTCGGCTCGTCCACCAGCAGCATCGAAGACGCCATCAACAATGCGTTGGCCGAGGCCAACAAGAGCATCAAGCATCTGGAATGGTTCGAAGTGACCGAAACCCGCGGCCACATCAAGGACGGCAAGGCTGCCCACTTTCAAGTGACCCTGAAAGTCGGGTTCCGGATTGCCAGCAGCTGAGTTTGGTCTACGCTTCTGAACTTGCGCGCTGGCCGAGTGCCATAGGAATGGCAATGCGCTACGAGGTGAGTGCATCGAGCGAACGGCTCGATGCCCGCCTTAATTAATCCGACCAGGGAGTGCGACCGATGAAGAAGTTGATATTGGCAGTAGGTTTGTTGAGCCTTGCGGGTGGTGCGTTTGCTGCCGGCAAGCCCTGTGAAGAACTGAAGGCTGAAATCGCGGCCAAGCTGGATGCCAAGGGCGTTTCCGGGTATTCGCTGGAGGTTGTCGACAAGGGTGCGGCCAGTGGCGGCAAAGTCGTCGGCACCTGCGAAGGCGGCACCAAAGAGATCGTTTACACCCGCGGCTGATCACGCCGGAAAAACAAAAGCCGACGCAATGCGTCGGCTTTTTTGTTGGTAATGATTTTTCATGTGGGAGCCAGCCTGCTCGCGATGGTGTGTCAGTCACTCAAGACGTTGGCTGACATGGCGCTTTCGCGAGCAGGCTCGCTCCCACAGGAAGTCAGAGTGAATTTCAGCCCTTCATCACCTGCGCCAGCAACTCGTAGGAATGCAGGCGATCGGCGTGTTCGTACAGGTCGCAGGTGAAGATCAGTTCATCAGCCTGAGTCTGTTCGATCAGCACTTCGAGTTTCGCGCGGATTTTCTGCGGACTGCCGACCATCGCCAGACCGAGGAAATCACCCACCGCCTCACGCTCATGAGGCAACCACAGTCCGTCCATGGTTTTCACCGGCGGACGTTGCACCAGACTTTGCCCACGCATCAGCGCGAGAATTCGCTGGTACACCGAGGTTGCCAGGTAGTCGGCCTGCTCATCGGTGTCGGCCGCCACCAGCGGCACGCCCAGCATCACGTACGGTTTGTCGAGTACCGCCGACGGCTTGAAGTGATTACGGTAGACGCGAATCGCCTCGTGCATGAAGCGCGGTGCGAAATGCGAGGCGAAGGCGTAGGGCAAACCGCGCTCGCCGGCCAGTTGCGCACTGAACAGACTGGAACCGAGCAGCCAGATCGGCACATTGGTGCCGGTGCCCGGCATTGCGATCACTCGCTGATCCGGGGTGCGCGGGCCGAGGAAACGCACCAGCTCAGCCACGTCTTCCGGGAAGTCGTCGGCACTGCCGGAGCGCTCACGGCGCAGGGCACGGGCGGTCATCTGATCGGAACCCGGAGCGCGGCCCAGACCGAGGTCGATACGTCCCGGATAAAGGCTTTCGAGGGTGCCGAACTGCTCGGCGATCACCAGCGGCGCATGGTTGGGCAGCATCACGCCGCCAGAACCGACACGAATGGTCGACGTGCCGCCGGCCAGATAGCCCAGCAATACCGAGGTGGCGGAACTGGCGATGCCGTCCATGTTGTGGTGCTCGGCGACCCAGAATCGCGTGTAGCCAAACTTCTCGACATGCTGCGCCAGATCCAGCGAGTTGCGCAGCGACTGCGCCGGGCTGCCGTTCTCGCGGACCGGCACCAGATCGAGGGTGGAAAACTTTACGTCGGACAGTTGCTTCATAAACCTGCATCTCCGATTGAGGGCGCAGGTGTGTTCTTGGCGAACGCAAACCTGCCCAATTCATAAGCGTGTTCTGTGCAATAAGGGCATATACCCGAGTTTCAATAGCCGATCCGAAATTTCCTACTAAAAAAGTCAACGATTCAGTTGGGCTGAACTTTGTTCCGGCGTCTATCCTCAGAAGCCTTGCAGGCAAAAACCACGACGGCGCGGCGTTTCGCGCCCGAATTGAAGGAGGCACACATGGCTATCGTGAAGAAGGCATCCGCGCATTGGGAAGGTGACCTGAAAACCGGCATCGGCTCGATTTCCACCGAAACCGGCGTCCTGCGCGAAGCACCCTACGGCTTCAAGGCGCGCTTCGAGGGCGGCAAGGGCACCAATCCGGAAGAACTGATCGGCGCCGCCCATGCGGGCTGTTTCTCCATGGCGTTCTCGATGATTCTCGGTGACGCCGGGCTCAAGGCCGACAGCATCGACACCCAGGCCGAGGTCACGCTGGATCAGGTGGATGGCGGCTTTGCGATCACCGCGGTGAAACTGATCCTCAAGGCAAAAATTCCGGGAGCGACCCAGGCGCAGTTCGAAGAGCTGAGCAACAAGGCCAAGGAAGGTTGCCCGGTGTCCAAGGTGCTGAATGCGAAGATCACTCTCGACGCGTCGCTGGTTGGCTGACGGATTGAGCCGGATCAGAACCCGCCAGGCAAAAATGTGGTCGAATAAATGACAGCAGCTTTCGCGCATCGTCGTGCGCGCTGCTTCGATGGAGCTTCAACCATGAAACGTTTTGCCTTGGCGGTTATCTGTGGCGTGCTGGCAACGTCGGCCTACGCAGCGCCCAAAGACTGCGAAGAACTCAAGCAAGAGATCGAAATCAAGATTCAGGCGAACGCCGTGCCCTCCTACACCCTGGAGATAGTCTCCAAGGAAGAGGCTGAAAAACACGACATCGCCATGATTGTCGGCACCTGCGACAACGGCACCAAAGCCATCATCTATCAGAAGAACGACCGCTGATACGCCTCAGATGATGCAGTTGACTTCGCGGTCCTCGGCGACGATTTCCCGCTTGTCGTTGTACAGGCGGGCACTCGGGGTAAACGCCAGCGAACGGCCTTCGAGCAAGTAACGCTGGCCCGCCTCGAAATGATCGTAGCGGATGGTCAGATAGCACAGCCGCTCGACGGGGCCGGTCATCAGGCTGCCGCCTCCGCCGAATACTTCAAAGTCGAAGCGCACCCGTAGCTCGTGGCTGCCGGGGGTGACCTGGAAGAAACGCCCGTCAGTCAGTCGCCTGTTGTCGAGACGCTCGGCCATCAGCAGTTTTCCGCCGGGGGTTGGCGTGGAGAATTCGACCCAGGCCATGTTTGGATCGACGGGAGGCAACGGTGTCTGGCAACCGGCGAGTACGCCTGCGGCCAATAACAGCATCAACGTGCGCATGATGGATGTCCATGAGTTCGGACATCCAGCATAACGCCGATCAGGTTCGCTGGCAGCCCGCTGGCGTTCCCTGTCCCACCACGTTGCGTTGTTGATCGTAGAGCTTGGCCCATGGACGGAAACCGATGCTTCCCGCCTGCAACTGATAACGCTGGCCGGCGTTGAAATCCTTGAATTTCACGTTCAACTGACAATCGCGCCACAGCGGCTCGGCATCCGGGCCGATGTTGGTCGCCTCGACCGGGAATTGGTAACGCACTGTCAGCTCATGGCTGCCGGGCTGCACTTCAAAATAACGATGATCGACGGCAGCCTTGTTGTCGACTTCCAGCGCCTGCAACGCTGTGTCCTGTTGCCGGGCATCCAGATCGATCCAGGCTTGCGAGGGGTCAGGGGTCGGCATTCCGAATCCGGCACAACCGGCCAGCGTCAGCACGCTTCCTGTCAGTATCAACATGCGCATAGCGGAGCTCCAATGGGCGGGATAGTCTTGGGCAGACTTTCCGGGGGATTTCTTATTTTGATCAGGCCGCTTCCAAGCCATGGGTTACTTGATCGCGTTTTGCGGATTTTGTTTCCGGGTGTGATGATTTTGTTGCTCAACGGTTGCTCAAGCCTGAGCTATTACAGCCAGCTGGCCAGCGGTCAGCTGCAGCTTTTGCGGGCGCGGGAGCCGGTGGCCAAGGTGATCGCCGACCCGACCCGCGACGCCAAACTGCGCGCTCACCTCGCCCAGTCCCAGAAAGCCCGGGCCTTCGCCAGCGAGCACCTGCACCTGCCGGACAACCAAAGCTATCGCCTCTATGCCGACATCGGTCGGCCGTTTGTCGTGTGGAATGTGTTCGCCACCCCGGAATTTTCCCTGAGCCCGCAGAACCATTGCTTCCCGATTGCCGGTTGCGTGGCCTACCGCGGCTATTACAGCCAGAGCGCGGCGCGGGGCGAAGCCGCGATTCAGCGCCTGCAAGGCATGGACGTGTCAATCGGCGGCGTCGAGGCCTACTCGACGCTGGGCTGGTTCAACGACCCGATCCTCAATTCGATGATGGGCTGGGGCGACGAGCGTCTGGCGACGCTGATCTTCCATGAGCTGGCCCACCAGCGTTTCTATGTGAAGAATGACACCGAGTTCAACGAGTCCTTCGCGACTTTTGTGGAACAGGAAGGAACCCGGCAGTGGCGGGCGTTTCGGGGCTTGCCCCCGGAAAACGACTCGAAGCTGAAGCAGCGGGATCAGTTCATTCAGTTGATCCTCGATACCCGCTCACGCCTCGAAAAACTTTATGCACAACCATTAGCGACAGCGCAAATGCGCGAGCGCAAGGCGGCGGAATTCGGACGGTTTCGACAGGACTATCGAGCGATGCGCGACGGCCAGTGGGCCGGAGACAAACGCTATGACGCCTGGGTCAATGCGCCGTTGAACAACGCACGGCTGTTGCCGTTCGGGCTGTATGACCAGTGGGTGCCGGCGTTTGCGGCGTTGTTCAGGCAGGTCGATGGAGATTGGCTGAGGTTTTATGCGCAGGTGGAGAGGTTGGGTGAGTTGCCGGCGACTGAGCGCAAAGCGGCGCTGAAAGCGTTGGTAGATTCGAAAGTCTGAGTGGCTGAAAGGTCCTGTTCGCGAGCAAGCCCGCTCCCACATTAAGTCTGTGCTCAACAAAAAACCAATGTGGGAGCGGGCTTGCTCGCGAAGGCGATATCACTGGCGCTGCAAAAACGCCTGATGCAGCTCCGCCAGCGTCTCGAAGTGATACGCCGGCGCTTCGGCACTCAGCTCTTCATGGCTGCCAAAACCGTAACCCACGGCCGCCGCATCCAACCCGTTACTGCGAGCACCGATCAGGTCATGCTTGCGGTCACCGATCATCAGCGTGCTGGCCGGGTCCAGCCCTTCCTCGGCCATCAGGTGGGCAATCAGCTCGACCTTGTTGGTGCGGGTGCCGTCCAGTTCGCTGCCGTAGATCACCTTGAAGTGTCTGGCGAAATCAAAGTGCCGGGCGATTTCCCGGGCGAACACCCAAGGCTTCGACGTCGCGATATACAGCTGCCGACCCTGGCCGCTCAGGGTTTCCAGCAACGGCGTGACGCCGTCGAACACCCGGTTCTCGTACAGGCCGGTAACCTTGAAACGCTCGCGATAGAAATTCACCGCCTCCCACGCCTTCGCTTCATCAAAACCATAAAACTGCATGAACGCCTGCAACAGCGGCGGGCCGATGAAGTGTTCCAGTCTGGTCAGATCCGGCTCGTCGATGCCGAGTTTGCTCAAGGCGAACTGGATGGAACGGGTGATGCCCTCACGCGGGTCGGTGAGGGTGCCGTCAAGGTCGAACAGTACGGTCTGGTAATGCATGAAAAATCCCGGGCAATAGAGAGAAAAATCAGAGCTGGTCGTAGCCTTCAGCCAGATGCAGGTCCTTGAGCTTCACGTAGTTCGCCGCGCTGTAGGTGAAAAAGGCGTTTTCCTTGGCGGTCAGCGGGCGGATCTGCTTCACCGGGCTGCCCACGTACAGAAAACCGCTCTCCAGACGCTTGCCCGGTGGCACGAGACTGCCGGCGCCGATGATCACGTCGTCCTCGACCACCGCGCCGTCCATGACGATGCTGCCCATGCCGATCAGCACGCGGCTGCCGACTGTGCAGCCATGCAGCATGACCTTATGGGCAATGGTTACGTCATCGCCAATCAGCAGCGGGAAGCCGTCCGGGTTGAACGGGCCGGCGTGGGTAATGTGCAACACGCAGCCATCCTGCACGCTGGTGCGTGCACCGATGCAGATGCGGTGCATGTCGCCGCGGATCACGGTCAGCGGCCACACGGAGCTGTCTTCGCCGATTTCTACGTCGCCGATCACCACCGCGGAGCCGTCGACAAAAGCGCCTTTGCTCAAGCGTGGGGTGTGATTCTGGTAATTGCGAAGGGACACGATTAGTTCTCTCTCTGTCGCCGATAGCTGCGGTGGGTGTCGATTGTAATTAAGATGGGCGCATGTTTCTTCCAGCCAAGGTGCCAACCGTGAGCGTGAACAACCCTCTTCTGCAGTCCTACGACCTGCCGCCGTTCTCCGCGATCCGTGCCGAACACGTGCAGCCGGCCATCGAAACCATCCTGGCCGACAACCGCGCCGCCATTGCCGAAATCCTCAAGACCCAAGGCCAGAACCCGACCTGGGCCGGGCTCGTGCTGGCGATGGACGAACTCAATGATCGTCTGGGCGCTGCCTGGAGCCCGGTCAGCCACCTCAATGCCGTGTGCAACAGCGCCGAACTGCGTGAAGCCTACGAGGCTTGCCTGCCGGCATTGAGCGCCTATTCCACCGAGATGGGCCAGAACCGCGAGCTGTTCCAGGCCTATGAAGCCCTGGCCAACAGTCCGGAAGCCGCCGGTTTTGACGTGGCGCAGAAAACTATCCTGGAACACGCCCTGCGCGATTTCCGCCTGTCGGGTATCGACCTGCCGGAAGCCGAACAGAAGCGTTACGCCGAAGTGCAGAGCAGGCTATCCGAGCTGGGCAGCCGCTTTTCCAACCAATTGCTCGACGCCACCCAGGCCTGGACCAAGCACCTGACCGACGAAGCCGCCCTCGCCGGCCTGACCGACTCGGCCAAGGCGCAAATGACTGCCGCCGCACAGGCCAAAGGCCTCGATGGCTGGCTGATCACCCTGGAATTCCCGAGCTACTACGCGGTGATGACCTACGCCCAGGATCGTGCGCTGCGTGAAGAAGTCTACGCCGCCTACTGCACCCGTGCGTCGGATCAAGGCCCGAACGCCGGCCAGAACGACAATGGCCCGGTGATGGGCGAAATCCTCGACCTGCGTCAGGAACTGGCCAAACTGCTCGGTTTCTCCAGTTTCTCCGAGCTGAGCCTGGCCACCAAAATGGCCGAATCCAGCGATCAGGTGCTGAGTTTCCTGCGCGACCTGGCCAAGCGCAGCAAACCGTTTGCCGCCCAGGATCTGCAACAGCTCAAGGCTTACGCCGCCGAGCAGGGCTGCGCCGATCTGCAAAGCTGGGACAGCGGTTTCTACGGTGAAAAACTCCGTGAACAACGCTACAGCGTCGCCCAGGAAACCCTGCGCGCCTACTTCCCGATCGACAAAGTGCTGGGCGGCCTGTTCGCCATCGTTCAGCGTCTGTACGGCATCGAAATCGCCGAACTGAAAGGCTTCGACACCTGGCACCCGGACGTTCGCCTGTTTGAGATCAAGGAAAACGGCCAGCACGTCGGCCGCTTCTTCTTCGACCTCTACGCCCGAGCCAACAAGCGCGGCGGTGCCTGGATGGATGGCGCGCGCGACCGTCGCCGCACCCTCGACGGTGTACTGCAAAGCCCGGTGGCCAACCTGGTGTGCAACTTCACCCCGGCCGACAGCGGCAAGCCTGCGCTGCTGACCCACGATGAAGTGACCACCCTGTTCCACGAATTCGGCCACGGCCTGCATCACCTGCTGACCCGCGTCGAGCATGCCGGCGTGTCCGGTATCAATGGCGTGGCGTGGGACGCGGTCGAGCTGCCGAGCCAGTTCATGGAGAACTGGTGCTGGGAGCCGGAAGGCGTCGCACTGATTTCAGGCCACTACGAAACCGGCGAGCCGTTGCCGCAGGATCTGCTGGAAAAAATGCTCGCGGCGAAGAACTTCCAGTCCGGCCTGATGATGGTGCGTCAGCTGGAGTTTTCGCTGTTCGACTTCGAACTGCACGCCACCCACGGTGATGGCCGCAGCGTCGCCCAAGTGCTGGAAGGCGTGCGCAACGAAGTCTCGGTAATGCGTCCTCCGGCCTACAATCGCTTCCCGAACAGCTTTGCGCATATCTTCGCCGGCGGTTACGCGGCGGGTTACTACAGCTACAAATGGGCGGAAGTACTGTCGGCAGATGCCTTCTCGAAGTTCGAAGAAGACGGCGTGCTGAATGCCGACACCGGTCGCGCCTTCCGCGAAGCAATCCTGGCTCGCGGCGGCTCGCAGGAGCCGATGGTGCTGTTCGTCGACTTCCGTGGCCGTGAGCCGTCGATTGACGCACTCTTGCGCCACAGCGGCCTGAGTGAGGACGCGGCAGCATGAGTGAGGCACCCGTGAAGACCAAAAAACGCTTTATCGCCGGGGCAGTCTGCCCGGCGTGCAGCGAGCCGGACAAACTGATGATGTGGAGCGAGGACGATGTCCCGCACCGCGAATGCGTGGCGTGCGGCTACAGCGATACGCTCAATGCCCAAGGGTTGTCGGTGCCGAAGGAACTGGGTACGCGAGTCAACACCAGCGCGCTCAAGCCTGCACCGGACAAAACTGTTCAGGCGGTGCAGTTCTTCCCGAACCCGAAGCTGAAGAAAAAGTCCGACGAGCAGCACTGATCGGCACCACCTTCCCCGATTCGTCGGTGGAAGGTGGTATTGGCTTAACACCTGTCCCTCGCACTTGCTTCGTAGGCTGGCCCTTTGCGCCACGCCTCGAAGGAAGCTGCCATGCCCGACACCAATCTCCTCCTGCAACACTGGACGCTGCCACCTTGGCCAGCGATTCGCGCCGAGCAACTGCTGCCGGCCGTCACCGGCATCATTGCCGATAATCGACGCATCATCGCCGAAGTGATCGCCAGTCAGACCGAACATCCCGGCTGGGATGATCTGGTGCTGAGCATCGACGAGGCCGACGCGCGCCTCGGCGAAGTCCGCTCGATTCTTGAAACGTTGTCGATGGTCAGATCCGACGATGCGATCTGGCTCGAGGAAAGCGCCAAGGCGCATCTGGCGATCGATCAGTATCGCTCTGAAAAAGCCCGCAATCGTCCGTTGTACGAGGCTTACCAGCGTTTGGCGCAGAGCTCGATAGCCGGCAGTTTCGATGAGTCGCGCAATATCGCGCTGGCGGGGATTCTGCGCCGATTCAAGCAGTCGGGCATCGAGCTTCCTGCTGAACAGCAACAGGAACTGGCGCGGTTGAACCGCGAGATCGGCGGGTTGGAGTACGTGTTTCTGGACAACCTCGAGCGTTGGGCCGAGGCGTGGAGCAAACGTGTCGATGATATTGCGCTGCTCACAGGCTTGTCGCCGGCGATGAAGGATCGTCTGGCGCGCGCCGCACGCGAGGCGGGGCATGACGGCTGGCTGATCCGTCTGGACCAGAACACCTGCCAGCACATCCTCAAGTACGCCGAGAACCGCGCCTTGCGAGAGGAATGCTATGTTGCCTACATGACCCGCGCCTCCGATCGCGGGCCGCTGGCCGGTCGCTTCGATAACGGTCCGGTGCTGACCAAACTGCTTGCATTGCGCCAGCAGAAAGCCCGTTTACTCGGCCATGAAAACGCCGCGCAACTGAGTCTGGCCAAAAACAGCGCCCGGACGACGGCGTGGGTCAGTGGCTTTCTCCTGCGTCAGGCGGCGCAGCTGGCACCTGTCCTCGCGCAAGATGCAGAACAACTGACAGACTTCGCGCAGCAACGCGGGATCGACCGGGTTCAGCCGTGGGATGAAGATTTCCTCGCCGAACAATGGCGCCAGCAGCAGTTTCCCGGTGCGCTGGAAAACCTCCGTGATTATTTTCCGCTCGAGGGCACCCTGCGCAGGCTCTATCTGTTCTGCGAACGGATGTTCGGGATCCGCATCGTCGAGCGGTCCGGTGGCGGCCACTGGCATGACGATGTGCGCCTGCTGGAAATCAGCGAGCATGAGCAGGTCATCGGCTACATCTACCTCGATCCGTTTCACCATGATGGTGCTATGGATTTCGCCGGCACTTCCACGCTGCGCAATCGCCGGATCAACGCCGAAGGCCGCCCTGCGCTGCCGATTGCCCTGCTCTACAGCAATTTCACACCGGCCACCGACAGCCATCCGTGCCGACTCGAAATCGAAGATCTGCGGGTGCTGTTTCATGAGTTTGGCCATTGCCTCCAGCACGTGCTGGCATGCTCGCCCCATCACACCCTGTCCGGCATTCTGCAATTGGGCCATGAAGCGGCAGAGTTTTCCGGGCAATTGTTCGAGCAGTGGTGTTTGTCGCGGGAGTTTGTGTTGTGGCTCGGCGCACATTTTCAGACCGGCGAACGCTTGAGCGCCGCACGGGTCGACGCAGCACTGTCAGCCATTGAGGCCCATTCCAGCCGGCAACAGGCCTTGTTGCTGATGGGGGCGATGATTGATTTCGAGCTGCACCTGACCCACGGCGACGGGCGCCCGGTCGAGGAGGTTTGCAACGATGTCCAGCGCCGCCTGGGGCCTCTGCAACTGCCGGACGATCACCGCTTCGCCAATGGATTCGATTACATGGTGACCCAATACGACGCTTCGGTTTACGCCTACGTCTGGTCGGGCGTGCTGGCTCAGGAAGCGTTCAAGCGTTTCAGCCGCGACTGGGTATTCAACGCGCAAAACGGACGTGAATTTCGCACCACATTCTTTGCGCCGGGTGCCGGGCGTCCGTTGCTGGACGCGGTGGAAGCGTTCATCGGCCGGCCGGTCGCCGGCCTCGTTGACGGGGAGGCCGGACGAGTTACTTCAGATTGACCGTCTGAAACCAGCTCTTCATCGAGCACGTGGCAAACGCGCTGGTGCTGCAATCGCCATTGGCCAGTGCGGTGCGCAACTTGTCGACATCGGCCTGCATCACGTAGCGCACGCTGTCCCGAAAGTGCCCACTCTCACCAAAGCCGCCCTGGGTCATTTCGTTCAGGGCGTCTTCCTTGCTCCAGCCCTGCACGACGATCCGGTACATCGCCGCCATCAGGCCGGTGCGATCGGAGCCGTGCTTGCAGTGCATCAACACCGGGCCGTCGGCTTCGGCGGACTGGATGGCACGCAGGGTCTTGAGCACATCACTGTCGTCCACGTGATTGGTGCGATAGGGCAATTGCACCTGATGGATACCGGGGGCTTTCAGCCAGTTGGAATCCGCTTCCGGCAGGAAGTTGATAACCGTGGCCACCTTCAGGTTGTTCAGCAACGGCACCGCGCCGTCATCGGGGAGTGCGCTGCGATAAAGCGTGGGCGACATCTGGAACAGGTTGTATTGCACCTCTACCGGCTGCGCCCACTCGACGGGACGGGAAGCCGGAGTTTGCGCGGCCTGAGCGGGAATCCAGCTGATCAGGGCCAGCAGCGACAAACAGAATGCGGAGGAAAAACGCGTCAGGAACATGCTTTGCGGCGACCGTGTGGGTTTCGTCAGTGAAGGCCGCAGCTTGCGAGCTTCGCGGTCAAATCCGCGTGAGGCGCTTGTAAAAGAATCGTGAATACCGCGGTTCCCTTGGTCGAAAAGCGGTCTTTTTTTGGCTGAATCGGTTCACCCGGTTGATTAGCCTGCTACCATTTGTCACATCATGTTGCAGACGCGTCCCCCTTCTCCCGGTCATCCCGGCCACGTCGCAGCCAGAAAATTCTTGAGCCGTTCGCAGAAACGGCTGACAACCATCAATGCCTGATGAGGTGCATCCCCATGTCTGATGAAGATCGAGACAACCCGCGGCGTGAGTTTTTGCGCAAATCCCTGACCCTGATTCCGGTCGTTACCCTCGCCGGCAGCGGACTCGGCAGCACGGTGCTGCAAGCGGCGCCTGAAAGCGCGCCTGCCACAGCTTCGGCAAAAGCGGCCGCCGTAGAAGCCAGCCCTTATCAGCCGAGCTACTTCACTGCCGAAGAGTGGGCGTTCATCAATGCCGCTGTCGCGCAATTGATCCCCAACGATGCGCAGGGGCCGGGTGCACTCGAAGCCGGTGTGCCGGAATACATCGACCGTCAGATGAACACCCCGTACGCCGCTGGTGCCCTTTGGTACATGCAGGGCCCGTTCAATGCCGACGCCGCGCCGGAGATGGGCTGGCAGAGCAAACTGGTCCCGAAAGAGATCTATCGCCTCGGCATCGCCGCCACGGATCAGTGGGCAAAATCCCTCAACGGTAAAACATTTGCCGAGCAAGACAGCGCTACCCGAGACGATCTGCTCAAGCAGCTTGAAGCCGGAAAACCGCAATTCGACGCAGTTCCGGCGAAGATTTTCTTCAGTCTGCTGCTTCAAAACACCAAGGAAGGGTTCTTCTGCGACCCGATCCACGGCGGCAATAAAGGCATGGTCGGCTGGACCATGATCGGCTTCCCCGGCGCCCGCGCCGATTTCATGGATTGGGTGGAACGCAACGAGCAGTACCCCTTCCCGGCAGTTTCGATTCGCGGCGAGAGGGCGTGAGCATGGCAACGGTAATGAAGAAGGTTGACGCGGTGATCGTCGGTTTCGGCTGGACAGGCGCGATCATGGCCAAAGAGCTGACCGAAGCCGGGCTCAACGTGCTGGCGCTGGAACGCGGACCGATGCAGGACACCTACCCGGACGGCAACTATCCTCAGGTGATCGACGAACTCACCTACAGTGTGCGGAAAAAACTCTTCCAGGACGTTTCCAAGGAAACCGTCACCATCCGCCACAGCGTGAACGACATCGCCCTGCCGAACCGCCAGCTGGGCGCGTTTCTGCCGGGCAACGGCGTGGGCGGCGCCGGGCTGCACTGGTCGGGCGTGCACTTTCGCGTCGACCCGATCGAACTGCGCATGCGCAGCCACTACGAAGAGCGCTACGGCAAAAGCTTCATCCCCAAGGACATGACCATCCAGGACTTCGGCGTCAGCTATGAAGAGCTGGAGCCGTTCTTCGATTTCGCCGAAAAAGTTTTCGGCACCTCCGGCCAGGCCTGGACCGTGAAAGGCCAACTGGTCGGCCAGGGCAAGGGCGGCAACCCGTACGCGCCGGATCGCTCGAATCCGTTCCCGCTGGAAGCGCAGAAGAACACGGTTTCCGCACAGCTGTTCGGCAAAGCGGCTACGGAGGTGGGTTACAAACCCTACAACCTGCCTTCCGCGAATACTTCAGGGCCGTACACCAATCCTTACGGCGCGCAGATGGGCCCGTGCAACTTCTGCGGTTTCTGCAGCGGTTACGTCTGCTACATGTATTCCAAGGCCTCGCCGAACGTGAACATTCTGCCGGCGCTGAAGCCGCTGCCGAATTTCGAACTGCGGCCTAACGCCCACGTTCTGCGGGTCAACCTCGACAGCACGAAAACCAAAGCCACCGGCGTCACCTACATCGACGGCCAGGGCCGCGAGATCGAGCAACCGGCGGATCTGGTAATCCTCGGCGCGTTCCAGTTGCACAACGTGCGGTTGATGCTGCTCTCCGGTATCGGCAAACCCTACGATCCGGTCAGCGGTGAAGGCGTGGTCGGGCGTAACTTCGCCTACCAGAACATGGCGACCATCAAAGCGTTCTTCGACAAGGACACCCACACCAACAACTTCATCGGTGCCGGCGGCAACGGTGTGGCGGTGGATGATTTCAACGCCGACAACTTCGATCACGGGCCTCACGGTTTCGTCGGTGGCTCGCCGATGTGGGTCAACCAGGCCGGCAGCCGACCGATCGCCGGCACCTCCAACCCGCCGGGCACCCCAGCCTGGGGCAGTGCATGGAAACGCGCGACCGCCGATTACTACACCCACCAGGTGTCGATGGACGCCCACGGCGCGCATCAGTCCTACCGTGGCAACTATCTCGATCTGGACCCGGTGTACCGCGATGCCTACGGCATGCCACTACTGCGGATGACGTTCGACTGGCAGGAAAACGACATCAAGATGAACCGCTTCATGGTCGAGAAAATGGGCAAGATCGCCGAGGCCATGGGCCCGAAAGCCATCGCCGTGATCGGCAAGAAAGTCGGCGACCACTTCAACACCGCGTCCTACCAGACTACCCACCTCAACGGTGGCGCGATCATGGGCACCGATCCGAAGACCAGCGCGCTGAACCGCTACCTGCAGAGCTGGGACGTGCACAACGTATTCGTCCCGGGCGCCTCGGCATTCCCGCAAGGCCTGGGTTACAACCCGACCGGGCTGGTTGCCGCGCTGACCTACTGGTCGGCGAAAGCGATTCGCGAGCAATACCTGAAAAACCCCGGCCCGCTGGTTCAGGCTTAAGGAGCGATGACCATGAAGACTCTCGTTATCGCGACCCTGGCGCTGCTCGGCGGCGCTGCCGTTCATGGCGCCGAAGTTGATCAATCCTTGATCAAACAAGGCGAATACCTCGCCCGTGCCGGTGACTGTGTGGCCTGCCACACGGCCAAGGACGGCAAGCCGTTCGCCGGCGGCCTGCCGATGGAAACCCCGATCGGCACGATCTACTCGACCAACATCACCCCGGATAAAACCGGCGTCGGTGACTACAGTTTCGAGGATTTCGACCAGGCCGTGCGGCATGGCGTGGCCAAAAACGGCAGTACCTTGTACCCGGCGATGCCGTACCCGTCCTACGCCCGCGTCAGCGAAACCGACATGCAGGCGCTCTACGCCTACTTCATGCACGGCGTGGAACCGGTGGCACAAGAGAACAAGGTCAGCGACATCCCGTGGCCACTGAGCATGCGCTGGCCACTGATGGGCTGGCGCTGGCTGTTCGCACCGAAGGTCGAGGATTACAAAGCCGCGTCGGACGATGCCGTTGTCAGCCGTGGGGCGTATCTGGTGGAAGGCCTCGGACATTGCGGCGCCTGCCATACGCCACGGGCCCTGACCATGCAGGAAAAATCCCTGAGTGCGTCTGAAGGCAGCAGTTTTCTGTCAGGTAGTGCGCCGCTGGAAGGCTGGATCGCCAAGAGCCTGCGCGGCGACCACAAGGACGGGCTCGGCAGCTGGAGCGAAGAGCAACTGGTGCAGTTCCTCAAGACCGGTCGCAGCGACCGCAGTGCAGTGTTCGGCGGCATGAGCGACGTGGTCACCCACAGCATGCAGTACATGACCGACGCCGACCTGACCGCGATTGCCCGATACCTGAAATCGCTGCCGGCCAATGATCCTGCCGACCAGCCACATCAGTACGACGAGAAGGTCGCCAAGGCCTTGTGGAACGGTGACGACAGTCAGCGCGGCGCTTCGGTGTACATCGATAACTGCGCGGCGTGCCACCGCACCGACGGCCATGGCTACACCCGGGTGTTCCCGGCGCTGGCGGGCAATCCGGTGCTGCAATCGGACGACCCGACTTCGCTGATTCACATCGTGCTCAAGGGCGGCACCCTGCCTGCGACGCACACAGCGCCGTCGACCTTCACCATGCCGGGTTTCGCCTGGCGTCTGTCGGATCAGGAAGTGGCGGATGTCGTGAGTTTTATTCGTGGAAGTTGGGGTAACAAGGCTTCCCCTGTCACTGCGAAAGAGGTTGCCAAGTTACGCACTGATGATATGACTACAACATCATCCGGTGATCTTGGACAAGTAACCAGCCACAACTAAGTGCAATAACCCCTGCATGATCAATCATGCAGGGGTTATTGATTCAAACGCTGTTACGGATTGGTAATACTGGCATAGGCTTTGGCCAGGGCAACCAGTTTGGCCCGATCCTGCTCACCGATTTCACCGTCGCGATCCACATCGTGCTTCAGACGGCCAATGCTGAAAGTGTGGCCGCCATCCTGGGAGGTTGCGGTAACAAAAATCGGGTCGACCAGCCTTTCAATCTGCTCGCCGGCTTCGGCATCCCAGCCCAATTCCTTACGCGCCAGTTGCATGGAAACCACTGTATTGGGCTCCGATGGGCCGGGCTGCATCAGTTGCAGAAAAATACCGCGCGAATTCAAAAACGACATCATCAATTCCTTTTGTCTTTTATATAATAAAGCGTTGTGAAGCGGAGTAAATACTACGAACTTGAAGAGCAAACCAACAGCCAACTTATGTTTCTTTAGTTTGCACAGCTGCAACTTTACCTATAAGAAAACTACAACTAACTGCGAGATTTATTGATGCACGGCCGAACGGTAGTGGATCATCCGCGACCTTGCGGATACTGTATGCATGTACAGACCAAGGACACCCGTGATGACCAGCCCCTTGCCCCCGCGCGGTCGCGGCACCGCGACCAACCCGCACAACCGCTTCGCGCCGAGTCGTTCGGTGGCCGAGGATGATGGCTGGTTTCAGGAAGTGCCTTTGACCCAGGGCACCGAAGTCAGCTTCGAGACGGCAAAGACCATCATCACCCGCAACACCTCGCCGGACCTGCCCTTCGACCGCTCGATCAATCCCTATCGCGGCTGCGAGCATGGCTGCATTTATTGCTATGCACGGCCCAGCCACGCCTATTGGGACATGTCGCCGGGGCTGGATTTCGAAACCAAACTGATCGCCAAAACCAATGCCGCCCAGGTGCTTGAAGAACAGCTGGGAAAAAAAGGCTATCAATGTGCGCCCATCAACCTCGGCTCCAACACCGATCCCTATCAGCCGATCGAACGCGAACACCGGATCACCCGCCAGACCCTCGAAGTGCTGCTGCGCTACCGACACCCGGTGACCATCGTCACTAAGGGGTCGCTGATCCTGCGTGACCTCGATCTGCTCACCGAACTGGCGCAACAGCGGCTGGTGGCGGTGATGATCAGCCTGACCACCCTGGACGACGAACTCAAACGCATCCTCGAACCCCGCGCCGCCGCGCCCAAGGCGCGGTTACGGGCGATCCGGGTGATGCGCGAAGCGGGGATTCCGGTCGGCGTGCTGTGTTCACCGATGATTCCGATGATCAACGACAGCGAGATCGAAAGCCTGCTGACCGAAGCCCACGCGGCCGGCGCCCAGAGCGCGGCCTACATGATGCTGCGCCTGCCGCTGGAGGTGGCGCCGCTGTTCGAGGAATGGCTTGAAGCACACTACCCGCAGCGCGCCGCCCATGTACTGAGCCTGATCCGCCAGAGCCGTGGCGGCGAGCTGTACGACAGCCGCTTTGGTGCGCGGATGCGTGGCGAGGGGCCATTTGCCGACCTGCTCGCCCAGCGCTTCGCCAAAGCACTGAAACGCCTTGGGCTCAATCACCGCGAAGGTTTCAACCTCGACTGCACGGCCTTCTGTCCGCCAGGTCGCCAGATGGCGCTGATCTAGGGACAATTGGCCTGTGGCCGAGAGGAAGGAATGCTTGGCCCGGTTTACGCCAGTCACGTATTTTGTGACCTGGAACACACGTTCTAGAGCGCTTGATTCAGTTTGAGTTAAGTTTCGGCAGTTACCTTGTTCATCGAGTGACTGACGGGTCGGGATGACCCGGATGTTCTAAACAGCCACTGGCTTCACACCGGAATACACGGGAACGACTCCCCGAATCCGCCAATGAGGATGAATCATGAGTGACAAGGATAAACAGCCGTTGGCTGCGTCGGCGCAAGCCGCCTCTGTGGCGGAATCCGCCGATGCAGCGTTGAAGCAGATCGTTAACGGCTTTTTGCATTTTCATCATGAGGTCTTCCCGCAGCAGGAAGAACTCTTCAAGAAACTCGCCACGGCCCAGTCGCCACGGGCGATGTTCATCACCTGCGCCGACTCGCGCATCGTGCCCGAACTGATCACCCAGAGCTCGCCCGGCGATCTGTTCGTGACCCGTAACGTCGGCAACGTGGTGCCACCCTACGGCCAGATGAACGGCGGCGTTTCCACCGCTATTGAATATGCGGTACTGGCCCTTGGCGTTCAGCACATCATCATCTGCGGCCACTCCGATTGCGGCGCCATGCGTGCGGTGCTCAACCCGGACAGCCTGGAAAAAATGCCCACGGTCAAAGCCTGGCTGCGCCACGCCGAAGTCGCGAAAACCATGGTGCATGACAACTGCAACTGCACCGACGAAAAAGAAAGCATGCCGATCCTCACCGAGGAAAACGTCATCGCCCAACTGCAGCACTTGCGTACCCATCCTTCGGTAGCCTCGCGCATGGCGAATGGTCATCTGTTCATCCATGGCTGGGTCTACAACATCGAAACCAGCGAAATCAAAGCTTACGACGCGGATCAAGGACGCTTCCTGCCGCTCGACGGCAGCCATCCGATCCCGGTGGCGACGCCCAAAGCGCGCTTCTAAATCCTCCTAAAAATCTGTGTGGTTTGACGCCGGCCGCTGTTTCAGCGGCCAGGCCTCGCCACGCCTGAAGAAAACTTCGGGAGTATCGCCATGCGTGCGGCTCAATTGAAAGCTGTGTTACCACGGGAGCTGCTCGCTTCAGTGGTTGTGTTTCTGGTCGCCCTGCCACTGTGCATGGGCATTGCCATTGCGTCAGGGCTGCCGCCGGCCAAAGGCCTGATCACCGGGATCATCGGCGGTCTGGTGGTGGGCTGGCTGGCGGGTTCGCCGTTGCAGGTCAGCGGCCCGGCGGCGGGTCTGGCGGTGCTGGTATTCGAGCTGGTGCGCCAGCACGGCATCGAAATGCTCGGGCCGATCCTGCTGCTCGCCGGTTTTCTGCAACTGGTAGCGGGACGGCTGAAGCTCGGTTGCTGGTTCCGGGTCACGGCGCCAGCGGTGGTGTACGGCATGCTTGCGGGGATTGGCGTGCTGATCGTGCTCTCACAGGTGCATGTGATGCTGGATGCTGCGCCGAAGCCCTCCGGCCTCGACAACCTCACGGCCTTCCCCGGCGCGGTGGCGCAGGCCTTGCCGTCCGTTGGCTGGCAGGCCGGGTTGCTCGGGCTGTCGACCATCGCCGTGATGTGGCTGTGGGAGAAATTCCGCCCGCATTCGCTGCGTTTCATTCCGGGTGCATTGCTCGGTGTCGGCCTGGCGACAGGTGCCAGTCTGCTGCTGGCGTTGCAGGTCAAACGTGTTGAAGTGCCGGCGAATCTGGCCGAAGCCATCGACTGGCTGAAACCGGCGGATCTGCTCAGTCTGGCTGACCCGACGCTGCTGATCGCCGCGTTCGCCGTGGCCTTCATCGCCAGCGCCGAGACCCTGCTGTCCGCCGCCGCGGTGGATCGCATGCACAGCGGCCCGCGTTCGGACTTCGACCGTGAGCTGTCGGCGCAAGGCGTCGGCAACATGCTTTGCGGCCTGGTTGGCGCGCTGCCGATGACCGGAGTGATCGTGCGCAGTTCGGCCAACGTCCAGGCCGGCGCCACCACACGCTACTCGACGATTTTCCATGGCCTGTGGCTGCTGGCGTTCGTGCTCTTGCTGTCGAGCCTGTTGCAGAGCATTCCGGTGGCGAGTCTGGCGGGCGTTCTGGTCTACACCGGGTTCAAACTGGTGGATCTCAAGGCGTTCCGTGGTCTGGGCCGTTATGGCCGGATGCCGATGTTCACCTACGCCGCCACGGCGCTGGCGATCATCTTCACTGACCTGTTGACCGGCGTGCTGATCGGTTTCGGCCTGACCCTGGTGAAACTGGCGTTCAAGGCCTCGCGCCTGAAAATCAGCCTGATCGATCTGCCGCAGGACGGGGAAATGGAACTGCGTCTGGTGGGCGCGGCAACGTTCCTCAAAGTACCGGCACTGACTCAGGTGCTGGGCAGCATTCCGCCGGGCACGACGGTGCATGTGCCGCTCAACAATCTGAGCTACATCGACCATTCGTGTCTGGAACTGCTCGAAGAGTGGGGCCGGGCGAATGCGGCCAAGGGGGCGAAACTGTTGATCGAGTCGCGCGGACTCAAGCGCAGGCTTGAGGGTCGGATCCGTACTACCACCGGAATCGGTGCAGCAGGCTAAAGCCATTGGGGGGGAACAGAGTGATCTGTTTCCCCCCAAACGTTTGCGCCGAGATCAAGCCGCAGGCTGATCCAGCTCCAGGCCCACGCCCAGACGGCGGCTCATGCACGGCCAGCGTTTCCACGCCGCACCGGTGTCCGGGCTGCTGAGTTTCTCGCGATAGGCTTCTACCGACTCCAGCGCAAAGCTGTCGTCGTCGAGCATGCTGTCCACCGCGTGGTGCACCACTTCGTCGAGTTGGTTGGCAAATTCCTCACCGATCAACTGGTGAGCAATCAGATTAGCGACCGTCATGTCCAAGGGGATCAGTGGCTGGCCGAAATGCTTGATGTACAGGTCGTTGACCTCTTCGACAAAACGGTGCGCCAGATAGGCTTCGTCCAGCAGACTGTCCAGGCCCACGGGCGGCTGGATGAAGTACTGCTCGGCGATTTTCAGCACCGGTTTGATCTGCGACTCGATTCCCGCTTCCCTGGCGACTTCATTGGCTGCATCCAGCAGGTCTGGCACTTCGTCGATGTAGGCGGCGACAAAACGCGTCAGCACGCCATTGGCGTCGGTTTCCGGCAACTGGATGGCCGGGTGCAGGTGTTGCAGTTGGGCTTCCAGCTGACGGGTCAGCTTTCCGGTTTCAATCTCGTGTTGTCGGGCTATATGTATTTGCTCGCGCAATGCGGCGGTGTTCATGAAAACTCCAGGAAACAAGGCAATGAAATAGGGAAGACATAACTTAGCTGGCTTACGAAAAATGCTAAGACGCATTTGTCATAATTATTTCATCCTTGATGCACCGGCGTTATATCGGTTTGCCACCACTCGTCTGCATCCTTCTCCATTCGTGCCCTGGAACGCAAGTGCCAGCTGTTTCATTCGATTTACGTCCGCACATTGCATTTTTCAGCGGCTGTCTATACTCGCCAATGAATGGAGTTAGCTGATGACGCCCGACTGCCCACGCAGCAAGGCCCGGCGATTCAAGTTCGTAGTCTGATGCAGCCGCTCCCTTGCCTCTGGTGAAAGCCGGCGGGATAACAAGAACGATAAGGGGAACCCGCAATGATGCGACATCCACACGTCTGGATGGGCCTCCTGTTGTGGTCGATTTTCAGCCCGGTGCAAGCTGCCTGGACTGTGAATATGGCGCCTGGAGCGACTGAAATCAGTCACGCAGTATTCGACCTGCACATGACCATTTTCTGGATCTGTGTGGTGATCGGGATCATCGTCTTCGGCGCCATGTTCTGGTCGATGATGGTGCACCGCCGTTCTACCGGGCAGGTCGCCGCAAAATTCCACGAAAGCACCACCGTCGAAATTCTCTGGACCGTCGTCCCGCTGCTGATCCTGGTGGCGATGGCCGTTCCGGCGACCGCGACCCTGATCAAGATGTACGACACCAGTGAGCCGGATATCGATATCCAGATCACCGGTTATCAGTGGAAGTGGCACTACAAATACCTGGGCCAGGACGTCGAGTTCTTCAGCAACCTGGCCACGCCCGCCGAGCAGATCCACAACAAGGAAGCCAAGGGCGAGCACTACCTGCTCGAGGTCGACAAGCCGCTGGTGCTGCCGACCGGCGCCAAGGTGCGCTTCCTGGTGACCTCCGCCGACGTGATCCACTCCTGGTGGGTGCCGGCCTTCGCGGTCAAGCGCGATGCGATCCCCGGGTTCGTCAACGAAGCCTGGACCCGCATCGACAAGCCCGGCCTCTACCGTGGCCAGTGCGCCGAACTGTGCGGCAAGGACCACGGCTTCATGCCGATCGTGGTTGACGTCAAAGAGAAGGCCGATTACGACAAATGGCTCGCCGAACGCAAGGCCGAAGCGATGCAGCTCAAGGAGCTGACCAGCAAGGAATGGACCCTCGACGAACTCAAGGAGCGCGGCGACAAGATCTACCACACCACCTGCGTCGCCTGTCACCAGGCTGAAGGCCAGGGCCTGCCGCCGATGTTCCCGGCCCTCAAGGGTTCGAAAATCGCCACCGGTCCGAAAGACGCGCACCTGAGCATTGTCTTCCACGGCAAGCCCGGCACCGCCATGGCGGCGTTCGGCAAGCAGCTGTCGGAAGTCGATATCGCAGCGGTCGTGACCTACGAACGTAACGCCTGGGGCAACAACAAGGGCGACATGGTCACGCCAAAAGAAGTGCTGGAGCTGAAACAGGCGGAAAGCAAATGAGCCGGTCTATTGCGTACTTCGTGAACCGGTCGGGGCCCTGCGTCCCGGCCTGCCCAGTCCACTCACTTGAAGGAGACCGGCCATGAGCGCTGTCATCGATGACCACGGTCATGCCGACCACGACCACGCCCACGGCCCCGCCAAAGGCCTGATGCGCTGGGTGCTGACCACCAACCACAAGGACATCGGCACGCTGTATCTGTGGTTTGCGTTCTGCATGTTCCTGCTTGGCGGCTCGTTCGCCATGGTGATCCGCGCCGAGCTGTTCCAGCCCGGCCTGCAGATCGTGCAGCCGGAATTCTTCAACCAGATGACCACCATGCATGGTCTGGTGATGGTATTCGGGGCGGTGATGCCAGCGTTCGTCGGCCTCGCCAACTGGATGATCCCATTGATGGTCGGCGCGCCGGACATGGCCCTGCCGCGGATGAACAACTTCAGCTTCTGGCTGCTGCCGGCGGCATTTCTGCTGCTGGTTTCGACCCTGTTCACCGCCGGTGGCGGGCCGAACTTCGGCTGGACGTTCTACGCACCGCTGTCCACCACCTATGCGCCGGAAAGCGTGACGTTCTTCATCTTCGCCATCCACCTGATGGGGATCAGCTCGATCATGGGCGCGATCAACGTGATCGCCACCATCCTCAACCTGCGCGCCCCCGGCATGACCCTGATGAAAATGCCGCTGTTCGTCTGGACCTGGCTGATCACCGCGTTCCTGCTGATCGCGGTGATGCCGGTGCTGGCCGGGTGCGTGACGATGATGCTGATGGACATCCACTTCGGCACCAGCTTCTTCAGTGCTGCCGGCGGTGGTGACCCGGTGCTGTTCCAGCATGTGTTCTGGTTCTTCGGCCACCCCGAGGTGTACATCATGATCCTGCCGGCCTTCGGTGCCGTCAGCCAGATCATCCCGACCTTCTCGCGCAAGCCGCTGTTCGGCTATACCTCGATGGTCTACGCCACGGCGAGCATCGCGTTCCTGTCGTTCATCGTCTGGGCGCACCACATGTTCGTGGTGGGCATTCCGCTGGTGGGCGAGTTGTTCTTCATGTACGCGACGATGCTGATCGCGGTGCCGACCGGGGTGAAGGTGTTCAACTGGGCCAGCACCATGTGGCAGGGCTCGATGACCTTCGAGACGCCGATGCTGTTTGCCGTGGCGTTCGTGATCCTGTTCTCCATCGGCGGTTTCTCCGGGCTGATGCTGGCCATCGCCCCGGCCGACTTCCAGTACCAGGACACCTACTTTGTGGTCGCGCACTTCCACTACGTGCTGGTGCCGGGGGCGATCTTCGGGATTTTCGCGTCGGCCTATTACTGGCTGCCGAAATGGACCGGCCACATGTACGACGAAACCCTGGGCAAGCTGCACTTCTGGCTGTCCTTCGTCGGCATGAACCTGACGTTCTTCCCGATGCACTTCGTGGGTCTCGCGGGCATGCCCCGGCGGATTCCGGACTACAACCTGCAGTTCGCCGACTTCAACATGGTGTCGTCGATCGGCGCGTTCATGTTCGGCGCCACGCAGATTTTCTTCCTGTTCATCGTGATCAAGACCATCCGTGGCGGCGAACCGGCTCCGGCCAAACCGTGGGATGGCGCCGAAGGTCTGGAATGGAGCGTGCCGTCACCGGCGCCGTATCACACCTTCACCACACCGCCGGAAGTGAAATGAATACTTTCTGCCTTGTGGAAACTCCTGTGGGAGCGGGCTTGCCCGCGATGGCGGTCTGCCTGAAACACCGCGTCGGCTGCATCGCTGGCAAGCCGGCTCCCACAGGGTTCTCGGCCGAGGGCAAGGATCATGGCTGACTCGATCTCGATGAAAAAGCTGGTCACCCGACTGCTCGGCGTAGTGGTGGCGATGTTCGTCTTCGGTTTTGCCCTGGTGCCGATCTACGACGTGATGTGCAAGGCCTTCGGCATCAATGGCAAGACCGCCGGGCAGTACGAGGGCGAGCAGACCGTCGATGCTACGCGGCAGGTGCGGGTGCAGTTTCTGTCGACCAACACCGCCGACATGCCGTGGGACTTCTACCCCAAGCATGACGAATTGACGGCCAACCCCGGCGCGGTGAACGAGATGATCTTCATCGCGCGCAATCCCACCGACAAACCGATGAGCGCGCAAGCGGTGCCAAGCATCGCGCCGAGCAATGCGGCGGCGTATTTCCACAAGACCGAATGCTTTTGCTTTACCCAGCAGGTGCTGCAGCCCGGTCAGCAGATCGAGATGCCGGTGCGTTTCATCGTTGACCGCGACATGCCCAAGGACGTGAAGCACCTGACGCTGTCCTACACGCTGTTCGATATCACCGCCCGACATCCTCCGGTGGCTGCAAACACTGGCGGTTAAGCGTGCCCGATAAGGAGAACAATAAATGGCAACTCATGAGCACTATTACGTCCCGGCCCAGAGCAAGTGGCCGATCGTGGCCACGGTGGGGATGTTCGTCACCGTGTACGGTCTGGCGACCTGGTTCAACGATCTGAAGGCAGCGCGCCCGGAATCCCACGGCCCGCTGATCTTTTTCGTCGGTGGGCTATTGCTGGCATACATGCTGTTCGGCTGGTTCGGCGCGGTGATCAAGGAAAGCCGAGCGGGGTTGTACAGCCCGCAGCTGGACCGCTCGTTCCGCTGGGGCATGAGCTGGTTCATCTTCTCCGAGGTGATGTTCTTCATCGCCTTCTTCGGCGCGCTGTTTTATGTACGGCATGTATCCGGCCCGGCACTGGGCGGCGAAGGCACCAAAGGCATCGCGCACATGCTCTGGCCGAACTTCCAGTTCACCTGGCCGCTGCTGCACACGCCGGATCCGAAACTGTTCCCGCCGCCCAAGGAAGTCATCAGCCCCTGGGGCCTGCCGCTGATCAACACCATTCTGCTGGTGAGCTCCAGCGTGACCATCACCATCGCCCACCACGCGCTGAAGAAAGGTCATCGCGGCGCGCTGAAACTGTGGCTGGCAATCACCGTGCTGCTGGGTTGTGCGTTCCTCGGCTTCCAGGCCGAAGAATACATCCACGCCTACCACGAACTGGGGCTGACCCTCGGCTCGGGCATCTACGGCGCGACGTTCTTCATGCTCACCGGTTTCCACGGCGCCCACGTGACCATCGGCACGATCATTCTGTTCGTGATGCTGATGCGCATCATGAAGGGCCATTTCGACAACGAACATCAGTTCGGTTTTGAAGCGGCGAGCTGGTATTGGCACTTCGTCGATGTGGTGTGGATCGGCTTGTTCATCTTCGTTTACGTGCTCTGAGGATCAGCTCACCAAGGCGCGTGCGACACCAGTTGGCCGCTGTAGAAACCCCAGGCGATCAGGCCGACGGTGACGGCGGCCAACGTCACCCGAACACTCAAGGCGATGACCAGGCGATTCGAGCTGCTGTCGTCCTTGACCAGGAAAAACAGGCCGCTGAACAGGCTGACCACCGTGGCAATCAGCATCAGGACGATGGCTGCTTTGAGCATGGGAAGAACTCCGGGGGAACAAGCGATGCACTTGAGTATAGCGATCGCACTCACTGATTTTCCGGCGCAACCATGAAGCGCTTTCGGCCGGGCGTGGTGCCGACACTGGTGGTCGGCCTGCTGCTGCCGTTGCTGATTTCACTGGGCTTCTGGCAACTGGGACGGAGCGCGGAGAAAACCGCCCTGCTCGCCAGCTACGCCGAACGCCGCGCCGCCGAACCGATGGCCAGCACCGAGTTGCTGCACAGCGCCGATCCGGCGTTTCGCCGGGTGCATCTGCACGGCCAGTTCGATGCCGCCCACAGCCTGTTGCTGGACAACCGTCAGCGCAACGGCAAGGTTGGCGTCGAATTGCTGCAACCGTTCCAGGATCAACGCAGCGGCCAGTGGCTGCTGGTCAATCGCGGCTGGCTGCCATGGCCGGACCGGCGCACGGCACCGCAATTCAACACGCCGGCTGACGCCGTGAATGTCGATGCCTGGGTGTACGTCGCCCCCGGCGCCACCTTCCAGCTGCATGCCGATCCGGTCAGCAGCACCTGGCCGCAAACCGTCACCGCCATCGAGCCCGCCAAGCTGTGGAAAACCCTCGAACGCGACGGTTTCGCCTACGAATTACGTGCCGAACCCGGCCCGGCCAGCTATCAGGCTGACTGGCCGGTGGTCGCAATGGGCCCGGAAAAACACCTTGGTTACGCCGTGCAGTGGTTCGCCATGGCCACCGCCCTGCTCGGTCTCTACCTCTATCTCGGCTGGCACAACGCAAAGGAGAAACACCATGGGAGCGGCCATGAATCCACCCAGCATGTATGAAACGAAAGCCCCGGCCAGTCGCCGTCGCGGACGCATCCAGCTGCTGCTGATCGTGCTCGGTGTGGTCGGTCCGATGATCCTCGCCACCGGCATGTACAAGCTGCAGTTCTGGGTGCCGGAAGGTCGCAGCTATCACGGCGAACTGATCGGCAACGGCCAGACCCGCGCCGACCTCGGTATCCAGGCTGACGAAACGCGCTGGCAGATGCTCGTGACCGCACCGAAGGATTGCGCGGTGGACTGCCAGCAACTGGTGTACCTGGCGCGGCAGATCCAGATCGGCCTGGGCCGCGAAGCCGGGCGCGCCAGCCATGCCCTGGCCGCTGCACAACCGTTGGCTGCCGACTACGAAGCCAAGCTGACCAGCGAATACCCGCAGCTGCAACGCTACCCGCTGGACGCGGCCACCTTCAGCAAGGCCACGGGCGATAAGGCCACGCCGCAGCTGTGGATCATCGATCCCCACGGCAACCTCGTGCTGCGCTACGACCCGAGCGTCAAGGGCAAGGATCTGCTCAACGACCTGCGTCACCTGCTGAAACTGTCGAATATCGGATAAGGGCATCGTCATGGCCAAACCTGGATTTCGCCTCGCGCTGTTTGCCACCCTGCTGGCACTGATCGTGGTGCTGCTCGGCGCCTACACCCGCCTGACCCACGCCGGCCTCGGCTGCCCGGACTGGCCGGGCTGCTACGGGTTCATCAGCGTGCCGAAAAGCGAAGCCCAACTGGCTCATGCCGAACTGCATTTCCCGGACGCGCCGGTGGAAGCGCACAAAGGCTGGAACGAGATGATCCACCGCTACTTCGCCGGCACCCTCGGCATGCTGATTTCGGTGCTGGCCGGGCGCGCGTGGGTCAATCGTCGTCATCCGAGGCAACCGCTGAAACTGCCGCTGTTTCTGCTGGCGGTGGTGTTCGCCCAGGCTGCATTCGGCATGTGGACGGTGACGCTCAAGCTCTGGCCGCAAGTGGTGACCGGGCATTTGCTCGGTGGCTTTGCGACCCTGAGCCTGCTGTTTCTGCTGACGTTGAGACTGTCCGGCGTGCTGCCGGCGCTGACCGTGCCCAAGCGTCTGCAATATTGGGCGACTGCCGGATTGCTGTTGGTGATCGGCCAGATCGCTCTCGGCGGCTGGGTCAGTTCCAACTACGCGGCAGTGGCCTGCATCGACTTCCCGACCTGCCACGGCCAGTGGCTGCCGCCGGCGGATTTCGCCAACGGCTTTCACCTGACCCAACACATCGGCCCGAATTACCTCGGCGGGCAACTCGACAGCGATGCACGCACGGCGATTCACCTGACTCATCGCATCGGTGCGTTGCTGGTGACAGTCGTCCTGCTTGGTCTGGCCTGGCAACTGAAAGTGGTCGGAATGACACGACTGGCCGGGCTGGTGCTGATCGCCCTCGGCGCGCAGATCACCCTCGGCATCAGCAACGTGCTGTTTCATCTGCCCCTGCCGGTCGCCGTGGCGCATAACGCCGGCGGTGCAGCGCTGCTGCTGACGATGGTGCTGGTCAACTACCACGCGCGAACCAGCCTGGTTCGGGTCAAGCAACCGATGATCGCACGCTGGCGCCTGAGCCCGCGTAAGCACTCGGCGGCGCCCATCACTATTAAAGGAGAGACGCCATGGCGATTCTGATCGGCGAACGTCCGGCGCAGGCGCTGTGGCGTGATTACCTGGAGCTAACCAAACCGAAAGTCGTGGTGCTGATGCTGATCACCTCGCTGGTGGGCATGTTCCTCGCGACCCGCGCCGGGGTGCCGTGGACGGTGCTGGTGTTCGGCAACCTGGGGATCGCGTTGTGTGCCGGTGGCGCGGCGGCGGTCAATCATGTCGTGGACCGGCGCATCGATGCGGTCATGGCCCGCACCCACAAACGGCCGCTGGCGGAGGGCCGGGTTTCGCCCACAGGCGCACTGACCTTTGCGCTGGTGCTGGCACTGCTCGGCCAGGCCTTGCTGCTGACCTTCACCAATCCGCTGACCGCATGGCTGACCCTGGCCTCGCTGCTCGGCTACGCGGTGATCTACACCGGTTTCCTCAAACGCGCGACGCCGCAGAACATCGTCATCGGCGGCCTTGCCGGCGCCGCACCGCCGCTGCTTGGCTGGACCGCCGCCACCGGCCACGTCAGCGCCGAACCGTTGCTGCTGGTGCTAATCATCTTCGCCTGGACCCCGCCGCACTTCTGGGCGCTGGCCATCCACCGCAAGGAGGAATACGCCAAGGCCGACATTCCGATGCTGCCGGTCACCCATGGCGAGCACTACACCAAGGTGCACATTCTGCTGTACACCTTCGCCCTGCTGGCGGTCAGCCTGCTGCCGTATGTGATCCACATGAGCGGCCTGCTGTACCTGATCTGCGCGCTCGGGCTGGGCGCAAGGTTTCTGCAATGGGCCGTGGTGCTGTACCGTGGCACTCGGCCGCACGCGGCGATCAACACCTTCAAGTACTCTATCTGGTACTTGTTTCTGCTGTTCATCGCCCTGCTCGTAGACCACTACCTACTGTTGAACCTATGACTCGAACCCAGAAAACCGTCTTCATCCTCGTCGCCGTGATCGCGCTGATCCTCGGCCTGACCGTCAACAAAGTGCTGAGCGGCAAGGGCCAGGGCGACCCGACCGCACTGATCGACGCCGGCATCATCCTGCTGCCGCAGAGCCGTAACCTGCCGGACGTGACGATGACCAATCAGGACGGCCAACCGGTCACGGTCAACGAGCTCAAGGGCAAGTGGAGCCTGCTGTTCTTCGGCTACACCTTCTGCCCGGACATCTGCCCGACCACCCTCGCCCAGCTGCGCCAGATCAAGAGCGAACTGCCGAAGGATGCGGTGGATAAATTGCAGATCGTGCTGGTCAGCGTCGACCCGAACCGCGACAACCCTGCACAGTTGAAGCAATACCTGGGCTACTTCGATCCCCAGTTCGTCGGCCTGACGCCGAAGTCGATCGACGAGCTGCAGAAGGTGGCGAATGCGGTGAGCATTCCATTCATTCCGGCCGATACCAGCAAACCGAATTACACGGTGGATCACAGCGGGAATCTGGCGGTGATCGGGCCGGACGGTACGCAGCGCGGGTTCATTCGTGCGCCGTTGAACAACGCAAAGCTGATTGCGCAGTTGCCGGTGATGCTGAACCGCAAGTAAGAACAGCACTGTTCCAATGTGGGAGCGGGCTTGCTCGCGAATGCAGTGTGTCAGTCGACCTATGTTTATCTGACCCACCGCTTTCGCGGGCAAGCCCGCTCCCACAGGGACTGTGTTTTGGGCACAAAAAAGGGGACGCCACTGGCGTCCCCTTTTTCGTTGCGGAGTCCGAATCAGAACGCCGGCAACACCGCGCCTTTGTACTTCTCGGTAATGAATTTCTTCACTTCCGGGCTGTGCAGCGCAGCGGCCAGTTTCTTCATGGCGTCGCTGTCCTTGTTGTCCGCGCGGGACACCAGGATGTTCACGTAAGGCGAGTCGCTGCCTTCGATGACCAGCGCATCCTTGGACGGATCGAGCTTGGCTTCCAGCGCGTAGTTGGTGTTGATCAGCGC
Source organism: Pseudomonas sp. B20(2017) (assembly GCF_002113125.1). Taxonomy (GTDB): domain Bacteria; phylum Pseudomonadota; class Gammaproteobacteria; order Pseudomonadales; family Pseudomonadaceae; genus Aquipseudomonas. The sequence continues at coordinate 40,823 of NZ_NEJP01000025.1, read as the reverse complement.
CAAGTCGACCTGGGTCAGCACGCGGGGGATGGTCGCGGCTTCCAGTTCACGGATCTTCAGGTCTTTCGGGTTCTGGGCGATGTCCTTGACGGTCGACAGGATGTTGGTCGGATCCTTCAGGGTGATCACGCCGGCCTTGGCCAGCAGCAACAGCGCACGGCCGCCGTTGGTGGCGTCGTTCGGGATTACCACGTTGGCGCCGCTTGGCAGCTCTTCGATTTTCTTGAACTTGCTGGAGTAGGCGCCCAGTGGTTCCAGGTGCACGCCGGTCACGGAAACCAGGCTGGTGCCCTTGGCCTTATTGAACTCATCGAGGTACGGCTGGTGCTGGAAGAAGTTGGCGTCCAGACGCTTCTCGGCCACCTGGACGTTCGGCTGAACGTAATCGGTGAAGACCTTGACCTTCAGATCCACGCCTTCTTTGGCCAGTACCGGCTTCACGAACTCGAGGATTTCCGCGTGCGGCACCGGGGTGGCAGCAACGGTCAGGGTTTCGTCGGCGTGGGCCGAGAACGCTGCAACGGCAGCCAGGGCAACGATCAGTTTTTTCATTCAGCTAACTCCTTTTTACGGCGCCCGTCTGGCGCCTGCCAGCGAATGGCCGGCTCATGTCATTACAAAACCGGTTATTTGCGCGAGAAGTGTACGACCAGTCGGTCACCTACCATTTGCAGCACTTGCACCAGAATCAGCAGCAACACCACGGTCACGATCATCACGTCAGTCTGGAACCGCTGATAGCCGAAACGGATCGCCAGGTCACCCAGTCCACCGGCACCGACCACACCGGCCATGGCCGTGTAGGAAACCAGTGTAATCGCCGTCACCGTAATCGCTGCGAAGATGCCCGGACGGGCCTCCGGCAGCAAGGCGTTCATGATGATCTGGCGGGTGGTCGCGCCCATCGACTGGGTCGCTTCGATGATGCCGCGATCGACTTCACGCAGGGCGGTTTCCACCAGCCGCGCGAAGAACGGCGTCGCACCCACTACCAGCGGCGGAATCGCACCGGCCACGCCCAGCGAGGTGCCGGTGATCAGCACGGTGAACGGAATCATCACGATCAACAGAATAATGAACGGCAGTGAACGCAGGATGTTCACCACCAGCGACAGCAGCGCGTACACGCCTTTGGCTTCGAGCAACTGACGCGGGCTGCACAGGAACAGCAGCACGCCCAGCGGCAGGCCGAGCAGCACGGTGAACAGCAGCGAACCGCCGAGCATCATCATGGTGTCGCCGGTGGCGAGCCAGATTTCGTACCAGTCGATATTGGTGAAGAAACTCATCAGGTCTTCCATCAGCGCAACACCTCCATGTGAACGTCAGCGGCGGTAAAGCGGGCGAACGCCGCTTCCATGTCGCCACCGGTGACGGCGAGGGTCAATTGCCCGTAAGGAATGTCTTTGATGCGGTCGATACGACCGGCCAGGATGCTGTAGTCCACACCAGTTTCCCGGGCGACAGTACCGAGCAACGGCGCGTAGGTCGCTTCGCCCTGGAAGGTCAGACGCACGATGCGGCCCGGCACGTGAGCGAAGTCATCGCGCTGCTCGCTTTCGTCGATCTGCTCGCTTTCCTGCACGAAGCGCTTGGTGGTCGGGTGCTTCGGATGCAGGAACACATCAGCCACCGAACCTTGCTCGACGATTACACCGGCATCCATTACGCCGACCTGATCGCACACGCGGCGGATCACATCCATCTCGTGAGTAATCAGGACGATGGTCAGCTTCAGCTCACGGTTGATCTCGGCCAACAGTTGCAGGACCGATGCAGTGGTCTGCGGGTCGAGGGCGCTGGTGGCTTCATCGCACAGCAGGATTTTCGGCTTGGTCGCCAGAGCGCGGGCGATGCCGACGCGCTGCTTCTGACCGCCGGACAGCTGTGCCGGGTACTTTTTGGCGTGATCGGACAGACCGACCCGCGCCAGCAACTCGGCCACACGCTGGTCGATCTCGGCGCGGGACAGTTCACCGGCCAGGGTCAGCGGCAGCGCGACGTTGTCAGCCACGGTCTTGGACGCCAGCAGGTTGAAGTGCTGGAAGATCATCCCGACCTGCTGACGGAAACGGCGCAGGCCGTTGGCGTCCAGCGCGGTGACTTCTTCACCGTCGACGATGATCTTGCCGCCACTGGATTGCTCCAGGCGATTGATCAGACGCAGCAGGGTACTTTTTCCCGCGCCGGAATGGCCAATCAGGCCGAACACCTGACCGTTCTCGATGGAGAAGCTGGTCGGGTGCAGCGCGGTGATGTCCTTACCGGCGACGCGGTAAGTCTTATGGACGTTTTGAAACTCGATCACGTAGCGAACCTTGTGGGGCGCGTTGGAAAAGGATCAGCGGTTAGCCGGGCGCGCATTTTAGCCTGTCCGTATAGAGGTTCTTAGCATTTATTTCGCAAATAACCTTCGATTTGGCAATAACAGGATCAAAGGTCATAAAAAAGGAACGCCCGAAACCCTCGTCAGTCACTACTTAAGCGACTTGAAAACCCTGGGTGCCGTGCCTGGGAAACACTCAAGCGTCCCGGAGCAATCCCGGGACAAACAGGAGTTCATGACTGATGAGTACCAAGAAACCTGCCGATGACAAAAGCCAACTGGCCGGCACTGATACCCCGGATCGCGCCAACACCAACGCCAAACTCGACAGCCTGGAAAAATTTCGCTCCGACGCCACCGGTCAGGCCCTGCGCACAAACCAGGGCGTGAAAATTGCTGATAACCAGAACACCCTCAAGGCCGGGGCTCGCGGGCCGTCGCTGCTGGAAGACTTCATCATGCGTGAGAAGATCACGCACTTTGACCATGAACGGATTCCCGAGCGCATCGTTCACGCCCGCGGCACCGGCGCCCATGGATTCTTTCAAAGCTACGAGAACCATTCGGCGCTGACCAAGGCCGGTTTCCTGCAGGATCCGGGGAAGAAAACTCCGGTGTTCGTGCGCTTTTCCACGGTCCAGGGGCCGCGCGGCTCCGGCGACACCGTGCGTGACGTGCGCGGTTTTGCCGTGAAGTTCTTCACCGACGAAGGCAACTTCGATCTGGTCGGCAATAACATGCCGGTGTTCTTCATTCAGGACGCGATCAAGTTTCCTGACTTCGTCCACGCGGTGAAACCCGAACCGCATAACGAGATCCCCACCGGCGGCTCGGCTCACGACACGTTCTGGGATTTTGTGTCGCTGGTACCGGAATCGGCGCACATGGTGATCTGGGCCATGTCCGACCGGGCCATCCCGAAAAGCCTGCGCAGCATGCAGGGCTTCGGCGTGCACACCTTCCGGCTGATCAATGCCGAGGGCAAATCGCGCTTCGTCAAATTCCACTGGCGCCCCACCGCCGGCACCTGTTCGCTGGTGTGGGACGAGGCGCAAAAACTTGCGGGTAAAGACACCGACTACCATCGGCGCGATCTGTGGGAAGCCATCGAAATGGGTGACTACCCGGAATGGGAACTCGGCGTTCAGGTCATCGAAGAGGAAAACGAGCATGACTTCGACTTCGACATCCTCGACCCGACCAAACTGATTCCCGAGGAAATCGTTCCGATCACGCCGCTGGGCAAGATGACCCTCAACCGCAACCCGGACAATTTCTTCGCCGAGACCGAGCAGGTAGCGTTCTGCCCGGGCCATATCGTGCCGGGCATCGACTTCTCCAATGACCCATTGCTGCAAGGCCGGCTGTTTTCCTACACCGACACGCAGATCAGCCGACTCGGCGGGCCGAACTTTCATGAGCTGCCGATCAATCGCCCGGTCGCGCCATTCCACAACGGCCAGCGCGACGCCCAGCACCGCACGGTGATCGACAAGGGTCGCGCGTCCTACGAACCGAATTCCATCGATGGCGGCTGGCCGAAGGAAACCCCGCCGGCTGCGCAGGACGGCGGGTTCGAAAGTTATCCGGAGCGCATCGACGCCAACAAGATCCGTCAGCGCAGCGAATCGTTCAGTGACCACTTCTCCCAGGCGCGGCTTTTTTTCAACAGCATGAGCCCGCATGAGAAAGAGCACATCATCGCTGCCTACAGCTTCGAGTTGGGCAAGGTTGAGCGGGAATTCATCCGGGCGCGGGAAGTGAACGAGATTCTCGCCAACATCGATCTGGAGCTGGCCAAACGCGTGGCGGCCAACCTGGGTCTGCCAGCGCCAGGCAAAGGTACTGTGGACGTGTCGAAAACATCACTGGATCGCTCGCCAGCGTTGAGTCAGGCCAACCTGCTGCCGGAGAACATCAAGACGCGAAAAGTCGCAATCCTCGCGGGCAACGGCGTCGATGGTGCGGCGATTGAAGCGATGAAGAAGGCGCTGGCGGCAGAAGGAGCGCACGCCAAACTGCTCGGCCCGACCTCAGCGCCGGTGAAGACCGCCGATGGCAAAAGCCTCGCGGTGGATGCGTCGATGGAAGGTTTGCCTTCAGTGGCGTTCGACGCGGTGTTCGTACCGGGTGGCGCGGCGTCGGTCAAGGCGTTGAGCGGTGACGGCGTGGCGTTGCACTACCTGCTGGAGGCGTACAAACACTTGAAGGCAATCGCGCTGCATGGCGAGGCCAAACAGTTGCTGGGCTTGCTGAAGCTGGAGATGGATGCCGGATTGCTGGAGGGCAAGGATGTAGGCGCGCTGACCAAGCCATTCTTTGCGGCGATCGGGCAGCATCGGGTTTGGGACCGGGAGCCCAAGGCCAAGGCTATTCCAGCTTAAGGCTGTTGGTTGACTGAAAGGACGCCTTCGCGAGCAAGCCCGCTCCCACATTTAGTTCGTGTACGACACAGAACCAATGTGGGAGCGGGCTTGCTCCGGGCGGCGTTCCGACGAAGCTTTTAGGGTTTAGCAGGGCTCAGAACCATCTGCGCCGGCACGGTGCGCAGAATCTGCTTCTCGATCTTCAAATCGAAATCCGGATCCAGCTTCTTCACGCGCTTGGTAATCAGCGTCGCCAGCCACGGGTAGTCATTGGTGCGCGGGGCCTGAATGCTCACCGCACAGTCGTAATTCACCACATCGGCGGCGATCGCATCCAGTTGGCGGCGAAGTTTGCGGCTATCGGTGATGTTCAGCGCAACCGTGGTGCTCTCGGCAGTTGGATCGATCACCTTGGCTTTCGGCTTGGCTTCCGCGGCCTGGAGCGCTGCTTCGGCTTTCTCCAGTTCAGCCTTGCGCGCTTCGGTGATCGCGCCATTGACGCCACCGGTAAGCGCCGGGGCCTTGGGCATCAGCACGCGGGCACGGGCCAGTGCGGTCGCGGCCGCGTTCACATCGCCCTTCTGCAGGACGATCTGGCTGCGACGCAGATAGGCTTCGGCCAACTGACGCTGGTATTGCTCAAGGGATTGATCGTTGGGTGTCTCGGCCTGCAAGGCTGCCAACTGGTCTTCGGCAGTGGCCAGTTCGCTGCTGGCCAGGCTTTGCTCCAGCTGTGCGATGGCCGTGGCCCGCGCATCGGGGACTTCGGCCACCGGCGGCGTGCTTTGGCAGGCGCCCAGCAGCACTGAAAAGGCCACAAGGAGCAGATAACGGGAGGCGAACGGCTTCATTCCTGCGACTCTCTATTTGCGCAAAAAACGAGCAAGTCTACACCCCTCGACGGGGCAGAACAAAAGTCAGCAGAAACAGTGCGGCCGCTGTCACAACGATTGACGGGCCGGCCGGGGTGTCCTTGAACCAGGACAGCGCCAGCCCGCCACACACGGCGAGCATGCCCAGCACGCTCGCGCCCAGTGCCATCTGCTCCGGCGAACGGGCGTGACGTTGTGCCGCAGCCGCCGGGATGATCAACAGCGAAGTAATCAGCAATACACCGACGATTTTCATCGCCACCGCGATCACTACTGCGATCAACAGCATCAGCGCCATACGTAAACCGGCGACCGGCAGGCCTTCGACTTTGGCCAGTTCCTCGTGCACGGTGATCGCCAGCAGCGGGCGCCACAGCGTCACCAGCAACACCAGCACCGCCGCGCTGCCGCCGAGGATCCACGCCAGATCGGCCGGGCTGATCGCCAGCAGGTCGCCGAACAGATAGGCCATCAGGTCGATCCGCACTTCATGCATGAAGCTTAGTACCACCAGCCCGAGGGAGAGCGTGCTCGGTGCGAGAATTCCCAAAAGGGTGTCGGACGCCAGCGGCTGGCGTTGTTGCAGGGTCACCAGCAGCACCGCCAACAGCAGGCAGCCGACGGTGACCGCGACAGTCGGGCTGACATCCAGCAGAAAGCCCAAGGCCACGCCGAGCAGCGCGGCGTGGGACAGGGTGTCGCCGAAATAGGCCATGCGCCGCCAGACCACAAACGAGCCGAGCGGCCCCGCGACCACCGCCAGCGCCAGACCTGCAAGCAGGGCGTAAAACAGAAAATCAGCCATGCTTGCAGCTATCTCCGTGAACGTGAGGTTGAGCCGACAGGGGCCCTTTGACCACCGAACCGTGCAGGTCGTGGGCGTGGTCATGATGGTGGTGATAGATCGCCAGGCTCGGCGCGTTGTTGCCGAACAACTCGACGAAGGCCGGATCGCCACTGACCTGCTCGGGATGCCCGGAGCAACAGACATGACGGTTGAGGCACACAACCTGATCGGTGGTGCTCATCACCAGATGCAGATCGTGGGACACCATCAGCACGCCGCAGCCGTGACGGTCACGCAGACGGGTGATCAGGCTGTACAGCTCGGCTTGCCCGGCGACATCGACACCTTGCACCGGCTCGTCGAGCACCAGCAGTTCCGGCTCGCGAAGCAGCGCCCGGGCCAGCAGCACGCGCTGCATTTCACCGCCGGAAACGCTTTGCACCGGGCTGTCGATGACGTGCTCGGCGCCGACTTCCTTGAGTGCCGCCAGCGCACGCGGGCGATCAACGCCCGGCACCAGGCGCAGAAAGCGCAGCACCGACAACGGCAAGGTCGGGTCGACGTGAAGTTTTTGCGGCATGTAACCGACGCGCAGTTTCGGCTTGCGCCAGACGCTGCCGCTGTCGGGTTTCAGCAGCCCGAGCACGGCACGCACCAGCGTGGTCTTGCCGGCGCCGTTGGGGCCGATCAGGGTGACGATCTGCCCCGGCTCGACGCTCAGGTGAATGTTGTCCAGCACGTTCTGCCCGGCAAACCGGACAGCCACCTGCTCCAGACGGATCAGCGCATCGCTCATCAAGCCCCCCGGCAACCGGAGCAGAGGCCGACCACTTCGACGGTCTGGGCCTCAACAATGAAGCCGACGTCCCTGGCGCTGTGGACGATAGCGTCGCTGATGGTTTTTTGCTCAAGTTCGATGGCGGCGTGGCATTCGCGGCAAATCAGGAACTGGCCCTGGTGCGAATGTTTCGGGTGAACGCAGCCGACAAAGGCGTTGAGCGAGGAAATGCGGTGCACCAGACCGTTTTCCAGCAGGAAATCCAGCGCCCGGTATACGGTCGGCGGCGCGGCGCGGCGGCCGTCCTGCTCGCTGAGCACCGCCAGAATGTCGTAGGCACCCAGCGGCTTGTGGCTTTGCCAGACCAGTTCCAGCACGCGCCGGCGCAGCGCGGTCAGGCGCAGGCCTTTCTGTGCACACAGGGCATCGGCCTCGGACAGCGCGCTGTGAACGCAGTGCGAGTGGTCGTGGGGACGGCTGGCAATCGGTGTAATAGGCATGAGCGGCGACGAGTTTGGTTAGAGACGTTATTATGTTACCCGTTCTCGCCTCATTGAGTGGTCATCGTGTCCCGACTTTTTTCTGTTTTTGTCGTATTCATCACCGGTTTTCTGCTGATCGGTCCGGCTCAGGCCGAGGTCAGAGTCCTCACCAGCATCAAGCCCCTGCAATTGATTGCCGCTGCGGTGCAGGACGGCGTGGCGATTCCGGAAGTGCTGCTGCCACCGGGCGCTTCGCCGCATAACTACGCGTTGCGTCCGTCCGACGTGCGCAAGGTGCAATCGGTGGACCTGCTGTACTGGATCGGCCCGGACATGGAAGGTTTCCTGCCTCGCGTGCTGAACGGTCGTACGCTGCCGAGCGTTGCCGTACAAGACCTGCCGGGCATGAAGCTGCGCCGCTTCGCTGCGGACAGCCATTCCCATGCCGAAGAAGCCGACGAACACGATCACGACCATCGCCCGGGCAGCCTCGATGCGCATTTGTGGCTATCACCGGTGAACGCGCGGGTTATTGCCGACAAAATGGCCGCTGACCTGAGCGCTGCAGACCCGGCCAATGCCGAGCGCTATCAGAGCAACGCCAAAGCGTTCGACGAGCGTCTGGATGCACTGGATCAGCGTTTGAAGAAACGCCTGGCCAGTGTTGAAGGCAAACCCTACTTCGTCTTCCACGAAGCCTTCGACTACTTCGAAGACGCCTACGGCCTGAAACACACCGGCGTGTTCAGCGTCGCGGCGGAAGTGCAGCCGGGCGCCCAGCATGTGGCGGCGATGCGCGCGCGGTTGCAGGAGGTCGGCAAGACATGCGTGTTCAGTGAGCCGCCGCTGCGTCCACGCCTGGCCGAAACGCTGGTGGCGGGCCTGCCGGTGAAGCTGGCGGAGCTGGATGCATTGGGCGGGTACACGCCAGCGACGGCTCAGGGTTACGAGCAAGTGCTGGAGAAGCTGGGGAATGATCTGGCGGGTTGTCTCGAATCGCTCTGATACAAAAAAACCGCAGCCTGCAGGCTGCGGTTTTTTCTTTTACAGGGCGAAAGGTAGCGGCGTGCTGACCGTCTGACGCTGCGCCAGACGCTGCTCGAACTCTTTCGGATCGTGAATCAGCACGTCCTGCCCGGCGAACGATTCCGCCGCAATCAGGCGCGATAGCCAGAACCGCACGCACGCCACTCGCAGCATTGTCGGCCACAACTCGGCCTCAGCGGCCGTGAATGGGCGCAGCGCCGCATAAGCACCCAGGAAAGCACGTGCACGTGGACCGTCGATCAGGCCGTCATCGTCCGAACACCAGTCGTTCAGGGCAATCGCCACGTCATAGAGCATCGGCCCGGAGCAGGCGTTGTAGAAGTCGATCAGCCCGGTCAGGTGCGTGCCTTCGAACATCGCATTGTCGCGGAACAGGTCGGCGTGGATGTTCGCCCGTGGCAGCGCGAGAATTTTCTCTTTCTGTTGAGTGATTTCGTCCAGCGCGGTTTGCAGCAGTGCGCGCGGTTCGTCGCTCAGGTGCGAAAGAAACTGCGTGCCCTCTCCCAGCATCCAGTCCAGGCCACGATCGGTCTTGCGCTTGATCATGTTGTCGCCCTGGGTCGCCAGATGCAGATGCGCCTGCAAGTCACCGACCTGCGCGCAATGCTGGGCGTTGGCCTGCTTGATGTGCTTGCCGGCCAGGCGCGGTTGCAGCAGCGCCGGTTTGCCTTTCAGCTCGCGCAGGGCCACGCCGTCAGTGGTGCGCAGTGCGTAAGGCACCGGCAGATCGGCTTCGTGCAACACGTCGAGCAGGTCGATGAAGAACGGCATTTCCTGCACCGGCCCGCGCTCGACAAGGGTCAGGACGAACTCGCCCTTTTCCATGCTGATGAAGAAGTTGGTGTTTTCGCTGCCGGCGGCGATCCCCTGGAAATCGAGCAGACGGCCGAGCCCGTAAGGGGCGAGAAAGGTTTCCAGCTCGGGCCGAGCCAGGGGGGTGAACACAGACATGGTTAAAAACTGCTCAGTTCTGGCGCCGCTATCAGACGGCGCCGATTAAAAGTCAGGAAACTTACTTCCAGGTAAAGATTTCCCACGACGGAATCAGCATATCCGGCTGGTCGGACCGGATGTAGTTCGCGTCCGTACCATCGGCGCGCACCAGGAAATAGGGCTTGCCGCCCTTCGGTGTGACCTTGATCGCATACACGAATCCACTCCGGCTGTATTCCTGAATGACCTTGTCGCCTTCCGTGTGCGTGCTAATGGTAACTTCCGGCTCTGACGATGGCGCATCATCCGCCGCGATCGCGGCCAGCGGTGAGACAGCAATCAGACTGACCAGCAGCAAGCGATTTAACGTACGCATGATAACCTTGTCCCTTTGTCGTCAACGGTCCCGCTATTCTAGCGCCGGGCCCGCCGAAAAGGTTGATTCTGCTCATGAGCCAAGCCCCCCTCGTCCTGGTGGACGGTTCGTCTTACCTGTACCGCGCCTTTCACGCGCTGCCACCGCTGACCACCTCCAAAGGCATGCCGACCGGTGCGGTCAAAGGCGTATTGAACATGCTCAAGAGTCTGCGCAAGCAGTATCCGGACAGCCCGTTCGCCGTGGTGTTCGACGCCAAGGGTGGGACATTTCGCGATGAGATGTACGCCGAATACAAGGCCAACCGCCCAAGCATGCCCGACGACATGCGCGTGCAGATCGAGCCGCTGCATCAGAGCGTGATCGCCCTCGGTTTCCCGCTCCTGTGCGTCGAAGGCGTCGAGGCCGATGACGTGATCGGCACCCTGGCCCGCAGCAGCGCGGCCGCCGATCGCCCGGTGATCATCTCCACCGGCGACAAGGACATGGCGCAACTGGTCGACGGTCACATTACCTTGGTCAATACCATGTCCGGTAGTTCGATGGACGTGGAAGGCGTGAAGGAGAAATTCGGCGTCGCTCCGGAGCAGATCATCGATTATCTGGCCCTGATGGGCGATTCTTCCGACAACATCCCCGGCGTTCCCGGCATCGGTCCGAAAACTGCCTCTGGCTTGCTGGTGGGCGTCAACGGTGGCCTGACCGAGCTGTATGCGCAACTCGACATCGTGCCGACCCTGCCGATCCGTGGCGCCAAGACCCTGCCGGCCAAGCTCGAAGAGCACAAGGAGATGGCCTTCCTCTCTTACCAACTGGCGACCATCAAGGTCGACGTGCCGCTGGATATCGGCCTCGAGGACCTGCAAATGGGTCCGGAGGACCCGGCCAAACTTTACGAGCTATACACCCTGCTGGAATTCAAGAGCTGGCTGAATGACCTGGATCGCGATGCCAAGCGCCAGGAACTGAGCGCTGCTGCCGAGCCTGAGCCGGCCGTCGACCTGTTCAGCACGCCTGCGGAAGAAGCGCCCGCCGCTCCGGCTGAAGCTGCGTACGAAACCATCCTCGATCAGGCACGATTCGACGTCTGGCTGGAAAAGCTGAAGAACGCCAAGCTGTTCGCCTTCGACACCGAAACCACCGGGATCGACGCGCAGCAGGCACAACTGGTCGGCTTGTCCTTCGCGGTGCAGGCCAACGAAGCGGCCTACATCCCGCTGACCCATTCCTACATCGGCGTGCCGGAGCAGCTGGATCGCGACACCGTGCTGCGCGCGCTCAAGCCGATCCTCGAAGACCCGAGCAAGCTCAAGGTCGGCCAGCACGCCAAGTTCGACATGAACATCCTGGCCAACTGCGCCATCGGTGGCGACCAGAACGAAGGCATCACCGTGCGCGGGATCGCCTTCGACACGATGCTTGAGTCCTACGTGCTCAACTCCACCGCCACCCGTCACGACATGGACAGCCTGGCGCAGAAGTACCTGGATCACACCACCGTGAGCTTCCAGGACATCGCCGGCAAAGGCGCCAAGCAACTGACCTTCGACCAGATCGCTCTGGAACAGGCTGGACCCTATGCCGCTGAAGATGCCGACGTGACCCTGCGCCTGCACCAGACACTGTTCGAGAAGCTGAGCGCCATCCCGAGCCTGGCCAGCGTGCTCACCGACATCGAAATCCCGCTGGTGCCGGTGCTTGCTCGTATCGAGCGCCAGGGCGCGTTCGTCGACGCTGAACTGCTCGGCATCCAGAGCATCGAGCTGGGCAACAAAATGGTCGCGCTGGAGCGTGAAGCCTTCGAAATTGCCGGTGAAGAATTCAACCTCGGCTCGCCGAAGCAACTGGGCGTGATCCTCTACGAAAAACTCGGCCTGCCGGTGCTGAAGAAGACCGCCAAGGGCCAGCCGTCCACCGCCGAAGAAGTGCTGGCGAAACTGGCCGAGGACGATCACCGCTTGCCGAAAGTGCTGATGGAACACCGCTCCATGAGCAAGCTGAAAAGCACCTACACCGATCGCCTGCCGGAGCAGATCAACCCGCGTACCGGGCGTATCCACACTTCGTACCATCAGGCCGTTGCGTCGACCGGTCGCCTGTCGTCGAGCGATCCGAACCTGCAGAACATCCCGGTGCGCACTGCCGAAGGCCGACGTATTCGTCAGGCCTTCGTCGCGCCGAAAGGCTACAAGCTGCTGGCGGCGGACTACTCGCAGATTGAACTGCGGATCATGGCCCACCTGTCTCGCGATGAAGGGCTGATGAATGCCTTCCGTAACAACCTGGACGTGCACACGGCCACCGCGGCGGAAGTGTTCAAGGTTGAGCTGAACGAAGTGTCCTCCGACCAGCGCCGTGGCGCCAAGGCGATCAACTTCGGTCTGATCTACGGCATGGGCGCGCAGAAGCTGGGCAAGGACATCGGCGTCGACACCAAGACCGCCAAGGCCTACATCGACACCTACTTCGCGCGCTACCCGGGCGTTCGTGAATACATGGATCGCACCCGCGCCCAGGCAGCGGATCAGGGCTTCGTGGAAACGATCTTCGGTCGTCGCCTGTATCTGCCGGACATCAACTCCAACAAGCCGCAGGAACGTGCTGCCGCCGAGCGCACGGCAATCAACGCGCCGATGCAGGGCACCGCAGCAGACATCATCAAGAAAGCCATGGTGGCGGTGGATAACTGGCTGAGCGCTTCAGGGCTGGACGCCAAAGTCATCCTGCAGGTGCACGACGAACTGGTGCTGGAGGTTCGCGAGGATCTGGTCGATCAGGTTCGCGAAGAAATTCGCGTACACATGAGCGAAGCGGCAAAACTGGACGTGCCGTTGCTGGTGGAAGTGGGAGTTGGCAACAACTGGGACGAGGCGCACTGAGGCGTCTGGAACGGGGCTTTGCCGCGACATGACGTCGCGGCAAAGGCGTCGAATGGGCTTAGTTCTGATCGCTCTTGAGCTTATTCCAAAGTTTTTTGAAAAGATTCTGAACTAATCTTGCGTCAGGGCACTCAGAGATACTGAATGGCTGGTGAAGCCCTTCGATGCTCCTATGTTGTGTTAAGTGTTGGCAGATATCTGAACCCCGCCCTAGCGGTTCGGAACTTAAACCCCGGAACTTCTCCCTCCCCATATGAAGTCCGGGGCTTTTTTTTGCCTCAAAACTGCCTGTGGCGCCGTCATGCTGCGTTAAAAGCACTGCTAAAAATGCTCATTTAGGTCCCCTAAACTCCGCTTTTTAGCAGTGCTTTTGCCTTGCCTGACAGCACCACAGACAGTTTTGAAATCCCTTACTCTGCCGCTGCTTCTGCGCCTTTGTCTGCCAGCTCCATCCAGCCTGCCAACACAGTGTAGGCCTCTTCCAGGCCCATGCGTTTTGGGGCGGAGAACAGCTGGATCGTTACCTGATCACCCCAACCTTTACGGATTTCCGACTGCACCTTGAGCAGGGTGTTCTTGGCTGCGCCATAGGTCAGTTTGTCGGCCTTGGTCAGCAGGATGTGCATCGGCATGCCGGCGGCAACGGCCCAGTCGAGCATCAACAGGTCGAAGTCGGTCATTGGATGACGGATGTCCATCATCAGAATCAACCCCTTCAAACTCTCGCGGCCACCGAGGTACGCCTCAAGGTGACGCTGCCAGTGTTGCTTGAGCGGGATCGGTACTTTTGCATAACCGTAGCCCGGGAGGTCGACCAGACGCCGTTCATCGTCTAGCTTGAAGAAGTTCAACAGCTGTGTGCGACCCGGGGTTTTCGAGGTGCGCGCCAGGCTGGCGTGAGTCAGAGTGTTCAGCGCGCTGGATTTACCGGCGTTGGAACGACCGGCGAACGCCACTTCGAAGCCTTCGTCGTCGGGGCACTGATCGACTTTGGCGGCACTGAGCATGAACGTGGACTGTTGGCACAGGCCGAGGATGGGATTCTTGAGTTGCATGGGATTTCCGATGTGGGCGGCGCCGGGATTAGGCGCGGAACGCGGTGTCGCTTCCGTTTCAGTGACGCCAGTATATAATGCCGCAGATTTTGTGTGTGCTTTGTCCCAGCGAAGGATGAGGTTCACGAGAGCGACAGACCTTGATTGCGCATTAGAACGCAGAACGCTCTCAACCCTGAAAAGGTCGTTTTATGACGAAATGGCTGCTGGCTGCCGGAGTCTTGATGCCGCTTTACAGCGCACAGGCTACACAGGATCCGGAAGCCGTGTACAACCGTGTTTGTGGAGCCTGTCATTCCGGCCAACTACCCATGGCGCCCAAAAGAGGCGATCAGGAAGCTTGGACGCCGAGGTTGGCGAAAGGTATGGAGACGCTGGTGCAACACGTGACCCAGGGTTTCAAGGCGATGCCGCCGCGTGGTTTGTGCATGGACTGCAGTGCCGAGGATTACCAGGCCCTCATCCTCTGGATGAGCGAGAGTAAGCCCGGTCCATAACTCTTAACCCTTAGCCGTAGTTGGATTAGCTGATGAACAAACTGATCGTGAGTCTGCTGTTGACCGTGGGAATCTCAGGCTTCGCCCATGCTGCCGGTGATGCAGCCGCAGGCCAGGCAAAAGCCGCCGTATGCGGCGCCTGCCATGGCCCGGATGGCAACAGCATGGCGCCAAACTTTCCAAAGCTGGCCGGACAGGGGGAACGCTACCTGACCAAGCAATTGCACGACATCAAGTCGGGCAAGCGCACCGTTCTGGAAATGACCGGCCTGCTGACCAACCTGAGCGATCAGGACCTGGCTGACATCGCCGCCTACTTCGCCAGCCAGAAAGGAAGCGTCGGCGCCGCCGATCCGAAGATCGTCGCTCGCGGTGAAGCCCTGTTCCGTGGCGGCAACCTCGAGAAAGGCCTGCCAGCCTGCACCGGTTGCCACTCGCCAAACGGCGCCGGCAACGCAGCCGCCGGCTTCCCGCATCTGGGTGGCCAACACGCTCAGTACATCGCCAAGCAACTGACCGATTTCCGCAAAGAAGAAGCCGGCCGCAACAACGACGGCGACGCGATGACCATGCGCACCATCGCCCGCAAGCTGAGCGATGAAGACATCGCAGCCGTCTCCAGCTACATTCAGGGCCTGCACTAAGACGCACGATTCGAGCATTGCGTGCGATGGCCAACGCCTGCCACGTTAACGCTCGATTAATCCGTCGCAGCAAGTATAAAAAGGGTGGCTTTGGCCGCCCTTTTTTGTGGCCGCTGCCGTTACACTACAGAACTCACGCCCGCCAGGACCTGTCTGAAAACAGGTCGCGCGAGGCGACCAAAATTGTCCAGGAGTAAAGCATGCGTAACCTGATCATCAGCGCCGCCCTCGTCGCTGCCAGCCTGTTCGGCGTGACCGCCCAGGCCGCCGAAGCCCCTGCTGCCCCTTACGTCGAGCTGAGCAACCCGGTGCCGGTCGCCGTGCCTGGCAAGATCGAAGTGGTCGAGCTGTTCTGGTATGGCTGCCCGCACTGCTACGCGTTCGAGCCGGTGATCAATCCATGGGTTGAGAAACTGCCGTCCGACGTCAACTTCGTGCGCATTCCTGCGATGTTCGGCGGTCCTTGGGACGCTCACGGTCAAATGTTCCTGACCCTGGAAGCCATGGGCGTCGAGCACAACGTGCACGCTGCCGTATTCAACGCCATTCAGAAAGAACATAAGAAGCTGACCGACAAGAACGACATGGCCGACTTCCTCGCCACTCAAGGCGTGGACAAGGACAAGTTCCTGGCGACCTTCGATTCGTTCGCCATCAAGGGGCAGATCGTGAAAGCCCGCGAACTGGCCAAGAAGTATGAAATCTCCGGCGTTCCAACCATGATCGTCAACGGTAAGTACCGCTTCGACATCGGCTCCGCCGGCGGCGCCGAACAGGCGCTGAAACTGGCCGACCAACTGGTGGCCAAAGAGCGAGCGACCAACAAGGCAGCCGCCAACTAAGCGCGGTATTCGCCATGCGCCGCTGGGGTGCCGAACGACTCGTTGGCCTGCATGATCCGCAGGTCAACGAGCATCACCTGGAATCGACGGGCCTGCCCGCAGACAGCCGTCTGCGCTTGCTCAGCTTCAATATTCAGGTCGGCATCAGCACCGAGCGCTATCGGCACTACCTGACCCGCAGCTGGCAGCATCTGCTGCCGCACCCCGGGCGCTCCAGCAACCTGCAAAAGATCGGCAATCTGCTCGGCGACTTCGATCTCGTCGCCCTGCAGGAAGCCGATGGCGGCAGCCTTCGTTCAGGCTACGTCAATCAGGTCGAACACCTGGCCCAGCTCGGCGCCTTCCCCTACTGGTATCAACAACTCAATCGCAACCTTGGCCGACTGGCCCAGCACAGCAATGGCGTGCTCAGTCGCCTGCGGCCGTGGGCGATCGAAGACCATCCGCTGCCGGGTCCTAAAGGGCGCGGTGCAATTCTGGTGCGTTTTGGCGAAGGCCCCGAGGCTCTGGTGGTGGTGATGATGCACCTGGCGCTCGGCGCCCGCACCCGCAGCATGCAGTTGGCCTATATTCGCGAGCTGATCGGCGACTACAAGCATCAGGTGCTCATGGGCGACATGAACACCCACGCCAGCGATCTGCTGCAACACTCGCCGTTGCGCGACCTCGGCCTGCTGGCCCCGCAACTTGAAGCGACATTCCCCAGCTGGCGCCCCCAACGCTGCCTGGATCATATCCTGCTCAGCCCGACCCTGACCCTGGAAAAGGTCGAAGTGCTGGCACAACCGATTTCCGATCACCTGCCGGTCGCGGTAGAGATTCGTCTGCCGGGTTCGCTCACGGCCGATGCATTGCCCGCGTTGAGCACTGCCCTTCGCGGAACCCCTGAATGAGCGACGAAGCCCAGCGCTGGAAAGAGAAATACCTCAAAAGCATCGAACAACAGGAAAAGCTCGAACGTCGATGGGACGCCCGGCTCGACCTGCTGCGCCGTGGTCTGGTGCGCAGCACCCTGGCGGCGGAAGGCACCGACCGCGTGGTCGATCAGTGCATGAAAGAGATGCGCGACGTGGTGCGCACCGATGACATGGACGCCGGCCTCGCCGCCCTGCTGCCGCGCCTGGAAAAAGCCGTACTTGATTCCGAGCAGCGCCGGGAAACCCGGATCGAACAGGTCAGCACCGCACTGACTGCGCTGGTCACTCAGTTGCAATCCCTGCCCCTGCCCCGAGACGTGGCCCAGCCACTGAAGAAATTCGCCAAGCAATTGGACGGCCGGGTGAGCCAGGCAAGGGAAATGCCCTTGTTGCTCAGCGAACTCAGCGGCTTGCAGGGCAAGGCCTTGAGCCAGCTGGAGACACCGGCGGAACCGGGACGACCGGGGTTGTTGCAGCGTCTGTTCGGCAGCCGCGACAGCGAGCAAACGCCTGCTCCAGTGGCTCAGCCCGCTGAGGTCGTACCGCCAGCGCAGCCACAGCCACAGCAACCGCCCGTCGCGCATGAAACCGCGCCAGCGCAGGAAGCTCCTGTTGCAAGCGCCGAACCAGTCGCCACTGCGACCGTCACCCAAGCGCCGATCGCCGCACCCGAAGTCGAGCAGCCGCAAACTCCAGCGCCAACCCACGATTACCATGCGGAGTCGGAGGTGGTGGCCTTCGAGCCGGCCAGAATACTCACCGAAGCCCCCACCGCCGCCAGCGAACCAGAACCCGCCAAGCCAGAACCGGAGCCGCAGGCCTTCACGCCTCCTCCGGTTTTCGCGCCGGCAGTGCCAACAGCCATCAACCCGGACGAACTGATCCACCCCGGCGATACTCCGCCGCCTGTTATCCTTGACAGCCTGCCCCTGCCCGAGCCCATCGCTCAGGCATTGGCTGCAATCGATCCGGAGCAATCCGAGCACGAAATTCTCTACGCCCTGCCCGACTCGCCGGAACCGTCCTACAGCTCGGTCGCCAAACACATCGAAGACACGCTGATCGGGTTGCTGGATGACCTGACCCTGCCAGAGCGCCATCGTCCGCAAGCCGAGGCGATGCGCGAACGGCTGAAAAACGGGCTGAACTGGTACGAACTGCTACCGATCCTCGACGATCTGGCGACGTTGATGCTGGCCATTACCGACAGCGGCCAGCACGAATTCGAAGCGTACCTGCAACAACTCAACGAACGTCTCGAAGCGTTCCAGAGCAATCTGCAGGCCGCCAGCGAAGGCCACGCCGACAACAGCTCCGCGGCGCGGGCGATGGACACGCAAATCCGCGAACAGGTCGACGGCTTGCAGACCAGCGTTCAGGAAGCAGCCGATCTGGATGATCTCAAGCAGGTGCTGGAAAACCACCTCGAAGGCCTGCTCGGCACGATGGATCGGCACCAGAAGCAGCGTGACGCCCGGGAACAGGAAGTCGCAGGACGCCTGAAAAGCCTGGCCGAGCGCGTCGCGCACATGGAGCAGGAAGCGCTGGGCTATCGCGAACACCTTGAAGAGCAGCGCCAGAAAGCCCTGATCGATCCGCTCACCGGCCTGCCTAACCGCGCCGCCTGGACCGAACGGCTCGAACATGAAATCACCCAATTGCAGCAGCACGGCAACACCCTGAGCCTGGCCATGCTCGACCTCGATCACTTCAAACGGATCAACGACAACTACGGCCACCTGGCGGGCGACAAGGTTTTGAAGATCATCGCCACGGTGCTGCGCAAACGCCTGCGTGGCAGCGATTTCATCGCTCGTTTCGGCGGCGAAGAGTTTGTCCTGCTGCTGCCAGCCACTACGCCGGCCGTCGGCGCCAAATTCCTGGAAACCCTGCGAGCGGCCATCGAAGCCTGCCCGTTTCACTTCAAGGGTGAGCGCGTCACGATCACGGTTTCCATGGGACTGGCGTCGTTCCGGCCAGGAGAACACAGCGATCTGGTGCTCAAAAGAGCCGATCAGGCGCTTTACCGGGCGAAAAATGCAGGGCGTAACCGGGTGGAGCTGGGCTGAGGGCAATTGTTCCATATTGTTTAAATCAGCACTTCAAGCGTCGAAGCGCAAGGCGATACGTTACACTGTTGCATTATCGTCTTGCGTGTACTGCCCTCTGCCATGAAATTTTTTACCCTCCTTGCGTCGCTGATCCTCTTGGCCGGTTGTGCCAGCGGCCCGCGCTTCGACACCAGCCATCCTTCGGTCAATCACGACAGTCGCGTGCAGTTTGTGATCGTGCACTACACCTCCGCCTCACTCGAGCGATCTCTGCAATTGCTGACCCACGGCGAAGTCAGCAGCCATTACCTGATCGGCGACGACAAGAACGCTACCATCTACAAGCTGATGGACGAAAACCTGCGTGCCTGGCACGCCGGCGAAAGCGAATGGCAAGGCCGCACCTGGCTCAACTCCAGCTCGATCGGCATCGAAATCGTTAATCCGGGCTTCAAGGACACACCGACCGGTCGCCTCTGGTATCCCTACAGCGAAGCCCAGGTGCAATCGCTGATCGCCCTGCTCAAGGACATCAGCAAACGCCAGGGCATCAGCCCGCGCCACATCATCGGCCATAGCGACATCGCCCCACTGCGCAAGCTCGACCCTGGCCCGCTGTTTCCCTGGAAACGCCTGGCAGCCGAAGGGCTGGGGCTCTGGCCCAACGAACAAGCGGTGGCACGCCAGCAGGCGCAGTTCGACGCCGAGCTGCCGAGCATCACCTGGTTCCAGAGCCAGCTGGCGCGCCTGGGCTACTCGACGCCGCAGACCGGCGAGCTGGATGTGGCGACCCGGCATGTGCTCGCGGCCTTCCAGATGCACTACCGCCCGACGCGCTTTGACGGCACGCCGGATGCGCAAACGGCAGCGTTGCTGCTGGTGCTGAATCAGACAAAATAATGACGCCCGCCCGACGGTCAGGGCGAAATCGCAATCAGCAGCTATAACTCATTGGTAATTCTTCGGATATCCATGATGGTTGCTACCCGAGAGACGCTGCGTAGCTGGTTTTATCGCCCCTGGTTTCTGGCGATGATCGCGGCTGTCCTCAGTGCGAGCCTGCTGATCGCTGGCGGCCTGTACGTCGCCATGCGCCAGGTCGAACAGAGCGAGAGCCAGGAAATGAACGCTCAGGGCGAGCGTTTTCTCGCACGCCTTGAGCAACTGTTCGGCCAACTGCGCGAAAGCCTCGACGATCTGGAAGCCCAGCCTTTGCGCAGCTGCGACGACGAGATGATCGCCACATTGCAGCAAGTGACTTTCAACTATCGATTTGTCTACGAAGCCGCCTACAGGGATGCGACACGAGTCTGCTCCAACCGTCCGCGCCAGGAAGGTCTGTCGGTGGCCCGCCCTCCGGACATCAAAGGCCCGACTTACAGTTACTGGCTGAATACCACCACCGAACCTGATGAAAATCGCGCGGCATTGATGCTCGGTCGCGGCAACTTCCGCGTGGCCACCTCACGCGGACATTTGACCGACATGGTCGATCTGTCGCCCGGCAGCAGCCTGTTGGTGGTGCTGGATCATGGCAGCCGGGCGATTCCGGTACTCGGCGTTCCACAAGCCTGGCCACCTGCCGACCCTTGGCCACCGAAAAGTACGGATGCGTTGCAGGTTACCCAATCGCACCTGATCTACCGCATGCCCACCGACAACCCGGAATACCAGTTGGTGCTGATCAGCCCACGCACGGGCATGCACATTCCGCAGCTCTGGTGGTGGATGGTGCCCTTCTGTCTGGTGCTCGGTGCGGTGGTGGGCGTTCTGGTGTTCTGGATCGTACGCCAGCGCCAGTCGCTGGACGCCGAGTTGCACGGCGCGATCCGCCGGGGTGAATTGCAGGTGCTTTATCAGCCGATTTTCGATCTCGACAGCCGCAACTGCGTCGGCGCCGAAGCGCTGCTGCGCTGGCGCCGACCGGACGGCACGCTGACCAGTCCCGACCTGTTCATCCCGATGGCCGAAAACACCGGGCAGATTCGCCAGATGACCGACTTCGTCCTGCAACGTTTGCTCGAGCAATTGGGCCAGTTACTGCGAGCCAATCCGCAGCTGTACATCTCGGTGAACCTGGCCGCCTGCGACGTGATGGTGCCGCGCATCGGCCAGGTCATGGAGCGGCTGTTGACTCTGCATCGGGTGGCGGCGCGCCAGATAGCGTTCGAAGTGACCGAGCGCGGGCTGATCGACGTCGTGGTGGCCCGGGAAAACCTGCAAGCGCTGCGTGATGTCGGTCATCAGGTGCTGATCGACGATTTCGGCACCGGCTATTGCAGCCTGGCGTACCTGCAAACCTTGCCGGTGGATTGCCTGAAGATCGACAAGGCATTCATCGATGCCCTCGGCCATGACGCCGCCAGCAGCGGTGTCGCGCCGCACATCATTCACATGGCCCAGGCGCTGGATCTTAAAGTGATCGCCGAAGGCATTGAATATGAATCCCAGGCCGAACTGCTGAGCAGCGAAGGGGTAAAGTTCGGACAGGGCTGGCTTTTCGCCCACGCCTTGAGCGCGGTGCAGTTCATCGAGCTGATCACCCGTGGTCGGCGACTCGCCGGCCGCCGAATCGACGACGAGGCCTAGACCGCCAGCGCCATGTAGAACTGCGTGCCCTGCCCCGGCCGCGAGTAAACGCCCATCCTCCCGCCGTGCAGCTGGACGATTTCCTTGCACAGCGCCAGTCCTAGCCCGGCCCCGCCCTTTTTCCTGCCGACCTGGACGAAGGGTTCGAAGATCCGCCCTTGCTGACCGTAGGCAATCCCTTCGCCGTTGTCTTCGACGCTGATGATCACGCGCTCGCCATGGCGACGGGCCTGCAAGCGAATCAGCCCGTCGCGCGCCGTGTGGCGCAAGGCGTTGTCGATCAGGTTGTCGAGGACTCGATCGAGCTGCGCCTGATCCGCCTGCAAGCGTGGCAGCGGGCCTTGCGCTTCGACCTGCAGGGTAACGCCCTTCTGCGCCGCTGAATCGGCGAAACGCAAACGCGCCTGTTCCAGCAGATCCTCGATGGAACACGGTGCCAGCGTGAGCTTCTGCAAACCGCTCTGATAACGCGAGAAATTCAGCAGATCGTTGATCAGCTGCATCAAGCGCTGCATTTCTTCGTTAACCGTGTCGAGCAGGTCGGATTCGCGCGACTCTTGAGGAAATTTCGCCCGCTCGCGGAACAGACCGAACGCCATGTGCATGCCCGTGACCGGTGTTCGCAATTCGTGGGACGCTCGCAGCACGAACTCGCTGCGCACCCGTTCGAAGGCGCGCTGCTCGGTGACGTCATGCAAAACCATCACGGCGCCGAGAATATGCCCCTGGGTATGACTGACCGGCGTCAGGCTGTAGGTCAGCAGACGCGATTCGCCATCGACCTCGATGCTCAAATCATCCGGCGCCCGTTCAAGGGTGCCACCGCGCAGTACCAGTTGCAGTTGTGCATCCAGCTCAGGACGCTGAAGCGCTGTGCCCAGGCCCTCGCCGAAACGGTCGCTGTCCCAGCCAAGTTGTCGCTGGGCCACCGGGTTCAGGTGTTCCAGACGACCCTGACGGTCGATCATCAGCAAGCCGTCATCGATGCTGTCGAGTACCGCTTGCAAACGCTGCTGGCCAGCCAGCAGTTCGTCGACGTTGGTCGCCTGATGCTCGCGTAGGGCTTCGGCCATCAGCCCGAAACGGCGGGTCAACAGGTTGATCTCCATCGCCGAGGACACCGGCAGCGTCACTTCGAAGTTGCCCTGGCCGATATTGTCTGCAGCTTTAGCCAGCGCCTCGATCGGCGCACCAAAACGCCGGGCAATGCCCTGGGCGGTGATGAAGCCGATGATCAATACCGCCAGCCCCACCAGTCCGAGCAGTCCGGAAATCAGCAGCGCGCGGTCGCGGGCGGCGTGCTGCACCGAATTGATGTTGTCCAGCGCGTGCTTGTGCTCGGAGATCAGACCGTTGCGCAGAATGTTGAAACGTTCGCGCAAGTCGCCGCCGCCACTCAAAGCGGCGCCCGGATCGCGGGACACGTCAAACGCCTCGAGGAAGCTCAGGTAGTCGGCCTTGGCCTGACTGAACCCGTACTGGCGGTCGTCGTCTTTCTGTTCCTGGGCGATGCCTTCGTCGAGCAGTTGGAAGTAATGCTGTTTGGACGCTTCAAATGCCACGGGGTCGGGCTTTTCCGCAAGCATCATGATCAATTGATCCCCGAGGGTCTGGCGCAGTTTGAGCCCCAGATCGAGGGTGACGAAGTTGTTGCGGATCAGCGCCTCCTGAGTGCCGGCCATCTGCATCACGCTGACCAGCCCGAGCATCAGCCCGAGCAAGGCCACGGTGATCAGCGCGGAAATGCTCAGGAACAAGCGGGTCCGCAGCTTCATCGCCAGTTTCATCGGCGGATGCTCACAGGTTGTACTGCTTGCGCTTGCGATACAGGGTCGAGGCGTCGATCCCCAGGGTCTTGGCCGCTTGGTCGAGGGTGCCGGCGGTCGCCAGTACTGCGCCGATATGGGCTTTCTCCAACTCATCAAGGCTCAGTGCAGCGCCAACCCGTGGCGCGTTGTTGGCCGGTTGTTCAGCCATGCCGAGGTGGCTGATTTCCACGCGCTCCTGCGGGCAGATGATGCTCGCCCGCTCGACCACGTTGCGCAGCTCACGGATGTTGCCGGGCCAGCGATAACCCAGCAGCGCTTCCCGGGCCTCGTCGCTGAAACCCCGCGCCGGGCGGGCATATTCCTTCACAAAACGAGCGAGGAAACGGTCTGCCAGGGTCAGGATGTCTTCGGCCCGCTCGCGCAGCGGCGGCAGATGCAGAGTGATGACGTTCAGGCGATAGAGCAGGTCTTCACGGAAACGTCCGTCGCGCACCATGTCTTCGAGATTGAGGTTGGTGGCGGCGAGAATGCGCACATCGGCGCGGCGGGTGACCGGATCCCCTACCCGCTCGTACTCCTTGTCCTGGATGAAACGCAGCAACTTGGGTTGCAATGTCAGGGGAAAATCGCCGATCTCGTCGAGAAACAGCGTGCCGCCATCGGCTTGGTTGACTCGGCCCAGCGTGCTTTCGCTGGCCCCGGTAAACGCGCCGCGACTGTGACCGAACAGCTCGCTTTCCATCAGTTCGGCAGTCAGCGACGGGCAATTGATGGTGACGCAGGACTTCTTCTCGCGCTTGCTCCAGCCGTGAATGGCTCGGGCCAGTTCACCTTTACCGGTGCCGGACTCACCGAGGATCAGGATGTTGGCGTCGGTGCTCGCCACTTGCCGCGCCGTTTCCAGTACGACTTTCATCGCCGGGCTGTGGGAATCGAGACCGTCCTTGGGTTTGCGGATCTCCCCTTCGAGGGCTTCCAGACGCGCCGATAGCTGGCGCACTTCAAGCTGCTTGGCAGTCGCCAGGCGCAGTTGATCCGGGCTGCACGGCTTGACCAGATAATCGGCGGCGCCGGCCTGAATGGCATCGACCGCCGTGTCGACGGCCGAATGAGCGGTGACGATCACCACCCGCATCCACGGCGCCTGAATGCGCATCTGCGCCAGTACATCAAGGCCGTTGTCTTCGCCCAGACGCAAATCGAGGAAGCACAGGTCGAACACCTGACGTTGCAGCAGCGCGTCAGCCTGGGCCGCGCTGTTGGCAGTGGCGACGGTATAACCTTCGTCTTCGAGGCAATAACGGAAGGTTCGCAGGATGGCGGATTCATCGTCCACCAGCAGAATGCGGCCTTGGTGCTCAGTGGCTGATTCCATTTTTCCTACGCTCCATAAGTGAATGTCTTGGGTTAGTCCCGGAAAAATCGGGCAAGTTGCATGGTTGATTCTGATCGATTCCGGTCATAGCAGGGTAGCTCTCTCCTGCCCTCACGGCTAATCCGCTGATTTTGTTGATTTTTTAAACATCGCACAGTTTCAGGACGGTTTCCTGCCTCCTTTTCTGACATCCGCACCCTGCTCTCAATTCAAAAAGAATGATTTCTCCTACGAAATAATCGTGCATTACGCACGACGCCGCGAGGGTCATCGTGCAGGATGCGTCGTCAGCAACTTTCACTGCATCTATAACCGTCTGATTTTATTAGATTTTTTAAAACAAAAAAGCTGGCATGCGGGCTGCAATACATCACTCAGCCCGGGCAGAAATGCACTGCCCCCACCGAACAAGAGTGAGGAACCCAGGATGACTCGCCCACGTGCCGCCCAAATGCGTATTTCGCCACTGCATCTGCAGCAGGCCCTGTTTGGCGCACTTGCGCTGCTGATCACTCTGATCGCCTGCCAGCAATACCTGCGCTGGGAGCAGAGTCAGCAACCTGAGCCCCTGATTTCCATGCAACACGCGACGCAGACGCACTTCAGCGCCGTCAGCAGCAGCCAGGCCGACAACGGCGCGATGCGCATGATGGACGTCGACCAGCCACAGCCACTGGGCGAAATGCCCCGTGAAGAACGCTGGGTTTTCTGATCAACGAATTTGGGCGCCCCTGCGCCGAGACCGGCAACACCCCTAAATAGAAGCAAGGAGAATCACCATGTTGAGCTGGGCAATCACATTCCTGATCATTGCCATCATCGCTGCAGTACTGGGCTTCGGTGGTATCGCGGGCACCGCCACGGGTATCGCCAAGATTCTCTTTGTCGTGTTCCTGGTGATGTTCATTGCTTCCTTCTTCTTTGGCCGTCGCGGTCGAGGTTGAACATGAAGGGTTTAAAGACACTGGCAGCCGCCCTGCTTCTGGGCGGTAGTGCCATGGCGATGGCGGCCAATGACGGCCAGGCGCGGGTCAACGAGCTGTTGAATTCCGACCCGCAATACAGGGAAACCTGGGAAGGCGTGGTGAAGAAGGAAGAACGCCTGCCGGAATGGGTGATGAACCTCTCCGGCGCGCCGGACCAACAGATGAACGCCGTCACCGAAGATGGCGATCAGTATCTGGTGGGGCCGCTCTGCGAATCGCAGGACAAATGCCTCAACCACCGCCTGATCGTCGCCTTCAGTTTCGACAAGAAAGATGCCTACGCCATGCTGGTCGATGTGCCCGAAGGACTGCCGGCCGACAAGTCGCCAACGCGACATGCCACCTACCGCTTCCTCGGCAAGCCCGACCAGGGCATGCAGGATCTGTTGATGGAAACGCTGAAGAAAGATCCGAACTGGTATTGAACATGAGGGCAGCCGAGAGGCTGTCCTCTATTGCACCCGCCCGAGGAAGGCCGGTGCATGACCAGGGGGCCGGGACGTTCTGACTGTTGCAGGGTCGGAGTGACCTACGGGTACAGGGAGTGCCTGCGATGAGGGCCGGGTCAGGGTAAAAGCTGCGACGCAAGTTCGCCAACCGGAGCGGTTCGACGGACTTGCGCTGGGCTTTCAACGTGACAAAACGTTGATCCAGAGCGTTCTGCTCGTCTTTTTTATCGCTCACACTGCGTGCGAAAGCATTTCGCGGTGTTTCGTCGCGACCGTATATCGAGAAAGAGTCGATCGAGTAAGTCGGACTTTTAGTTTCCGAACGTAGGCTTTTTCCTAAATTTTTCGTCGAAATCACTCGTTCAAAAAATAACCAACCTACGCTGTAATGGCCGGTTCACGGCACTTATGCCTGCCGAAATGTCGTATTCGAACCGGTTGGGACGCCAGTTTCATAAAAAAAAGCTCATGCCGATTCGGCATAGGGTAGGCGTTTACGGCATTAGACGGCGCAACCTTGCATCGGAATAGTTGCGCCTTTTTTCGCCTGCCGGAGAGCCGTAAACACGCGCTTCGGGGCACCTTATACGGAGGCAGATGCACAGACTTTTCCGCTAAAGAGCGTTCCAGTTCCTGCATGTGCCTGAGTCAAACGCAAGTAAGGGTAAAGATAATGAAGAAGGCAAAGCTTAGCCTCGCCTGGCAGATCCTCATCGGTCTGGTGTTGGGGATTGCAATCGGTGCGTTGCTCAACCATTTCAGTGCCGAGAAGGCCTGGTGGATCAGCAACGTCCTGCAACCGGCAGGCGATATCTTTATCCGTCTGATCAAGATGATCGTGATCCCGATCGTCATCTCTTCCCTGATCGTCGGCATCGCCGGCGTGGGCGACGCCAAGAAGCTCGGGCGTATCGGCCTGAAGACCATCATCTACTTCGAAATCGTCACCACCATCGCCATCGTTGTCGGCCTGCTGCTGGCCAACCTGTTCCATCCGGGTGCCGGCATCGACATGAGCACCCTGGGCACTGTGGACATCTCCAAGTACCAGGCGACCGCCGCTGAAGTGCAGCATGAACACGCGTTCATCGAGACCATCCTCAACCTGATTCCGTCGAACATCTTCGCGGCCATGGCTCGCGGCGAAATGCTGCCGATCATCTTCTTCTCCGTGCTGTTCGGTCTCGGTCTGTCGAGCTTGCAGTCGGATCTGCGCGAACCGCTGGTGAAGATGTTCCAGGGCGTCTCGGAAAGCATGTTCAAAGTCACTCACATGATCATGAACTACGCGCCAATTGGTGTGTTCGCCCTGATCGCGGTGACCGTGGCCAACTTCGGTTTCGCCTCGCTGCTGCCGCTGGCCAAGCTGGTGATCCTGGTTTACGTCGCCATCGCCTTCTTCGCCTTCGTGATTCTGGGCCTGATCGCCAAGATGTTCGGTTTCTCGGTGATCAAGCTGATGCGCATCTTCAAGGATGAGTTGGTCCTGGCTTACTCCACCGCCTCCTCGGAAACCGTGCTGCCACGCGTGATCGAGAAGATGGAAGCTTACGGCGCACCGAAAGCCATCTGCAGCTTCGTAGTCCCGACCGGCTACTCGTTCAACCTCGACGGTTCGACCCTGTACCAGTCCATCGCGGCGATCTTCATTGCCCAGCTGTACGGCATCGACCTGTCGATCAGCCAGCAACTGCTGCTGGTCCTGACCCTGATGGTTACTTCCAAAGGCATCGCCGGCGTACCGGGCGTGTCCTTCGTGGTGCTGCTGGCCACCCTGGGCAGCGTCGGCATTCCGCTGGAAGGCCTGGCGTTCATCGCCGGTGTCGACCGTGTGATGGACATGGCGCGTACCGCCCTGAACGTGATCGGCAACGCCCTCGCCGTACTGGTCATCGCCCGTTGGGAAGGCATGTACGACGACGCCAAGGGCCAGCGCTACTGGAACTCGCTGCCGCACTGGCGCAGCAAGGAAAAACTGCCGGCCGGTGAAATCTCGAAACAGTAATGCAAAATCTTGCTCGCGAAGGCGGGGGGTCCGGAAGAGAGTTGTTGAATGTGCCGGCCGCTTCGCGAGCAAGCTCGCTCCCACAATGATTAATGCAAGCCATACGAACAAACCCCGGAGAAATCCGGGGTTTGTCGTTTCTGGCGACCCCGCTATCATTCGCCGCATCTTCCGGGGGATTTGACTGATGCTTAATGGCCTGTGGCTTGGCTTCTTCATCGTGGCAGCCGTTTCGGCGCTGGGGCAATGGCTGATCGGCGGCAACGCCGGGATCTTCGCGGCGATGGTGGAAAGCATTTTTGCCATGGCCAAGCTGTCGGTCGAAGTCATGGTGCTGCTGTTCGGCACACTGACCCTGTGGCTGGGCTTTCTGCGCATCGCCGAGAAAGCCGGGATCGTCGAATGGCTGGCCAAAGCGCTGGGCCCGCTGTTTCTGCGGCTGATGCCGGAAGTGCCGCCGGGCCACCCGGCAATCGGGCTGATCACCCTGAACTTCGCCGCCAACGGTCTGGGCCTGGACAACGCCGCCACACCGATCGGCCTTAAAGCGATGAAGGCGCTGCAAGAGCTCAACCCCAGCTCGACCATCGCCAGCAACGCGCAGATCCTGTTCCTGGTGCTCAACGCCTCGTCCCTGACTCTGCTGCCGGTGACGATCTTCATGTATCGCGCCCAGCAAGGCGCGCCGGACCCGACATTGGTGTTCCTGCCGATCCTGCTGGCCACCAGTTGCTCGACCATCGTCGGCTTCCTGTCGGTGGCGTTCATGCAGCGCCTGCGGGTCTGGGATCCGGTGGTGCTGGCCTACCTGATTCCCGGCGCGCTGATCCTCGGCGGCTTCATGGCGTTGCTGGCGACGATGTCGGCCACGGCGCTGGCGGGGCTGTCGTCAATCCTTGGCAACCTGACGCTGTTCGGCCTGATCATGCTGTTCCTGGTGATCGGTGCGTTGCGCAAGGTGAAGGTCTACGAGGCATTCGTCGAAGGTGCGAAGGAAGGTTTCGACGTTGCCAAGAACCTGCTGCCGTATCTGGTGGCGATGCTCTGCGCGATCGGCGTATTGCGCGCATCGGGCGCGCTGGATTTCGGCCTCGACGGCATCCGCCATCTGGTGGAGTGGGCAGGGTGGGACACACGCTTCGTCGATGCGCTGCCGACTGCGATGGTCAAACCGTTCTCCGGCAGCGCCGCCCGGGCGATGCTGATCGAAACGATGAAGACCTCCGGCGTCGACAGTTTCCCGGCGCTGGTGGCCGCGACGATCCAGGGCAGCACCGAAACCACGTTCTATGTGCTGGCGGTGTACTTCGGCGCGGTGGGCATCCAGCGGGCACGGCATGCCGTGGGATGCGCGCTGCTGGCCGAGCTGGCGGGCGTGCTCGGCGCTATCGGCGTCTGCTACTGGTTCTTCGGCTGATAGAAAAGCCTGTGGGAGCGGGCTTGCCCGCGAAGAGGGCCGCACATCCAGAACTTCTGGTGACTGACACACCGCCATCGCGGGCAAGCCCGCTCCCACAGGGGCTACGGTGAATCAGGGTTTTGCGGGGCCGAATTTCTGGCCTTGTTCCACCGCCCACGCCACCACCTTCGCGGTGAGGCGATCACTGGCCTGACCGAATCCGGCCACCACCGCCGGCACCTTCACATCATTGAGCGGCTGACGCTCTTCGAAGCGGCGACTGGCGAGAATCCGCTGGTCGTATCCGCGCACCAGCAACGCATCGACACGCACCACCACGCTGGCCTGTGTGCCCTGATATTCGGTTTGAAACGCCTGCAAGCTACCGCCCAGTTCAAGATCCGCCTGGAAGTTGCTGTCGTCGGTGCTCAACAGCGATATACGTCCGTCACGCTGGAATCCATCCAGCAACCGATTACGCACCAGCACCGGCGCCGGATCGCTCCAGCGCGAGGCCTTGTAGCTGCTGATCACGTCACCCTGAGGAATCACCGCGATGCTCGGCCGGTTCAGCGCTTCGCTGGCCTGCAGTTTGTTCAGACGCAGCGACCAGTGCTGAGCCGCCGTCGAACCGGCCGAGGCGGGCGCCTGTGCGGCTGGCAAACGGTAGACGTCCAGCGGCTCGGACTTGGGCAAGATCGAGCACGCGCTGATCAACGTGAAGCCGGCGAGGAGGGCGAGGCGAGTCAGCTTCATGGCGTGAACTCCTTGTTCTTGTCACTGCCCAGCAGGTAACCGCTGGGGTTGGCCTCCAGGCGTTGGGAAATGGCACGCAGCGAGTTCAGGGTTTCCCGCAGTTCGCGGATCGCCGGGGCCAGGCCGTTGAGGCCCTGCATGCCGCTGTCGAGGGAATTCTGATTCTTGCTGAGCAGGCCGTTGATGGTGACGCTGCTTTGCTCCAGGGATTTCATCGCCTGTTCGGCACTGCCGAGCGCCTGTTTGCCCTGATCGTTGAGCAGGCCGTTGGCGTTGCGCATCAGCGCGGACGTCTGTTCGAGCATGTTGCCGGCCTGTTTACCCACTGTCGCCAGTTGCTGCATGGCCTGGCGCAGGTCGCCGCGCTGATCGTTGATCGAGCCGGTGGTCTGCTCCAGATGCTCGAGGGTCTTGCTCACGCGTTCGATGTTGTCGGCAGAGAACATCTGATTGGCATTACTGAGCAACGTCGTGACCCCGCTCATCAAATCGTTGCTGTCGCTGAGCAACCGCGAGATGGGCGAGGGCGATGCAACGATGGTCGGCAGGTTGCCTTCATGGCCCTTGAGTTTCGGGCTCTCTGGCGTGCCTCCGCTGAGCTGGATGATCGAGGTGCCGGTGATCCCGGCCAGGGCCAGTTTGGCTTCGGTGTCTTCCTTGACCGGCGTGTCGCCGGCCAGACGAATCCGTGCCAGCACTCGCCGCGGGTCCTGCGGGTCGAGGCGCAGGCTGACCACATCGCCGACCTTGATCCCGCTGTACTGCACCGGGCTGCCGCGGGACAAGCCGCTGACCGCTTCGTTGAAAACGATTTCGTAGTCCTTGAACTCGGTGTCGACGCTGGACTTGGCCAGCCACAGACCGAAGAGCAGGGCGCCTGCCACCACAATCACCGTGAACAGGCCGATCAATACATGATGGGCTCGGGTTTCCATGTCAGACCTCGTTGAGCTGTTTGGCGGCGTCCAGCGCCGAGCGGCCGCGAGGGCCGTGGAAGTATTCGTGAATCCAGGCGTCATCGGTTTCCGAGACCACGTCGATGGGACCGGCCACCAGCACCTTCTTTTGCGCCAGTACCGCGACGCGGTCGGTGATGGTGTAGAGCGTGTCGAGGTCGTGGGTCACCAGAAACACGCTCAGGCCCAGCGCATCGCGCAGGGTCAGGATCAACTGGTCAAACTGCGCCGCGCCGATCGGATCGAGGCCAGCGGTGGGTTCGTCGAGAAACAGAATGTCCGGGTCCAGCGCCAGCGCCCGGGCCAGTGCCGCGCGCTTGATCATCCCGCCGGACAGCGAGGCGGGGTACTTGTCCGCCGCCGACAGTGGCAGCCCGGCCAGCGCCAGCTTCACCGCCGCCAGATGCTCGGCGTCGTCGCGGCTGAGCCCTGCGTGTTCAATGAGGGGCAGGGCGACGTTCTCGGTCACGGTCAGCGACGAAAACAGCGCGCCTTTCTGGAACAGGACACCGAAGCGCCGCTCGATCAGCGAACGCTCATGCTCCGGCAAGCTCGGCAGGTTCTGGCCGAACACCTTGACCATGCCTTCGCTGGGCTGGCGCAAGCCGACGATGCTGCGCAGCAGCACCGACTTGCCGCTGCCGGAGCCGCCGACAACGGCCAGGATCTCGCCTTTGTACAAGTCGAGATCGAGGTTCTCGTGCACGCTCTGGCTGCCGAAGCGATTGCACAGGCCACGGACTTCGATCACCGCCTCGGAGGGCGCGCGGGGTAGACGACTCACCAGCCCATCTCCATGAAAAACAGCGCGGCAACCGCATCGAGCACGATCACCACGAAAATCGATTGCACCACGCTTGAGGTGGTGTGGGCGCCGACCGATTCGGCGCTGCCGCTGACCTTGAAGCCTTCGAGACAGCCAATGGCGGCAATCAGGAACGCAAAGATCGGGGCTTTGACCAGGCCAACCAGGAAATGTTGAATCCCTATGTCGCTTTGCAGCAGCGACAGGAACATCGCCGGCGAGATATCCAGCGACACCGCGCAAACCACCGCGCCTCCGACGATCCCGCAGATCATCGCCAGAAAGGTCAGCATCGGCAGCGCCACCAGCAACGCCAGCACCCGCGGCACCACCAGCAATTCCATGGGATCGAGGCCGAGGGTGCGAATCGCGTCGATTTCCTCGTTGGCCTTCATCGAGCCGATCTGCGCGGTGAAGGCACTGGCGGTGCGGCCGGCCATCAGGATCGCCGTGAGCAAAACGCCGAACTCGCGCAGGAAGGCAAAGCCCACCAGATCTACGGTAAACACGCTGGCGCCGAAACTGGCCAGCACCGTTGCCCCGAGAAACGCCACAACCGCGCCCACCAGAAAGGTCAGCAGCGCCACAATGGGCGCCGCGTCGAGGCCGGTCTGTTCGATGTGCGCAATCATTGGCGTGATCCGCCAACGCTTGGGCCGGAACAGGCTGCGGGCGATGGTTTCGAGGATCAGGCCGACGAAGCCGAGCAGTTGCAGGGTGTCTTTCCACACCGTATCGACGGCCCGGCCAATGCGCGTCAGCAATTGCACGCTGACACTGATTTCCGGTTCCTTGATCGGCACGCAGAAATCGGTCAGCGAGCGATACACGGTTTGCAACAAGGCGCGGTCGGCGCTGGAAATCGTGCAGTCGGGGTGTTCGGCGGATTTGCCCAGCCGCTCGGAGCCGAGCAGTTCGACGAGCAGCGACGCGCCGGCGGTGTCGAGGGCGCCAAGGCCGTTGAGGTCGATGGGGGTATTGGCGTCGTACTGGCCGTGAAGCGTTTCGCTCAGTTGCTTGAGGTCGGCGTAATGGGCAAGCGTCCAGTCCCCGGTGACCCGCAGGCGGGCAGGGGTGATCGAGGTGTCCAGGCGGGCACTGCCGGTCGTTGGGCTGCTGGTCATAAGCTCCGTGCTTGTTCGGCTATATCGCAAACCTACGTAATAGCACGAACAGGATTACTTTTCTTTGGTCGGTGTGCTGTCCGTGACCTCGAAGCGCAGCACGCCAATCACCTGACCGTCCTCGGTCAACACCCGCACCTGCCACTTGCCCGCCGGGTTGCCGGGGAAGTTCTGCTTGTGGGTCCAGGCCCGGTAGCCTTCCTTGCGCCCGCCGTGAATGTCGAGGGCGATGCGGTCGACCTCTTTGCCGTTGAACTGCCACACGTGATAGATCCGTTCATCGAGCCCACGCGGCGCGTTGATCGCGGTGTAGGCATAGAGCCCGCCGCCACGGATCTGCTCGGCGCTGACTTCCTTGAGGCTGGCGCCCGGAACCCGGTCCTGCACCTGGGTGCTGATCGCCACGTCGGTCATCCACAGCGTTGCTGGTGGCACCCACGAACGCAGGACCCAGCCCACACCGCCGATACCGATGGTGATGCTGAGGATCGCCAAGGCATTGCGCACAGTGCGGATCGGGAAGATCGACGCCAGGCTCGGGAACGACAACACCACCGCAATCCCCAGCGCCCATTTGAAGCTTTGCGAAGTGGTCAGGTGCATGATCACTGGCAGCGCGGTGAGCAGGGCGGCGAACAGGGTCAGGGTGTGCAGCGCGAGGAACGCCCAGCGCCGTGGCGCCAGCCATTTGTAGTAGAGCGGGTCGACGATCGAAATCAGCGCCGCAATGCACAGCAGCCCGGTGAAAAACAGCTGGCCGCTGTTCCAGGTGGTGGTGATGAAAAAGAACGGCAGGACGAAAAACAGGCTTTCCTGATGGATCATCTGCGTCGCGTAACGCAGCAGCGGCTGGGGAATTTCCCGTTTGAAGATCCGCGTGAACAGCTTCGTCAGGCTGTTTTCCAGCATCAGCCAGATCCAGCTCAGCAGCATGATCGTGGTGATCCAGCTCGCCAGCCCCTGTTGCCGGTCGACCAGAATGAAGCTGCCGACCCCGGAGATGAAACCGCCGAGCGCAATAACCCCGGGGTAGCGCTTCATCAATTCGAGAATGCGCTGGATCAGGAGGGTCAATTTAGACATTTGGGCGGTTCACGACAGTCGAGGAAAAAACCCCGACAGAGTACCGCCCGCCGGGCCGCGTGGCGAGGCTGCCGGTCAATCCGGATGCACGGACTTGCGCCGATGCAGGCGCCAGCCGAGCAGAATCAGCACCAGCACGCCCAATCCGCCCGCCAGCAGCCACAACACCTGATCGTCGCTGAGCAGCGGTTTCTCGATCCGCAGATAACCCGGTTGCAGCAGCAACTCGCGCATGGCCTTGTTCGCCGCCTCCAGCGTCACGCCTTGCAGCTCCCGCGCAGGATCGGCAAAGCGCCCGTCCTCGTAGTCGCCCAGGGCGCTCCAGTAATAGTCGGCCAGGGCGCTGGTGCCTTGCACCGCCCAAGCCTGATGGGCGATGGCGGCCTGTTTGAGGCGGTTGAAGGTGTCGGCGTCGAGGCCGTTTTTCAGCAGGTCGGCCTTGAGCTCTTCCAGCACTTGTTCGGCTTCGGCAATGTCAGCGCGATCCAGATCGGCGTTCAGGCTCATGAAGCCGACACCGCCAAACACTTCGCGCTCAGCCCACGGCCCGTAGGACAAACCGTGGTTCAGGCGCAATTGGCGGTACAGCGCCCACTCCAGGTATTCCTTGAGCAGATCGAAGGTTTCGTCGTACTGATCGTCCAGCACCGGCTCCGGCACCAGCCAGTGCAGCTTGGCGCTGTTGCCGATGAAGCCGCGAGTGATCGTGCGTTCATGAGCGGCGCTGGCGCGGATGTCCGGCAACGGACGGTGTTCGCTCGGGTCGACCGCTTCCAGCGCGCCCCACGCCCGTTCCAGATAAGCCGGCAGCAGTTTGTCGAGGTCACCGACGACGATCAGGGTCATGTTGTTCGGCGCGTACCAGGCCTTGCGCACCTTCTCCAGTTGCTCGCGGGTCAGGTCATGGACCTCGGCCCGCTGTGGGCATTTCAGACCCAGTTCGACCGCCAGTTGATTGCTCGCGGTGTGGCCCAGATCCTGCCGATCGAGAAAGCGTTGCAGCCGGGTGTAATGACCGCCGTCCTCGCGCTCGACCACCCGTTTGGCAGCGTTGATCGCGTTGTCGTCGAAGCGGGTCTGGGTCAGCAGGTCCAGCAGCAGGTCGAGGACCTTGCGCTGGTTTTTCGCCGGGGCTTCGATGACGAAGGTGGTGTCGGCGTTGCTGGTGAAGGCGTTCCAGTCGCCGCCGAGGGCCTGCATGCGTTCTTCGAGGCCACCTTCGCCGGTAGCGTCGATGCCGCTGAACAGCAAGTGCTCGAGCAGGTGCGGCAGCTCCTTTTCATTGCAGTCGAAATCGTCCAGACCGACGCCGATCACCAGCCGGATCGCCACATGCCCACGCTCGGTGCCGGGCTTGAGCAGCAATTGCAAGCCGTTTGGCAGCGCATAGCCTTCGACCTGAAAACGATCCAGGGCGAAGGCGGGCAGGGAACCGAGCAACAGACAGGCGAACAACAGGCAACGCATAACGAGCTTCCATACGGCTGAATTGGAGATCCGTGTCGTCAGTCAGATCGCTTTCGCGAGCAAGCTCGCTCCCACAAAGGAATGCATTTCAAATGTGGGAGCGAGCTTGCTCGCGAAGGCGCCCTGGAGACTGAACTCTGAGTTACTGACTGACCACAACCCCAGACGTTCAAGGCGAATGCGTGATGTCCGCCATATCGTCCACCGCCAGCGCGCCGGTATCGGAAGTTTCCAGCACCACGTAGGCGCTGCTGCAGAACAGCGAGTTCAGGCGTTTCATGTCGGCAATCAACTCCAGGTGCAACGAACTGGTCTCGATACTCTGCACGATCTTACGTTGCAACCGGCTGACATGGGCGTGGGCCAGACGCCGTTCCTGTGCGCGAAAGCGACGTTTCTCACGCAGCAACTGGCGGGCGCTTTCCTTGTCGCCGCTGAGGAACACCGACAGCCCGAGCCGCAGGTTGGCGATCAATTGCTGGTGCAGGCCGGCCAGTTCTTCCAGTCCGTCTTCGGAAAACGACCGGCGTTGCGAAGTCTTCTGCTGCTGCACTTTGCGCAGCATGCGTTCGATCAGGTCGCTGGCCAGTTTGAGGTTGATCGCCAGCTCAATGATCTCCGCCCAGCGCCGACTGTCCTGCTCGCCGAGATCTTCGCGGGGCATCTGCGCCAGGTACAGCTTGATCGCGCTGTACAGCGCTTCGACGTCATCGGTCAGCTTGCGCATTTCCTGAGTGATGGCGGTCTGCTTGCCGCGCAGCACGTCGAGGGTCGCGTCGAGCATGTTGTCGATCAGGTCGCCCATGCGCAGGGTTTCCCGAGCGGCGTTGGCCAGCGCCAGACTCGGCGTGACCAACGCGGTGGGATCAAGGTGGCGGGGCTTGGCGGTGCCGTTGACCTCCGGCCGCTCCGGCAGCAGCCAGGCGCACAGCCGCGCCATCGGCCCGACGCTCGGCAGCAGGATCAGGCAACGCGCGGTGTTGTAGAGCAGGTGGAAGCCGATGACCATTTCCTGCGGACTGAAATCCAGGCTGTCGATCCAGTGCACCAGCGGGTCGAGCACCGGAATGATCAGCAGCAGCCCGATCAGTTTGTACAGCAGGCTGCCCAGCGCCACCTGCCGGCCGGCGGCGTTCTGCATGCTGGTGCTCATGAACGCCAGCACGCCGCTGCCGATGTTGGCGCCGATCACCAGCCCGATCGCCACCGGCAGGCTGATCACCGCAGCGCCGGCGAGGGTGGCGGTCAGCAGCACGGCCGCCAGGCTGGAGTAGGAAATCATCGCGAACAGCGCACCGACCAGGGCGTCGAGCAGGATATCGCCGGTCAGCGACGCAAAAATCACCTTCACCCCTTGGGCATGGGTGATCGGCGCAGCGGCCTCGACGATCAGTTGCAGCGCCAGAATGATCAGCCCAAGCCCAATGGACACGCGGCCCATCTGCCCGAGCCGCGTCTGTTTGCGCGACAGAAAGAAAATCACCCCGAGGAAAATCAGCAGCGGCGACAGCCACGACAGGTCGAAGGTCAGCACCCGCGCCATCAGCGCCGTACCGACATCGGCACCGAGCATGGTCGCCAGGGCCGGGGTCAACGCCATCAGGCCTTGACCGACAAAGGACGTCACGAGCATGGCGGTGGCGTTGCTGCTCTGCACCATCGCGGTGACAACGATGCCGGCGACGAAGGCCAGCCAGCGTTTGGACATGTTCTGGCCGATCACGTGGCGCAGATTGGTGCCGTACACCCGCAGGATGCCGGTTCGAACGATGTGCGTGCCCCAGATCAACAGGG
Organism: Pseudomonas sp. B20(2017); assembly: GCF_002113125.1. Lineage (GTDB taxonomy): Bacteria > Pseudomonadota > Gammaproteobacteria > Pseudomonadales > Pseudomonadaceae > Aquipseudomonas. The sequence goes on along the minus strand of NZ_NEJP01000025.1, from coordinate 3,414 downwards.
CCACGGCAGAGAGCAGATTGAGCAGGGTGAGCATGCAGACCCCCTGTAATAGCAGCGCCCCAGAGGGGCAAGTTGACGGTACCGCGCAATTTCTACGTTCTGATACTTAAGCTGTAGTTGGCTAACGGTCTGGGCGCCAGCATTGCACAGCTAAAGCGGGGATTGAAACAAAAGTGTCATGAAAAGGGCTTCACCCGCGTCTTTGAATCCCGCTCTCACAGGGCTTGCAGCTTTGCTGGATCAGTCGCTGAAATGATCTTCGCCGAGACCCACATCGATCAAATACCTAGCTGTTTTTGGATCTCTCTCATCACATCGCACATAACACTTTATGTGCATGATCAGGCTATATCTGTGAGGAACTAGAAGAATCACCCCATCTAACTGATCAAACAGCTTGGCCTGCAGCTGCCGTTTCTCCTCGTCACTCGACACCTTTATCCAGTCGTTACCCTCGGCCAACTCGGGCGTCCAACCAGCGTTTCTGAACATGGATTGCAGATCGCCCAATAGTTTCGCTGTCTGGTCATAAGGTAGCGTCTCGATCATTGGAGACGTTGAGATGGTAATCACCCGTTCCTTCCGGTAACCAACAGCGCCGAAAACGGTCGCTGGTAGCGTAAATCCATGTACCGGATCATCGAACTTTAAAATAACCGGGCTGCTGATCCACGTTGAGTCAACTTCGGGAGGCTCGCTGGGATAGATGGCCGTTTTGCGTATCACAGGAAACGTCGAGTCCCTCACGACGCTTTCGTATGGCTTCCCGATATGAAGAGCTAAAAAATCCATTGGGTAATGAAAAGATGTAAGGCAAACAAAAAGTAAGACAAACACCACTATCCGCCAGCATGAGCCTCGACGATTGCAATAGCCCCTCATGCCCCGCTTCGATCCCGACCCACACTGATATCAATCAGGTATTTCGCGGCTTCGGGTTCTCCCTTGTCACAACGCGCGTAGCACTTGATTAACAGAAGCAGGCTGTATTGCCCCGGCACATATAGATCAATGCCAACGGCCTGATCAAAGAGCTTGGCCCGAAGCCGCTCGCGCTCATCGGCAGAGTCGACAATGAACCAGTCATTATTGTCCAAAGGCTCAACCTTCCACCCTCGGGACTTAAGGGTGTCCTGTACGGTGACCAGTCGATCTAAAGCTTGCGTGAATGGCAGGGTTTCCGACATCGGCGATGTGGTGAGCGTTGAGACCTTCTTGTTTGCATAAGTTATGGCGCCAAACACCGTCGGGGGAAGCTTGAACCCGTGAGCAGGGTCATCAAAGTCAATGACCGTCGGACTGCTGATCCACGTAGAACCAGGACGCGGAGGATCTTCCGGATCATCTGGGTCGCCTGGATAGATCGCCGTCTTGTCTTCGACAGGGAAACTTGAGTCTTTGACCACCAGTTCGTAAGGCTTTCCGATATGGACCGATAAAGTCCTGGTACTCCAACGCGAGTAAATCAGGCTTCCAACCACCAAAAGAGCCAAAAAGAACAGCATCAGCCAGCGCCGCTTCAGGAAAGTCACTGGCGCACTCCATTTCCACTTGCGATGTCAGTTATAGAGCTTTGCAACTGGCTTTTAGTGGTCGGATTTTTTAACAGCGCGTTGAATTGTGCTGCGGCACGAAGCACGAACTTCATCCTTTGATCCTTGTCCGCCAAATTTGCTAACGGATTGCTGCTGAAGGTGACGCTTCGGCTGTCCGGGGCTTTGCATTGGCTGGCCAGAGTGAGCTGAATCCCCTCCGGAACACCAGAAAGCAAACCCGTAACGACAGAAACTATGTCTGAAGCATGTGTGCCGCGGATAAGCGAGGCGAAATGCACGTCGTCATACATAGCAGGCTGCAGGATATTGATCTGTTCATGAGCGGCCATGGAGTTAACGCTATCAGCAATGTTTCCCGCATCGATTGCTTCGAACGTGTCAAAAATCTCTTTATGAGCAACGCCGAAGCGAACGGTCTTCCCGATAGGCCACATCACGTCTTTGGCGATGTCTGCTCGACTTCTCAAGCACTTTTCCATTTCCTTGTAGCCACGCACCATAAAAAAGCGGTGCAAGGGATACACGTCGAGAAATAGCGCGGTATTTCCCAATGCGAGCATCTCGTAAACATAATCAAGTTGCTGCTGAACCAACGATCTGGGGTTGTCTCCCAACGTAATATCGGTCGTCGGAACCGGGTTTTCTGATCTCGCCTTATCCAATTCAGATTGAACCTTTGGATCGGTACGGCTGAACTTGAGTCCAAAGCCTTCAAACAGAGTCTCCGAGGGTGCCTCACGCAACTTTCGATGAGCTTCTTTTTCTGCAGCGATGCCTTTTTGCAGCTTGGCAGCGTGCAAAAGCCCACACCCCACCTGCTTCGAAGCAAACGCCGCCAGCCCCGCCCACTGAAACCGGTTATCCGCCAGCCACAACTGCGCGTACGCCGCGTTGATCTTGCGGTTGCGCGCCTGTGGGTCGGCAATCAGTACACCGCCCGGGGCGACCCATTCTTCGGCTTCTTTCTGGAATCGGCGCCACAGGCAGTTGCAGGTCAGCAGCGGGACTTCGACGCGGGTTTTCGGGTTGGGGCCGGTCTTGGTGGTTTCGCGTTTGCAGGCAGGCAGCTCGCAGGTGCTGTCCCAGAGCTTTTTCATGTCCAGGTCGTCGGGGGCGATGCATTGTCCGGTCATTGCTTCTTCCTTGAGGCTCACACTGTCCAGCGCACGACCGCCAGATCTGGCTGGAGGGTCGCGACGCTCTGGGTCATGCCTTGTTCGTTGGTCTGGCCTTTGACGATGCGGCCTTCGGCGGTTTCGATTTCGTAGCCTTGTTCGGCGATGGGTTCACCATTGCCGGCGCTGACCGCTTTGAACTCGACCAGTGGCTTGCCAATGATCGGCAACGGCGGGATGAACGGCGCGGGTGTATGGCTGCTGCCAATGATGACGTCACCGGAACCGCCGACCACCACGCCGCCATGGCTGGCGGTGCTGTCGAGGGTCATGGCGTTCTTGCCGTTGATCAACACGGTCGCGGAGAAGGCGCCACTGAGGGCCTGCCCACAAGTGCATGTGTCACCCAGGCGAGCGGCGGCGAGGCCGTTGAAGAAGACGTCGGGCGAGCCACTGGCAATCGGGTTGGTGCCATGGCCGGGGAGCGGGCAGGTGGTCGGATCCGTGACGCGTGCAGCTGGCTTTCCGGACATGTGCATTCCTTGTCATTGTCAAAGCGAGGGGGGACGCTAACCAGCGCAGCCCGGTGCGTCAACCTTCACGGCTCCTGTGCGTTTCGGCCGGGCAGGAAAAAGGGGCCCGAACAGACTGTGTGAAAACACACTGACAGGCCTTAGACCAAACGCCCCGACTTATTCGGGGCGTTTGTTTTTGTGCTGAAAAAGGCTCTTCAGCCCATCAGT
>NZ_NEJP01000024.1 GCF_002113125.1 Pseudomonas sp. B20(2017) | reverse complement strand
GGAGGAGGGGCGAAATCTCCCACGGATCTGTACTGCGCCAACAGTCAGAATCGAGCCTTGTCCCTCCTCCTCCCTTCAAGTACCAGCATACAAGCGAGCTTGCTCGCGATGGCGGTGGGTCAGTGGCACAAAGGTCAACTGACACGCCCTCATCGCGAGCAAGCTCGCTCCCACAGGGTTTTGTTTTTGGCTGGAGATCAGCGCAGGTTGAGTTTCGCCGCAGCACGCTCGGTGATTTCAGTACGCAATTTCAGCGAAGGCGCCGCACGCTTGCGCGCCTCCTCGACAATCCCGCTCGGCGCAGTGTCCGGGCTGCCCGAATCAAACGGCGGCGCCGGCGCATATTCCAGCTGCAACTGCACCAGTTGCGCCGTATCGACGCCGACCAGTTCTTGCGCCAGGGTCAGGGCAAAATCGATCCCGGCGGTGATACCGCCCCCGGTAAACAGATTGCCGTCACGCACCACCCGATCCTTTACTGGAATTGCGCCCAGTATCGGTAGCAAATCGTGATAAGCCCAATGCGTGGTCGCGCGCTTGCCTCGCAGCAGGCCCGCCGCGCCGAGCACCAGCGAACCGGTGCACACCGACGTCACGTAACGCGCCTGCGCGGCTTGCGCCTTGATGAACGCCAGCGTCTGCTCATCTTCCATCAACGCCCCGACCCCGGCGCCGCCGGGAACGCAGATCACATCCAGAGCCGGGCAGTCCTCGAACGTGGTGGTCGGTTTCAGCAGCAGCCCGGTGCTGGAAGTTACCGGCACCAGATCCTTCCAGACCAGATGCACCTGCACGTCCGGCAGCGAGGCCAGCACGTCATACGGGCCGGTCAAGTCGAGTTGCTGCACCTGAGGAAACAACAGAAAACCGATCTGCAACGCCATGGTTCATCTCCGTGAAAAGGGGGTAGACGGCTTCACTGTAGGCGCGTAGGTTTTGGCGCATACGCCAATCAGCCCTCGAATTACGCCAAATGCCGAAAATCATCCACGTCCTCGCGTTCGCCAATGTGCAACTGCTCGATGTCACCGGGCCGTTGCAGGTTTTTGCCTCGGCCAACGACATTGCCCGCCAGCAGGGTTTGCCTGCGCCTTACGCGCCAACGGTCATCGCCAGCGGCGGCGGGGCGGTGAACTCGTCTGCCGGGTTGGCGATGCTGGCTGAACCTCTGCCGAAGCAACCCAGCGATACGCTAATCATCGCCGGCGGCTGGGGCGTTTACGCCGCTGCCGAAGACGCCGGGTTGGTGAGTTGGGTGCGTGAACACGCCAACGGATGCCGGCGCGTGGCCTCGGTCTGCACCGGCGCATTTCTGCTGGCGGCCAGCGGCTGGCTCGACGGCCGCCGGGTCGTCACCCACTGGACCCGCTGCGAACAACTGGCGCAGCAGCACCCGCAATTGCAGGTCGAGCCCAATCCGATCTTCATCAATGACGGCCCGGTCTGGACCTCGGCGGGTGTCACCGCCGGCATCGACCTGGCGCTGGCCATGGTCGAAGACGACCTCGGCCGCGACATGGCCCTGGACGTCGCCCGGCAACTGGTGGTGTTCCTCAAGCGCCCGGGTGGGCAGTCGCAATTCAGCGTGACGCTGTCGCTGCAAAAACAGGGCAACCGCTTCGACGATCTGCACGCGTGGATTGCCGAACACCTCACCTGCGATCTGGGCATCCCGACCCTCGCCGAACAGGCCGGCATGAGCGAACGCAGTTTCGTGCGCCACTACCGCGCCGACACCGGCCAGACCCCGGCCCGCGCCATCGAACTGATCCGCGTTGAAACGGCGCGCCGGTTGCTGAGCGATACCGGATTGCCGATCAAACGGGTCGCGGCCAATTGTGGATTTGGCAGTGAAGAAACCTTAAGACGCAGTTTCCTGCGGGCCATGGGCGTGACGCCGCAGGCGTATCGGGAGCGGTTTTCGGTCAGCGCTGGAGCAGATCCAGTAATGCCTTGAGCGTTTCGCCCGGCGCTTCTTCCGGAATGTTGTGCCCGACACCCATCAGAACTCGCCGCTCATAAGGCCCGGTGAAGTGGTGCGCATCTTCGTCGTCCGCCGGCGCCGGGCCGACGCCATCATCGGCACCGCACAGCGAAATCGTCGGAACGCTGATCGCCGGTTGTTTTTCCAGCGCCTGCTCCATCCACTCCAGCGCCGGATCGCCCGGTGCATACATGAATCGATGGCGGTAGGAGTGAATCACCACTTCAACGAAGTCCGGGTTATCAAACGCCGGTGCGCTCAGCGGAAAACGCTCGGCGTTCCTCGCCCAGGTCGGTGACCACAACTGCCACAGCAACTCGCACAGCGCCCGGCGATTCTGCGTCAGCCCTGCAACGCCACGGGGCGTGTGGAAGTAATACTGATACCAGAAGCGATGCTCGCTCTGCGGATCCAGCGGCTGGACCGAATTCGGAATGTCTTGCAAGTTGTAGCCGTCGCCCGTCACCAACCCGCGCACGCGCTCGGGAAACAGCGCCGCCACGATGCACGCCGCCCGACCACCCCAGTCATAACCGCAGAGCGTCGCTTGCTCGATACCCAGCGCATCCATCAGATCCAGCAGATCCTGCGCCAGCGCCGCTTGCTGGCCGGAGCGCAGCGTGTCCGGGCTGTTGAAACGGGTCGGCCCGTAGCCGCGTAGATACGGCACGATTACCCGGTAACCCTTGGCGGCGAGGGGCGGGGCAATTTCGTCGTAGGCGCGGGGGGAGTAGGGGAAGCCGTGGAGGAGAATGGCCGGCGTGCCGTTTTCCGGGCCGTGATGTTCATAGCCGATGGTCAGGCTAGGGGTTTGGCTGAATCGGATTTCGGCACCGGTCATGGAAAGTCTCCTTACACCTCGGCTTCCGCCACCTGATTGAAATACTTGCTGCGATCCGGCGTAAACGTCACCACCATTTTCGTCCGCGAGCAGGTCATGACCCGTTCGGCACCCAGATCGATATCCAGATCTTCCCCGCGCAACCCCTGCCACTGGGCCAGGTATTTTAGTGATCCGTATTTTTCATTCTTCTTCAGGCTGCGGCTGACACCACCTTTCCAGCCCAGCACCGGCAGTTCGTCGGCACTGCAGCGTTGGGCGAGGTCGGGGAAGCGGATGGCGCGCTGGCGGCCGATTTCCCAGCATTTGATCAGGCCCTTGTCGGCGGCTTCCCACAGTTCGTCGCGGGTCAGGCCAGACCTCAATGGGGAATCGATGGGGCGGTGGATGCGTTGGCTCATTCTGGTTCCTTGAATCGGGTTTTTATTGGACAGCTCCGCTGTGCCCGTTGCGGTGGATGGTAGGGGTGGATGTAACAGCTGGCAACAAGGTATTTCGGGGTGTAAGTGCGAGTTGCGGGCCAAGCGTTACACGGGGTTGGCAGGTTTCTGTAGGCCGTACCATCAACAAGTTGTATCGAAAGGAATCGATTGTGTGGGCCAGCCCTTCAATCGCAAGGCTCGGGGGTGTTTGCCGCTCGTAGGTAGCCTTCCTACAAGCGGCGATTGAAGTTGAGATCTTTCTTACAGACTCTGGCGAAGAAGGATCACTACGGCTGCCAGTAATTTTTCTCCCCGCTCAACTTGCGATCGAGAAAGCTCGCCGCACTGATCAGCGCCAGATGCGTCAACGCCTGCGGCGTATTGCCCAGATGCCGACCACGGTTGTCGAACTCTTCGGCATACAACCCCAGCGGATTGGCGTAACGCAACAGTTGCTCGAATTCCAGGTGGGCCTTTTCTACTTGCCCGGCGCGGGCCAGGCATTCGACGTACCAGAACGAGCACGCGGCGAAGGCGCCCTCGGTACCGGACAATCCGTCGATCCCCGAATCGTCATTGCGATAGCGGTAGACCATCCCGTCACGCACCAGATGTTTCTCGATCGCTTCCAACGTCGCCAGCCATTTCGGATCCTTGGCGCTGACGAAACGCACCAGCGGCATCAGCAGCATCGAGCCATCCAGCGCAGTACCGCCCTGATACTGCACAAAATGCCCGCGCTCTTCGTTCCAGAAGTTGTCCCAGATGTCGGCATGAATCGCCTGACGGGTCTGGTCCCAGCGGGCGAACGGCGCTGGCAGGGAGCGTTTCGAGGCCAGGCGGATCGCCCGGTCCAGCGCCACCCAGCACATCAGTCGCGAGTGCAGGAAGTGATGTTGCTCACCGCGCATTTCCCAGATGCCCACATCCTTGGTCTGCCAGGTCTCACAGACCTGATCGACCACTTCCATCACGTGTTGCCAGCCTTCGTGGGAAATCGCGTCGCCGTACTTGTTGACCAGATAAACGGCGTCCATCAGTTCGCCGAAGATATCCAGTTGAATCTGGTTGTACGCCCCATTGCCGATGCGCACCGGTTTCGCGCCGCCATGGCCGGACAAATGCGTGAGTTCGGTTTCCGGCAGTTCCTGGCGGCCGTCGATGGCGTAGAGGATGTTCAGCTTCATCGATGACTGGCCGCAGCAGTCGCTGACCCGCCCGCGCAGCCAGCGCATGTAGCCGTTGGCTTCGTCGACAAAGCCCAGGCGCAGGAAGGCGTAGACGGTGAACGAGGCGTCGCGGATCCAGGTGTAGCGATAGTCCCAGTTGCGTTCGCCGCCGGGTGTTTCCGGCAGGCCGAAAGTGGCGGCAGCGAGGATTGCGCCGTGCTGGCGTGAGGTCAGCAGCTTCAGGGCCAGGGCCGAGCGGTTGACCATTTCCCGCCAGCGACCCCGATAGTTGGACTGGCCGATCCAGTCGCGCCAGAACTTCAGCGTGCGTTCGATGCACAGCTGCGCGGCGCCTTCGGCAAAACGCGGATCGTCGCTGGCGCCGAGCATGAATGCAGCGGTCTGATCCTGCTTGAGGGTGAATTGCGCGACGGCTGCTTCCTGATCGACGCTCAAGGTTTGGTCCGAGGCGAGTCGCAGTGTCGGCTGTCCGCTGGCGCTGAACAGCACGTCCTTTTTATCGATGACGGCGCGGGTTTCAGCGCGGGCGTAGTCATGCCGAACCGCGCAGCGCAGATGAAACGTCGCTTCTCCGCTGACCACCCGCACCCGGCGTATCAACAGCGGCAAGGCATCGTCGCTGTCGCCGATGGGCAGCAGATCGGTGATTTCCACCACGGCGTGATCGCTGAGCCAGCGGGTTTGCAGGACGTTGGTGTCCGGCAGGTAAATCTGTTCGCGTCGGGCATCGGGCAGATCCGGGGCGAGCTGGAAAATCCCGGCATCGGGCGTGTCCAGCAGCGAACAGAAGATCGACGGGCTGTCGAACTCTGGCCAGCAGAAGAAATCCACGCTGCCCTTGTCGTTGACCAGCGCGGCGCTGCGCATGTCGCCAATGATGCCGTGGGCGTCGATGGGGCTTTGTCGTTCGGAATGATGCTCAGCCATTGCCACGGAACTCCGGATAGAGGCTCATGCCGCCGTCGATGAACAGGGTGGTGCCGACGATGTAGTCAGAGGCATCGGAGGCGAGAAACACCACCGCGTTGGCCACGTCCTCGACATCGCCGATGCGCCCGTAAGGGATGAGTTTGAGCAGGGCCTGGCCTGCATCGCCTTCGGTGGCGTCCTTATTGATGGCCGTGCGGATCGCCCCCGGCGCGATGCCGTTGATGCGGATGCGCTGGTGGCTGACTTCCTGGGCCAACGTCTGCATCAATTGATCGACGCCGCCCTTGGACGCTGCGTAATTGACGTGGCCGGCCCAAGGAATGCGCTGGTGCACCGAACTCATGTGGATGATCTTACCGGCAGCCCGGGACACGCCTTCGCGCACGCCTTGGCGATTGAAGATCCGCAGCGCGGCGCGGGCGCAGAGGAACTGGCCGGTGAGGTTGATGCCGATCACCGCGTTCCAGTCGGCCAGCGACATATCCACAGCCGCCGCGTCCTTTTGCAGGCCGGAGTTGGCCACCAGAATGTCCAGTGTTCCGAAGGTGTCGAGGGTTTGCTGGAACAGCCGCTCAACGTCTTCCTCCTTCGAGACATCCGCGCCGATGGCGATGGCCTGACCACCATCGGCAATGATTTGCCGGGCCAGCGCTTCGGCGGGTTCGGCCTGACGGTTGTAGTTAATGACCACGGCAGCACCGGCAGCGGCCAGGGCTTTGGCGGCACCGTGGCCGATGCCGGAACTGGCGCCGGTGACCAGTGCCACCTGACGGGCGAGGGAAATCTGCATGCAGGGTCGCGCCTTGGGTTGAGGGCTTAATTAGCTGACTGATGGGCGGTGGCGAGAGTTCATCCACGTACATGAAATCATCGACAGGTTTCTCTTGGATGCGCCCGAGTCCGCATGGGACGCAGAGCGTCCCGGGCTGCATTCCCACGCGGAGCGTGGGAACGATCAACGCGGCAGCGATTGGCCTTGCGCGCACTGGGGACTTCACACTCCACCAACAATTCCTCGCTTCCCCGGCCGTCAGGCTTTGTGGCAACTTGGCCGCCCCTGATGAGGCTGCATCCGATGGCAAACCCTTACCGCGAGTTGTTCAACGCCCCCGGCGCCCGGGCTTTTGTGATTGCCGCGACGATCGCGCGCATGCCGATTTCCATGACCGGTATCGGCGTGATCACCATGCTCTCGCAATTGACCGGCGGCTACGCGTTGGCGGGTGGGGTGGCGGCGACCTTTGCCTTGGCCACGGCGTTTTGCGCGCCGCAGGTGTCACGGCTGGTGGATCGTTTCGGTCAGGGGCGAGTGCTGCCGGTGGCGGCGCTGATCGGTGGGGGCGCGCTGCTGATGTTACTGCTGTGCACCCGTTTGCAGGCGCCGACCTGGACGCTGTTTGTCTGCGCCGCATTGGCCGGTTGCATGCCTAGCATGTCGGCGATGGCGCGGGCGCGCTGGACCGAAATCTATCGCGGCCAGCCGCAGTTGCAGACGGCGTATGCGCTGGAATCGGTGCTCGACGAAGTCTGCTTCATCGTCGGCCCGCCGTTGTCGGTGGGCTTGTGCGTCGGCGTGTTTCCCGAGGCCGGGCCGCTGGCGGCGTTGTTGATGCTGGCGATTGGCGTCACGGCATTCGTTGCTCAGCGCAGCACCGAGCCGCCGGTGCACCCGCATGAGTCGCAGCATCAAGGCTCGATCATTCGTTCGACCGACGTGCAATGGTTGCTGGCGTTGATGCTCGCCATGGGCGTGATTGTCGGTGTGGTGGATGTGGTCAGCGTCGCGTTCGCCCAGCAGCAGGGTCAACCGGCGGCGGCGAGTATCGTGTTGTCGGTGTACGCCATCGGTTCCTGTCTGGCCGGTATCGCCTTCGGCGCAATGCGCTCGAAGCTGCCGTTGCCGCGTCTGTTTCTCTACGGCGGATTGGCGACAGCGGTGACCACGCTGCCGTTACTGCTGGCGAGCAACATTTTCGGGTTGGCCGTGGCGGTGTTCATCGCCGGGCTGTTCTTCTCCCCGACCCTGATTGTGGCGATGGCGCTGATCGAACGCATCGTACCGCCGGCCAAACTCACCGAAGGCCTGACCTGGTTGGTGACCGGTTTGAGCATCGGCGTGGCCATCGGCGCCGCCGGCTCCGGCGCATTGGTGGATGCCTTTGGCGCGCGCAGCGGTTTTTGGTTGGCGATTGCCGCCGGGGCAGTGGTCCTGGGCTCTGCGGTGCAGAGCTTTCGTCACCTCAAATAATGCCGGTTACCAGCCCCGGCCCGAGTTTACCCAGAAGTTGACCGACAGCGACGTCGACACCGACTCCACCTGATGGAACCAGCCTTCGGGCAGGAACAGCAGATCCCCGGCCTCGAGCGTCACGCGCAGGAATGTCACATCACGCGCAGCGGGGAAGCGTTCATAGTCCGGCGCGTCCGGGTTGAAGTCGCAGCCGTCCAGCCCGCCTTTGGGAGCCGTGGACCAGGTGCCTAGTGCTTCGCGGTGATGGGGTGCGGCGAGGGTGAATTTCTTCTGGCCCCAGACCTGGGCGAACAGGTTGTCGGTGTCATCGCGGTGCAGCGGCGTCAGGGTGCCCTTGGGCCCGATCCAGATCCGTGGCGGGATGAACAGCGAGGCATCGAAATAGGGCGGGTATTTAATCTGCTGCATCAACGCTGCCGGCAGGATGTTGTTGCCCATGTAGGCCGGTGGCTCGCCGTCCGCGCCCTTGACGGCCGGGCTGTCCAGCGAGGCGATGAAATCGGCCATCGACGTGGAGCGAAAATCCCGTTCGGTCGAGAACGTCTTTTTCACGTAATCGCCGTGCCGGGTGATGCCTTGCAGTTCGGCGAAATGCACCAGCGACTCTTCGCGGCTGAGGTTGAACAGCGGCCAGTCTTGCAGCGCATTGCTGATCACCACCGGAATACCGTTGGGCAGGTAACGGGCCTCGAATTCGCTGACCGACAGCTTGCCCCGTGCAATACGCTCGACGCTGACCTGGGTCGGCAGGCGTTCGGTGAGTTTTTCACTGAAGCGCGGCGGGGTGGGGTAGCGCTTGTTCATGTCGACCTTTTCCGCGACCGCTCCACCGTGCATCGCATGCTCGATGATCTGCGGCAGCATCGTCGCCAGGCCCATGTTGCCGCCGATCTTCAGACGGCCACTGGCGAACAGCTCTTCGACGTTGGCGGTGCCGCTCATGATGCCGAGGAAATCGGTGTGGGCGACTTCAATGGTCACGTCGGGACTCGGATGGCGACCGGCCTCGGTACGGCTGGTGGCCTTGATTTCGCACCAATACGCTTGCTGCGGACCAAACACGAATTGGAAGATGCCTTCGATGCCGACGGCGCCCGCGTTGGCGAACAACTTGCCCAGAATGGTCTGCAGATCCACGGTGATCCCTCGTTGTTGGAATTGGTCTGAACAGTTAACGAGCGCCTGGCGGGCAAATTTACCGGCCCGCGACTAATTTGCCCGCTGCCTGATCCGTACCCTCTTGAAGAGACATTTTTCGAGGGAAGCGTGGTGACCAAACTGACCCTGCTGTGCCTGCCGTACTCCGGCGCCAGTGCCATGGTCTACAGCCGCTGGCGGCCGAGGCTGCCGCAATGGCTGCAATTGCAACCGGTGGAATTACCGGGGCGCGGCGCACGTTTCGGCGAGCCGTTGCACACCGACATGCGCGGGTTGGCGATGCAGCTGGCAAAGGAATTGCGCCCGACCCTCAAGGCGCCCTATGCGCTGTTCGGCCATAGCCTGGGCGCGTTGCTGGCCTGCGAAATCGCCCATGCATTGCGCGCACTGGGTTGCCCGGAGCCGGTGGCGTTGTTCGCCTCAGGCACGGCGGCGCCGACGATGCGCGCCGATTACGACCGGGGTTTTGCCGATCCCAAGACCGATGCCCAGTTGATCGACCAGTTGCGCACGCTCAACGGCACCAGCGAGGAAGTGCTGGCCAACGAAGAGTTGATGAGCCTGACCCTGCCGATCCTGCGTGCGGATTTCCAGCTGTGCGGCAAGTTCGAGCCGGTGCAGCGGCCATTGCTCAACTGCCCCGTGCACGTGCTCGGCGGCAAGGCTGACCGTGCCACCACCGAACAACTGATCGGCTGGAGCAAGGAGACCCGTGGCAGTTTCTCGGTGGACATGCTGGCTGGCGGGCACTTTTTCATTCATGAGCATGAAGCCCGAGTGCTCAAGGTGATCAAGGATCAACTGGAGGTGCACCATCGGCGCCATGCTCTGGCTGTCTCGGCCTGAGGCTTTACCTGTGGGAGCGAGCTTGCTCGCGAAAGCGTCATGTCAGTCGATGCTTGTTTATCTGACACACTGCTTTCGTCGGATCGCCGCCCGGAGCAAGCTCGCTCCCACATTTGATCTGTGGTGCGCCTGAAATCCTCGCTTTACCTCCCTTCTGACACTTCTTCTCAATCGCTAATTTTTCCGGTCTGCATTCGTTTTATAGGGACGACGCGCCTTTGTGCTGCCTGCCTACTGATCCGGATGCCAAGAAATGAATGCAGAAGACTCCTTGAAACTCGCTCGCCGGTTTATCGGGTTGCCTCTCGAAAAACGCCAGATGTTCCTGGCGGCGCTGCAAAAGGAGGGCGTGGATTTCGCCCGTTTCCCGATTCCCGCCGGAATCGAGGCCGAGGATCGTCAGGCGCTGTCTTACGCGCAGCAGCGCATGTGGTTTCTCTGGCAACTCGATCCGCAGAGCGGCGCCTATAACCTGCCGGGCGCCGTGCGCCTGACTGGCCGCTTGAATCTTGTGGCGCTGGAGCAAGCCTTCGCCCGATTGGTGGAGCGCCACGAAACACTGCGCACAGTGTTCCAGCGCCAGGCCGACGACAGCCTGTTGCAGGTGCCGGCCTCGGCGCCGCTGGTGATTGCCCACGAGGATTTCAGCGCATTGCCTGCCGACGAGCGCGAGCAGGCGGTTACCCGCGCCGCCGAGCAGCAGTCGGTGCTGCCGTTCGATCTGGCGGTCGGCCCGCTGTTGCGCGTCACGCTGCTCAAGCTCGCCGAGCAGGAACATGTGCTGTTGCTGACCTTGCATCACATCGTTTCCGACGGCTGGTCGATGAACGTGCTGATCGACGAGTTCATCCGCTGCTACGACGCCTTCGATGCCGGCGAGCAACCGCAATTGGCGGCGCTGCCGATCCAGTACAGCGACTATGCTTTGTGGCAGCGCCGCTGGCTCGAAGCCGGCGAGCAGGCCCGGCAACTGGCGTACTGGCAGGCACAATTGGGCGATGAGCACCCGGTGCTCGAACTGCCGCTGGATCACTCGCGCCCGGCGATGCCGAGTTATCGCGGCACCCGTTACGAATTCGCGATCGACAGCCAGTTGGCCGACCAGTTGCGCCACACCGCGCAGCAGCATCAGGTGACGTTGTTCATGCTGTTGCTGGGCGCGTTCAATGCGCTGCTGCACCGTTACACCGGCCAGACCGATCTGCGCGTGGGCGTGCCGATCGCCAACCGCAACCGTGGGGAAATCGAAGGGCTGATCGGCTTCTTCGTCAACACCCAGGTGCTGCGTACGCAACTGGACGGGCAGACCCGGGTCGATGACCTGCTGCGCGCCATCAAGGAAACCGCCCTCGGTGCCCAGGCCCATCAGGATCTGCCGTTCGAGCGTCTGGTCGAAGCCTTGAAACTGGAACGCAGCCTCAGCCACACGCCGTTGTTCCAGGTGATGTACAACCACCAGCCGCAGGTCGCCGACATCACGACGATCAGCACCGCGTCCGGCCTGGCGCTGGACAGCCTCGACTGGCAGAGCCGCACCACCCAGTTCGACCTGACCCTGGACACCTACGAGAAGGGCGGCAAGCTGCACGCCGCGCTGACCTACGCCAGCGATCTGTTCGACGCCGCCACCATCGAGCGCATGGCCCGGCACTGGACGCGACTGCTGAAGGCGATGGTGGCGGATTCGTCGCAGCGCATCGGTGAGTTGCCGTTGCTGGAGGCAGACGAGCAGCAGACCCTGGTGCACGGCTGGAACGCTACCCAGGCGGAGTACCCGGTCGGGCAGCCGATCCATCATCTGATCGAAGCGCAGGTTGCGCGCACGCCGGATGCCCCGGCGCTGACGTTCGGCGACACCACCCTGAGCTATGCCGAACTCGATGCCCGGGCCAACCGCCTGGCGCACCTGCTGCGCGAGCAGGGTGTGCAGGCGGACAGTCTGGTCGGCATCTGCGTCGAGCGTTCGCCGGAAATGGTCATCGGCCTGCTGGCGATTCACAAGGCCGGCGGCGCCTATGTGCCGCTCGACCCGGAATACCCGCAAGAGCGTCTGGTCTACATGGTCGAGGACAGCGGCATCCGCTTGCTGCTGACCCAGAGCGAGCTGGCCTCGGGATTGCCGACCGAAGGTGTGACGGTCATCACCCTCGACCAACCGGCCGACTGGCTGGACGGGTACAGCGCCAGCCGTCCCGACGTAGTGGTCGAGCCTTTGAATCTGGCCTATGTGATTTACACCTCCGGCTCCACTGGTAAACCCAAGGGGGCCGGCAACAGCCACGCGGCACTGGTCAATCGGCTGTGCTGGATGCAGGAAGCCTACGGTCTGGACGGCAGCGATGCGGTGTTGCAGAAAACCCCGTTCAGCTTCGACGTGTCGGTTTGGGAGTTTTTCTGGCCACTGCTGACCGGCGCGCGTCTGGTGGTCGCGGCGCCGGGTGTGCATCGCGATCCGCTGCAATTGATCGACACCATCAACCGTCACGGCATCACCACGCTGCACTTCGTGCCGTCGATGCTCCAGGCGTTCATTCACGAACCGGGCGTCGAGGCGTGCACCGGGCTCAAGCGCATTGTCTGCAGTGGTGAGGCCTTGCCGCTGGACGCGCAAATCCAGGTCTTTACGAAACTGCCGGCGGCGGGTCTGTACAACCTCTACGGCCCGACCGAAGCGGCCATCGACGTGACCCACTGGACTTGTGTCGATGAAGGCGCCGACAGCGTGCCGATCGGTCAGCCGATCGCCAACCTGCGCACCCATGTGCTCGACGCCGAACTGTTGCCGGTGCCAAGCGGTGTGGCCGGTGAGTTGTACCTCGGCGGGGCAGGGCTGGCGCGCAGTTATCATCGTCGCCCGGCGCTGACCGCCGAACGCTTCGTGCCGTGCCCGTTCCATGACGGCGAGCGCCTGTACCGCACCGGCGACCGCGTGCGTCAGCGCGCCGACGGCGTGATCGAATACCTCGGACGACTCGACCATCAAGTGAAACTGCGCGGTCTGCGCATCGAACTGGGCGAAATCGAAACTCGCCTGATGCAGCATCCGCTGGTGCGCGAAGCCGTGGTGCTGGTGCAGGGCGGCAAGCATCTGGTCGGTTACCTGGTGCTGGAGGACGCCAATCCGCCGGAGCAATGGCAGCAAGGCGTCAAGGCCTGGTTGCTCGGCAGTCTGCCGGAGTTCATGGTGCCGACTTACCTGATGACTCTGGCCAAGTTGCCGGTGACCGCCAACGGCAAACTCGACCGCAAAGCCCTGCCGCAACCGGACGCCGCGCCGCAGCAGGAATTTATCGCCCCGCAGGACGCCATGCAGATTGCGTTGGCGGCCATTTGGCAGGACGTGCTGGGGATCGAGCGCGTCGGTCTGGAAGACAACTTTTTCGAACTGGGCGGTGACTCGATCATCTCGATTCAGGTGGTCAGCCGCGCACGGCAGGCCGGGATTCGGGTTAGCCCGCGCGACCTGTTCCAGTACCAGACCGTGCGCAGCCTGGCACTGGTCGCCAAAGTCGATCACCACAGTTCGGTGGATCAGGGACCGGTGACCGGCGACGCACTGCTGGGCCCGATCCAGCAGGCGTTTTTCGCCAACCCGATGGACGCCCGCGAGCACTGGAACCAGTCGCTGCTGCTGACCGCCCGCGAGCCGCTGAACGCGCAATGGCTCGACGTTGCGCTGGCGCATGTGATCAACCATCACGATGCCTTGCGCCTACGCTATGTCGAAAGCGCCGACGGCTGGCGGCAATTCCACGGGCCGCTGGTGGAAACCGCCGACCTGTGGCAGCGCGAAGCGCAAACCGCCGAGCAACTGACAGCCTTGTGCGATGCTGCCCAGCGCAGCCTGAACCTGGAAAACGGACCGCTGCTGCGCGCCGTGCTGGTGGCCATGGCCGATGGCAGCCAGCGGCTGGCGTTGATCGTTCATCACCTGGTGGTGGACGGCGTGTCGTGGCGGGTACTGCTGGAAGATCTGCAGCAAGCCTACGAACAACTGGCGGCGGGCGGCGGCGTTCAGTTGCCGGCCAAGACCAGCGCGTTCCAGACCTGGACCGCGCGCCTGAGTGCCGAAGCATCGCGCTTCGACGCTCAACTGGATTACTGGAAAGCCCAGCATCATGGTGCTATGGACCTGCCGTGCGAGCGCCCCGAGGGCAGCCTGCAAAACATCCACGGCGAGAAAATCGAATGGCGCCTGGATGCCGCGCGCACCCGTCAATTGCTGCAACAGGCCCCGGCGGCCTATCGCACCCAGGTCAATGATCTGCTGCTGACTGCGCTGGCCCGCACGATCAGCCGCTGGACCGGGCAGTCGGGTACGCTGATCGAGCTGGAAGGCCATGGCCGTGAAGACCTGTTCGATGACATTGACCTGACCCGCAGCGTGGGCTGGTTCACCAGCCTGTTCGCGGTGAACCTGACCAGCAGCGACGACCTCGACGGATCAATCAAATCGGTCAAGGAACAACTGCGCGCCGTGCCGGACAAGGGGCTGGGTTATGGCGTGCTGCGCCATCTCGCCGCGCCGTCGGTGCGTGCCGAACTGGCGGCCTTGCCGGCGCCGCGCATCACCTTCAACTACCTGGGACAGTTCGACCGCCAGTTCGACGAGTCGGCGCTGCTGGTGCCGTCCACCGAAGGCAGTGGCACCGCCCAGGATCCGTCCGCGCCGCTGGCCAATTGGCTGACCGTCGAAGGTCAGGTCTACGGCGGCGAACTGGCGATGAGCTGGGGCTTCAGCCGCGAGATGTTCGACGCCGCGACGGTGCAGCATCTGGCGGATCAATACGCGCTCGAACTCGACGCATTGATCGAACATTGCTGCAATCAGGCACTGCCGCAGGCCACGCCGTCGGACTTCCCGCTGGCCCGCATCACTCAGGCCGGACTCGATGGTTTGCCGGTGCCGGCCGGTCAGCTCGACGACCTCTATCCGCTGTCGCCGATGCAACAGGGCCTGCTGTTCCACACCCTTTACGAGCAAGCGGCGGGCGAGTACGTCAACCAGTTGCGCGTGGATGTGCAGGGCCTCGACGCCGAGCGTTTCCGTGCGGCGTGGCAAGCGACGCTGGACGCGCAGGACATTCTGCGCAGTGGCTTTGTCTGGCAGGGTGACTTGCAGCAACCGTTGCAGATCGTTCACAAACACCTTGCGCTGCCGTTCACCGCGCTGGACTGGCGCGAGCGTGACGATCAGGCGCAAGACCTGGCGGCACTGGCCGACGCCGAGCGCGTGCAGGGCTTTGATCTGAGCCAGGCGCCGTTGCTGCGACTGGTACTGGTGCAGACCGGCGCCGATCAGTGGCATCTGATCTACACCCACCACCACATCCTGATGGATGGCTGGAGTAATTCGCAGTTGCTCGGCGAAGTCCTGCAGCGCTACAGCGGTCGTGCGCCGACCAGCGGTGGCGGGCGTTATCGCGATTACATCGCCTGGCTGCAACGTCAGGACGGTCAGTTGAGCGAGGACTTCTGGAACGGTCAGTTGGCCGCGCTGCAAGAACCGACGCGTCTGGCTCGTGTGGCCTCGGCCAACGATGGCCAGAGCGGGCACGGCGATCACTTCCAGACCCTGGATGCGCAGCGCACCCAGGCGCTGGAAACCTTCGCCCGCCAGCAGAAAGTCACGGTCAACACGTTGGTGCAAGCGGCGTGGCTGCTGTTGCTGCAACGCTACACCGGTCACGAAACCGTGGCCTTTGGCGCGACGGTGGCCGGACGTCCGGCGGACTTGCCGGGCATCGAGCAGCAAGTCGGGCTGTTCATCAACACTTTGCCGGTGATCGGCACGCCGCGTCCGGATCAGACAGTCGGCGACTGGCTGCAAGCGGTTCAGGCGCAGAACCTCGGATTGCGCGACTTTGAGCACACGCCGTTGGCGGACATCCAGCGCTGGGCCGGGCAGGGCGGTGAAGCGCTGTTCGACAACATTCTGGTGTTCGAGAACTACCCGATTGCCCAGGCCCTGCAACAGGGCTCGGGCCAAGGCGTGGTGTTCGGCGATGTCGCCAACCTCGAACAGACCCACTACGGCCTGAGCGTGGCGGTAACCCTCGGCGAGCAACTGGCGTTGCACTACAGCTTCGAGCGCAGCCAGTTTGCCCCGGCGGTCATCGAAAGCATCGACGCCCATTTGCTGCACTTGCTGGAGCAGTTCGTTGAGTCGGCAGAACGCAACCTCGGTGAAATCGCCCTGGCCGATGCGGCAGAGCACGCCCGGCAACACGCGGACAATCTGCCTCAGCCGTACCCGGTGGACATCGGCGTGCATCAGCGGATTGCGGCCCTGGCAGCCGAACGTCCGCAACGCACCGCGGTGATCTTCGACGGCCGGCATTTCTGCTATGGCGAAATCGATCAGCGCGCCAATCAACTGGCCCATGCCCTGATCGCCCGTGGCGTTGGCCCGGAAACCCGGGTCGGCGTGGCATTGCCGCGCAGCGAAGCGGTGATCGTCGCGCTGCTGGCGGTACTCAAGGCCGGCGGTGCCTATGTGCCGCTGGACACCAGTTATCCGCGCGAGCGTTTGGCGTACCTGATCGAGGATTCGGGGCTGGCGTTGTTGCTCAGCGATTCGTCGGTGGCGGCGCAACTGCCGGTCGACGATTCGGTGCCGCTGCTGGAACTCGATCGCCTCGACCTGCGCGAGTGGCCGATCAGCGCGCCGTCGGTGCAGCTCGATCCGCACAACCTCGCCTACGTGATCTACACCTCCGGTTCCACCGGCAATCCGAAAGGCGTCAGCGTCGCTCACGGCCCGCTGGCGATGCACTGCCAGGCCATCGGCCAGCGCTACGAAATGCGCGACAGCGACTGCGAATTCCACTTCATGTCGTTCGCCTTCGACGGTGCCCATGAACGCTGGCTGACCAGCCTGACCCACGGCGCTTCGCTGCTGATCCGCGATGACAGCCTGTGGACCCCGGAGCAGACCTACAACGCCATGCGCGAACACGGCGTGACCGTGGTCGCGTTCCCGCCGGTGTACCTGCAACAACTGGCCGAGCATGCCGAGCGCGAGGGCAACCCACCGAAGGTGCGTATCTACTGCTTCGGCGGGGATGCGGTGCCGAACGCCAGTTTCGAGCGGGTCAAACGCGCACTGGATCCGGACTACATCATCAACGGCTACGGCCCGACCGAAACCGTGGTCACGCCGCTGATCTGGAAGGCTGGCCGCGAAGTGCCGTGCGGTGCCGCGTACGCGCCTATCGGCAGCCGCATCGGTGACCGCAGCGCCTACGTGCTCGACGCCGACTTGAACCTGCTGCCGCAAGGCATGGCCGGTGAGTTGTACCTTGGCGGCACGGGGCTGGCGCGGGGTTATCTGAACCGTCCGGGGCTGACGGCCGAGCGCTTTGTCGCCGATCCGTTCAGCGCCACCGGCGGTCAGCTGTATCGCACCGGCGACCTGGTCCGCCAGCGCGTCGACGGCACGTTCGACTACCTGGATCGCATCGACAATCAGGTAAAAATTCGCGGTTTCCGTATCGAACTGGGCGAAGTCGAAGCCGCGCTGCAAGCCCTCGACGGCGTGCGCGAAGCGGTGGTCGTGGCCCAGGAAGGCAGCGCCGGCAGTGGCAAGCGGCTGGTGGCCTATGTGGTGGGCGATTCGACCCGCGCAGACTTCACCGAAGACCTGCGTGCGCAGCTCAAGGTCTCGTTGCCGGCCCATATGGTGCCAGCCTACGTACTGCGTCTGGAGCGCATGCCGCTGACGCCGAACGGCAAGCTCGATCGCAAAAACCTGCCCAAGCCGGACGTCAGTCAGTTGCAGCAGACTTATGTCGCGCCGCAGAGCGCGGTGGAGCAGCAACTGGCGACGATCTGGCAGGACGTGCTCAAGCTCGGGCAGGTGGGGATCAGCGACAACTTCTTCGAACTGGGCGGCGATTCGATCATTTCGATCCAGGTGGTCAGCCGCGCGCGCCAGGCCGGGATTCGTTTCACCCCCAAAGATTTGTTCCAGCACCAGACCATTCAGGCACTGGCCGCGGTCACGCAGACCGGCGAATCGCTGCCGTTGATCGATCAGGCACCGGTCACCGGCAGCACTGAATTGTTGCCGATTCACCAGGCGTTTTTTGCCGATGCGATTCCTGACCGTCACCACTGGAACCAGTCGGTGATGCTCAAGCCAACCCGGGCACTGGACGCCCAAGTGCTGGAGCAGGCGCTGGATGCGCTGGTGATGCATCACGACAGTTTGCGACTGGACTTCACTGAGCAGGCCGAAGGTTGGTCGGCGCAGTACCGCGACATCGCCACCAAGGCCGGCGAAGCGATCCTGTGGACAGTCGACGTCGCGGATCTCGCCGCCCTCGAAGCGCTGGGCGAGAAAGCGCAGCGCAGCCTGCAACTGAGCGGCGGTTCGCTGATCCGCGCGGTGCTGGCGAACCTCGCTGACGGCAGTCAGCGGCTGCTGCTGATCGTGCATCACCTGGTGGTCGATGGCGTGTCGTGGCGGATTCTCTTCGAAGACCTGCAAAACGTTTACCGGCAGATCGCTGCCGGTGCCGCCGTGCAATTGCCGGCCCGCACCAGCTCGGTCAAAGCCTGGGCGGCAGCCTTGCAGGACTACGCCGCCACCCCGGCGTTGCAGGCTGAACTGGGCTTTTGGCAACAGCAGTTGCAGGGCGCTTCGGCGGCGTTGCCGTATGACCATCCGGACGGTGGGCAGCAACATGATCAGGCGCTGACCATCCGCAGCCGACTGGACCAAACTCTCACCCGTCAGTTGTTGCAGGAAGCGCCGACGGCCTATCGCACCCAGGTCAACGACTTGCTGTTGACCGCACTGGCGCGAGCAGTCACGCGCTGGACCGGTGACGACAGTGCGCTGGTCCTGCTCGAAGGCCATGGTCGCGAAGACCTGTTCGAGCATGTCGACCTGACCCGCACCGTGGGCTGGTTCACCAGTGTGTTCCCGGCCCGTCTTGCGCCGGGTGCCGAACCGGGCGCCTCGCTGAAACAGGTCAAGGAACAACTGCGCGCGATCCCCAACAAAGGCATCGGTTTCGGTGCGCTCGCGCATCTGGGCGACGACGCTGCACGGCAGTCGCTGCACGCCTTGCCGGCACCGCGCCTGACCTTCAACTACCTGGGCCAGTTCGACGGCAGTTTCGATGCCGGCGACGAGGCGTTGTTTGTGCCGACCGCCGAATCCGGCGGTGCAGAAGTCAATATGCAGGGCCCGCTGGGCAATCCGCTGGCGCTCAACGGCAAGGTGTTCGGCGGTGAGCTGGACCTGAGCTGGACCTTCAGCGGCGCGATGTTCGACACCGCGACCATCCAGCGTCTGGCCGATGACTATGTGCAGGAACTGACGGCGCTGATTCGCCACTGCTGCGACGCCGCCAACCGTGGCGTGACGCCGTCGGACTTCCCGCTGGCGCAACTGTCCCAGGCGCAGCTCGATGCGCTGTTGCTGGAGCCGCAGGGTATCGATGACATTTACCCGCTGTCGCCGATGCAGCAGGGCATGCTGTTCCACACCCTGCTCGAACACGGCAACGGCGACTACATCAACCAGATGCGCCTGGACGTCGACGGCGTCGATCCGCAGCGCTTCCGTGCGGCGTGGCAAGCGGCGGTGGATGCCCATGACATTCTGCGCACCGGGTTCTTCTGGCAGGGCGATTTACCGCAACCGGTGCAAGTGGTGCAGCGTCAGGTCGAGGTGCCGTTCAGCGTCCTCGACTGGAGCGCCCGCGCCGATCTGGACCGCGCGTTGCAAACCCTCGCCGATGAGGAACGCGCCCTGGGTCTGGATCTGAACAGTGCGCCGCTGTTGCGACTGGTACTGGTGAAAACGGCGACGGATCGTCACCACTTGATCTACACAAACCATCACATCCTGATGGACGGCTGGAGCAGCGCGCAGTTGCTCGGCGAAGTGTTGCAACACTACAGCGGCGAGAACGTGCCGCGCCCGACCGGTCGCTATCGCGATTACATCGCCTGGCTACAGCGCCAGGACGTGGCGGCAGCCGAGGCTTACTGGCAGGCGGCGTTGAACAACCTGCAGGAACCGACTCGCCTGAGCGATGCGATCGCACGTCCGGTTGCCGGTCTGCCGAGCGTCGGTTACGGCGATCATTACCAAGTGCTGGATGTGGATCTGACCCGCCGTCTGAGCGAGTTCGCCCGGGCGTCGAAAGTCACCGTCAACACCGTGGTGCAAGCCGCGTGGCTGTTGCTGTTGCAGCGTTACACCGGCAAACAGTGCGTGGCGTTCGGCGCCACCGTCGCCGGACGTCCGGCAGACCTGCCGGGGGCCGAGCAGCAGATCGGGCTGTTCATCAACACCTTGCCGGTCATTGCCGAGCCGCGCGCGGATCAGAGCCTGACCGGCTGGCTGCAAAGCGTGCAGGCGCAGAACCTGGCGCTGCGCGAGTTCGAACACACGCCGCTGGCGCAGATTCAAAGCTGGGCCGGGCAGGGCGGTGACGCCTTGTTCGACAGCCTGATGGTGTTCGAGAACTACCCGATTGCCGAAGCGCTGGAGCGCGGCGCGCCGCAAGGCCTGCGCTTCGGTGCGGTGGCCAATCAGGAGCAGACCAACTATCCGCTGACCCTGCTGGTGAACATGGGCGTGCAGCTGTCGGTGCATTTCAGCTTCCAGCACGACAGCTTCGCCCCCGCGAGCGTGGCGCAACTGGG
This sequence comes from Pseudomonas sp. B20(2017), assembly GCF_002113125.1. Classification (GTDB taxonomy): domain Bacteria; phylum Pseudomonadota; class Gammaproteobacteria; order Pseudomonadales; family Pseudomonadaceae; genus Aquipseudomonas. The sequence goes on along the minus strand of NZ_NEJP01000024.1, from coordinate 69,910 downwards.
CGAGCACTTGCAGCGCCTGCTCGGCCAGATGACAGAGGCCGGTGAACGTTCGCTCAGCGAGCTGAGCCTGAATGCGCAGGGTCAACAACCGGTTGTGACCGACTTCGTCGCCGACTTGTGCATCCATCAGAGCATCGAGCGTCAGGTCGTCGCCCGACCGGATGCCCTGGCCGTGACTTTCGCCGACACCCGTCTGACTTACGCCGAGCTGGATGCCCGGGCCAATCGCCTGGCGCACAAACTGATCGAGCTCGGGGTCGGCCCGGAAGTGCGGGTGGGCGTGGCGATGCCGCGTTCCGAGCAGTTGCTCGTCGCGCTGCTGGCGGTACTCAAGGCTGGCGGTGCCTACGTACCGCTCGACCCGGATTATCCGGCCGACCGCGTGGCCTACATGCTCGAAGACAGTCGCGCGCGGGTATTGCTGACCGAACAGGCCGTCGCCGCGACCCTGATCGTGCCGACCGAAACCCGAGTGGTGCTGCTGGACCAGGTGGTCCTGGAGGCCTATCCGACTCACGCTCCGCAAACCACCGTGGCGCCGGACAACCTTGCATACGTGATCTACACCTCCGGTTCCACCGGTCAACCGAAGGGCGTGTCGATTGCCCATCGCAACGTCATGGCGCTGATCGACTGGTCGGCCAAGGTCTACAGCCGCGACGACATTCAGGGCGTATTGGCTTCGACGTCGGTGTGCTTCGACCTGTCGGTATGGGAGCTGTTTGTGACTCTCGCCAATGGCGGTTCGCTGATCATCGCGCGCAATGCACTGGAGCTGCCGCAACTGCCGGCCCGGGATCAGGTGCGCCTGATCAACACCGTGCCGTCGGCGATCAATGCGCTGCAACGCGCCGGGCAGATTCCGCCGGGCGTGCGGATCATCAACCTTGCCGGTGAACCGCTGAAGCAAACGCTGGTGGACGCGCTGTACCAACAGCCGAACCTTGCGCACGTCTACGACCTGTACGGTCCGTCGGAAGACACCACTTACTCGACCTGGACCCGCCGCACCGCCGGCGGCCAGGCGCGTATCGGTCGGGCGCTGAACCACAGCGCGAGCCACTTGCTGGATGCAGACCTGCAAGTCGTGCCGCAGGGTGTTTCGGCGGAGTTGTATCTGTCCGGTGCCGGTGTCACGCGCGGTTACCTGGGCAAAGCGGCGATGACCGCCGAAAAGTTCGTGCCCAATCCGTTCGCGGGCAATGGCGAACGGCTGTACCGCACCGGCGACCTGATCCGTCAGCGCGAGGACGGCGAGCTTGAGTACATGGGCCGGATCGACCATCAGGTGAAAATCCGCGGTTTCCGGATCGAGCTGGGGGAAATCGAGGCGCGACTGCTGGCGCAACCGGGCGTCAGCGAAGCGGCCGTGCTGGCCGTCGAGGCCGAGGGCGGGGCGCAACTGGTGGCGTATGTCGCGGTTCCGTCACTGGACCTGCAGGACGGCGAAGCGCAGCGACAACAGCGCGACGGACTAAAGACTGGCCTCAAGTCTTCGTTACCTGACTACATGATCCCCGCGCACCTGTTGTTCCTTGAGCAGTTGCCACTGACCCCCAATGGCAAACTCGACCGGAAGGCCCTGCCAGCGGTGGATGCCAGCCAGATGCAGGCCGCGTATGTCGCGCCGCAAAGTGAGCTTGAGCAGCAGGTCGCGGCTATCTGGCAGCAAGTGCTCACCGTGGAACGCGTCGGTCTGAACGATCACTTCTTCGAACTGGGCGGGCACTCGCTGCTGGCGGTCAACGTGGTTTCGCGCATCGCCCTCGAACTGGGCCTGACGCTGACGCCGCAGTTGTTATTCCAGCACCCCGTCCTGAGCGACTTTGTCGCTCACCTCAATACAGGAGGCGGGGCAATCAACGAACAGAAACTGAACAAGCTGGAAGCCCTGCTTGACGATATGGAGGAAGTCTGATGGACACGAGTGTTGCTTTGAGGATTGCCAAGCGCTTTATCACTCTGCCGCTGGACAAACGTAAGCTCTACCTGGAAAAGATGCTCGAAGAGGGCGTCTCGCCGGCCAACCTGCCGATTCCAGAGACTCGCTCAAGCTTCGAGGCGATCCCGCTGTCCTACGCCCAGGAACGCCAGTTGTTCCTGTGGCAGATGGATCCGCACAGCACCGCGTATCACATTCCCAGTGCCCTGCGCCTCAAGGGCCGGCTGGATGTGGCGGCGCTGGAGCGCAGCTTCAATGCCGTGGTGGCGCGCCATGAAAGTCTGCGCACCACGTTCGTCGAGCAGGGCGAAAGTTTCTGCCAGGTGATTCACCCGCAGATGGCGCTGACCATCGCTGTCGAGCCGCTGCCGGCGGGCATCGACGGCGACGCGGTGGAAGCGGCCATCAAGGCCTTCGTCGAAAGCGAAACCGCCCGCCCGTTCAACCTCCAGCAGGGCCCGCTGTTGCGCGTTTCGTTGCTGAAAGTAGCGGACGACGATCATGTGCTGGTGCTGATTCAGCACCACATCATCTCCGATGGCTGGTCGATCAAAGTGCTGGTTAACGAGCTGATCCAGCATTACGCCGCCGACACGGCGGGCCAGCCGCTGAGCCTGCCGGCGCTTGAGGTGCAATACGCCGATTACGCGATCTGGCAGCGTCACTGGCTGGAAGCGGGGGAGCGCGAACGGCAACTCGCCTATTGGGTCAAGACCCTGGGCGGCGAACAACCGGTGCTGGAACTGCCGATCGATTTCTCGCGTCCGGCCGTACAAAGCCTGCGCGGCGCGCGGTTGCAACTGAGCCTGCCCGCCGGGCTCGGCGACGCCCTCAAGCAATTGGCCCAGCGCGAAGGCGCGAGCCTGTTCATGGTGCTGCTGGCGTCGTTCCAGGCGTTGCTGCATCGCTACAGCGGCCAGTCGCAGATCCGCGTCGGCGTGCCGACCGCCAACCGTAACCGGGTGGAAACCGAAGGCCTGATCGGCTTCTTCGTCAACACTCAGGTTCTGAATGCCGAGGTCAGCGGACAACTGCCGTTCAACCAGTTGCTGGCCCAGGTCAAGCAAACGGCAATGGCCGCCCAGGCCCATCAGGATCTGCCGTTCGAACAACTGATCGAAGCCCTGCAACCGGAGCGTAGCCTGAGCCACAGCCCGGTGTTCCAGGTGATGTACAACCACCAGAGCAGCCGCGATCAGGCCGGTCAGACGCAGTTGCCGCAACTGAGCGTCGAAGACGTGGCCTGGGAGGGGCGTACCGCGCAGTTCGACCTGACCCTGAACACCTACGAGTCCGGCGATGGCTTCGCCGCCGAGCTGTCTTACGCCACTGACCTGTTCAAGCCAGAAACCGTCGAGCGACTGGCGCGTCACTGGCAGAACCTGCTGCAAGGTATCGTCGCCGCGCCAACCCGGCGGATCGGCGAGTTGCCCTTGCTGGAAAACGCAGAACACGGCGTGCTGTTGCAGGACTGGTTCCGCAAGTCCGGTCACAGCGCACAGGCCGGCTGCGTGCACCAGCGCTTTGCCTCGCAGGCGCAGCAGTCGCCCGAGGCCACGGCGCTGATCATCGGCGATGACGTGCTGACTTACGCGCAACTCGATAGCCGTGCCAACCAACTGGCGCACAAGCTGATCGAAACCGGCGTCGGCCCGGATCGTCTGGTCGGCATTGCCGTCGAGCGCAGCGCCGAAATGATCGTCGGCCTGCTGGCGATCCTCAAGGCCGGCGGTGCCTATGTGCCGCTGGACCCGGCGTATCCGGAAGATCGCCTGGCCTACATGATCGAAGACAGCGGCCTGCAACTGTTGCTGACCCAATCCCCTTTGCTGGCGCAACTGCCGATCCCGGCGAGTGTGCAAACGCTGTTGCTCGATCAGCCACAGGACTGGCTGGCGGCTTATCCGCAGACCGCGCCGGATGTTGCAGTCGACGGCGAACACCTGGCCTATACGATTTACACCTCGGGTTCCACCGGCAAGCCGAAAGGCGTGATGGTGCGCCATGCAGCCCTGAGCAATTTTGTCACCAGCATGGTCGAGCAACCGGGGATCGCCGCTGCTGACCGCATGTTGTCGCTGACCACTTTTTCGTTCGACATTTTCGGCCTGGAAATCTACGGCCCGCTGCTGGCCGGTGCCTGCGTGGTGCTGACCGGCAAGGATGTACATCAGGACCCGCAAGCGGTGCTGGAGCTGATCGAGCGTCACGTCGTCAGCACGCTGCAAGCCACGCCTTCGACCTGGCGCATGCTGCTCGACCATGAACACGCCGCGACGCTGACCGGGCGCACCTTCCTGTGCGGCGGTGAAGCGCTGTCCCAGGAACTGGCCCGGCGCATGCTGGCGCTGACGCCGCAGGTGTGGAACCTGTACGGCCCGACCGAAACCACCATCTGGTCGGCACAACATGCGCTGAGTGTGGACAACAGCCGTCCGTTCCTTGGAACCCCGATTGACAACACCGCGCTGTACATCCTCGGCAGCGACCTTGAACTCAACCCGCTCGGCGCGCCGGGCGAACTGCTGATCGGGGGCGACGGCCTGGCCCGGGGTTACTTCCAGCGTCCTTCGCTGACCGCCGAACGTTTTGTCCCGGACCCGTTCTCGAAAAACGGCGAACGCCTGTACCGCACCGGCGACCTGACCCGTTATCGCGCCGAGGGCGTGATCGAATACATCGGGCGGATCGACCATCAGGTGAAGATCCGTGGTTTCCGGATTGAACTGGGTGAAATCGAAGCCCGTCTGCTAGCGCTGGACAGCGTCCGCGAAACGGTGGTGGTTGCCCAGGACGGCCCGACCGGCCCGCAACTGGTGGGCTACGTCGTACCGGCCAGCGGTGAAGTGCCAGACATTGAAGGCGAAGCCACTTTGCGCTCCGCGCTCAAGGCCAGCCTCAAGGCCGAGCTGCCGGAATACATGGTGCCGGCGCACCTGTTGTTCCTTGCGCAACTGCCGCTGACCCCCAACGGCAAAGTCGACCGCAAGGCTTTGCCGGCACCCGACGCCAGCCAACTGCAATCGACCTACGTCGCGCCGCAGACCGCCACCCAGCACACCGTCGCCGAAATCTGGCAAACGGTGCTCAAGCTGGAACGGGTGGGACTGAGCGACAACTTCTTTGAACTCGGCGGTCACTCACTGCTGGTGACCCAGGTGGTTTCGCGGGTGCGTCAGGCGCTGAACGTGCAGGTTCCGCTGCGCACCCTGTTCGAACACAGCATTCTGGAAGATTTCGTCGCTGCGCTGGGTGTTGAGCGGGCTCATCAGGAACCGCCAATCGTGCCGCTGTCGCGGTTGCAACCGCTGGCACTGTCTTACGCTCAGGAACGCCAGTGGTTCCTCTGGCAACTGGAACCGACCAGCACTGCTTACCACGTTCCATCGGCACTGCGCCTGCGCGGCGAACTCGATCTGCCGGCGTTGCAGCGCAGCTTCGAAACGCTGATCGCCCGCCATGAGTCCCTGCGCACCTGCTTCGTTGAACAGCAGGGCCAGACGCTACAAGTGATCCAGGCCCAAGGCGTACTGGATCTGCAGGTACAGAACGTCGCTGCTGATCTGGATGATGCGGCGCTGCAAGCGCTGGTCGCGGAAGAAACCCTGCACTTGTTCAATCTCCAGCAAGGCCCGTTGCTGCGGGTCAAACTATTGCGTCTGGCCGTCGATGACCACGCGCTGGTCATCACCCTGCATCACATCGTCTCCGATGGCTGGTCGATGGGTGTGATGGTCAATGAACTGATCGCGCTGTATGCCGCTTACAGTCAGGGCCGCGACGCTGATTTGCCGACGTTGCCGGTGCAATACGCCGACTACGCCGTGTGGCAACGGCAGTGGATGGACGCCGGCGAGCGCGAGCGTCAACTCAATTACTGGACCGCGCAACTGGGTGACGGCGACCAGCCGTTGCTGGAGTTGCCGACCGACCGTCCGCGCCCGCCCGAACAAAGTTATCGCGGTGCTCGCCAGGACATTCCGCTCAGCCTCGAACTGGCGAGTGCACTCAAGCAGGTCGCGCAACGGGAAAACGTCACGCTGTTCGCGCTGTTGCTGGCCTCGTTCCAGACATTGCTGCATCGCTACAGCGGTCAGGCCGACATTCGCGTCGGCGTGCCGGTGGCCAACCGCAACCGGGTCGAGACCGAAGGCCTGATCGGCTTCTTCGTCAACACTCAGGTGTTGAAGGCCGAGTTCGACAGCCAGCAGAGCTTCCGCAACCTGTTGCAGCAGGTGAAAAACACCGTGCTCGGCGCCCAGGCGCATCAGGATCTGCCGTTCGAGCAACTGGTCGACGCGCTGCAACCGGAACGCAGCCTGAGCCACAGTCCGCTGTTCCAGGTGCTGCACAATCACCAGAGCCAGGCGCGTCAGGCCGAGGGCGCAACCCGCCTGCCGAAGATTGCAATCGAAGGCTTGAACTGGGCTTCCAACACCGCTCAGTTCGACCTGACCCTTAATACTTTTGAATCGACAGACAACGTCTGGGCCGAACTGACTTACGCCACCGATCTGTTCGATGCCGCGACCATTACTCGTCTGTCCGGGCACTGGCTCAACCTGCTGGACGGCATCGTCGCCGACGCCGGACAACGCATCGCCGATCTGCCGCTGCATGACGCCGCCGAGCATCAGGCCACGCTGCTGCAATGGAACCCGGCCACCGTCGATTTCCCGAGCGAACGCTGCCTGCACACGCTGATCGAAGCCCAGGCCGAACGTGGGCCGCAGGCGGTTGCCGTGACCTATGGCGAGCAGGTCTTGAGCTACGGTGAACTGAACAGCCGTGCCAACCAGTTGGCCCACAAGCTGATTGCCAGCGGTGTCGGCCCGGACGTGCGCGTCGGCCTGGCGGTGGAGCGCAGCCTGGACATGCTGGTCGGCCTGCTGGCGATCCTCAAGGCCGGCGGCGCCTATGTGCCGCTTGACCCGAGCTATCCCGAAGAACGCCTGGCCTACATGATCGGCGACAGCGGCATCGGCCTGCTGCTGACCCAGAGTCATCTGCTCGGCCGTCTGCCGGTGCCGGACTCGGTGCGCAGCCTGATGCTCGATCAGGATCGCGATGGTCTGGAAAGCTACAGCGACGCCAATCCGCAAGTGAACATGAGCCCGGACAATCTGGCTTACGTGATCTACACCTCCGGCTCTACCGGTCAGCCGAAGGGCACCTTGCTGGCTCACCGCAACGTGCTGCGCCTGTTTGAAGCCACCGATGCATGGTTCGATTTCGGCCCACAGGACGTGTGGAGCCTGTTCCATTCCTACGCGTTCGACTTTTCGGTGTGGGAGATCTTCGGGGCGCTGCTGTACGGCGGCAAACTGGTGGTGGTGCCGTACGAGACCAGCCGCTCGCCGGAAGATTTCTACGCTTTGCTGTGCCGTGAAGGGATCACCGTCCTCAACCAGACACCGTCGGCGTTCAAGCAACTGATGCAAGTGGCGTGCGCCCCGGAACACGCGGCGATGCAACCGTCGCTGCGTTACGTGGTGTTCGGCGGCGAGGCGCTGGAGGTCAAGAGCCTGCGCCCATGGTTCGAGCGATTCGGTGATCAGACGCCGCAACTGATCAACATGTACGGCATCACCGAAACCACGGTTCACGTAACCTATTGGCCGATTTCGCTGGCCGATCTGCAACGTGACGCCAGCAGTCCGATCGGCGAGCCGATCCCTGACCTGTCGTGGTACTTGCTCGATGGCGACCTGAACCCGGTGGCCAAGGGCTGCATCGGTGAGCTGTACGTCGGTCGTGCCGGTCTGGCCCGGGGTTATCTGAACCGTCCGGACCTGACCACGCTGCGCTTTATTCCCGATCCGTTTGCCGCCGATGGTGGGCGTCTGTATCGCACCGGCGACCTGGCGCGCTATCGCGCCGACGGTGTGATCGAATACATCGGGCGGATCGACCATCAGGTGAAGATTCGCGGTTTCCGCATCGAGCTCGGTGAGATCGAAGCGCAGTTGCTGGAGCAATCCGCCGTGCGTCAGGCCGTGGTGCTGGCGCAACCGGGTTTGAGCGGTCAGCAACTGGTCGCGTACCTGGTGCCGAGCAATGCCGAGGTGCTGCAAGCCAGCACCGTCGAACAAGCCGAGTGGCGCGACCGCGTGCGCGCCGAACTCAAGGAAAACCTGCCGGATCATATGATTCCGGCGCACCTGTTGCTGCTCGAACAATTGCCATTGACCGCCAACGGCAAGCTCAACCGAAGTGCCTTGCCGTCGCCGGACGCCAGTCAGTCGCAACAGGTTTATCAGGCGCCGCAAAGCGTCATGGAGCAGCGTCTGGCCGAGATCTGGCAAGACGTGCTGAAGCTTCCGCAAGTCGGTCTGAACGACAACTTCTTCGAGCTGGGCGGCGATTCGATCATCTCGATCCAGGTGGTCAGCCGTGCCCGTCAGGCCGGTATCCGCCTGAATCCCAAAGACCTGTTCCAGCACCAGACCATCCAGCGTCTGGCACTGGTGGCGCAGATCGGTGACAGCGAGTCGACCATCGATCAGCAGCCGGTCACCGGCCCGGCGTTGCTGTTGCCGATCCAGCAGCAGTTCTTCGAGGACGAGATTCCCGAGCGTCACCACTGGAACCAGTCGGTGCTGCTCAAGCCGAATCAACGGCTGGCGGCCGACACGCTTGAGCAAGTGCTGCGAGCGCTGGTCATTCATCACGATGCCTTGCGTCTGAGCTTCAGCCAGCAGGGCAGCGTCTGGCAGGCCGAACACCTGGCGGTGGACGCATTGGCGCAAGACCTGCTCTGGCAGGAAACCATTGCCGACATCGCGGATCTCGAAGCGTTGGGCAACCGCGCCCAGCGCAGCCTCGACCTGCAAAACGGTCCGTTGCTGCGGGCGGTGCTGGCCAACCTGGCTGACGGCACGCAACGTCTGTTGCTGGTGATCCATCACCTGGCAGTGGACGGCGTGTCGTGGCGGATTCTGCTGGAAGATCTGCAGAGCGCCTATCAGCAAGCCATCAACGGTCAGGCCCTGAGCCTGCCGGCCAAGACCAGTGCCTTCAAGGACTGGAGCGAACACTTGCAACGCTACGCCAACGGCCCGGCGTTGCAGGAAGAACTGGCGTACTGGCAGGCCTGCCTGAGCGACGTCAGCACCGATCTGCCGTGCAAACGCCTTGACGCCGGCCAACAGAACCGTCTGGCGCAGACCGTGCAGACCCGCCTCAATGCGAACCTGACCCGACAACTGTTGCAAGAAGCCCCGGCGGCCTATCGCACCCAGGTCAACGACCTGCTGCTGACCGCGCTGGCCCGGGTCATCGGGCGCTGGAGCGGGCACGCATCGACGCTGATTCAACTGGAAGGTCACGGTCGTGAAGAGCTGTTCGACGGCGTCGACCTGACCCGCACCTTGGGCTGGTTCACCAGTCTGTTCCCGGTGCGTCTGACCCCGGCCGAAGGCGCGGGCGATTCGATCAAACAGATCAAAGAACAACTGCGCTCGATCCCGAACAAGGGCATCGGTTTCGGTGCATTGCGTCACCTCGGCGATGCCGACGCGCAAAGCAGCCTGAAGGCGTTGCCGACCCCGCGCATCACCTTCAACTATCTCGGTCAGTTCGACGGCAGCTTCGAGGCCGATGACGGCGCGCTGTTCGCGCCGACGCCGGAGAACGCCGGTCTTGATCAGAGCCCCGACGCGCCACTGGGCAACTGGCTGACCCTCAACGGTCAGGTGTACGGCGGCGAGTTGCGTGTGGGTTGGACGTTCAGTTCGGAGCGCTTCGACAGCTCAACCATCGAGCGGCTTGCACAGGATTACGCCGACGAACTGGCGGCACTGATCGGCCATTGCCTGACCCCGGGCAGCGAAGGCCTGACGCCTTCGGACTTCCCGCTGGCCGGCGTGACGCAGGCGCAACTCGACACACTGACGATCCCGGCGCGGGAAGTGCAGGATCTGTATCCGCTCTCGCCGATGCAGCAGGGCATGCTGTTCCACAGCCTGTACGAGCAGCAGGCGGGCGATTACATCAACCAGATGTGCGTCGCCGTCGACGGCCTGCAGGTCGAGCGCTTCCGCGATGCCTGGCAAGCGGCACTGGATGCTCACGACGTACTGCGCAGCGGTTTTGTCTGGGAAGGTGAGTTCACTCGTCCGCTGCAAGTGGTGCACAAGGATCTGCCGGTGCCGTTCACTGTGCTGGACTGGCGCGAGCGCAGCGATCTGGATCAGGCCTTGAGTGAACTGGAGCAGGCGCAACGGGTGCAGGGTTTCGATCTGCACAGCGCACCGCTGCTGCGTCTGGTGGTGGTGCAAGTCGCCGCCGCACGCTATCACCTGATCTATACCAGCCATCACATCCTGATGGACGGCTGGAGCAACTCGCAGTTGCTGGGCGAAGTGTTGCAGCGCTACCACGGCGTGGCCCCGCTTGCCGGAGCCGGTCGTTATCGCGATTACATTGAGTGGCTGGCGCAGCAGGACGCGCAGGTCACCGAGAACTTCTGGAAGGGCCAACTGGCCGACTTCGATGCGCCGACCTATCTGGGCGACAGCCTGCCGCGCACCGACGATTCAACAGTCACCGGGCAAGGCGAATACCTGCTGACGCTGGACACGGTGGCGACCGCTGACCTGAACCGGGTCGCCCGTGCGCAGAAAGTCACGGTCAACACCGTGGTGCAGGCGGCGTGGCTGTTGCTGTTGCAGCGTTACACCGGCCAGTCGACCGTCAGCTTCGGCGCCACGGTGTCCGGGCGTCCGGCGCAGTTGAGCGGGGTCGAGGGGCAGATCGGTCTGTTCATCAACACCTTGCCGGTGATCGCCAGCCCGCGTGCCGAGCAGCCGTTGTCCGAATGGTTGCAACAGGTGCAGGCGCAGAACCTGCTGCTGCGCGAGCAGGAACACACGCCGCTGTTCGACATCCAGCGTTGGGCCGGGCAGGGCGGTGAAGCGCTGTTCGACAACATTCTGGTGTTCGAGAACTACCCGATTGCCGAAGCCTTGCAACAGGCCGAATCCCAGGATCTGAAGTTCGGCGAAGCCGACCGCTACGAGCAGACCAGTTACCCGCTGACGCTGATGGTCAACCTCGACGAGCAGATGACCGTGCACTTCGGTTATCAGAACAACCGCTTTGCCGCAAACAGCGTGGTGAAACTGGCGTGCCAGTTGCAGCAACTGCTGATGCAGATGAGCGTCAATGCCGAACGTTGCCTGGGTGAGTTGAACCTGCTGGAAGACGCCGAGCAACAACGGATGTTGCATGACTGGAATCACATCGAAAGCGCCAACGTCGACGCGTTGTGCATCCATCAGATGATCGACCGCCAGGTCGCTGCCCAGCCGGATGCACTGGCCGTGACGTTTGCACAGCAGACGTTCAGCTACCGGGAAATCCATGCCCGGGCCAACCGCCTCGCGCACAGGTTGATCGAATCCGGGGTCGGCCCGGAAGTGCGGGTCGGCGTGGCCATGCAGCGTTCCGACAGCCTGTTGGTCGCCTTGCTCGCGGTGCTCAAGGCCGGTGGCGCCTATGTTCCGCTGGACCCGGATTACCCGGCGGATCGCGTGGCCTACATGCTTGAGGACAGCCGTGCACGGGTGCTGTTGTCCGAGACCGAAGTGGCCGCGCAACTCAATGTCGGTGGCGACACTCAGGTGCTGCGCGTGGATCAACTGGACCTGACGGCTTATGGCAGTCAGGCGCCGGCCACCGCAGTGACCGCTGACAACCTTGCGTACGTGATCTACACCTCCGGTTCCACCGGCAAGCCGAAAGGCGTGTCGATCACCCATCGCAACGTCCAGGCGCTGATTGAGTGGTCGAAGGGCGTCTACAGCCGCGACGACATTCAAGGTGTGCTGGCATCGACTTCGGTGTGCTTCGACCTGTCGGTGTGGGAGCTGTTCGTGACCCTGGCCAACGGCGGCTCGCTGATCATCGCCCGCAACGCCCTGGAACTGCCGAATCTGCCGGCCCGTGATCAGGTGCGCCTGATCAATACCGTGCCTTCGGCGATCAATGCCTTGCAGGACGCCGGCGATATTCCGTCGAGCGTGCGCATCATCAATCTGGCCGGTGAACCGCTCAAGCAAAGCCTGGTGGACACGCTGTACCGGCAGGCAAACATTGCGCACGTTTACGATCTCTATGGCCCGTCCGAAGACACCACCTATTCGACCTGGACCCGTCGCGAGGCGGGTGGTCAGGCGAATATCGGCCGGCCGCTGACCGGCACCGCCAGCTACCTGCTGGGCGCCGATCTGCAACCGGCACCGCTGGGTGTCGCCGCCGAGCTGTATCTGGCTGGCGCCGGGGTTACCCGTGGCTATCTAGGCCGCGCGGCGATGACGGCCGAGAAGTTTGTGCCGAATCCGTTCGCCGGCAATGGCGAGCGCCTGTACCGCACCGGTGACCTGACCCGTTATCAGCCCGACGGCACCTTGCAGTACGTCGGCCGTATCGACCATCAGGTGAAGATCCGCGGATTCCGCATCGAGCTGGGAGAAATCGAGGCCCGTCTGATGCAGGTGCCGGGTGTGCAGCAGTCGCTGGTGATTGCGCAACCGGGGGCGGTGAGTGCGCAACTGGTGGCTTATGTGGTTTACGACGATCCTGCTGTGGCCGGCGGTGATTCGACTGCGCAGGGTGTGCTGCGTGACGAGCTCAAGGCTCGTTTGAAGGAACATTTGCCGGACTACATGATCCCGGCCCATGTCTTGTTCCTCGCCAGCCTGCCGCTGACTCCCAACGGCAAGATCGATCGCAAGGCACTGCCTGGCGTCGAAGCGGGCGCCGCGAGTGGTGAGTTTGTCGCGCCGGTGGGGGCGCTGGAGCAGCAGATCGCGACGATCTGGCAGAACGTTCTGGAGCTTGACCGCGTGGGCCGCGAGGATCATTTCTTCGAACTGGGTGGCCACTCGCTGCTGGCGACGCAGGCGATATCGCGCTTGCGCAAACTGGGCAGCAGCCCGTTGAGTTTGCGGGATCTGTTCAACCATCCGCGTCTGAAGGATCTGGCGGCCTGGATGAGTCAGGCCCAAGAAGACGTCGGCGCCGGCAGTCAGAGCGTGCCGCTCAAGGCTTTTGGCAGTAAGCAGACGGCACCGCTGTCGCTGGTGCAACGTCGTCTGTGGGTGGCCGAGCAGTTGTCCGGCGGCAGTTCCGCCTACGGCATGCCGCTGGCCTTGCGCTTGCGCGGCGAGCTGTCGGCCGAGCGGTTCGTGGGCAGTTTTGCCGAGGTCGTGCAGCGGCATGAAGTGCTGCGCACGGCGTACTCACAGGATGATGAAGGCGATCCGATTGCCGTGATCTGCGAGCAGGTCGAGGTGGACTTCCCGGTCATCGACTTGTCCGGCCTGTCCCGCAGCGCCCAGGAGGAACATGTGGCGCAAGCGGCGCTGGACAACGCCCGCACACCGATCGATCTGGAGCAGGCGCCGCTGTGGCGTGGACGGATTCTGCATCTGTCGGCGACCGAGCATGTGCTGCTGTTCTCGATGCACCACATCATCTCTGACGGCTGGTCGATGGGGGTGCTGATCAATGAACTGGTGCAGATCTACGAACTGGGCAAGGCGGGCGACGCGACGCCACTGCCGGCGCTGGAAGTGCAGTACTCCGACTTTGCCCTGTGGCAGCAGGAACTCGAACAACGCGGGATTCTCGGCCAGCAGGCGGCGTACTGGAAGGAGCGGCTGGATGGCTACAGCGGCCAGCTCGATCTGCCGCTGGACAAGCCGCGCGGGCAGTCCGCGTCCTACGATGGCGATGCGGTGCAGTTCCGCCTGACACCGGACTTGAGCCAGGCACTGCGCAAATTGTCGGGTGAAGCCGGTGTGACCCTGTACAGCACGCTGTTGGCGTCGTTTCAGGTGTTGTTGCATCGGTTCGGCGGCCGTGACGATGTGTTGGTCGGCGCCGACGTCGCCGGGCGTGAGCAGCCGGAGCTGGAGCGCCTGATCGGGTTTTTCGTCAACGTGCTGCCGCTGCGCTCACGCTTCGATGCGCAAGCACGCTTCTCGGCATTCCTCGCCGGCACCCAGGACAACCTGCTGGGTGCGCTGGAGCATCAGGACCTGCCGCTGGACATGATCGTCGAGTCCTGTGGCGTGCCTCGGCACAAGGGCATGAACCCGCTGGTGCAGGTGTTGTTCGTGATGAACAACCTGCCGGGACGCACGCAATCGATGGGTGACCTGAGCGTCGAGCCGCTGGCGGCACTGCAGACGCATTCTAAATTCGACATGGCATTGTTCGTTGACGAAGAAGAAGGGCAATTGCTGGGTAATTGGCAATTCGCCACAACCTTGTTCGGACACGAGCGCATTCAGTACCTGGTCAAGGCCTGGATAGCCCTGTTGGAACAGATCGTCGCTGATCAGGACATTCAATTGGGAGCTATCAGCATGCCAGTCGACAACCGCGCAGTGGCCACCGCGTCCACCGCCGCCCCCGGAGCCAAGGCCGACAAGCTCGGCAAGTTCCTCAAACGTTCCGCCACCCCGGTCGCCAAGGTTCGCCCGCAACCTGTGCGTGAATCGCTGCTGTGCGCGCCACAGCCGTTCCCGCTGCTGATGGAGCCGAACGAGCCGCATCTGGATCTGGTCGAGTGGATCCACCACAACCGGCCCTTGATCGAGCAGAAGCTGGCCGAACACGCCGGCATCCTGTTCCGCGGTTTCGAGCTGGATGGCATCCAGGGTTTCGAAGCCTTCGCCGAAGCGGTCCAGCCGGGGCTGTACGGCCAGTACGGCGACCTGCCGAAGAAAGAGGGCGGCAAGAACACCTACCGCTCCACGCCGTACCCGGAACGCAAGATGATCCTGTTCCACAACGAGAGCTCCCATCAGGATCGCTGGCCGCGCAAGCAGATGTTCTATTGCGAAGTGGCCGCGCCGGTCGGTGGTGCGACGCCGGTGGTGGATTGCCGGTTGATGTACGAAAAACTGCCGGCGGACCTGCGCGACAAGTTCGAGTCCAAGGGCTTGCTGTACGTGCGCACTTTTACCGACAACCTCGATGTGTCGTGGCAGCACTTCTTCAAGACCGAAGACCGCGCCGAAGTCGAGGCCCGTTGCCGGGCCGGCGGTATCCAGTGGCGCTGGCTCGACAACAACGAGTTACAGACCCGCACCCCTGGGCCGGCGGTGATCCGTCACCCAATCACTGGCGCGAAATCGTTCTTCAACCAGGTGCAACTGCACCACATCTACTGGCTGGAGCCAGATGTGCGTGAAGACCTGCTGTCGATGTTCGGTCTGGAGCGCATGCCGCGTCATGTGTTCTACGGCGACGGCACACCGATCGAGGACGAAGTGATGCAGCGCATCGGTGATCTGTACGAAGAGTGCGCGGTGCGCTTCGACTGGCAGAAGGGCGATGTGATCCTGCTCGACAACATGCTGGTGGCCCATGCCCGCGATCCTTTCGAGGGGCCGCGCAAAATCGTCGTCGCCATGGGTGACATGTATGACCACAGCAGCCTTGCACGCCCGGCGTCGACCGAACCGAACGCCCAGGACGCATTGAATACCGAGGAAACCGGAGCATGAACGACGTATCGATGGACACGCAGGATCCGGGTTTCGCCCTGACCCCCGAGCAGCAGGCGGTGGTTGAACGCTTGTCGACCACGGCGACCTGCGGCGAGGCGCTGCGCTGGCTGAGTCTGGTCATCGACGGTGACCTCGACCCGCAGCGTCTGCAAGCGGCGCTGGACACGCTGCTGGTGCAACAGTCGATGCTGCTGGCGCGGCTGGTCAAGGTGGCGGGTTTCCATGGCTGGCGGCAACGGGCCGAGGGGGCCGAACGCTTTCCTCTGACGGTGCAGAGCGGTGAGCAGTCGGCGGATGAGGTCCGGGCGAAGATCGAGGAATGGGCGGCCCGGGCATTCGTGATCGGTGAATCGCAGAACACCCAGGCCGTGCTGTACCGCCTGGCGCCACAGCAATGGCAACTGGTGCTGGGTGTCGCCCGGCACAGTGCCGATGAACCGACGCTCAACCTGATCCGCCAACACCTGCAGCAGGCCTGTGGTCAGGCGCCGGCGACGGAAGAGGACGAGGCGGGTGAATTCGCTCAGTACCTGGAATGGCGCAGCGAAGTGGTGCTCGATGAAGACGCGGCCACCGCGCGCTCTTATTGGCAGAACCACCTGCACGGCGTGCAGGCTGACACGGCCACGCCATGGCTGGCTTCGCGGATCAGCGGCGGTGCTTCGGCGGCTGACGCACGGCAATCGTTGACGCTGGAACCCGCGCTGCGTGACGGCTTGCAGCGCCTGGCCGAGACCCTTGAACAACCTCTCGCCACACTGCTGCAAGGTGCGTGGTGGGTGTTGCTCGCACGCTTGAGCGGGCGTGATCAGATGTTGGTCGGCGTGCGTCATGACAGCCGTGCCGACTATGACTATTTTGCCCGCGCCACCGGGGTGTTCGAGCGGACCCTGCCGTTGCAAGTGACGCTGCCGGGTACAACAACGTTCAGCCAGTGGCTGGTCGAGCTGAACGCCACGCTGGAAGAACAACGCACGTGGCAGGAATACTGGGCACCGGAGCTGGCTGCCGAAGCGGCGCGTCCGGCTTATGGTTTTGCCCTCGGTCGCACGATCAGGACGGAAACGGTCGATGGCCTGCGCTGGACGCCGGATCCTGTTGCGCTCGTTCAACGAGATGCTTTCGAGTGGTCGCTGCAGGTCGAACTGAACGACGCTGACGGTCTGGAAGCGTTGCGCTTGAACTTTGCCGGCGACCGTTATCCGACGGCAGTGGCACGTACCGTGCTGGAACAGTTCGGTGTGCTGCTCGCGTCCATCGTCGCTCAACCGCAAGCCGAGCTGGCGCAGCTCAACCTGTTGGGCGCCGCCGAAACCCGGCGACTGCTGGCGATCAATCCCCCGATGCAGGCGCTGGCCGACAACCGTTATCTGCCACAACGCATCGCCGATTTTGCGAGCCGGACTCCGGAGGCCATCGCCTTGACCGACAACCAGCAACAGCTGAGTTACAGCCAGTTGCAGGCGCAGGTCGAGCAACTGGCGAAAGGTTTGATTGCGCAAGGCCTGGGGCGTGACGCCATTGTCGCGTTGGCGCTGCCGCGTTCGGCGGATCTGGTGATTGCGATGCTCGCGGCGTGGCGCATCGGCGCGGCGTATCTGCCGCTCGATGTGCAATGGCCGCAGGCCCGACAGGCGTTGATGCTGGAACAGGCGGGCGCTGCCTTGTTGCTCACCGATGCCGCGCATCCGGGCGGCTGGGAAGGTCAACCGCTGAAGGCGAGCACGTTGGCCGAAGTGTCCGGGGCGGCAGATGCGCCGCTGTCGGCGCTGGAAACCCGTGGTAACGACATCGCTTATGTGCTGTTCACCTCCGGCTCGACCGGCGTGCCCAAAGGTGTAGTGATCGAACACCGGCAACTGCTCAACTACACGGCGCAGGCCAGTGAAGCGCTGGGTCTGGCGTCGTGCCGTCACGTCGGTTTCAGCTCCACGGTGGCGGCGGACCTGGGCAACACCGCGTTGTTCGGTGCCCTGTTCAACGGTGCGACGCTGCATGTTGCCAGTGATGAGCAGATGCAGGATGGCGCCTTGTTTGCCGACTACCTGCAACAACAGCAGATCGACTGCCTGAAAATCGTACCTTCGCATCTGGCAGCGTTGCTTGACGGTGAGCGGGCGACGGTGCCGGGCACGCTGATTCTGGGTGGCGAACCGATTGCCGCGCCGCTGATCGAGCGCATTGCTCGTCTGCGCAGTGACTGCCGGGTGTTCAACCACTATGGCCCGACCGAATCCACGGTGGGCGTGCTGGTTCATCCGCTGTCCTTGTCCGGTGACATTGCGGACTGCGCGGCGCTGAGTCAGGTGCTGGGTAACAATCAGGTTTACGTGCTGGACGCCGACTTGCGGCTGGCCCCGGTGGGTGTCATCGGTGAGCTGTATCTGGGCGGTGCGCAGTTGTGCCGGGGTTATCTCAATGCTCCGGCCGATGCACAGACTTTCATTCAGAGTCCGTTCGATCCGGCGCAGCGCCTGTATCGCACCGGTGACCTGGCGCGCTATCGCCCGGATCTGTCGATCCAGTTGCACGGTCGTCGCGATCAGCAGGTCAAGGTGCGCGGGTTCCGCATCGAGCTGGCGGAGATCGAAGCTGAACTGCTGCGTCTGCCGCAGGTGAGCGAAGCCCTGGTATTGCCGGCGGCTTCTGCCGAGCAAGGGCTGCTGGCCTTTGCCGTGGCGCAGGGTGTCACGAGCGATCTGCCGCAGACGCTGCGCAATGAACTGGCGGCGCGCCTGCCGGGCGTGATGGTGCCGCAACATCTGCAACTGCTCGAACGCTTCCCGCGACTGGCCAACGGCAAGATCGATCGCAAGGCCTTGCAGCAGTTGGCCGCGAGTGCGGCGGATGATGAGGGTCAGGCGCCGCGTGATGCGCTGGAACAATTGCTTGCTGCGCGCATGGGGCAATTGCTCGGGCTTGAACGGCTGGGAATCGATCGCGACTTTTTTGCAGCCGGCGGCCATTCGTTGCTGGTGATCAAACTGGTGGCGGGGATTCGCAAGCTGTTGCAGTGCGATGTTCATCCGGGTCTGGTGTTCGATCATCCGACCGTGGCGTCACTGGCGCTCGCCTTGCGGGCGGTGGAAAGCAGCCCCGGGCAACTGGAGAAACTCGCCCAGGTGCGCTTGCGCATGGATGCCATGAGCCCGGAAGACAAGGCGCGGCTGGCTGAGCAGGCGCGCCAGTTGCAGGCCGCTAAGGCGGCTCAGAACGGTTGACGTAACAGGTAACAAAAAGGCCGGCGCCTGAAGCGTCGGCCTTTTTTTTAATCTTTTGCGTTAATGATAAATAAACTCATTCCGGTTTTTCGGAGGTGCCACGTCTTACTTAGGTATGTGAGCAAATCGGGTTGGGGCAGGGTAGCCAAAGGCACCAGGTTTGTTTGGCAAAAAAGAATTTTCCGTTGTCCCGCCAGTGGACCGCGCCCGGGGAGGGGCCGGTCGGCCGCGCACTGAAACACGGCTTCGAGGCCGTCGACAGCAAGCGGTTCAACTGTGCAGGCAGCGGTGGGCCCGTCGGCCCATCGGACTATCCACTTCGACCAATAATAGAGAGCACGATGTCAGCAATTCATGAGTTGAAACCTCTGTTCAAGGCACTCGTCATGTCCCGCAGCCTGCGTTCGCGCCGAGTGCTGACCGGGCTGGGACTGGTTTGCGTGTTGCCGCTCAGCTCGCAGGTGATGGCTGAAGATTTCACCATCAACATTCCTGCGCAATCGCTGCCACAAGCTCTGCAGGCGTTCGGTCAGCAGACCAACCAGCAAGTGATCTACAACGCCGATGACATGGCCGGTCTGAAAAGCACCCGTGTCAGCGGCAAGATGAGCCCACAGGCGGCCATCACCGAATTGCTCAAGGGCACCGGCGTGCGCTACAGCTTCGAAGGCAATACCTTGATGCTGGTGCGCGGCACGGCCACCGAAGGCCTGGAACTGGGCGCGACCACCATCAGCGCGCAGCATGCGAATGCGACCACCGAAGGCAGCAACTCGTACACCTCCAACGCCGTGACCATCGGCAAGGGCACCCACACCCTGAAGGAGATTCCGCAGTCGGTCACGGTGATGACCCGCAAACAAATGGACGATCAGGATCTGGTCGACCTCAAGGACGCGCTCAACCAGACCACCGGTGTGGTAGGCCTGCAAGGCGTCGGCAAGGGCCTGATCGTGTCTTCGCGCGGTTTCCAGATCGACGACTGGCAATACGACGGTGTGCCGATCCCGCGTAACACCTACTCGCTGGGCAACTGGGCGACTCAGGACCTGATCTTCTTCGATCGCCTGGAAATCCTGCGCGGTGCCTCCGGCCTGCTGCAAGGCACCGGCAGCCCGGGTGGCGCGATCAACCTGGTGCGCAAGCGTGGCCAGAACGCGCCGACCGTCACCGTGACCGGCAAGGCCGGCTCCTGGGACCACTACGGCATGCAAGTGGACGCAGGCGGCCCGCTGAACCAGGCCGGCACGATTCGCGGCCGAGTCGTCGCCGACCAGGACCAGAGCAACTCCTTCATCGATTACGAGTGGAGCCGCACCCTCTCGCTGTATGGCGCACTGGACATCGACCTGCGCGATGACACCACCCTGGGCCTGGCAGTCAGCCGTTCCGATGGCGATTCGCGTCCGACCATTCGCGGCCTGCCACGCTACGCCGACGGCAAGATGCCGGATATCAAGCGTTCCACCTACACCGGCTCGAGCTGGAACAGCTCGGACATCGACGTCACCACGGTGTATGCGGATCTTGAACACCGCTTCAACGACGACTGGGCGTTCAAGGTCGGCGCGGTGCAGATGACCGAAAGCAACAAGGCGAAAAACCAGCGCGTACAAAGCGCCGGTGACGGCCTCGAGGCGGATGGCACCGGCGTGCAGTACGCCGACTTCGTGACCGATTTTGACTCCACCAAGGTCGGCCTGGACATGAACCTGAACGGCAAGTTCGAAGCCTTCTCGATGCAGCAGGAAGTCATGCTGGGGGGCAACTTTTCCCAGATCGAAACCGACGACCAGCTCGCCCGTACGTTCAACAACAGCAGCGACTCGATCTTCGACCTCAATCACAACCGTCCGGACATCAGCTACGAAAGCCTGATCAGCGCCACAGGTGGTCGCGGCACGCTGAGCAAGTACGACATTCGCCAGAAAGGTCTGTACGGCACCTGGCGAGTCAAGCCGGTCGACGACCTGACGCTGGTGCTCGGTTCCCGTGTCAGCTGGTACGACTACAGCTACAAATCGAAAACCCAGACGAGCAGCGGCATTACCCCCAACGATCCAAGCACCTCGAACGAAACCGGGGAAGTCACGCCTTACGCCGGTATCGTTTATGACCTGAGCCGCGAGTGGGCGGTGTATGCGAGCTACACCGATGTGTTCCAGCCGCAGACCAACCGCGATTCCGGCGGCACCGTGCTCAAGCCAGTGATCGGCAGCAACTACGAAATCGGCCTCAAGGGCGAGCTGATGGACGGGCGGGTCAACACCTCCCTGGCCGTCTTCCGCTACGACCAGGAAAACCGTGCCGTCAACGACATCGCCGGTGGCATGGAGTGTGATGGCTGGTACTGCTCGAAGGCCTCGGGCAAGGTTCGCAGCCAGGGTATCGACGCGGAAATCAGCGGCGAAGTCGTGGAGAACCTGCAGTTGTTCGCGGGCTATACCTACAACACCACCAAGTACCTGGAAGATCCGACCAACGAAGGTCGTGTGTTCAGCACCTGGACGCCTAAACACATGCTGCGCATGTGGGCCAACTACCAGTTGCCTGGCGACTGGAGCCGTGTCAGCACCGGCCTGGGCTTCACCACCCAGAGCCACACGCTGGGTTACGAAGGCACCTACGACGTGGCGGGCTATACCGTGTGGAACGCCCGTGTCGGCTACCAGCTGACGCCGGAAATCGGTCTGGCGGTGAACGCCAACAACCTGTTCGACAAGAAGTACATCTCGGCCGGCTACAACCAGCTCGATGGCAACAACAACTTCGGTGACCCTCGCAACCTGATGTTCACCGTGAAGTACACCCCGCAGTTCTGATGCACTGACAACTGCTGGACCGAACCGGCCTGAGCCTTGTGCGCAGGCCGGTTTTTTATTGGCTGCGACAAAGACATTGCGCGAACCGGCGCGCACCGGGCAGCGGACATAAAAAAACGCAGAAGCCACGGCTTCTGCGTTTTTGTTTACGGCTCTGGATAATCAGTCGCGCCGCGCGGCCTCGCAGGCAAGGAACACCGCTTCGAAGGACTCCAGCAAGGACTCGCCATAGATCATGCTGCGGTGCGGCAGGGGAGAATGCACCGAACCCTGTATTTGGCCGCTGACCGTGTGTTCGCGCAAGACCTGTTCCGAATGCAGCACCTGTTCCAGCGTCTTGTGGGACAGCGACCACCAGCAACTGGCCTCGACCTTGAGGGTCGGCAGCACAAAAGCATCAAAGGATTTCACCAGCCGATCATGGATGGAGAATGCCTGGGCGTTCATGATTTCCTGACGGATCGCTTCGAGGGTCGCCACCATGTCTTCCTCGCGGGTGGACGCTTGCTGGCTGGCCCAGTGGTAGAAGCCCTTGAGGTCGACTTCCGGGTGATCGGCGATGAAACGTGCCGCCGGCTCCTCCAGGTGGGCGAACATCAGGCTGAACATTTCCACGGCGACCGACAGTTCGTTGCGTGCACTGAAGTGGTCCGGGTTGTCTTCCTCCAGCGGTTTGCGCGGCACATCCGCCGGCAGTGCGCTGTCCGGCAGCGTGGTGTCGACCAGACCGAGGAACGTCACGGCCTTGCCCTGGCGCTCCAGCTCGGCGGCCACGTCCATGGCAATCGCGCCGCCCAGCGACCAGCCCATCAGTCGGTACGGGCCGACCGGTTGTCTTTCAACGATTTGCTGGGTGTATTCAGCGACCATTTCGGCCCAGGTCTGGGCGTTCGAATCCTTGTCGGCAAACCCCTTGTGCATGACCCCGTAAGTGCGGGCATGGGGACTCAGGCGTTTGGCCAGTGGCTGATAGCAGAACACGATGCCGCCGCTGGGGTGCAGGCAGAACAGCGGCGGGGCGGACGAACCGGCGGTGCTGAGTTCGACCACGCATTGCGCCTGTTGCTGGTGCTCCATGGCGATGAATCGCGCGAGCGCCTCGATTGTCGGGTGAGCGAGCATCTGTTGCAGCGCCAGTTTGATGCCGAGCCGTGCATTGAGTGCGGCGATGAACTGAATGGCCAGAATCGAATGCCCGCCCAGTTCGAAGAAGTTGTCGTCGAGGCCCACTCGCTCGACCTTCAGCGACTCTTGCCAGAGTTCGGCGAGGGCTTTTTCCAGCGCCGTTTCGGGCGCCTTGAACGCGGCTTGTGCCTGGTTGGTGTCCGGCAACGGCAGGGCTTTGCGATCCAGCTTGCCATTCGGGCTGACGGGCATTGCGTCCAGCACCATCAGATGGCTGGGCACCATGTACGCGGGTAAACGGCTTCTGAGTTCGGCCTTGAGGGTGTCGCGCAGTTCAAGGCGCTGGGTGTCGCTCAAGGCGCCGGCGCTGGCCACGACGTAACCGGTCAGTTGCAGGCCGGCGGAACCTTCCCGCGCGATCACCAGCGCTTCGCGTACGGCCGGGGATTGCAGCAGGCACGATTCGATTTCTCCGAGTTCGATGCGGAACCCACGGATCTTCACCTGATGGTCGAGGCGGCCGACGTACTCGATGACGCCGTCGGCGCGATGTCGGGCCAGATCGCCGGTGCGATAGAGGCGCCCACCTTCGCGACTGAACGGATCGGGCATGAACCGTTCGGCCGTCAGATCCGGGCGTTTGAAGTAGCCACGGGCCAACAGTTCGCCACTGATCACCAGCTCGCCGACGACGCCCACCGGCACCGGTTGACCTCCGGCGTCCAGCAGATAGATGGCGCGCCCGCCCAGCGGACGCCCGATCGGCATGCTGCGCGGCAGGGCGGTGCGCCCGGTGACGTAGTCGCTGCAATCAAGCACGGTCGAGCTGACGGTGGTTTCCGTCGGCCCGTAGGTGTTGAGCAGGCGCACATGGCCGAGACCGGCCTGGCCCCAGGCCGCAACACCTTCCGGCGGCATGGCTTCACCGCCGACGATCACCATCCGCAGATCGGCATAGTCACGTTCGCCAGCGGCGGCAAAGTCCTTGGCCAGCATGTTCCAGTAGGTGGTCGTCAGGTCGCTGACGGTGAATCGCTTGTCGAGCAACTGGCGATACCAGGTTTCGCTGTCCCAGATGTCCGGTCCGCGCAATACCACCGAAGCGCCGCAGATCAGGGCCGGGTAAAGCTGTTCGACAAAGGCGTCGAAATTGAAGGTGGCAAATTGCAGGGAGCGATCCTGTGGCGTCAGGCCGAGAAATTCCAGGGCGACCTGAGCATGGCGGGTCAGTGCACCCTGCGTGATGCCCACGCCTTTTGGGCGACCGGTGGAGCCGGAGGTGAACATCACGTAGGCGAGGTTATCGCTCTGTGTGCGGCAGGCCGGGTTGTCGATGGACTGCGCCTCCAGCAGGTCGAGTTCATCGACGCACAGGACGCTGACCGCCGGCACCGCAGGCAGGCGTTCGAGCAGCGAGCGCTGGGTCAGCAGGACGCTCAAGCCGCTGTCTTCGATCATCCACGTCAGGCGATCCTGCGGGTAATCGGGGTCGAGCGGTACATACACGCCGCCGGCCTTGAGCACCGCCAGCAGGCTGATGATCATCTGTGCCGAACGTTCCACAGCGATGCCCACCCGAACTTCCGGGCCGACTTCACGCTCGATCAATATGTGTGCGAGTGCGTTGGCTGCCGAGTTGAGTCGGGCGTAGCTCAGTTGCACGTCGTCGCAGATCAGCGCGATTGCGTCCGGTGTGTTCGCGGCCTGATGTTCGAACAACTGGTGCACGCCTTCGGCGGGTAACGGCACGGCTGGCGGGTTCCATTGCTCAAGCTGCGTGCGTTGTTCGTCCTTGCTCAGCAGCGGCAGTTCGCCAAGGGCGCGGGTCGAGTCTTCGGTGAGGGCCAGCAGCAGGTTTTGCCAGTGCCCGGCCAGTCGCTCGATAGTCTCCGGGGTGTACAAATCGCTGCTGTATTCGATGTTGGCGTCGATTCCGCGCAACGAATAGCTGACGTCCAGCGACAGGTCGAATTTCGCCTGACGGGTGCCGCTTTCGAGGAAGTCCAGCGCCAGATCGCCCAGCGTCAGCGGCACCGCGCTGGCGGCGTCGGTGCGCCAGTTGAACAGCACTTGAAACAGCGGATTGATCTGCTGGCTACTTTGCAACTGCAAGTCGTCGAAGCTCAGCTCCAGCGGGTAGTCGGCATGATCCAGCGCCGCCAGGGTTTCCTGACGTAGGCGCTGGAGAAAATCCTTGGTCGACATTTGCGGGTCGATGCGGACGCGGTAGACCTGGGTGCTGACAAAGAAGCCCACCAATTCCTGGGTTTCGCTGCGATTGCGCGTGGCGTTGGGCACGCCCACGGTGAAATCGTGCTGGCCGCTGTAGCGCGCGAGCAGCAGTTGCCAGGCACCCAGCGCTACCACGAACGGCGTCAGGCCGTGCTGCTGGCAGAACCGGTTGAGAGCCTGGGCCAGAGGCGCCGGCAGACTGAAATCATGCTTGCCCGCCGGATGGCTGTGCTGCTCGCTGCGGGGGAAGTCCACGGGCATGTCGAGGGGCGGCAAGGCCTGTCCGAGGTAGTTCTGCCAGTACTCGGCGCTGGTGCGGCAAGCGGCACTGTCGAGGTATTCGCCGCGCTGCCATGTGGCGTAGTCAGCGTATTGAATGCCCGGACGGCGCAGCGGTGAAAAGTCGCCGGCGCCGGCGCGTGCATAGGCCTGTCCCAGATCCTGCAGCAGAATCGCATTGGACCAGGCGTCCGACGCGATGTGGTGCATGTTCAGCAGCAGCACGTGTTCATCGTCCGCGACCTGCAACAGCGTCGCCCGCATCAACGGGGCCTGGCCCAGATCGAATGGACGGCCGGCTTCGTTGTGAATGCGGCGGGTGACCTGTTGTTCCCGTTGCTCGGCGTTCAGATCGCGCAAGTCTTCATGACCCAGGGTCAGCGTGGCCTGTTCGTCGAGCACCTGCATGGCGATGCCGTCGATCTCGACGATGGCGCTGCGCAAGATGTCATGGCGCTCGATGACCTTGTTCAGCGCCGCTTCCAGACGCGAGAGTTGCAGCTCGCCTGTGATGCGCACCGCGCGCGGCAGGTTGTAGGCGGCACTGTCGGGGGTCAGTTGCTGCACGAACCACAATCGCTGCTGAGCGAAAGACAGCGGCGCCGGGGCCGGACGGGCACGGGCAGGAATGCCTTGGGAGTGTTCGCCGGCATCTGCCATCAGCAGTGCCAGTACCTCATCATCGAGTAAGTCGTTCATCGGGCTCTCGGGGGTGGACGGCGCGGTGGTCGCTGACGGTGTTGTCAGCCGTCGCGAGCACGGCGCCGGGCATTCAGGTGAAAGCCGCCGGGACGCGACGTCCGGGCGGCTGAAGGTGTTCGGCGGATTAACCTCAGGCGGTGGCGAGCGGCTTTTTCTGGGTCACGACCCGGCCACCCTCCATGCGCACCAGTTGATCGGCGATGTCGAAATAACGGTCGTCGTGGGAGATCACGATGATGGTCTTGCCCAGGCTTTTCAGCTCGGGCAGCAGTTCGGTGTAGAAGATCCGGCGGAACACCGGGTCCTGATCCGCCGCCCATTCGTCGAACACCAGCACCGGGCGTTCCTCCAGCCAGGCATTGATCAAGGCCAGGCGCTTGCGTTGTCCGGTGGACAGGTCGGTGGTGCTGAACACGCCGTCCTGGATACTCACCTTGTGAGCAATCTCCAGACGCTCGAGGTAGCGGCTGGTGTCCGCCGGCACTTGCTGATCGCCTTGCACCAGTTCGTCGAACAGGTAGTAGTCGGCAAAAATGGTGGTGAACAGTTGGCGGTAGTCGTCACGGGCCTTGGCGTCGACCACCTGGCCATTGAGCAGCACTTCGCCGCGCTGCGGGGCGTAGAGGCCCAGCAACAGTTTGATCAGGGTGGTTTTGCCACCGCCGTTTTCACCGACGATGAACACGATGTCGCCCTGGGCGATGTTCAGGTTGACCGGGCCCAGTTCGAACGCAGCGCTGCCTTTGATCGGCGGGAACGCGTAGTGGACATTGTGCATTTGCAATTGCTGCACGGCGGTTTTGCTCGCAGGTGCAGATTCGCGCAGCAACAGGTGCGGTTCCGGTGAGGAGAACTGTTCCGCCAGTTCGGCAATGCGCTTGAAGGCGATGTTGGCGCGGCTGACTACCGGCAGGGTGGTGACCAGGTATTCCAGCGGGCCTTTCATGTACAGCAACACCAGCACGAAACCGCTGAGCACCGCCTTGTCGGTGCCCAGCCAGAACGATTGCAGGGCCAGGGCCAGGCCGATCACCACGAAGAACAGCATCGAGCCGAAGGTCTTGGCGACGACAAAGGTGTTGATCGAGCGAATGTGGGTGTTGCAGATCGAGTCCGCCGTGCCTTCGATGCGCTGGCTGAACATGCGCTGGCGGCGCGGGCGGTGAATCCGCAGTTCCTTGGCGCCGGCGGCGATGGCGCTGTAGTGCTTCTGCAATTCGTCCTCGGCCTCTCGGGCCTGTTCGAAGCCTTTGATGCCACGGGCACGGGCGATGTACTGAACCACGGTGCCGATCACGATCGCCACCAGCAACAGGGCGAACATGGGCAGCGACAGGTACGCCAGATACCCCAGACAACCCAGCGTGACCGTGAAGGCGATGGCCAGCGGTGCGAAGGAAAAGGCGAAATCACTGACCGTATCGACATCGTGGGTCAGCACCGGAATCAGGCGATGGCTGCGAAACCGCTCGATCTGTTCGATAGGGGCCAGCAGCACTTTCTCGCCCAGGGCTTTGCGCAGGCCGGCAATGATGTGCTGGCCGACGTGGTTGGTGCCGATGTCCGACAGGATCGAGCACAGCAGGGCGGCGACGCAGAGCCCGGCGAAGGTGAGCAGCACGTCCGTCGACGGCGTGGTCGCACCGTTCAAGGCTTTGTTGATGGTCGCCAACAGGGCGGTAACGCTGACTCCGCCGAGCATGCCGAGGAGGATCGACACCACCACGACGAGCCGGTAAGGCTTGAGCAGGCCGAGGACTTCACTGATGGCTCCGCGGGATTTTGTGGTCATGGAGGTTTCCGCTTCTAGTGCCCGCAAGGGCAACGTTTCAAGGATTGGGCTGGTTAAAAGACGAAACCCGCGGGCAGCGATTTAGCCACCCACGGGTTTATCGAGGACTCAGGCGACGAGCGAGAGGGCTCTGCCCGGGCTGTTACAGATCCCGCGCCACGCGAAAACCGATCCAGTCGCCACGCGTGTCGCTGTAGGTCGCGTTGCGGTTGCCGGAGCGGGAAAACACTGGCGCTTCACCCCAGTCGTTGCCACGGATACGGCGGACCTTGCAGTTGCCGGTCGTGATGGCGCTGCCGTCGCTCGGAGCGCCGACGTAGTCTTCGTTGTAGCAGTCGGCCGTCCATTCGTAGATGTTGCCGTGCATGTCATAGACGCCAAAGGCGTTGGCTGGGAAGCTGCCGGCCGGGGCGGTGAAGTTGTAGCCGTCAGCGGCGCCGTAGGTATTGGCATGTTTGGCGATGCTGTATTCCTTGCCCTCGTCGAAGGGGAACGGGAACGGCCCGGTGCTGCCGGCGCGTGCTGCGTATTCACGCAGGGATTCACTGACCAGGCGGTAGCTCTTGCCGGTTTTCTTCGACAGCCACGCCACATAGTCGTTGGCTTCGTTGAAGTCCATGCACACCGCTGGATGGCGGTCGGTGTACTGCTTCTTCGGGTCGCTGCCCTGGTAGTCCGGGATCCCGGCCTTGCACGCACGGCCGGGGCGTTTGTCGCCGTCCGGCATCTTGTAACCGGTGTCGCTGAGGTAAGCGTCCCATTGCCCCTTGAGCACCTGGAAGCGACTGATGGCCAGCGGTTTGTCGAAGGTCACGGGGTGCATCGGGTCTTCGTCCGGCTCACGACCGACTTCGTCATCCGGGGTGCCCATGGTGAACGTGCCGGTGGGCAGGACGACCATTTCCGGGCAGTCCTTGCAGTCCTTGAACACGGTCCCCGGTTTGCTCGGTTCGGCGGCCTGTGCCAGACCCGGCATCAGACTGGCGAGCAGTGCGGCGAGGGACAGCGCGGGGAGCGACTTCAAGGAAAAACTACGCAGCTCACTGTTCATCGGTTCTCTCGTAAACAGGTGGAAAGGAATTCGTGGCGTCGGGTGCCTACAACTGGGTCACCAGCAGTTTCATGAAGCGGTCGATCTGACCTTCGTCGTTGAGCAGGCCCGGCGCGCTACGCACCACCGGCCCGACATCCCGCTCCACGGCATCGGCGACCACCCGGTTTTGCATCAGGAACGCGGCGATCTTGTCGCAGTCCTTGCCCTTGACCCGGAAGAAGGTGAAACCGGCGGACAGCTGCGGGCTCAGAGGCGTGACGAGTTCGATCTGCGGGTGTTCCAGCAGGCGTTTTTTCAGGTAACTGTTGAGGGCGTGAATGCGCGCCTCGACTTCGGCCTTGCCCAGCTGCAAGTGCAGCTTGAAAGCTTCGTCCAGCGCCCAGCGGTGCTCGAAGGAGTGGTAGCCGCCGGGCGTCATGGTGGTGGAAAACGCCGTAGCCTCGGAGAAGGTCGGGGTGATCGGCGTGACGTATTTCACCTCTTCAAAACGACTGCAAACGATGCCGGTGCCCCGTGGGCCGAACATCCATTTGTGGGTGCCGGCAACGAAGAAGTCGCAGTTCATTTCCGGGAAATTCAGATTGTCCACGCCGAAGCCGTGCACGCCGTCCACCACATAAATGATCCGGTCGGCATCGCTGCGCCCGCGGTTGTGTTTGTCGACGATGGCGCCGATCTCGCCGATGGGCAGTTTCATGCCGCTGCCCGAATGCACCCAGCACATGCCCAGCACCCGGGTTTCGGGGCGGATGCTGCTGTCGATGGCGGTGAGAATCTCGGCTTTGGTCGCCGTGTGCGGATCCTTGAACAGGCGGATCTTGCGCACTTGGGTGCCTTCACGTTCCTTGCGCAGGGCGAGGATTGTGTGGGTGGCGTAGTGCTCGTGAGCAGTGGTGAGGATTTCCTGATCGGGGCGCACATGCACGCCGCCGTAGATCATGGTCAGGCCTTCGGTGGTGCTGCCGGTCAGGGCAATCTGCTTCGGGTTGGCCTGCAGGTAACGGCCGGCCCAGACCCGCACGTTTTCTTCGCGCTCTTCGATCACGCCCAGGTCCCAGTCCATGGCCAGGCCAGGGTTTTTGTCGAGGGCGGCGCGATGCCGTTCGATGGCTTCGCGCACCGGTCTGGGGTGGGTGGTGATCAGGAAGTTGGAGAAGTGCAGGTACGCCGGGTCCTGGTCGAACAACTGGCGCAATTGCGTCCATTTGTCTCCGGACGCAACCGGGGCGGGCGTAGCTTCGGCGATCGCTGGCAGGCTGGCGCCCAGCGGCAATGCGGCAGCCAGCACCCCGGCCTGTTTCAGAAACTCGCGACGATTGCTCATGGCTTGGTCGCTTCCTTTGCAGTGGCCAGGGCCGGTTTTGCGGCTTTTTCGACCTGATCCCAGACCCGCAGGAAGTTGCCGCCCCACAGCTTGGCGATGTCCGCTTCGGAGTAGCCGCGCGACAGCAGCTCGGCGGTGACGTTGCGGATCTCGCCGACGTTTTCAAAGCCTTTTACGCCGCCACCTTCATTGAAGTCGGAGCTGATGCCGACGTGGTCGATGCCGATCTTGCGCACCGCGTATTCGATGGCGTCGCCCAGGTCTTTCAGGCTGGCTTTCGGTTCGTCTTCGAGGATCGCGTAGAGGCGGCTGGCGTACAGGCCGAACTTCTGCTCGGACCAGGCGGAGATGATCGGATCGCCCGGCATCAGGGCCATGGCCAGGTTCGGCAGGGGCGGCAGGTCGAACTCCTTGCGCAGTTCGTTGAGCCGGTCCTGGGTGGTCTGGGTCAGGGGGCGCAGGTATTGCGAGAACGCCACGATCTGCACCACGCCGCCGCTGTTCTTGATCAGTTGCATTTCCTTGTCGCTGAGGTTGCGCGGGATATCCACCATGGCCCGTGGTGCCGAATGCGAAGCCACCAGCGGTGTGCGGCTCAGTTGCGCAACCTGCTCAAGCGCTTTGGTCGACATCTGCGACACGTCGATGATCACGCCCAGGTCGTTCAGGCGTTTGACCGCTTGCTTGCCCAGGTCCGACAGGCCATCGAGGGCGTCCGGCGAATCATTGAGGAACGGCAGCGGGCGCGACGAATCGGCCCAGTCGTTGTTGCCGATGTAGCTGAAGCCGAACATGCGCATGCCGCGTGCGGTCCACAGGTCCAGCAGGTTCAGGTCGTGCCCCAGCGGGTAGGCGTTGAGCATGCTGATGAAGATGGCGAACTTGCCTTCGCCGTGCAGGCGTCGCATGTCGTCAGGGGTATAGGCGATAGCGACCTGGTTGGGGAAGTCGCGCACCATGCCAGAGATGATTTTGTAGCGGATTTCCTGCTGGTTGCGCGCTTCGTCGATGAACCCGGCGGTGGGTTTGTGCGGCGCGTCGGGGCCGTTCCACATTTCCGGCCAGCCGAAGATTGTCAGCGCCGCGCCGGAGAGCTGGCCACGGTTGACCTTGGCCAGGTCGAACTGGCCCTTGCCGTCCTTGTCCGCCTCGTTTCCGTCGGTGCCGAAGTTCTGCATCAGACTGATGTGGCTGTCGAAGGACAGCATGCGCTCGTGCAGTTCGGCGGCCTGTTTGACGACTTTGACCGGATAGCCCAGATCATCCTTGAACCAGTGTTCCCAGACGGCGAAGCCGGCGCCGGCGGTGATCGCCAGAGCCAGTGGCAGGCCGATGAAAAGAGCCTTTTTCGAACGTGGTTTTGTCATTGCCAATCTCAGTCAGGTTCGCCATCAAAGTGCAGGCGCAGGGGCCTTTGCTATCTGGGAAGAACGACTGGCAGCCGTGGAAATTTAGTGCGGCGGGAGAGGGGGTAAACGTGCGTCGTGACGGGCGCTTAAATTTGCCATGGCAACAAACGTTCTAGCTTGGATAAAGCCTGCTTCATGGCTGACACAGGTAGGGCAATGAAGATTTCTCGACGATGGTTCATGGCAGGCCTGGCGCTGACCGGCGCTGCTGTGCCGGCGGCTTATTTTGGGCATCGTGAATGGACGAAGCCGGATCCGACGATCACCCCGGGCGAAGCGTCTTTCGACGTCGCCGACGTGGCCGGACAGCGCCTGGCGAACGCCTTGCGCGGAATCTGGGATATCCGTTTCGAAGGACGTGACGCGGGCCTCGAAGGGCTGCCGGCGAACGGCCTGCAGGTGTTTCTCGACATTGGCCAGAAGGGCCGCGGTGTCTGCGGATTTCTCGACACGCCGGCGCGCCTGCGCTCCGACGAAACACCTCGTTACCGAATTCTTGGCGATCTTGCCGGCGCCGACGCTGCGAAACTGAGCTGGCGTCTGATCAGTGCCGATGGCCGGATCGACTATGAACTGGAAATGATCCTCGACGAGGTCTGGGCCGACTTCGGCAATGCCGGCAGCGGCA
Organism: Pseudomonas sp. B20(2017); assembly: GCF_002113125.1. GTDB lineage: Bacteria > Pseudomonadota > Gammaproteobacteria > Pseudomonadales > Pseudomonadaceae > Aquipseudomonas. The sequence goes on along the minus strand of NZ_NEJP01000024.1, from coordinate 37,857 downwards.
CCCTCAGCGGCAAGGCCTTGCGTCTGGATCGGCCATTGGCCTTGCCGGCGCAGGACAACGGCTTCGTTGCGGTCAAGCGGCTGTTTCCCGAAGCCCGCGAGCGCACGCCGCTGAACCCGACGTTGCTGGCCTGGCTGATCTCGCCCGAGCATCGTCTGTTCCATCAGCTGTGGCATGCGACCCGGGACAAGTGGCACACCTTGCCCGAGGACAAGCGTGAAGCCCTGCGCGGCATCGGCTGGCAGCCGGGGCCGCGGGACAAGGAGCGCGATGCCCGTGGGCCTCGCAAGGATCGCAATGGCTCGGGTGTCGATTTTTTCTTCATGCACCGGCACATGCTGCGCACCGCGAGATCGATGCAGGATCTGCCGTCCTGGGAGTACTTTCCGTTGCCGCAGCCGGAGCTGATCCGCGACCGCGCCGGCTTCGCCCGTTACTTCGACAACCATGACGGCACGGCATTGCCACCGACCTGGCTGGCCGACGGTGACAACGAATACAGCCAGTGGGTCAGCGACATCAAGACTGCCGAAACCTATGAAAGTAATTTCCAGGTCTGGGAGTCGCAGTACCGCGATCCGGCGTATCTGGCCAAACTCACCCTGGGCCAGTTCGGTTCCGAGGTGGAGCTCGGCCTGCACGACTGGTTGCACATGCGCTGGGCTTCGGTGCCGCGTGATCCGTCCAACGGTCAGCCGGTGCCGTTCGCCCGTGATCCGGCGGATTTCGCGCAGCGCTGGTTTGGCCCGGAGAATGATTTTCTCGGCGATCCGTTCTCTTCCCACGTCAACCCGGCGTTCTGGCATTTCCATGGCTGGATCGATGACCGGATCGAAGACTGGTTCCGCGCTCACGAGCGTTTCCATCCGGGCGAAGTCTCGCGTCTGGTGGTCAATGGCGTGCCGTGGTTTGCCCCCGGCCGTTGGGTGGAAGTCGATGATCCGTGGCTGGGGCCGGTGACTCATGGTTGCAGCACCACGCCAGGCCTGCAGGTCGGCAAGACCGTGGAAATGGACCCGGAAACCATGAAGCTGGCGCTGCGCATCACCTTCCTCAACGACGAGAAAAAACTCGCCGCGCTGTTCCGCCGCGTGCCGCAACGGCCGTGGTATGCGCGCAACCTGAAAGCCAAGGCATAAAAAAAGGATCGCAGTCTGTGTCAGGCTGCGATCCTTTCCCGTTTGTTCGAATCAGTGTTTCAGCGAATCTCCCAACTGCCTCCCAGCGCCTTGTACAGCGCGATGCTCGCTTGCATCCGCGACAGGCGCAGTTGCACGTTCTGATCCTGCGCCGCATACAGCGTGCGCTGGGTTTCCAGGACTGTCAGCAAGTCTTCGGCGCCGGCCTGGTAGCGGCTCTGGGCGATGTTGAAAGCGGTCTGTGCCTGATTCAGCTCTTCGGTTTGCCACTGCCGTTGCTCATCGAGGCCGCGAATGCTGTTGAGGGCTTTTTCCACGTCGGCAAAACCGTTGATGATCGCACCGCGATAGGTCTGCAGCAGCTCGTCCTGCCGGGCCGTGGCCTTGTCGCGCTCGGCGCCGAGGCGGCCGTTGTTGAAGATCGGGGCGATGAGGCCGCCGGTCAGGTTATAGAACGGGCTGCGCAGCACGTCGCCGATCTGGTTGGCGCCCGAGCCGAGGTTGGCGGTCAGGGTCAGCTTGGGAAACATCGCCGCACGGGCCACGGTTACATCGGCCTGGGCTGCCGCCAACTGTGCTTCGGCGCGGGCGATGTCCGGCCGACGGGTCAGTAGATCGCTCGGTACGCCGGCGGCAATCTCCGGCCATTGCATCTGCTCGAACGATTCGACACTGGCTGGTAATTGCTGCACGGGACGGCCGAGCAGGGCGGCGAGGCTGATCCGCGCGTCTTCGGCCTGTTGCTGCACGGTGGGTAGCTGCCGTTGTTGCGCCGCCACCAGGCTTTTTTGCTGGGCCAGTTCCAGCGCGGTCGCGGAGCCGGCATTGAAGCGGGTCTGCACCAGTTGCAGGACGTTTTGCGCGTTGGCCAGATTGAGTTCGGCGATGCGGCTCTGTTCGCGCAACGACAGGACTTGCGCGTAACTGTTGGCCACGCCGCTGAGCAAGGTCAGTTCCACCGTGGCCCGGTCGAATTCGCTGGCCTGCAAGCTGAACCGGGCGCTATCCCGGGAGGCCCGGTTACCGCCCCAGAAATCGATTTCGTAACTGGCACTCAGGCCGGCGTCGAAGTAATCCACGGCTTTGTTGCTGCTGCTCGCATCGAGCTGGCTGTAGCCGTTGCCACGCAACAGTTTCTGTCGATTGGCGTTGGCTGTGGCTTGCACCTCGGGCAGTTGCGAACCGCCGGCGATGACGGTGTCCGCGCGGGCCTGGCGCACCCGGGCAATGGCGGCGGCCAGATCGTAGCTGCCGACCTGGGCCTGTTCGATCAGTTGATTGAGTTGCGGACTGGAGAACCGGGTCCACCAGCGCGCTTCGTCGCGCGCGCGGTTGTCGAGGTGAGGCGATTGCCAGGTCGCGGGCGGCTGCACGCCGCTGTCCGGACGCTGGACGGGACTGCCGCAGGCGCTGAGTAACAGGCACACGGTCAACAGGCTGAGGCGCGATTTCATAGGTCGATCATTCACTGGTAAGGGCCGTCACCGGGTCGAGTCGGGCGGCTTTGCGGGCCGGCATGAAGCCGAAGACAACACCGGTCACAAGGGCGCAGCCAAAGGCACCGAGCACCGCCATCAAGGAAAACGCCACGGCGACCTCGCTGAGGATCAGCACGCCGCCGACGATCAGTGCCAGGGCGATGCCGGCAATACCGCCGACCACCGAGAGCGTCACCGCTTCAGTGAGGAACTGGCGCAGGATGTCGCGCTGGCGGGCGCCGGTGGCCATGCGGATGCCGATCTCGCGGGTGCGTTCGCGTACCGTCATCAGCATGATGTTCATCACGCCGATGCCGCCGACCAATAGCGAAATCGCGGCAATCGAACCGAGCATCAGCGACAAAGTGTTCTGCGTGCGAGCCTCGGCCTGAATCATCGCGGCGTTGTTGGTCAGCTCGAAATCTTTCTTGCCGTTGTGCAGGCGCAGCATCAGTTGTTCGATAGCGTGCTCGGCTTCCTTCACCTTGCGCGCATCGGCAGCGGCGATGGCCACGTATTCCGGATTGCGCGTACCGAACAGCCGGACGCTGGCGGCGGAGTAGGGCACGGCAATGCGATTGTCGCTGTCGGAGTCGCCGGAACTGGCGCCTTTTTCCGCCAGCACGCCGACCACCTGGAACGGCACGTTCTCGATCAGGATGTATTGGCCGATGGGGTTGGCGACATCCTTGAGCAACCGCGTGCGCACCTTGTGCCCGATCACCGCGACGGCCGCCGCACTCTGCTCGTCCGCCTCGGTGAAGTAGCTGCCCTGTACCACCGGCCAGTTGAAGATCGCCGGGAAGTTGGTGTCGTTGCCGCCCACGTAGCTCAGGTAGTCGGCGTTGCCGAACCGCACGCCGGCCTCGGAACCGTTGACCGGCATGATCCGCATGACCTGCGGCAGGCTGGCCAGCGCGGCGACGTCGTCGAGGGTGACGATGCCGGGCGGGGTGCGCGGGTTGGGCGCCGAGCCGCTGAGGTAAATGATGTTCGAGCCGAACGCGCCCATCTGCGCCATGACCTGACGCTTGCTGCCTTCGCCGACCGCGAGCATCACCACCACCGACGCCACGCCGATGATGATCCCGAGCAGGGTCAGCGCCGTGCGAAAACGGTTGATCCACATCACCCGCCAGGCAGCATGCAGGGCGTCCACCAGTTCGCCTTTCCAGGCTCCGGTGGCCTCGGCACCTTCGCTCAGACGTTTGCGCAGATCCACGGCCTGTAGTGCGCCGGGGTTGGCCGTGGTCTGGGCTTCGGGGTTGTCCCGGGCACTGTCGCTGATGATCAGGCCGTCACGGATCTCGATAATGCGCTTGGCCCGTGCCGCCACTTCGCGATCATGGGTGATGAGAATCACCACGTGGCCTTGGCTCGCCAGTTCGTCGAGCAGCGCCATGACCTCCTTGCCGCTGTGACTGTCGAGGGCGCCAGTGGGTTCGTCGGCAAGAATGATGTGTCCGCCGTTCATCAGCGCCCGGGCAATCGATACCCGTTGCTGTTGGCCGCCGGAGAGTTGGTGCGGACGGTTGCCGGTGCGCGAGGCAAGGCCCAGGCGGTCGAGCAGGGCAGCGGCCCGGGCATGGCGCTCGGCGGCCGGTGTGCCGGCGTAGATCGCCGGCATCTCGACGTTTTCCTGAGCCGAACCGGACGGGATCAGGTGGTAGCCCTGGAACACGAAACCAAAGGCTTCGCGACGCAGCCAGGCCAGCTCGTCGGTGTCCAGGCCCGCGACGTTTTCACCGGCGAAGCGGTATTCGCCGGTGGTCGGGCGGTCGAGGCAGCCAAGGATATTCATCAGCGTCGACTTGCCGGAGCCGGAGGCGCCGACGATCGCCACGAACTCGCCGGCGTGAATCGACAGGTCGATACCGCGCAGGACGTGAACTTCAGGCGCGTCGCCGCCACCGTAGGACTTGCGGATGTCCTGCAGGTCGATCAGAGGCGTTTGCATTCAGCCTCCGTTGCTATCGGCCGGGCCGATCAACAAATGGTCACCTTCATTCAGGCCTTCGAGGATCTGCACTTTCAGGCGATCACTGATGCCGGTGCGTACTTCGCGGGTCTGTACGTCGCCATTGGCAGCGATGACCTGCGCGGTCTGCACATTGGCCACGGCGCTGCCTTGCAGGGCGGCCACCGGTGCCGTCAGGACATTTTTTGCCTGGTTGGCGACGAAGAATACTTGCGTGGTCATTTCTGCCATCAAGGCGTTGTCGGCGTTATCCACGTCGAGCAGCACGGTGTACAACACCACCCGGGCACTCCCGCTTTTGCTCGAGCTGGCAGGGCTGCCGCCGCCCTGGCTGGTCTGGTCCAGCGGTTTGGGCGGCACTGGCAGGATCTGCCGCACGGTGCTGCTCCAGCGCCGGTTGCCGCCGCTGAGGGTGGTGAAGTAGGCGGTCATGCCTGGTTTGACATGACCAATGTCAGCCTCGGACACCTCGGCCCACACCGTCATCGGTGACAGCTTGGCGATACGCAGAATCAGCGGCGTCTGCTGCTGGGCATTGAGGGTCTGGCCTTCACGCGCGTCGAGAGCGACCACGGTGCCGGTCATCGGGGCGTAAATGCGGGTGTAGCCGAGTTCGGCCTGATCGCTGCGCAGGCTGGCCTCGGCCTGACGGATCTGCGCCTGGTACATGTCGATCCGCGCCTGGGTGGCTTTCAGTTCGGCGCGGGCGGTCTGCACGTCTTCTTCGCGGGTCGCGCCGCCGGCGGCGAGATTCTGCTGGCGTTGGTATTTCTGTTGCGCCAGTTCGTGCTGGGCTTTTTGTTCCTGCAATTGCGCCTTGAGGTTTTCGATGGAGTAGCGCCCGGCGTCGAGTTTGGCCTTCTGCGTGGAAGGGTCGATCTCCACCAGCAACTGGCCTTCCTTGACCACGTCGCCGACTTCGACGTGGATTTTCTGGATCTGCCCGGATGCCTGTGCGCCAACATCCACATAGCGGCGCGGTTGCAGGGTGCCCAGAGCCGTGACGCTGCTCTCGATATCGCCACGGCCGACCTGAACGGTGGCGAACTTGTCACGACCGGGTGGCAGAACCTGCCAGGCAGCAACGGCAATCACGGGGATCAGACAAAGAGCAGCGAGCAGGGCGCGTCGGGCGGGACGTGGACGTTTCATGCAGGGTTCCGGCCAGTGTGAGTCGGCCCGTCGTCCGTCGGGCACCGCAAGCGGGACACGACCTGACGCTGTCGCGGGGCGCGACAGACACGGGGAGCTGATGGTTAAACGAGGAGTGAGGCGGGGAATTTAAGCGATGAAAAGCGCGGTATCAGGTATAGACACGAACAATTTGTCGGGCAAACCGAAACAGCGCTTTAAATCTATATGAGAATTACTATAAATTACGCACCTGAATTTGCCACTATCCTGCCATTGTCTTTTTCGACAGTCGCGGATCTGGCTCAAGGATCGAAACCGCACGCTGCGGCGGGGAATCATGTTGGAAAACTACTATCGCGAGTTGGTGTGTTTCCTGAACGCCAGACTCGGCAACCGTCAGGTGGCCGAAGATGTGGTGCATGACGCTTATCTGCGGGTGCTGGAGCGATCCAGCGAAACGCCGATCGAGCAGCCTCGCGCATTTCTTTATCGCACCGCCCTGAACCTGGTGATCGACGACCATCGGCGCAATGCCCTGCGTCAGGCCGAGTCGCTGGAAGTGCTCGACAGCGAAGAGCGCTACTTCACTCCATCTCCCCATAACACCTTCGATCACGGCCAGCGACTGGAGATGCTCCAGCGTGCCCTCGCTGAACTCTCGCCGCTGTGTCGCGAAAGTTTTCTGCTGCGCAAGATCGAAGGTCTGTCGCACCCCGAGATTGCCGAACACCTCGGGATTTCCAAGGCTCTGGTGGAAAAACACATCGTCAACGCGATGAAACATTGCCGCCTGCGCATCAAACAATGGGATGCCCATTGAGCCGTCGTCGTTAAATTTTATTTCACTGTCCTCGTTCCTACTCAACAGACGATCTGCTGTCCTGCTCAAGGCCGGTCAGGTCACTCAGGCTTTTCGTCCAGAGGACACTGGAAATGACACAGGCAATTGCATCGCCCATCGTTCACGACCTGATCGGCGTCGGTTTCGGCCCTTCGAACCTGGCGCTGGCCATCGCTCTGCAAGAGCGCGGCCCGACCCAGGGGGAACTGGATGTTCTGTTTCTCGACAAACAACCCAACTACAGCTGGCACGGCAACACCCTGTCGACCCAGAGCGAGTTGCAGATTTCCTTCCTCAAGGATCTGGTGACCCTACGCAATCCGACCAGCCCGTACTCGTTCGTCAACTACCTCAAGCACCACGGTCGCCTGGTCGACTTCATCAACCTCGGCACGTTTTATCCATGCCGCATGGAGTACAACGACTACCTGCGCTGGGTCGCCGCGCAATTCACCGAGCAGAGCCGTTACGGTGAAGAAGTGCTGGCCATCGAACCGGTGCTGCACAACCACCAGGTCGAAGCCCTGCGGGTGATTTCCCGTGATACCGAAGGCCAGCAATTCGTGCGCACTGCGCGTTCGGTGGTGGTCAGCGCCGGCGGCACGCCACGCATTCCCGAGGCCTTCAAGGCGTTGAAGGGTGATGGTCGGGTGTTCCATCACTCGCAATACCTGGCCGAGATGGCCAAACAACCGTGCATCAACAACCAGCCGATGAGCATCGCAATCATCGGTGGCGGCCAGAGCGCGGCGGAAGCTTTCATCGACTTGAACGACTCGTTCCCGTCGGTGCAGGTCGACATGATCCTGCGTGGCTCGGCCCTGAAGCCGGCGGACGACAGCCCGTTCGTCAACGAAGTGTTCTCGCCGGAATTCACCGACCTGATCTTCCAGCAGAAGAGCAGCGAGCGTGAGCGTCTGGTCAACGAGTATCACAACACCAACTACTCGGTGGTCGACATCGACCTGATCGAGCGCATCTACGGCATCTTCTATCGCCAGAAGGTTTCCGGTGTCGCACGCCATGCGTTCCGCACCCTGACCACTGTCGAGAAAGCCACTGCCACCGAACGCGGTATCGAACTGACCGTGCGCAACAACGCCACCGGCGAAGTCACCGTGCGTGCCTACGACGCGGTCGTGCTGGCCACCGGTTACGAGCGTCAGATGCACCGCAAATTGCTGGCGCCGCTGGAGGAGTACCTGGGCGACTTCGAGGTCGATCGCAACTACAAACTGATCACCGACGAGCGCTGCAAGGCCGGTCTGTACATGCAGGGCTTCTGCCAGGCCAGCCATGGTCTGAGCGATACGCTGCTGTCGATCCTGCCGATCCGCGCGGACGAGATTGCCGGCTCGCTGTATGAGCATGGCAAGAACCGTGGGCACAGCCGTTCGGTGATGGATCTGTTGTTGGCGACTGCCAGCTAAGATCTTCAGCGCTTTGATCGTTCCCACGCTCTGCGTGGGAATGCAGCCGGGGACGCTCTGCGTCCCATTGGAACGCGGAGCGTCCCTTGAGACATTCCCACGCGGAGCGTGGGAACGATCTCGGCGATCTCTGGGGCAATCCTGAACCCTTCCTGAACACCCGCCACATTCCCCGACACACTTCCTTTTGCGGGTTTACTCTCCGGATATCGGGGCGTAAGCTTCGCGCGTTTTCATCAATAGCGGAGACCCACAGTGGGTACTTGTTCGAGTGACAGTTGTCGGCCGGTCCTTGTAACCGGCAGATTCTCGGCAAGATAACGCGCATTCCTTTGTGCCGTTGTCTCGCCGAACAGCGAGCAGCGGCATCCCGATCATGACCGGTCCCGGTCATGTCCCGACGTCCTTCTCATCGACACTGAAAAGCCTGTGATTTCGACATTATTGTCGCTACCGCATGCCTATCGACACGCCTGTCTTTTCTGACCGGCGCGCCACGCCTTGCCGTACCGGTTTTGCGGTGCCCAGGACGAGGACGTACCTGCTCGACGGTTTCCCGGCTGACCATAGGGGCAACAGCCATGAAACTTACGCTCAAGGAATTTTTCGCAGGCTTCCTGCGGACCCGTCACATCGCCCGGCACTTCCGTCGCCTGGCCTTGCTGGAAACCCTCAGCGACACCACGGTCAGCCGTGAAGTGCCGCCGACTCTCGCCAATACACTGGTGGACGCCGCCCATTGCGACAGCGGCGTGCTGCTGTCGAACCTCGGCACCCACACCGACGGCCTCACCGATTTCGAAGTCGATGTGCTGCGTGCGCAGCATGGCCTCAACGAAGTCGAACACGAGCAACCGCTGCCGTGGTGGACCCACCTGTGGCACTGCTACAAAAACCCGTTCAACCTGCTGCTGACCCTGCTGGCGGTGATCTCGTGGCTGACCGAAGACCTCAAGGCCGCCATCGTGATTTTCTCGATGGTGGTGCTGTCGACGCTGCTGCGCTTCTGGCAGGAAAGCAAATCCAACCAGGCCGCCGATGCGCTCAAAGCGATGGTCAGCAACACCGCCACCGTGTTGCGTCGGGATGCGCCGCGTGCTGAACTGCCGATCAAGCAACTGGTGCCCGGCGATCTGATCGTGCTCTCGGCCGGCGACATGATTCCTGCCGATTGCCGGGTGCTCAGCGCCAAGGATCTGTTTGTCAGCCAGGCGGCGATGACCGGTGAATCGATGCCGGTGGAGAAATTCCCGCGTCAGGCCGACCGTGACACGCGCAACCCGCTGGAGCTGGACAACATCCTGTTCATGGGCACCAACGTGGTGTCCGGCACGGCGGTGGCGGTGATTCTCACCACCGGCAACAGCACCTATTTCGGTGCGCTGGCACAGCGGGTCGGGGCGACTGATCGTGCGGTGACGTCGTTCCAGCAAGGCGTGAACAAAGTCAGCTGGCTGTTGATCCGCTTCATGTTCGTCATGGCGCCGCTGGTGTTGTTCATCAACGGTTTCACCAAGGGCGACTGGACCGAAGCACTGTTGTTCGCGCTGTCGATCGCCGTGGGCCTGACCCCGGAAATGCTGCCGATGATTGTCACCTCGACCCTGGCCAAGGGTGCGGTGTTCCTGTCGCGCAAGAAAGTCATCGTCAAACGCCTGGATGCGATCCAGAACTTCGGCGCCATGGACGTGCTGTGCACCGACAAGACCGGCACTTTGACTCAGGACAAGATCTTCCTGGCGCGTAACGTCGATGTCTGGGGCGAAGATTCTGACGACGTGCTGGAAATGGCCTACCTCAACAGCTACTACCAGACCGGCCTGAAAAACCTGCTCGACGTGGCGGTGCTGGAACACGTGGAAATCCACCGTGAGCTGAAGGTCGGCACGGCGTTTCGCAAGGTCGACGAGATCCCGTTCGACTTCAATCGCCGGCGCATGTCGGTGGTGGTAGAAGGGCGCGGTCAGCCACATCAACTGATCTGCAAAGGCGCGGTGGAGGAGGTTCTGGCGGTGTGCAGCCGGGTTCGTCACGGTGAAGTCGACGAAGCCTTGAGCGATGAATTGCTGGCGAAAATCCGTCAGGTCACAGCAGCATTCAACGCTGAAGGCTTGCGCGTGGTAGCGGTGGCGGCACGGTCAATGCCTGAAGGTCGCGACACTTACAGCCTGGGCGACGAGCAGGAACTGACGCTGATCGGTTACGTGGCGTTCCTCGATCCACCGAAGGAAAGCACTGCGCCAGCGCTCAAGGCCCTGGCCGAACACGGCGTGGCGGTGAAGGTGCTGACTGGCGACAACGAGCTGGTGACCGCCAAGATCTGCCGCGAAGTGGGCCTGGCCCAGCAAGGCCTGCTGATGGGCAACGATATCGAGCGCATGAGCGATGCTGAACTGGCCGTGGCGGCGGAAACCACCAACGTGTTCGCCAAGCTCACGCCGTCGCACAAGGAACGCATCGTGCGCATCCTCAAGGGCAACGGCCACGTGGTCGGGTTCATGGGCGACGGCATCAACGACGCACCGGCGCTGCGCACCGCAGACATCGGGATTTCCGTGGACAGCGCGGTGGACATCGCCAAGGAAGCGGCCGACATCATCCTGCTGGAAAAGAGCCTGATGGTGCTGGAGGAGGGCGTGCTGGAAGGACGCCGGACCTTCGCCAACATGCTCAAGTACATCAAGATGACCGCCAGCTCGAACTTCGGCAACGTGTTCTCGGTGCTGGTGGCCAGTGCGTTCATTCCGTTCCTGCCGATGCTGCCGATGCACCTGCTGGTGCAGAACCTGCTCTATGACATTTCGCAGATCGCGATCCCGTTCGACAACGTCGACGACGAGATGCTGAAACAGCCACAACGCTGGCAGCCAGGGGACGTCGGGCGCTTCATGCTGTTCTTCGGCCCGATCAGTTCGATCTTCGACATCACAACGTTCGCCTTGATGTGGTACGTGTTCGATGCCAACACCCCGGATCACCAGACCCTGTTCCAGTCCGGCTGGTTCGTGGTGGGGCTGCTGACCCAGACGCTGATCGTGCACATGATCCGCACGCCGAAGATTCCGTTCCTGCAAAGCCGCGCGGCCATGCCGCTGCTGGTGATGACCGCAATCATCATGGCCGTGGGCATCTTCCTGCCGATGGGGCCGCTGGCGCACTACTTCAAATTGCAGGCGCTGCCATCGATGTACTTCGTGTTCCTGCCGGTGATCCTGCTGGCGTACATGGCGCTGACCCAGGCCGTGAAAGGTTTCTACCTCCGCCGGTTCGGCTGGCAGTAACAGGCAAGATTCCCCCCTTGTGGGAGCAAGGGGGGCGGTTTCAAGGAATTCGACATGCAAGCGATCAACAATCTCAACCTCACCTCATTGCTCGACACGCTGGTCAGCCTCAGCGCGGCGTTCATCCTCGGCGGTCTGATCGGCTTCGAGCGCCAGTACCGGCAACGCACGGCGGGTTTGCGCACCAATGTGCTGGTGGCGGTCGGCGCGGCGATTTTCGTCGACATGGCCAACCGTCTCGCCGGTGCCGAAGGCGCGGTGCGGGTGGTCGCGTATGTGGTCTCCGGCATCGGTTTTCTCGGTGCCGGGGTGATCATGCGCGAAGAGGGCAACGTGCGCGGTCTCAACACCGCCGCCACGCTCTGGACCTCGGCGGCCGTTGGTGCCTGCGCCGGTGCCGACCTGCTGGCCGAAGCAGTGCTGGGGACCTTGTTCGTGCTCGCCGCCAATACCTTGCTGCGGCCGATCGTCAACAACATCAACCGTCAGCCGCTCGATGTGGTCTCGGCGGAAGTCACCAACATCGTCTACGTCATCGCCCGGCGTTCGCAGCAGACCGCCGTGTTCGCGTTGCTTGAAGCCGAGCTCGAACGCAGCAACTACCCGGCCAGCGATGTCGATGTACATGCCTTCGGTGCTGATGAAATCGAGATCGAGGCAACGCTGGCGACCACCTCGGTGGACGGTGATGAACTGGATGCACTGGTGGCGCGCATATCGACCTCGGCGCTGGTAGTGCAGGCGTTCTGGAGTCCGAGCACCACGGAGTAACTTTTTTATTCCGGATGAGTGACGGTATTTTTCGGAAAAGTCCTACAGAGTGTATCCCGATGGTTGGGTAGTCTTGCCGCCACTTGAGGCGACTACCCGGACTTCCACATTGAACGACAAGACCCTGCGAATCCTGATCGCCGATTTGCAGCATTTTCACCGGATGAAGATCGAGCGGATGTTCAATGGTCTCGATTACTACCGTATTGCACCGGTACAAAGCCTTGCCGAGTTGCTGACGCTGGTCGATTACGGCTGTCAGCCGTTCGATGTTCTGGTGATCAATGCCGAACTGGCGACCGGGATCGCGGATCTGCGCGGTTTTCTGTTTGATCATCCGCAAATCCGGCAGGCGCTGGTCTATGGTGAGCCGGCGAATGCATCAAGTGTTTCCGGGCTTTTTGGGGCAAAGCTCATCACCAGCCCGGAAGCATTGCCTTCAATCTGCGCAATCGAACAGTTGATGACCTCGGTCGAGGCTTCGCTTGAGCGTGCATCGCGTGTTCGATCACAGATCGGTCAATCGCACAACTGTCAGATCTGACAGGTGATTCAGCGTGCACAGCGTGCAACAGTTGTAGCGCAGCTACCAATAGTCCCGTTCATGCAAGATCGGTGGCGCCATGTCAGGTATTTGCCCCGGGAGTGGTCATGGGTTCAGCATTGATCGTCGATGATCATCCGGTGGTGGTGGGTGCCGTTCGTATGATTCTGGAGTCGGCAGGTTACAAACCGATTCATGTGACTACCAGCGGTGTCGACGTTGTGCCGATGTTACGAGAACATGCGCCGGAACTGGTCGTGCTCGACCTGAAGCTCAATGGCTTCGGCGGCCTGGAGGTATTGGCGCGCATCAGGGCCATCGGGCTGGTCTGCAAGGTGTTGATTTTCACCTCGGCCGACCCTGATCACTATCTGATGCGCTGTCGACGGGCAGGGGCGATGGCGTTTGTCGCCAAGTCCGCCTCGATGCAACATCTGCAAAATGCAATCAAGGCCGTCCGTTCGGGTTATACCTACTTCCCCGAAATGCCTGCGGTCAATGCCGGGCAATCCGAAGCACACCGCGATGAGCGAGAGCTGATTGCACTTCTGTCCACCCGCGAAATGGAGATCATGCTGAAGCTGGCCAGAGGCGAGTCCAACAAGCACATTGCTCTGGCGATGAACCTTAGTCACAAGACCATCAGCACCTACAAGACCCGCTTGCTGCTGAAGCTCGGAGTAAGCTCGCTGGTGGTATTGCGAGAGTTTGTCAAACGCAACGGCCTGTTGTGACAGGCTGCCTATGATATGGTCTCTGCGGTTTGTGCTTCTGTCGATACTGATGCTTGCAAGCGCAGCGCACGCGACCGAGCCACAAAGGCTGGAAATCGTCTCCCGCACCCGTCTCGAGGGGGTGCAGGTTCGCCTGGATGAGCAGGATAAACAGTGGCTGAGCGCGCACCCGGTATTGCGCATCGGTGCCTCCTGGCCGGATTATCCGCCCTTTGAGCTGACCCGCAAGCGTCATGAACTGGAAGGCCTTACGGCCGATTACGCCGACGCAATTGCACAGATTTTGAACATCGGCGTTGAAGTCTGGTGCTATCCCGACCGCGCAAGCGCCATGGCGGCGCTCGAGGCTGGTGAGGTGGACCTGCTGGGGACATCGAACAACTTCGAGCTCGCCGACCCGGACTTGATGCTGTCGCGCGCTTACGCCGAGGATCAGCCGATGTGGGTGACCCGGCTCAATGAGGCGTTACCGGGTGATCTCGCAGGCAAGCGCATTGCCATGGTGGACGACTACCTGCCAGCCTCGACCATCGAAGAGGCTTACCCGCAAGCTTCCTTGCAGCTCTATCGATCGATTTTCGATGCCCTCGGCGCCGTGGCGTACGGTCCGGATGCGGTTTTCATTGGCGACTTCATCAGTTCCAGCTATTTGCTCAACACCATCTTTCATAACGACCTGCAACTGGCCGGGCCTGCGGGCCTTGACGCAAACCCGTTCGGCTTTGCCCTGACCCGCAACAACACGCGTCTGAAACGTCTGGTTGACAGGGCTCTGCTGGCGATTCCCATGGAACAGCGCCTGGCGATGGAGCTGCGCTGGAGCGCCGGTCGCGCCGACATGGCGGCGCAGTCGCGGGTAAGTCTGAGCGACAGTGAGCAACAATGGCTGGATCTGCATCCGGTGGTGCGGGTCGGCGCTATCGATGACTTTGCGCCGCTGTCATTTTTTGACGCCGATGGCCGGTTCAGTGGCCTGGCGGCGCAACTGCTCAACCTGATCAGTCAGCGTAGCGGCCTCACTTTCGAGGTGGTGCGCGGGCAGTCTCAGGATCGCCTGCTCGAGCAACTCAGGGCCGGGGAGATGGATCTGTTGCCGGTGCTGACACCGAGCCGCGAGCGTGAACTTGAAATGCTGTTCACCCGCTCTTACGCCAACAGCCCCTTTGTCTTGATTACCGATTCAAAGACACAGGCGCCTCGCAACCTGGACGAGATGGCGGGCAAGCGCCTGGCGCTCTATCGCGGCAATCTGTTGCGCGACTCTCTGTTGGAGCATGTGCCCCGGATCCGTCTGATCGAGTTGCCGAGTCCGGCAGATGGCATGCGGGTGCTGCTCGACGGACAGGCCGATGCGACAGTGAGTTCGTTGCTGGTGGCGCGCTACCAGATCGATCACCAGTACCGCGACCGCTTGCGTATTGTTTCCACGCTGGGCGATCAACCGGCCCGGATTGCCATGGCCACAAGGCTCGATGCTCCGCAGTTGCAATCGATTCTGAACAAGGCACTGCTGGGCATCTCACCCCAGGAAATCGACGGTCTGGTCGCGGGCTGGAGTCGTGATGTGGTTCGGCAAGACAGCTATTGGCAGCGTCATCAAACGCAAATACTGCGCGGGTTTGCAGTGGCGGCAGGGCTGTTGCTGTCGGCATTGGGCTGGATCGGCTTTCAGCGTCGGCAGATCCGCCAGCGTCAGCAATGGCTGCAGCAGTTGCAGGAAGCCAAGGAAGCGGCCGATGAAGCCAATCGTGCCAAGAGTACGTTTCTGGCGACCATGAGCCATGAAATCCGTACACCGATGAATGCCCTGATCGGCATGCTCGAACTGGCCCTGAAACGTGCCGATGAAGGTGTTACCGATCGTCAGGCGATTGCGGTGGCATCCAGCGCCGGGCAGCAACTGCTGGCATTGATCGGCGATATTCTCGACATCGCCCGCATTGAGTCCGGGCATTTGTCGCTCGCTCCAGAGCGCGCCAATCTGCATGAAGTGGTCGCGTCGGTGTGTCGGATTTTCGAAGGCCTTGCCCGGCAGAAGCATTTGTTGTGGTATCTGGAGCTGGATGAGCGCACCGACATTGAAGTCATGCTCGATCCCCTGCGTTTCAAACAAGTGCTGTCGAACCTGCTGAGTAACGCGATCAAGTTCACCGATGACGGGCAGGTGAGTGTGCGCTTGCGCATGATCAGCGAGCTGGACGGGAAGATTGAGGTGGGCGTGACTATCGAGGACAGTGGCCGGGGCATCAGCGCCGAGGATCAGCAGCGATTGTTCCGCCCGTTTGTGCAGGTCGGCGATCACCAGTCTGTGGCGCATGGCGGTTCTGGTCTGGGGCTGGTGATCAGCCGCAACCTGTGCCGGATGATGGGCGGAGAGTTGTGGATGAGCAGCGAACCGGGAAAGGGTACGCAGGTCATGTTGCAACTGGAAGTGCCGGTGCTGGAGCCACTTGTGCAGGCCGTTGCAACCGCTCCCGCGACGGCGACGGTAAAGTCGCTGAGCGTCCTGGTGGTGGATGACCATTCCGTGAATCGCCTGCTGTTGTGCCGACAGTTGAGTGAGCTCGGGCATCGTGCTGTCGACACCGGGGACGCGAAGCAGGGGCTGACGCTCTGGCGCAAGCAATCGTTCGAGGTGCTGATCACCGACTGCAACATGCCGGTGCTCAACGGGTATGAACTGGCACGGGCGGTGCGTCAGGAAGAAGTTGCGACGGGCAGGACGCCCTGTCTGATCCTCGGATTCACCGCCAATGCGCAGATGGAAGAAAAGCAGCGATGCCGAGCGGCCGGGATGGACGATTGTCTGTTCAAACCGGTTCTGTTGCGCGATCTGAGCCAGGCCTTGATGGCTGCAGAACCCGGGGTCATCCAGGTCGAGAGCGTGAATGATAAGGGAGTGGCCGATTTCGACCTGAGTGTGCTGATGCAACTGGTCGGCGCGGACAACCCGTTGATCGAGCAATTACGTGGGGAGGTACTGAGCAATCTGCGCATCGATCTGAAGCGGCTGGACGAGTCAGGCCGCAAGGGTGATCGTGTCGATCTGCGTGATCTGGCCCATCACGTCACGGGTGGGGCGCACATGATCGGTGCCGAGCGCGTGGTCTCGGCGTGTCGAGTACTCGAGCAAGCCTGTCGTGACGATGAGCCCGAAGCGGCATTGACGACCGCTATCGAGCTGCTGCGCGTGGCCATGCAAGACCTCGCGCAGCAGCTTCAGGCCTGATCGGTCAGTCCCACTGCGGCGCGATGCCTTTGGGGCTGGTCAGGCGATGGCCGCGATCCAGTGTGGCGATCAGCGCCATGTCAGCGTCGTTCAAGGTCAGCGCCGTGGCGCCGAGGTTGCCTTGCAGGTTGGCACGCTTGGTCGACGACGGAATCACCGCGTAACCCGACTGCATCGCCCACGCCAGGGCGACTTGCGCCGGTGTGGCTTGCAGGCGCTCGGCGATCTGCACGATCAGCGGGTCCTTCAGCACTTCGCCATAGGCCAGGGTCATGTACGACGTAATCTGGATGCCCTGACTTTGCGCGAACTCGACGACCTTGCGGTTTTGCAGGTACGGGTGCAGTTCAATCTGGTTGGTGGCGATGTTTTCCGCACCGACCGCAGCAATTGCCTGTTTCATCAGATCGATGGTGAAGTTGGAAACACCGATCTGCCGGGTCAGGCCCAGGCGTTTGGCTTCCAGAAGCGCGCCCATGAACTCTTCGACCGGCACCTGATCTTCCGGCGACGGCCAGTGGATCAGCGTCAGGTCGAGGTAGTCAGTCTGCAACTTTTGCAGGCTCTCCTTGAGGCTTTCGATCAAACGATCCTTGGCGAAGTTGGCGATCCAGATCTTGCTGGTGATGAACAGCTCGTCGCGGGCGATGCCGCTGGCGGCGATGGCCTGACCGACGTCGGCTTCGTTTTCGTAGATCTGTGCGGTGTCGATGACCCGGTAACCGAGCTCAAGGGCAGTGCTCACCGAATCGATGACCACCTGACCTTGCAGGCGAAACGTACCAAGACCGAAAGCGGGAACAGACATGCAGAAACTCCAGGGTTGCAGTGGGAATGGGCAGGAGTATCCGCGTCTGGTTCCTTGGGAAAAACCGTTGTCGGGGCAAAGTACTGTTGACTGAAAGTCACGAATCGATGCGATCGATCACTGTTCTACAGGTAGAACGATGAAGACGGTTTTGGCTGACTAGTGCTAATTGTGTGGTGAATTTATGATCAGTTCATGTTCAACCTGATTACGGAGTCCACCATGAAAAACCTTATCGGTATCTACACCAGTCCTCGCGGCCACTGGGTCGGCGATGGGTTTCCGGTGCGTACCCTGTTTTCCTACGACAACCTGGGCAAGCACATCAGCCCGTTCCTGCTGCTGGATCACGCCGGGCCCGCACAGTTCACCCCGACCACTGAACGCCGCGGTGTTGGCCAGCATCCGCACCGTGGCTTCGAAACCGTGACAATTGTGTACGAAGGCGAAGTGCAGCACCGCGACTCCACCGGCAGTGGCGGCACCATCGGCCCGGGCGATGTACAGTGGATGACGGCGGCTTCCGGAATCCTGCATGAAGAGTTCCATTCGGAAAACTTCGCCCGAACCGGCGGCAATCTGGAAATGGTGCAACTGTGGGTCAACCTGCCAGCCAAGGACAAAATGGCCGCGCCGGGTTACCAGACCATTCTGGACAGTGATATCCCGAACATCGCACTCAAGGATAACGCCGGCAGCCTGCGCCTGATCGCCGGTGAGTTCGACGAACAGAAGGGCCCGTCCCGCACGTTCACACCTATCGATGTGTGGGATCTGCGACTGAACTCCGACAAGTTGCTCACGCTGGATCTGCACGAAGGCCGCAACACGGCGTTGGTGGTGCTGAAAGGCTCGGTGAAGATCAACGGTTCGGAGTCGGCAAGCACAGGGCAACTGGCGCTGTTCGAGCGTGATGGCAACCGCATCACTCTTGAAGCCAGCCAGGACGCGGTGGTGCTGCTGCTCAGCGGCGAGCCGATCGACGAGCCGATCGTCGGTCACGGCCCGTTCGTGATGAATACCGAGCAGGAAATCCACCAGGCCTTCGCCGACTTCCAGTCCGGCCGTTTCGGCCAGATGCACGGCTGAAAAAACCGGCAGGCGCCACGTGCGCCTGCCGTTTTTTTTGAGCGTGCGCCGTGGCACTCATCCCGCCAGATCAATTACTCCTACACTGAGCCCAATCTGTGCGATCTTCTCGCGACTGGCCCCTGTCGGAGTTGTTTGATGCTGTCCCTGCTCACCGATCATCCGTTGTTTTGCGCTTTGATCCTGATCCTGATCGATCTGGGCCTGTGGCGTCTCATCAGTTCCCACGGCAGCGCGTGGAAACTGTTGGTGCGGGTGCTGATTTTTGCCCTGTTCAGCATCCTGTTGTTCAACGAAGGCCTCAACCCGATGGAGGCCGCGCCTTGGGCCGACAACGTGCCGTTGCATCTGGCGGCGACCGGGTTGCAGATCGGCTGGTGGCTGTTCGGGGCGCGCACCCTGACGGTATTGATCGGCGCGGTGATGATGCAGCGGGTCGGGCACACCGGGCGGCTGTTGCAGGATCTGCTGGGCGCGGTGATCTTCCTGATTGCGATCATTGCGGCGCTGGCCTACGTGCTGGATCTGCCGGTCAAAGGGGTGCTGGCAACGTCCGGTGCGCTGGCGATCATCGTCGGTCTGGCGTTGCAAAGCACCTTGAGCGACGTGTTTTCCGGGATCGTGCTCAACACCACCAAGCCTTATCAACTGGATGACTGGATCTCCATCGACGGCACCGAAGGCCGGGTCACCGACATCGACTGGCGCGCCACGCGCCTGCAAACCAGTCAGGGCAGCATGGCGGTGATTCCCAACTCGCTGGCGGCCAAGGCCAAGATCATCAACTTCAGCCGGCCGAGCAATATGTTCGGCCTGGCCGTTTCGCTGCAAGTGAGCCCGCATGCGCGGCCGACCACCGTCATCGAAGCGTTGGAACGGGCCATGCAGGGCTGTCGTTTGCTGCTGGATAATCCGGCGCCGAGCGTGTCCTTGAAAAGTGCCGGCAGCAGCGGGATGGAGTACGAGATCAGCGGATTCGTTGCGGCGATGAATGAAAAACGCGCGGCGCGCAATCAACTGTTCGATCTGGCGTACCGGCATTTGCAGGCATCGGGAATCAACCTGTTGTCGAGTGTTGAACCCATCCCGGCAACCAATCTGTCGCGCCCCCGGGCGCTGCTCGACAGCTCGCCGATATTCTCCACGCTGCGTCAGGAAGAGAAAGAAACCTTCAGCCAGAACATGACGCTGCAAACGTTCCGTGCCGGCGAGATCATTCTAGCGGGCGGGGCGGTCAGCGATCATTTGTTCATCATTGAATCCGGTGTGGTGTCGGTGACGTTGAATCGACACGGTACACCGTTCGAGTCAGGGCGTATGGGGCCTGGCGAAGTGATCGGCGAGGCGGGGATTCTTTCCGATACCTCGTTGCCGGCCGACTTTTCCGCGAAAACCTTCTGCGCGCTGTATCGCATCGAGAAGTCTTATCTGAAGCCTTGCCTGGATGCCCGACACGACATCAACGACGCCATGCAGGCGCTGCTCGATTTCCGTTTGCACAAGGCGCAATCCCTGACGGAGGAAACACCGGTGGCAGCGCCGAAGAAAGGTTTCCTGCACTGGCTGCGCAACCGCGTCTGACTCCTTAGCGCAAACCGTAGTCCGCCAGTTTGCGTTCCAGGTTCAGGCGCACCTGTGGCCATTCATCATCGATGATGCTGAAGCGCACCGAGTTGCGCTTGCGGCCGTCCGGCATGATTCGCTCATGGCGCACGATGCCTTCCTGCTGTGCGCCGAGACGCAGAATCGCAGCGCGCGATTTCTGGTTGTTCTCGTCAGTCGTGAACTGCACGCGTACGCAATTCAGCACTTCGAACGCGTGGCGCAGCATCAGGTACTTGGCCTCGGTGTTGACGAAGGTCTTCTGAAAGCGCGCCGAAATCCAGCTGCTGCCGATCTCCAGCTTGCGATTGAGCGGGTCGATCTTCCAGAACCGGGTCGAGCCGATCACTTCACCGGTTTCCTTCAGCGCGATGACAAACGGCATGACCGTGCCGGCCTCACGACCGTCGAGGGCTTTTTTCAGGTAAGCGTCGACGGTGGTTGCCGACGGCACTACGGTGACTGTGAGGTTCCACAGTTCACCGTCGGCGGCGGCACGGAGCAGGGCATCGGCATCGGTGTATTGAAGCGGGCGCAGGATAATTCCCTGGCCTTGCAGCGTGGTTTGCATGTGGGGATTCTCGGCGGATCGGGCGAGTGCTTATTACGCCGTACGGGAACGATCCGACGCAACCGTCGCGGTGGGCGGATGTCACAGTTTTTATCGGTCAATGGCAGGAGTCCGGACGATGAAAAAAATGCGCATTGCCACGTTCAACGTCAACGGCCTGCGAGCCCGACTGCCGAACCTGCTGGAATGGTTGAGGCGCGAGCAGCCGGACATCGTCTGCTTGCAGGAGCTGAAACTGGTGGACAGCGCATTTCCTGCTGCTGAGCTTGCGGCCGCCGGTTACGGCGCCATCTGGCACGGTCAGGCGTCATGGAACGGCGTGGCGATTCTGGCCCGCGATACGCAACCGCTGGAGAGCCGGCGCGGTCTGCCCGGCGATCCCGACGATAAACACAGTCGATACCTCGAAGCGGCGGTTCACGGGGTGTTGGTGGGGTGCCTGTACCTGCCCAATGGCAATCCGCAACCGGGGCCGAAGTTCGACTACAAACTGGCCTGGTTCGAGCGGTTGATCAAATACGCCCGGGATCTGCAAAGCAGCGATCACCCGGTGGTGCTGGCGGGCGATTACAACGTGGTGCCCACGGATCTGGATATCTACAACACCCGATCCTGGCTCAAGGATGCGCTGTTGCAGCCGGAAAGCCGCGAGTGCTACCAGCGCCTGCTGGATCAGGGCTGGACCGATTCGTTGCGGCATCTGTATCCCGAAGATCGGCTGTACACGTTCTGGGATTACTTCCGTCAGCACTGGCAGAAGAATTCCGGGCTGCGGATCGACCATCTGCTGCTCAATCCAAAGCTGAGCCCTTATTTGTGCGAGGCCGGTGTGGATGCCTGGGTGCGCAACGAACCGCATGCCAGCGACCACGCGCCGACGTGGATTCGCATCGATTCGCGTAAAAGACGCTAGCAGGTGATTGGTTAATTCAATTGTCGATTCGATGCCCGGATCCCGTATACATGGCGACCATCGGCGGAACGATCCGCGCCCCCATGCAAAAGGACCCAGCAATGAGCGAGCCACGCCTGACGAACCTGAAAACGTACCTGCAACGTCTGGGATTCGATGCGCCCCCGGCACCGACCCTTGAAACCCTGCGGCTGTTGCAACTGCGTCATACCGGCGCCTTTCCCTTCGAAAACCTGTCGACGCTCAGTGGCGAGCCCGTCCTGATCGATCTGCCCTCGATCGAACGCAAGGTCTTTAACGACGCCCGTGGCGGTTACTGCTACGAGCTGAACAACCTGTTTCTGGCCTTGCTGCTGGAGTTGGGGTTCGATGCGCGGGGCATCAGCGGGCGAGTGGTGATGAATCAGCCCGAAGGCAGCTGGACGGCACGCACCCACCGCCTGAGCCTGGTGACCATTGACGGGGTGCGCTACATCACCGACGTCGGCTTCGGCGGCATGGTGCCGACCGCGCCGCTGGTGCTCGATACCGACGCCGAGCAATCCACCCCGCACGAACCTTATCGTATCGAAGTGCAGGCCGATGGCTACATGCTGCGAGCCAGGGTTGCTGGCGAATGGCGGCCGATGTACCTGTTTGACCTGCAACGCCAGGAGGACATCGATTACACCCTCGGCAACTGGTACGTCTCGACCCACCCAGACTCGCCATTTGCCCAGCGCCTGATGGTCGCGCGTACCGGTGACGGCTGGCGGCGCACATTGAACAACGGCAGTTTCGCGATCCACCGCATGGGCGCCGAGAGCGAGCGGCGTGAAGTGACGGACGTCGATGAACTGATCGAATTGCTGGAACGGGAATTCGGTCTGCGCTTGCCGCACCAACCCGGTGCACGTCTGGCGCTGGCGCGCTTGATTCAGCCAGTCTGAAACCTAAGGTTTTGCCTCCGGCTCCAGCACCCGCCGGATCTCGTTGACGGCCGCCGACAGTTTTTTCTCAAGGCTCTTGAGGTCGGTGGCGGTGATGCCTTGCTTGAATTGCCCGCTGGAATGTTCGAGTTCATCGGTTTCGCCACGGCTGTTAAGCAATGCGTGGCGCAGGGTGTTGTTGATTACCGTCTGATAGCCAAACCCTTCCTCTTCGGCGACCGTACGTGCCGCTTCGATGACCGCATCATCAAGCATGATGGTGATGCGCGTTTTACCCTTGTTGGGCGCCAATGCGCCGCGTTTTCCCTGAGAAAAGTCGTACTCGTCTTTCATGGGTCAAGCCTCCAGAAAAAATTCGCGACGTTCGCTCGGTGTAGCGATACGTGCGGAAATGATTCGAACGAAATTCGGTTCGCGGTAACTGTATGCAACAACCAATAAACGCCCTTTGCCGTCGTTGCCCAGTGTGATCCAGCGTTGCTCGTCATGGTCGTTGTCTTCAATGGTCAGTGCTCGGTCGTCGTAGAAGACCGGTTCGGCCTCGGCGAGGCTGATCCCTCTGTGTTTGAGTTTGTTGGCAGCATTCTTGCTTTTGTCGAACTGAATCTTGAATGGCTTCATTATGCATACTTTATATGTATAAAAAAGAGAGCGGCCGCGCCGTCGGTCGCCATGAACACTTCAGCCTAGGTGGATAAAACGGGGGAGCAGTCAACGATGTGTTGCCGGATTTGTGGGGGGCTAAAGCAGCGAGATAGAAGGTTGGGTGGCTAGCTAACCATTATGTGACTGACAAGTTGTATACAAGTCTATGGACATTTGTCCTGACTCTTGCATACAGTGTGCGCATAACAAAAACCAGGGAACTCCCCCACCATGAAAACGCCCCATGTTTCACACCAACGGCCCGAGGACGAGAATCTCGGGGTCGGCGCGAATATGGCTTACGGCCTGCAACACGTTCTGACCATGTATGGCGGTATCGTCGCGGTGCCACTGATCATCGGTCAGGCCGCCGGGCTTTCACCGGCGGACATCGGTCTGTTGATTGCTGCTTCATTGTTTGCGGGGGGGCTGGCCACGTTGCTGCAAACCCTGGGTTTACCGTTTTTCGGCTGTCAGTTGCCGCTGGTGCAGGGCGTGTCGTTCTCCGGCGTTGCCACCATGGTGGCGATTGTCAGCAGTGGCGGGGAGGGCGGCTTCCAGTCGGTGCTCGGCGCGGTGATTGCCGCGTCGCTGATCGGCTTGCTGATCACCCCGGTGTTCTCGCGAATCACCAAGTTCTTCCCGCCGCTGGTCACGGGCATCGTGATTACCACCATCGGCCTGACGCTGATGCCGGTGGCCGCACGCTGGGCCATGGGCGGCAACAGTCACGCGCCTGACTTCGGCAGCATGCAGAACATCGGTCTGGCGGCGGTCACGCTGGTGCTGGTGTTGCTGCTGAGCAAGGTTGGCAGTTCCACCATCTCGCGTCTGTCGATCCTGTTGGCCATGGTGATCGGCACGGTGCTGGCGGTGTTCCTCGGCATGGCGGACTTCTCCAACGTCACCCAGGGCCCGATGTTCGGCTTCCCGACACCGTTCCATTTCGGCATGCCGACCTTCCACTTCGCGGCGATCCTGTCGATGTGCATCGTGGTCATGGTGACCTTGGTGGAAACCTCGGCGGACATCCTGGCGGTCGGTGAAATCATCGGCACCAAGGTCGACTCCAAACGCCTGGGCAACGGCCTGCGGGCGGACATGCTGTCGAGCATGTTTGCGCCGATCTTCGGCTCGTTCACCCAAAGCGCCTTCGCTCAGAACGTCGGGCTGGTGGCGGTGACCGGGATCAAGAGCCGCTATGTGGTGGCAACCGGCGGTATCTTCCTGGTGATCCTCGGCCTGCTGCCGTTCATGGGCCGGGTCATCGCAGCCGTACCGACCTCGGTGCTTGGCGGCGCCGGTATCGTGCTGTTCGGCACCGTGGCGGCGAGCGGCATCCGTACGCTGTCCAAGGTCGATTACCGCAACAACGTCAACCTGATCATCGTCGCTACCTCGATCGGCTTCGGCATGATCCCGATTGCCGCACCGAACTTCTACGATCACTTCCCGAGCTGGTTCGCGACCATTTTCCATTCGGGCATCAGTTCGTCGGCGATCATGGCGATCCTGCTGAACCTGGCGTTCAACCACTTCACGGCGGGCAACTCGGATCAGCAGTCGGTGTTTGCGGCGGCAGAAGAGCGGACCCTGCGCTATCGCGATCTGGCAGCGTTGCGTGAAGGCGACTACTTCAGCGACGGCAAGCTGCATGACTGCGACGGCAACGAAGTGCCGGTGATTGATCCGGATTCGGATCACGGTCATGGCGCGCCGAAGGCACATGCCAAGAGCAGCGAACACGTCTGACCTCTGTATCTGAACAGAAAAGGGCCGATCAGTTGCGAAACTGATCGGCCCTTTTTCTATGGCGCCGCTTTTTTCAGCGCCCACAAAAAAGCCCCTCAATCTTTCGATTCAGGGGCTCTGTATTTGGCTCCACAACCTGGACTCGAACCAGGGACCCAGTGATTAACAGTCACTTGCTCTACCAACTGAGCTATTGCGGAATTGGTGCGTATCTTACTGATTTAAAAAGACTAGTCAAGCTTTCACGGAATATTTTTGCCGAACGGTTTCAGCCGCCAAATGTAAAAGTGCCCATCAGCAGTCGGGCGTACAGCGCCGTGGCCGCCAGTTGCACTAGCCACAGGGCCAGTCCGCCGAGAAACACCCCGGCCGCCACTTGCAATACCAGGCTCTTTTCGCGTTTGCCCGAGGTGCGGGGTGGATAGTAGTCCAGCTCATCGCGGTCGGCGCGCAGGTCATCGTTTTTCATGTCGGTTCTCTGAAATATCGTCTGTGTGCAGTCTAGAGGGTGTAGCGGGTTTTCTTCAGACAAATAAAAAACGGGAAGCCCGCAGGCTTCCCGTTTTCAGTGCAGCGCCGGATCAGATGACCTGTACGATGGCGTCCGTCACGGCTTCGATGTTGCTCTGGTTCAGCGCGGCGACGCAGATGCGGCCGGTGTCCAGGGCGTAGATGCCGAACTCGTTGCGCAGGCGGTGAACCTGTTCGGTGGTCAGGCCGGAGTAGGAGAACATGCCGCGCTGACGACCGACGAAGCTGAAGTCACGCTGCGGGGCTTTCTTCGCCAGCAGAGCAACCATTTGCTCGCGCATGCCGCGAATGCGCAGGCGCATTTCAGCCAGTTCGGCTTCCCACTGGGCGCGCAGTTCCGGGCTGTTCAGCACCGCGGCGACGACGCTTGCGCCGTGGGTCGGCGGGTTGGAGTAGTTGGTGCGGATCACGCGTTTGACTTGCGACAGTACGCGGGCGCTTTCTTCTTTCGATTCGCTGACGATCGACAGCGCACCGACACGCTCGCCGTACAGCGAGAACGACTTGGAGAACGAGCTCGACACGAAGAAGGTCAGGCCGGATTCGGCGAACAGACGCACGGCAGCGGCGTCTTCGGCGATGCCGTCACCGAAACCCTGGTAAGCCATGTCGAGGAAAGGCACGTGACCTTTGGCCTTGACCGCTTCCAGCACGTTGTTCCAGTCCGCCGGGCTCAGGTCGACGCCGGTCGGGTTGTGGCAGCAAGCGTGCAGCACAATGATCGAGCCGTTCGGCAGGGCGTTGAGGTCTTCGAGCAGGCCGGCACGGTTCACGTCGTGGGTGGCGGCGTCGTAGTAACGGTAGTTCTGCACCGGGAAACCGGCGGTTTCGAACAGCGCGCGGTGGTTTTCCCAGCTCGGGTCGCTGATTGCCACAACAGCATTCGGCAGCAGTTGCTTGAGGAAGTCGGCACCGATTTTCAGTGCGCCGGTTCCGCCGACGGCCTGAGTGGTGACAACGCGGCCAGCCGCCAGCAATGGCGAATCATTGCCGAACAGCAGCTTTTGCACGGCCTGGTCGTAGGCCGCGATGCCGTCGATCGGCAGGTAGCCGCGCGAGGCGTGCTGAGCGGCGCGAATGGTTTCGGCTTCGATGACGGCGCGCAGGAGTGGAATTCGCCCCTCTTCGTTGCAGTACACACCCACCCCGAGGTTGACCTTATTGGTCCGGGTATCGGCGTTGAATGCTTCGTTGAGGCCCAGGATTGGATCGCGGGGTGCCATTTCGACAGCGGAGAACAGGCTCATTTTTACGGCGGCTCTGAATGGAGAGTGGAGGGACGTGTCGCGCTCCAGCCGAATGCACTAGAGCGGTGCACAAACGGGGAGCTAGTATAGAGGCCATCATCGACCAATGGCGACAGGCGAATCAGCTTTTAAGGTAAGTTTTTCCGATTATTTCTCGACCGTTAGTCGAATGGATCTGTCGGAGACTTTACCGGATGTAGGACGTTTGCCTTGAAAGGCGAGGCAATCGGCTCCACATTCAGCACAATCTTCGTTTTTCCTTGCGCGACATCGGTCGTTTGCGGTCTTTCTCGTGGTGCTTCGGTTGACCGACGCGTCGCGATTCCAGAGGTGTTTATGTCTGAATTCCAGCTCGTCACCCGTTTCGACCCCGCCGGCGATCAACCCGAAGCCATTCGCCAGATGGTTGAGGGCATCGAAGCCGGGCTGGCGCACCAGACGCTTCTCGGAGTGACCGGGTCGGGCAAGACCTTCAGCATCGCCAACGTGATCGCCCAGGTGCAGCGTCCGACCTTGGTGCTGGCGCCGAACAAGACTCTGGCCGCGCAGTTGTACGGCGAGTTCAAGTCGTTCTTCCCGAACAACGCCGTCGAGTACTTCGTTTCCTACTACGACTACTACCAGCCCGAAGCCTATGTGCCGTCGTCCGACACCTTCATCGAGAAGGATGCGTCGATCAACGACCACATCGAGCAGATGCGTCTGTCGGCGACCAAGGCATTGCTCGAGCGCAAGGACGCGATCATCGTCACCACGGTGTCGTGCATCTACGGTCTGGGCAGCCCGGAAACCTATTTGAAAATGGTTTTGCACGTTGATCGCGGCGACAAGCTCGACCAGCGTGCACTGGTGCGGCGTCTGGCCGACCTGCAATACACCCGCAACGACATGGATTTCGCCCGGGCGACCTTCCGGGTGCGCGGCGATGTGATCGACATCTTCCCGGCGGAGTCTGATCTCGAAGCGATCCGCATCGAGCTGTTCGATGACGAAGTGGAGAGCATTTCCGCGTTCGACCCGCTGACCGGTGAGGTCATCCGCAAGCTGCCGCGCTTCACGTTCTACCCGAAGAGCCACTACGTGACGCCCCGGGAAACCCTGCTCGACGCCATCGAGGGCATCAAGGTCGAGTTGCAGGAGCGCCTGGAATACTTGCGCAACAACAACAAACTGGTCGAAGCCCAGCGGCTGGAGCAGCGTACCCGGTTCGACCTGGAGATGATCCTCGAACTCGGCTACTGCAACGGCATCGAGAACTACTCGCGCTACCTGTCGGGCCGTCCGGCTGGCGCGCCGCCGCCGACCCTCTACGATTACCTGCCGGCCGACGCGTTGCTGGTGATCGACGAATCCCACGTCAGCGTGCCGCAGGTCGGCGCGATGTATAAGGGCGACCGTTCGCGCAAGGAAACCCTCGTGGAATACGGTTTCCGCCTGCCATCGGCGCTGGATAACCGGCCGATGCGTTTCGACGAGTGGGAAGGGGTGAGCCCGCAGACGATCTTCGTTTCGGCCACGCCCGGCAACTACGAAGCCGAGCACGCCGGTCGGGTGATCGAGCAAGTGGTGCGACCGACCGGTCTGGTCGATCCGCAGGTTGAAGTACGCCCGGCGCTGACTCAGGTAGACGATCTTTTGTCGGAAATCACCAAGCGGGTGGCGTTGGAGGAGCGGGTGCTGGTCACCACGCTGACCAAGCGCATGGCCGAAGACCTGACCGATTACCTGGCCGACCACGGCATTCGTGTGCGTTATTTGCACTCGGACATCGACACCGTCGAACGGGTCGAAATCATCCGCGACCTGCGTCTCGGCACGTTCGATGTGCTGGTGGGGATCAACCTGCTGCGTGAAGGCCTGGACATGCCGGAAGTGTCACTGGTGGCGATTCTCGACGCGGACAAGGAGGGTTTCCTGCGTTCCGAGCGCTCGCTGATCCAGACCATCGGCCGCGCGGCGCGTAACCTCAATGGTCGGGCGATTCTCTACGCGGATCGCATCACCGGTTCGATGGAGCGGGCGATTGGCGAGACCGAGCGCCGTCGCGACAAGCAGATCGCCTTCAACCTCGCCAACGGCATCACGCCGAAGGGCGTGTTCAAGGACGTTGCCGACATCATGGAAGGCGCCACTGTGCCCGGTTCGCGCAGCAAGAAGCGCAAGGGCATGGCCAAGGCCGCTGAAGAAAACGCCAAGTACGAAGCCGAACTGCGCTCGCCGAGCGAGATCACCAAGCGCATTCGCCAACTGGAAGAGAAAATGTACCAGTTGGCCCGCGACCTGGAATTCGAAGCGGCTGCGCAGATGCGCGACGAAATCGCCAAGCTGCGTGAGCGGCTGTTGGCCGTTTAATGGATCGTTCCCACGCTCTGCGTGGGAATGCAGCCCTGGACGCTCTGCGTCCGCTCAAGGTTAATGTGCCTCGCCGGCCTTCAGTCCGGCGGGCAATTTCTTGGTCAGCAAAATCGCCAACATGCTGATCCCCAACGCAATCCCGACAAAATGAAACGCATCGTTGTAGGCCATGATCAGCGCCTGCTGATGAACGATCTCACTCAATTTGCCCAGCGCCGCCGTGTCACTGCCGAACCGATCAGTCATCGACGCCAGACGTTCGGCCACCTGCGGATTGGTCGGCACCACGGCTTCACGCAGGTAATCGAAGTAGATCTTGGTGCGCGCGTCCAGCAGGGTGGCGAGCAGGGCGATGCCGATGGCGCCGCCGAGGTTGCGCAAGATGTTGAAGAGACTCGACGCCGAGCCCGCGTCCTGCGGCAGGATATAAGCCGTGGCGATCAGCGAAATGGTCACCATGATCAGCGGCTGACCCAAGGCGCGGATAATCTGGATCTGATTGAACTGCGGCCCGGCGAAATCCGGGTTGAGTACGCCGGATGAAAAACTCGCCAGCCCGAACAAGCCGAAACCGATCGTGCACAGCCATTTCGGCGAGACGAATTTCATCAGTTTCGGCACCAGCGGAATCAGAAACAGCTGCGGCACGCCCATCCACATGATCACTTCGCCGATCTGCAGGGCGTTGTAATTCTGGATCTGCGCCAGATACAGCGGTAGCAGATAGATCGAACCGTACAGCCCGACGCCCATGCCCAGGCTGGAAATGCTCGACAGCCCGAAGTTTCGATTGCGCAGGATCCCCAGGTTGATCAGCGGATTGGGCTTTGAGATCTGCACAATGACGAAAGTGATCAGGCTCAGCAAAGCGATGCTGCCCAGCGTCACGATCAGGCTCGATTCCAGCCAGTCCTTGCGATGGCCTTCCTCAAGAAAAACCTGCAAGCAACCGAGGCCGATGCCCAGCGTGAGAATGCCGGTGTAATCGGTGCTCTTCAGCAGTTCCCAGTGCGCTTCTTTCTTCTCCAGCCCGTACATCAGCCCGGCGATCATGATCAGCCCCGGCGGAATATTGATATAGAAGATGTACTCCCAGCCCCAGTTTTCCGTGAGCCAGCCACCGAGGGTCGGTCCGATGGACGGGGCGAAAGTGGCGGTCATGGCAAACATCGCCATGCCTTTGGCGCGGTGGTGTTCGGGGAGTTTGATCAGGGTCAGGGTGAACGCCAGCGGGATCAGCGCGCCGCCAGTGAAACCCTGCATGGCGCGAAACACGATCATGCTCTCCAGGCTCCATGCCATCGAGCACAGCAGCGAGGAAATCAGAAACCCCAACGACACCCACACCGCCAGCCGCCGTGCCGACAGCAGCTGCACCAGCCAGGCGGTCAGCGGAATCATGATGATTTCCGCCACCAGATAGGACGTTGAAATCCACGAGCCTTCTTCCAGCGTCGCCGACAGGGCGCCCTGAATATCCTTGAGCGAGGAGTTGGTGATCTGGATGTCGAGCACCGCCATGAAGGCGCCGAGCATCACGCTCATCACCGCGATCCAGTCCCGCCGGGTCGGTTCGCCGACCGGGCGGATCAGTGAATCACCGGCCATTGTCAGGGGCGTCTTTGATGTTCACGGTGGCGGTGACGGACATGCCCGGACGGATCTTGCCGTGCAGCGGGTTATCGGCCTTGAACGTCAGTTTCACCGGAATCCGCTGCACGACCTTGGTGAAGTTGCCGGTGGCGTTGTCCGGCGGCAACAGGCTGAACTGCGCACCGGAGGCTGCGAACAGGCTGTCTACCCGTGCTTCGATCGGCGTGTCGCCATAGGCGTCGAAGAGCAGCTCGGCCTTCTGGCCCGGCTGCATGTGGCCGATCTGGGTTTCCTTGAAGTTGGCCTGGACCCAGATGTCTTCTTCCGGAACGATCGACAAAAGATAGGCGCCGGCCTGTACCACTTGACCATTGCGCGCGGCACGCTGGCCGATCAGGCCGCTGATCGGTGCGTGGATTTCGCTGCGGGTCAGGTTCAGCTCGGCCTGGGCGAGGTCGGCGCGGGCGTTGGCGATCTGCGCGTCGAGGCGTTTGATTTCGGCGGTCAGTGCATTGACCTGCTGGCGCTGGCTCTGGGCATCGGCTTGCGCCTTGGCCACTTGCGAGCGGGCGATATGGGCTTCGGCAGCAAGGGTGGTGACCCGCTCCTCGGAAACGTAGCCGGGTTTGCGCAGGGTTTCTGCCCGCGACAAATCCACCTGCGAGCGGCCGAGTGTCGCCTGGGTGGTGGCCACTTGTGCGTCGCTGGCGGCGATCAGGCTGGCTTGCTGGGTCAGTTTGCTCTGGGCTTGCAGGCGCTCGGCCTCGCGGGTGGCGAGGGCGGCGTTGGCGCGATCCACGGCGAGGCGAAAGTCATCGCCTTCGAGACGAATCAGCAACTGGCCTTTTTCCACATGCTGGTTGTCCTGTACCAGCACTTCGTCGATGCGTGCGCTCAACTGGCTCGACACGCGGGTGATTTCACCCTGGACATAGGCGTTGTCGGTGCTTTCATAAAAGCGTCCCTTGAAAAACCAATGGGCGAAAAAGCCCCCGGCAATCAACAGGACCAGCAACAGGAATATGAACAGGCGATGCTTGAGTTGGGCAGGCATGGGCAAACTGTAGTCGAGGAATTGTAAGGAAAGTTATCAGCAGGCGAATCTGGCATACAGCCGATGAGCGGTAAATGCCGTCTGTTGATATTCGGCCATTCACCACGGCCAACGGGCGTTCCAGACGCAACCTTGGCTTAAATGCCCTGCCCGCTGGAGCGGGGCGGGTGTCGCCTGTTACCATTCGCCGCTTGATCGTTCTTTGCTTTTCATTCTTTTCGAGACATGCCATGACCACCGTCCGCACTCGCATCGCGCCATCGCCTACCGGGGATCCCCACGTAGGTACCGCTTACATCGCACTGTTCAACTACTGCTTTGCCAAGCAGCACGGCGGTGAGTTCATCCTGCGGATCGAAGACACCGATCAGTTGCGTTCGACCCGCGAGTCCGAACAACAGATTTTCGACGCCCTGCGCTGGCTGGGTATCGACTGGAGCGAAGGCCCTGACGTTGGCGGCCCGCACGGTCCTTACCGTCAAAGCGAGCGCGGCGATATCTACCAGAAGTACTGCCAGCAACTGGTCGACATGGGCCACGCCTTCCCGTGCTTCTGCACCGCTGAAGAGCTGGACCAGATGCGCGCCGAGCAAATGGCTCGCGGCGAAACCCCGCGCTACGACGGCCGGGCGCTGCTGTTGTCCAAGGAGGAGGTCGCCCGTCGCCTGGCTGCTGGTGAGCCGCACGTGATCCGCATGAAGGTGCCGAGCGAAGGCGTCTGCGTGGTGCCGGACATGCTGCGTGGCGACGTCGAGATCCCGTGGGATCGCATGGACATGCAAGTGCTGATGAAGACCGACGGCCTGCCGACGTACTTCCTGGCCAACGTGGTCGACGACCACCTGATGGGCATCACTCACGTTCTGCGTGGTGAAGAATGGCTGCCGTCGGCGCCGAAACTGATCCTGCTCTACGAGTATTTCGGCTGGGAACAACCGGAGCTGTGCTACATGCCGCTGCTGCGTAACCCGGACAAGAGCAAACTGTCCAAGCGCAAGAACCCGACGTCGGTGACGTTCTACAAGCGCATGGGCTTCATGCCGGAAGCGATGCTCAACTACCTGGGCCGCATGGGCTGGTCGATGCCGGACGAGCGGGAGAAGTTCTCGCTGCAGGAAATGGTCGACAACTTCGACCTCAAGCGCGTGTCGCTGGGCGGGCCGATTTTCGACATCGAGAAACTGTCGTGGCTCAACGGCCAGTGGCTGCGTGATCTGCCGGTGGAAGAGTTCGCCGCTCGCGTGCAAAAGTGGGCGTTCAATTCCGAATACATGATGAAGATCGCGCCGCACGTTCAGGGCCGCGTAGAGACCTTCAGCCAGGTTGCACCGCTGGCCGGGTTCTTCTTCGCCGGTGGCGTGAGTCCGGATGCCAAGCTGTTCGAGTCGAAAAAACTTTCGGGCGATCAGGTTCGTCAGTTGATGCAATTGATCCTGTGGAAGCTGGAAAGCCTGCGTCAGTGGGAGAAGGACAGCATCACCGCGACGATTCAGGCGGTTGTCGAATCGCTTGAGCTCAAGCTGCGTGACGCGATGCCGCTGATGTTTGCCGCGATCACCGGGCAGGCGAGTTCGGTGTCGGTACTCGATGCGATGGAAATCCTCGGGCCGGACCTGACCCGTTTCCGTCTGCGCCAGGCAATTGACCTGCTGGGCGGCGTGTCGAAGAAAGAAAACAAAGAGTGGGAAAAGCTGTTGGGCGCCATCGCCTGATTGCGTTTGACTCTGCAGGACGCGCCGAAGGCCAGGATCATTTGATCCCTTCCTTCGGCGTTTTCCCCCGAATTTCCGGGGGGAGGGCGGTAAGTGATTGTAATGCCGACAAAAAATTTTGAATTTTTTCAAAAATAAGTTTGACAGCCTTTCGATACGCCCTTAAGATTCGCCCCGTCCTCAGCGATGACATCAACGATGAGGGGCTATAGCTCAGCTGGGAGAGCGCTTGCATGGCATGCAAGAGGTCGACGGTTCGATCCCGTCTAGCTCCACCAATTTACACTTCGAAGCCTGGCCACACCGGCTTCGAAGCGATCAACACTCAGCGTTGATCAGTTGTATAGAAGGGTTTGCGTCCCCTTCGTCTAGTGGCCTAGGACACCGCCCTTTCACGGCGGTAACAGGGGTTCGAGTCCCCTAGGGGACGCCAGTTTTACAGAAGCGATGTTGCAAAATGTCGCTCCGCCGAGAGGCGAAAAATCCGGGGCTATAGCTCAGCTGGGAGAGCGCCTGCATGGCATGCAGGAGGTCAGCGGTTCGATCCCGCTTAGCTCCACCAATTTACAGTTCAAGGTCTGGCCACACCGGCCTTGAATCGATCAGATCTCAGCACTGATCAGTTGTATAGAAGGTTTGTGTCCCCTTCGTCTAGTGGCCTAGGACACCGCCCTTTCACGGCGGTAACAGGGGTTCGAGTCCCCTAGGGGACGCCACGATTACCCGCTCTGCGGGATTTTATAAGGGTCATTCAATTATTGAATGGCCCTTTTGTTTGTCTGGCGTTTGGCCAAATCCTCTTTTTCCTTAACACTGTGCTTCAGACCAGCGGTCACATCTGTGACTTGCGGAATATTATTATGAGAATAATATTGCTATCGTAATATTCGGAGGCGACGATGAACGACAAGAAAGCTCAAACCCGCGAACGCATTCTCAAGGCCGCCAGTGCTGCACTGATCCAGCGCGGCCCGGCTGAACCGAGCGTGGGCGAAGTGATGGGGGCGGCCGGCCTGACCGTCGGTGGCTTCTACGCCCACTTCGAAAGCAAGGACGCAATGATGCTTGAGGCGTTCAAGCAATTGCTCGGTCGCCGTCGCGACCTGATTGCCGACATGGACAGCGAGCTGACCGGTGAAGAGCGCCGCGCCCTGGTGGCCGCGTTCTACCTGTCGCGCAAGCATCGCGATTCCAGCGATTCGGCCTGCCCGATTCCAGCCTCCATTGGTGAGCTGGGCCGTCTGCCAGAAGCGTTCCGGATCGCATTGAACGAACACCTGGAATTGATGATTGCGCAGTTGGCCGCAACGCCGGAAGACACCGATAAAGCGTTGGCCGACGTGGCCTTGATGGTAGGTGGTCTGGCGCTCGCGAGGGCGTTGGGCCCTGGGGATTTATCCGATCGATTGCTGCGCGCTGCCAAGTCGGCGGTGCGTTGACCTGAAGGCTACAAGCCCGAGGAGAGAGCGATGAGCACGTTGAAGTGGGTTCGCGGCGTTAATGGCACCTTGGGCTGGTTCGCACCGAAACTGGTGGCGAGCAAAATGCGGCTGGCGTTCATGACGCCGCGCGCGAATGCACCGCGGGACTGGGAATTGCCGCTGCTGGCGAAATCCGAGCGGATCACTTTGCGCTTCGGCCTCTCTGCGCTGCGCTGGGGGCAAGGCCCGACCATTTTGTTGATGCACGGTTGGGAAGGGCGGCCGACTCAGTTTGCCTCGCTGATCACGGCGCTGGTCGAAGCGGGCTACACCGTTGTCGCGCTTGACGGCCCGGCTCATGGTCGCTCGCCGGGGCGTGAGGCTAACGTGGTGCTGTTCGCCCGAGCGATGCTCGAAGCCGCTGCCGAGTTGCCACCGTTGCAAGCGGTCATCGGCCACTCCATGGGCGGAGCCAGCGCCATGCTCGCCGTACAACTGGGATTGCGCACCGAAACCCTGGTGAGCATTGCCGCACCAGCTCGCATTCTGGGTGTGTTGCGCGGATTTGCCCGCTACGTCGGCATGCCGCCCAGAGCGCGTTCCGCGTTCATTCGCCAGGTCGAGCAGGACGTCGGTATGCGCGCCGCCACCCTCGATGTCGCCCACTATCAACTGGATATGCCAGGCCTGATCGTGCATGCCGAAGACGACACCTTCGTCTCGGTCAAGGAATCCCAGCTGATCCACGAATCCTGGTTCGATAGTCGCCTGTTGCGCCTGGAAGCCGGCGGTCACCAGCGCGTGCTGGCCGACCCTCGGGTGATTGATGGCGTGCTATCACTGCTGGCCGGGCGCAGCCTTCAGGCGCGGCAATCGGCCTAGTCATCCGTTACACTGCCCCGGTTGAATTATCTGACCGGGAGTAGGGCATGGGCTGGGATCGGGCAACGCCGTTTACCATTGATCTGCAAGTGGGCGCCGAGGACATCGACGGGCTGGGCCACGCGAACAACGCGGTCTATGTGACCTGGCTCGAACGCTGCGCCTGGCGCCACTCGCAGCGCCTGGGTCTGGATCTGGTCGAGTATCGTCGTCTGGACCGGGCGATGGCCGTTGTGCGACACGAAATAGATTACCTGGCCGCCGCCTACGAAGGCGACGAGCTGCAATTGGCGACGTGGATCGTCGATTGGGATCAGCGCCTGAAAATGACCCGTCACTTCCAGCTGATTCGCCCCAGCGACAACGCCACGCTGCTGCGCGCCCAGACCACCTTCGTCTGTATCGAGCTGTCCACCGGCAGGCCCAAGCGCATGCCTGCCGAGTTCATCGAAGGCTACGGCCCGGCCATACAGACGGCGGACATGGGTTTAACCCGCGAAACCCAGTAAACTGCCGCACGTTTTTCCTTGAGTGTGTGTTTCCCATGCAAATTGCTCTGGCGCCGATGGAAGGGTTGGTCGACGACATCCTGCGCGATGTCCTGACCCGTGTCGGCGGTATTGACTGGTGCGTGACCGAGTTCATTCGGGTCAACGATCAGTTGCTGACCCCGGCCTATTTCCACAAGTTCGGCCCTGAACTGCTCAACGGTGCGCGCACGGCTTCCGGCGTGCCATTGCGTGTGCAGTTGCTGGGTTCCGATCCGGTGTGCCTGGCGGAAAACGCGGCGCTGGCCTGCGAGCTGGGTTCTGAAGTGATCGACCTGAACTTCGGCTGCCCGGCAAAGACCGTCAACAAATCCCGTGGCGGTGCGGTACTGCTCAAGGAGCCGGAGCTGCTCAACAAGATCGTCGAGCACGTGCGTCGCGCCGTACCCGCACACATTCCGGTCACCGCCAAGATGCGCCTGGGTTTCGACAGTCCGGACGGCTCGCTGGTGTGCGCCACCGCGCTGGCCGAAGGCGGTGCCGAGCACATCGTGGTTCACGCCCGGACCAAGATGGACGGCTACAAGCCACCGGCCCATTGGGAGTGGATTCCGCGTGTGCAGGACGTGGTCAAAGTGCCGGTGTTCGCCAACGGTGACATCTGGAGCGTCGAAGACTGGCGTCGCTGCCGGGAAATCAGCGGCGTCGAAGACATCATGCTCGGTCGTGGCCTTGTGTCGCGTCCGGATCTGGCCCGTCAGATCGCCGCCGCCCGTGCCGGCGAGGAAGTCGTCGAGATGACCTGGGCCGAGCTGCTGCCGCTGATCAAGGACTTCTGGCTGCAAGCCAAGGCACAGATGACCGCGCGTCAATCGCCGGGCCGCCTGAAGCAATGGCTGGCGATGCTGACCCGCAATTACTCCGAAGCCACCGAGCTGTTTACCGTGCTTCGCCGCGAAACCGAACCGGATCAGGTCTCGCGTTTGCTGGGCTTGCCGGTCGCCGAAGCGGCCTGAAAAAAATCTTCAAGTCGTCTCTTGAAAACAAAATGCAGGTCCCTATCTAAGGGTTACGCGATGCCGAATTCGGGTCGCGGAGACAAAAAAACTTGCTGATTGTTTTCAGGAGATTTGAACCATGAGTACTGCATTTTCCCTCGCTCCACTGTTCCGTTCCTCGGTAGGTTTCGACCGTTTCAATGACCTGTTCGAAACCGCCCTGCGCAACGAGCCAGGCAGCAGCTATCCTCCTTACAACGTCGAAAAACACGGTGACGATCAATACCGCATTGTCGTGGCGGCGGCCGGTTTCCAGGAAGAAGACCTGGAACTGCAAGTCGAGAAAGGTGTGCTGACCATCAGTGGCGGCAAGCGTGACGCGAACGAAGGCGTCACTTTCCTGCACCAGGGCATCGCCCAACGTGCATTCAAGCTGTCCTTCCGCCTGGCCGATCACATCGAGATCAAGGCTGCCGACCTGCGTAACGGTCTGTTGAGCATTGATCTGCTGCGAGTGATCCCGGAAGAGGCGAAAGCCAAGCGCATCCCGATCAACGGGGCGGAGAAGCCGGTCCTGCAATAAGTCGACCGGGAAGAAGGGCGCCGAAACAGACTGTGTGAAAACCTAGCAATCTGTCCGGCCCTTTAAGAAAATGCTCCGTATCGAAAGATACGGAGCATTTTTCGTTATGGCCTACATACAAGGAG
>NZ_NEJP01000023.1 GCF_002113125.1 Pseudomonas sp. B20(2017) | reverse complement strand
GTCATCGTGGACGTAGGTTTCCTCAGTCCCATCGACGTAATGCACCGTGACGCTGCCGGCGTCATCCCAGACGTAGCGCGTGTCCATCTGCGAAAACGACGCCCAATGCCGCACGCAGCGCGCCGCCTTGCCAGCACGCTCCCACTCCCAGAAGAAGCTCGCGCCACCGCTCAGTTGACGTTGCAGGATGACGTGCCGGTCGTCGTAGTCGTAACGCTCGGTCTCGCCGACCGCGTTCGACGCCTCGATCAATCGATGACGCGCATCAAAGCGGTAACTGGCCAGCGTCTGCTCGGTACGCCAGGCCGCCTCGCGCCAAACCTGATAATCGACCGCGACCAGATGCGCCCGCTCATAGCGCAACAACAAGGAACGGCCAGCGCCGTTATCCAGGCGCTGCACACGGTCGGAAAAATCCCGCTGCACCGTCAGACGATTGCCGTACGCATCGCTGATAGTGGTAAGACGCCCAGCCCGAAAGTGATAAAACCGCGCCGCGTCCCCCGCCAGCGCAACAATCAGCTCCTCCGGCTCATCCCCCAAAAAGATCGCCGCCCGCGACAAGCTGTTGTGAATCGCCGGACGCTCAACGCTCGGTAACGGAAACCGCGTGCGCCGGTTCTCATGGTCAACCCAGACCACGCCATCGCCATCAACTTCCAGCCGATGCGCCAGCGAATGACTCCAGCCAAACCCCAACCCGACATCAATCTCGGCCGCACTGGTGCGATACAACCGGCTGAACTCAAACGGCAGCAGCCCATCGAGCACGCCGTCAGTCAGCGTCAGCAGCTCTTCGCCGGTGACCATCGACACCG
The DNA here is from genome assembly GCF_002113125.1 of Pseudomonas sp. B20(2017). Lineage (GTDB taxonomy): Bacteria > Pseudomonadota > Gammaproteobacteria > Pseudomonadales > Pseudomonadaceae > Aquipseudomonas. Next base: position 102,740 of record NZ_NEJP01000023.1, on the reverse strand, counting down.
GACAGCCGTTGGTGCAGGTCAGCGGCGCACAATCGGCGCTGTCACCGTTGGGATTTTTCGCCTGATCCGAAGCGTCATCCCGAGGCTCATGCCGCTCCATTCGCGTCATGCCGTGGGACTTGTCACGCGCAACGGCCGCCGGATTGGGCACCGTCAGTACCTGCGCATCCGCCGTGCGAATCTCCAGCGGAATGGCAGGTGTCGGCCGCAGCGGTGCCGGATGTGCATTGACCACCAGCGGTTTCAAAACGCCCGCATGCCGGGTCAGATCGGGCGCCGAGGTCAGCTCCGCCAGCCGCAAGGCCGAAGCCGCCAGCCATTCCCGGGCGCGCGGCGACTTGATCTTGCCGAGCACCTTGGCGCTCAACCGCAGCGGCACCCCCATGCCCGCCGACACGCGCATCAACAGAAAACCGATCAGCAATTCAACCCGAACTTCAGCCACCACCTCGGCCAGATACTGCGGTGGCAGCATCTTCAGCCAACTGGTGAAGGCCGCCAGATGAATGAACAGCAGCGGTTCGTCGCTGAGCATCAGCAGGCCATTGGCGATGGCCTCGGAGGAGGCCTCGAGCAAGGCTTCCAGCTCGACGCTGGACAGGTATTGCAGAAGTTTTTCGCTGTTGGCCTGCAAGTCGGCGAGCAGGGCGAACAGCTGTTTCACGTCATCCCAGACGCCATTCAGCGCCGTTTCGAAACCGCGCCAGTCGGCTTGCTGCAACTGACCGTAACGCTCCAGAAAACCCGCGCTGGAAAACTCGGCCCATTGCGGTTGAAACCCGACCCATTCCTCACGTAACCATTTTTCCAGGCCATCGATAAGCCCCTGATACGAGGCATACAACGTCTGGATATGCGCGGTGGAAACATCGGGAAAGAAGGTGATGCGATAACGCTGGCCCCGGTCGCAGTCGCTGACCTCGAGAATGCCGCTGGGGCCAATGGTGTAACGCCGCGGCTCGCCAAAACCCAAAACGCCGTCGACATCGGAAATGACCGGTTCAAGGATCACCGGTGTGTCGCCGATCGGCACGAACCGCGCGGCTTCGAACATGTGTACCAGCGTCAGGGAGCCGCTGGCGGAACACATGGCCACGGAGGAACTGATGGGCTTGCGGCTGGCAACCGGTGCACTGAGCCGGACATCGTTGCCGACCTGGAACACTTGCTCGACAGCCAGCGCGGTGCCCGTCCAGAACTGCTCGGCCCAGGCGTCATAGTTATTGAGGCAAAGGCGAAACTCCTGAAACAGCTTTTCGACGTCGGGCTGATCAGGGTTCAGCGCAGCGACCACCAGCAAACCAATGCTGTTGTTCAGTTTCAGGAGTTGGTCAGATGGAAGCATTCGCAGTCACTCGCGCGCATCAGGGGAATGGCGCGAAACTTTGCGGGGGATCAAACAGGAAAGAAGTCAGCCGAGTAGGCGATGTCTGTAGGGCGATTCTCTAAATGTGCGGGAGGGCGTTCGGCGGACAACCGACATTGCCCGTTGCTCAACCTTGGCCGCGCTCGTTATGCTGCTGAACCCTTTAATCAGATCCGAGCAGCGGCGCTACCCGCGCCGCCCGGGATGTCTTTGATAACGGATCCGATGATGAATGCACCGCTGAAGGCGTTCGGCCCGATCAAGGCCGTGATTTTCGATATGGACGGTTTGCTGCTGGACACTGAAGGCATCTACACCGAGGTCACCTCGCTGATTGCCGAGCGTTACGGGCGCACCTTCGACTGGAGCATCAAGCAGAACATCATCGGCCGTGGCGCGGGCGACCTGGCGCGTTATGTGGTCGAGGCGCTGGACCTGCCGATCACCGCCGAAGAGTTTCTGGTGATTCGCGAGCCGCTGATGCGCGAGCGCTTTCCCACCGCGCAAGCGATGCCGGGCGCCGAGGAGCTGATCCGTCACCTCAAGGCGCACAACATTCCGATTGCGGTCGGCACCAGTTCATCGCGTCAGTCGTTCGGTCAGAAAACCACGTTGCACCGCGACTGGTTCGCGTTGTTCGACTTCATCGTCACCGCTGACGACCCGGAAGTCGGCGCCGCCAAGCCTGCGCCGGACATCTTCCTCACCGCCGCGCGCCGCCTGGGTGTAGCGCCGGAAGATTGCCTGGTGTTCGAAGACTCACCCTTCGGCGTGACGGCAGCGAAAGCAGCCGGCATGACCGCCATTGCCATTCCGGATGCCGCCATGGCCGATGAAAAATACGCACACGCCGACGGGATTCTTCGTACGTTGAAAGCGTTCACGCCGAGTGCATGCGGATTGCCGGCGCTCGACTGGGCCTGATCAAACCGCCGACATAAAAACGCCGCCCCTCTGTCAAAGGAGGGGCGGCGTTTTTCGTTATCGACCATCTGATCAATCAGGCGCCGAAACCACCATCGATGGTCAGGCTCGCACCGGTGATGTAACCGGCCTCCGGACTTGCCAGGTAGGCAACGAAGCTGGCGATCTCTTCGGCCTTGCCGTAGCGACCCACCGCCATCAATGGGATCAGGCTGTCGGCGAACTCGCCGTGAGCCGGGTTCATGTCGGTATCGACCGGGCCGGGCTGCACGTTGTTGATGGTGATGCCGCGTGGGCCGAGGTCGCGGGCCAGGCCTTTGGTCAGGCCGACCAGGGCGGACTTGCTCATCGCATACACGCCGCCACCGGCGAAGGGCATACGATCGGCGTTGGTGCTGCCGATGTTGATGATGCGCGAGCCTTCGCCCATGTGTTTGGCGGCTTCCTGGCTGGCGATGAACACGCTGCGTACGTTGATTGCCAGAGTCTGGTCGAAGTCTTCCAGTTTGAAGTCTTCCAGCGGCGCGACGGCCAACACACCGGCGTTATTGACCAGGATGTCGAGGCGGCCAAAGGTTTCGACAGTGGCGTTCACCGCGTTGCGGATGGCGCCGGCATCGGCGCTGTCAGCCTTGATCGCCAAGGCTTTGCCGCCGGTGGCGGTGATGCTGTTTTGCAGTTCTTCAGCCTTGGCGGCGGAGCTGACGTAGGTAAAGGCAACCGCGGCGCCTTCAGCGGCCAGGCGTTTGACGATGGCGGCACCGATGCCGCGAGAGCCGCCTTGAATCAGAGCGACTTTACCGCTGAGGTGGTGAGTGGTCATGTTCGATCTCCAGAAGTTTCAAGGCAGGCTGCCTTGGTGTGGTGTCGAGTATCTGCCCCCCGCCAATAGGCGGGTAGACCGTGGTTGCTATAGTCTGTGTAAACCAAAAGTTTAGAGTGGTGGCCATGGAAACCTTCAGCAGTATCGAATGCTTTGTGCGCAGCGCCGAAGTCGGCAGCTTTGCCGAGGCTGCGCGCCGCCTGAGCTTGACACCGGCCGCCGTGGGTAAAAGCGTGGCGAAACTGGAAGCGCGCCTCGGCGTGAGGCTGTTCCAGCGTAGCACTCGAAGATTGACCCTGACGGAGGCGGGGCAATTGTTTCTGAGTGAGGTCAGCGGCAGTCTGACCACCATCCAGAACGCGGTGAACAATCTGGCCAGCGCCGGCGGCCAACCGGCGGGTACGCTGAAAGTAAGCATGGGCACGGTGTTCGGCCGTTTGTACATCGTGCCGTTGCTGGGGGAGTTCCTGAAAAGATTTCCGGCAATCAACCCGGACTGGCACTTTGATAACCGACAGGTCGATCTGATCGGCCAGGGTTTCGATGCGGCGATTGGCGGAGGCTTCGAACTGCCCCAAGGCGTGGTGGCGCGCAGGCTGACACCGGCGCATCGGGTGTTGGTGGCTTCCAAGGATTATCTGGATTGGCACGCGCCGATCAGCGAGCCGGATGACCTCAAGTTGCACGACGGCATCCTGATCCGCTCACCGCAAACCGGGCGTGTGCGCTCCTGGCAGTTGACGCATCGCACCCGGCAACACAGCCCGCTGACCCTCAAGGCACGAATGACCATGAGTGATTCCGAAGCCGCCTGCGCCACGGCGGCGCAGGGGTTGGGGATTGCGCTGGTGAGTATGCCGTTTGCTGTCGGCTATTTAGAGACGGGGACTTTGCAGCGGGTCCTGCCGGACTGGTACGTCGACGACGGCAACATTTCCATCTATTACGCCGAACACAAACTGCTGCCGGGCAAGACCCGGGCGTTCGTCGATTTTGTCATCGAGCAGTTTTCAACCCTGGGCCTTGCCGAACGGTTCAACGCGCAAAACGAGCTGGCCAGCCGATGATGGTTTTCGGACGCGGCGTCGCATACGTGCGCACCTTGGATGTCGACAGCCCCAGTCGCACCAGCGATTCGGCGATGGTCACGGCCGCAGTGACGCCATCCACCACCGGCACTCCGGTGCGCTGACGGATCTTCTCGTCGAGCCCGGCCATGCCGCCGCAACCCAGGCAAATCACTTCGGCTTTATCCTGAGTCACCGCCAGTTCCGCCTGATGCACGATCGCTTCCAGCGCCCGCTGCGGCTCGTGTTCCAGTTCCAGAACCGCCAGGCCACTGGCGCGTACCGAGGCGCAGCGGTCCCACAGGCCGGACAGTTTCAGCCGATCCTCGATCAGCGGCACCGTGCGATCCAGCGTAGTGACCACCGAATAGGCGTGGCCGAGGAACATCGCGGTACTGGCCGCCGCATCGGTGATGTCCACCACCGGCACGTTGAGCAATTCCTGTAAACCTTCGCGACCGTGCTCGCCGTAGCCGGCCTGAATCACCGCGTCGAACGGCTGGTCGTAGGACATCACCCGGTCCATCACGGCGATGGCGGCCAGATAACTTTCGAAATTGCCCTCGACGGAATCGGCTCCGAAATGCGGCGTCAGGCCGATAATCTCGGTGCCGGGCGAGGCGACAGCCTGCGCCGAACGGGCGATGGCCTGGGTGATGGATTCGGTGGTGTTGACGTTGACCACGAGAATTCGCATGGGAAGTCCTTATTTCGGTTGGTTCTGCGGCCCCGCGAAGGGCCGCCAAAAGATTCAGTGGCTGACGTTGTCGACGGCGATGGCTTCACCGTCGACATCGGCGTAGTGCGGCTGGCGTTTGGCGATGATCAGATAGAGCATCCCGGCAATGCCGGCGCCGATCAGCCAGGAGAACGGCGATACGCTGTGGAAGCCCGGCACCAGCGCCAGGACGATGGCAATCAACGCGGCCGGAATGAACGCCGCCACGGCCCGCAGGTTGACCCCGCGGCTGTAGTAATACGCGCCGTTCGGGTTTTCACTGTACAACTGCGGCACGTGGATCCGGCCTTTGCGGATCAGCCAGTAGTCGACCATGATCACGCCGTACAACGGGCCGAGCAGGGCGCCGAGGCCGGACAGGAAATACACGATCACCAGCGGGCTGTTGTAGAGATTCCACGGCAGGATCAGCACGGCAATCGTTGCGCTGATCAGCCCGGCGCGGCGGAAGGTCAGGTATTTCGGCGCCAGGTTGCTGAGCACGAAGGCTGGGGCGACGAAGTTGGCCATGATGTTCACCGCCACGGTGACGATCAGGAACGCCAGGCAGCCGAGCACCAGAAAGAACGTGTTGGGGATCGACGCGATGATCTCGGTCGGGCTTTCGATGATCCGGCCGTTGATCTGAAATTGCGCACCGCACAGCAGGACGGTGATCCCGGCGAACACCAGAATATTGACCGGCAGGCCCCAGAAGTTTCCGATCTTGATCGTCTTGCGGCACGGTGAAGAACGGGCGAAGTCGCAGAAGTTGAGAATCAGCGTCCCGTAGATCGCCAGCCACAAGGCGCCGCCGGCAAAGATGTTGCGCCACATCTCGCCGCCGGTCAGCGGTTCGCGGATTGACCAGGCGATGGTCGCGTTGGCCTGGGTGTACATCCACGCGGCGAGGCAGGCGACGGTCAGCAGAATCACCGGCCCGGCGAAGGCTTCGTAGCGGCGGACCATTTCCATGCCGTAGGCGAGGATCGCCAGCTGCACGAACCAGATCGCAACGAAACACACCCAGCCCAGGCTCGACAGGCCGAGGATCGAGTTGTGGTCGTAATCGGCGAATCCGGGATGGATCGCCGTGAGCAACACGCGAAACACCACCGACGCCAGGTACGTCTGAATGCCGAACCAGGCGATGGCGATAACCGCCCGGATCAATGCAGGAATCTGTGCCCCGTGAATACCGAAACTGATCCGGCTGATGACCGGAAACGGCACGCCGGTTTTCTGCCCCATGTAGCCGGACAGGTTCATGAAGAAATACACCAGCGCCGCGCCGATCCCCAGCGACAGCAGAATCTGCCAGCCGCCCAGACCCAGGGCGTACAGACCGATGGCAAACGAGTAGTTGGCGATGTTGTGCACATCGTTGGTCCACAGGGCGAAGATGCTGTATTTGCCCCAGCGCCGTCCTTCGACCCTGGTCGGTGCGAGGTCACTGTTGTGCAGACGCGGGCTCAGTTGCAGCGGTTCGGTGATGCCGTCACCGGGCACTGAGTGGTCGAGGGTTGAAGAGGCAGGCAGATTCAGCGCGATGTTGTTGTTCGAAAGACTCGTACGCATTCCGGCAGGCTCCTGATGTTCGGGCCGCGATGACTGTGCATGAGCCGTCAGGCTCGACAAATCTTCGTCGCGGCGGTGAAGCATCACTGGTTACGGGGCATCTGCAGCCTGTACGGGATAGGGCGCTTCAGGCTTGCGGATCGAAAGTGTGGGTTCATGTTTTGCGGTTTTGTATACAAAACATGTATGCACTAAAGCCAGATCTGTGCCAGTCCGCGATCTATGAAAACGACCGCTGATTTCGAAAAGTTATTGAAGAGTGCCAAGTCGTTGAAATACGGGCGATATAAATTGACCGTTCGAACAGGTATTTATTTTTCGGGAGGAATTTTTGCGGGCGTCTGGAGGGAGTGCTTCTGGAGCTTGATGTAACTTTTCAGGGCGCAGAAACGAAAAGTGCACACATAAATGGCACCGATGGTGACAATCCTGTGTACATGTTTTTTCATGGCACCACAAAGCAGATGTGGGAGCGGGCTTGCTCGCGAAGGCGTCCTTCCAGTCAACAGATCCAGTGACTGGCAGACCGCTTTCGCGAGCAAGCCCGCTCCCACAGGGGGACATTATTGGGGCAGAGACTTAGGCCTTACTGATGATATTCCCGGCATGCAACCCGCATTCTTTCTGGGTCGCTTCTTCCCACCACCAGCGACCTTCGCGCTCGTGCTGGTTCGGCAGGACAGGGCGGGTGCACGGTTCGCAGCCGATGCTGATGAAACCGCGCTCATGCAGGCTGTTGTACGGCAGCTCCAGCATGCGGATGTAGCCCCAGATTTCCTCGCTGGTCATCTGCGCCAGCGGGTTGAACTTGTACAGGGTGCGCTCCGGGGTGGAGAACGCTGTATCGATTTCCATCACCGCCACGGCGCTGCGGGTGCCTGGGCTTTGATCGCGACGCTGGCCGGTGGCCCAGGCTTTGACGTCGGACAGCTTGCGGCGCAGCGGCTCGATCTTGCGGATGCCGCAGCATTCGCCGTGGCCGTCCTTGTAGAAACTGAACAGGCCTTTTTCCTTCACGAACGGTTCAAGTTTCGTGTAGTCCGGCGAGACCAGTTCGATGTCGATCTTGTAGTGCTCGCGCACCTGATCGATGAAGCGGTAGGTTTCCGGGTGCAGGCGACCGGTGTCGAGACTGAACACCTTGACGTTCTTGTTCAGCTTCCAGGCCATGTCCACCAGCACCACATCCTCGGCGCCGCTGAAAGATATCCACAGGTCATCGCCGAACTCGGCGAACGCGAGTTTGAGGATGTCCTGCGCGGATTTGTTGGCATAGGTCGTGGCGAGTTCCACGACGTCGAACGTTGGGCTCATCAGGGCGGCTTCCTACAGGTCGGTGGCGCTGGGCGCTCTATATGGCGGCGATGGTAACAAAAAGCAACGCCCGCCGGGGCGGCCTCTGCGTTGCGCGGTCCAGGTCGAGCCGCTAGAGTTCGGGCTCGCTCGACTCAATAAACATTACAAACGGGAGTGTCTTGTGGAAATCGCCTGTCTTGATCTTGAAGGGGTGCTGGTGCCGGAAATCTGGATCGCCTTCGCCGAAAAAACCGGAATCGAATCGCTCAAGGCCACCACCCGGGACATTCCCGACTACGACGTGCTGATGAAACAGCGCCTGCGCATCCTCGACGAACATGGCCTGAAGCTTTCGGACATCCAGGAAGTGATCGCCACCCTCAAGCCGCTGGACGGCGCGGTGGAGTTCGTCAACTGGCTGCGCGAGCGGTTTCAGGTGGTGATTCTGTCGGACACGTTCTACGAGTTTTCCCAGCCGCTGATGCGTCAGCTGGGCTTTCCGACCTTGCTCTGTCACCGACTGATCACCGATGACAGCGGGCGGGTGACCAGTTACCAGTTGCGTCAGAAAGATCCGAAACGTCAGTCGGTCCTGGCCTTCAAGGGCCTGTATTACCGAGTGATTGCGGCGGGGGATTCCTACAACGACACCAGCATGCTGGGCGAAGCGGATGCGGGGATTCTGTTCCATGCACCGGATAACGTGATTCGCGAGTTTCCGCAATTTCCGGCGGTGCATACGTTTGCAGAGTTGAAGCAGGAGTTTCTCAAAGCCTCGAACCGCGACCTGTCCCTGTAATCACATTCCTTGATCGTTCCCATGCTACGCGTGGGAATGCCGCTATGGACGCTCCGCGTCCACTGTGACGCAGAGCGTCACGGGATGCATTCCCACGCAGAGCGTGGGAACGATCAACGTAGGGCGCTTCTAGTTAAAGGGTTTGCAGGGTTTCGAGCAGTACTCTGACCTTGGTGATCGACTCCTGATACTCCGCCTGCCAGTCTGAATCGGCGACGATCCCGCCACCGCCCCAGCAACACACCTGCCCATCCTTCACCAGCAGACTGCGAATGGCGATGGAGCTGTCCATCTCGCCACGCACGTCCAGATACAGCAAAGAACCGCAATACAACCCACGTCGGGTCGGCTCCAGCTCGTCGATGATCTGCATCGCACGAATCTTCGGTGCGCCGGTGATCGAGCCGCCGGGGAAGCTGCCGGCGATCAGGTCCAGAGCGTCGCGATCTTCCGCCAGTTCACCGGTCACGCTGCTGACCAGGTGATGCACGTTCGGATAGCTTTCCAGACTGAACAACTCCGGCACCCGCACCGAGCCGATGCGGCAGGTGCGGCCCAGGTCGTTACGCAGCAGGTCGACGATCATCAGGTTTTCCGCGCGATCCTTCGGGCTGGCCAGCAGTTCGGCGGCGTTCGCCGCATCTTCGGTCGGGGTCGCGCCACGGGGGCGGGTGCCCTTGATCGGGCGGGTTTCCACCTGACGCTGGCTGACTTTGACGAAACGCTCGGGCGACAGGCTTAGTACTGCGTTGCCGTCGGGCAGGCTCTGGAATCCGGAAAACGGCGTCGGGCATGCTTCGCGCAGTTTGCAGTAGGCCAGCCATGGATCACCCTGGCACGGCGCGCGGAAACGCTGGGCGAAGTTGACCTGATAGCAGTCGCCGGCCTGGATGTAATGCTGGATACGCTCGAACGCCTGACGGTATTCAATGGCCGAGAGATCGGCTGCCATCGGGCTGTTCAGCTTGAACGGGGTCAGCTCAGTGCCCGCCGGTTGGCTGAACACGTCGATCAACCGCTGTTTCTCGCTGGCGCTGACCGAAGGGTGGAACACCAGTTGGCTGGTTGCCGATTGGTGGTCACTGATCAAGGCCCAGTCGTACAGACCAAATCGCGCATCGGGTAATTGCAGGTCATCCCGGGCCTGACTCGGCAGGTTTTCCAGATGCCGGCCGAAGTCGTAGCTCAGGTAGCCGATCAGGCCGCCGGCGAAGGGCAGCTCGTACCCGTCGGGCAATTGCGCGTCACCCAAACGGGTCAGATTGTCCCGCAGACGTTGCAGGAAATCTTCCCCGCGCTCGTCCGGCAATATCGCCAGCTGTTCCAGCGGCCAGGCACTGAGCAGGTCATAACGGCCACGGTCGGCACTCGGCCGGCCACTGTCGAGCAGCACGGCGCCCGGCGCATGGCGGACGGCCGCAAAATAGTCGGCGGGGTTGGCGCGGTAGGGCAGCGGGTGTACGGAACAGGTCAACATGGGCGGGGCAGATCGGCCATCGAGGCGGGGTGGGGATTGTAGTCCCCTCCGGGAATTGCTCCTAGAGGGGATGTCGGGGATTGGCAGATTGGCGGCAGGTATCGCGCTCGATCCACTTGATCGTTCCCACGCTCCGCGTGGGAATGCATCCCGTGACGCTCCGCGTCACAGTGGACGCGGAGCGTCCATGGCAGCGTTACCACGCAGAGCGTGGGAACGATCGTCGTGAGCTGTCAGCCCTCGACCGCCGGAATATGCCCAAACAACTCCTGAGCAAACGCCACGCGTTCTTCAACCGACTCCGTCACCCCACGCGCCTTGAGGTCTTCCAGATGCGCTTCCACCGCATGGGTGCGCAACGTCAGCCCGCAGTCGTTGGCAATCTGGATATTCAGCCCCGGCCGCGCATTCAGCTCCAGAATCAGCGGGCCTTTCTCCTGGTCCAGCACCATGTCCACGCCGATGTAACCCAGACCGCACAGCTCATAACAACCGGCCGCGAGCTTCATGAAACCGTCCCAGTAGGGCAGTTGCACGCCGTCCACCGCGTTGGTGGTGTCGGGGTGTTTGGTGATGATGTTGTTCAGCCAGGTGCCGCGCAGGGTCAGACCGGTGGCCAAGTCGACGCCGACGCCGATGGCGCCCTGGTGCAGGTTGGCCTTGCCCCCGGACTGACGGGTCGGCAGCCGCAGCATCGCCATCACCGGGTAGCCCATCAGCACGATGATGCGAATATCCGGCACGCCTTCGTAGCTGATGCTCTTGAAGATCTGGTCCGGCGTGACCCGATATTCGATCAGCGCCCGGTCGCGGTGGCCGCCCAGCGAATACAGGCCGGTGAGGATGCTGGAGATATGATGCTCAAGCTCTTCGTGGGCAATGATCTTGCCCGACACCGTGCGATAGCGGCCCTCGAAGCGGTCGGCAACAACAATGATGCCGTCACCGCCAGCGCCCTGGGCCGGCTTGATCACGAAGTCGTTGCGCCCGCCGATGATCTCGCCGAGCTTGTCGATTTCCTTCTCCGTAGAAATCACGCCATACAGTTCCGGCACATGAATGCCGGCCTTGATCGCGCGTTCCTTGGTGATGATCTTGTCATCGACGATCGGGTACAGGCTGCGCTTGTTGTACTTGAGCACGTAGTCCGCGTTACGCCGATTGATGCCCATGATGCCCCGGGCTTCCAGGGCCTTCCAGGTCTTCCAGAAACCGAACATCAGGCGTCAGCCTTCTTCAGGAAAGCCTTGAAACGCACGAGTTCAGTCAGGCGATAACCGCGATAGCGACCCATGGCCAGCATGAAGCCCACCAGAATCAGCAGGATCGCCGGGAAGGTGAACACGAAGTACACCAGCTCTGGAACGGTCATGATCAGGTGCGCCAAAGAGGCCGCGAACAGCGTGCCGATCGCCACTTTCATGGCATGGCTGGCGCCGCGTTCTTCCCAGGTGATCGACAGGCGTTCGATGGTCATGGTCAGAATCACCATCGGGAACAGCGCCACCGACAGGCCACGCTCCAGACCGAGCTTGTGACTGAACAGGCTGATCGCGGCGATCAGCACCACCACGAAGGTCAGTACCACCGACAGGCGCGGCAGCATTTGCAGCTTCAAGTGTTCCAGGTACGAGCGCAGCGATAAGCCAAGCGCGGTGATCACGGTAAACAGCAGGATGCCGAAGCCCAGCTGCGTCTCGCGGAAGGCCAGGGCGATCAGCACCGGTGTGAACGTGCCCAGGGTCTGCAGGCCGATCAGGTTGCGCAGAATCAGGATCACCAGCACGCCGATCGGGATCATCACCATGATCATGAAGGTCTGCTGGGTTTGCAGCGGCAGGCCGTACAGCGAGTATTCAAGGAAGTTGGCGTCGGTGTTTTCGTCGGTCAGCTTGGCCAGACGAATCGCGTTCATCTCGCTGTTGTTCAGGCTGAAGGTCACGTTGGCTTTCTTGCCGCCGTCGACGGTGATCAGGTTTTCATCACCGCTCCACCACAGCAGGCGGTCGGTCGGCAGGCCTTGCTCGCCGGTTTCCGGGTTGAAGTACAGCCAGTCGGTGCCGTTGAAGCTGCGCAGCCACAGTTCAGGGGTTTGCGGCTGATCGGCGACGAGGCGGATGGTGTGGACTTTCTCCACCGGCACGTGGGCGATGGACAGCAGCAGTTCGACGATTTTGGCTTTGTGCGGCGTCGACGGATCGCCGGCCAGCAGCAGTTTCACGTTGTCGTCGTTGACGTTGTTGACGCGTTTGATCGCTTCGCCAATGAAGGTCTCGACGTCGGCGGAGTGTTGACGGATCGGGGCGAGCAGGGCTTCGGCGGCGATCTTTTCCGGGCCTTCGATGGCCATGCTGTCACGGAACGTCGGGCCCTTGATCTTGGTTTTTTCAGCGGTGTAACGCTTGGTCAGCACCAGACGGTAATAAAGGGTCTGGTTGCCCTTGGCCCGGCGTGCCGACCACGTGACCTTGCGGTTGCCGTCGACCCGGTTGACCGCCACGCCGTAATTGTTGGAGATAAAGCTTTCATTGAGGCTGACGTAATCGCGGCTCAGGGGCGGCACGAACATCTGGATCTTCACCGGATCCTTGGTGCTGGCGACGAACTCGACCTTGGCGTCGATGTTCCACAAGTCGTCGGTGGCGTCTTCGGTCACCGGAATGCCGAGCACGAAAATCTGATAGGCCGTAACCGAAACGCCCAGCAACACCAGGATGGTGATCAAGACTTTCAGGTGGAAGGTTAGAGAACGCATGGAAATTACTCGGCGGTATGAGCGGCGATGGTGCAGGCGGGTTTGCCGGCAGCGTATTTAAGACTGGGATCGACCAGCGCATCGAAGCGTTTCAGCGCCTCGGAGCCAATCAAAAGCGGGTATTGGAACGCACTACGGTCGGTCAGGTTCACTTCGATGCTGCGCATTGCCGAACCCATGCAGATGTCCAGCTCGATCACCGGGCGGGCGGTGTACTTCTTGCCTTCTTCCGGGTCGTAGTCGCCGGCGCGGCGCTTGATCTTGCTGACTCGGGCCAGCGGCCGTTCGATCGGGTGCGAATGCGCGGCGTCGATGGCCAGGTAGAAACGTACCCAGGACTCGCCGTTGCGTTTGAAGCGTTTGATGTCGCGGGCGCTCAGGGAGGCGGTTTTCGCCCCGGTGTCGAGTTTCGCCGCCACTTCGAGGTTGATCCCGTCGAGGGCAGCGTATTCGTTGAGGCCGTACACGGTCTTTTCCCCCGCCGCAGCAAGGCCGGGCAGGCAAAACAATGCAAAGAATGTGGGGAAGGGCTTGAGTCTCATAAATCCTGGCGAGCAGCGTTCCGTTCTCGGTTCAGGGCCATGGCATCAGGAAATCCTGTCTGCCCATGCGCCTTCGTGTGCCTATCAGCTTTTTATGACAAGCCGTGCAAATGACTCGCAAATGCGGGCGGCATTCTAGCACGGTGGTTTTATGGCGCCAGCGTCGGGACCGGTCTATAACCCTTGGGGTTGATGCGAAGGCTTGTTAGACGATTGTCGACAATCTCGATTTATCCTTTGACTGATGCGGGTTGATTCGCTAATTTTTGCCGCATTGGATTTAAAGGTGTCGACAATATGCTGGATCAACTCGATCCCCCGGTGATCAGCGGCGACGATTCCGAGACGCTCTCGGAAAACGTCTTCCGACGCATCCAGGCGGCCATCGTCAAAGGCGAGATCGCCCCGGGCAGCAAGATCTCCGAGCCGGAACTGGCGCGCACCTATGGCATCAGCCGTGGGCCGCTGCGCGAAGCGATCCATCGTCTGGAAGGCCAGCGCCTGCTGGTGCGCGTACCACACGTCGGTGCGCGGGTGGTGTCGCTGAGCCATGCCGAATTGCTCGAACTCTACGAAATCCGCGAATCCCTCGAAGGCATGGCCTGCCGTCTGGCGGCCGAACGCATGAGCCTCGAAGAAATCGACGAACTGCGCCGGGTGCTGGAAACCCATGAGCGCGACGCGGCGTTTCAGGCCGGCGTCGGTTACTACCAACAGGAAGGCGACTTCGACTTCCACTACCGGATCATCCAGGGCAGCGGCAACCGCACCCTCACGCAAATGCTCTGCGGCGAGCTCTATCAACTGGTGCGCATGTACCGCATCCAGTTTTCCACCACGCCCAACCGCCCGCGCCAGGCCTTTGCCGAACACCACCGGATTCTCGATGCCATCGCCGACCGTGACGGCGAGCTCGCGGAATTGTTGATGCGCCGTCACATCGGCGCCTCGAAACGCAACATCGCCCGTCACTACCAGGACGGCGCCGACAATAAGACAGCCACTGAACGAGGTGAGTCATGAGTTCCAACAAGAGCACTCCAGGCCAGCGTTTCCGCGATGCGGTCGCCAGCGAACATCCGCTGCAAGTGGTCGGAGCGATCAACGCCAACCACGCGCTGCTGGCCAAGCGCGCCGGTTTCAAGGCGATCTACCTGTCGGGTGGCGGGGTGGCTGCCGGCTCCCTCGGCGTGCCGGACCTGGGCATCACCGGCCTGGATGACGTGCTGACCGACGTGCGCCGCATCACCGACGTCTGCGACCTGCCGCTGCTGGTGGACGTGGACACCGGTTTCGGCGCCTCGGCGTTCAACGTGGCGCGCACCGTCAAGTCGATGATCAAGTTCGGCGCGGCGGCGATTCACATTGAAGACCAGGTTGGCGCCAAGCGCTGCGGTCACCGTCCTAACAAAGAGATCGTGACCCAGCAGGAAATGGTCGACCGCATCAAGGCCGCCGTCGATGCCCGCACCGACGACAGCTTTGTGATCATGGCCCGCACCGATGCTCTGGCCGTTGAGGGTCTGGAATCGGCACTGGATCGCGCCGCCGCGTGCATCGAGGCTGGCGCCGACATGATCTTCCCGGAAGCCATCACTGAGCTTGAAATGTACAAGCTGTTCGCCAGTCGCGTGAAAGCGCCGATCCTGGCCAACATCACCGAATTCGGCTCGACGCCGCTGTACACCATCGAGCAACTGGCCGGCGCCGACGTGTCGCTGGTGCTGTACCCGCTGTCGGCGTTCCGCGCGATGAACAAGGCCGCGGAAAACGTCTACACCGCGATCCGCCGCGACGGCACCCAGCAGAATGTCATCGACACCATGCAGACTCGCATGGAGCTTTACGATCGCATCGATTACCACACCTTCGAGCAGAAGCTCGACGCGTTGTTTGCACAAAAGAAAGGCTGAATAAATCCCCTGTGGGAGCGAGCCCGCTCGCGATGGGCGTTAACGATAACGCGGTGTTCCTGATGTGCCGAGGTGTTCCTGCCACCTTCGCGATCAGGCTCGCTCCCACATGTTTCCCCTACAAATTCAAGAAAATTGGAGACAACGATGGCCGAAGCAAAAGTACTCAGTGGCGCCGGGCTCCGGGGCCAGGTTGCCGGGCAAACCGCACTGTCCACCGTGGGCCAGGCCGGTGCCGGGCTGACCTATCGCGGCTACGACGTGCGCGAACTGGCGGCAGACGCACAATTTGAAGAAGTGGCGTACCTGCTGCTCTACGGAGAACTGCCGACCAAGGCACAGCTCGCCGACTACCAGAACAAACTCAGCAAGCTGCGCGACCTGCCGCAAGCGCTGAAAGAAGTGCTGGAACGCATCCCCGCCGATGCCCACCCGATGGACGTGATGCGCACCGGTTGCTCGTTCCTGGGCAACATCGAGCCGGAGAAAGACTTCTCCGAGCAACGCGACAAGACCGATCGTCTGCTGGCCGCGTTCCCGGCGATCATGTGCTACTGGTATCGCTTCAGCCACGACGGCAAACGCATCAATTGCGTGACGGACGAGCAGTCCATCGGCGGCCACTTCCTGCACCTGCTGCACGACAAGAAGCCGAGCGAGCTGCACGTCAAAGTGATGAACGTCTCGCTGATCCTTTACGCCGAGCACGAATTCAACGCCTCGACCTTCACCGCTCGGGTGTGTGCTTCGACCCTGTCCGATCTGTACTCGTGCATCACGGCAGCCATCGGCTCGTTGCGCGGCCCGCTGCACGGCGGTGCCAACGAGGCGGCGATGGAAATGATCGAGCGCTTCTCGTCGCCGGAAGAGGCGATCAAGGGCACCCTCGGCATGCTTGAACGCAAAGACAAGATCATGGGCTTCGGCCACGCGATCTATAAGGACAGCGATCCGCGCAACGAGGTGATCAAGGGCTGGTCAAAAAAACTCGCCGACGAAGTGGGCGACAAGGTGTTGTTCGCGGTTTCGGAAGCCATCGACAAGACCATGTGGGAGCAAAAGAAACTGTTCCCCAACGCTGACTTCTACCATGCCTCGGCGTACCACTTCATGGGCATCCCGACCAAGCTGTTCACGCCGATCTTCGTCTGCTCGCGCCTGACCGGCTGGGCAGCGCACGTGTTCGAACAGCGCGCCAACAACCGCATCATCCGTCCAAGCGCCGAGTACACCGGCGTCGAACAGCGCAAGTTCGTGCCAATCGAACGTCGCTGAATGGTGGGCTGAGCTGGAGCTTGAGAGCACCGATAAACCCTGTGGGAGCGAGCTTGCTCGCGATGACGGACAGACATTCAACAAAGATGTCGACTGATACACCGCTATCGTCGGAACGCCGCCCGGAGCAAGCTCGCTCCCACAGTGGAGTGTGGTGAGTTCGAAGGCTGCGTCAGGCCCCACCTTTTTGTTATCACCGTGACCGAGTCCTGACCGATGAACACAGAATTTCGCAAGAACCTGCCCGGCACGCCGCTGGACTTTTTCGACGTCCGCGCGGCTGTCGATGCGATCCAGCCCGGCAGCTACGACACCCTGCCGTACACCTCTCGCGTGCTGGCGGAAAACCTCGTGCGTCGCTGCGACCCGGCCACGCTCACCGATTCCCTGAAACAACTGATCGAGCGCAAACGCGACCTCGACTTCCCGTGGTTCCCGGCCCGCGTGGTGTGCCACGACATTCTCGGCCAGACCGCGCTGGTGGATCTGGCCGGCCTGCGCGACGCCATTGCACAACAGGGCGGCGACCCGGCGCAGGTCAACCCGGTAGTGCCGACCCAACTGATCGTCGACCATTCGCTGGCGGTGGAGGCGGGCGGTTTTGACAAGCAGGCGTTCGAAAAGAACCGCGCCATCGAAGACCGTCGCAACGAAGACCGCTTCCACTTCATCAACTGGACCAGGAAGGCGTTCAAGAACGTCGACGTGATCCCGCCGGGCAACGGCATCATGCATCAGATCAACCTGGAGAAAATGTCCCCGGTGATCCAGGTGCGCGACGGCGTGGCATTCCCGGATACCTGCGTCGGCACCGACAGCCACACCCCGCACGTCGATGCGCTGGGCGTGATCGCCATCGGTGTCGGTGGGCTTGAAGCCGAGAGCGTGATGCTTGGCCGCGCGTCGTGGATGCGCCTGCCGGAAAGCGTCGGCGTCGAACTGACCGGCAAGCTGCAACCGGGTATCACCGCCACCGACATGGTGCTGGCGCTGACCGAGTACCTGCGCAAACAGAAAGTGGTCGGCGCATGGCTGGAGTTCTTCGGTGAAGGTGCTAGCGCGTTGACCCTCGGCGACCGCGCCACCATCTCCAACATGGCCCCGGAATACGGCGCCACGGCGGCGATGTTCTACATCGACCAGCAGACCATCGACTACCTGAAACTGACCGGTCGTGAAGACCAGCAAGTGCAGCTCGTCGAGCAATATGCCAAGCAGATCGGCCTGTGGGCTGACAGCCTGAAAGGGGCGCAATACGAGCGCGGCCTGACCTTCGATCTGTCTTCTGTGGTGCGCAACATGGCCGGCCCGAGCAACCCGCACGCCCGTGTGGCGGTGTCGGATCTGGCGGCCAAAGGTATCGCCGGCCAGTGGGAAGACGTGCCGGGGCAAATGCCCGACGGCGCAGTGATCATCGCGGCCATCACCAGTTGCACCAACACCAGCAATCCGCGCAACGTGATTGCCGCCGGCCTGCTGGCGCGCAATGCCAACAAGCTCGGGCTGACCCGCAAGCCGTGGGTCAAGTCGTCGCTGGCGCCGGGTTCGAAAACCGTGGCGCTGTACCTCGATGAAGCGGGGCTGACCACGGAGCTGGAGCAACTCGGTTTCGGCGTCGTCGCGTTTGCCTGCACAACCTGCAACGGCATGTCCGGGGCGCTGGATCCGGTGATTCAACAAGAAATCATCGACCGCGATCTGTACGCCACCGCTGTACTGTCCGGCAACCGCAACTTCGACGGGCGGATTCACCCGTATGCCAAACAGGCGTTCCTCGCTTCGCCGCCGCTGGTGGTGGCCTACGCGATTGCCGGGACCATCCGTTTCGACATCGAAAAAGATGTGCTCGGCGTGGTCGACGGCAAGGAAATCCGCCTGAAAGACATCTGGCCGAGCGATGAAGAAATCGACGCGGTGGTGAAATCCTCGGTCAAGCCTGAGCAGTTCCGTCAGGTCTACATTCCGATGTTCGCCGTCCATGAAGACACCGGCCCGAAAGTCACGCCGCTGTACGACTGGCGCGAAATGAGCACCTACATCCGCCGTCCTCCGTACTGGGAAGGTGCGCTGGCCGGGGCGCGGCCGCTCAAGGGCATGCGCCCGCTGGCGGTGCTGCCGGACAACATCACCACCGATCACCTGTCGCCGTCGAACGCGATCATGCTCGACAGCGCCGCCGGCGAATACCTGGCGAAAATGGGCCTGCCGGAAGAGGACTTCAACTCTTACGCGACCCATCGGGGCGACCACCTGACCGCGCAGCGTGCGACCTTCGCCAACCCGAAACTGTTCAACGAAATGGTGGTGGAAAACGGCAAGGTCAAGCAGGGTTCGCTGGCGCGCGTTGAGCCGGAAGGCAAAGTGATGCGCATGTGGGAAGCCATCGAAACCTACATGGAGCGCAAGCAGCCGCTGATCATCATCGCCGGCGCCGACTACGGCCAGGGTTCGTCCCGCGACTGGGCGGCCAAAGGCGTGCGTCTGGCGGGTGTGGAAGCGATTGTCGCCGAAGGTTTCGAGCGCATTCACCGCACCAACCTGGTGGGCATGGGCGTGTTGCCGCTGGAATTCAAACCGGGTACTGACCGCAAGACCCTGGGCATCGACGGCAGCGAAACCTACGACGTGATCGGTGAGCGCACGCCGCGCGCCGACCTGACGCTGGTGATCCATCGCAAGAACGGCGAGCGTGTCGAAGTGCCGGTGACCTGCCGCCTCGACACCGCCGAAGAAGTGTCGATCTACGAGGCTGGCGGCGTGTTGCAACGCTTCGCTCAGGACTTCCTCGAAGAGTCGGCGGTTGCCGTTTAATCAAGTCAGGCGACCAAGGGATGATGAGTCCCTTGGTCACTTTTGAGGAGCACTCATGGCTCACGCAGCTAATTTCGCACCGCAGATCAAAATCCCCGCCACCTACATGCGCGGCGGCACCAGCAAAGGCGTGTTTTTCAGCCTGAAAGATCTACCCGAAGCCGCGCAGATTCCCGGCCCGACCCGCGACGCGCTATTGCTGCGGGTAATCGGCAGCCCCGACCCGTACGACAAACAGATCGACGGCATGGGCGGCGCCACTTCGAGCACCAGCAAAACCGTGATCCTGTCGAAAAGCATCAAGGCCGATCACGACGTCGATTACCTGTTCGGTCAGGTGTCCATCGACAAGCCTTTCGTGGACTGGAGCGGCAACTGCGGCAACCTGTCGGCAGCGGTCGGTTCGTTCGCCATCAGCAATGGCCTGGTGGACGCCAGCCGCATTCCGCACAACGGCGTGGCGGTGGTTCGCGTGTGGCAGGCCAATATCGGCAAAACCATCATTGCCCACGTGCCGATCACCAATGGCGAAGTCCAGGAAACCGGTGATTTCGAACTCGACGGCGTGACCTTTCCGGCGGCCGAAGTCCAAGTCGAATTCCTGGACCCGGCGGCGGAAGAAGAGGGCGGCGGTGGCTCGATGTTCCCCACCGGCAACCTGATCGATGAGCTGGAAGTGCCGGGCGTCGGCACGCTCAAAGCGACGATGATCAACGCGGGTATCCCGACGATTTTCGTCAACGCCGAAGACATTGGTTACACCGGGACCGAATTGCAGAACGCGATCAACAGCGACCCGAAAGCGTTGCAGATGTTCGAGACCATTCGCGCTTACGGTGCTTTGCGCATGGGGCTGATTTCCAATCTGGATGAAGCGGCCAAGCGTCAGCACACGCCGAAAGTGGCCTTCGTCGCCAAACCTGCTGATTACGTGGCCTCGAGTGGCAAGGCGATTGGCGCCGGGGATGTGGATTTGCTGGTGCGGGCGTTGTCGATGGGCAAGTTGCACCACGCGATGATGGGGACGGCGGCGGTGGCGATTGGCACCGCAGCAGCCATCTCGGGCACTTTGGTGAACCTGGCGGCTGGCGGTGTTGAACGCAATGCGGTGCGTTTTGGACATCCGTCCGGGACGTTGCGCGTCGGGGCTGAAGCGAGTCTGGAAAACGGTGAGTGGGTTGTGAAGAAAGCGATCATGAGCCGTAGCGCCCGCGTGCTGATGGAGGGCTACGTGCGCATCCCCGGAGATTCTTTCTGACGTAATACAGATCCAAATGTGGGAGCGGGCTTGCTCGCGAAAGCGGTGTATCAGGCAACATCAACGCTGGATATGCCGGCCGGCAAATCGAATCGTCGCACCGCCGCTCCCACAGGTTCTGTATTTCAACAATAAGAATGGTTTAAAACCAAGACTCAGCCTGAACCGAGGTCCCATCAACGAACCACTTTGAAGAGTGAATCGAACATGAGCGCCAACGTCGACCTGAACAACCGCCCCGACTACGACCGTGTCCTGCAGGACATCGCCGATTACGTCCTCACCTACAAAATCGAATCCACCGAAGCCCTCGACACCGCCCGCAACTGCCTGATGGACACCTTGGGCTGCGGCCTGCTGGCCCTGCGTTTCCCTGAATGCACCAAACACCTTGGCCCCATCGTCGAAGGCACCGTCGTCCCATTCGGCGCACGAGTCCCGGGCACGTCCTGGCGCCTCGACCCGGTGAAAGCCGCGTGGGACATCGGCTGCATCGTGCGCTGGCTCGATTACAACGACACCTGGCTCGCCGCCGAGTGGGGGCATCCGTCGGACAATCTCGGCGGGATTCTCGCGGTGGCCGATCACCTGTCGCAAAAGCGTCTGGCCAATGGCGAGGCGCCGCTGACGGTGCGCGATGTGCTTGAAGCGATGATCATGGCCCACGAGATTCAGGGCGTGATTGCCCTGGAAAACTCCTTCAACCGCGTAGGACTCGATCACGTCATTCTGGTGAAAGTCGCCTCGACTGCCGTGACCGCCAAACTGATGGGCGCCAACCGTGAGCAGCTGTTATCCGCGTTGTCCCATGCGTTCGCCGATGGTCAGGCATTGCGTACTTACCGCCATGCGCCGAACGCCGGTTCGCGAAAATCCTGGGCGGCAGGGGATGCATCGAGCCGGGGCGTGCGGCTCGCGGATATCGCGATGCGTGGAGAAATGGGGATTCCCGGCGTCTTGAGCGCCAGACAATGGGGCTTTTACGACGTTTTGTTCAGCCACACCAACAACGACCTGGCGCTCAAGCCCGAAGACAGACGCACCTTCAGTTTCTCGCGGCCCTTCGGCAGTTACGTGATGGAAAACGTGTTGTTCAAGATCAGCTTCCCGGCAGAGTTCCACGCACAAACCGCCTGCGAAGCCGCCGTGACCCTGCACCCGCAGGTGCGCAATCGTCTGCATGAGATCGACCGGATCGTCATCACCACCCACGAATCGGCGATCCGCATTATTTCCAAGGTCGGGCCGCTGGCCAACGCCGCCGACCGCGATCACTGCCTCCAGTACATGACCGCCGTGCCGCTGGCGTTCGGCAATCTGGTGGCCGAGCAGTACGAGGATGATTTCCACAAGGCCCATCCGGTCATCGATGTGCTGCGCGAGAAAATGGTCATCGTCGAAGATCCGCGTTTCACCCGCGAATATCTGGAAGCCGACAAGCGCTCGATTGCCAACGCGGTGCAGGTGTTTTTCAAGGACGGTTCGAGCACGGAAAACGTGGTGGTGGAGTACCCGATCGGGCATCGCCGGCGCCGCGCCGAGGGCATTCCATTGCTGGAGGACAAATTCCGGGCAAATCTGGCCACCCGTTTCACCGGGCAGCGCAGCGGGGAGATTCTGGTGTTGTGCAAGGATCAGGCGCGGCTTGAAGCCACGCCGGTGAACAAATTTGTCGATTTGTTTGTGATCTGAGAGACCGCGTTATCGTTCTTCGCGGGCAAGCCACGCTCCCACAGGGTTTTGTGTCGGATGCAATTTTTGCAAACGCCACGACACCTGTGGGAGCCGGGCTTGCCCGCGAAGGCATCAGATCAGACACCGCTGAGCTATTTGAAGCGCCGCTCGACGCCTTTTTCCACGAGAATCTTCGCGGAAATCTCTTCCACTGAAAAATGCGTGGAGTTGATGTTCGGGATGTTCTCGCGGCGAAACAGGTTTTCCACCTCGCGCACTTCGAACTCGCACTGGGCGTAGCTCGAATAACGGCTGTTGGGTTTGCGTTCGTTGCGGATCGCGGTGAGGCGGTCCGGGTCGATGGTCAGGCCGAACAGCTTGTGCTGGTGGGCGCGCAGGGCTGCCGGCAGTTGCAGGCGTTCCATGTCGTCTTCGGTCAGCGGGTAGTTGGCCGCGCGGATGCCGAACTGCATCGCCATGTACAGACACGTCGGCGTCTTACCACAACGCGACACGCCCACTAGTATCAGGTCGGCCTTGTCGTAATAGTGCGTGCGGGCGCCGTCGTCGTTGTCGAGGGCGAAGTTCACCGCCTCGATCCGCTCCATGTAATTGGAGTTGTGACCGATGGAGTGGGACTTGCCGACGGTGTAGGAAGAGTGCTCGGTCAGTTCCTGTTCGAGCGGGGCGAGAAACGTCGAGAAGATGTCGATCATGAAACCATTGGAGGTTGCGAGAATCTCACGAATGTCTTGATTGACGATGGTGTCGAAGATGATCGGCCGGAAACCGTCGGTTTCAGCGGCTTTGTTGATTTGTTGTACCATGGCCCGCGCTTTTTCAACGCTGTCGATGTACGGTCGCGTGAATTTGCTGAAGGTAATGTTTTCGAACTGCGCCAGAAGGCTTTGACCCAGGGTTTCGGCGGTGATGCCGGTGCCATCGGAGATAAAGAAAGCAGATCGTTTCATTTGCACCTTGGGCCTTAAGCTAGTGACGAATCTTGGATATGATAGGCGCGATTTGCCGGCCGCCATTGGCCCGCATTTTCACTTATTTTCCAGGTCCAGGCCATACAGCCGGCCAACGCTCCCCCGAGCCGCCGGTTTCTGAGCTTTTCCAACACAGTTAGTGGAGAGATCACCTTGGTAGAGTACGTAGTTTCCCTCGATAAGCTCGGCAAACACGATGTTGAGCATGTGGGGGGCAAGAACGCATCCCTGGGCGAGATGATCAGTAACCTGGCCGGTGCCGGTGTTTCGGTCCCCGGCGGCTTCGCCACCACGGCGCAAGCCTATCGCGACTTCCTGGAACTGAGCGGTCTGAACGATCAGATCCACAAGGCCCTCGATGCGCTGGACGTCGATGACGTCAATGCCCTGGCCAAGACCGGCGCCCAGATCCGCCAATGGATCATGGAAGCCGAATTCCCTGAAAAACTGAACACCGAGATCCGCACCGCGTTCGCCGCGCTGTCGGCCGGTAATCCTGACGTCGCCGTGGCCGTGCGCTCCTCCGCCACCGCCGAAGACTTGCCGGACGCTTCGTTCGCCGGTCAGCAGGAAACTTTCCTGAACATCCGTGGCGTGGAAAACGTTATCCGCGCGGCCAAGGAAGTGTTCGCTTCCCTTTTCAACGACCGTGCTATTTCCTACCGCGTGCACCAGGGCTTCGACCACAAGCTGGTCGCCCTGTCCGCTGGTGTGCAGCGCATGGTGCGTTCGGAAACCGGCACCGCCGGCGTGATGTTCACCCTCGATACCGAATCCGGCTTCCGTGACGTGGTGTTCATCACCGGCGCCTACGGCCTGGGCGAAACCGTTGTTCAAGGCGCGGTGAACCCGGACGAATTCTATGTCCACAAGGGCACGCTGGCGGCTGGTCGCCCGGCGATCCTGCGTCGTAATCTGGGCAGCAAAGCCATCAAGATGATCTACGGCGACGAGGCCAAGGCCGGTCGTTCCGTGAAAACCGTCGATGTAGACAAGGCCGAGCGCGCGCGTTTCTGCCTGACCGACGCTGAAGTCAGCGAGCTGGCCAAGCAGGCAATGATCATCGAGAAGCACTATGGCTGCCCGATGGACATCGAGTGGGCCAAGGACGGTGACGACGGCAAGCTGTACATCGTGCAGGCCCGTCCGGAAACCGTGAAGAGCCGTACCCAGGCCAACGTCATGGAACGTTACCTGTTGAAAGAAACCGGCACCGTGCTGGTGGAAGGTCGTGCGATCGGCCAGCGCATCGGCGCCGGCAAGGTGCGGATCATCAAGGACGTCTCCGAGATGGACAAAGTCCAGCCGGGCGACGTACTGGTTTCCGACATGACCGACCCGGACTGGGAACCGGTAATGAAGCGCGCCAGTGCCATCGTCACCAACCGTGGCGGCCGTACCTGCCACGCGGCGATCATCGCCCGTGAATTGGGGATTCCGGCAGTCGTCGGTTGCGGCAACGCCACCCAACTGCTGAAGGATGGTCAGGGCGTGACCGTGTCCTGCGCCGAAGGTGACACCGGTTACATCTTCGAAGGCGAACTGGGCTTCGACATCAAGAAGAACTCCGTGGACGCCATGCCGGAGCTGCCGTTCAAGATCATGATGAACGTCGGCAACCCGGACCGCGCCTTCGACTTCGCGCAACTGCCGAACGCCGGTGTGGGCTTGGCCCGCCTGGAATTCATCATCAACCGCATGATCGGCGTCCACCCGAAAGCGCTGTTGAACTACGACGGCCTGCCGCAGGACATCAAGGAAAGCGTCGACAAGCGCATCGCCGGTTACGACGATCCGGTCGGTTTCTATGTCGAGAAGCTGGTTGAAGGCATCAGCACCCTGGCCGCTGCGTTCGCACCGAAGAAGGTCATCGTGCGTCTGTCGGACTTCAAGTCCAACGAGTACGCCAACCTGATCGGCGGCAAACTCTACGAGCCGGAAGAAGAAAACCCGATGCTGGGCTTCCGTGGCGCTTCGCGTTACATCAGCGAATCGTTCCGTGACTGCTTCGAACTCGAGTGCCGTGCGCTGAAGCGCGTGCGCAACGAGATGGGCCTGACCAACGTCGAAATCATGGTGCCGTTCGTCCGTACCCTCGGCGAAGCCAGCCAGGTTGTGGATCTGCTCGCCGAAAACGGCCTGGCCCGTGGCGACAACGGCCTGCGCGTGATCATGATGTGCGAACTGCCATCCAACGCGATTCTGGCTGAAGAATTCCTCGAATTCTTCGACGGCTTCTCGATCGGCTCCAACGACCTGACTCAGCTGACACTGGGTCTGGACCGTGACTCCGGGATCATCGCGCACCTGTTCGACGAGCGTAATCCGGCGGTCAAAAAGCTGCTGGCCAACGCGATTGCCGCGTGCAACAAGGCCGGCAAGTACATCGGCATCTGCGGTCAGGGGCCTTCGGACCACCCGGACCTGGCCAAGTGGCTCATGGAGCAGGGCATCGAAAGCGTGTCGTTGAACCCGGATACCGTGCTGGAAACCTGGTTCTTCCTGGCTGAGGGTCAGGCTCAGGCCTGATCAGTGAGCGAAGCGGCCGGTGATTGACCGGCTGCTTCAGGATTCAAGTAGGGCGGGCTCCTCTGGATGCCGCCCTTTTTTGTGCAAGAGCATTATGCAAAGCAGCAGCAACCTGTTTCCTGTCGCTCTGATCAGCGCCGAACGACGCGGCGATCTGAGCGAAGATGTCTACCGTTTGAAACCGGGCAACAGCCCTGACTGGTCCGTGGAAATCGCGGTGACCCGACTCGGCATGGCGGATGAGCCGGCGTCGCGCGGCGTGCCGGTGATCTTGCTGCACGGCAGTTTTTCCAACCGGCGCTTCTGGTTTTCGCCCAAAGGTCTGGGGCTGGGCGCGTATCTGACGCGTCTGGGTTTCGACGTATGGATCCCGGAAATGCGCGGTCACGGTCTGTCCCAGCGCAACGAGGACTACCGCCGCAACCGCGTCGCCGACTATGCCCGTTACGATCTGCCGGCCATCGCCGCGTTCGTCCGTGAGCAGAGCGGGCAGATTCCGCACTGGATCGGTCACTCGCTGGGCGGCATCACGTTGGCGGCCGCGCTGGGCGGCGAATACCTCGGCGAGCCGGCGGTGGCGTCGGCGGCGTTTTTCGGCACCCAGGTCAGCCGCACGTACTGGCCGCTGAAAATTCCGCCTGTGGAGTGGAGCGGGCGCTTCATTCTCAAGCGTTTCGCCCAGTTGTCCGGCTCGCGACTCAAGCGCGGCCCCGAGGACGAGCCGATTGGCCTGGCGCTGGAAAGCATGCGCTGGTACGGGCTGTTCGGCCGTTTCGGCGACAAGGACAAGGATTGGTGGGCAGGCCTTGCCGATGTGCAGGTGCCAGTGCTGGCGGTGAGCGCGGCGGGGGATCATCAGGATCCGGCCTGGGCGTGCCAGAAGCTGTTCGAACAGATCGGCTCCGAGCACAAGCAGTTCATCAACCTGGGCCGTGAACAGGGTTTCAACGACCAGTTCGGGCATGTCGAGATGCTGGTCAGCAAGGCGGCGCAGGCTGAGGTCTGGCCGCTGGTGGCGCGTTGGCTGGCGGATCAGCACACGCCGTTGCTCGGCGAGAAGCCGGAATTGGCGGCAGCGGTGTGAGCGCGGCGCCCTGAAAAGGGCATTTCGTTCGAGTCGGCTTGCGGCTAAGATATGACGCATTGGACGGTTCTGGTCATATTTGGTGGCTATTTCGCTATTACGTTTCAGCTTGTGTTCAGGTTCGTTCAGCGACCATGACATGGGCTAAGGTAAACGGCGACCGCCGGAACTCGTTTCAAAAGAGTGCGACATCCTTGATCGTCTTCCTTGTTACAGGAGTTATTCGATGAACCATTACCTTACGCCTGACCTGTGCGACGCCTATCCGGAGCTGGTTCAGGTGCTGGAACCGATGTTCAGCAATTTCGGTGGCCGTGATTCGTTCGGCGGCGAAATCGTGACCATCAAGTGCTTCGAAGACAACTCGCTGGTCAAGGAACAAGCTGAGCTCAAGGGTAACGGCAAGGTGTTGGTGGTCGATGGCGGCGGCTCTTTGCGCTGCGCGCTGCTGGGCGACATGATCGCCGAGAAAGCCTCGAAAAACGGTTGGGAAGGGCTGGTCATCTACGGCTGCATCCGTGATGTGGATGTTATCGCCCAGACCGATCTCGGCGTGCAGGCGCTGGCCAGCCACCCGAAAAAGACTGAAAAACGCGGTCTCGGCGATCTCAACGTGCCGGTGACCTTCGCGGGTGTCACTTTCCATCCCGGCCAGTACATCTATGCGGATAACAATGGCGTGATCATCTCGCCAAGTCCGCTGAAAATGCCTGAATAAATCGCGGTAACCACAGGGGTGAGGATGTTCGAGGAAGAAAACGCGCAATGGGGGCTGGTGCATGCCCTGGTGCTGGACGGTAAAGGCGGTGCGCGTTCGATAGCCCGGACTGATCTCGACGATCTGCAACTGCAGGCTCATGAAAGCCTGTGGTTGCATTGGGATCGTAGTCACCCGCAGACCCAGACCTGGCTGCGCAAATCCAGTGGGCTCAACGAATTCACCTGTGATCTGCTGCTGGAAGAAAACACCCGTCCACGCCTGTTGCCGCTGCCGGACTCCGAGCTGCTGCTGTTTTTGCGCGGGGTCAATCTCAACCCGGGTGCCGAGCCGGAGGACATGGTGTCGGTGCGGATTTTCGCTTCGGCCCAGCGGGTGATTTCCCTGCGCTTGCGCCCATTGCGCGCCACCGACGAGTTGCTGGTGATGCTGGGCGAGGGCAAGGGGCCGAAAACCTCGTCCGAGCTGATGCTGTATCTGGCGCAATTCCTCACCAACAAGGTGCAGGATCTGGTGACTTGCCTCTCCGAAGTGGTCGATGAAGAGGAAGAAAAACTGGATGCCGACGAACGGTATACCCCCGAGCATGGCGCCATTTTGCACATCCGTCGCCGGGCTGCCGGACTGAAGCGTTTTCTGGCACCGCAGCGGGATATTTTCGGACAGCTGACGCGGATAAAACTGCCGTGGTTCGTCGACGACGATGCCGACTACTGGAACGAATTGAACAACAGCCTGACCCGTTATCTCGAAGAGCTCGAATTGACCCGAGAGCGCGTGGGGCTTGTGCTGGAGGCCGAAGACCGGCGCTTGAGCGTGCGCATGAATCGCACCATGTATCGCTTCGGGATCATCACCTGCATCTTTTTGCCGATGAGTTTTTTGACCGGTCTGCTGGGCATCAATGTCGGCGGTATTCCGTTCGCTAGCAGCCCTTATGGTTTCCTGATTGCGTGCCTGACGGTGCTCGCCCTGGCGTTCGGGCAATGGTGGTTGTTCCGCCGTTTGCGCTGGGTATGACGATGCGCCATGTGACCCGACCAAATTTGCCCGCGTCTTTCACAGACATCACGAGAGGTGCGTATGCACGATCCGTTTGAACAGTCTTTGCGCGACATGCTCAACGCCTCGCCGTCCAGCCGCGACGACGATGCCTGTCTGGGCCGCGTACTCAAAACCGCCAACCGCCAGGTCGGCGCCGGCGATCTGTTCAGCCTGCTGGGCCGCTGGTTGCCCGCGCTGATGATCGCTCTGAATAACGGCTCGGCCCATGTCGCGCCGGTTTCCCGTCTCCGTAAACCTACCGCCCGCACTGCTGATAAGGCTGATTGAATATGGAACTTGATCTCTGGACTCAGAGCCTCGTCACTGCAATGACTGCGTTGTGGACCAAAGTCGCTAACTTCATTCCGAACCTGTTCGGCGCACTGGTCGTGCTGCTGTTGGGTTTTGTCGTGGCCAAGCTGCTGGACACCTTGCTGTCCAAATTGCTGGCCAAACTGGGCCTTGATCGCCTGATGGGTGGCACCGGCCTGACCAAATTGATGTCCCGCGCGGGGCTGCAAGTACCGATCTCTACCCTGATCGGCAAAATCGTCTATTGGTTCGTTCTGCTGATTTTCCTGGTTTCGGCAGCAGAATCCCTTGGACTTGAGCGAGTTTCAGCTACGCTTGACATGCTGGCGCTGTATTTGCCGAAAGTGTTCGGTGCCGCGCTGGTGCTGCTGGTCGGTGTTCTGCTCGCGCAATTGGCCAATGGCCTGGTTCGCGGGGCGGCAGAAGGCGTAGGCCTGGACTACGCTTCAGGACTTGGGCGAATTGCTCAGGGCCTGGTGATCATCATCAGCATTTCGGTCGCGATCAGTCAGCTGGAGGTCAAGACCGACCTGCTGAACCATGTGATCGTCATCGTATTGATTACCGTTGGTCTGGCGGTTGCGCTGGCCATGGGTTTGGGAAGCCGGGAAATTGCCGGTCAGATTCTTGCGGGAATCTATGTGCGTGAGTTGTATCAGGTTGGGCAACAAGTGCGTGTTGGCGAGGTCGAAGGCCAGATCGAAGAGATCGGCACGGTTAAAACCACATTGCTGACCGATGAGGGTGAGCTAGTCTCTCTCTCCAATCGGATCCTGCTGGAGCAGCATGTGAGTAGCCGCTAACCCGGCAAACCCTGCTAATGTATGCCGCCGCAAAATGCCAGCTTTCGCTGGCTGCGGTGGACATTGACCTGACTGTCGGCACGACTTGTTTTGAATAAAGCCCAAACGCTATCCACGCGCTACGACCCCCGCGAGCTCTCTGATGAGGAGTTGGTCGCGCGCTCGCATACCGAGCTGTTTCACGTGACGCGCGCCTATGAAGAACTGATGCGGCGTTACCAGCGAACATTATTTAACGTTTGTGCGCGGTATCTTGGGAACGATCGCGACGCAGACGATGTCTGTCAGGAAGTGATGTTGAAGGTGCTGTACGGCCTGAAGAACTTCGAGGGGAAATCGAAGTTCAAGACATGGCTCTATAGCATCACCTACAACGAATGCATCACACAGTATCGGAAGGAACGGCGAAAGCGTCGCTTGATGGACGCACTGAGTCTTGACCCCCTTGAGGAAGCGTCCGAAGAAAAGGCGCCGAAACCCGAGGAAAAGGGCGGACTTGATCGCTGGCTGGTGTATGTGAACCCGATTGACCGGGAAATTCTGGTGCTACGATTTGTCGCAGAGCTGGAGTTTCAGGAGATCGCAGACATCATGCACATGGGTTTGAGTGCGACAAAAATGCGTTACAAACGCGCTCTAGATAAATTGCGTGAGAAATTTGCAGGCATTGCTGAAACTTAGTTCGGCGCAAATATCTCTTACGTGTAGGCAAGTTCTGATAGACTTGCCGCCGAGTTGTCCCCCGGTTTGCGGGACTGCTTCACAATCACCAGATGGGGATTTAACGGATGAAACTGAAAAACACCTTGGGCTTGGCCATTGGTTCTTTGATTGCCGCCACTTCTTTCGGCGCTCTGGCACAAGGCCAAGGCGCAGTTGAAATCGAAGGCTTCGCAAAGAAAGAACAATTCGACAGCGCTCGTAACTTCAAGAACAACGGCAACCTGTTCGGCGGTTCGATCGGTTACTTCCTGACCGACGACGTTGAACTGCGTCTGGGCTACGACGAAGTGCACAACGTGCGTGCCGACGATGGCAAGAACGTCAAAGGCGCTAACACCGCTCTGGACGCTCTGTACCACTTCAACAACCCAGGCGACATGCTGCGTCCATACGTCTCGGCCGGTTTCTCCGACCAGAGCATCGACCAGAACGGCTCGAACGGTCGTAACCGTTCCACCTTCGCCAACCTGGGCGCTGGTGCCAAGCTGTACTTCACCGACAACTTCTACGCCCGTGCTGG
The DNA here is from genome assembly GCF_002113125.1 of Pseudomonas sp. B20(2017). Taxonomy (GTDB): domain Bacteria; phylum Pseudomonadota; class Gammaproteobacteria; order Pseudomonadales; family Pseudomonadaceae; genus Aquipseudomonas. The sequence continues at coordinate 71,739 of NZ_NEJP01000023.1, read as the reverse complement.
CGTTGAAGCTCAGTACAACATCGACCAGGGCGACACCGAGTGGGCTCCTAGCGTCGGTATCGGTGTGAACTTCGGTGGCGGCTCCAAGCCTGCTGCTGCTCCAGTTCCAGCTCCGGCTGAAGTCTGCTCCGACAGCGACAACGACGGCGTTTGCGACAACGTTGACAAGTGCCCAGACACCCCAGCCAACGTAACTGTTGACGCTGATGGCTGCCCGGCAGTTGCTGAAGTTGTTCGTGTTGAGCTGGACGTCAAGTTCGACTTCGACAAGTCGGTTGTGAAGCCAAACAGCTACGGCGACATCAAGAACCTGGCTGACTTCATGAAGCAGTACCCATCCACCACCACTACTGTTGAAGGTCACACTGACTCCGTCGGTCCTGACGCTTACAACCAGAAACTGTCCGAGCGTCGTGCAAACGCCGTTAAGCAAGTTCTGACCAACCAGTACGGTGTTGAGTCGTCCCGCGTTCAGTCGATCGGCTACGGCGAATCCCGCCCAGTTGCTGACAACAAAACTGAAGCTGGCCGTGCTGTTAACCGTCGCGTAGAAGCGCAGGTTGAAGCTCAAGCTAAGTAATTAGCTGCCGCTCCGAGAAAAGCCCGGCTTAGGCCGGGCTTTTCTTTGCCTGCGATTTGGTGAAATCGGGGATTGTCAGGCCAATCGGTCGGCTGGCCAGTGAATCGAATCGACCTGGGTCGCAGTCGCTGCGACGGCACCTATGACCAGAATCGCAGGGCTCTTGAGCTGGAAACCAAGGGCATCGTCTTCCATCGCTGTCAGATTGCTGCGGCATTCCCGTTGCTCTGGCAACGAGGCGTTCTCGATCATCGCCACCGGCGTATCCGCCGCCATGCCGCCCGCCAGCAGTTGCTCGCGAATCTCGCCGAGCTTTGCCACACCCATGTAAATCACCAGCGTCGTCCCGCCTTGCGCCAGCGCCCGCCAGTTCAACTGGCTATCGTCCTGGGTGTGAGCAGTAACCAGCGTCACGCCCCGGGCCACGCCGCGCAACGTCAGCGGAATATCACACTGCGTCGCGCCGGCCAGTCCGGCGGTGATGCCATTGACCAGTTCCACTTCGACCCCGCGCTCGCGCAACCACAGCGCCTCTTCACCGCCACGCCCGAAAATGCATGGATCGCCACCCTTGAGTCGCACTACGCATTTGCCCTGACGGGCGTAACGCAGCATCAATCGATGAATGAACGCCTGGGGCGTCGAGCGGCAGCCGCCACGTTTACCGACCGCGATGATCCGCGCAGCATGGCAGTGCTCAAGTACCGCCTCATTGACCAGATCGTCGATCAGCACCACCTCGGCTTCGCGCAAGGCACGCACCGCTTTGAGCGTCAGCAATTCAGGATCACCGGGACCTGCACCTACCAGCCAGACTTTAGCGTTCATGGTGTTTCCCTCTTCAGATGACAGCGACCGGCCGTGCTTCGGCGACCAGCAAACGCTTGATTTCCGGGACGCAGGAACCGCATTGCGTGCCGCAGCCCAATTTGTTTTTCAAACCCTGTAAATCCAGGCCTTCACGGATCCCGGCGCAGATCGCGTTGTGGCTGACGTTTTTGCAATTGCACAGAGTCTTGTCCGCCACAACTTGCGCACCGGCATTGCCTGGCGGTGCACTCATCGGTGCCAGCAGCCAGCGCCGCAGTTGTTCGTCGGCTCGGCCTTCCAGCCACAGGCCTTGCAACCAGTGTTGGGCGAGGGTTTCGCCGGCCAGACGGATCGCAGTGATTCGCCCGTTTTCGATGCGCACCCGTTTGCCAATGGCGCGGCGTGGATCGTCATAAGCCAGCACCGGCCCGTCGATCAGCGCCAGGCACTGGTCGATGTCTCGCAGCAATTGCGGCTCCGGCGCCACGGCGCTGGCTGCGCGTATCAGCAGCGCAGGCCGTTCACGTCCGACGAGGCTTAGACTTGCGTAGGAAAAGGCCTCACAGAGCGGTCGAAGCGTCTCGAAATGCCATTGAACATCGCCCTCGATCAGTGCGAACAGTTGCCATGGCAATTCCACCGGTTCCAGCCGCACACCGCTGTGCTTGAGTTCCGGTTGTTTCGATAAAGGATCGAAGGCGGGCAGGGTCAGGCTGTTAACGCCGCCCTTGAGGAAACGATCGCCCCAGTGCATCGGCAGGAACGCTTGGCCCGGACGCACGCTTTCATCGCTGGCAACCGCCACGATCACCGCGCCCCGACGACTTTTCAGGTTCACCAGGTCACCCGGCTGCAAGCGGTGGCGGCGCAATTCGTCCGGATGCAGGCTCAACACCGCTTCGCTGACATGGCCGAACAACTGCGCCGCCGTACCTGTGCGGCTCATACCGTGCCATTGATCACGCAGGCGACCGGTGATCAGGGTCAGAGGAAAGCGCGCGTCGCGTTGTTCCTTGGCGGCGCGATAGGGATCGGCAACGAATTGCGCGCGCCCGTTTGGCGTAGGAAAGATCCCGTCGCCATACAGCCGGGCCGTGCCTTGGCGGGCGCCAGCGGGGAAGGGCCATTGCTGTGGCCCCAGCTCATCAATCAATCCGTGGCTGATCCCGGACAGATCCAGATCGCGCCCCCGGGTCAGTTGTTTGTACTCGTCAAACAACTGACCCGGTTGCTCGAAGGCAAACAGACCGGGCTGCTGCGGGCGCAGACGTTTCTCCAGCCGTTGTGCGAAATCAACGGTAATCGCCCAGTCCGGGCGCGCTTCACCCGGTGCGGCAATGGCCTGGCGAACGTGGGAAATCCGCCGCTCGGAGTTGGTCACCGAGCCTTCCTTCTCGCCCCAACTGGCCGCCGGCAACAGCAGATCGGCAAACGCCGCTGTTTCGGTGGTACGAAACGCCTCCTGCAACACCACGAACGGACAAGCTTCCAACGCTGCACGTATAGCGTTCTGATCCGGCATCGATTGCGCGGGGTTGGTGCAGGCAATCCACAGGGCCTTGATCTTGCCGATGCGCACTTGTTCAAACAGTTCGATGGCGCTGAGACCGGTGTTTTCCGGCAGCTTATCCACACCCCAGTACGCTGCCACTTCGGCGCGATGCTCCGGATTGGCGACTTCACGGTGACCTGGCAACAAGTTGGAAAGGCTGCCGGTTTCCCGTCCGCCCATGGCATTTGGCTGACCGGTCAGGGAGAAAGGTCCTGCACCCGGACGGCCGATTTGCCCGGTGGCCAAGTGCAGATTGATTAGCGCGCTGTTCTTCGCGCTACCAGCGGTGGACTGGTTCAGGCCCATGCACCACAGCGACAGAAAACTCGGCGCGGTGCCGATCCATTCGGCGCATTGCTGCAACTGCTCGACACCGATCCCGCACAGCTGCGACACCATCGCCGGGGTGTAATCGCGCACCAGGCTTTTCAGCTCGGCGAGGCCATCGGTGTGGGCCTTGATGAAGTCACGGTCGATCCAGTCTTCCCACAACAGCAGATGCAAAATCCCATGGAACAAGGCGACATCGGTGCCCGGCAGAATCGCCAGATGCAGGTCGGCCAGATCGCAGGTGTCGGTGCGTCGAGGGTCGATGACGACGACTTTCATGTGAGGGCGGTGGGACTTGGCTTCTTCGAGGCGGCGAAAAAGTACCGGATGGGCGTAAGCCATATTACTGCCGACGATCACCACGCAATCGCTCAACTCCAGGTCTTCGTAGCTGCACGGTGGTGCGTCGGCGCCGAGGCTGCGTTTGTAACCGACCACCGCCGAAGACATGCACAGCCGCGAATTGCTGTCGATGTTATTGGTGCCGACCAGCGCCCGCGCCAGTTTGTTGAAGGCGTAGTAGTCCTCGGTCAGCAACTGCCCGGAGATGTAGAACGCCACGCTGTCCGGGCCGTGTTCGGCGATGGTGTCGGCGAACACGTTGGTGGCGTGATCCAGCGCGGTGTCCCAGTCGCAACGACTGCGCGCCAAGCCTTTGCCCAGGCGCAATTCCGGATACAACGCCCGTGCTGCCAAATCACCGGTCAGGTGCAGGGTCGAGCCTTTGCTGCACAGTTTGCCGAAGTTGGCCGGATGCGCCGGATCGCCGCTGACGCCGAGAATGCGCTCGCCGTCATGCTCGATCAGCACGCCGCAGCCGACCCCGCAATAACAGCAGGTCGAGGCGGTCGTCTGGCGGTTCATCAGACGGCGTCCCGCAGGGCCAGTTGCACGCGGCCGTTTTCGACCCGGGCCGGATGATGATGCGCGCAACCGACGTCCGGCGCCTGGGCTTCGCCGGATTGCAGGTCGATCTGCCAGTTGTGCAGCGGGCAGGCCACGCGCTTGCCGTAGATCAGGCCTTGGGACAAGGGGCCGCCCTTGTGCGGGCAGCGGTCATCGAGTGCGAAAACTTCGTCGTCGCTTGTGCGAAAGATCGCGATGTCACCTTTGGGCCCGGCGATGATCCGCGAGCCGAGGGCGTTGATCTCTTCCAGGGCACAGATATCGAGCCAGTTCATGCCGGCACCTCCAGATTTTTCACAGGGATCACGTCGAATTCTTTCTTCAGTTGCGGCTGGGCGAGGCGTTCTTTCCACGGGTCCTGTTCGAACGACAGGGAGAATTGCAGGCGCTCGTTCAGGGCCTTGCGACGCTCGGGATCTTCCAGCACGGCTTTCTTGATGTGCTCCATGCCGACCCGTTGCAGGTAGTGCACGGTGCGTTCGAGGTAGAAGGCTTCTTCGCGGTACAACTGCAGGAACGCGCCGTTGTATTCGCGCACCTCCTCGGCAGTCTTGAGCTTGACGAAGAACTCGGCGACTTCGGTCTTGATCCCGCCGTTGCCACCGATGTACATCTCCCAGCCGGAATCAACGCCGATGATTCCTACGTCCTTGATCCCAGCTTCCGAGCAGTTGCGTGGGCATCCGGAGACCGCCAGTTTCACTTTGTGCGGCGACCACATGTTGAACAGGTCGTGTTCGAGGTCGATGCCCAACTGGGTCGAATTCTGCGTGCCGAAACGGCAGAATTCGCTGCCGACGCAGGTTTTCACCGTGCGGATCGATTTGCCGTAGGCGTGGCCGGACGGCATGTCGAGGTCTTTCCACACACCGGGCAGGTCCTGCTTTTTGATCCCCAGCAAGTCGATGCGCTGGCCGCCGGTGACCTTGACCATCGGTACCTGATATTTGTCTGCCACGTCGGCGATCCGCCGCAGTTCCGACGGGTTGGTCACGCCGCCCCACATCCGTGGCACCACCGAATAAGTGCCGTCCTTCTGGATGTTGGCGTGGGCCCGCTCGTTGATCAGGCGCGACTGCGGATCGTCCTTGGCTTCGCCGGGCCAGGTTGAAATCAGGTAATAGTTGAGGGCCGGGCGGCAAGTGGCGCAGCCGTTCGGGGTGCGCCAGTTGAGGTAGCTCATGGTGCCGGCGATGGTCAGCAGGTGCTGCTCGCGAATGGCCTGACGGATCTGGCCATGGTTGAGATCGCTGCAACCGCAGATGGCTTTTTCGCTTTTCGGTTTGACGTCGGCTGCACCGCCGACGGTGTTGATCAGGATCTGCTCGACCAGCCCGGCGCAAGAGCCGCAGGAACTGGCAGCCTTGGTGTGTTTCTTCACTTCGTCGACGCTGAACAGGCCGTGTTCCTGAATCGCCTTGACGATGGTGCCCTTGCACACGCCGTTGCAGCCGCAGACTTCGGCGTTGTCGGCCATGCTCATGGCTTTGTCCTGGCCTTGGTGTCCTACGTCGCCGAGGGCGTTTTCGCCAAACATCAGATGATCGCGGATCTCGCCGATGGCGTGATTCTCACGAATCTGCCGGAAATACCAACCGCCATCTGCCGTATCGCCGTACAGACAGGCGCCGACCAGCACGTCATCCTTGATCACCAGTTTTTTGTACACCCCGCCGATCGGGTCGGAGAGGGTGATGGTCTCGGTGCCTTCGCCGCCCATGAAGTCGCCGGCGGAAAACAGGTCGATGCCGGTGACCTTCAATTTGGTCGACGTCACCGAGCCCTGATAACGGGCGAAACCCAATTGGGCCAAGTGATTGGCGCAGACCTTGGCCTGTTCGAACAACGGCGCCACCAGGCCGTAGGCAATGCCGCGATGGCTGGCGCATTCGCCGATGGCATAGATGCGCGGGTCGTAGGTTTGCAGGGTGTCGTTGACCAGGATCCCGCGATTGCACGGGATGCCGGCCTTTTCCGCCAGTTCGGTATTGGGGCGAATGCCGGCGGCCATGACCACCAGGTCGGCGGGAATGATGTCGCCGTTCTTGAATTGCACCGAGCCCACGCGACCGTTGCCAGCGTCGTGCAGGGCCTGGGTCTGTTCGCACAGGCGAAAGTGCAGACCACGGGATTCGAGGGCGGTTTGCAGGAGCTGGCCGCTGGTCTTGTCCAGTTGCCGCTCCAGCAGCCATTCACCGAGGTGCACCACGGTGACGTGCATGCCGCGCAGCATCAGGCCGTTGGCCGCTTCGAGGCCGAGCAGGCCGCCGCCGATCACCACGGCGTGCTTGTGGGTCTTGGCGGTGTCGATCATCGCCTGGGTGTCGGCGATGTCGCGGTAGCCGATCACGCCCTGCAAGGTGTTGCCGGGGATCGGCAGGATGAACGGGGTCGAGCCAGTGGCGATCAGCAGGCGGTCGTATTCGGCCTCAGTGCCATCCTCGGCGATCACCCGGCGTTTGACCCGGTCGATCTCGACCACTTTGCGGTTGAGCAGCAGTTTGATGCCGTTTTCCAGGTACCAGTCGAGGTCGTTGAGCACGATCTCTTCGAAGGTCTGTTCGCCGGCCAATACCGGTGACAACAGGATGCGGTTGTAGTTGGTGTGCGGTTCGGCGCCGAAGACCGTGATGTCGTACAGCTCGTTGCTGAGCTTGAGCAGTTCTTCCAGGGTACGAACCCCGGCCATGCCATTGCCGATCATCACCAGTTTGAGTTTTTTCATCAGGTTCTCCGGGAGCTTCGGGCTTGCCTCTTGTGGGCAGTCAGGCCTTGCTCGACAAAAATGGCGCAAACAAAAAAGGCGTCCCGCCAGTTACCTGGCGAGGACGCCTTTGTCCTTGTCCCGTTCTCTCGGGAAGCCCGGCCTTCGTCGTTGAAGGTCGGGCTTTTATGTCAGTTGAAAACGTTAATGCAGTGGTTGTGCCAAGTCGCGGTGAGGCTTGAATTCACTGGGTGAGTGGTGGAATTGGCCAGATGTTCATTATGGTTTTTGCACTGAATGGAAGCGGCGCGCCCGTTTATGGAGCGCCGCCTCAGCCATGAAACAACAGAAACAGCAGCACCAGATTGCCCAGCAACGCCAGCAACGCCAACGTCCGCCAGACCTTCAGCGGCTCACGCTCCAGCAAGGGGCGAGGGCGTACATTCAGGCTGCGGCGCTCACCTTGCTCCAAAATCAACAGCCATTCCTTGGCGGTTTCATAGCGTTGCAAGGGATCGGCCGCCACACCGCGCTCCAGACACTGCGCTAGCCACTCCGGCAGATCCGGGCGATAACGACCGGCGCTCACCGGCACCCCGAAACGCGGGCGCTGGAAGGCTTCGATCTCGCCGTAGGGAAAATGCCCGGTGAGCAGGAAATACAAAGTCACGCCGACCGCATACAGATCCTGTTGTGCGCTGGGTGCTGCGCTTTGAAAAGCTTCCGGTGCGATGTAGCTAGGGGTTCCGGGCAAGGTCGACGGTGCGTCCTGTGACAGGCCGGGGCAATACGCCAGGCCGAAATCCAGCAGGCGCAACTCGCCGTCGTCCCCCAGGTGCAGGTTTTCCGGTTTGATGTCGCGGTGCAGGATCTGCCGTCGATGCAGCAGGCCGACAGCCCGCAGCAGGCGTTCGGCCAGATCCTGCCACTGGGCCAGCGGCAGCGGGCCGCTTTGTTCGAACAGTTGCGCCAGAGTTGTCCCCGAATATTCACGCATCACGTAGTACAAATGCTGACGCTGACCGGCGCTATGGACTTCAGGGAAATGCCGCCCGGCGACGCGTTTGAGAAACCATTCCTCTGCCAGCAAGGCCTGACCGGCCTGGGCATCGTCTGCCAGTTGTGCAGGCAAGGTCTTCAACAGCCACGCCTGACCCTGACCATCGAGCACGCGATACAGCAACGATTGCTGGCTCTGACCTATAACTTCTTGAACCCGCCAGCCTTCAAAAACCTGACCCGGTTTCAGCGGCGAGGGCAGCGGCCACTGCTGCAAATGAATCAGCGCATCGCCAAGGCTGGCCTCGCCAACAGCATCCACCCGCACCAACAGCGCGCTGGCGTTGTCCTGACTGCCGGCCAGGTGCGCGGCGTTGACCAACGTTTGCGCGGCACTGTGCAGATCCGGTTGATCGCGCAGAATCCCGGCGATGGCGTTATCGCCAAGCACCGCCCACACGCCATCACTGAGCAGCACGAAACATTCGCCGTCACGCAATTCGCCATCGAGAAAGTCCAGCACCAGATGCTGATCCAGACCCAGTGCCCGCTTGAGCACATGCTGCATGCCCGGTTGATCCCAGACGTGATCCTCGCTGATCCGTTGCAAGGTCTCGGCGTACCAGCGATAGACCCGGCAATCACCGACGTGCGCCAGGGTAAACCGCCGGCCCCGCAGGACCAGCGCACTGACCGTAGTGAGCAGCGGCTGTCCGCCACCGTTGGCCTGCAACCAGCGATTTTGTGCGAGCAGCAGACGATCGAGGGCCTGGGCCACGCTCCAGGTTTCCGGAGTGGCGTAGTAGTCCAGCGCCAGCGCCTGCAAGGTCGAACGCGCCGCCAGACCGCCATCGGCGCACTGGCTGACGCCGTCGGCGATGGCGAACAGAAACCCTTTGCTGGCGGCCAGTGCCGGGGCCGGGGTGACCAGGCGCAGGGCGTCTTGATTCTCCGCGCGTGGTCCGGTGGCGCTGGCTTCGGCGAAGCTCAGTTGCAAAGCCATTCAGGCCTCAGACCCGGGCAGCGGTCACGGCCGCCGAACCCCAGGTGGTTCTCCAGCGACGCTTGACGCCATGCAGGCCGAACCACGCCAGCACGCCAAGGCTGGCAAACAACCATAGAGCCAGTTGATAGCTGCCGGTGCTCTGTTTGATCGCGCCCATGCCTGCCGCCAAGGCAAAACCGCCGATGCCGCCGGCCATGCCGATCAGCCCGGTCATCACGCCGATTTCACGACGGAAACGCTGCGGCACCAGTTGGAACACCGCGCCGTTACCTGCGCCGAGGCCGAGCATGGTGCAGACGAAAAGTGCCAGCGCCGCGTAGGAACTTGGCAGGTTGAAGCCGACCGCTGCAATACAAACCGCTGCAACCGTGTACATCGCCAAGAGGGTGCGGATGCCACCGAAACGGTCAGCCAGCGCGCCGCCCAGTGGACGCATCAGGCTGCCACCGAACACGCAGGCGGCGGTGTAGTAACCGGCGGTCACCGGGCTCAGGCCGTATTGATCGTTGAAGTAGCCGGGCAGGGCGCTGGCCAGGCCGATGAAGCCGCCGAAGGTGACGCTGTAAAAAAACATGAACCACCAGCTGTCGCGATCACCCAGGGCCTTGAAATAGTCGGCCATGGACTTGGCTTTCGGCCGCTCCGGCGCGTTTTTCGCCAGCCAGGCGAACAGCACCAGCGTCAGGATCAGCGGAATCAGGGCGAAACCGAACACATTGCTCCAGCCAAACGCCGCCGCCAGTACCGGGGCGATCAGTGCCGCGAACACGGTGCCGGAGTTGCCGGCCCCGGCGATGCCCATCGCCTTGCCTTGGTGCTCCGGCGGATACCATTGCGAGGCCAGCGGCAGCGCCACGGCAAACGAGGCGCCGGCCATGCCGAGGAACAGGCCGAGCAGCAAAGCCTGTTCATAACTGTGGATGCCGAGTTTCCAGGCGCCGAGCAGCGCGCAGATCACGATCACCTGGCCGATCAGCCCGGCGGTTTTCGGCGACAGGCGATCGGCGAGCATGCCCATCGCAAAGCGCAGCACCGCGCCGGCCAGAATCGGCGTCGCCACCACGAGCCCGCGCTGTTGGGTAGTCAGATGCAGGTCGGCGGCAATCTGCACCGCCAGCGGGCCGAGCAGGTACCAGACCATGAAGCTCAGGTCGAAATACAGGAAGGCCGCGAACAGAGTCGGGGTGTGGCCGGATTTCCAGAAGCTTTTATTCATCGCGCACCTCAGCTGTAGAGAATCTCGAGAAGGAGTCAGAACCAGCACAGTGGGGCGCCGCCACGGCCGCACCACCGGCCCCGGGCTGTGGGGCCAAAACGCAAAAACGCCGCTACCCGGATCGCCGAAAGGAGCGAACAAGGTGAGCGACGTCTTTGTCGTGGGTGGGGCAACCGCCGTTGGTTACCTGTGGTGATTGCTTAGCGAGATTTGTGCCACATCGATGTGGCTCGTTCCCATGCTCTGCGAGGGAATGCATTCGGTGACGCTCTGCGTCATGTTCTGAAGCGGACGCGGAGCGTCCATGGCTGCGTTCCCACGCGGAGCGTGGGAACGATCAAAAGCAGCGCAGGACCTCAGCCAAGCAACTCGCTCATGGCAATGATCTGCTCCGCCACCTGAATCAGTTTCTGCTGACGGCTCATGGCCTGGCGGCGCATCAGGGTGTAGGCCTCTTCTTCGTTGCAGTCCTTCATTTTCATCAGCAGACCTTTGGCCAGTTCGATGCGCTTGCGCTCGGCCAGTTGCTGGTCGCGGGCCTGAAGCTGGGCGCGCAAGGCCTGATCGCTCTCGAAGCGGGCCATGGCCACGTCGAGAATCGGCTGCAAGCGTTGTGCATGAATGCCTTCAACGATGTAGGCACTGACCCCGGATTTGATCGCCTGACGCATCACGCCGGGGTCATGCTCGTCGGTGAACATCACGATTGGTCGGGGCTGGTCGCGGCTGACCAGCACTACTTGTTCCATCACATCGCGGCTCGGTGACTCGGTATCGATCAGGATCACGTCCGGACGCACCGTTTCGACGCGCGCCGGCAGGTCGATGGTCAGGCCCGACTCGTCGATCACCTCGAAACCGGCCTCGGTCAGCGCGGCTTTCAGGCGTCCGACTTTTTTCGCGGTGTCGTTGATCAGCAGAATGCGCAGCATGTTCGCGGTCTCCTGTCAGCGCTGGGCGAGAAGGGGCGCGCTGTCGCTCAGCGCGTGGAGCTTGAAGCTCCGGGCGTAGGCGGCCGGGTCGCTGCCGTCCCAGATTTTGCCGTCGATCAACTGGCTGCTGCGCAGGTCTTCGGTGCCGAACGGCACGCCGACAGCGTTGGCCGCGTCGCGGTACAGCGCCAGTTGTTGCACCTGACGGGCAATGGCGAGGTAGTCCGGGTCATCGCGCAGCAAACCCCAACGACGGAACTGGGTCATGAACCACATGCCATCCGAGAGATACGGCAGGTTCACCGCGCCATCGCCGTGAAAGCGCAGGGCGTGCGGATCCTGCCAGCGATTGCCGAGGCCATCGTCGTAGTCGCCGAGAAAGCGCGGCTCGATGCAGGAGACCGGGGCGTCGAGGTATTCCGCAGCGCTCAGCAACTGCGCGGTGCTGCGGCGGTTTTCCGGGCTTTCTTCGATGAAGCGGCTGGCTTCGAGGATCGCCATTACCAGCGCGCGCGCGGTGTTGGGGTATTGCTCGACGAAGGCGCGAGTGCAGCCGAGGACCTTTTCCGGGTGATCGGGCCAGATGGTCTGGCTGGTGGCCAGCGTGAAACCGAGATCCTGCTGCACGGCGCTGGCCGCCCACGGCTCGCCGACGCAGAGGCCATCAATACGTCCGGCCTGCAAGTGCGCGACCATTTGCGGCGGCGGTACGACCACGCTGTCGACATCCTGCAACGGATGGATGCCTTGGCTCGCCAGCCAGTAATACAGCCACATGGCATGGGTGCCGGTCGGGAAGGTCTGGGCGAAGGTCAGTTTTGCGCGGGTTTGGTGCACATGCCGGTGCAGCGCTTCAGGACCGGTCACGCCCAGGCCCTGCAAACCGTGGGACAGGTTGAGGCTCTGACCGTTCTGGTTCAGGCCCATCAGCACCGCCATGTCGGTCGGCGCGACACCACCGATGCCCAAATGCACCGCGTAAATCAGGCCGTAAAGGCTGTGTGCAGCATCGAGTTCGCCGCTGACCAGGTTGTCCCGCAGGTTGGCCCAGGAACTCTGGCGCTTGAGATTCAAGGTCAGGCCGTAAGGCTGGGCGAAGCCTTGGGTGGCGGCGACCACCAGCGAGGCGCAGTCGCTCAAGGCCATGAAGCCGAGGTTGATTGCGCTTTTTTCCGGGGCATCGCTGCCGTTGACCCAGGCCAGCGGCCCGGCGGAAGTTTGAGTCATAAAAGCCCCCTCAAAAAAAACGTCGTCCCAGGCTTTGCCCGCGCAAAACCGAGAGACGACGCCATTGTCCTTGCCTGCACGCCACCATTGGCCAGCGGGCTGATGCCGGGGAAGGTGCAAGGCATATGCCATGCGCACGGATTTACCCGTGCGCCTCGCGCGCTGGGGCGATGCCCGGCTATAATCGCGGCCTCTTTTCGCCGCCCGAGTCATAGCCGCCCATGTACACCCTGGCCCGTCAGCTGTTGTTCAAACTTTCCCCGGAAACCTCCCATGATCTGTCGCTGGATCTGATCGGCGCGGGCGGGCGTTTGGGCCTCAACGGCTTGCTGTGCAAGGCCCCGGCGTCGCTGCCGGTGAATGTCATGGGCTTGCAATTCCCGAACCCTGTCGGTCTGGCGGCCGGTCTGGACAAGAACGGCGCGGCCATCGATGGCTTCGCACAGCTGGGTTTCGGCTTTGTCGAAATCGGCACCGTGACCCCGCGTCCGCAGCCGGGCAACCCGAAACCACGGATTTTCCGCCTGCCGGAAGCCGAGGCGATCATCAACCGCATGGGGTTCAACAACCTCGGTGTGGACAATCTGCTGGCGCGGGTGGCAGCGGCCAAATACAAAGGCGTGCTGGGGATCAACATCGGCAAGAACTTCGACACCCCGGTCGAGCGTGCGGTGGAGGACTACCTGATCTGCCTGGACAAGGTCTACGCCCACGCCAGCTACGTCACGGTCAACGTCAGTTCGCCGAACACTCCGGGCCTGCGCAGTCTGCAATTCGGCGATTCGCTCAAGCAATTGCTGGCTGACCTGGCCACGCGCCGCGCCGAACTGGCCCTGCGCCACGGCAAGCATGTACCGTTGGCGATCAAGATCGCGCCGGACATGACCGACGAAGAAACCGCGCAAGTCGCCCAGGCGCTGATCGAAACCGGGATGGACGCGGTGATCGCCACCAACACTACCCTCAGCCGCGTGGGCGTCGAAGGCATGGAACACGGTGACGAGGCGGGCGGTCTGTCCGGCGCGCCAGTGCGTGAGAAGAGTACCCACACCGTGAAAGTGCTGGCGTCCGAGCTGGGCGGCAAGCTGCCGATCATCGCGGCGGGCGGCATCACCGAAGGCAAGCATGCGGCCGAGAAGATCGCTGCCGGCGCGAGCCTGGTGCAGATCTACTCCGGCTTCATCTATAAGGGTCCGGCGCTGATCCGCGAGTCCGTGGACGCGATCGCCGCCAGGCGCTGATCCTTTGTGAGAGCGAGCTTGCTCGCGATGGCGTCCGTTCAGTCAACATTTCGTGTGACTGATGCACCGCCATCGCGAGCAAGTCGAGTCGTCGCACCGTCGCTCCCACAGGTTTTGTGTATGGCATAAATAATGTGGCAGGCATAAAAAAGGGCTCCTCGAAGGAGCCCCTGGGCCGTGGCCCGCCGTCCGGGAAGGACGTGCATGGTGATCAGGTCGTTACGAAATCAGATTGTCGTGTCGCAATAAGTGCCCTGTGTCAGCCGACGGCGTGAAGTTCGTTGAGTCTGTGGATTCCCGCAGTGCCGGTCATACCGTCCCAGTTGTCGCCGCGTCCTTCTCGCCAGCCGTTGATCCAGGCTTGACGTACCGACGGTAGAGTAAATGGGCAAAGCTCACGGGATTTGCCACCAACGCCATATTGATATCCGCGCAAAAAAGCTCTTTCCAACGGATCACGCTTAAGTCTTCTCATAGGGTGTTTCCCTCACTTGTTGACTGTTTTTGTCGCGTCGACCTCAATTGAGGTCTGGCAGAAAAACTCTGCCGTTGGCGGCTCGCTGCCGGCGTGGCGAGCCAAGGTGTTGACGCCGTTGCGACGTCAACCTGTGTGCAGTTCTAACCAATGAGTCACATCGATGGAATGACCGTTTTGTCATAAGGACGTAACGAAAAAGATGCTATGGCCATAAGTAACCGCGTATTTATCCAGTATTTATTGGCCAAACCCCGGTATGATCGGCCCCGCGCTGGATGATGAGGTTAATCCTTTAGTGAGAATGACCCACGTTTACGCTGGGTTACTATTCGACGAAGGGTTGCTTTGAGTCATTTTGTTGCTTCAACTTTTTTATCTGTCCCGGCATCTAAGCTCTTTTAAACCCGAGCAGCGGGGATGGAACGGCACACCTTCGTGCCACGCGGGCGCTCTTGTAGAAAAGCGCCTGATTGAAAACCGGATCGGCAATGCGTTGCTGGTTCATCAGCCAAAGGCTCTGGAAAAACCATGTCCGACCGTTTCGAACTCTTCCTCACTTGCCCCAAAGGCCTTGAAGGCCTGCTCATCGAGGAAGCCGTCGGGCTTGGCCTTGAAGAGGCCCGCGAACATACCTCCGCCGTGCGTGGCATGGCGACCATGGAAACCGCTTATCGCCTGTGCCTCTGGTCGCGTCTGGCCAACCGGGTGCTGCTGGTGCTCAAGCGTTTCCCGATGAAAAACGCCGAAGACCTGTACCACGGCGTACTTGATGTCGACTGGCAGGACCACATGCTGGCCGACGGCACTCTGGCCGTGGAATTCAGCGGCCACGGTTCGGGCATCGACAACACCCACTTCGGCGCCTTGAAGGTCAAGGACGCCATCGTCGACAAACTGCGCACTCCGCAGGGCGACCGTCCAAGCATCGACAAGCTCAACCCGGACCTGCGCATTCACCTGCGTCTGGATCGCGGCGAAGCGATTCTGTCCCTCGACCTTTCCGGCCACAGCCTGCACCAGCGCGGCTACCGCTTGCAGCAGGGCGCTGCGCCGCTGAAGGAAAACCTGGCGGCCGCGATCCTGATCCGTTCCGGCTGGCCGCGCATTGCCGCCGAAGGTGGCGCGCTGGCTGACCCGATGTGTGGTGTCGGCACGTTCCTGGTAGAAGCCGGCATGATCGCCGCCGACATGGCGCCGAACCTGCGTCGCGAGCAATGGGGCTTCACCGCCTGGCTCGGTCACGTACCGGCACTGTGGAAAAAACTGCATGAAGAAGCGGTCGAGCGTGCTGCTGCCGGTCTGGCCAAGCCGCCGCTGTGGATCCGTGGTTATGAAGCTGATCCACGGTTGATTCAGCCGGGCCGCAACAACGTTGAACGCGCCGGTCTGAGCGAATGGATCAAGATTTATCAGGGCGAAGTCGCGACCTTCGAACCGCGTCCGGACCAGAACCAGAAAGGTCTGGTCATCTGCAACCCGCCGTACGGTGAGCGTCTGGGTGATGAAGCCAGCCTGTTGTACCTCTACCAGAACCTCGGCGAGCGTCTGCGTCAGGCCTGCCTGAACTGGGAAGCGGCGGTGTTCACCGGCGCGCCGGACCTGGGCAAGCGCATGGGCATCCGCAGCCACAAACAGTATTCGTTCTGGAACGGCGCGCTGCCGTGCAAGCTGCTGTTGATCAAAGTCCTGCCGGATCAGTTCGTCACCGGCGAGCGCCGTACCCCGGAGCAACGTCAGGCCGAGCGCGAGCAAGCCGCCTACGATCAGACGCCGAACGAGCCGCAAGAGCGCAAGTTCAACAAGAACGGCAACCCGATCAAACCGACGCCGGCCCCGGCGCCAGTGATCGAGCAGCCGCGCCTGAGCGAAGGCGGGCAGATGTTTGCCAACCGCCTGCAGAAAAACCTCAAGTCGATGGGCAAGTGGGTCAAGCGCGAAGGCATCGACTGCTACCGCGTCTACGATGCGGACATGCCGGAATACGCGATGGCCATCGACCTGTACCACGACTGGGTGCACGTTCAGGAATACGCCGCGCCGAAGTCGATCGACCCGGAAAAGGCCTCGATCCGCATGTTCGATGCGTTGGCGGCCATTCCGCAGGCGCTGAACATCGACAAGAGCCGCGTGGTGGTCAAGCGCCGCGAACGTCAGAGCGGCACCAAGCAGTACGAGCGCCAGGCGGCCCAGGGCAAGTTCAATGAAGTGACCGAGGGCGGCGTGAAGTTGCTGGTCAACCTCACCGACTACCTCGACACCGGGCTGTTCCTCGACCACCGGCCAATGCGCATGCGGATCCAGAAAGAGGCCGCCGGCAAGCGCTTCCTCAACCTGTTCTGCTACACCGCGACCGCCAGCGTACACGCGGCCAAGGGCGGCGCGCGCAGCACCACCAGCGTCGACCTGTCGAAAACCTACCTCGACTGGGCGCGCCGCAACCTGTCGCTCAACGGTTTCTCCGACAAGAACCGTCTGGAGCAGGGCGATGTGATGGCGTGGCTGGAGAACTCCCGCGACGAATACGACCTGATCTTCATCGATCCGCCGACGTTCTCCAACTCCAAGCGCATGGAAGGCATCTTCGACGTGCAGCGTGACCAGGTGCAGTTGATCGACCTGGCCATGGCGCGTCTGGCAGCGGGCGGGGTGTTGTACTTCTCCAACAACTTCCGCAAGTTCCAGCTCGAAGACAACCTGGCCGAGCGTTACGCGGTCGAGGAAATCACCGCCAGCACCATCGACCCGGATTTCGCCCGTAACGGCAAGATCCACCGCGCCTGGAAAATCACGGCTCGTTGACACTCTGCGAAATTGGATCCACAGAGCCTTGATTTTTAAAGGCTCTTGGATCCGTTCAGAACTAGCCAAATTAGTGGCTAATAGCTATAACTCACACACGGCCGATGGGGTTTTTCCCGCAGATGCTGACGTAGTGAGTGGCTTTTATGTCGTTGCACCCCGTGCGCCCGAAGATATTGGGTTTTATCAGCGAAGACGTCTCGGCCTGGCTGGTCGGGCTGCTGGTATTGCTCGCCGGCGGGATTCTCACGGGGCTGCTGGCCTGGGGCACCCTCAATCAGTTTCATAGCCAGTTGCGCCAACGCTTTCAGCTACTGGCCAACGAGCGCTACAGCCGCATCGAAGAACGTTTTCAGGATCAGGAGCAACGCCTTGATGGCCTGCGACGGTTCTTCGCCAACTCCGAATCGGTGTCCCGCGCCGAATTCGACGGCTATACCCGACCTTTATTACTGCGCACCCAGGCCTATTCGTTCGCCTTGCGGGTGAGCGGCGCCGAGCGTGCAGCGTTCGAGAAACAGGTGCGAGACGAGGGCCTGACCACCTTCAGCGTGCTCGAACTCAATGCACGCGGCGAACTGCAACTGGCCGCGGCTCGCGATGAATACGTCGTGGTGGTGTACAGCCAGACCCAGAGTCGGCTCGGCTCGCCGCTGGGGTATGACTTGCTGGCGCAACCGTTGCGCCGATCGACCCTTGAACGGGCTGACCAGCTCCACGGTCTGGCGGTGTCGCAGCCGATGCATCTGGTGTCTATCGAGCCGGCTTATGCACGCGGCGTCCTGCTGGTCGCGCCAGTGGTTCGTCAGGGCGAAAACGTCTCTTTCGGTTATGTGATGGCAGTGATCAGCATGCGTCAACTGCTGGCGGACGGCTTGCCGGACGCACTCAATGACTATCTGTCAGTACGCATTCTCGATCTGTCCAACAGCGATCAACATGAAGTGTTGTTCGAGTCGACCAATGAACCGGCGCCAAGCGATCTGTCCGCCACCCGGCTGGTGCGCATGGCCGATCACGACTATCAGGTGGATATTCTTCCCAGCGAAGCGTTCATGCAGGCCAACCATTCGTCGGTTGGCAGCGTGGTGGTGCTGGGCGGATTGCTCAGTCTCCTGTTGAGCGCGCTGCTTTATGTGCTGGTCAGTCAGCGCCAGCGCGCGTTGCGCATGGTCGAGTTGCGCACTCAGGAACTGCATGAGCGTGAACAGGAACTGCGCGGCACTCACGGCCAGTTGCGCGGGGTGCTGAACGCGGCGACCCAGGTTGCAATCATCGCCACCGACCTGCGTGGCGTGATCAACACCTTCAACCCCGGTGCCGAGCAGATGCTCGGTTATCGCAGTGTTGAAGTGGTCGGCCACATGACCCTGGAGAACCTGCATTTCCCTCGGGAACTGGTGGCTCGCGCGGCGGAGCTCAGCACCCGTTATGGCAAGGTCATTCCGACCTGTCAGGCGATGCTGGTGGAGGGCGGCGAAGTCGGCGGGCACGAGGCGCGAGAGTGGACGCTGGTGCGCAAGGATGGCAGCCACATTCCAGTGAACATGCTGGCCACGCCGGTGCTGGACGAGCAGGGGCTGTGGGTCGGCCATCTGGCGATCTGCATCGACATCACCGAACGCAAGCGCGTGCACGAAGCGCTGGCCGCACGGGACGTACTGTTGAAGAAGCTCAGCGCGCACGTTCCCGGCGGGATCTATCAATTCAAAATGGAGTTCGACGGGCGCTTCAGTGTGATCTACGCCAGCGACGGGATTCGCGAAATCTACGAGCTGGAGCCGGACGTGCTGCTGCTCAACGCCGAAGCGATCTTCACCCGCATCCATCCGCAGGACGTCAGTCGTGTGCGCAAGTCGATCCGCGCCTCGGCGGACAACCTCAGTCCGTGGCGCGAGGAATATCGCGTGCAGTTGCCCGAACGCGGCCTGCGCTGGGTTCGTGGCGAGGCGACCCCGGAGGAACTGCCGGGCGGCGGCGTGCTGTGGCACGGTTATATTTCCGACATCTCCGATCTGAAGCGCGTCGAAGAAGAGTTGCGCGCCTTGTCGGTGACCGACGCCCTGACCGGGATTCACAACCGGCGCTATTTCCAGGAGCGCCTGACCACCGAAATGGCGCGGGTAGAGCGTGGTGGTGGTGAGTTGTCGGTGATCATGCTCGACATCGACCACTTCAAACGGATCAACGATCAGTACGGTCATGCGGTGGGCGACCGCGTGTTGCAGGCGGTCTGCGAGCGCATCGGCCATCGTCTGCGGCGTACCGACGTGTTCTGCCGGTTGGGCGGCGAGGAATTCATGGTGCTGTGCCCGGACATCGACGGTGATCACGCCCTCATGCTGGCCGAAGAGTTATGGCACAGCCTGCGCAGTGCACCGATCGACGTGGTGGGGGTGGTGACGGCCAGTTTCGGGATTGCCAGCTGGCGACCGGGAGAGGGCGCGGACGCGCTGTTGCTGCGGGCGGATTCCGGGGTGTACGCGGCGAAGCAGGGCGGACGGGATCGGGTCGAGCGGCAGATGAACTGACCCATTCGAATGATCGTTCCCACGCTTTACGTGGGAATGCCTCCGGGGACGCTCCGCGTCCAATGACGCAGAGCGTCACGGGCTGTATTCCCACGCGGACGGTTCGACGCCTCGACGTGGGAACAATCAGGTTTGGGGGGGCGGCAGTTTCGGCTGTGATGATTGTTCCCACGCAGAGCGTGGGAACAATCATTTACGGGGATTACAGGACCGAAGCAGTCTGCGGCGTCCGTGGCTGTTTATAAAGATCCAGCAGCACCTGATCCAGTACCGACGACGCGCCGAACGGGGCCTTGTCGTTGAGGATCGCCACCACCGCCCAGGTGTTGCCGTTGACGTCGCGGCTGAAACCGGCAATCGCCCGTACGGTGTTCAGGGTGCCAGTCTTGACGTGGGCTTCGCCGCGCATCGCGGTGGTCTTCAGGCGTTTGCGCATGGTGCCGTCGGTGCCGGCAATCGGCAGCGAGCTGATGTATTCGGCAGCATATGGGCTGTGCCAGGCCGCTTGCAGCATGTTGGCCATTTCACGGGCACTGACTCGCTCGGAACGCGACAGACCGGAGCCGTTCTCCATCACCAGATGCGGCGCGGTGATGCCTTTCTTCGCCAGCCACTGGCGCACCACGCGTTGCGCGGCCTTGGCGTCATCGCCGTCGGCGTCGTTGCGGAATTTCTGGCCCAGGCTCAGGAACAGCTGCTGAGCCATGGTGTTGTTACTGTACTTGTTGATGTCGCGGATGATTTCCGCCAGATCCGGCGAGAACGCGCGAGCCAGCACTTTGGCGCTGCTCGGCGTCGGGGCCAGACGATCCTTGCCCTGGATGCTACCGCCCAGTTCTTTCCAGATTGCCCGGACGGCGCCGGCGGTGTAGGTCGCGTGGTCGAGCAGCGACAGGTAAGTCTGCGAGCTGCAACCTTCGCCCAACTGACCGGCCACGGTCACGGTCACGCTGCCATCGGCCTGCGGCACCGGGTTGTAGCGCACGCCGCCGGTGCATTGTTTGGAGTTGAGCGCTTTGACGGTGTTCTCGATGTTGATGCTGGCAATCGGCGGTTCGACCGAGATCAACACCCGGCCATTGTCATTGCGGGCCACGAAACGCAGGGCCTTGAGGTTGACCAGCAGCGAATCCGGCTTGACCAGAAATGGCTTGTTCTCGTCGTTGCCGTCGTCGTTGAATTCCGGCAGTTGCGGCTGCACGAAGAAGCTGCGGTCCAGTACCAGATCACCGGTGACCTGGGTCACGCCGTTGGCGCGCAGGTCGCGCATCAGCAGCCAGAGTTTTTCCATGTTCAGCTTCGGATCGCCACCACCCTTGAGGTAGAGGTTGCCGTTGAGAATCCCGCCGTTCAGGTCGCCGTCGGTGTAGAACTCGGTTTTCCACTGATGGTTGGGGCCGAGCATTTCCAGCGCCGCGTACGTGGTGACCAGTTTCATGGTCGAGGCCGGGTTGACCGACACGTCGGCGTTGTACACGGTCGGCGTGCCCGGGCCGTCCAGCGGCACCATCACCAGCGACAGGGCAGTGGGCTGCAGCTTGCTGGCCTTGAGGGCTTTTTCGACGTTGGGGGTCAGGGCGGTATTGATGGTGGCAGCGGAGACGGGCAAGGCCAGTGGCAGAAGAAGACCGGCCAGGAGCAGAGGACGCAACGATTTGATCATATGAAATAAAACCCTACAGCCGAGGGGAAAAAAGACGAGGACATGGATGAAAAGGCCCTCAGTGGTCATGAAAGTGTCGGCATTATGCCCCAAGGTGTAACAGCTTGTGCCTTTCGCAAGGGTGCCAATTCGTTATTTTTTTACAGGCGGTCGCACGCACGTCCCGGATAGGCGGGCAATCGCCGGCTTAAACTGGTAAAGTGCCGGCCGTTATTACTTAAGAGGATTGTTCCAATGGCGACTAACCGTTCCCAGCGTCTGCGCAAAAAACTGTGCGTCGATGAATTTCAAGAGCTGGGTTTCGAACTGAACCTGGACTTCAAAGAAGATCTGTCCGAAGAAGCCATTGATGCTTTCCTCGAAGCTTTCATCAAAGAAGCCATGGACGCCAATGGTCTGGGCTATGTCGGCGGCGAAGGCTTCGGTCTGGTTTGCCTGCAGAAGCGTGGTTCGGTTTCCGAAGAGCAGCGCGCTGCCGTGGAAGCCTGGCTGAAAACCCGCACCGAGCTGACCAAGACTGAAATCAGCCCGCTGCTGGACGTCTGGTATCCGGAAAAGCCGATCAACGCGGCCAAGTGATACTGAAAAAACGGCGACCCGAGGGTCGCCGTTTTTTTATGCCTGTTTTTTCATCAGGCCTTGCGCCAGTTGAGGATCAGCAAGGTCAACACCCCCGCGACAATCCCCCAGAAGGCCGAACCGATGGAAAACAGCGTCAGCCCCGACGCCGTGACCATGAAGGTGATCAGCGCCGCTTCCCGTTCCTTCACCTCGGTCATGGCGATGCTCAAGCCGTTGATGATCGAACCGAACAGCGCCAAAGCAGCAATCGACAGCACCAGTTCCTTGGGCAGCGCGGCAAACAGCGCCGCCAGCGTGGCGCCGAACACCCCGGCAATCCCGTAGAAAATCCCGCACCACACCGCAGCGGTGTAGCGTTTGTTGCGATCCTCATGGGCATGCGGCCCGGTGCAAATCGCCGCGCTAATCGCTGCGAGGTTGATGCCGTGGGAACCAAACGGCGCCAGCAGCAGGGACGCGATGCCGGTAGAGGTAATCAGCGGCGAGGCCGGGACGTTGTAACCATCGGCCCGCAGCACGGCGATGCCGGGCATGTTTTGCGAGGTCATCGCCACAACAAACAGCGGAATGCCGATGCTGATGGTCGCGGCCAGGGAAAAATGCGGCGTGGTCCAGACCGGTGTCGCCACCTCCAGGTGAAAACCGCTGAAGTCCAGCAACCCCATGACGCCCGACAGCGCGGTGCCGATCAGCAGCGCAGCGAGCACCGCATAACGGGGCGACAGGCGTTTGACGATCAGATAAGTGAAGAACATCCCCAGCACCAGGCCGGTGCGGTGCTGCGCGGCGACGAAAATTTCGCTGCCGATCTTGAACAGAATCCCTGCCAGCAGCGCCGCGGCGAGGGAGGCCGGGATCTTTTTCACCAGCCGTTCGAAGCTGCCGGTCAAGCCGCAAATGGTCACCAGCACCGCGCAGGTGATATAGGCGCCAATCGCTTCGCCATAGGTCACGCCGCCAAGGCTGGTGATCAACAGCGCCGCGCCGGGCGTCGACCAGGCGATGGTGATCGGCGTGCGATAACGCAGCGACAGGCCGATCGAACACACCGCCATGCCGATGGAAATCGCCCAGATCCACGAAGAAATCTGCCCGCTGCTCAGGCCCGCCGCTTGCCCTGCCTGGAACATCAGCACCAGCGAACTGGTGTAGCCGGTCATCATCGCGATGAAGCCGGCGACGATGGCGGAGGGCGATGTGTCCGCCAGCGGGCGCAGTCGGGTGTGGGTAATTTCGTTCATGACAGGGGTATTCCTTGTACCAATGAAGATATTCGCAGCTACGCGAAACCCTTGTGGGAGCGAGCTTGCTCGCGATGACGGCGGAACAGTCGACATAGGAGTTGAATGTCCAACCGCTATCGCGAGCAAGCTCGCTCCCACAGGGATCGCGGATTCTGCGATCAAGCCTAAACTCAAACGTAACGAAGCGTTGCAATACAGCCGAAGCCACAAACAGCCGTACAGTCGTGTTGCCACCTTCCATTGTGTACAATCGCGCTGTTTTTTACGCGATACTTGCCAGCGACCCACTGTGCCGTATTACAGTCACGGTCAATTCGCCGCCGTTCTTCCCGACTCGAGTGCCCATGAACGAACAGTTGCAACCCCTCAAGAAACAACCGCGAGCAGGCAAAGCCGGCCGCAGCGGAACCCAGGACGATATTGTCTATGCGCATATCTTCGAGGCCATCCTCGAACAGCGCCTGGCGCCCGGCACAAAGTTGAGCGAAGAAGCGCTGGGGGAAATTTTCGGGGTCAGCCGAACCATCATTCGCCGCGCGCTCTCGCGTCTGGCCCATGAAGGCGTGGTGCTGTTGCGGCCGAACCGTGGCGCGGTCGTGGCCAGCCCGAGCGTTGAAGAGGCGCGTCAGGTGTTCCTCGCCCGACGTCTGGTGGAACGCGCGATCACCGAGCTGGCGGTGCAGCACGCCACCGCCGAGCAAATCGCCGAACTGCGCCAGATGGTCAATGACGAACGCGACAGTTTCTCCCGTGGCGATCGCGGCGCCGGCATCCGGTTGTCGGGTGAATTTCACCTGAAACTGGCCGAGGCAGCGAAGAACGCGCCGTTGATCAGCTTCCAGCGCAGCCTGGTTTCGCAGACGTCGCTGATCATCGCCCAATATGAAAGCGGCAACCGCTCACACTGTTCCTATGACGAGCACACCCAGTTGATCGACGCCATCGAAGCACGCAACGGCGAGCTGGCGGTGGACCTGATGATGCATCACATGGATCACATCGACAGCAAGCTCAACCTCGACGAGGAAAGCGCTTCGGACGATCTGCATGCAGTGTTCTCGCACTTGTTGCAGACCAAGAAGCCGGGGCGGCCGGCGGTCAAGCTCTGACAGGCACCGAGTCGCGGCATTCGCGAGCAAGCCCGCTTTGAAATGCATTCCCCCTGTGGGAGCGGGCTTGCTCGCGAAGACTTCCTGACAGGCAATAAAAATCCCCCGGACTAAAAAGTACCGGGGGATTTTTTTGTCTGCGGAAAACTAGCGTCCTGATCGTTCCCACGTCGAACCGTCCGCGTGGGATGCAGCCCGTGACGCTCCGCGTCACTGGACGCGGAGCGTCCCCAGAGGCATTCCCACGCAGAGCGTGGGAACGATCGAGCAATCAGTTAGCGCTGGTGCACCAGCGCGCCCGCCGCGTAGGTCTGAGCTACGGTGCGGTCATCGCCCAGGGTCATCAGTACGAACAGCGTTTCAGCAATGTTGTTGGCCTGCTTCAAGCGATAGCTCATCAGCGGCGTGGCATTGTAGTCCAGCACCAGGAAGTCGGCGTCGGAGCCCGGTTGCAGGTTGCCGATCTTGTCTTCCAGACGCAGCGCCCGCGCGCCGCCGAGGGTGGCGAGGTACAGCGACTTGAACGGGCTCAGGCGCGCACCTTGCAGTTGCATCACTTTGTAGGCTTCGTTCAGGGTTTGCAGCAGCGAGAAACTGGTGCCGCCGCCGACGTCAGTCCCGAGGCCGACGTTCAGTTTATGCTTCTCGGCCATCGGCAGGTTGAACAGGCCGCTGCCGAGGAAGAAGTTCGAGGTCGGGCAGAACGCGACCGCTGAACCGGTCTGCGCCAGACGCGCGCATTCGTCGTCGCACAGGTGCACGCCGTGGGCAAACACCGAACGCTCGCCGAGCAATTTATAGTGATCGTAAACGTCCAGGTAGCCTTTGCGCTCCGGGAACAGCTCCTTGACCCACTCGACTTCCTTGAGGTTTTCGCTGATGTGGGTCTGCATGTACAGATCCGGGTATTCGCTGAGCAACTGGCCGGCGAGGGTCAGCTGTTCCGGGGTGCTGGTCGGGGCGAAACGCGGGGTGACGGCATAGTGCAGACGGCCCTTGCCGTGCCAGCGCTCGATCAGCGCCTTGCTGTCGACGTAGCTCGATTCCGGGGTGTCGGTCAGGTAGTCCGGCGCGTTGCGGTCCATCATCACCTTGCCGGCAATCATCCGCAGATCCAGCTTCTCGGCGGCTTCAAAGAACGAGTTGACCGATTGCGGGTGCACGCTGCCGAACACCAGCGCGGTGGTGGTGCCGTTGCGCAGCAGTTCCTTGATGAAGATGTCCGCGACTTCATCGGCGTGGGCCTTGTCGGCGAACTGGCTTTCGCACGGGAAGGTGTAGGTGTTCAGCCAGTCCAGCAGTTGCTCGCCGTAGGCGCCGACCATGCCCGTCTGCGGCAGGTGGATGTGGGTATCGATGAAGCCCGGGGTGATCAGCGCATCCTTGTGATGCGTGATCTCGATGTCCGCCGGCAGGGTCGGCAGCAGTTCGCTGGCGTGGCCGAGGGCGCTGATCTTGCCGCCATCGACCACCAGCAGGCCATCCTCGAAATACTCGTAGGAGGCTTCGATGCCGACCTCGGCAGGGTCGGCAATGCTGTGCAGGATGGCGGCGCGGTAAGCTTTGCGAGTCAGAGGCATGAGGGTTCTCTAATCAGTTTGAGGCTTTGAGTGTGGCGGCCTGACTGCGCCGGGAAACCGGCAGCAGTTTGGCAATCGGTTCGGCACTGGCGGTGTGCTGGCCGAAATTGGCGTTATAGGTGGCGATGATTTCGCCGGCGATGGAGATGGCGATTTCCACAGGCAACTTGCCTTTGACTTCGCCGATGCCCATCGGGCAGCGCATGCGTTGCACGACGCTGGCGTCGAAACCACGGTCACGCAGGCGATGTTCGAACTTGGCCCGTTTGGTTTTCGAGCCGATCAGGCCGAACCAGGTGAAGTCGTTGCGCTTGAGGATCGCGGCGGTGAGTTCCAGATCCAGTTGATGGTTGTGGGTCATGACGATGCAGTAGCTGCCGGCGGGCAGGTCGTCGATTTCATCCACAGGCTCCTCGGCGACGATTTTGCGCACGCCGTGGGGAATCTGCTCGGGGAATTCCTCTTCCCGGGAATCGATCCAGCGCACCCGGCAGGGCAGGCTGGCGAGCAAGGGGACCAGCGCGCGACCGACATGACCGGCGCCGAACACGGCGATCTGCGCCTGCACCTGGCCCATCGGTTCGAACAACAGCACTGTCGCGCCGCCGCAGCACTGGCCGAGACTGGCACCGAGGCTGAAGCGCTCCAGATGGGTGTCCTGCTTGCCGCTGGCGAGCATCTCGCGGGCGATCTGCATGGCTTTGTATTCCAGGTGCCCGCCACCGATGGTGTCGAAGGTCTGGCGGGCGCTGACGACCATTTTCGAGCCGGCATTGCGCGGCGTCGAGCCGAGCTCTTCGATGATCGTCACCAGAACGCAGGGTTCGCCCTGGTTCTGCAGGTCGGCGAGGGCGTCGATCCAGTTGTACATGTTCACCTCGACATCTGTCGTTGTCTATTCGGGCCTCTTCGCGAGCAAGCTCGCTCCCACATTGAATTTGCACAAGTCCAACAGTCAGCGCATATCTCTGTGGGAGCGGGCTTGCCCGCGAAGGCCGCGCCTCGGTCCTTAGAGCGGAGCCAACTCGGTTTCAGCCTCGACGGCTTTCACCGCCTTGAGCTGGCGCATCTGCTCGCAACCCCACAACACCCGCTCCGGGGTCGCCGGCGCGTCGATCTTCGGTTGATGCCTGTAGTCGCCGAGGCTGGCCACCGCATCCTTGATCGCGCACCACGCGGCGATGCCAAGCATGAACGGCGGCTCACCGACAGCCTTGGAGTGGAACACGGTGTCCTCCGGGTTCTTGCGGTTTTCCACCAGCTTCACCCGCAGGTCCAGCGGCATGTCCGCCACGGCCGGGATCTTGTAGCTGGCCGGGCCATTGGTCATCAGCTTGCCCTTGTTGTTCCACACCAGTTCTTCCATGGTCAGCCAGCCCATGCCCTGAACAAAGCCGCCCTCAACCTGGCCGATGTCGATGGCCGGGTTCAGCGAGGCGCCGACGTCGTGGAGGATGTCGGTACGCAGCATCTTGTACTCGCCGGTCAGGGTGTCGACGAGCACTTCGCAGCACGCCGCGCCGAAGGCGAAGTAGTAGAACGGCCGGCCACGGGCCTGGCTGCGGTCGTAGTAGATTTTCGGGGTTTTGTAGAACCCGGTGCTCGACAGCGACACCTGGTTGAAATACGCCAGCTGGATCAGCGCTTCGAAGGTCATGATGTGGTCGCGCACACGGACGTGGCCGTTGTGGAATTCCACGTCTTCTTCGCTGACCTTGTAGTGCCGTGCGGCGAATTCGACCAGGCGTTGCTTGATGATTTCTGCTGCGTTCTGTGCAGCTTTGCCGTTGAGGTCAGCACCGCTGGAAGCCGCGGTCGGCGAGGTGTTCGGCACCTTGTCGGTGTTGGTCGCGGTGATCTGCACGCGGTCCATTTCCACCTGGAACACTTCGGCCACGACCTGCGCGACTTTGGTGTTCAGGCCCTGGCCCATTTCCGTGCCGCCGTGGTTCAGATGGATGCTGCCGTCGGTATAGACGTGCACCAGCGCACCAGCCTGGTTGAGGAAGCTGGCGGTGAAGGAAATGCCGAATTTTACCGGGGTCAGCGCCAGGCCTTTTTTCAGGATCGGGCTGTTGGCGTTGTAGCGACGGATCGCTTCGCGGCGCTCGGCGTACTGGCTGCTTTCTTCAAGTTCAGCGGTCATTTCCTCGAGCATGTTGTGCTCGACGGTCTGGTAGTAGTGAGTGACGTTGCGCTCGGTCTTGCCGTAGTAGTTGGCCTTGCGCACGGCCAGCGGATCGAGGTTCAGGTGACGGGCGATGGCGTCCATCACTTCTTCGATCGCGACCATCCCTTGCGGGCCGCCGAAACCACGGTATGCGGTGTTCGACGCGGTATTGGTCTTGCAGCGGTGACCGTTGATGGTCGCATCGCCGAGGTAGTACGAGTTGTCCGAGTGGAACATCGCCCGGTCAACGATCGAGGCCGACAGGTCTGGCGAGCAACCGCAGTTGCCGGCCAGATCCATCGCAATCCCGTGCAGGCGTCCGGTGCTGTTGAAGCCCACGTCGTACTCGACATAGAACGGGTGACGCTTGCCGGTCATCAGCATGTCTTCGACCCGTGGCAGGCGCATCTTGGTCGGCTGGCCGGTGAGGTGCGCGATCACCGCGCACAGGCATGCCGGGCTCGCGGCCTGGGTTTCCTTGCCGCCGAAACCACCGCCCATGCGGCGCATGTCGACCACGATTTTGTTCATCGATACGTCGAGGACTTCGGCCACCAGCTTCTGCACTTCGGTGGGGTTCTGAGTCGAGCAGTAGACGATCATGCCACCGTCTTCGGTCGGCATTACCGAGGAGATCTGCGTCTCCAGATAGAAGTGTTCCTGGCCGCCGATGTGCAGCGTGCCTTGAATGCGATGTTCGGCGGTGGCCAGAGCCGTGGTCGAATCGCCACGTTGATGAGTGTGGCTGTCTAGCACGAAATGGCGTTTGCGCAGGGCTTCGACCACGTCCAGCACCGGCTCCAGATCTTCGTATTCGATGATCGCGGCCATCGCGGCCTTGCGTGCAGTTTCCAGGTCTTTCGCGGCAACGGCCAGCACCGGTTGACCGACGAACTGCACGTCATCGATGGCCAGCAGCGGATCGCCCGGCAGCAACGGGCCGATGTCTTTCAGGCCCGGCACGTCTTCGTGAGTGATGGCGATGCGCACGCCTTCGAAGGCATAGCAGGGTTTGGTGTCGATGCTGATGATTTTTGCGTGGGCGCGATCCGACAACCGTGCGTAAACGTGCAACTGGTTAGGGAATTCCAGGCGGTCATCGATGTACTGCGCTTCACCGGACACATGCTTGGCGGCGCTGTCATGCTTGACGCTGCGGCCGACGCCGGTGGTCAGATCCCTGGCGAACAATTCAGCCAGTTCAGCTTGCGTTTTCTCTACGCCGTGATGGTTAGACATAAGCGGTCACCCGAGTCTCGATGTGCGGTGTTTGCAGTTCGATGAAGTATTTGCGCAGCAGGTTCTGCGCGCTGAGCAGGCGGTATTCCTTGCTGGCGCGGAAGTCCGAGAGCGGGGTGAAATCCTCGCCCAGCGCGGTGCAGGCGCGTTCGACCACCGCGTTGTTGAATGGCTGACCGAGCAGCACGGCTTCGCAATGAGCGGCGCGTTTCGGGATCGCGGCCATGCCGCCGAAGGCGACGCGGGCGTCGGTGATCACGCCGTTTTCGACGCGCAGGTTGAAGGCGGCGCAGACGGCGGAGATGTCATCGTCCAGACGCTTGGAGACTTTGTAGGCGCGGAAACGCTGCTCGGCCATGGCGCGAGGCACGATGATTTTCTCGATGAACTCGCTTTCCTGGCGCGCGGTGACCCGGTAATCGATGAAGTAATCCTCGAGCGCCAGCGTGCGGCGGGTCTCGCCCTTGCACAACACGATCTGCGCGCCGAGGGCGATCAGCAGGGGCGGCGAGTCACCTATCGGCGAAGCGTTGCCGATGTTGCCGCCGAGGGTGCCCTGGTTGCGGATCTGCAGCGAGGCGAAGCGGTGCAGCAGCTCGCCGAAGTCCGGGTACTCGGCGTTCAACGCTTCGTAGCAGTCGGAGAGGGCGGTAGCGGCGCCGATTTCAATGCGATCCTCGAAGTGCTCGATGCGCTTCATTTCGGCGACGTTGCCCACGTAGATCATCACCGGCAGGGTGCGGTAGAACTGGGTGACTTCCAGCGCCAGGTCGGTGCCGCCGGCCAACAGGCGGGCCTGTGGATAAGCGTCGTAGAGGTCGGCCAGATCGGCCACGGTCAGCGGCACCAGGCAGCGTTTGTCGCCGCTGTTGAGTTCGCCGATCGACGTCGGGGCAATGGCTTTGAGGCGGGCGATGGTTTCCGCTTCACGGGCGTCGAACTGGTCCGGTTGCTTGGCGCAGCAGGATTGTTCGGCGGCGGCCAGGATCGGCCGGTAACCGGTGCAGCGGCAGAGGTTGCCGGCCAGCGCTTCGTGGGCCTTGGCATGATCCGGTGCATCGCTGTTCTTTTGCAGGGCGAACAGCGACATCACGAAACCGGGGGTGCAGAAACCGCACTGCGAACCATGGCACTCGACCATGGCTTTCTGCACGCTGTGCAGTTCGCCCTTGTGCTTGAGGTCTTCGACGCTGATGAGTTGTTTGCCGTGCAGCGACGAAACGAACGTCAGGCACGAGTTGAGGCTGCGATAGCGAATGTGCTCGCGGCCATCGTCATCCGTCTGCAACTCGCCGACCACCACAGTGCAAGCGCCGCAGTCACCGCTGGCGCAGCCTTCTTTGGTGCCGGATTTACCCACGTGTTCGCGCAGGTAGTTGAGCACAGTCAGGTTCGGGTCCAGGGCGTGCTCGCTACGGAGTTCCTGGTTAAGTAAAAACTGGATCACGGAAGGCCTCGCAGACTCATTATTGTTGTTGAGCGACTTGAGCCGAATTTAGCAGGTCTGACTTTTCGGTCAATGGTTTTCTGACTTAAAGGTCAGGAAAAGCCGTTTTGTCGCTCAACCACGTGTCTCTTCAGTATTGACCCTCATTGGATCAAGCGCTTTTTTGCGGGATTCGTGCCAAAAACCGCTGTGCGGGCACTCCGCCATGACCGCGCATTGCGCTACACTGCGCCGCTTGTGCAGATCGAAGAGTTTGAAGGACAACCATGACGTTCAAGGCGCCGGACAGCCTCGCCGAGCAAATCGCTCACCACCTCGCCGAACGGATCATTCGCGGCGAAATGAAGCCGGGAGAGCGTATCCAGGAACAGAAGGTCACGCTGGCGCTGAACGTCAGCCGCGGCTCGGTCCGCGAAGCCTTGCTGATCCTCGAGCGCCGTCACCTGATCGCGATCCTGCCGCGCCGCGGCGCCCACGTCACTGAGCTGACGGCGCACAAGGTGCAGAGCCTGTGCACGCTGATGAGCGAGCTGTACATCTTGCTCGGCAACGCGGTGGCCAATGGCTGGCAAGTCCAGTCCGACATGGCGCCGTTCGTGCAGATCCAGCAGCGCCTGACCGCCAGCTACGAGCGTCAGGACATCCGCACCTTCGTCGACGACAGTTTCAACGTGATGCGCGCCGCGTACCCGTTCGCCAACAACCCGTACCTGCAGGAAACCGTCGAGAACCTGCAACCGGCCATGAGCCGTGCATATTTCCTCGCGCTGGAGCAGCGCAAGGCCGAGATGAGCGAGTTCCTCGAACTGTTCGAACGCCTGCTGGCCGCCGTCCTCGCCCGTGACCTGCCGCAGATCCGCATCGTGCTGACGGCTTACGCCCAGCGCAGCTGCGATCTGGTGGTGTCCGCCCTGACGGTTGCCTGACCTTGCGGCTCAAGTGCATCAAGCTGGCGGGGTTCAAATCCTTCGTCGACCCGACCACGGTGAACTTCCCCAGCAACATGGCGGCTGTCGTCGGGCCGAACGGTTGCGGCAAGTCGAACATCATCGACGCCGTGCGCTGGGTGATGGGCGAAAGTTCAGCCAAGAACCTGCGCGGCGAGTCGATGACCGACGTCATCTTCAACGGCTCGACCAGCCGCAAACCGGTGAGCCAGGCGAGCATCGAACTGGTGTTCGACAACTCCGACGGCACGCTTTTGGGCGAGTGGGCGGCGTACGCGGAAATTTCGATCCGCCGCAAAGTGACCCGCGACAGCCAGACGACTTATTACCTCAACGGCGCCAAATGCCGTCGTCGCGACATCACCGACATCTTCCTCGGCACCGGCCTTGGCCCGCGCAGCTACTCGATCATCGAGCAGGGGATGATCTCCAAGCTGATCGAGTCCAAGCCCGAAGACCTGCGTAACTTCATCGAAGAAGCGGCAGGCATCTCGAAGTACAAGGAGCGCCGGCGCGAGACCGAAAACCGCATTCGTCGCACCCACGAAAACCTTGCCCGTCTGACCGACCTGCGCGAAGAGCTCGAACGCCAGCTCGAACGCCTGCACCGTCAGGCCGAGGCCGCCAAGAAGTATCAGGAATACAAGGCCGAAGAACGCCAGCTCAAGGCGCAATTGTCGGCCCTGCGCTGGCAGGATCTGAACGATCAGGTCGGCCAGCGTGAGTCGATCATCGGCAACCAGGAAATCAGCTTCGAAGCGCTGGTCGCCGAGCAACGCAACGCCGACGCAGCGATTGAACGCCTGCGCGACGGTCACCATGACCTCTCCGAGCGCTTCAATCTGGTGCAGGGACGCTTCTATTCGGTCGGCGGCGACATCGCCCGGGTCGAGCAGAGCATCCAGCATGGCCAGCAGCGTTTGCGCCAATTGCAGGACGATCTGAAAGAGGCAGAGCGCGCGCGCCTGGAAACCGAATCGCACCTGGGCCATGACCGCACCTTGCTGCTGACCCTCGGCGAAGAGCTCGATCAACTGACTCCCGAGCAGGAAATCACCAACGCCGCCGCCGAAGAGGCCGCCGCGGCGCTGGAAGATTCCGAAGCCGTCATGCACGGCTGGCAGGAGCAGTGGGACGCCTTCAACCTGACCGCCGCCGAACCCCGTCGTCAGGCCGAAGTGCAGCAGTCGCGCATCCAACAGCTGGAAACCAGCCTGGAGCGTCTGGCCGATCGACAAAAGCGTCTGGGTGAAGAGCGGGCGCTGCTGTCGGCCGACCCCGAAGACGCGGCGATCATGGAGCTCAGCGAACAGCTCGCCGAGTCCGAAGCCACCCTTGAAGATTTGCAGACCAGCGAAGCAGCCCAGGTCGAAAAGCTCGAGCAACTGCGCCAGGAATTGCAGCAGGCGCTGACCGCGCAGCAGCAGGCGCAGGGCGATTTGCAGCGTCTCAACGGTCGCCTGGCATCGCTGGAAGCTTTGCAGCAGGCCGCGCTCGATCCGGGCACGGGCACCGCTGAATGGCTGAAGGAACACAACCTTGCCGAGCGTCCGCGTCTGGCCGAAGGCCTGAAGGTCGAGGCCGGTTGGGAGCTGGCGGTGGAGACCGTGCTCGGCGCCGACCTGCAAGCGGTGCTGGTGGATGATTTCGACGGTTTCGATCTGTCCGGTTTTGCCCAGGGCGATCTGCGATTGCTAAGCCCCGGCAATGACGGCGTGCGCGTGGCCGGCAGCCTGCTGGACAAGGTCGAGGCGCAGATTGATTTGTCGCCGTGGCTCGCTCAGGTCAAACCGGTCGACAGCCTTGAACAGGCGCTGGCCCTGCGCGGCCAACTGGCTGCCGGTCAGAGCCTGATCAGTCGCGACGGCTACTGGGTCGGTCGGCACTTCCTGCGGGTACGCCGCGCCAGCGAGGCCGAAAGCGGCATGCTTGCGCGCGGTCAGGAAATCGAATCGTTGCATGCTGAACGCGAAGAGCGCGAAGCCACGGTCGAGGCCATGGAAACCCGTTTGCAGACCCTGCGCGCGCAACAGCGTCAGCAGGAAAACGGTCGCGAACATCTACGTCGCTTGCTGCAAGACGAAGCCCGTCAGCAAGGCGAACTGAAAGCTCAGCTGTCTGCCGGTAAAGCCAAGGCCGAACAGTTGAACTTGCGTCGCACCCGTCTCGACGAAGAACTGGTCGAGCTCGCTGAGCAGCGCGAGCTGGAACACGAAAACATCGGTGAAGCGCGAATCCAGTTGCAGGACGCCCTCGACGCCATGGCCCTCGACACCGAGCAGCGCGAATTACTGCTGGCCCAGCGCGACAGCCTGCGCGAACGACTGGATCGGGTGCGTCAGGAAGCCCGCCAACACAAGGATCACGCCCATCAATTGGCCGTGCGTCTGGGTTCGCTGCGGGCACAGCATGATTCGACGCGTCAGGCCCTTGAGCGTCTGGAAATGCAGGCCGAGCGCCTCACCGAAAAGCGTGAACAACTCAGCCTGAATCTGGAGGAGGGCGAGGCGCCGCTGGAAGAGCTGCGCCTCAAACTCGAAGAGTTGCTCGACAAGCGCATGAGCGTCGACGACGAACTCAAGACCGCCCAGATCGCGCTGGAAGACGCCGACCGCGAACTGCGCGACGCGGAAAAACGCCGGACCCAGGCCGAGCAGCAATCGCAATTGATCCGTGGCCAGCTCGAACAGCAACGCATGGAATGGCAGGCCCTGACCGTGCGCCGCAAGGCCCTGCAGGATCAACTGCTGGAAGACGGCTACGACCTGCACGGCGTGCTCAATACTCTGACCGCCGAGGCCAGCGAGAAGGCTGCCGAAGAAGAACTTGAACGCATCGCCGCGCGCATTCAGCGCCTGGGCGCGATCAACCTCGCGGCGATCGACGAATACCAGCAGCAATCCGAGCGTAAACGTTATCTGGATGCCCAGGACGCCGATCTGGTCGAGGCCCTCGAGACTCTGGAAAACGTCATCCGCAAGATCGACAAGGAAACCCGTAATCGTTTCAAAGATACCTTTGATCAGATCAATGGCGGTTTACAGGCGCTTTTCCCGAAAGTTTTCGGTGGTGGACGCGCGTATTTGGAACTGACGGGCGAAGATCTACTCGATACAGGGGTGACGATCATGGCGCAACCGCCCGGGAAGAAGAACAGCACCATCCA
The DNA here is from genome assembly GCF_002113125.1 of Pseudomonas sp. B20(2017). GTDB lineage: Bacteria > Pseudomonadota > Gammaproteobacteria > Pseudomonadales > Pseudomonadaceae > Aquipseudomonas. Next base: position 37,281 of record NZ_NEJP01000023.1, on the reverse strand, counting down.
TTTGCTCTCCGGCGGCGAGAAAGCCCTGACCGCACTGGCACTGGTTTTTGCGATCTTCAAGTTGAATCCGGCGCCGTTCTGCATGCTCGATGAGGTTGACGCGCCACTGGATGACGCTAACGTTGGACGCTACGCACGGTTGGTCAAAGAGATGTCGCAGACCGTGCAGTTCATCTATATCACCCACAACAAGATCGCCATGGAAATGGCTGACCAGTTGATGGGTGTGACGATGCACGAGCCGGGTTGTTCGCGACTGGTAGCCGTGGATGTCGAGGAGGCGATGGCGATGGTGGATGCCTGAGCCGGCGCTGTCGGAAAAGGTATTTGTAGTCTGTAGGACATATTTACCGGCTTCGACTTGCTGGCCAATCGACATAATCGCGCAAGCCAATGAGACAGACGGTGTAAAGTTGTCTTTGGTCGTGCTAGTTTAATGTCAATTTTTCGTATACGTGGGCAAAACGCCTGTCAGAACATAGAGTTGGCGCCACGTTTTAAAGCGGTTTGCACAGTGTAAACCCCTTATTTTTCAGCATTTTTTATAGAGGCACGGGATTACATGGAAATCGGTCTGCGCGAGTGGCTGATCGTCATCGGCATCATTGTGATAGCCGGTATTCTTTTCGATGGCTGGCGCCGTATGCGCGGCGGCAAGGGAAAACTGAAGTTCCGTCTTGACCGAAGTCTGTCCAACCTGCCGGACGAGGACACCAGCGCCGAGCTGTTGGGCCCGGCCCGCGTGCTGGATACCCATAAAGAGCCGCAACTGGACGAACACGATCTGCCATCGGTGAGCATGCCGGCCCGCGAACCACGCGAGCCTCGCGAGTCCGGTTCCAAGCGCGGCAAGCGTGGCAGCAACGGTCCGGCCCAGGGCGACCTGAACCTCGATCTGGACCTGGACGGCGGTCCGAGCTTCAGCAGCCGCGACGATGATTTCGTCGAGCCTGCCGCCAAGTCCTCGCCGGCCGTTGCCGACAAGGATCAGCCGCAAGCCGAAGAAGTGCTGGTGATCAGCGTGATCTGCCGCGATCCGGCAGGCTTCAAGGGCCCGGCACTGCTGCAGAACATTCTGGAAAGTGGTCTGCGTTTCGGCGAGATGGATATTTTCCACCGTCACGAAAGCATGGCCGGCAACGGTGAAGTGCTGTTCTCCATGGCCAACGCGGTCAAGCCGGGTATCTTCGATCTGGACGACATCGACCATTTCAGCACCCCGGCGGTAAGCTTCTTCCTCGGCCTGCCAGGCCCGCGTCATCCGAAGCAGGCCTTCGACGTGATGGTCGCGGCAGCCCGCAAGCTGTCCCAGGAACTGAACGGCGAGTTGAAAGATGACCAGCGCAGCGTCCTGACCGCACAGACCATCGAGCACTACCGTCAGCGCATCGTCGAATTCGAACGTCGCGCCCTGACCCAGAAGCGTTGATTGAAAAGGTTGCCTCGCAATAAAGGGGCAATCGGCAAAATAGATTGAGCAGCCTCGGCTGCTCTTTTGCTTTATGAGAGAACACCCATGACTGCCGCCAAAGACCGCATTCTAGAGCTGCGCGCTGAGCTCGATCAGCACAACTACCGTTACCACGTCCTCGATGAGCCGAGCATTCCGGATGCCGAGTACGACCGGTTGTTCCACGAGCTCAAGGCGCTGGAAGCGGCCAATCCGGAACTGATCACCAGCGACTCGCCAACCCAGCGCGTCGGCAGCGTGGCGCTGACCGCGTTCACCCAGGTGCGTCACGAAGTGCCAATGCTCAGCCTCGGCAACGCCTTCGAAGAAACCGACATGCGCGAGTTCGACCGCCGGGTGACCGAAGGTCTGGATCTGCCGGCCGGTGACCTGTTCGGCGGTGGCGCGGCGGTGGAATACAGCTGCGAACCGAAACTCGACGGCCTGGCGGTCAGCCTGCTGTATCAGGACGGTGTGCTGGTGCGCGGCGCCACGCGTGGCGACGGCACCACCGGTGAAGACATCAGCGTCAACGTGCGCACGGTGCGCAACATTCCGCTGAAGCTGCACGGCGAAGGCTGGCCGGCGACCCTGGAAGTGCGCGGCGAAGTGTTCATGTCCAAAGCCGGTTTCGAGCGCCTCAACGCCTCGCAACTGGAAGTCGGCGGCAAGACGTTCGCCAACCCGCGCAATGCGGCGGCCGGCAGCCTGCGTCAGCTGGACTCGAAGATCACCGCCAACCGTCCGCTGGAATTCTGCTGCTACGGCATCGGCCAGGTCTCTCACGATATTTCCGACACTCACATCGGCAACCTCAAGCAGCTGCAAGCCTGGGGTCTGCCGATCAGCCATGAGCTGAAACTGGCCAAAGGCATCGGTGAATGCCTGGATTACTACCGCGATATTGGTGAGCGCCGCAACTCGCTGGCCTATGAAATCGACGGTGTGGTGTTCAAGGTCAACAGCATTGCCGACCAGCGTGAGCTGGGCTTCCGCGCCCGCGAACCGCGCTGGGCCATTGCGCACAAATTCCCAGCCATGGAAGAGCTCACCGAACTGCTCGACGTGGAATTCCAGGTCGGCCGTACTGGTGCCGTCACGCCTGTGGCGCGCTTGAAACCGGTCAAGGTCGCCGGCGTCACCGTAGCCAACGCCACGCTGCACAACATGGACGAAGTTGCCCGGCTGGGTCTGATGATCGGCGACACTGTGATCATTCGTCGCGCCGGTGACGTAATCCCGCAAGTGGTGCAAGTAGTCATGGAGCGTCGCCCGGAAGATGCGCGCCCTGTGCAGATTCCCGAGAGCTGCCCGGTCTGCGGCTCCCACGTCGAACGCACGCAACTGGTCAAACGCAGCAAAGGCAAGGAAACCATCAGCGAAGGCGCGGTGTATCGCTGCGTCGGTCGTCTGGCCTGCGGTGCGCAGCTCAAGCAGGCGATCATTCACTTCGTTTCCCGTCGGGCGATGGATATCGAAGGCCTCGGTGACAAGAGCGTCGAGCAACTGGTCGACGAAGGTCTGGTCAGTTCGCCGGCCGATCTTTATGCACTGAAGTTCGACGACATCGTCGACCTCGAAGGCTTTGCCGAGGTGTCGAGCAACAAGTTGCTGGCTGCCATCGAAGACAGCAAAAAGCCGGGGCTGGCGCGCTTCATCTATGCTCTGGGCATTCCGGATGTCGGCGAGGAGACGGCCAAGGTGCTGGCGCGTTCGCTGGGGTCGCTGGAGCGCGTCCGGCAAGCCTTGCCGCAAGTGCTGACGTATCTGCCGGATATCGGCCTGGAAGTGGCGCACGAGATCCACAGCTTTTTTGAAGATGCGCACAACCAGCAGGTGATCACCGAGCTGCTGGGCCACGGTTTGCAGATTCAGGATCAGGGCGAGCTGGGTGCCGAGTTTGCTGCGAGCACCACGCTGGGCGGCTTCCTCGACAAGCTGCACATTCCTTCGGTCGGGCCGGGCGGGGCGCAGAAGCTGGCTGACAAGTTCGAATCGCTGGAAGGGGTGATGAACGCTGACTGGCTGGACATGCGTCAGGCTTTGCCGGAGAAGCAGGCCAATTCGGTACGCGAGTTTTTTGCCTTGCCCGAGCATCGTCAACTGGCTGAAGACGCCGAGAAGCAACTGCGCGATTTCGGCATGCACTGGCAGAGCGAAAAGAAAGTCGTCGAAGGCCTGCCGCTTTCCGGCGAAACCTGGGTGCTGACCGGCAAGGTCGAGCTGATGAGCCGCGACGTCGCCAAGGAACACCTGGAAAGCCTCGGGGCCAAGGTCGCCGGTTCCGTGTCAGCCAAGACTCACTGCGTGGTCGCTGGGCCGGGCGCCGGGTCGAAACTGACCAAGGCCAACGAGCTGGGCGTGAAAGTGATGGACGAAGAGGCGTTCATTGCGTTCCTCAAGGGACACGGTATCAACGCCTAACCGATCGACAGATGATCGTTCCCACGCTCCGCGTGGGAATGCCGCCCCGGACGCAGAGCATCACGGTATGCATTCCCACGCAGAGCCTGGGAACGATCTTTGGGCGGGAATGATCTAGTCTTGGCAAGCCCAAGGGAGAGATCGCCATGTACCGCTTTTTCGAGCAGCTCAGTTCCCGCATCGTCGCGCCGTTCATGGGCGAATCCTCGCGCAACAGCAAGGTCTGGCCGTGCCGTTGCGGCCAGTCGCTGTTCTTTCGCAACAGTCAGTGCCTGGCCTGCAACGCGGCGTTGGGTTATCAGCCGGAACACAGTCGCCTGACCTCGCTGCAACCGGGGCCACAAGAGGGCACCTGGACGCTGGATGTCGATCCCGAGGCCGGGCTGTTCCGGCGCTGCGCCAATCTCGACACCCCGGCGGCCTGCAACTGGCTGCTGCCCGCCAACGATCACGACACCCTGTGCGCGGCCTGCGATCTGAATCGCACCATCCCCGATCTGTCCGTCCCGGAAAACCCCGAGCGCTGGCGCAAAGTGGAAATCGCCAAGCGGCGACTGGTGGCGCAACTGATCAGCCTCGGCCTGCCGGTCGTCCCGAAAACTGTCGACGAAGCCACCGGCCTGGCCTTCGATTTCATCGGCGTCGATCTGCAAGGCAATGCGCCCATGACCGGCCACGCCAACGGCCTGATCACCCTCGACATCGCAGAAGCTGATGACGCCCACCGCGAACAGGTCCGGGCGCAGATGCACGAACCTTATCGCACATTGCTCGGGCACTTTCGTCACGAGGTCGGGCATTACTACTGGGATCGCCTGATCGACAACGGCCCGTGGCTCGGTTCATTCCGCAACCTGTTCGGCGACGAACGCGCCAGTTATGCCGAGGCACTGGAGCGGCATTATCAACAGGGCGCACCGGCGGACTGGGCGCAGCATTACGTCAGCGCCTACGCCACCATGCATCCATGGGAAGACTGGGCGGAAACCTGGGCGCATTACCTGCACATGATGGACGCGGTGGATACCGCGCTGGGTTTCGGCATGAGCGCCCGGGAGATGGACCTGGATTACCAGCCGTTCCCGTCGAGCACGCTGTACGACCCCGAGCATCCCGGCGGCGCGGCGTTCCTGTCGTTCGTCAACGCGTGGATCGAACTGGCCGGCATGCTCAACGAACTGTCGCGCAGCATGGGCCAGCCGGATTTCTATCCCTTTGTGCTGCCGCCGGCGGCGATCGCCAAGCTGCACTTCATTCATCTGGTGATCCAGCAGGAGGGTGGTCGGGCAGACGAGGTGCTTCAGGCGCAATAGCAAGTGCTTGAAGCCCTTCATGTTTTTTATCTGCAACCAGCGGTTGTAACTTCGTCTCAGATAGGTACAATGGCGCGGCTCGCCGACAGGCAAGCGTCGTTATGGTGACCCTATCGGTCCCCCCGCAACGATTACCCGTGAACCTGGTCAGAGCCGGAAGGCAGCAGCCACAGCGGGAACATTGTGTGCCGGGGTGTGGCTGGTAGGGTTGCCACCTTAACGCTGCAATACAATCCAAATTCAAATTTCTACACAGCCCCGATCCAGTTCGGCGTTGTGTTTTTTGCTGTCTGGAGGATTGCCAGCGTCTTTATTTCTGTTTGCCAGGAGGCCTCACATGTCATTTCCCAAGCTCATTCTCTGCCTGATGGCATCCGCCATGCTTGCATCCTGCGCCACGCCGCTGACGCCCCAGGAGCTGAAGGCGCAGGAAGCTGAAACAGCTGCTGCCCGCGACTACTTTTCGCGCAAGGTCGAGCTTACTGATGACGGTGGTGATTCAGCCGGTTACACCACGCTGGAGCTGAAAAACACGGACCAAGGCTACATCCTCGCGTACTACGGCAAGGACAAGGCGACCCCGCTCTATACCGAACAGGTGACCGAGTGCGTCGGCAAGTCCGGTCCGTTTCCTTCGCTCGATTGCAAGCTGTACAACGGCGTTCACCGCTGGGCGGGGTTTTCGTACACCGTGGCGTCTGAAGACACGGTCGTGAAAGACCCTCGACTGATTCCGATGCAAAGCCGGATCAACGTCAAAAAAGGCGACATCATCGTGATGACGCGCCACTCTCCTCAGCACTGGCGGTTTGCAGGTCGTTTCGCCCAGGAGTAACGCGCAGTCCATCGCCGCATTGAGGTTGATGGCGACCATGAGGTCGGCGTGTGCGCTGAAACGCCAAGGGGGCTCATTCTTATGAAGCCCCTTTTTCATGGCTTCAATTCGGGGGAAGGCTCTGAGTTGCCGGTATACAACCGGATAATGTCATCAATCTCCCCCGACATTTTCATCCGCAGCAACGTCCTCAATATCCGCTGCACCGGCACATTAGGATCATTGCGCACGTAGCAGCCGACCTTCTGTTCCTGTAACACTGCCACCCCTTGTAGTTGCTCTGCCGGCGACAGCCGCTGATTGAACCAGTCCAGTGTCCATTGATTGCTCACGGCGTAGCGGTAGCGGCCGGCCAGCAGTTTGTCTAGTACCTGCTCCTGATTGCGCGCGTCTTCGCGCCATACTCGATCGGCGTCAAATATCGGTTGCAGTGTGGGGTAGCTGTAGCCAAGCACGGTGCCGATCGACTGGCGGGGCAGGAGGGCCGGGTCGGCGTTGGGCGGTTGGTCCTGACGGCTGATCAGCAGGTCGCGCTGGAAGAACAGCGGGATGCTCCAGATGTAATCCCCGGACAGGTTCGGCAGCCAGGATTGTGCGGCATAGCAGCGCACGTCGACTTCGCCGTGTTCCATGGCGTTCTGCACCCGGGCGCGGGGCAGGACGTGAAATTGTGCCGGCACGCCGACCTGGGTCGCCAGGCTGAGCATCATGTCGTAGAGGATGCCCTGGGTCGGGCGGCCGCGTTCGATCTGCACCATCGGCATCGCCCAGCTGTCGGCAACGACGAAGCGCAGCGGCGGTTGCGCCGCCATCGCGCTCAGGCTCAATCCCAGTAATGCCCCCACGGCCCACCGCATAAACGCTCCGGTAATTCCCGATCCCGAACCGACAAAAGCCCTCGCTCATGCAGCTTAGCCAGAATAGACGAGCACACCGGATGCAATTTTGCCCTTGCTCCGCTAGCATTAGCCGCTTCTGCTTCCTTTGCCGCGACGGTTTTCGATGAGTTATCAGGTTCTTGCACGTAAATGGCGTCCGCGCTCGTTCCGCGAAATGGTCGGCCAGACCCATGTGCTCAAGGCTCTGATCAATGCCTTGGACAGCCAGCGCCTGCACCACGCCTACCTCTTCACGGGTACTCGGGGCGTCGGCAAAACCACGATTGCGCGGATCATCGCCAAATGCCTGAACTGTGAAACAGGTATCACTTCAAGCCCGTGTGGCGAGTGTTCGGTGTGCCGCGAGATCGATGAAGGCCGTTTCGTCGACCTGATCGAGATCGACGCCGCGAGCCGGACCAAGGTCGAGGACACCCGCGAGCTGCTCGACAACGTGCAGTACGCCCCGAGCCGCGGGCGCTTCAAGGTCTACTTGATCGACGAAGTGCACATGCTCTCCAGCCATTCCTTCAATGCGCTGCTGAAAACCCTCGAAGAGCCGCCGCCCTACGTCAAGTTCATCCTGGCGACCACCGACCCGCAGAAACTTCCGGCAACGATTTTGTCGCGATGCCTGCAGTTCTCTCTGAAGAACATGACCCCTGAGCGTGTGGTCGAGCATCTGACCCACGTTCTGGGCGCCGAAAACGTCCCGTTCGAAGACGACGCCCTGTGGCTGCTCGGCCGCGCGGCCGACGGTTCGATGCGTGACGCCATGAGCCTGACCGATCAGGCCATCGCCTTCGGTGAAGGCAAGGTGTTGGCCGCCGATGTGCGGGCGATGCTCGGTACGCTGGATCACGGGCAGGTTTACGACGTGCTGCACGCGCTGATCGAAGGCGACGCCAAGGCGTTGCTCGAAGCCGTGCGTCATCTGGCCGAACAGGGGCCGGACTGGAACGGCGTGCTCTCGGAAATTCTTAACGTGCTGCACCGCGTCGCCATCGCCCAGGCCTTGCCGGAAGGTGTCGACAACGGCCACGGCGACCGTGACCGGGTGCTGGCCCTGGCCCAGGCATTGCCGGCCGAAGACGTGCAGTTCTATTACCAGATGGGCCTGATCGGTCGCCGCGACTTGCCGCTGGCGCCGGACCCGCGAGGCGGTTTCGAAATGGTCCTGCTGCGGATGCTGGCCTTCCGGCCGGCAGACACGGCGGACGCCCCGAGGCAACCGCTAAAGCCAGTGGGGATCAGCCAGGCCACAGTTGATTCCGCAAACTCAGTGGCTGCCGCGCCGAAACCTGCGCCGGTAGTTGCTGCGGCTGTTGCGCCGGCGTCAGCGCCGGTGGTTGCACCTGCGCCGGCTCCCGAGCCTGCACCGGTTGCCCCGGTGATTGCGCCTGAACCCGTTCCTGAGCATGAGCCCGAGCCGGTCGCCGTCGAAGAAGTCGTCGACCTGCCATGGAATGATCCGGTAGAACCGGCGCCTGTGCAGCAGCCAGCGGTCGAGCCGGTGCTGGAAACCACCGCCGAACAGCCGGACCTGCCGCCAATGCCGCTGCCGACGCCGGACAGCGTCGTGCCGGACGCCCCGGAGTGGGCCGCCGCGCCGATCCCCGAGCCGTCGGTCGCCGACGTCGATGCCGCTACACCGGGCATGGACATGGACGACGAGCCACCGCTCGACGAGGACTATATCGAGCCGGACATGGATTCGGCCTACAGTTACCTCGACGATCTGGCCAGCGAACACGCCGCAGAACCGGCACCCGAACCCGAGCCGGAACCCGCCGCCGTGCCGGCCACAGGTCTGGCCCTGCAATGGCTGGAGCTGTTCCCGCAACTGCCGATCTCCGGCATGACCGGCAGCATCGCCGCCAACTGCACGCTGATCGCGGTCGATGGCGACAACTGGCTGATGCACCTGGACCCGGCCCACAGCGCCTTGTTCAACGCCACCCAGCAGCGTCGCCTGAACGATGCGCTGAACCAGTTCCACGGACGCACGCTGACCCTGACCATCGAGCTGATCAAGCCCGAGCAGGAAACCCCGGCCCAGGCTGCGTCCCGTCGCCGTGCCAACCGTCAGCGCGAGGCGGAGGAATCGATCCACGGCGATCCGTTCATCCAGCAGATGGTGCAGCAGTTCGGTGCGGTCGTGCGACACGATACTATTGAACCTGTCGACGCCCTGGTCAGTCAGGGCTAATAACTGAGGGCGTCCGGCCTGTATGGCCGGGCGCTGTTTTGATCCAAGTACTTTTGAGGTGATTCCCATGATGAAAGGTGGCATGGCCGGCCTGATGAAGCAGGCGCAGCAGATGCAAGAAAAAATGGCCAAGATGCAGGAAGAACTGGCCAACGCCGAAGTCACCGGCAAGGCTGGCGGCGATCTGGTCACCGTGGTAATGACCGGCCGTCATGACGTGAAAAAGGTCAGCATCGACCCGAGCGTACTGCCGGGCCTGGACGAAGATGACCGCGAAGTGGTCGAGGATCTGGTGGCTGCAGCCGTCAACGCCGCCGTGCGTCAGATCGAAGCCAACAGCCAGGCCAAGATGGGCAGCATGACCGCTGGCATGAACCTGCCGGCCGGTATGAAACTGCCGTTCTGATTCGCCTTTGCGGGTTGGATGAGCTACAAAAAATGCCAGGCATCGCGCCTGGCATTTTTGTTTCCGGCCGGTAGAGATGTGTTGGCTGTAATGACGCCTTCGCGAGCAAGCCCGCTCCCACATGGGATTGCATTTCAAATGTGGGAGCGGGCTTGCTCGCGAAAGCGTCAACACGATTTGCCGTAATAAACATCGAACACCCCACCGCCCCAAGGGTCTGCTTCCTATACCCTCGAATTCATCATTCAAAGGAGACGCTGACATGTCCGACCCTCTGACCCTCAACCAACGCTTTGTGCTGGCCTCGCGGCCGGTAGGCGCGCCGACACCCGAGAACTTCCGTCTGGAGCGAGAGGCGCTGCCGGACCTTGAAGACGGCCAGGTGTTGCTCAAGACCCTGTACCTGTCGCTCGACCCCTACATGCGCGGACGCATGAGTGATGCACCGTCCTACGCGGCGCCGGTACAAATCGGCGAGGTGATGACCGGCGGCGCTGTCAGCCGGGTCGAACAGTCGCGTCATCCGAAATTCCACCCCGGCGATCTGGTCGTCGGTGCCACCGGCTGGCAAAGCCACAGCATCAGCGACGGCCGCAACATCATCCCGATCCCGTCCGGCCTGCCGAGCCCGTCGATGGCCCTCGGCGTGCTGGGCATGCCCGGCATGACCGCGTATATGGGCCTGATGGACATCGGCCAGCCAAAAGAAGGGGAGACCCTTGTAGTCGCCGCCGCTTCCGGCGCGGTGGGCTCGGTGGTCGGCCAGGTCGCCAAGATTAAAGGTTTGCGCGCCGTCGGCGTGGCCGGTGGTGCGGACAAATGCAAATACGTGGTCGAGGAACTGGGCTTTGACGCCTGCATCGATCACAAGGCGCCAGACTTCGCCGAACAACTGGCCAAGGCCTGCCCCAATGGCATCGACATCTATTATGAAAACGTCGGCGGCCATGTCTTCGATGCGGTCGTCCCGCTGCTCAATCCCAAGGCGCGGATCCCGCTGTGCGGCCTGATCGCCGGCTACAACGCTTCGGAAGCGCCGAAAGGCCCGGATCGTTTACCCGCCTTGCAACGCACCTTGCTGACCAAGCGTGTGCGGATTCAGGGCTTCATCGTGTTCGACGACTACGGTGACCGTCAGCCGGAGTTCATCAGCGCCATGGTGCCGTGGGTGCGCGATGGCAAGGTGAAATTCCGCGAAGACGTGGTGGATGGCCTGGAGCAGGCGCCGCAAGCGTTTATCGGGCTGCTGGAGGGGCGCAACTTCGGCAAACTGGTGGTGAAGGTCGCCCAGGACTGAGGATTTGACGCTGGCCGGAGGCGCGGGTATAAACCGCGTCTCGTTGTTTTGTCGGACTTTTTCCCCATGAGCTTCAGCCCTTTGATTCGCCAACTGATCGACGCCCTGCGAACCTTGCCGGGCGTGGGTCAGAAAACTGCCCAGCGCATGGCGTTGCAGTTGCTCGAACGTGACCGCAGCGGCGGTACGCGCCTGGCCCAGGCCTTGAGCCAGGCCATGGAAGGGGTCGGACACTGCCGCCAGTGCCGCACGTTGACCGAAGACGATCTGTGCCCACAATGCGCCGACACCCGCCGCGACGACACGCTGCTGTGCGTGGTGGAAGGGCCGATGGATGTCTACGCGGTCGAGCAGACCGGGTTCCGCGGGCGCTACTTCGTGCTCAAGGGGCACCTGTCGCCGCTGGACGGCCTGGGCCCGGAGGCCATCGGCATTCCGCAATTGATGGCGCGGATCGAAGAGGCGGGCACCTTCACCGAAGTCATTCTCGCCACCAACCCGACCGTGGAAGGTGAAGCGACTGCGCACTACATTGCGCAATTGCTCAACAACAAGGGTCTGATCGCCTCGCGCATTGCTCACGGCGTACCGCTGGGTGGTGAGCTGGAACTGGTGGACGGCGGCACGCTGGCTCACTCGTTTGCCGGGCGTAAACCTATATCGCTCTGATTCCGGTGTCTGACCTGACGCCTTCGCGAGCAAGCTCGCTCCCACAGTGAATGGTGTTGCTCATCAAATATGTGAGCGCCGCCAGAATCTTGTTGGAGCGAGCTTGCTCGCGAAGGGTGCGCCTCGGTCTTGCTGAATCTCACAATCCTGTTGAAAACCAAGCAAGCGCTCGGTTAAGTTCGGCGAACCCTTCCATGGAGTTCGCCGATGCCCGCCTTCCAGGAATACTTCGACCCCAGCCACCAAATGGTCCGCGACAGCGTCAGACGTTTCGTCGAACGCGAGATCCTGCCGGACATCGATGCGTGGGAAGAAGCCGAAAGCTTTCCCCGTGAGCTGTACCTCAAGGCCGGTGCGGCCGGCATCCTCGGCATCGGTTATCCCGAAGCGCTGGGTGGCAGCCACGAAGGTGACCTGTTCGCCAAGATCGCCGCCAGTGAAGAACTGATGCGTTGCGGCTCCGGCGGGTTGGTGGCCGGGCTCGGTTCGCTCGACATCGGTCTGCCGCCGATCGTCAAATGGGCCCGGCCCGAAGTCCGTGATCGTGTCGTCCCCCAAGTGCTCAGCGGCGAGAAAATCAGCGCGCTGGCTGTCACCGAGCCGGGCGGTGGTTCCGACGTCGCCAACCTGCAGACCCGCGCCGTACGCGATGGCGATCATTACCGGGTCAGCGGCAGCAAAACCTTTATCACCAGTGGCGTGCGCGCCGACTACTATACCGTCGCGGTGCGCACCGGCGCGCCCGGTTTTGGCGGCATCAGCCTGTTGTTGATCGAGAAAGGCACGCCGGGTTTCACCGTCGGCCGGCAGCTGAAGAAAATGGGCTGGTGGGCGTCGGACACGGCTGAATTGTTCTTCGACGATTGCCGTGTGCCTGTGGGAAATTTGATCGGCGCTGAAAACATGGGATTCGCCTGCATCATGGGCAACTTCCAGAGCGAGCGTCTGGCGTTGGCGCTGATGGCCAACATGACCGCGCAACTGGCGCTGGAAGAAAGCCTGAAGTGGGCGAAGGAGCGGCAAGCGTTCGGCAAGCCCATCGGCAAGTTCCAGGTGATCAAGCATCGCCTCGCGGAAATGGCCACGACGCTGGAAGTCTCGCGGGAGTTCACCTACCGGCAGGCGGCGAAGATGGCGGCGGGGCAGAGCGTGATCAAAGAGATTTCGATGGCCAAGAACTTCGCCACGGACACTTCGGACCGCATTACCAATGAGGCGGTGCAGATTCTTGGCGGGCTGGGTTATATGCGCGAAAGCCTGGTGGAGCGGCTTTATCGGGATAACCGCATCTTGTCGATTGGCGGCGGTACGCGGGAAGTGATGAACGAGATCATCAGCAAGCAGATGGGGCTTTAGATTTTGTGGTGACGCTGCCGGCCCATTCGCGAGCAAGCTCGCTCCCACAGAGGAACGCATTCCAACTGTGGGAGCGAGCTTGCTCGCGAAAGCGGTGGAGCAGGCGCTATTTACTTGTCAGTCAACGCAAACTGCGTCAGGCAGAACGTTGGAATCCCCATGTCCTCAAGACGCTGCGAACCACCCAGCTCCGGCAGATCAATGATCGCCGCCGCTTCATGCACACGGGCGCCCATGCGGCGGATCAGGTTGGCCGCTGCGATCAGCGTGCCGCCGGTGGCGATCAGGTCATCGAACATCACCACCGAATCGCCTTCGCACAGGCTGTCGGCGTGCACTTCGAGGAACGCTTCGCCGTACTCGGTCGCGTAGCCTTCAGCCAGCACGTCCGCCGGCAGTTTGCCTTGCTTGCGGAACAGCACCAGCGGCTTGTTCAACTGATAGGCCAGTACCGAACCGATCAGGAAACCACGCGCATCCATCGCGCCGATGTGGGTGAAGTCGGCTTCCACATAGCGGTGGGCGAAGCTGTCCATCACCAGGCGCAGGGCCTTGGGCGACTGGAACAGCGGGGTGATGTCGCGAAAGATCACGCCCGGTTTCGGGAAGTCGATCACAGGGCGGATCAGGGATTTGATGTCGAAGGAGTCGAAGACCATCGTCGAGGTGTCCTGGCAGGGCTGCAAACGGCGCAGTATACCCGCGGCTGAAACGATACGCTCGGCCGCGGGTCGAGATCAGACTTCGAGCGAGCCGCCAGCCAGGGCGCAGAGCTGGATCGGGTCGAGGATATGGATTTCCTTGCCTTCGGCTGCGATCAGTTCGTTCTGCTGGAAGCGGGTGAAGACCCGGGACACGGTTTCCACCGCCAGCCCCAGATAATTGCCGATTTCATTGCGCGACATGCTCAGGCGGAACTGGTTGGCCGAGAACCCGCGAGCGCGGAAACGCGCCGACAGGTTGACCAGGAACGTGGCGATGCGCTCGTCGGCAGTCTTCTTCGACAGCAGCAGCATCATTTGCTGGTCGTCGCGGATTTCGCGGCTCATCACGCGCATCAACTGACGGCGCAGTTGCGGCAACTGCAGGGCCAGTTCGTCGAGGCGTTCGAACGGAATCTCGCAGACCGAAGTGGTTTCCAGCGCCTGGGCGGAAACCGGGTGTTTCTCGGTGTCCATGCCGGACAGGCCGACCAGTTCGCTCGGCAGGTGGAAACCGGTCAGTTGTTCTTCGCCGGTGTCGCTCAGGCTGAAGGTCTTGAGGGCGCCGGAGCGTACTGCATAAACGGAATCGAAGGTGTCGCCCTGGCGGAACAGGAACTCACCCTTTTTCAGCGGGCGGCCACGTTTAACGATTTCGTCCAGCGCATCCATGTCTTCCAGATTCAGTGAAAGTGGCAGGCAGAGAGGGGCCAGGCTGCAATCCTTGCAATTAGCCTGGTTGTGAGCGCGCAGTTTAACTGGCTCGGACATTTCTTAAATCCTTGTGGGAAAACACACATAAGGCGTAAGGGTAACCCAGCGGAGGACATTCAGGCCAGTCTGTGGCGAGATTGCCCCCACGGCATAAAGCCGCAGGGATGACGGCCGATAAGCAGGTATCTGACGGCATGCAAGGAACCGCTTCGATGACTGCTATAGGTACGCTGACCCCCGGTAACAGTGGCGTTGCGTCGTTGCTGGAAAGTGCTGAAACCTCCGTTGACGATGAGTCCGGCACAGGCGCGGCGTCTTTGGGAAGCCCGACCTTGGTCGAGGGCGTCAAAGTGTCGCTGTCCGGTGCCGCCATCGTGAAATCCGCCGGTTCCGGCGGGAAAAACCGCGATATCGAAGAAAGCGGCCTGCCGGAGAACGTCCAGCAATTGCTCAAGATGATTCGCAAATTTCGCCAGCAGATCGCCGAGAAGAACGCCCAGATCAACGCGCTGATGGCCAACAAGACCCTCTCCAACGAAGAGCGCTTCGCCAAGATTGCTGCCCTTAAAGGCGCCATCTCCGCCCTCAACAACGGTCTGATCACCGCCAACCTGTCTCTGGCCAAAGTCATCGACCAATCGAGCCTGACCGCTGACCAGAACCTGAAAACCAACTCGCTGCTGATGAAGAGCTAAATCACCCGCGAGAAACGCTGGCGGTTTTGCTGTTCCAGATACGCGTCGAACACCATGCACACCGAACGCACCAGCAGGCGTCCGGCCGGTAGCACGGTGATCCGCTCGCGATCCAGTTCGATCAGCCCGTCCTGCGCCATGCCCTGCAATTGTGGCCAGAGCGCGCCGAAGTAACCCTGAAAATCGATGTTGAAGCTGCGCTCGATCTCGGCGAAGTCCAGGCTGAAATTGCAGATCAGTTGCTGAATCACCGCGCGCCGCAAGCGATCGTCGGCGTTGCACACCAGGCCACGGCTGGTAGCCAGTTGCGCGCCGGCGAGGGTGTTCTGGTAGTGATTGAGGTCGCTGCTGTTCTGGCAGTACAGATCACCGATCTGGCTGATGGCCGACACACCCAGCCCGATCAGGTCGCAATGACCGTGGGTGGTGTAACCCTGGAAATTGCGTTGCAGGGTCGATTCTTCCTGGGCAATCGCCAGTTCATCGTCGGGCAGGGCGAAGTGGTCCATGCCGATGTAGCGGTAGCCGGCGGCGGTCAGTTGTTCGATGGTGCGTTGCAGCATTTCCAATTTCTGCGCCGGGCTTGGCAGTTCGTTGCCGTTGATCCGTCGCTGCGGCATGAAGCGTTCCGGCAGGTGCGCGTAGTTGAACACCGAGAGCCGGTCCGGTTGCAGGCTGATGACTTCCTCGACGGTGCGGGCAAAGTTGTCCGGAGTCTGCTTGGGCAGGCCGTAGATCAGGTCGATGTTGATCGAGCGAAACTGCAGGGTGCGCGCCGCGTCGATCACGGCGCGGGTTTCTTCCAGGCTTTGCAGGCGATTGACCGCCCGTTGCACCGCCGGATCGAGATCCTGCAGGCCGATGCTGACCCGGTTGAAACCCAATTCCCGCAGCAGGCCCATGGTCGACCAGTCTGCTTCGCGCGGGTCAATCTCGATGCCGTAGTCGCCGGAGTCGTCATCCAGCAGATTGAAATGCTTGCGCAGGTGCGCCATCAACTGGCGCAACTCATCGTGGCTGAGAAAGGTCGGCGTGCCGCCGCCGAAGTGCAGTTGCTCGACTTTCTGCGTCGGGTCGAGGTGGCAGGCGATCAACTGGATTTCCTGTTCGAGCCGTTGCAGATACGGCAGCGCGCGGCCGCGATCCTTGGTGATGACCTTGTTGCAGGCGCAGTAGTAGCAAATGTTCGCGCAGAACGGCACGTGTACGTACAGCGACAACGGGCGCAGGGCCTTGCGGCTGTCGCGCAGGGCGTGAAACAGGTCGAAGGTGCCGACCTGACTGTGAAATTGCACGGCCGTCGGGTACGAGGTGTAGCGCGGCCCCGCCAGGTCGTAGCGGCGGATCAAATCGGTGTCCCAACGAATGGCGTCGAGCATGCGGGCATTCCCCCGGATAGGCTGGCAGTGTGCCGAGTCTAGGGGAGGGCGCGAAAAGGCATCTTGATTTGCATCAACGGGGATATGTGTGTTGTCAGTGCGGGCCTCTTCGCGAGCAAGCTCGCTCCCACAGTAGATTTGTGGCCTACACAAAACCTGTGGGAGCGAGCTTGCTCGCGATGGCCGCACCGCCGATCAGTGGCCCATCAGCCAGTGCTGGTGCGGCCCCGGCAGGGTCCAGATGCCGAACAGGATCACCAGCAGACCGCCGGCCATGCGTACGCTGCGTTTGCGCAACAGCGCGGTGACCCGCTCGGCGGCGAGGCCGGTCGCCAGCAGCACCGGCCAGGTGCCGAGCCCGAAGGCGAGCATCAGCAACGCGCTGTCCAGCGCATTGCCCTGACTGGCCGACCACAACAGCGTGCTGTAAACCAGCCCGCACGGCAGCCAGCCCCACAGTGCGCCGAGCAGCAGGGCCCGGGGCAGGCTCGACACCGGCAGCAAGCGGGTGGCGACCGGTTGAATGTAACGCCACAGTCCGCGACCGAGGCTTTCGATGCGGGTCAGGCCGCTCCACCAGCCCGCCAGATACAGGCCCATGGCGATCAGCAACAACCCGGCGAGAACGCGCATGAACAAGGCAGCAGGACTGTTCGCCACCGCCCATCCCGCCAGCCCGATCAGCAGACCGGCCGTGGCATAACTGAGAATCCGCCCGAGGTTATAGGCCAGCAGCAATCGAAAGCGTCGGCTGCGTTGTTCCTTGGGAATCGCCAGGGTCAGCGCGCCCATCAGGCCGCCGCACATGCCCAGGCAATGCCCGCCGCCGAGCAGGCCGAGAATCAACGCAGACACCAGCAGCGGCGCCAGTTCAAGCATGGGGTGGCGCCTTGTCGTCCGGTTTGTTCGGGTTGGCTTCGTCCACTGCGGCGGTGTGGTTCGGGTCCTGGTCGTCGAACAGGATGCTGTGGGCCGGGCCGTCGAGGTCGTCGTACTGGCCGCTGTCCACCGCCCAGAAGAAAATGTAGACGGCGATGGCCACGATCAGCAGCGCGGCCGGAATCATCACGTAGAGAGCTGGCATCTGTACTCCATGCCCGCGCGGCTCAGGCCGGCAGCGGGCGGGTTTCTGACGTAGCGTTGACGGCCGGCGCACTCGGCAGGCGAGTCAGGCGCAGGGCGTTGAGCACCACGGTCAGTGAACTGATCGACATGCCGACGGCGGCCCACACCGGAGTGATCCAGCCGAGGGCGGCGAACGGCAACATGAGGCCATTGTACAGCGCGGCCCACAACAGGTTCTCGATGATCACCCGCCGGGTGCGACGGGCCAGCGTGAAGGCTTGTACCAAGGCGTCGAGCCGGTTGGACAGCAGCACCGCATCGGCACTGGTTTTCGCCAGATCAGTGGCCGATCCCATGGCCACGCTGATGTCGGCGGCGGCCAGTACCGGCACATCGTTGACCCCGTCACCGAGCATCAACACCTTGCGGCCGTCCTTGTGCAGTTGTTGCAGCACTTGCAACTTGTCGTCCGGGCGCAGACCGCCGCGCGCCTCATCGATGCCCAGTTCGGCGGCGACACTGGCGACCATCGGCGAACTATCGCCCGACAGCAGCAGCGTGCGCCAGCCGCGCGCCTTGCACGCCGCGAGCAGGGCCGGGGCGTCATCGCGCAGACGGTCGTCGAGGGCGAACCAGGCCAGCGGCCCCTGACGGTTACCGAGCAGTAGCCATTGACCCGGTTCCTTCGGCATCGATGGCACCGGCGCGCCGCTGAGATCACACACAAACGCCGCCTGACCGATGCGCAAACGCTGTTCGCCGATCAAGCCATCAAGCCCCAGGCCCGGCGTGCTGTGGACGTCCTCGGCAGCCAGCGCTGCGCGTCCGAAGGCGCGGGCGATCGGGTGTTCGGAACGGTTTTCAAGGGCGGCGGCGAGGCTCAGGCATTGATCGCTGTCGAGGGCGCCAAGTGGTCGAATCGAACGCAGCACCAGTCGGCCTTCGGTGAGGGTGCCGGTCTTGTCGAAGATCACCGTGTCGATCTGGTTCAGGCCTTCCAGCACATGGCCGCGGGTCAGCAGCAGGCCGAGCTTGTGCAGGGTGCCGGTGGCGGCGGTCAGCGCGGTTGGCGTCGCCAGTGACAGCGCGCACGGGCAAGTGGCGACCAGCATTGCGAGGACAATCCAGAAGGCGCGCGACGAATCCAGTTCCCACCACAGCAGGCCGATGGCGGCCGCCGCGATCAGCGACAGCAACAGAAACCACTGCGCGGCGCGGTCGGCGATTTCCGCCAGCCGTGGTTTTTCCGCCTGGGCGCGATCCAGCAGGCGGACGATGGCCGACAGTCGTGTGTCCTGGCCCAGCGCCTGCACCTCGACGGTCAGCGCGCCTTCCACGTTCAGCGTGCCGGCGGTGACCGCATCGCCTCTGGCGCGCGGCTGCGGCAGGTATTCGCCGGTCAGCACCGATTCGTCGATGCTCGATTGGCCATCGAGGATCTTGCCGTCCGCCGGCAGCACCGAGCCCGGTTGAACCAGCACCCGATCACCGAGGCGCAGTTCGCTGAGCAGGATGCGTTCGCTCTGGCCAGCTTCGTCGAGGCGCAGGCACGAGGCGGGCAGCAGATTGACCAGTTGCGCGGTGGCAGCGGCTGTGCGTTCGCGGGCGCGGCGTTCGAGGTAGCGTCCGGCCAGCAGGAACAGCGCGAACATGCCCACCGCATCGAAATACAGTTCGCCGACCCCGGTGATCGAGGTCCAGATCCCGGCGACATACGCCGCACCGATCGCCAGCGATACCGAAACATCCATGGTCAGATGGCGAGTGCGCAAGTCGCGCATGGCGCCCTTGAAAAATGGCGCGCAGCTGTAGAACACGATCGGCGTGGTGAGGAACAGCGCGACCCAGCGCAGGATCGTATGCAGCTCCGGGCTGAGGTCGATGTTGAATTCCGGCCAGGTCGCCATGGTCGCCATCATCGCCTGAAACCACAGCAGCCCGGCGACACCGAGTTGGCGCAGGGCGAGGCGGTTTTCGCTGGCCAGTTGTTCGCTCGCGCGGTCGGCCTGATAGGGGTGCGCGGCGTAGCCGATGTGGCGCAGTTCGCCGAGGATCTGGCTCAGCGGCAACTGAGCGTCAGCCCAGCGCACATGCAGGCGATGATTGGACAGGTTCAGCCGCGCCTCGGCCACGGCGGGCAGGGTGCGCAGGTGTTTCTCGATCAACCAGCCGCACGCGGCGCAGCTGATGCCTTCCATCAATAAAGTGGTCTCGGCCAGTTCACCTTCATGGCGCACGAAAGGTTGCTGCACGTCGGCGCGGTCGTACAGCGCCAGTTCGTCGACCAGTTGCACCGGCAGCGCTTCGGGGTTGGCTGAAGCTTCGCTGCGATGCTGGTAATAGCTTTCCAGGCCGCCGGCGACGATGGCTTCGGCCACGGCCTGACAGCCGGGGCAGCAGAACTCACGGGACTCCCCGAGCACGACGGCGGTGAAGCGGCTGCCGGACGGGACGGGCAGTGCGCAGTGGTAGCAGGGGGTTGGAATGGTCATGAGGCGTTCCGATGATCGTTCCCACGCTCCGCGTGGGAATGCCTCCCTGGACGCTCCGCGTCCGCTTCGGCTGGGACGCGGAGCGTCCCTGGCTGCGTGCCCACGCAGAGCGTGGGAGCGATCAGAGTAAGGCTTATTTCTTCAGGTCTTCAGCACCCTGCAGCGGCTCATCACCCAGCAACAAATCCTTGTCATGGCTGACCAGCTCTTCTTCGAACATCCGCCACACGTGGTCGTCCTGAGTGCCCAGCAACTCAACAAAGCGCCGGCCTTCGATCTTGTCGCTCAACTGGCCGATGTAGCGGCCGGTTTCAGTCTCGCTGCGAGCCAGGACGATCTTGCGATCCTTCTCCGGCTGGGTCGGCGAGATCAGGTTCAGTTCCAGGGTTTTCGGCTGGCTGTCGCCGCTCAGGCGCAGGTCGACTTCGCCGGTGACGTCATCCAGATGCACGGCGGCGCGCATCTTCAAGGTCTGGGCCAGCAGTTCGCGGTCCAGTGAACGGTTGATGCCCTTGCCGGCCTCGTAGTAGTTGTCGTTGACCAGGTTGTCCGGGTTGTTCACCGCGATGGTCACCATGGACAGCGTCAGGGTCACCGAACAGGCCAGAATCCCGATGATGATCCATGGCCAAAGGTGCTTGTACCAGGGACTTGCGGCGTTTGCTGCGGGCATGTTCAGTTCTCTCAACGATTTTGTGGGCCGATGAAACGGCTCTTGGCTTCTACGTGGACGCTGTCGTCATCGGCATCCTTGAGGATGAATTTCACCTCGTTGGTGCTCGAAGGCAATTGTTCAGGTGCGCTCGACAGTTCGACCGGCATGCTGAAGATTTCCCCGGCCGGCACCTTGATCTCGCGTTTGCCTTGCAGGCGCAGATCCGGCAAGCCGGCAGCTTCCAGCACATAAGTGTGGTCGCGCTGATCCTTGTTCATGATCTTCAGGCTGTAGACGTTTTCGATCCGGCCTTCGGCGTTCTCGCGGTACAGCACGCGGTCCTTGCTGACGTCGAAACCCACCAGCGAGCGCATGAAGAAGGCCGTTACCAACAAGCTGATCATCGCCAGCAGCACAACGGCATAACCGATCAGGCGCGGACGCAGTTTATGGGTTTTCTGCCCGGACAAGTTGTGTTCGGTGGTGTAGCTGATCAGCCCGCGCGGGTAATCCATCTTGTCCATGATGGCGTCGCAGGCGTCGATGCACGCAGCGCAGCCGATGCACTCGATCTGCAGGCCGTCGCGGATGTCGATGCCGGTCGGGCAGACCTGAACGCACATGGTGCAGTCGATGCAGTCGCCCAGGCCCAGGGCCTTGTAGTCGACGCCTTTCTTGCGCGGGCCACGGCTTTCGCCGCGCCGCGGATCGTAGGAAACGATCAGGGTGTCCTTGTCGAACATCACGCTCTGGAAGCGCGCATACGGACACATGTAGATGCACACCTGCTCACGCAGCCAGCCGGCGTTGCCGTAGGTGGCGAGGGTGAAGAAACCGACCCAGAAATACGACCAGCCATCGGCTTGCCCGGTGAAGAACTCGAACACCAGTTCGCGGATCGGCGAGAAGTAGCCGACGAAGGTCATGCCGGTGACGAAGCCGATCAGCAGCCACAGCACATGCTTGGCGAATTTACGCAGGAACTTGTTGGCGCTCATCGGCGCCTTGTCGAGCTTGATGCGCTGGTTGCGGTCGCCTTCGGTGACCTTCTCGCACCACATGAAAATCCACGTCCACACGCTTTGCGGGCAGGTATACCCGCACCAGACCCGCCCGGCATACACGGTGATGAAAAACAGGCCGAACGCGGCAATGATCAACAGGCCCGACAGCAGAATGAAATCCTGCGGCCAGAACGTGGCGCCGAAGATGAAAAATTTGCGTTCCGGCAGGTTCCACCATACGGCTTGATGGCCGCCCCAGTTCAGCCACACCGTTCCGAAATACAACAGGAACAGCGCCGCGCCGCCCATCATCCGCAGATTACGGAACAGGCCGGTGAAAGCACGGGTGTAGATTTTTTCTCGAGAGGCGTAAAGGTCGACGCTGTTGTTCGCGTTCTTGCTGGGTGGCGTGACGTCGTGTACCGGAATCTGGTTGCTCATCATTGCATCCCACGGCAGTGGAAAAATGCCTCGGTCGATACGTGCCGACCGGGGTCAAAAAGGGGTGTTGCGGTGGCGCAATGATACGCCTGTACTACCGACGAACGGGTGCGACCTTTGGTCGCGTTGGGGAAAAAACCTGAATGGTGTAGCGAATGTAACAAAGCATGATGCAGATCAATTGACTTGCTAAGTATGGACGGGTTTTCGGCGCGCGTCGTTCGCGGGCCATGCCTGCTTCTGAACATGCACTGTGACAATGCAGCGTTGGAGGCGAGGCGTGAGCAATTGTAGGGTGCGTGAGTAAAGCGTCCTGGCGCGGCAGTGTCTGTCGGTTCGACGCTTTTCAATCTCGATTTTTTCAAGGATGAACAGATATGGATGACTTCAAGAGCAATGAATGGAGTGTCGCTCAGGAAATAGAGGCGTTGAAGCACCTTTTAAGTGTCAGTGTTCCCGGTTCGCCTTTGGTGGTCTCGTATATACAGGCGGCTCTGGGTGCGCTGGAGTCGACGAAAGGCGAAGGGCTTCAGGTGAGCAACAATCAGTCGAAAACCGGCGACAAGCGCAAACCGCCTGGCGCAATGGACAGTCTGGGTGGCGGCCGGCTTCCCTGATTGATTGCCGGCCAGCGCGCATCAAAAGGTCTCGGAGTTTCGGCTCTCCCACGGGTTGATCAATGCAACGCCGCTGGATTCAAAATCGGCAACATTGCGGGTGACCACCGTCAACCCATGAACCAGCGCCGTTGCCGCGATCAGGGCATCGCTTTCATTGGCCTGATCCGGCACATGAATGCGCGCGCAGCGCAGGGCGACAGCGGCATCGACCGGCAGGATTCGCGCATCGAAGGCCGGCATCACGTGGCGCTTGAGCCAGGTGCGCAGAACCTTTCCCTGAGCCGGATCAAGGCGCTCCATGCGAAGGACGCCGGTCTCCAGTTCCTTTAGCGTAATGGACGAGATAAACATGCGAGGGGAGGTGACGGTTCTGGCCCAGGCGACAACGTTCTTGTCGGCCTGGGGTTTGCGCAGTTCGGAAATTACATTGGTGTCGAGCAAATACATTCAGGACAGATCCACGGGGCGGTGAGTGATCACGGCACGCTCGGTTTCGAACTCGATGTCTGCCGCTTCAGGCATGACCAGCAGATCGACGATGCTCGCGTTGAGGCCGGTGAGTTTTTCGTACTCCTCAATGCTTAGCAGTACGTGGGCGGGCTTGCCACGATCCGTGATGATCACCGGCCCATTGCGCGCGGCTTTTTTGGCACTGCCTGTGTCCTGATTGAATTCGCGGCTGGAAATGGTGGTGATGGCCATCATTGCGACCTCTCCTGAAAAAGATTTGTAGCAACGTTACTACCGCGTGCCTCGTCTCACAACCGGGAAGGTCTGAAGAGCCTGACCGCTGGTCGGCCATTCAATGGGCAGAAACAAAACGGCCCCGCCAATTCTCATTGGCGGGGCCGTTTTTTTGCTTCAGGCGTTGGCCTTACTGGGCCTCGGCTTCCGATGGTTTTTCACCGTGGGACAGGCTGTAAACATAAGCCGCCAGCAGGTGAACCTTGTCGTTGCCTTGCAGTTGTTCCTGAGCAGGCATCTGGCCCTGACGGCCGTAACGGATGGTCTGCTGCAGTTGGGCGAAGCTCGAACCGTAGATGAACGCGGCCGGGTGGGTCAGGTCAGGTGCGCCCATGGCTGGCGTACCTTTGCCCGCCGGGCCGTGGCACGCCACGCAGTTGGCGGCGAACAGTTTCTGGCCGTTGGCCGGATCTGCCTTGGTGCCTTCCGGCAACTTGCGGCCATCCAGATTGGTCAGCACGAACGCGGCCACGTCGGCCACGCCTTGCTCACCGATCACTTCAGCCCAGGCCGGCATCACGGCGTGACGACCGCCCATGATGGTGGTCTTGATGGTTTCCGGCTCGCCGCCCCAGCGCCAGTCGGCGTCGGTCAGATTAGGGAAACCATAAGCGCCCTTGGCGTCGGAACCGTGGCAGACCGAGCAGTTGGAGGCGAACAGGCGGCCACCCATCTTCAGGGCTTGCGGATCCTTCGCCACTTCTTCAATCGGCATGGCGGCGAACTTGGCGAAGATCGGACCGAACTTGGCGTCCGAACGCGCCATTTCCTTTTCCCACTCGTGAACGCCGGTCCAGCCGGTCTGGCCGTTGGCGAACGCGGTCTGCTTCTCGGTATCGAGGTAGTTGTAACCCGGCAGCAGGCCTTTCCAGTTGCCCAGGCCCGGGTACAGCACCAGATAACCCAGAGCGAAGACGATGGTGCCCACGAACAGCATGAACCACCATTTCGGCAGCGGGTTGTCGTACTCCTCGATCCCGTCGAAGGAGTGGCCCACGGTCTCGTCCGTCTGTTCGCTGCGCTGGCCCTTGCGGGTCGACAGCAACAGCCAGGTCAGGGAAAAGATCGTACCGAGACTGAGGACTGTGACGTACAGACTCCAGAATGTAGTCATTCTTTGTTACTCCTAGAAGCTTGCTCGACGTGCTTGATGGCTTCGGGATCATCCGCGAAGGGCAGCAAGGTCGCGTCTTCAAACTCCGACTTGCGCTTGGGGCTGAACACCCACAACGCCAGACCGATGAAGGCAACCATCACGACAACGGTGCCCAGGCCTCGAATCATCCCGATATCCATTAAGAATCACCGTTTGCTTTTGATGATGGTGCCCAGGCCTTGCAGATAGGCCACCAGCGCGTCCATTTCGGTTTTGCCCTTCACGGCATCCCTGGCACCGGCGATGTCTTCGTCGGTGTAAGGGACGCCGAGCGTGCGCAACACTTCCATTTTCTTGGCCGTGTCTTTGCCATCGAGCTTGTTTTCTACGAGGAACGGGTAGGCCGGCATTTTCGACTCGGGGACGACGTTGCGCGGGTTGTACAAGTGCGCACGCTGCCAGTCATCGGAGTAACGACCACCGACGCGGGCCAGGTCCGGGCCGGTACGTTTGGAACCCCACAGGAACGGGTGATCCCAGACGCTTTCACCGGCGACCGAGTAATGGCCGTAGCGTTCGGTTTCGGCACGGAACGGACGGATCATCTGCGAGTGGCAGCCGACACAGCCGTTGGCGATGTAAACGTCGCGGCCTTCCAGTTCAAGGGCGGTGCGCGGCTTCATGCCTTCGACCGGCTTGTTGGTGACGTCCTGGAAGAACAGCGGAACGATTTGGGTCAAGCCACCGACGCTGACGGCGATGACCATGAAGAAGGCCAGCAGGCCAATATTCTTCTCGACAGCTTCATGCTTCATCAGTGAGCTCCAACTACGGCGATCTTGGCGGCGGCTTCAGCTTCAGCCGGGTCCGAGGCGCGAACGGTGCGCCACACGTTGTAGGCCATCAACAGCATGCCGCTGGCGAAGAACGCACCGCCCAGGGCACGGACGATGTAGCCAGGATGGCTGGCCTGCAGCGCTTCGACGAACGAGTAGGTGAGGGTGCCGTCGTCGTTGATTGCACGCCACATCAGGCCTTGAGTGATGCCGTTGACCCACATCGAAGCGATGTACAGCACGGTACCGATGGTCGCGAGCCAGAAGTGCGCGTTGATCAGACCGACGCTGTGCATCTGCGCGCGGCCGAACAGTTTCGGGATCATGTGGTAGATCGCGCCGATCGAGATCATCGCTACCCAGCCGAGTGCGCCGGCGTGTACGTGGCCGATGGTCCAGTCGGTGTAGTGCGAGAGCGAGTTGACGGTCTTGATCGCCATCATCGGACCTTCGAAGGTCGACATGCCGTAGAACGCCAGCGATACCACGAGGAAGCGCAGGATCGGGTCGGTGCGCAGCTTATGCCAGGCGCCCGACAGGGTCATCATGCCGTTGATCATGCCGCCCCAGCTCGGGGCCAGCAGGATGATCGACATCGCCATGCCCAGCGATTGTGCCCAGTCCGGCAGCGCGGTGTAGTGCAGGTGGTGCGGACCGGCCCAGATGTACAGGGTGATCAGCGCCCAGAAGTGCACGATCGACAGACGATAGGAGTAGATCGGACGTTCGGCCTGTTTCGGCACGAAGTAGTACATCATCCCCAGGAAACCGGTGGTCAGGAAGAAGCCCACGGCGTTATGGCCGTACCACCACTGGATCATCGCGTCGGTGGCGCCCGAGTAGGCCGAGTAGGACTTGAACAGGCTGACCGGCAGCGACATGTGGTTGACGATGTGCAGCATCGCGGTCACCACGATGAATGCACCGTAGAACCAGTTACCGACATAGATGTGCTTGGTCTTGCGCTTGGTGATGGTGCCGAAGAACACCAGACCGTAGGTGACCCAGACAATGGCCAGCAGAATGGCGAGAGGCCATTCCAGTTCCGCGTATTCCTTGGTGGTGGTGTAACCCAGCGGCAAGGTAATGATCGCGCCGACAATGACCGCTTGCCATCCCCAGAAGGTGAAGGCCGCGAGGCTGTCGGAAATCAGTCGCGTCTGGCAGGTTCGCTGCACGACATAGTAGGAAGTGGCAAACAGTGCACAACCACCGAAGGCGAAAATCACCAGGTTTGTGTGCAACGGGCGCAGGCGTCCAAAGCTCGTCCACGGCAGACCGAAATTCAGCTCCGGCCAGACCAGTTGCGAGGCGATGAAGACACCGAGCCCCATGCCAAGGATCCCCCAGACCACCGTCATGATGGCGAACTGGCGGACTACCTTATAGTTATAAGCAGTCGGACTGATTGCTGTGCTCATTCTAAGGTTCCACGGTTTGGGTGTTTTATTAGGATTAAAATCGGCCGCAAGTATGTAGAAAGCAGGGGGTCAATGCAACGCGCCATGACCTGGGTCAATGCTTTCCAACGCTGATTCTGCGGCCTTTCCATGCGCCGCGTAAGGACAAAATTGCCCTCGGGCAAAATGTCGCAGCGGACGAAAAAAGCGAGGGGTCCCGGTCGGATGTAACGGGGTGTGTTCGAACGCTCGGTTCGGGTGACGGACGGTAATCGGCACGACAGCCGGTATCTACCGGCCTTTGCGGCCATGTCAGTCAGCCGATTCGTTCAACGCCTCGCTCAGGGTCGACCTGGAACCGGCACGGGCCAGTCCGCATCGAGCAAGCGTAGACCCGAATCCGGGTAACCGAAAGGAGAGGGGGTGAAGGGGTGCGACAATGCGTCGCAAAGGGGCTGGAAACTGCCGCACTGGAAACGTGCGGCAGTCTTGTACGCAATAATTACTTTTTATTGTCCTTGGTAATCAGTTTTTCTGTATTCAATCCATTGCTCAGGCTGTACACATAAGCGGCCAGCAATTGCACTTTATCGTTGCCGAGCAGCTCGCTCTGAGCTGGCATGTGGCCTTGACGGCCATGGCGAATGGTTTGCTCAAGTTGGGTCAGGCCGGTGCCGTAGATGAAACCGGCCGGATGCGTCAGGTTCGGCGCGCCCATGGCTTCGGTGCCCTGGCCGTTTGCCCCGTGACAGGCGGTGCAGGTTGTGCTGAACGCCTGCTGACCCGCTTGGAGATCAGCCTTGTTGTCCGCCGGCAGTGGCAGCCCCGCCAGTTCATGACGCACATAGGCGGCGACGTTTTTCACGCCAGTCTCGCCCAGCACTTCACCCCACGCCGGCATCGCCGCCATCCGGCCACCCATGATGGTGGTCTTGATGGTTTCGGCGCTGCCGCCCCAACGCCAGTCCTTGTCGGCGAGGTTAGGGAAACCGAACGCGCCTTTGGCGTCCGAGCCGTGGCACACCGAGCAGTTGGAGGCGAACAGACGGCCACCCATTTTCAGCGCCTGCGGATCCTTCGCCACTTCTTCCACCGGCATGGCGGCGAATTTGGCGAAGATCGGCCCGAATTTGGCGTCGGCCTTGCTCATTTCCTTTTCCCACTCGTGGACGCCGGTCCAGCCGTCCTCGTAGCCGGGCAGGATGCCTTTCCAGTTGCCCAGGCCCGGGTAAAGGATCAGATAGCCCACGGAAAACACCAGCGTGCCGGCGAACAGCATGAACCACCACTGCGGCAGCGGGTTGTCGTACTCCTCGATGCCGTCGAAGCTGTGGCCCATGGTCTGGTCGACGCTGCCCTTGGTTTCGCCCCGACGGGTGCCGACCAGCAGCCAGGTCAGGCCGATCAGGCTGCCGATGGTCAGTACGCAGATCCACGTACTCCAGAAGGTGGTCATGGCCGGGTACTCCTTGTTTCAGATGCTTGGGTTGGGTCGGGTTGCGGCTCGTCGGCAAACGGCAGCAGGCGCGCTTCGGCGAATTCCGGCGTGCGCTTGCGGTTGAACACCCAGAGGGTCAGGCCGACGAAGGCCACGAACACCACGACCGTGCCGAGGCCGCGAATCAGCCCCGCGCTCATTTCTAAGGCCATCTCGATCACCTCTTGCTCTTGATCGCAGTGCCAAGCACTTGCAGGTAGGAGACGAGGGCGTCCATTTCGGTCTTGCCCTTGAGGCTGGCCACCGCGCCGCTGATGTCGTCGTCGGTGTACGGCACGCCGAGGGTGCGCATGACCTTGAGCTTGGTTTCGGTGTGGCTGCTGTCGACCGGTTGGGTAACCAGCCACGGGTAGGCCGGCATCTTCGATTCCGGTACAACGTTGCGCGGGTTGTACAAGTGCGCGCGGTGCCAGTCATCCGAGTAGCGCGCGCCAACGCGGGCCAGGTCCGGACCGGTACGCTTGGAACCCCACAGGAACGGGTGATCCCACACGCTCTCGCCGGCCACCGAGTAGTGGCCGTAGCGTTCGGTTTCAGCGCGGAACGGACGGATCATCTGCGAGTGGCAACCGACGCAGCCTTCGCGGATGTAGATGTCGCGGCCTTCCAGTTGCAGCGCGGTGTAGGGCTTCATGCCTTCCACCGGTTTGTTGGTCACGTCCTGGAAGAACAGCGGGACGATCTGGGTCAGGCCGCCGATGCTCACGGCGAACACCATCAGCAGCATCAGCAGGCCGACATTCTTTTCAATCGTTTCGTGTTTCATGGCGGACTCCTCAGGCCATCTGCGCGGCAGCAACGACGTCAGCAGGCTGCGAGGCCCGCACGGTGCGCCAGGTGTTGTAAGCCATCAGGAACATGCCGCTGAGGAAGATCGCCCCGCCAATCAGCCGCACGACGAAGCCTGGGTGGCTGGCCACCAGGGTTTCGACGAAGGAGTAGGTCAGCGTGCCGTCCTCGTTCACCGCACGCCACATCAGGCCCTGGGCGATGCCGTTGACCCACATCGAGGCGATGTAGAGCACGGTGCCGATGGTCGCGAGCCAGAAATGCGCGTTGATCAGGCCGATGCTGTGCATCTGCTCTTTGCCGAAGATTTTCGGGATCATGTGGTACAGCGCGCCGATGGAAATCATCGCCACCCAGCCGAGCGCGCCGGCGTGGACGTGGCCGATGGTCCAGTCGGTGTAGTGGGAGAGGGCGTTGACGGTTTTGATCGCCATCATCGGACCTTCGAAGGTCGACATGCCGTAGAACGCCAGCGATACCACCAGGAAGCGCAGGATCGGGTCGCTGCGCAACTTATGCCAGGCGCCCGAAAGGGTCATCATCCCGTTGATCATGCCGCCCCAGCTCGGCGCCAGCAGAATCAGCGACATCACCATGCCCAGCGACTGCGCCCAGTCCGGCAGCGCGGTGTAGTGCAAGTGGTGCGGGCCGGCCCAGATGTACAGGGTGATCAGCGCCCAGAAGTGCACGATCGACAGGCGATACGAATACACCGGACGTTCGGCCTGTTTCGGCACGAAGTAGTACATCATCCCGAGGAAACCGGCGGTGAGGAAAAAGCCTACGGCGTTGTGGCCGTACCACCATTGCACCATCGCATCGGTTGCACCGGCGTATACCGAGTAGGACTTGGTGAAGCTCACCGGCAACTCAAGGTTGTTGACGATGTGCAGGATCGCCACGGTGATGATGAACGCGCCGAAGAACCAGTTGCCCACATAAATGTGCTTGGTCTTGCGCTGCATGATCGTGCCGAAGAACACGATGGCGTAGGCGACCCAGACGATGGTGATCAGGATGTCGATCGGCCATTCCAGCTCGGCGTATTCCTTGGAACTGGTGTAACCCAGTGGCAGGCTGATGGCCGCCAGCAGGATCACAAGCTGCCAGCCCCAGAAGCAGAAGGCGGCAATTTTCGGCGCAAACAGTTGGGTCTGGCAGGTGCGCTGCACCGAGTAGAACGAACTGGCGAACAAGGCACAGCCACCGAACGCGAAGATCACCGCGTTGGTGTGCAGCGGGCGCAGGCGTCCGAAGCTGGTCCACGGCAGGTTGAAGTTGAGTTCGGGCCAGACCAATTGAGCCGCGAGAAAAACCCCGAGGCCCATGCCGACGATGCCCCACACCACCGTCATAATGGCGAATTGGCGGACCACCTTGTAGTTGTAGGCGGTACTGATAGAAGTGTTCATGGTTCCCCATCCACGGTTCAGCCGAAGTGAGCGCGCGCAGAAAACGCCGCGAATCCTTCGCCTGGAGTTATAGGCAGACTAAAAGCGAGGCAAGCATGGACAAACAGCACAAGGCCAGTATTGACGGGGATCAATGGGCGCAGTGCCTGCGGGATCACGGGTGGCTTTGGGATGCGGCCAGTGGTGAGGCTTCGGCGACGCTCATTCTTGCCCATGGTGCCGGGGCGCCGATGGACAGCGACTGGATGAACGATATGGCTGGGCGCCTTGCCGGGCTTGGTATCAACGTGTTGCGGTTTGAGTTTCCTTATATGGCGCAGCGGCGGGTTGATGGGGTTAAGCGACCGCCGAATCCTGCGGGGAAATTGCAGGAGTGCTGGCGTGAGGTTTTCGCTGAAGTGCGACGTCATGTCGCTGGGGTTTTGGCGGTTGGCGGGAAGTCGATGGGGGGGCGGATGGCCAGTCTTCTTGCCGATGAGTTTGGCGCTGATGCTTTGGTTTGCCTGGGGTATCCGTTTTATGCGGTTGGGAAACCGGAGAAGCCTCGGGTTGAGCATTTGGCTTCTTTGCAGACTCGGACGTTGATTGTTCAGGGGGAGCGGGATGCGCTTGGCAATCGGGACGCTGTCGGGGCTTACGATTTATCACCGAGTATTGAGGTGTTTTGGTTGGTCTCTGGGGATCATGATTTGAAGCCGCTCAAGGTTTCCGGGTTTACGCATGAGCAGCATTTGGCTTCGGCGGCGGAGAGGGTGGCAGGGTTTCTTCAGATGTAGCCCTGACCGGTAAAGTCCGGGCACATCCTTTATGTCGGAAACCGCGAAAGCTATTAACTGATCACCAGGTTAAAGCGTCCGATGGGCTGTGTCCGATAGCCATGACTTTTGAAATTTGCTTCAAAAGTACCTACTGCGATTCCCTTGGCAGGATCGAGGTCTATGATCAGGGTGGCTTCATCGGCATCGACTACAGTCCAGCCATTAAAGCCATCCGGGGCGGGAATTGAATGGCTGTGTTTGAAACTCAGTTTGTCTTTAAGTGTGTAGGTGGCTTTGAGAGGGGCGTCATTGATGTACGGGATAGTCATGTTGTAGGCGAAGTAGTCGCTGTCAAGAATTGATCCAGTCGATCCTGAGATTGACCAGTTCCGTTCACCTGTTGGCGGAAATTCATGCAAATAAAACAGGGAACGATCAGCCGTCACTTCAGGGTTGCTCCCGAATTTCCAGTGAAACTGATTTGCAAGGATCGCCGGGCTATTGGATTTAGGGACAAAAACAGTATGGCTGCTCATCTTGAATTCCTTTTTCATGAAGGGTGATTGGCGTTCTTTTAATAGATCGCCAGACACTTGATATGCCTTCTTCAAGATGAGCGTCTACTGTCAAACCTGACAGCTAGGCGACCAGTTCCATATGTGTTTAATTGAACCGGGACGGTGTGTATATCCGTTGCTGCGGTGATGGCTGCTTAGGGTTTCGCCCTTACGGCGACTCACTTTTTTGACAAACGCCTCAAAAAAGTAAGCAAAAAAAGGCTTGCTCCTACGTTCGGCCCGCTCGCTGAGGCTCGGGGTTCCTTCGCTCCGGGATTCATCCGGGGGCATCGCCTACGGTTTGCTTCGCTGCACCTCCTCTCGATGCGTTTGGCTTCGCCAAACGGTCGCTGCGCTCCCACCCCCGGATAAATCCCTCTGCTCAGCCTTCCGACGTCGCCCGAGGATCAAAAGCGGTACTCGAGCTAACGCTCATCGTGTTGAGTGGTGAGAAGCGGATGCGAGCTGCTTTCGTTTCTGTGGGAGCCAGCCTGCTGGCGATGGCGGCCTGACAGCCGACCAGTTTCCTGCAGACTGCATGCGATCCCTGTGGGAGCGAGCTTGCTCGCGATGGCGGCCTGACAGCCGACCAGTTTTTACAGACTGCACGCAATCCCTGTGGGAGCGAGCTTGCTCGCGATGGCGGCCTGACAGCCGACCAGTTCTTGCAGACTGCACGCAATCCCTGTGGGAGCGAGCTTGCTCGCGATGGCGGCCTGACAGCCGACCAGTTCTTGCAGACTGCACGCAATCCCTATGGGAGCGGGCTTGCTCGCGATGGCGGCCTGACAGCCGACCAGTTTTTACAGACTGCACGCAATCCCTGTGGGAGCGAGCTTGCTCGCGATGGCGGCCTGACAGCCGACCAGTTCTTGCAGACTGCACGCAATCCCTGTGGGAGCGAGCTTGCTCGCGATGGCGGCCTGACAGCCGACCAGTTCTTGCAGACTGCACGCAATCCCTATGGGAGCGGGCTTGCTCGCGATGGCGGCCTGACAGCCGACCAGTTTTTACAGACTGCACGCAATCCCTGTGGGAGCGAGCTTGCTCGCGATGGCGGCCTGACAGCCGACCAGTTCTTGCAGACTGCATGCAATCCCTGTGGGAGCGGGCTTGGTCCGGGTGGCGATCCGACGAAAGCGGTCTGCCAGAGCACAGCAAAGGAACAGTCAAACATCCGGCTTTTTGGCGCATAAACGTAATTCTGCAACCACGTTTAAAGTACACGAGCCGTTACGCCATAAGGGCTACAACACCTTGCGTCGTTGCCTACGCGTACGCCAGAATCCGCCGGCTTACGCAGCTTGGAGAGGGCTATATCGTTTCCCTGTCACTGAAAAGTGGCTGGGTTTGGTAGCCCGATTCGAGTTGTGGTTATTGCGACACCTTCAATGCTGTCTCTTTTCTGAGGTTCAGCTTTGTATGGTGGGCATGCGTGGGGCTCATTCGTGAGCGCCGGGTTTCCCAATTCGACCGGTCTACCAACCCGCGCATGGCCGCCACCCGCCGTTTGGTAGCGAGGGTGATGGCTCCTATTTTTCGAATTGGAGTTCTATCTATGTTCAAAGCCACACCAAACCCACCAGATACCGATTCAATCCCGTATGACGTTGCACTCGAAGCCGAAAACATAAAATCGGCAACCGAGCGGGCGATCAATCATTACCTTGATCCTGGGGCGCAGAAGACGTCCAAGCCATCGCGCAAGCCCGGCAGGATCTATCTGGTCAATCCCACAATGGATGACGAAACGCTGCTGGTCGAAGCGTGCGAAACGCTGTCGTCAGCCAGTGACATGGCCCGGGACATTGGCGACACCGTCGATCCGTCGCAGCGCAAGGCGATGCAGATTCTGCAGCAGGTCATCATGCTGAGTGAGCTGCTGGTCAATCGTGTGCTCGATAACCATCACGTCTCGCGGTAGTTGCCGCCTCGGTGAGGGGGGGTGTCCCCTCACTGCCTGGCAGCCGTCTACACAAATTCTCAAGCGACTCTTGTCCGGAGTTTTAGCTGATGTCCAAGACCGTCATTCCACCGTTAGAAGATCCGGTGTCCCCGTACGAATTTCCCGATTCAAGAAAACTCCATGACGCGGCCGAACGCGCCCTCGACTATTACTTGACCCCCGCAGCCAAGATCATGGCCACGCCCTACACCCCAAACGACATGTTCATGGTCAACCCGCAAACCGACACGGAGTCCCTGCTGGCCAACGCCTGCGAGTCGCTCGCGTCAGCCACGGTCATGCTCGGCGACTTTGCCGGCCTGCTGGAAGGGCCGAACCGCAAGACCCTGTTGGGTATTGCGCAAGTCGTGATGTTGGGCGAGCTGGCGGTGAATCAGGCGTTGGATAACCTCGTGCCGAAGGAGTAAACGGCACAAAAAAACCGGAAGCGTTTGGCTTCTGGTTTTTTTATCGATATCAAAGGTCACAGCCTGCGAGTGATCACAAATTTATCGAATGCTTTCTGCCCATCACGCGCCGCTCGCCGCACATCAAGGAATTTCAGTTCACCCCGAACTTCCTTTCTCACAGGTTTGTCCGTCGTGACCATCTGATTCTGCGTAGGGGATGTATTCATACTGGCTAGCCCTTGTGAATAGATTTGAACGACAAACTAGAGCCAGGCTTCATCGCCTGCCAGTCAGTTGGGTCTGATTCAGTTGTAGGCACTGTCCGCGCCTTTCGAGTGAGATTTTCGCCAGCAGGCCGGGCCTCTTCGCGGGCAAGCCCGCTCCCACAGTGGGCGGGTGGTGTTATGAGGTTTTGTGGCCAATGCTAAAGCCTGTGGGAGTGGGCTTGCCCACGAAGAGGGCGGTGCTGGCCACATCCGTTTCAGACAGGCAATAAAAACCCCGGAAGCTTTCGCTGTCCGGGGTTTCTTTATTGCCAGAACAATCAGCGGTTAAACCGCTCCACCAACGAATACTGCGTATTAGCCGTCTTCGTCAGCTCTTCACTCAGCAACGCCGAGTTATGCGCCTGTTCCGAGGTCTGGTCCGCCAGTTCCGAGATGTTGCTGATGTTGCGGCTGATTTCTTCAGCCACGGCACTTTGCTCTTCGGTGGCGGCGGCGATCTGGGTGGTCATGTCGGTGATGTTGGCCACCGCTTCGCTGATGCCGACCAGGGCCTGGTCCGCTTCCAGAACCCGTGCCACACCTTCTTCCGCTTGGCGATGGCCGGCTTCCATGGTTTGTACGGCGCTGGTGGCGGTCTGCTGCAACTTGGCGATCAGGGCGTGGATCTGGCCGGTGGATTCGCTGGTGCGTTGCGCCAGTTGGCGGACTTCGTCGGCCACCACGGCAAAACCGCGGCCCATTTCGCCAGCGCGGGCGGCTTCAATTGCAGCGTTGAGTGCGAGCAGGTTGGTCTGGTCGGCGATGCCTTTGATCACGTCGACCACGCCGCCGATTTCGTCGCTGTCCTTGGCCAGTTGGGTCACGGTCAGGCCGGTTTCGCCGACAACGACAGACAGGCGCTGGATGGCTTCGCGGGTTTCGCCGGCGATGTCGCGGCCGCGACCGGTCAGGCGATTGGCTTCCTGGGTGGCGTCGGCGGTGCGCTGGACGTGGCTCGCCACTTCCTGGGTAGTGGCGGCCATCTGGTTGACGGCGGTGGCGACCTGTTCGGTTTCCACGCGCTGACGTTCCAGACCGCTGGAGCTGTTGTGCGCCAGGGCGTCGGACTGCTTGGCCTGATCGGTCAGGTGCTCGGCGGTGTCCTGCAGACGGGTCAGGCAGGTTTTCAGGCGCGCTTCCTGGCTGAGGATCGACATCTCCAGACGCGCCTGGGCGCCACGGCTGTCGGTGTACATCTGCGCGATCAACGGGTCGGAGGTGGTCTGCTCGGCCAGGCGCAGCAGGCGCTTGAGCCCGCGTTGTTGCCATTGCAGGCCCAGCAGGCCCAGCGGCACCGACAGACCGGCGGCGAGGGCGAAGCCCCACTGCGAGTTCAGGGTGGCGCCGATCATGAAGCTCAACTGGCTGACCAGAATGAACGGCAGCCAGTCCTGCACGATCGGCAGCCATTTGTCGCTCGAAGGAATCGCCGACTTGCCCTGGTTGATGCGTTGGTAGAGCGCTTCGGCACGGCGGATCTGTTCGGCGGTGGGTTTGACCCGCACCGACTCGTAACCGATCACCTGATTGCCGTCGAACACCGGCGTTACATAGGCGTTCACCCAGTAATGATCACCGGTCTTGCAGCGATTCTTGACAATGCCCATCCATGGCAAGCCTTGTTTCAGTGTGCCCCACATGTGCGAAAACACCGCCGCCGGGACGTCGGGGTGACGAACCAGGTTGTGCGGCGCACGGATCAGTTCCTCACGCGAAAACCCGCTGATCTCGACAAAAGCGTCGTTGCAGTAGGTGATCACGCCCTTGGCGTCGGTTGTGGAAATCAACCGTTGCTGAGCCGGGAAAGTCCGTTCGCGTTGTGTAATGGGCTGGTTGTTACGCATGGTTTTTCAATCCGCAAGGCTTTGAAAGGTTGTCGGCGGGGTCGGCCATTTATTGAAATTTTTTTTCATTTATAAGTACGGCGTCGCAAAACGGCCCTTGCTTCAACCCGCGAGCATCGGATAGGTGAACAGACCGAAATGCAGCAGGTTCAGGCCAAAGTGCGTGGCGATTGCCGCACCAAGCCCGCCGAAACGATAGGCCAGACCATAGCCGACACCCGCCAGGCTCGCCAGCAACACCCATTGCCAGCCAGCGCCCACATGCACCAGGCCGAACAGCAGGGACGCCAGCAGCAGCGCGAGGTTTTCGCCGTAGGGCAGGTGTTTGAAGTAACGAGTGAGACCGCCCTGGATATAGCCACGAAACAGCGCCTCTTCGACCAGCGTCACCAGCAGCAGATTGTTCAGCACCCACAGCCACGCTTGGTCGGGCCATTTCGGTGCCCAGGTGATCATGCCCAGCAACACCGCGCCGCCCAACGCCAGAATCACGCTCAGCGTCAGTGCCAGCGCGGTCGCGTAGACGGTCAGGCGCAACGAGCGCCGCGCTACGATCCATGGGCAGACCATCAGCAGCCAGAAGCCAATCAGTGGTTTGTCGAGATTCAGGTACATCGAGAACGGCACCGCGTTGTCGGTGAAGCGCTGCGGTTCGATGACCCGACCGTTGTAGAAGCCCGGAAGCCAGTGCAAGGCCAGCGCCAGCGCCAGCACGATAAACAGACCATGACCGAGATAACGCCCGACCGGCACGGTTTGCTGGCGCACGGCGTAACCGGCGAAAACCAGCAGTGCAATGGAGATCAGCGCCAGCCAGCCGAGCTGGCCGAAACTCAGCGCTAATCCGTAACCAAGGCTTAGAAGCCCGAGATAGAGCCATGGCAGAGCGGTCATGGAAAGTCCTTGTGCACGATTTGTGGACAGGCTTTCTACACGGGTAGGGGCGAGGGGACAAGTGAAGGTGTGGGGGAAATCAGGGACAGCGCCAATCCCTGTATGAGACGTGAAGGAGGGCAAGGCCCCCCTGTGGGAGATTCTATGGTTGAGGGGCAACCCTCAACTTGCTTTCGGCTGGTATTCGCTCTGCCCCTTTAGTAGTGCGAATACGACCCGAGCAAGTTTA
>NZ_NEJP01000022.1 GCF_002113125.1 Pseudomonas sp. B20(2017) | reverse complement strand
ACTGATGGGCTGAAGAGCCTTTTTCAGCACAAAAACAAACGCCCCGAATAAGTCGGGGCGTTTGGTCTAAGGCCTGTCAGTGTGTTTTCACACAGTCTGTTCGGGCCTCTTTTTTTTTTAAGAAACTTTTAACATCCCCCTGGCGCTTGTTTTTTTTGGAAGCAGCCCCCATCTTGGCTTCAAGTTCAATTCCATCTGATTACGGCCCTATGGCCGCCGTAGAGGCGAAATCATGAAGACAACCATCGAATTGCCTCTCTTGCCATTGCGTGATGTCGTGGTTTATCCGCACATGGTTATCCCGCTGTTCGTGGGGCGCGAGAAATCCATCGAAGCCCTCGAGGCCGCGATGACGGGCGACAAGCAGATCCTGCTGCTGGCCCAGAGAAACCCGGCTGACGACGATCCCGGTGAAGAGGCTCTCTATCGCGTAGGTACCATTGCCACTGTTCTGCAGCTGCTGAAACTGCCTGATGGCACCGTCAAGGTTCTGGTCGAGGGCGAGCAGCGTGGCGCTGTGGAGCGCTTCAGCGAAGTCGATGGCCACTGCCGTGCCGAAGTGTCGCTGATCGACGAGGTCGACGCCGCCGAGCGCGAATCCGAAGTATTCGTGCGCAGCCTGCTGTCGCAGTTCGAACAATATGTGCAGCTGGGCAAGAAAGTCCCGGCTGAAGTCCTGTCGTCGCTCAACAGCATCGACGAGCCTGGCCGCCTGGTAGACACCATGGCTGCGCATATGGCGCTGAAGATCGAGCAGAAGCAGGAAATCCTCGAAATCATCGATTTGTCGGCCCGTGTCGAGCACGTTCTGGCTTTGCTGGATGCCGAGATCGACCTGCTGCAAGTCGAAAAACGCATTCGTGGCCGCGTCAAAAAGCAAATGGAGCGCAGTCAGCGCGAGTACTACCTGAATGAGCAGATGAAGGCCATTCAGAAAGAGCTCGGCGACAGCGACGAAGGCCACAATGAAATCGAGGACCTGAAAAAGCGTATCGACGCTGCAGGCCTGCCGAAAGACGCGCTGGCCAAGGCCACTGCGGAGCTGAACAAGCTCAAGCAGATGTCGCCGATGTCTGCCGAAGCCACCGTGGTGCGCTCCTACATCGACTGGCTGGTTCAGGTGCCGTGGAAGGCCCAGAGCAAGGTGCGTCTGGACCTGGCCCGTGCCGAAGACATTCTCGACGCCGATCACTACGGCCTCGAAGAGGTCAAGGAACGCATCCTTGAATACCTCGCCGTACAGAAACGCGTGAAGAAAATCCGTGGCCCGGTGTTGTGCCTGGTCGGTCCTCCGGGCGTGGGTAAAACCTCGCTGGCCGAGTCGATCGCCCATGCCACCAACCGTAAATTCGTGCGCATGGCCCTTGGTGGTGTGCGTGATGAGGCGGAAATCCGTGGTCACCGTCGGACTTACATCGGTTCGATGCCAGGAAGATTGATTCAAAAGATGACAAAAGTGGGTGTGCGCAACCCGCTGTTCCTGCTCGATGAAATCGACAAGATGGGCAGCGACATGCGTGGCGACCCGGCGTCGGCGTTGCTGGAAGTGCTGGATCCGGAGCAGAACCACAACTTCAACGACCACTACCTGGAAGTCGATTACGACCTTTCGGACGTGATGTTCCTGTGCACCTCGAACTCGATGAACATTCCGCCGGCGCTGCTGGACCGGATGGAAGTCATCCGTCTGCCGGGCTACACCGAAGACGAGAAGATCAACATCGCGGTGAAGTACCTGTCGCCGAAGCAGATTGCAGCCAACGGCATGAAGAAGGGCGAGCTGGAATTCGACGAAGAAGCGATCCGCGACATCATCCGTTATTACACCCGCGAAGCCGGTGTGCGTGGCCTCGAGCGGCAGATTGCCAAGGTTTGCCGCAAGGCGGTCAAAGAGCACGCGCTGGAAAAACGCTTCTCGGTAAAAGTGACAGCTGACCTGCTGGAACATTTCCTCGGTGTTCGCAAGTTCCGCTACGGTCTGGCCGAGCAGCAGGATCAGATCGGTCAAGTGACCGGCCTGGCCTGGACTCAGGTGGGTGGCGAACTGCTGACCATCGAAGCGGCTGTGGTGCCGGGTAAAGGTCAACTGATCAAGACCGGTTCGCTGGGCGATGTAATGGTCGAATCGATCACTGCGGCCCAGACCGTGGTGCGCAGCCGTGCCAAGAGCCTGGGCATTCCTCTGGACTTCCACGAGAAGCGTGACACCCACATCCACATGCCGGAAGGCGCGACCCCGAAAGACGGTCCGAGCGCTGGTGTGGGCATGTGCACGGCGCTTGTCTCTGCGTTGACGGGCATCCCCGTGCGCGCTGATGTCGCCATGACCGGTGAAATCACTTTGCGCGGTCAGGTATTGGCCATTGGCGGTCTGAAGGAAAAACTGCTAGCCGCTCACCGTGGCGGAATCAAGACAGTGATTATTCCGGAAGAGAACGTGCGCGATCTGAAGGAGATTCCTGACAATATCAAGCAGGATCTGCAGATCAAACCGGTTAAATGGATTGACGAGGTCCTGCAAATTGCGCTGCAATACGCGCCGGAGCCCTTGCCGGATGTGGCTCCGGAGATAGTTGCCAAGGACGAAAAACGTGAGTCTGACTCTAAGGAAAGAATTAGCACGCATTAATACGCTTTTGCCTGGGGGGCTTCCTTGACAGCTTTTTAGAGCCCTTGTTATAAAGCGGCTCTTAAGTGTCTGTAGGCCATTCAGCACTCGTTTTTGCTTTCACCAAAAAACTTAGAATCATCTCAAAATAGATATAAGGGGACTTAGAGTGAACAAGTCGGAACTGATTGATGCTATCGCTGCATCCGCTGATATCCCGAAAGCTGCTGCTGGCCGTGCGCTGGACGCTGTAATCGAATCCGTCACTGGCGCTCTGAAGGCTGGCGACTCCGTTGTTCTGGTTGGCTTCGGTACTTTCTCCGTGACTGATCGTCCAGCTCGCATCGGTCGTAACCCACAGACCGGCAAGACTCTGGAAATCGCGGCAGCCAAAAAGCCAGGTTTCAAAGCTGGTAAAGCCCTGAAAGAAGCCGTCAACTAAGTTTGATTCAGGTTTTTACCTATCCGGGTCGGGGTCATGCCTGACTTGGCAGCGGAGCGGTAGAGCAGGCGGTTGGAATAGCTGCCTGTCACACCGGGATCGAGGGTTCGAGCCCTGTCCGCTCCGCCAGTTACGAGAAGGCGCATCCTCGGATGCGCCTTTCTTCTATCCGGATTCTACCCACGCTCCACGGTTGCCTAATTTTGAAGTTCAACCGTTTCTGGGGGACGCATGCTGCAGAATATCAGGGACAATTCACAAGGCTGGATTGCCAAGACCATTATCGGGGTCATCGTTGCACTGATGGCTCTGACCGGTTTCGACGCCATTTTCCAGGCCACGACTCACAAGAATGAGGCGGCCAAGGTCAATGGTGAAGAAATCAGCCAGAACGAGCTGAGCCAGGCGGTGGATATGCAACGCCGTCAGTTGATGCAACAACTGGGCAAGGACTTCGACGCCTCCTTGCTGGACGAAAAAATGCTGCGCGAATCGGCCCTCAAGGGTCTGATCGATCGCAAACTGCTGCTGCAAGGCGCAGAACAATCGAAATTCGCTTTCTCCGAAGCGGCCCTGGACCAAGTGATCCTGCAGACGCCTGAATTCCAGGTCGACGGCAAGTTCAGCTCCGACCGTTTCGATCAGGTGATCCGTCAACTGGGCTACAGCCGCATGCAGTTCCGCCAGATGCTGGCTCAGGAAATGCTGATCGGCCAACTGCGCGCCGGTGTGGCGGGCAGCGGTTTCGTGACCGACGCTCAGGTGCTGGCCTTCGCCCGTCTGGAAAAACAGACCCGCGATTTCGCCACGCTGAACATCAAGGCTGACCCTTCGGCCGTCAAGCTGACCGATGACGAGGTCAAGGCTTACTACGACGAGCACGCCAAGGAATTCATGACCCCGGATCAAGTGGTCATCGATTACCTGGAGCTGAAGAAGGCTTCGTTCTTCGATCAGGTCGCCGTCAAGGACGAAGACCTGCAGGCGGCGTATCAGAAAGAGATCGCCAACCTGTCGGAACAGCGTCGTGCGGCGCACATTCTGATCGAAGTCAACGACAAGACCACCGAGGCTCAGGCCAAGGCGAAGATCGAAGAAGTCCAGGCGCGTCTGGCCAAGGGCGAGAAATTCGAAGCGCTGGCCAAGGAGTTCTCGCAGGATCCGGGTTCGGCCAACAACGGCGGTGACCTCGGTTATGCCGGTCCTGGCGTTTACGATCCAGCCTTCGAGAAAGCCCTGTACTCGCTGAACAAGGATCAGGTTTCCGAGCCGGTTCGCACCGACTTCGGGTTCCACCTGATCAAGCTGCTGGGTGTCGAGGCGCCTGAAGTGCCGACTCTGGCCAGCCTGAAAGACAAGCTGACCCGCGAGCTGAAAACCCAGCAAGTCGAGCAGCGTTTCGTCGAGGCGACCAAGCAACTGGAAGACTCTTCGTTCGAAGCATCCGACCTGGCCCAGCCAGCGCAGGACCTGAAGCTGACCGTGCACACCTCCAAGCCGTTCGGCCGTGAAGGTGGCGAAGGCGTTGCAGCCAACCGTGCTGTCGTGACTGCCGCGTTCAGCACCGAAGTGCTGGAAGAGGGTGCCAACAGCACCGCCATCGAGCTGGATCCGGAAACCGTGATCGTGCTGCGCGTCAAGGAGCACCTGAAGCCTGCTCAATTGCCGCTGGAAAGCGTGGCCGCTGCCATTCGCACCCAATTGACCAAAGAGCACGCCAGCGCTGCTGCCAAGACCAAGGCGGAGCAACTGATCGCCAGTCTGCGTGATGGCAAGACGCCGCTGGACAAGGCGGTGGACGGTCAGAACTGGAAAGTTACTGAAGCGGCAAACCGCGCTCAGGAAGGCGTTGATCCAGCGGTGCTGCAAGCGCTGTTCCGCATGCCGAAACCGGCCGCCAAGGACAAGCCGACCTTCACCAGCGTGACGCTGGCGGATGGCAGCCTGACCATCGTGCGCCTGAACGGTGTGAACGAAGCAGCGGCTCCGACCGATGAAGAGAAAGCGCAATACCGTCGCTTCCTCGCATCGCGTGTGGGCCAGCAAGACTTCGCGGCGTACCGCAAACAGCTGGAAGCCGAAGCCGACATCAAGCGTTTCTGATGCCTGGCTGAGCCGCAAGACCCGAGCCCCGGATGAAAATCCGGGGCTTTTTTGTGCGCGCTATCCGGCGTTCGGGAAGCCATGGCTTCGGGCATTGATGGTCGCATACAGAGTCAGCAGCAACAGAGCTGCGACAATCCACGGGTAAGTCCCGACGCCCAGGTTGTTCAGCAGCAGACCGCCCGCAAGTCCGCCGCCGGCAATGCCGACATTCCACAGGGTCACCAGCATCGATTGCGCGGTATCGGCAGCTTCCTTGGCAGTTTTCGCCAGGGCTGTCTGTAGCAGTGAGGGCATCGCGCCGAACGCCA
The DNA here is from genome assembly GCF_002113125.1 of Pseudomonas sp. B20(2017). Taxonomy (GTDB): domain Bacteria; phylum Pseudomonadota; class Gammaproteobacteria; order Pseudomonadales; family Pseudomonadaceae; genus Aquipseudomonas. Next base: position 107,819 of record NZ_NEJP01000022.1, on the reverse strand, counting down.
GACCCCAGACGGCGGTGGCGGTGTAGACCACGCCCGGCGAGTCGCGCCACAGACCCAGTGCGATCGCCGACAGCAGGAATAGCGCGGCACTGACCAGAAGTAATTGACGCAGCCAGCGATCAATCAGGCTGCCGACGATCCACAGGCTCAGTACCGATGCCAGACCGAATACCAGCAACACCCGGTCGATTTCTGCGCCAAGTCCTGATGGCTCCAGAAATGGCGCGATGTAGGTGTACAGGAGGTTGTGCGCGACGACGTAGGACAAGGTTACAAACAACACGGATCGCACGCCCGGCAAGGTAAACACCTGACGCAGTGGCAGGCGTTTTCCGGCGTGTTCACCGGCGAAGTCCGGTACTTGCCAACGCACCCAGATCACCAGCAGCACGGTCAGCCCGGTCATGATCGCAAAGCTCAAGCGCCAACCGACTGCGGTGCCCAACAAGGTGCCGGCCGGAATGCCCAGCGACAATGCAAGGGGCGCCCCCAGCATAGCCACCGTAATCGCCCGGCCTTGTAGGTGAGGTGCGACCATCCGGCTCGCGTACCCGGCCAGCAAAGCCCACAGCAGCCCGGCGAAGACGCCTGCTATCAAGCGCGCAATCAGGGTCAGCCAGTACAGCTCCGACAACGCAGTGATGCTGTTGGCGATGGCAAACCCACCAATGGCCGCCAGCAACAGCGGGCGCCGACGCCAGCCCCGGGTGGCAATGGTGAGCGGAATTGCCGCCAGCATCGAACCGATGGCGTACAGCGTGACCAGTTGCCCGATCAGTGCCTTAGAGACATCAAGCCCAGCGCTCATCTGTGGCAGCAGGCCAGCGGGCATCGCCTCGGTCAGTACGGTAATGAACCCGGCGGTGGCCAGCGCGAGCAGTGCGCCCAGTGGTAATCGTTCTGTGGGCTCGACGGTGCCGGCGAGCGTGGGGGAGTTGAGTGGCGCATCGTTCATGGGCGGGTTTCCATTTTTGCCGAAGGAGACGAAGGCCATAGGGTAGGGCGCTGCACATTCGGGAAAAACAGGTTAGGGTTCCGAACATCTCGGACAGGAATGTCGTGAATCAGCGAGGGATGAATGGACAGCCTGGGCAGTATTTCGGTGTTCGTGCAGGTGGCGGAAACCCGCAGTTTTACCGAGGCAGGCCGCTTGCAGGGCGTGTCTTCTTCGGCGGTCGGCAAAAGCATCGCCCGCCTGGAAACACGGCTCAATGTGCGGTTGTTTCATCGCACCACCCGCAGCATCACGCTGACCAGCGAAGGCGCGCTGTTTCTTGAACGCTGCCGCAAGATTCTGGCCGAAGTGGAAGCGGCGGAATTTGAACTGTGCGACGCGGCAGCGGCGCCTCACGGCAAGTTGCGCGTCAGCCTGCCGCAGGTGCATGACCTGGTGATGCCGGTCATGAACGAGTTCATGGCGCTGTACCCGCAGATCGAACTGGATCTGGACCTGACCGATCGCATGGTGGATGTGGTTGAAGAGGGTTTCGATGCGGTGATCCGGACGGGTAAACCGCGAGATTCGCGACTGATGGCGCGACCGTTGGGCGAGTTTCATATGGTGTTGGTGGCCAGCCCCGCCTACTTGCGCGAGCGCGGCGAGCCGCTGACCCCGGCCGATCTGGCGGAGCACGCCTGCCTGCGCCATACGTTTCACGCCACCGGCAAACTGGAGCCCTGGCCGCTGAAGCGCGAGGAGGGCGCGCCCGAGCCGACCTTGCCGACACGCCTGGTGAGTACGTCGATCGAAGCCGTGCGGCATGCAGCGCTGGCGGGCATGGGCATCGCTTGTCTGCCGGACTTCATGATCTTCGAGGCGCAGCAGCAGGGTCGCCTGCAGCGCGTGCTGGATGAGTATCTGGAACACGTCGGACAGTTCTGGGTGCTGTGGCCGTCGAGCCGGCATGCAACCGCCAAGTTGCGGGTGTTCATCGATCATTTATCGGCGCGACTTTTTCCTGCCACTGAAGGTCGATAGAGTTGTAACTGTTTTAAGACACTAATCCATACGCCGCGGGGCAGCGATCTGTTGCACAATACGCCCCGGACCGTTTTCCCTCAGGATGTTTAATGTTGAATTCTATTCCCGTGCGTTTCATCGGGTTGGCGTTGTTGCTGACCGCCGCTGCCGGCTGCTCCAAGGACAAGCCTATCTACGAGCATGAGAATTTCGACGACTCCGGCACCTTTTCGCGCAATTACCCGGTGACCGACACCGCCAGTTGCGAAGCGGCCCGCCGAGCGTTGCTCAGCCAGGGCTACATCATTACCAGCAATGACCCGAAACTGGTCAGCGGCCACAAGAGTTTCCAGCAGACTGGCGAAACCCACCTGGAGATCAGTTTCAACGTGGTATGCGCCGATGATGGCAGCGCAGGCCATCACGCCACCGTGTTCGCCAATGCCCTGCAGGACCGCTACGCGCTGAAGAAGACCAACAACTCGGCCAGTCTGGGTGTCGGCGTATTGGGTTCGGTGTCGATGCCGATCGGCTCGTCTGACGATTCGATGGTGAAAGTGGCCAGTGAAACCGTGTCGTCGCAGAAGTTTTACGAGCGCTTCTTCACACTGGTCGAGCTGTTCCTGCCGGCCGATGCGAAGAAAGCCGCACACATCACCGAAAAGCCGAAGACCGACCTGGGTGTGCCGGAAGCCAAGGCGGCGCCGGCTCCATTGGCTCCAGCCCCTGCGGCTGAACCGACCCCGGCCCCAGCACCGGCCGCCGAGCCCGCTGCAGCACCGGCGCCAGTGCCTGCAGAAGCGACACCGGCCAGTTCCGAGCCGGTAGTACCGCCGACAGAAGCCGCGCCGATTACCCCGGCACCGGTTGCCGAGCCCGCGCCTGCGACGGAAACCATCACGCCGCCGGCCAACCCGACGGACATGCCGCCGCCCTCCGAGCCGATTCCGGCCATGCCTGCCTCCGGGCAGTAAACCTGTGTGTTATGTGGATGAGTCCTTCTCAAAATTCCCCGCGATAAATTCCTGACCGCCTGCTACGTTTATTTCATGAAGGACGCGTTTCATTTTTCCTTCACACGGGCACTTTATGCTCGAGGCACTGGTCATTTGTTCCAGGCCATTTCAAGCAAGCGTCAGGGGGATTACGCAATGGATGACTATCAAGAAGAACTGCTCGAATTCCAGGCCTACGAACTGGATTCACCAGAGCCTGCGGAAGACGCTACCGAGCTGTGACGCGTCAGCCTGTTTTGCGGTGGCTGCGGCGAAACTCACCCGGTGTCTGGCCGTTCCAGCGCTTGAAGGCGCGCTGGAAAGCTTCGGCCGAGGCAAACCCCAGCAGGTACGCGATTTCACCGAATGCCAGTTCGGTGTCGCGGATGTAGGTCATCGCCAGATCACGGCGAGTGTCATTGAGGATCGCGCGAAACTGCGTGCCTTCCTCGGCCAGCTTTCGCCGTAACGTCCAGGTCGGCAGCTTCAGGCGTGCCGCCACTTCTTCCAGGTCCGGTTCGCGACCACCATTGAGCAACGGCCCGAGCAATTGCGTGATGCGTTCGCGCAGGCTGCGGGTGCGGGTCAATTGCTCCAGTTCCCGTTCGCACAAACCGAGCAAATGTTTCCAGGTGCTGGGGCAATGCTCCGGGTTGCGTTGGGCCAGGCTGGTGAGACTCAGGCGCAGTTGATTATGCTCGGCGCCGAACTGGATCGGGCACTCGCCCAGCACGGTGTAGGCGTCGCGATAGTCCGGGGCGTCGAATTCGATTTCGATCCGCTCGGCGCGCAAGGGCTCGGGGCTGACGCTGGATAACTGATGCAGCCAGCCGGCAATGATCGAATCCACCACAAAGCGGTTGTAAGCGTTGTACGGGCTGATCGAGTAGAAGCGCAGCCACGCACCGCTGGCGTCTTCGTGGAAACTCGACTGGCCGCGATAGTTGGAGCCGTACAAGGGTTCGAAACGAGTCAGGCAGCGAGCGGCTTCGCGCACGGTCGGGGCCTGCGCGGCGGTCACACCGGCCAGGCCGGCCTGGCTCAGGCGACTGAGTTGGCCCATTCGCAAACCCAATGCCGGATCGCCAGTCAGCTGGATCGCGCCATGCCCCAGGCGCATGTAGCGCGGGATTGACAGACGCGCCCCGGCTTCGGCCAGGCGCGCGGCATCCAGGCCGTACTGTTCGAGCAATGGCAGCGGATCGACGTCGTGGCTGCGCACGGCATCGGCCAGGCTGTGGACGAAGCCCACTGACAGATCCCCGAGGCGCATCGGCTGCAGTTTCATGGGTTACAACCAGAGGTTCAGCAGGCGCGCGCCACGGGCTTCGCTGTCAGCGAACTGCTGGCCGTTGCTGCTGAGGAAGCTTTGCCCGGAACTCGGCTTGTCCCAGAACTGCCCGCGCAGAAACACACTCATGCCGGCCAGCGCCTTGCTGGCCGGCGGTTGCGCGGTCAGGGTCAGTTGGTGCCAGGCCTGGCCTTCACTGACTGCTCCCGGTTTCAGGCTGACCGAGTCGGGCACGCTCAAGCCTTTGTAACCCTTCCAGGGTTGATCCCAAACGCCATGACCGACGACGAACGCAGGCACCGCGATCAGCTGTGCGCCTTGCTCGTCGAGTTTGCGGTAGTTGTCCGGATACCAGCTGTCGTTGCCGATCAACACGCCGAGGCGTCCGGCCGGAGTGTCGACCACATTGATCCGGGAAGCCTCGCGGGTACTGGAATCATCCTGATCGAAGATCGGGCGCATCTGCCGCTGTGGCTGGCCGAGCGGGGCGCCGTCACGGCCAAACACCACCGTGCTGTTGTACAGCGCGCCACTGCCGGCCTTGAGCCGGCCGTCGGTGATGTTCGGCTCGGGCAACACGATCGAGCCGGCCACCAGGGTGATCTGGAATTCCTTGGCCAAGCCACCGAACAGCGCCTGATAGTCCTTGGCCATGTCCCGGGACTTCATCCGCAGGTGCGCATCATCCAGACGACTGCTGCCCTTGGCGGTGAGCCAGGCGCGAGCAAATTGCACCGGGTTGCTCGCCGCCAGCCAGTTCATCGCTTCGGCGAGGGTGGCGGCCTGGTACAGTTCGTCTTTTTCGCCGCTGATCATCAGCCAGGTGCCGACATGCTCGGGCAGGATGACCACGGTTTTGTCATTCAACAGCCCCTGATCCTGCGCCTGCTGCAAATAGGCGGCGAGCTTGCGGTGCAGGCGTTCGGGGCTTTGATAATCGGTGGGGAACAGCTCGGGCTGGATACCCAACAGGTTGCCACGGTCGGCGGGCGTGCCCTGATCGACCGCGAGTTTGATCCGCAGGTCCGACAGGTAATGACCGGCCGGGCGGTCAGCCGCCCACATGGCGTAGAAAGTGAGCGCGGCGATGAGCGCCATGGAAAAAGTCAGGTACAGAAGTTTGCGCATGAAATCCAACAACAACCGGGTACAGGGTGTGCGGACAGGGTAGGGCGCCAGCCCCGGCTTGCCAAGGGGCGCTGCGCATTTGGATCAATAACTTGTCAGTTACGGTCATTGAGTGACAGCGATGCGACTCCTAATCTGTCGAACATGACTGACGGGGGACGCAGAGCTCCCGCATTTTCCGTGATCGCTCGCTGTGGAGTTAACGATGACCGCCGCTCAATACCCGCACCTGTTGGCCCCGCTGGACCTGGGATTCACCACGTTGCGCAACCGCACCCTGATGGGCTCGATGCACACCGGCCTCGAAGAGAAGCCGGGCGGTTTCGAGCGCATGGCGGCGTACTTCTCCGAGCGTGCCCGTGGCGGCGTCGGCCTGATGGTGACCGGCGGTATCGGTCCGAACGACGAGGGCGGGGTGTATTCCGGTGCGGCCAAGCTGACCACCGAGGAAGAAGCGCTCAAGCACCGCATCGTGACGCGCGCCGTGCATGATGCGGGCGGCAAGATCTGCATGCAGATCCTCCACGCCGGCCGTTATGCCTACAGCCCGAAACAGGTCGCGCCGAGCGCCATCCAGGCGCCGATCAACCCGTTCAAGCCCAAAGAGCTGGACGAGGAAGGCATCGAGAAGCAGATCCGCGATTTCGTCACCTGCTCGGTACTGGCCCAGACCGCTGAGTACGACGGCGTGGAAATCATGGGCTCGGAAGGTTATTTCATTAACCAGTTCCTCGCGGCCCACACCAACCATCGCACCGACCGTTGGGGCGGCAGCTACGAAAACCGCATGCGCCTGCCGGTGGAAATCGTTCGCCGGGTGCGTGAAGCGGTCGGCCCGAACTTCATCATCATCTTCCGTCTGTCGATGCTCGATCTGGTGGAAGGCGGCAGCACCTGGGAAGAAATCGTCACCCTGGCCAAAGCCATCGAGCAGGCCGGCGCGACCCTCATCAATACCGGCATCGGCTGGCACGAAGCGCGGATCCCGACCATCGCCACCAAAGTGCCGCGTGCGGCGTTCAGCAAGGTCACGGCCAAGTTGCGTGGCTCGGTGAAGATTCCGCTGATCACCACCAACCGCATCAACACCCCGGAAATCGCCGAGCAGATCCTCGCCGAAGGCGATGCCGACATGGTCTCGATGGCGCGGCCGTTCCTCGCGGATCCGGACTTCGTCAACAAAGCCGCCGAAGGCCGTGCTGACGAAATCAACACCTGCATCGGCTGCAACCAGGCCTGCCTCGATCACACCTTCGGCGGCAAGCTCACCAGTTGCCTGGTCAACCCGCGTGCCTGCCACGAGACCGAACTGAACTACCTGCCGGTCAAGCAGATCAAGAAGATCGCCGTGGTCGGTGCCGGTCCTGCCGGTCTGTCCGCCGCCACCGTGGCCGCCGAGCGCGGGCATCAAGTGACCTTGTTCGATTCGGCCAGCGAGATCGGTGGGCAGTTCAACGTCGCCAAACGCGTGCCGGGTAAGGAAGAGTTCTACGAAACCCTGCGTTACTTCAAACGCAAACTTCAGACCACCAACGTCGAGGTGTGCCTGAACACCCGCGTCGACGTGGCAAAACTGGTCGAGGGCGGTTACGACGAAGTCATTCTGGCGACCGGTATTGCACCGCGTCTGCCGGCGATTCCGGGCATCGAGAACGCCAAAGTGCTGAGCTACCTGGACGTGCTGCTCGAGCGCAAACCGGTCGGCAAGCGTGTGGCGGTGATCGGTGCCGGCGGTATCGGTTTCGACGTGTCGGAATTCCTCGTCCATGAAGGCGTGGCCACCAGTCAGGATCGCGCTGCGTTCTGGAAAGAGTGGGGCATCGACACGAATCTGGAAGCCCGTGGTGGCGTGGCCGGGATCAAGGCTGCACCGCACCCACCGGCCCGTGACGTATTCCTGCTGCAACGCAAGAAATCCAAGGTCGGAGACGGCCTGGGCAAGACCACCGGCTGGATTCACCGTACCGGTCTGAAGAACAAGCAGGTGCAGATGCTCAACAGCGTCGAATACCTGAAGATCGACGACGAAGGCCTGCACATCCGCATCGGCGAAACCGGCGAGCCGCAAGTGCTGCCGGTGGACAACATCGTCATCTGCGCCGGCCAGGATCCACTGCGTGAGCTGCATGACGGTCTGGTCGAAGCCGGGCAGAACGTGCACCTGATCGGCGGCGCCGATGTGGCGGCCGAGCTGGATGCCAAACGTGCGATCAATCAGGGTTCGCGTCTGGCCGCCGAGCTGTAACGCGGCAACCAGGTTCAGCGTGCCGATGACCATCGCGAGCAAGCTCGCTCCCACAGGTTTTGCGTCGTTCACAGATGTTGTGAGCTCAGCAGAACCTTGTGGGAGCGAGCTTGCTCGCGATGGCGTCCTTTGAGCGACTAGAATGCTGGCTCTGTCCAGAATGATAAGTCACCCATGCTTCTTCCCCCCGCAGACTGGCTCCCTCAAGCCCCCCTCGATCCCTTTCATCTGGACTGGCTCACCGCCGCCGGCATTGAAGTCGCGATCCTGCGCCTCGACCGGATCGATCCGCTGATCAGCGGCAACAAGTGGTTCAAACTCGTCGAACATCTCAAGGCCGCCGACCGCGCGGGCGCCGAAGGCATCATCAGCCTGGGCGGTGCGCACTCCAATCATCTGCATGCACTGGCGGCTGCGGGCAAGCGCCTGGGATTCTCAACCGTCGGCCTGTTGCGCGGGCATCCGCAGGACACGCCGACGGTCAGGGATCTGCAGGATTTCGGCATGCAGTTGCACTGGCTCGGTTACGGCGGCTATCGGGCGCGGCACGAGCCGGGGTTCTGGCAGCCGTGGCGAGAGCAATATCCGACGCTGCATCCGGTGCCCGAAGGGGGCGGCGGTTTGCCGGGCGCGCAGGGTTGCGCGGCACTGAAGGATCAGGCCAGTCAACAACTCGGCAAGCTCCGCTGGGACAGCTACCACGGTTGGTGGCTGGCCTGTGGCACGGGCACCACGCTCGCGGGACTGGTGTTGGCCGAGGCCGGACAACATGCGGTGTACGGCGCAATGGCCGTGCCCGACGATCACGGCGTCGCGGCCAATGTCGAGGCAATTGTCGGTGAGATGGGAGGCTATGAGCTGATCGACGCCAGCCGTGGCGGTTTCGCCAAGATCGATCCGGCGCTGCTTGAATTCATCGCGCAAACCGAACAGGCCAACGGCATTCCCCTCGAACCGCTGTACACCGGCAAAGCCTTGCTGGCGCTCAAACAACAGATCGAGGCGGGCCGCTTTGCCCAGGGTTCACGCTTGATCTTCGTCCACACCGGCGGCTTGCAGGGCCGGCGCGGCTTCGACGGTTAACCCTGGCTACGCTTGGGCATCATTCGCAGCAGCGTGTTATCCCGCACCACGTAATGGTGATAAATCCCCGCCAACGCATGCAGGCCGATCAGCCAGTAGCCGATGGTGCTGATCAGCACATGCCAGTGCTCGACATCTTTGGCGAACACCTTGTCTTCACTCACCAGCAACGGCAGGTCGAAACCGTAGAACATCACCTGATGACCTTCGGCGCTGGTGATCAGCCAACCAAGGATCGGCATGCTGATCATGAACAGGTACAAGGCCCAATGCATCAAGCGTGCGAGGGCGGTTTGCCACTGTGGCGAGGCTGGGAAGATTTTCGGCGCCGGGCCCAGACTGCGGGCGAACAGGCGAAACCAGACCAGCACGAACACGGTCAGCCCGAGCATGTAATGCACTTCGCGGATCAGCGTGCGGCCGCCGCTGCCCTTGGGAAACAGCCCGCGCAATTCCATGCTGGCGTACACCAGCACCAACAGCACCAGCATCAGCCAGTGCAACAGGATCGACACGGTGCTGTAACGGGATTCGGAATTTGTCCACGGCATACGGCGTTCCTCACGGTTCAGGGCTCAAGCGTGCCGTTCTGCGACGGCATGCCTTAACTGTAATCCCCTTTGGCGCGTTTGCCCGAGGCTAAAAAAGCTTTCACTGAGCTGAATCAGCGATTTGACTGAAAACACCCATGAAAAAACGCCAGTGTCGGGCAGACACTGGTGTTTTTGTTTGCCGCGATGGATGCAATCAGCTGCTTTGCGGCATCTCGCCGTTGGCCAGGCGCTTGTTGATGTCGGCAATCACTTCCGGCAGATCGCTGATGGTGTCGATCATGTAGTGCGGGCGCGAACCTTCGAACAGCGCGTGAATGCGCTTGCGCTCGCTGGCCAGCGCGTCGCTGCCCAGTGCGCGATAGCCTTCGTAATCCAGGCCCAACGCATTGCCGGAGCAGATCAGCGCCACGGTCCACATCCCGGCACGACGGCCTTCGAGAATGCCAGGCACGGTGTCGTCGATCTTCACGCAGGCGGCGACATCGTCGATGCCCAAGGCAATCACGTTGGCCAGCGCTTGCGCAGGCCATGGGCGGCCGTTCGGCACTTCATCGGTGGCGACGACGTGGTCGGCGATGTAGCCGTTGGTGGCGGCCAGTGCCACAACCTTGTCCATCACTTGCTTCGGATAACCGGAGCAGGAACCGATCTTGATCCCTTGCTGGCGCAGGTTGGCGATGGTCTCCAGCGCGCCGGGGATCAACGCCGAGTGCTCGGCGATCTTCTCGATCTGCAGCGGCATGAAGCGGTTGTAGATCGCGGTCACGTCATCGTCGGTCGGGGTGCGACCGAACACTTTGCGATAGCGCTCGGCAACCTGCGGCTGGTCGCACAAGGTACGGATGTGATCCCACTTGCCCATGCCCATCGGGCCACGGGCCTCTTCGATGGAGACCTGGACGTCGAACTCGGCGAAGGCTTCGACAAAGATCTGGGTCGGTGCGAAAGAACCGAAGTCGACCACGGTGCCGGCCCAGTCGAGAATGGCGGCTTGCAGCTGGGTTGGGTTGTTGTAGTTCATGGCAAAGATTCCTGTGATAACACGCAATTCGAAAATTTGGTGATCTTGTGGGAGCGAGCTTGCTCGCGAAGGCGTCGTGCCAGTTGGCATCTAGGTTGAATGTGTGACCGCATTCGCGAGCAAGCTCGCTCCCACAGTGGGTGGCTTAAATATCGAGCACTTCCATCTCGCGCAGCACTTCACCCACCGCCGCGACGGCTTCGCGCATCTGCGCCGGGGTGACGTGGCCGATGCAGCCGACGCGGAAGGTCTCGACCTGGGTCAGCTTGCCGGGGTAGAGGATGTAACCCTTGGCCTTGACCCGTTCGTAGAAGTCCTTGAACTGGTAGCGCGGATCTTTCGGTGCATGGAAGGTCGCGATGATCGGCGCCTGGATTGCGGCGGGCAGGAAACTGCGCAAACCGAGTTTGCCCATCTCTTCCATCAGCGCCTGGCAGTTGGCGGCGTACCGCGCATGCCGCGCCGGCAGGCCGCCTTCTTCGTTGTATTGCAGCAGGGCTTCGTGCAGCGCCGCGACCACGTGGGTCGGCGGGGTGAAGCGCCATTGGCCGGTCTTCTTCATGTAGCTGTGCTGGTCGAACAGATCCATCGCCAACGAATGCGAGTTACCGGCGGCTGCGGCCAGCGATTCTTTGCGAGCAAACACGAAACCCATGCCCGGCACGCCTTCCAGGCATTTGCCGGAGGCGGCGATCAGCGCGTCGAACGGGACTTTTTGCGCATCCACCGGCAAGGCGCCGAAGGAGCTCATGGCATCGATGATCAGGCGTTTGCCGTGCTGTTCGACGACCTGAGCGATTTCCGGCAGCGGATTGAGGATGCCAGTGCTGGTTTCGCAGTGGATCAGCGCGACGTGGGTAATGTCGCCGTCGGCGCGCAGCAGGCGGTCGACGTCGGCGGCGGTAGTCGGTTCGTCTTCAGCGGTTTCAAAGGTGCTGAACGAGCGCCCCAGCACTTCGCAGATTTTTGCCAGACGCTTGCCGTAGGCGCCGTTGATCAGCACCAGCACCTTGCCGTCGCGGGGAACGAGGGTGCCGATCGCGGCTTCGACGGCGAAGGTGCCGCTGCCCTGCAACGGTACGCAGTGATGGCTGTCGGCGCCGTTGAGGATCGCCAGCAGTTGTTCGCACAAGCTGGCGGTCAGCTGATTGAAGCGGTCATCCCATGAACCCCAGTCGACCATCATCGCCTGTCGGGTGCGGGCCGAGGTGGTCAACGGGCCGGGAGTGAGCAGGATGGGTGCGGCAGTACTCATTCGTGTGTCCTCGCGATAGCGCTGTGGGATGAAGCTACGGGGCCTACGTTGCAATTCGGCGGATCATCAATCAAATTGTTTGTTGTTATGCCAGTCATCAGTGAGGGTTATCCATGAACCTGTTCCAGCTCCGCGCCTTCGACGCCGTGGCCCGGGAAGGCAGCTTCACCCGTGCAGCCGCGCGGTTGTTCATCAGCCAGCCGGCGGTCACCGGGCATATCAAGGCGCTGGAGGAGCATTACCAGATCACGCTGTTGCGACGGACGGCGCGCCGAGTTGAACTGACGGAGGAGGGCACCAAACTGGCGGCAATCACCCGGGCGATGTTCGGCATGGCCGAAGAGGCTCAGGCGCTGCTAGAGGCCAATCGTCAATTGCTGACCGGGCGCCTTGAGGTGGCGGCGGACGGTCCGCACATGGTCATGCCGATGCTCGCCAGCCTGAGGGCGCGCTATCCGGGGATCACGGTGAATCTGCGGTTGGGCAATGCTCAGGAAACCTTGGCGGCGTTGTTGTCTGAGCACGCCGACGTGGCGGTGCTGACCGAGGTCGAGCCGCGCAAAGGGCTGCATCTGCAAGCATTGAGTGAATCGCGGATCTGCGCGCTGGTGCCGGCGGGACATCCGTGGGCGACTCGTAGCGGTGAGGTCAGGCTCAAGGAGCTGGATCAGGTGATCATGGTGTTGCGCGAGCCGAGTTCGATTACCCGGCGCACGTTTGATCAGGCCTGTGCGCAGGCGCCGGTCAGCCCACGGGTGTTGCTGGAACTGGACAGTCGTGAGGCGGTGACGGAGGCGGTGGCGGCTGAACTGGGGGTTGGGGTGGTGTCGTCGGTTGAAGTCAGTCATGACCCCCGTGTCGTCGCGATTCCCATTGCGGGAGAAGGACTGGTGAACCGGCACATGATCGGCTGCGTGGAGCGGCGGCGGGAGTTGCGGTTGATTCAGGCGTTTTTCGGATTGACCCCCACCTGATAACCGTATCGCGGCCATTCGCGAGCAAGCTCGCTCCCACAGGGTTTGTGCACGCCGCGGCTCCAGTGTGGGACCGAGCTTGCTCGGGAAGGGGCCGGAACTGACTACGCAAGGCTTTCGCGCACCATCTCGAGAAACGTCGCCACCACCCGCCGCGAACTCTGCTCGCGCAGGCACACCAGCGTCTCCGTCAATCGGCGGGTGCAATCGGTGATCGGCAGTGCGCAAACCCGTGAGTCCGCACCAAACTCCGCCGCCGACACCACACCCACGCCAATTCCCACCACCACCGCCTCCCGCGCCGCTTCCCGGCCTTCGACCTGAATCGCCGGGCGGATGCGGAAACCGGCGCGGGCCATTTCTTCTTCCAGGGTCTGGCGGGTCACCGAGCCGTGTTCGCGCAGCACCAGCGGCGTGTCGTCCAGATCTTCCAGGCAGATCGATTCACGCTCGGCCCACGGATGATGGCGCGAGACGAACGCCACCATCGGATCGTTGCGCAGCGGCACGCACAACAGGCGTTCATCGCTCACATCACGCCCGAGCAACGCCAGATCCGCCTGATAGTTGAACAGTCGAAACAGCGATTCATCGGTGTTACCGGTCTCGATCTTCACGCTGATCCCCGGATAGCGCTCACAAAACCGGGCGATCTGCGGCAACACATGCACCGGCGCATCCACCGCGAGAATCAGGCTGCCGGTCTGCAACGCCTGGGATTCCTGCAACAACTCCTGGGCTTCGGCTTCAACCACGAACAGACGCTGGGTGATCGCCAGCAAGCGCTCGCCGAGATCCGTCAGGCGTACCGAGCGCTTGTTGCGATGAAACAGCAACACACCAAAGCGTTCTTCGAGTTTGCGCACCTGGTCGGAAATCGCCGGTTGCGTTAGATAAAGCCGTTCGGCGGCTTTGGTGAAACTTCCGTGTACGGCCACGGCGTGAAAGGCTTTGAGCTGGGCGTGGGAAACAGACATCGCTGACTCCAGTAACAAGCTGAGCTTATGTGTGAAATACGATAAATCGATTTTATTTATTAAACAGTAATTGCTTTGATCCGCTCACGCCAACGCTGACTGCCCGGTCGGGCAGCGACGCTGGCCATGAGCCTGTGCGTGCAACATCAGGACTCATCTGACCGGTATCGCCGAAGGGACGGGGTGATATCGCAGTGCTCAACAATAAAAAACACAGGCGTTTACTTACCGATTCTGCCGGCACACTCACACCCTGAGGTCAGAACCACAATGAACAAGCACATCGGCACCATTGCGCGTTGGCGCATGCAGATCTTCGCTGTCACCTGGCTCGCTTACGCCGCGTTCTATTTCACCCGCAAAGCCTTTTCGGTGGCCAAACTGGGCATAGCCGAAGACCCAAGCTTCACCCTCGACAAAATGGCCATGGCCAACCTCGACGCGATTTACCTGGCGGCCTACGCCATCGGCCAGTTCACCTGGGGCATGCTCGCCGACCGCTTCGGCCCACGGGTTGTGGTGCTCGGTGGTTTGCTGATTTCCGCTGCGGCGGCGCTGGTGATGGGCAGCTTCGCGACGCTGCCGATCTTCGCCACCTGCATGCTGATTCAGGGGCTGGCGCAGTCCACCGGCTGGTCCGGGTTGTGCAAGAACCTCGGCAGTTTCTTCCCCTCCGAACAGCGCGGGCGAGTGCTCGGGTTATGGAGTTCCTGTTATGCATTCGGCGGTCTGGTGGCGTCGCCGTTCGCGGGCTGGTGGGCTTACACGCTGATCGGTTCGTGGCATGCGGCGTTCATTTCCAGCGCTGCGGTGGTCGCGGTGGTGGCGGTTTTGTTCTTCATCTTCCAGCGCGACAAACCGGAAGACGTCGGCCTGCCTGCCGTGGAGCCGGAACCGGTCATCAGTGCCGAAGAGGCCGAAGCCAACAGCAAACTCAGTGTCTGGGAACCGCTCAAGGAAATCCTCCGTAACCGCACGGTGCTGGTGCTGGGTCTGGCGTATTTCCTGCTGAAACCGGCGCGTTACGCAATTCTGCTGTGGGGCCCGGTGATCGTGTTCGAACAGATGCCTTCAGTCGGCAAGGTCGGCGCGGCGATCATTCCCACGGCGTTTGAACTGGCCGGGCTGCTGGGCCCGATCATGATCGGCCTGGCCTCGGACAAACTGTTCGGCGCCCGCCGCATGCCGGCCTGCGTGTTGAGTCTGCTGGCGCTGACCGTGACCCTCGCGCTGTTCATGGGCGCCTTGCACACCGGCAGCGTCATGCTGGTGGTCGCACTGTTGTTTGTGATGGGCCTGACCCTGTACGGCCCGGACTCAATGATCAGCGGCGCGGCTGCGATCGATTTCGGCAAGGCCAAGGCCGGCGCCACGGCGGCGGGATTCGTCAACGGCTGCGGCTCGGTCGGTGCGGTGCTCGGTGGTTTGCTGCCGGGCTACTTCGACTCGGTGACCGTGTTCATCGTGTTCGCCGGTTGCGCGCTGTTCTCGGCGCTGGTGCTGATTCCGCACTGGAACAGCCGCCCGGTCGGCGTCATGGAACCACGTGCCTACGTGCCCAATCGTGCCCTGACCATCAAACCCCTGCGTAACTGAATAAACCCTGCCTCGCGGCCTGCTGCGGCACTCGCGGCAGGCTGTGCCGTG
Organism: Pseudomonas sp. B20(2017); assembly: GCF_002113125.1. Lineage (GTDB taxonomy): Bacteria > Pseudomonadota > Gammaproteobacteria > Pseudomonadales > Pseudomonadaceae > Aquipseudomonas. The sequence goes on along the minus strand of NZ_NEJP01000022.1, from coordinate 92,689 downwards.
GCCGACTGACTGGAGAATTTTCATGAGACCGTTTTGGCTGGAGCAGGCTTTGCAGCTCGACTCGTCCGAACCTTGCCCGCCGCTGCAAGGCGATGTGCGCACCGACGTGTGCATCGTCGGCGGCGGTTACACCGGGTTGTGGACGGCGATCATGCTCAAGCAGCAGAACCCTGAACTCGATGTGTTGCTGATCGAAGCCGACATCTGCGGCGCCGGCGCCAGTGGGCGCAATGGCGGCTGTGCGCTGTCTTGGTCGGCAAAGTATTTCACCCTCGAGCGACTGTTCGGCGTCGAGGAAGCGGTGCGGCTGGTCAAGGAATCGGAGCGCAGCATCCACGCCATCGGCGAGTTCTGCGAGCAGTACGGCGTCGATGCTGATTACCGGTTGGACGGCACGCTTTACACCGCCACCAACCGGGCGCAATGCGGCTCCACAGTTGCGGTGATTGCGGCGCTGGAGCGCAACGGCATCAACTCGTTTACCCAACGGCCGGTCGCCGATGTGCAGCGCATGGCCGGTTCGGAAAAACACCTGGAGGGGTGGTTTTCGCCGGCCGCCGCCAGCGTGCAGCCGGGCAAACTGGTGCGTGGCTTGCGCCGGGTAGCGTTGCAACAGGGCGTGCGGATTCATGAAGGCACGGCGATGACCGGGCTGGAAGAGGGCCGTCCGGCGCGCCTTCACACGGCGAATGGTTGCGTGACTGCCGACCGCGTGGTGCTAGCGATGAACGCGTGGATGGCCCGTGCTTTTCCGCAGTTCGAGCGCAGCGTGGCGATCGTTTCCAGCGACATGCTGATCACCGAACCGCGTCCGGATCTGTTGCAGGAAATCGGTTTGACCAGCGGCGTCACCGTGCTCGATTCGCGGATTTTCGTGCACTACTACCACAACACCCCGGACGGCCGGATCATGCTCGGCAAGGGCGGCAATACCTTCGCTTACGGCGGGCGGATGCTGCCGGTGTTCGATCAGCCATCGCCCTATACCGGGTTGCTCAAGCGCAGCCTCGACGACTTTTTCCCGGCGTTCGCCGATGTGAAAGTCGACGCAACCTGGAACGGCCCCTCGGATCGCTCGGTCACCGGCCTGCCGTTCTTCGGCCAGATGAGTGCCAGCGGCAACGTGTTCTACGGTTTCGGCTATTCCGGCAGCGGCGTCGGACCGTGCCACATGGGCGGGCAGATTCTCGCTTCGCTGGTGCAAGGCCTCGACAACCCGTGGACGCGTTCGCCGCTGGTCAACGGACCGCTGGGTTACTTTCCGCCGGAACCGATCCGTTACCTCGGCTCACTGATGGTGCGCAACGCCATTCGCCGCAAGGAGCGCGCCGAGGATCACGGTCGGCGGCCCCGGCACCTTGATGTGCGTCTGGCGAAATTTGCTGCTGCAGCGGGCAAGGCTGACAAAGGTTGATGGTCAACGGGGCGGGGCGGAGTGGTTGAGCAGCCAGTCGAGCAAGAGGTCGTCGTCAGGCTCGGTTTCCGTGGGCTGCGACGTTCGCGGGCGGCAGGCGTCGAGGCAGAGGATCGGCCGGTCGGGATCGCTGTCGAGAAAACTTACCCAGACCTCGCTGCCGGCGCAGGGCAGATTTTCCCGAGGCAGGCCGCCGCCGACGTGGGGCATGACCACCGGCAACCACAGCCCTTCGTTTGCGCTGGCATCAGGGTGGTCAGGCCATAACCGGACGGCGATCCGCCCCTGATCGTCCACTTGCGCCGGTTGCCCCGGAGCGCCAAGCACTTGCGCTGGCTGATACCCCGGAATGCCCGGACGCAGTTGTTTCGGCGGCGGGCGAAACGGGGTCGACCAAGGTAGCGCTGTGAAGTCATTGTGATAGCGGCGAACTGTCGGCACGGGATCGAGAATCGAAGGTTGCTGACCCTGATGACGCAAATCGGTGATCAGCCACTGCTCGTTGAACGCGCTCACCGGGTGCTCCATGACTTGCACCAGGCGCCCGCTGAGCAGTCGCGGGCAATCGCTGCGGCCCTGAATCGAGCGTGACCTGCAGCGTTGACGTTCCAGCAGGCGACGACTGCGCTGGGCCGCGTGACGTTGCGCAGTCGGCAGAAATCCCGGTGGGGCGATGGCACTGCCCAGCGTGTGATTGGCAGCGTCGTGGCCCGCAATCGAATACCCTCGCTCACGCACTCCGGCAGGAATCTGAGGCAGCACCGCCTCATGGCGCTGGAACAGGCTGCTGAGGCCGGTTGCCGGCGCATCGATCTGCGTGTTGAAAGCAATCGCCGTCGGTTGCTGCGGCAGGCTCAGGCTGTCATCGGCGAACACCACTACATGGCCGTCCGGCTGATGTTCGAAGTGATAGTGAATGCCTTCCTCTTCGCAAAGCCGTTGCAAAAAGGCCAGATCGGTTTCTTCGTATTGAATGCAGAATGGGCGCGGCGGGTAGTGGCCGACGGTCATCTCGATCCGATAGCTGTCGGCGGGCAGGTGATGTTCGCTGAGCAGTTGTTCAAGGATGGCCGGCACGCTCAGTTGCGTGAAGACCCGGCGTACGGGATGTTGCTCCAGCGCTTGCAGATGCGGCATCAGCACCAGTTGGTAGGCGATCCGGTGCGTTGCGCGGTGTTCGCAACTGGCGCTTTGAATGATGCCGTGAATCCCGTGGTCGTCATCCAGGTGCAGAAACGCCGCCTGATGCAGCAGTGTGCCGGGTGACCAGGCGGGCGCCAGGCCCATGACTTCGATCTCGAACCGATAGGGCTGATTCAGCGCTTCATGACCGCTGAAGCGCAGGACCGGCAGGCTTATCCCGCCTTCGGCGAGGGTCAGCGAAAACGGACTTTCCTTGTCATTGAGCATTCGGGCGGGCTCTGTTCAGGCAATACGGGCCACAGAGGGTACGAAAACGTGACGTTGAATGGACGTGGCAAACCGGTTTTTCAGAATCGCCCTACAAGGCGCGTAGAAGATGTCGATGCGCATCGGATTTTTTGGTCGATTGCCGACTTTAGGCCGTATAAACTTGGCGCCATGCGTCGGCCAATAGATGTCTCGGCGCCACAGATCAAGAGAGTGAGTAATGGGCGCACAGTGGAAGGTTAAACACAAAGAAGCGGCAGCCAACGCCAAGGGCAAGATCTTCGGCAAACTGGTGAAGGAAATTACCATTGCTGCGCGAAACGGTGCCGATACCGCCACCAACGCACACCTGCGTCTGGTGGTCGAACAGGCCAAGAAAGCCTCGATGCCCAAGGAAACCCTGGACCGCGCCATCAAGAAGGGTGCTGGCCTGCTGGGCGAAACCGTTCAGTACCATCGCGTGACCTACGAAGGTTTCGCGCCGCATCAGGTGCCGCTGATCGTCGAGTGCGTCACCGACAACATCAACCGCACCGTGGCGGAAATCCGCGTGGCGTTCCGCAAGGGTCAACTGGGTGCTTCCGGTTCCGTTGCCTGGGACTTCAACCATGTCGGCATGATCGAAGCGTCGCCGGACACCCCGGATGCGGATCCGGAAATGGCCGCGATCGAAGCCGGCGCCCAGGATTTCGAGCCGGGCGAAGAGGGCGCGACCCTGTTCCTGACCGACCCGACCGACCTCGATGCCGTGCAGAAAGCCCTGCCGGAACAAGGCTTCACCGTGCTGTCGGCCAAACTGGGCTACCAGCCGAAGAACCCGGTCAGCGGCCTGAGTGCCGAGCAGATGGCAGAAGTCGAGGCGTTCCTGGAAGGCCTGGACAACCATGATGACGTGCAGGACATGTTCGTTGGTCTGGCCGGCTGATTTTTTGAGTCAGTAACATCCTATCGCGAGCAGGCTCGCTCCCACATTTGATCAGTGTTGTCCCCCCTTACAGGGTTGATACAAGTCGATTGTGGGAGCGAGCCTGCTCGCGATTGACCGCGCAGCGGTCATTACTGTTGCAGCACCTCAACGATCTCGCCGAACCCCGGCCGCGCCAGCACATCCGGCTGACAGCAACGCTGTTCCAGGGCTTCCAGCGCCTGACGCTGTTCATCGCTCAACCCCGAGTCGATGCGCGCCAGCAGTTCCCCCAGCAAAATCCCGAAAGCACGCACTTCGAGGCGTTGCAGCGCACGGGTTTCAGGCGTGTCCGCCATGGCATGGAACGACGCCGCGCCAAAATCCCCCAGCAGACAGTCGCCCTGATCGTTCAACAGAATGTTGTGTCCGTAGAGATCGCCATGGGTGATGCCATGACCGTGCAGATGCCCGGCGACCGAGGCGATGCCCCGGGCAATGCGCAAGGCAACGTCGGCACTGAAGCGGCAATCGTCGGCATACACATCCCGTGAACAGGACGCCAGGCTCGGCAGCCCGGCCAGATTGCGGTAGCTCGGATCGATCAACTGCATCACCAGGCCTTGCTGGTCATCGGGATGCCGGTCGATGCGACCTTCGACGCGGATCAGGTTCGGGTGCAGCCCGGCGGTGATGCACGCGTTCATTTCATGCAGCGGCGAACCGTCGCTGGTCATTTCACCCTTGTACAGCTTGACTGCCACCGGCGTGGCCGGCTGATCGGCAGGCTGCCACTGCGCCCGGTAAATGACCCCGGAAGCACCTTCGCCCAGCCGTTGCTCCAATTGCAGCGCCGACCAGTCGATCAGGGGCGCTTTGTTGAGGGCGGCGGCATCGGCTTCGGTTTCCAGCGGATTGCCAGCGTAGGCCAGCCAGGTCAGGCTCGGCAGGGTCAGCAACCATTGCGGTAACTCGGTCAATTGGTTGGCGGCGATGCGGATCAGTTCCAGCCGATGGCACTGGCTCAGTGACGGCGGCAGGGCGCGCAGGCGATTGCCGGCGAGCATGAGTTTTTGCAGCAACGGGCGCTCGCCCAGTTCGGCAGGCAGCGTTTCGATGGCGTTGTCGGTCAGGATCAGCCAGCGCAGGTTCGGCGGCAGCGCCGCGCCGGGCACCTGAGTGATGCGGTTGGCCTTGAAACCGATCATCGTCAGCGCCTGGCACTGGCCCAGACACGCCGGCAATTGCGTGAACTGATTGTCGGAGCAGAACAGCACGCGCAGGTGCGTCAGACGGTGCAAGTCATCCGGCAGGCTGCTCAGGGCATTGCCGCTGAGGTTGAGCACTTCCAGCGTTTCGGCCAGGTTGAAAATCTCCGGCGGAAATTCAGTCAGGCCCTCGGCCAGATCCAGCCGGGTGATGCCCGACAGTTCGCCGGCGCGCAGTTGTGCAAGGGTGTGCATGAAAAGGATCGCTATCTGGAAGGCGCCCGAGCGCCGGAAATGGGCGGCATGATAACGGCAAATCAGCCCGGTTCGTGCACTTCGCGCAATTGCCCGAGTCGGCTGCGGGTGCGGGCCAGATCGATCGCCTGACCGCCGAGGCTTTCGTGCAACGGGCGTTGGCCGAGCAGGGTCAGGTGTTTGTCCTGATCGTAGAGCACGTCGATCAGGTTGATGAATCGCTGCTGGGCGGCGATCGAGCATTCGCCCAGCTCCGGCAATTCATCGATGATCCAGTGGTCGAAGCGTCGGCACAGTTCCAGATAATCCATCACGGCCGTGGGTTGTTCGCAGAGGTCGTTGAAGGTAAAACCGACGCGCCGGCCTTCGCACAACCGTGCCTGCAAATGCCGGCTGCCGACCGCCAGAGGCAACGGTGTGGCGTCGAGTGGCGGCAGGTTCAAGGCGAGGCGCTGCGCCGGACTGGCCGGCCAGACGTAATGGCCCTGGGTGAACACCTGATGCTCATGCCGGCGCGCCTGGCTGCGGTAATCGTGCGGGCCGCCGACTTCCATGACCTGCATGCGCGCGTTGATCAGGTCGATCACCGGTTTGAAGCGCGCGTGATACAGCGGGTTGGGCAGCAAGCCTTCGGGCGGGTAATTGGAGGTCACCAGCAACAGGATCCCGCGCTTGAACAACGCCTTGAACAATCGGGTGATGAGCATTGCATCGCCGATGTCATGCACATGAAATTCATCGAAACACAGCACCCGACAGTCCATCAGCAGCGCATCGAGGGTGACGGCGAGGGCGTCGTCGCGGTCGCGGTGCTCGAACATGCCTTGATGCAGTTGGGCGAAGAATCCATGGAAATGCAGACGGCGTTTTTGCTGAGTCGGCAATGCCTGGAAGAATCCGTCCAGCAACCAGCTCTTGCCGCGCCCGACTGCTCCGTGCAGATACAGGCTGCGCGGGGTTCGCGCAGGCGTGCCAAACATCAGGCCGGCCTGCTGCGCCATGCAATCGATGACCCGTTGCTGGCTGTGACTGAGGGTATAGCCCTGGCCGTGGGCCTTTTGCCGGAAATAGTCACGGATCGATTGCGCGCTGGCAGCGCACTGGCCCGCGTTTGTAACGGAGCGTTTGTCGAAGAGATGGCGCAAGGCTGACCAGCGCTGGGTCAGACGCGAACGTTCGGGCGGTCGGGCGGGCACTGCAATCACTCCGTCATCATCGGGCCGGCTCCCCCCGAGCGCGGCGGCGTAGTTTAACCAGACGGGTAGTTTTGCATCCACTGCGCTTTATCGTTTTTCCGGAGAGCAATCTGCGGCGTGTACAGGATTTTTCAACACTTTAAATCGACGTGTTGCCAACCTTTCGAAACAAATCCCGGCGGGTGGCTGGATCCAATCGACTGGCGCAATCGGCGTCCGTTGCTAACCTGAAACACTGTAACGACAGAAATGCTGTCGCCATCAAGGAACGGGCGGTGAATGCAGGGATGGTCTGGGCATTGCTGGGCGGGCTCGCGATACCGGTCCACGCCGCCGACCTTCAGGTCGAGGTGCGGGTCGATGTGCAGCGAGGTTGCCAGTTGATCGGCCAGCAACGTGAGGCCGGTATCGAGCAACTGGGCGTGCTCGACTTCGGCAGCACGGCGCGGCTCGGCGACCAGGACGGGCCACTCGGCGCGGCGCTGACCAATTCCCGCCTGCCGCGTCTGGAGTGCAACCCGGACACCCCGTATCAGTTGCGCGTCGATGGCGGCCTGCACGGTGGCGTCGGCGAAGTGCGCTACATGGCGGGGGAGGCCGGTAGCAAGCCGATTCCTTATCGCCTGTATCAGGACGCCGCGCGGCGGGTGCCGCTGCTGGTGGATGTGCCGGTCAGTGGCCGGGTGCCGGACAGCGGCACGGTGGACTTGCCGTTATACGGGCGGATCGAGCGAATGGCCGAAGTGCCACGGGTCAGCCGATATTCGGATCTGGTGAAAGTGACGGTCACCTGGTGATCGCGGAGTTTTTCAGCCATTCGGGGGAACCGGGTGGCGCAGGGAAGGGCGTTCATTGACGAGCGCAGTGGTCGAGTGATCCTGAAGGAGTAGGGGCTCAATGATGGGCAGACACGGGCGGGTAATCGCCACAGTCATGCTGCTGATGTTCACCGAGGTCGCGGCAGCGGCAGTCAGTGGGCAGATCCTTGCGCGGCTGACGCTGATTGCCGGCTGCGAAGTGACCAACGCCACCAGCCCCGCCAGTCCGGTCGACGGGCTGGGTTCTCTCGATTTTGGCCAGCAGGGCCCGACCTGGAACGCACCGATCAAGGCCAGCCTCAGTGAAGCGGGCAGCGGCCAGCTCAATGTCGCCTGCAACCCCTCGGTCACCGGGTTCACCGTGACCATCGACGGCGGCACCCATGGCGACGGCACCACACGCCGCCTGAGCAACGGTCGTCAGACACTCCCCTATCAACTGTTTCTCGATGCCTCCGGCAGCCAGAGCTACAGCATCGGTCAACAACACAATTTCGCTGTCACCAGCGGCGCACAGATACCCATCCCGGTATTTGGCTCGGTGGTGGCGAACACCCGTGCGGTACCGGCCGGTGTCTATACCGACACCCTGACGGTGACGCTCGACTGGTAACCCCGTAGAGGACGGACACCATGCGTACGATTGCATCAAGGATAGGTTTGTCGTTGCTCGGCCTGACGCTGGCTTCCAGCATCAATGCCGCCACCACGGTCACCGGCCAGATCACCTCCAGCCTGATCCTGATCAGCAGTTGCCAGGTCAACGGCTCCGGCGGTTCTACCGGGCTGAACTTCGGTGTGTTGAACTTCGGCACCGCCAACAGCCTGTTCACCACGGCTACCGGGCAGGTGCTGGGCGGCGGGGGCGGGGCGCTGTCGATCCTGTGCTCGGCCGGCACCACGCCGACGGTCAAGGTCCGGGCCGGCGCCCATGACGGGCTCTCGCCGGGCGGTACTCGTGCGTTGTACGACGGCGTTGCCAACTACGTGCCGTATGACCTGTACACCGACGCCGGGCACTCGCAATTGCTGGCCATCGATGGGGTGATCAACCTCGCCGCCAGCACCGGTGTGGCGCAGACCGTGAACATCTACGGTCAGGCGGTGGGCAAGGCCGGGCTGCCGGCGGGCACTTACACCGACACGATTTCCGTTGAACTGACGTTCTAGTGCCATGGGCCGGCAGGGTTGTGCGGCGCTGCTCTTGCTGTGTGCGGGCAGCATGCCGCTGCCGTTGGCGGCGGTGACCAGCCAGAGTTTTCAGGTCAGTGCGACAGTGACGCCGGGCTGTCTGGTGGTAGGGGGCGTATCGAACTATGGCGGGCTGAATTTCGGTTCGCGTTCGGCGCTGGCCACCGGCACGGTGCAGGTCGCGTTGACCGGCGGCGTCACGCTGCAATGCACACCGGGGGTGGCGCTGAACATGACGGTCGATGGCGGCCAGTACAACAGCGGCGGGCGACGCATGCAGATCAGCGGAGGCAGCGCGAAGGTGGCGTACGCGCTGTTTCGCGATGCGGCATACAGCCAGAGTCTGGGCATCGGCCAGAGTGTGGCGGTGGCCTACAGCGACGCGAACAACATCAGTCTGCCGATCTACGGTCAGGTGCAATTGCCGGGCAATCAGCCCGGGGGGACATACAGCGATGTGTTGCAGGTGCAGCTGTCGTGGTGATGTGAAATGACAAGGAGCAGGTTTATGGGGTTTTTCACGTCACGCTATTCGTCCGTGTGTTGCGCCGTGCTGGCGCTGGTCATGTTCGGGTCGCTCAAGGCCGAGGCCGCCAGTTCAGTGCTGATCTGGCCGATCGATCCGGTGCTGGAGGCCGATCAGCAGGCCAGTGCGCTATGGCTGGAAAATCGCGGCACGGAAACCGCCAACCTGCAGATCCGCGTGTTCGGCTGGAGCCAGAGCGGTTTCGAAGAGCAATACCGCAATCAGCGCGAGGTGATCGGCAGCCCGCCGGTGGCGAAGATCGAGCCGGGCCAGAAACAACTGGTGCGCCTGACCCGCACCAAGGACGTGCCGCCAGGTCAGGAGCTGGCGTACCGGATCATCATCGATGAAATCCCCTCGGCCCAGCCCCCCGTTGCAGAAGACGGCAAGACCGCTGCGGCGATCCGCTTCCAGATGCGCTACTCGGTGCCGCTGTTCGCCTATGGCGAGGGCCTGTGGAGCAAGGAAGACAGTGCCCGTCAGCGTGACCCCAAAGGTATCGGCCTGCCGCAACTGAGCTGGCGCACGGTAGCGGTGGAGGGCCGTCCTTATGTGGAAGTGCGCAATCAGGGCGCGGTGCATGCGCGGCTGACCGATGTGGCCGTCACACAGGGCGGTCAAAGCAAACCGCTGGCCGAGGGATTGCTCGGCTACGTATTGCCCGGCGCGGTAATGCGCTGGCCGGCACCGGGGCCGGTGGCGGGAGAATTGGCTGGGCGGATCAATGGCGCGGCAAAGGTGCAGAGCATTCCGCCGGCGCGATAGCCGTAGCGAGTCATGCCGAAGCTTTCGGGTTTCGGCGCCAGCGGTTTCAGGAGGAATCAGTCCATTGACGGACGTAACACGCTAATGAGTCCGGGATGGGCTCGACGTATTCAGCGTCCGTTGTGGCTCATGACCGGCGCGTGGTGCCTGATGTTCATTCATCCATCCGGGGCCGGCGAACTGCCGCCGCCTCCCAGCGGCATGGAGGCCGTCAGCGATGCACAGTTGTTTCTGGAACTTGTGGTCAACCAGATGAATACCGGTCGGGTGGTGGCGGTGGAGCAGCGCGGAGGTCACCTGTTCCTGCCGGCCAGTGTGTTGCGCGACACAGGCATGAAGCTGCCGGAAGCTGCGGGTGCCGAAGTGGATCTCGACGGCCTGCCGGGCCTGCATAGCGATTACGACAGCGTCAGCCAGCGTTTGCTGCTTGATGTGCCGCCGGATTGGCTGCCAGAGCAGTTCATCGGCAACCGCGAGGTTTATCCGCGCACCCCGGCGCTGAGCAGTTTTGGCGCGTTATTCAACTATGACCTGTACCTCAATGACACCGACGACGCCGGCACCTATCTGGCGGCGTGGAACGAAGTGCGGGTGTTCGACAGTTGGGGCACGTTGTCGAACACCGGGCAATATCGTCGCACGTTGTCGGGGGATGCGGTCAGCACGCTGGACAATGGCTACCTGCGTTACGACACCACCTGGCGCTACTCCGATGACGAGCGGATGCTGACCTACGAGGCCGGGGACGTGGTCAGCGGCGCCTTGCCCTGGAGCAGTTCGGTTCGTCTGGGCGGTGTGCAATTCTCAAGGGATTTTGCGGTGCGCCCGGATCTGGTGACCTATCCGCTGCCGCAGTTCGCCGGGGAGGCGGCGGTGCCGTCCTCGGTGGATCTGTTCATCAACGGCTACAAATCCAGCAGCACTGACCTGCAACCGGGGCCTTACACCCTGACCAACATTCCGTTTATCAACGGCGCGGGCGAGGCGGTTGTAGTCACGACCGATGCGTTGGGCCGGCAAGTGTCGACCACGGTGCCGTTCTATGTCACCAGCAGCCTGTTGCAAAAGGGCCTGAGCGATTTTTCGGTGGCCGCCGGTACGTTGCGCCGGGATTACGGCCTGAAGGATTTCAGCTACGGGCCGGGCGTGACTTCGGGCAGCCTGCGCTATGGCGTCAGCGACACGTTTACTCTGGAAAGCCACGCCGAAGCGGCGGATTCCCTGACCCTCGGAGGGCTGGGCGGCAACCTGCGGCTGGGCAACTTCGGGGTCCTCAACAGTGCGATCAGCCAGAGTCGTTTCGACGGCGACGGCGGTCAGCAACTGAGCCTCGGTTATCAATACAGCGGCCAGCGCTACAGCTTTTCCTATCAGCGTCTGCAACGCCGCGACCGTTACGCCGACCTGACCGTGGTCGACAGCCCTTACACCACACTCAGCAAGCGCAGTGAGCAGGCGACCCTGAGCCTCAACCTCGAGCGCTGGGGCAGTCTCGGCGTCGGGTATTTCGACATTCGCGCGGCAGACGAAACCCGCACGCGGTTGCTCAACCTGAGCTGGAGCAAACCGCTGTGGCGCAACAGCAGTTTCTACCTGTCGGCCAACCGCGAAATCGGTGACAGCAACTGGGCGGTGCAGGCGCAACTGGTGATTCCGTTCGATCTGCGCGGCAGCCTGGCCATCAGCAGTGAGCGCAGCAAGACCGGGCAGACGCAGCAACGGGTCAACTACAGCCGCGCCGTGCCGTCCGAGGGCGGGGTGGGCTTCAATCTCGGCTATGCCAAGGGCGACGGCGCCGATTACCGCCAGGCGGACGTGACCTGGCGCCTGCAATCGGTGCAGTTGCAGGCCGGCGTCTATGGGACGTCCGACGCCGAAACCCGTTGGGCCGATGCCAGCGGTTCGCTGGTATGGATGGACGATCAAGTGTTCGCCGCCAACCGCATCGACGATGCGTTCGTGGTGGTCAGCACCGATGGCTACGCGGACATTCCGGTACGTTACGAGAACCAGCAGGTCGGCCAGACCGACCGTAACGGCCACCTGCTGGTGCCATGGAGCAGCGCCTATTACCGCGGCAAGTACGAAATTGATCCGCTGAACCTGCCGGCCAACGTGCGCAGCCCCAATGTCGAGCAACGTGTCGCCGTACGCCGGGGCAGTGGCTATTTGCTGGAGTTTCCGCTGAGCCGGGTGATCGCCGCGAGCATCGTGCTGGTGGATGCGCAGCAGAAGGAGTTGCCGCTGGGCAGTGGCGTGCTCCACGAGCAGAGCGGCACGCGGACGGTGGTCGGTTGGGACGGGCTGGTCTATCTGGAAAATCTTCAGACGCAGAATTCGCTGCGGGTGACTCTCGCGGACGGCAAGACCTGCCAGGCGCAATTCAGCGTCGATCTGCAGCAAGATGAAGTGCCGCTGATCGGCCCGTTGGTGTGCCAATGATCCGGGCGCGGCTTGCTCTGTGGCTGCTGTTGCTGCTGCCGGGGCTGGCGCAGGCGCTGTGTTCGGTGGTCACCACCACGCCGGCCGGGTTCGGGAATATCAGTTCGATCGCCGTGCGCACCACCTCGCAACCCAGCTCCACTTTGAATGGAGGTTTGAGTTGCACCGGTTCTCTGCTGTCGCTGTTGACCAACAATGACCATTTCTGGGCTACCGTCACCTCGACCCAGAGCGGTTTGCTCGGGCCCACTGGCGACGTGATCGGTTACACGATCTACGCCAACAACAGCACCAGTTACCCGCTGACGCGCGGCACCGCCTATGACTTCGCCCGCAACGGGATCATCGATGCCTTGGGATTATTGGGAGGAACCGTACCAAGAACCGTGCCGCTGTATCTGGGAACCACCATCGGCAGCAATGTTGCGGCCGGAGTGTATACCGAGACCCTCAGCATCTTCTGGAACTGGAACTACTGCTCCGGGATCGGCATCGGCGGCATTTGCCTGGGGCGGGACATCAACAGCGGCACCACGACGCTGACCGTAAACCTGACGGTGTCCAACGACTGCACCATCACCGCGCCGAACATTGCCTTCGGCAGCGCACCGGTGGTCAGCGCGTTCACCCCTGTAACCGGGCAGACCATCAACCTCGCCTGCACCAAAGGCAGTGCCTACACCGTGGGGCTGAACGACGGGCAGAATGCGCTGAGTGTCGGTGGACGGCGACGGATGATTTCCGGCAGCAACTATCTGGCCTACGACATTTTCAAGAGCGCCGGGACCACCCGTTGGGGCAGTGTCGGCGCGGCCCGCCGGGCGAGCAGCGATGCCGAGGTCAACCCCGGCAACGGGCTGGGCACCGGCAGCCAGATATTCAATTACAACGCGAAAATCTACACCGACCAGACCACACCGCCCGCCGGAACCTACCTGGACAATGTGGTGCTGGATGTGGGGTTCTGAACCGGCTAGAAACTCACGGATTGCTTGAGCATTTTCGCCGCCGGGGTATCGGTCGGGCTGACCATCGCGTAGTTGTAGCCCTTGCCGGACCAGTACTCGGCCTGCAGATCTCCGTCCTGGCGGCTGCCCCGGGGCAGAAAGGTATTTTTCGGTCCCGGTGGACGCACGTAAAAACTGACCTTGTGCCCGCTCTGGTCTTCATACATCACCATCGCCGCCGGGCCTTCATCGGTGCTCAGCAGACGACCGCTGACCGGTGTAAATCCAGCCGATGTCAGGTCCGGCAGGCGATTGGCCTGAGTGAAATAACGGTCGAGCCAGCGCTGGATGTCGCCGTCGCCGTCGACCTTGTAGTCCGCCGGCAGAAGTCCTTGCTGGGCGATCAAACGGTAGGCCTGCAAGGCGTCCGTCATCGGTGCCGGGGGATGAAACACGGTCATGTCCCGAGCCTTCCAGCCACCGACACCGCCGAGGCTGACGGCAATCAGCAGCACCGCCGCGCTGGCCCACTGGCGGCGCGACTGGCGCTTGAGTCGCTGGCGGATCAGCGACGGATCGAGTTTCGGATTGGCCGGTTGTTGCAAGGCACCGCCGAGGGCAGCGCGCAGGTGCTGGGCATCCTGTTGCCAGGCACGAACCTGCGCCGCTTCGTCCGGATGGCTGGCGAGCCAGGTTTCCAGCACATGTCGGTCGGCCTCGCTGAGCTGGTGGTCGACGTAGGCGTGCAGGTCACGTTCGTTGGGAGGCAGACTGATCATTTGAGTATCCGCAAGGAAGGGCTGCTGATTTCCCCGTCGCTGAGCTGGCGCAGGGCCTGGCGAGCGCGGGACAGGCGCGACATCACGGTGCCGGTGGGGACGTCGAGAATCTCGGCGACCTCCTTATAAGTCAGGCCTTCCACCGACACCATCAACAGCAGCGCGCGCTGTTCGGTGGGCAGTCGGTCGAAGACCTGCAAGGTCGATTGGGCAATGACGGTGCGTTCCACCGAGGGCTCGGCGTCATCGCGGCCGGTGAAGAACTCGAGCATCCGCGCATACCGCCGCGAACGCCGATGCGCATCGAGGAACTGCCGGTACAGGATCGAAAACAGCCAGGCGCGCAGATCGCCGTCGGCGCGTTTGTCGCCCCAACCCGACAGCGCCCGCTCCAGACTGGCCTGTACCAGGTCGTCGGCGCTGCTGCCGTTGCGGGTCAACGACACGGCAAAGCGCCGCAATCTGGGAATTATTTCTCTCAGTTGTTCGTCGAATTCGCTCATGAAGTTCTACTAGTCACTACGCTGTGGACTAGGAAGACGTCCGGCATTGGAGGTTATTCCACGTTCTGAAAAATAAATACCGGGCCGTGGAATAAATCCCGATGGCGTGCGTCTTGCTGATTCTTCCTAATTGTGGCCGATGGCCCTGGAGTGCTTCATGGTTGATCGCAGTTCATCGCCCGGCGGGCCACAACGCCCGCCACTGAGTGCCGCGAGCCTGGTGTTGCGGCTTGGCGGAATCGCCGTGGTGGTCGCAGCCCTGGCCGGGGCGTTTGCCTACGTTCATGGTTCATTTGACCCACAACGTCTGACGCCGAAAGCGTTGGTCGATGTGCTGGAAAAGAACAACGGCGTGCATCCCGGCTTTCGCCGCAATCACGCCAAAGGTGTTTGCGTGATCGGACATTTCGAGAGCAGCGGCGAGGCTCGCTCGTATTCTGTCGCGCAAGTGTTCAACGAGCCGCGCACCCCGGTGGTCGGGCGCTTTGCGTTGCCGGCCGGCAGTCCGTATGCGCCGGACAGCGCCGTACCGATACGAAGTCTGGCGCTGCGTTTCACTCAGGCCAACGGCCAGCAGTGGCGCACCGGGATGAACAGCATGCCGGTGTTCCCGGTCGGCACGCCCGAGGCGTTCTATCAGTTGCAGCAGGCGCAATCGCCGGATCCCGCCACCGGTAAACCGGATCCGACCAAGGTGCCGGCATTTTTTGCCTCACACCCGGAAGCCGTGCCGTTTCTGACCTGGATTAAAACCGCCAAACCTTCGGCCAGTTACGCGACGGAAACCTACAACAGCGTCAACGCGTTCTATCTGGTGGATGCCAGCGGCAAGAAGCAAGCGGTGCGCTGGAGCATGACGCCGCTGGCCCAGGACGCCGCCGGTGCGACCGCGCCTGAAGGTAGCGACTTCCTTGAGAAGGATCTGGTGCAGCGCCTGGCCGAAGGGCCGCTGCGCTTTCAGTTGAACATCACCTTGGCCAACGCCGACGATCCGGTGAACGACGCGAGCAAAACCTGGCCCGCCGGCCGCAAAGTGTTGAACGCCGGCACTCTGGTACTGGAAAAGACCCAACCGCAGCTCAGCGGTGAATGCCGTGACATCAACTACGATCCGCTGGTGCTGCCGGCCGGCATTCAGGGTTCCGACGATCCGTTGCTGGCCGCGCGCTCGGCCGGTTACGCCGATTCCTACCTGCGTCGCACCAGCGAAGTCAGCCAACTGCCGACCGGCAAAAAGGAGGCTCGCCCATGAGCACGCAACCGACTCATTTCAATCCGCTGGCGCGCTTGCTGCACTGGTTGATGGCGTTGATGATCATCGCGATGTTGTTCATCGGTGCCGGCATGGTGACCTCGGTGTCGGCGCGGCATGAATGGTTGATCAATCTGCACAAACCGTTGGGTATCGCGATTCTGTTGCTGGTGATCGTGCGCATTCTGGTGCGACTGGGCACCCGTCAGCCGCCGCTGCCTGCGGATCTGCCGGGCTGGCAAGTGCTGGCGGCCAAGGCCTCTCATCTGTTGCTGTACGCGCTGATGCTGGTGTTGCCGCTGCTGGGCTGGGCGATGATCAGCGCGGCGGGGGATCCGGTGATGCTCGGCACGTCGCTGCAATTGCCGTCGATCGTGCCGGCGGATGCGCAGGTGTTCGCGTTGCTGCGCAAGGCTCACGGGTATCTGGCGTATCTGCTGTTCCTGACCGTGCTGCTGCATCTGGCGGCGGCGCTGTTCCATGGCTGGGTGCGCCGCGACGAAGTGCTCGACAGCATGCTGCGGGGACGCAATCGCGGTTGATTGTGTCAGTCCGACGTGGCGAGGGCGCAAGCAGCCTCGCCACGTTTCGGTTTGGCCACGGTGCTCCACCAATAAAACAGCGCGACCGTGTTGATTGCGGCACCCAGCCAGCAAACGCCCGGCCATCCTGCCCAGGCGTACATGGCCGTTGCAGCGATTGAGCCCAAGGCGCTGCCAATCGAATAAAACAGCATATAGCCGGCAGTCAGTCGACTCTGCGCCTCCGGGCGGACGCTGTAGATCATGCTCTGGCTGGTAACGTGCACGGCCTGCAAGCCCAGATCCAGGGTGATGACGCCAAGCAGCAGTGCCCATAACGAAGTTTGGGTGAGTGCGATTGGCAGCCACGAGCCCAGCATCAGCAGCAGCGACAGGCCGCTCACCCACTGTCCCCATCCTCGATCCGCCAAGTGACCGGCTCTGGCAGCGGCCAGTGCGCCTGCCGCGCCGGCAAGTCCGAACAATCCGATTTCGCTGTGGGAAAGCGACAACGGCGGGGCGGACAGCGGCAACACCATCGGCGTCCACAGCACCATGGCGCTGGCGAAGGTGAGCAGGGCGAGGATTGCTCGTTGACGCAGCACCGGTTCCTCACGAAACAGGCTGAACACTGAAGCGATCAGTGCCACGTAATGCGTGGTCGGCCGAGTTTCTTCATCCTTGGGCAACACCCGAAACAGCAGCGCGGCCATCACCAGCGTCAATCCCGCCGACAGCAGGTAGATCGAGCGCCAGCCGGCCAGATCGGCCATGCCGCCAGCCACCGTGCGCGCGAGCAAAATGCCGACGACGATGCCGCTGGTGATCACGCCCACAACCTTTCCGCGTTGTGCCGGGACGGCCAGGGTTGCCGCGTAGGCGACCAACACCTGGGTGACCACGGCAAGCAGGCCGGTCAGGGTGACGCCGATCAGCAGCCAGGCGCTGTTCCAGGCCAAGGCGATCATCAGCAACGCAGCGGCGGACAACAGCGTTTGTGTGACGATCAGCCGCCGGCGATTGAGCAGGTCGCCGAGGGGCACGAGCAATAACAGCCCGAGGCCGTAACCGACCTGGGTCAGCGTCATGACGATGCCGATGCCGCCCGGCGACAGACCGAAGGCGTCGGCCATCGCATCCAGCAGCGGCTGGGCGTAATACACGTTGCCCACCGCGAGGCCGCAAGCGATGGCAAAAAGCAGCACGACACCTTTATCGAGTGTTGCAGTTTTCATGTCCCGGATCCTTTCAGGTTTCAAGTTGAAACTTGATTGACGGTAAGTAATCCAGTTTTGATTTGCAACCTGATTGGGTAAAAGTCGGCACAAAAAAAAGATCGCAGACAGGCTGCGATCTTTCGTGAAGCGACAATCAGGGGCGATCAGCGCAGGGTGTCGACCATGTCCGCGATGGTGGTCAGCACGTCCTTGCCCAGTTGCTTGGAACGCTTGCCCGACCAGCCGGTGAGCGGGTTCGGTGCGTCATCGTGATCCTTGAACGGCATTTCCAGGGTCAGCGACAGGCAGTCGAATTTCTGGCCGACGCTGTTGCAGGCCAGGGTCATGTTTGCCTGGCCCGGTTCGTCGCGGGTATAGCCGTACTTGGTCTGGAAGTCTTTGGTGGTGTGCTTCAGGTGGCTGCGGAAGTGCTCTTCGAGCTTCTCCAGGCGCGGGGTGTAGCCCGGATTGCCTTCGCAGCCGGCGGTGAACACGTGGGGGATTTCTTCGTCGCCGTGTACGTCGAGGAACAGATCGACGCCGTACTTTTCCATCTGCTGTTGTACGAAAAGTACTTCAGGGCTGATTTCCTGACTGGCGTTCTGCCAGGCGCGGTTCAGGTCCTGTCCCATGGCGTTGGTGCGCAGATGGCCATGGAAAGCGCCGTCCGGATTCATGTTCGGCACCAGATACAGATCGGCGCTGTCCAGCAGTTTGTTCAGCACCGGATCGTCATTATGTTCCAGACGTTCGATCACGCCTTCCATGAACCACTCGGCCATGTGTTCGCCGGGATGCTGCTGGGCGATGATCCAGATTTTGCGTCGTCCTTCGGCGCCGGTGCCCTTGCGAAGCAGCTGGATGTCGCGGCCTTCGACGCTTTTACCGGTGGCCAGCAATTCGGTGCCGGCCTTGGTCAGCGCTTGTTCGATCAGCCAGTCATGACGGCCACGGCTGTAGGGTTCGAAGTAGGCGAACCAGGCGTGGGTCTGCTCGGCTTCAAGGCAGAAGCGCAGGCTGTCGCCTTCGAACTGGGTCGGAATGCGGAACCAGTTGACGTGATCGTAAGAGGCGACCGCCTGATAGCCGGTCCAGGCCTTGTTATAGGAGGACTGGCTGGCGTTGACCAGGCGGAACCAGTGTT
The DNA here is from genome assembly GCF_002113125.1 of Pseudomonas sp. B20(2017). GTDB lineage: Bacteria > Pseudomonadota > Gammaproteobacteria > Pseudomonadales > Pseudomonadaceae > Aquipseudomonas. The sequence goes on along the minus strand of NZ_NEJP01000022.1, from coordinate 74,197 downwards.
CCTGATGAACATGCAGGCCGCTGGCCTTGAAGTGGAACCACTGGAAGTGGGCGCTGCGGGTATCTGGGCGAATGGCCAGAACCGGACTGAGCGGGTTGCTGATATCGATGACTTGGATGTTGCCGCTGTCGAAGTTGGCGCTGATGTCGAACGAAGATTTGGCCACGGTCATAATCGGTTCCTGAATATGATTTATGGCGGCTACTTTACACGCAAGACAGGGGTGAAACCGAGGGAAATTGCGGGTTGTGGCGGGGGGGCGTCCTCCATGACGCGGATGCAGCTTAGTGGCTGTGCGATTGATTCTCAAGTGCTAATTGGCATTACTTTGCCCCAATGTGGCCGGGGTTCGCTTGCCAAGCAATATTCTTTTGATATTATCCGCGCCATCGAATTTGCGGCACCCAAAGACTTCATTAGCCTGAAGCCACAAGCCAGAAAACTGGCAAAAAAAGACCCGGCAAAAAGCCGGGTCAAAAACCGTGATTAGCCTGATGAGGAGATAGTCCAGAAGACCGACCTAAGGTCTCTGGTCCATCGACTGATCTCGCGACCAGCTGCTTGCAATAATAATCATTATCATTTGCAAGTCAAATGTTTTTATCTGCGCGATTGGAAAATTCTTTCCCGTCCGTCCGAACTCCCGTCTCAGCGAACCGCGCCATCGAGCGAGTGATCGACCATCGCCCGCGCCATGTCCACCATGTGCACGACCGAAAACGCCAGATCCCGACTCACGCCCTGCAAGCCGTCCGCCGCCTTGAACGCCGTAGCCGCTGCGCATCGCAGCAGATCGGAGGCGTGGACCAGGGATTCTTCGCCACTCAGATTGCTGTTCACGCCGAAAAAGCGCTCGTCCACTTCCGGTTCTGACACCGCTGGTTTCAAGTAATAGTCCAACGCCCGCTGCGCAGCGGCGCACCCTTGCGGAGACGTAAAGGTGGTGTCCATTTGCAGGTCGGGCAAGTCTTTGCTGGTGATATTCATGGTGAAAGGTCACTCCTTGGTCGATTCAAATCCGTGACTCAAGCATAGTACTATCGGTATTTGTGACCAGAATTTAAATACTACAATATGTGTTTTGCCGGCCGCAGGCGTCCACGTATGGTGCCGCACATGGATAAATGGATTGAGTTGGTCAAGGCCAAAATGAGTGAACTCAACGTCACTCAAGTCGAGCTCGGCGAGCGCGTCGGCATGTCTCAGGGCGGTATCGGCCATTGGCTGAACAAGCGCCGCGAGCCCGGCATCACGCAGATGAACCGCGTGCTGAAAGCGCTGGGCATGGAGTATCTCGAGGTCGCGGTGGTGATTCGTGAACCGCAGATCGATGCGGATGACGAAATGCCCCTGGCGCAGAAGTACAACCCTTACTTTCGCTATCCGGTCAGCGAGTGGAATGTGCCGATCGAGGCCCGTGAGAGCCAGCCAGCGTATTCGAGTGCCAAGGACAAGCGACGTTTCGAGTTGACGGATTATCATGCCCGCGGCCCGGCGTTCTGGCTCACGGTGATGGGGAATGCGATGACCGCGCCCACCGGGCAGAGCATCGGCGAGGGGATGATGATACTGGTGGACCCGGCACTGGAACCCGAGCCCGGCAAACTGGTGATCGCCCAGTGGCCGGACAGTGACGAGGCGATTTTCCGCAAGCTGATCGAAGAGGGCGGTCAGCGTTACCTGGTGCCGCTCAATCCAACCTGGCCGAAAGCCTTGTTGACCGACGAGTGCCGAATTATCGGCGTCGTGGTTCAGGCCACGGCCAAATACTAGTCAGATCGATCCTCGCCAGGCGTAGGATCGATCCATTTTTCACGCTTCTTCCAGTTCGACCAGTGCACTGCCTTCGCTGACCATTTCGCCTTCCTGGCAATACAGCGCCTTGATCACGCCGGCGTGGGGCGCGCGGATGCTGTGCTCCATTTTCATCGCTTCCAGCACCACCAATTGAGCGCCGGCCTCAACCGATTGACCGGCCTCCACCAGCACCCGCACGATGCTGCCGTTCATCGGCGCCGTCAGACCGCCCTGATGGCTGTGACTGGCTTCGACAGCGCTGATCGGGTCGTACGTTTCAACGCGTCGCAACTCGCCGTCCCATTGCAGATACAGAACCTCTCCACGACGAATCGCACGCAGCTGTCGACGCAAACCATCACGCTCAATCACTAATTGCTCGCCGATCAGTTTTGCATTGCCGCCAGCACCGAGCGTCAACGCCCGATCCTGCCCCTCGCAACTCAAATGCAGTGTGATTTCACGTGGCAACCCCGCGCGCAAACCACTGTGGAGCGCCCAAGGCGAGGCCGGATCATCCGCCCGAGCCATCCCCGGCAAACTCTGCGCAAAAGCCTGCGCTGTCGCATCCCAGAATTCGTCGCTCAGCGCGACAGGCGCTGGCAGTAGCTGTTCCTGATAACGCGGAATGAACCCGGTATCCAGCTCCGCCGCCGCAAACGCCGGATGACCGATGATCCGTCGCAGGAAGTTGATGTTGGTCTTCAGCCCGCCAATCGCGAACTCATCGAGCATGCTCAGCAGCCGCAACCGCGCCTGCTCACGATCTTCGCCCCAGGCAATCAGTTTGCCGAGCATCGGGTCATAGAACGGCGAAATTTCATCGCCTTCCTCAACCCCGCTGTCCACACGGCGCCCCGGTCCTGCGGCGGATTCGCGATACAGATCCAGACGCCCGGTCGCCGGCAGGAAATCGTTCGACGGATCTTCCGCATACAACCGCACTTCAATCGCATGCCCGTTGAGCGGCACTTGATCCTGAGTGATCGGCAGCGCTTCGCCACGGGCAACGCGAATCTGCCAGGCCACCAGATCGAGCCCGGTGATGGCTTCGGTCACCGGGTGCTCGACCTGCAACCGCGTGTTCATCTCCATGAAGAAGAACTCGCCGCGAGCGTCCAGCAAAAACTCCACCGTGCCAGCGCCGACATAACCGATGGCCTGCGCCGAACGCACAGCCGCTTCGCCCATCGCACGACGCAGTTCCGGGCTCAAACCCGGTGCCGGCGCCTCTTCGACAACCTTCTGATGCCGACGCTGAATCGAGCAGTCGCGCTCGTTCAGGTACAGGCAATTGCCATGCTGATCGGCAAACACCTGGATTTCCACATGGCGCGGCTTGAGCAGGTATTTCTCCACCAGCATCCGCGAATCGCCGAACGACGACTGCGCTTCTCGCTGAGCCGAGGCGAGGGCTTCAGCCAGTTGGCTGACGTCTTCAACGACCTTCATGCCTTTACCACCACCGCCGGCGGTGGCCTTGAGCAGCACCGGATAACCGATGCGCTCGCAAGCATCGCGGAAGGTGTCGAGATCCTGCGCCTCACCGTGATAACCCGGCACCAGCGGCACGCCGGCAGTTTCCATCAGGGCCTTGGCGGCAGATTTGCTGCCCATCGCATCGATGGCCGAGGCGGGCGGGCCGAGGAAAATCAGGCCTGCGGCTTCAATGGCACGGGCAAAACCAGCGTTTTCCGAAAGAAAACCGTAACCCGGATGAATCGCTTGAGCGCCGCTGGTCTTGGCCGCCGCGATCAGTTTGTCGATTTGCAGGTAACTGTCGGCCGCTTTGCTGCCGCCCAGATCGACACGGATATCCGCTTCGCGGCTGTGCCGCGCTTCACGGTCGGTCGCGCTGTGCACGGCGACGGTGGTCATGCCCAGCGCCTTGGCGGTACGCATGACCCGGCAAGCGATTTCGCCACGGTTGGCCACCAGCAGGGTGGTGAGAACAGGTGCGCTCATCAACGCGGCTCCTTGGTGGTGGTTGCGGCTTGCCAGCTCGGTGGACGCTTCTGCAAAAAGGCTCGCAAGCCTTCCTGGCCTTCCGGGCTGACGCGGATGCGGGCGATGGCGTTTTCGGTGTAGCGGCGCAGGGCCGGCGTCAGCGCGCCGTTGCCGACTTCACGCAGCAGATCCTTGCTGGCGCGCATGGCGGCGGGGCTGTTGAGCAGCAGGTTGTCGATCCATTGCTCGACTTTCTGTTCAAGCTCGGTTGCCGGATAGCTTTCCGACAACAAACCGATTTCCCGCGCCCGCTGTCCGCCGAATCGCTCGGCCGTCAGCGCATAACGCCGCGCCGCCCGTTCGCCGATGGCTTGCACCACGAACGGGCTGATCACCGCTGGCGCCAGGCCAATGCGCACTTCCGACAGGCAGAACTGCGCGTCGTCCGCGCCAATCGCCATGTCGCAGCAACTGATCAGACCCAGCGCGCCGCCGAACGCCGCGCCTTGCACCACGGCCACGGTCGGGATTTTCAGTTTGGCGAGGTTGTACATCAGCTCCGCCAGTTCCCGGGCGTCGTCGAGGTTGGTGTGGTAATCGAGTTCGGCCGATTGCTGCATCCAGGCCAGATCCGCGCCGGCGCTGAAGTGTTTGCCGCGTCCGCGCACCAGCAGGAAACGCAGGCCGGCGTCGCTGGCGACCTTGTCCAGCGCCAGAATCAGCTCGCGGATCATCTCGGCGTTGAACGCGTTGTTCTTTTCTTCGCGGCTCAGCCACAGGGTCGCGAAACCCCGTGGATCGCTCTGCAATTCGAGTGTGTTGAAGTCGCTCATGAGGTTCTCCCGATCACATCCGGAACACGCCGAAGCGGCTCGGTTCGATAGGCGCGTTCAACGACGCGGACAAGGCCAGGGCCAGCACATCGCGGGTCTGCGCCGGGTCGATGACGCCGTCGTCCCAAAGCCGTGCGCTGGAATAGTAGGGGTGTCCCTGTTCTTCGTACTGGTCGAGAATCGGTTGCTTGATCTCGCTTTCCTGCTCGGCACTGAACGCCTGACCGCTGCGTTCGGCCTGCTCGCGCTTGACCTGAACCAGCACGCCCGCCGCCTGCTCTGCCCCCATCACACCAATTCGCGCGTTCGGCCACATCCACAGGAAACGCGGATCGAAAGCCCGCCCGCACATGCCGTAGTTGCCGGCGCCGAAGCTGCCGCCGATGATCACGGTGAATTTCGGCACCTTGGCGCACGCCACAGCGGTCACCAGTTTCGCGCCGTGTTTGGCGATGCCGCCGGCCTCGTATTTCTGGCCGACCATGAAACCAGTGATGTTTTGCAGGAACAGCAGCGGAATCCCGCGCTGGCAGGCCAGTTCAATGAAGTGCGCGCCTTTTTGCGCGGCTTCGGCGAACAGGATGCCGTTGTTGGCGAGGATCGCGATCGGGTAGCCGTGCAGGTGGGCAAAGCCGCACACCAGTGTGGTGCCGAACAAGGCTTTGAATTCATCGAACACTGAGCCGTCGACCAGTCGCGCAATCACTTCACGCACATCAAATGGCTGTTTGGCGTCTGCCGAAACCACGCCGTACAACTCATCGCTGGCGTACAGCGGCGCAATCGGCGCGCGCTGCTGCACTTCGCCGAGCTTGCGCCAGTTGAGATTGGCGACGCTGCGGCGGGCGAGGGCGAGGGCGTGCTCGTCGCTTTCAGCGTAATGGTCGGCGACCCCGGAAATCTTGCAATGCACGTCGGCCCCGCCGAGGTCTTCGGCGCTGACCACTTCACCGGTCGCGGCTTTCACCAAGGGCGGGCCGGCGAGGAAAATCGTCGCCTGATTGCGCACCATGATTGCTTCGTCCGCCATCGCCGGCACATAAGCGCCGCCAGCGGTGCACGATCCCATGACCACGGCAATCTGCGGAATGCCCATGGCGCTCATGTTGGCCTGGTTGAAGAAGATCCGCCCGAAATGCTCGCGATCCGGGAACACTTCGTCCTGACGCGGCAGGTTGGCGCCGCCCGAGTCCACCAGATAAATGCATGGCAGACGGTTCTGCTGGGCGATGGTCTGGGCGCGCAGGTGTTTTTTCACGGTCAGCGGGTAGTACGAGCCACCTTTCACCGTCGCGTCGTTGGCGACGATCATGCATTCGACGCCTTCCACGCGACCGATCCCGGCAATCACGCCAGCGGCTGGCACGTCCTCGCCATAAACGGTGTGGGCGGCCAACTGGCTGATTTCCAGAAACGGCGAGCCCGGATCGAGCAAGCGGTTGATCCGCTCACGCGGCAGTAGCTTGCCGCGCGAAGTGTGACGCTCCTGAGCTTTCGCGCCGCCGCCTTGGGCCACCTGGGCGAGCAGGGTGTGCAGGGCGTCGACCTGTGTGAGCATCGCCGCGCTGTTGGCGGCGAACTCCGCTGAACGAGGGTTGAGCTGGGTATGCAGGATAGCCATGGACAGCTCCGTTTAGCGGGTTTCGTTGAACAGTTCGCGACCGATCAGCATGCGACGGATCTCACTGGTGCCGGCGCCGATTTCGTACAGCTTGGCGTCACGCAACAGACGGCCGGCCGGGAATTCGTTGATGTAACCGTTACCGCCGAGAATCTGGATTGCATCCAGGGCCATTTGCGTAGCGCGTTCGGCGGTGTAGAGGATCACGCCGGCGGCGTCCTTGCGCGTGGTTTCGTTGCGCTCGCAGGCCTGGGCCACGGCGTAGAGGTAGGCACGGCTGGCGTTGAGCTGGGTGTACATGTCGGCGACTTTGCCCTGGATCAGCTGGAATTCGCCGATGCTCTGGCCGAACTGCTTGCGGTCGTGGATGTACGGCACGATCAGGTCCATGCACGACTGCATGATCCCGGTCGGTCCACCGGACAGCACGACGCGCTCGTAATCGAGGCCGCTCATCAGCACTTTCACGCCACCGTTGAGCACGCCGAGGATGTTTTCTTCCGGCACTTCGACGTCATCGAAGAACAGCTCGCAAGTGTTGGAGCCGCGCATGCCGAGCTTGTCGAACTTGTTGCTGCGGCTGAAGCCTTTCCAGTCGCGCTCGACGATGAAGGCGGTGATGCCGTGCGGGCCCTTTTCCAGATCGGTCTTGGCGTAGATCACGTAGGTATTGGCGTCGGGGCCGTTGGTGATCCAGGTCTTGCTGCCGTTGAGCACGAACCGGTCGCCGCGTTTATCGGCGCGCAGTTTCATCGAGACCACGTCGGAACCGGCATTCGGCTCGCTCATGGCGAGTGCGCCGACGTGTTCGCCGCTAATCAGTTTCGGCAGGTATTTGGCTTTCTGCTCGTGGTTGCCGTTGCGGTTGATCTGGTTCACGCAGAGATTGGAGTGGGCGCCGTAGGACAACGCCACCGAAGCCGAACCCCGGCTGATTTCTTCCATCACCACCACGTGCGCCAGGTAACCCAGGCCAGCGCCGCCGTACTCTTCCGGCACGGTGATGCCAAGCAGGCCCATGTCACCGAACTTGCGCCACAGATCAGCGGGGAACAGGTTGTCGCTGTCGATCTGCGCGGCACGCGGGGCGATCTCCTTGGCAACGAAGGACTGAACCTGATCGCGCAGCATGTCAATGGTTTCGCCGAGGGCAAAGTTCAGGGTTGGGTAGCTCATGGGTCACCTTTTGGCTTTTTTGTAGGGTGGGGAGAAGGGCGTTCAGTTCTCACCTTTACGTTAACGTAAGCCTGTGACGAATGGCTGTCAATCACCCTTTACGTTAACGTCAACTTGAGCGAGAGTAGAGCCAGTTCTGAATGGTCGGAGCTGCCGTGGCTCCGTTCCAACACCCACTAATAAAGACAATAGGGGTCGTCATGGATCAACCCAGTGCAAACCCGCAGCGCAGCTATACCCGTGGTTCCCAGGACAAAGCCTTGCTGGCGATGACCATCGGGCAGAAGTTCGACGAGACCGTCGCGCAGTACCCGGACGGCGAGGCGCTGGTGGTGCGCCATCAGCAGCAGCGTTACACCTGGCGGCAACTGGCGGAAGCAGTGGATGTTCACGCCAGAGCCCTGCTGGCGTTGGGTTTGCAGGCCGGCGACCGGCTCGGCATCTGGGCACCGAATTGCGCGCAGTGGTGCATCACACAGTTCGCCACCGCGAAGATCGGCGTGATTCTGGTCAACATCAACCCGGCCTACCGCAGCTCCGAACTCGAATACGTGCTCAAGCAATCCGGCTGCCAATGGCTGGTCTGCGCCGGGGCGTTCAAGAGCTCCAATTACCACGGCATGTTGCAAGGCTTGCTGCCGGAACTGGCCGAGCAATCCATCGGCGAACAGCGCAGCGAGCGTCTACCTGAGCTGCGCGGGTTGATCAGCCTTGATCCCCAGCCGCCTTCGGGTTTTCTCCCGTGGTCGCAACTGGCAGATCTGGCCGCCAGTGTCTCTCCAGAACAATTGCGCGAACGCAGCGACAGCCTGCACTTCGATCAGCCCGTCAACATCCAGTACACCTCCGGCACCACCGGTTTTCCCAAGGGCGCGACCCTCAGTCATTACAACATCCTCAACAACGGTTACATGGTCGGCGAAAGCCTCGGCCTGACCGCCGCCGATCGCCTGGTGATCCCGGTGCCGCTGTATCACTGCTTCGGCATGGTCATGGGCAACCTCGGCTGTATCACCCACGGCAGCACGATGATTTATCCCAACGATGCCTTCGATCCGCTGCTGACCCTGAGCACCGTCGCCGAAGAAAAAGCCACCGCGCTGTACGGCGTGCCGACCATGTTCATCGCCATGCTCGATCAGCCGCAGCGTGCCGAGTTCGACCTGTCGACCCTGCGCACCGGGATCATGGCCGGCGCAACTTGCCCGATCGAAGTGATGCGCCGGGTCATCAGCGAAATGCACATGAGTGAAGTGCAGATCGCCTACGGCATGACCGAAACCAGCCCCGTGTCCCTGCAGACCGGGCCATCCGACGAACTGGAACTGCGCGTCACTACCGTCGGCCGCACCCAGCCACAACTCGAAAGCAAAATCATCGACGAGGCCGGCAACCCAGTACCGCGCGGCACCATCGGCGAGCTGTGCACCCGTGGCTACAGCGTGATGCTCGGCTACTGGAACAACCCGACTGCCACCGCCGAAGCCATCGACGCGGCAGGCTGGATGCACACCGGCGACCTGGCGAGCATGAACGATGAGGGTTACGTGTGCATCGCCGGCCGCAACAAGGACATGATCATCCGTGGCGGCGAAAACATTTACCCGCGCGAACTGGAAGAGTTCTTCTTCACTCATCCTGCGGTGGCGGACGTGCAAGTGATCGGCATTCCCTGCTCGCGTTACGGTGAGGAAATCGTCGCCTGGATCAAATTCCATCCCGGCCACAGCGCCACCGAACAAGAGCTGCAAGCGTGGTGCAAGGAGCGCATCGCCCACTTCAAGACACCGCGTTACTTTAAATTCGTCGAGGAGTTTCCGATGACGGTGACCGGCAAGATCCAGAAATTCCGGATGCGCGAGATCAGTATCGAGGAGTTGCGAGAAAAGCAGGCCTGACAAAGATCGAATGTGGGAGCGGGCTTGCTCGCGAATGCAGTGTGCCATTCACCCAGCATATTGACTGACCTGACGCATTCGCGAGCAAGCCCGCTCCCACAAGGGGGCGGCGGTGAAAACAGGGATCGTAGACAGCACAAAGGGGAGCCGAAGCTCCCCTTTAATTTTGTCGTCGCGTGCTCTTTTTTATTATTGAGGGGCGGTCTGTTGTTGTTTTTGGCAACCGTGGCCCTTTACCGCTGTTTTTGGCGACCCCCATCCGGGGTCAAGAGCAAACGTATTTTTTTGAGCGCTGATCTGCTTTCTCGCTAAGCGATCCAACCGATTCGGGAGCTACCTGAAGGTAGTTTTATTGTTCTCTGCCCGGTTGCGGGTCATTCCGAGGAATACCCTGAAAAGCACACCTTCTCCAAAAAAATCTGTTAGCTGCGTCTCTGCCGTGTTGTTTTTGTTATGTCAGAGTCGGTACGTCTTATTTTTATTGGTTTGCTGCTTTTTATTCTTGTTATGCCATAGAGATAGCAGAAGCCGTGCCAACTTTTAGAAACCCTTGCAAATCAAAGGCTTGAGCTTTTTGAAGGATTTTTCCTTCGGGCAAAACCAGACAATTTGTTTCCGTGTTACTCGCTTGTGACCACGTTTCGCGCTCGGCGGTAACACCATCCCCTCACTGTGCGCTGCGAGCCTTGGCCACGCGCGAACCGGTCGGGCGGCCGAGCACGGCACTGATCTGCTGGCCGGCGGCAATCAAGGCGTCGAGGTCGATACCGGTCTCGATGCCCAGGCCGTTGAGCAGGTACACCACGTCTTCGGTGGCAACGTTACCGCTGGCGCCCTTGGCGTACGGGCAGCCGCCGAGGCCGGCGATCGAGCTGTCGAACACCGCGATGCCTTCCAGCAGGCTGGCGTAGATATTGGCCATGGCCTGGCCGTAGGTGTCGTGGAAGTGGCCGGCGAGTTTTTCTCGGGGCACCTGTTTCGAGACCACTTCGAACAGGTGACGGGTAGCGCCGGCGGTGCCGGTGCCGATGGTGTCACCCAGCGACACTTCATAGCAGCCCATCGCGTACAGCTCGCGGGCCACCATGGCCACTTGCTCCGGCGCGACCTCGCCTTCATAAGGGCAACCCAACACGCAGGACACGTAACCGCGCACGGTAACGCCGTGCTGTTTCGCCGACTCCATGATCGGCGCGAACCGCGCGAGGCTTTCGCTGATCGAGCAATTGATGTTGCGTTGCGAAAAGGCTTCGGACGCAGCAGCAAACACCGCAACTTCCTTGACCCCGGCCGCCAGCGCATCTTCGAAACCGCGCAGGTTCGGCGCCAGCGCGCCATAGGTCACGCCGGGCTTGCGCTGGATTTGCGCGAATACGTCGGCGGAACCGGCCATCTGCGGCACCCACTTGGGCGAAACAAAACTGCCGACTTCTATATAGCCGAGACCGGCGGCGCTAAGCGCGTCCACCAGTTGCACCTTGTCGGCGACGCTGATGGGCTGGGCTTCGTTCTGCAGGCCGTCACGCGGGCCGACTTCGATCAGGCGTACTTGGGAGGGGAGGGACATGGGCTGAACCTGCTCATTATCTGACTATATCGAGAACCCTGTGGGAGCGAGCTTGCTCGCGATAGCGGTCTGACATTCAAAAATGATGCTGACGGTCTAACCGCAATCGCGAGCAAGCTCGCTCCCACAGGGGATTGGTGTTGGCTCACTGAACTGATTGCTGACTCTTCAGCGTCTGCTCCAGCGCCTGCACGCAGCGTTCTTCGGCGGTGTCGAGTTCCAACTTCATCTGTTCGATGTCCAGCAATTGCTGCTCGAGCTGTTCCCGGCGCTCGCTGATTTTTGCCAGCATGCTGTTGAGTTGTTTGGTGTTACCGCTGGAAGGGTCGTAGAGCTCGATCAGCTCGCGGCACTCGGCCAGGGAGAAACCGATGCGCTTGCCCCGCAGGATCAGCTTCAGGCTGACCTTGTCGCGCGGCGAATAGATGCGTTCCTGGCCTCGGCGCTCGGGGCTGAGCAGGCCTTGTTCTTCATAGAAGCGGATCGCCCGGGTGGTGATGTCCAGCTCACGGGCGAGGTCGGAAATGCTGTAGGTCTGGCTGCTCATGAAAGCGCTCGAAATAAGGTCTTGGCGCTAAGCTAATGGCAGGTTGACGTATACGTCAAGTGGCGGACGCCTGCAGCTTGTCGAGCTTCTTCTCGTGCGCCGTCACTTGCTGGCACAACTCGATCATCTGCTCGCGCATCCAGCGGTTTGCCGGGTCCTGATCGGTGCTTTCGTGCCAGTACAAATGGGTTTCCACCGGCGGCACATCGTTGACCGGCAGATTGAACGCATGCAGGTCATGGCGGCGGGCGAAACGCTCCGGCACGGTCATCACCATGTCGGTCTGCTGCAACACCTGGGATGCCATCAGATAGTGCTGCGAGCGCAGGGCGATCTTGCGCTGGATGCCCATTTTGCCCAGCGCCAGATCGACATGGCCCAAGCCACTGCGACGGCTGGAAATATGAATGTGGGTCAGCGACAGGTAATCGTCGAGGGTGAATTTTTCCTTGGTCGCCAGCGGATGGCCCTTGCGCATCGCGCAGACGTAACGGTCTTCCATCAGCTTGACGTGGCGCACCTGCGGGTCGGTGTTGAGCGGCGCATCCACGGCAAAGTCGAGGCGTCCGGCGGCCAGTTCCTTGGTGGTTTCCCGGCGCTTGGACAGAAAGCTCTCGATGATCACCGTCGGCGCCAGGCGACGCAGGCGCTGGAACAGTGGCGGCAAAATCACCGCTTCGGTCAGGTCGGTCATGCTGATGCGGTAGGTCTTGACCGCTTGCGAAGGGTTGAAAATGCGGCTTTCCTGAACCGAAACCCGCAACAACGACAGCGCGTTGCGCACCGGGCCGATGATGTTCTGCGCCATGGGCGTCGGCACCATGCCTTGGGCGGTGCGTACGAAGAGCGGGTCGTTGAAGGTCTCGCGCAACCGCGCCAAGGCGTTGGACACCGCAGGCTGGGTAATGCCGACAATCTGCCCGGCGCGGGTCAGGTTGGCTTCGGTGTAGATCGCGTCGAAGACGATGAAAAGGTTGAGGTCGACCTTGCTCAGATTCATTACGCGGCTCTCTTGTTATAGGTGCTTGTTATAGATGAATGGCGCGGGTCAGGGCGGCCAGGAAAATCAACCAATCATATATCGGTGATGAATGTTTATACACGCCGAGAATAGGCTAGGTAAATTATCAACGCTGTTCTAGCATCGATTGCATGACTTAAACAACCTGCCGAAAAAAGGTAATTGCTCATGGATTTCGCTTATTCGCCCAAGGTGCAAGAACTGCGTGAGCGCGTGACCGCGTTCATGGACACTTACGTTTACCCGGCCGAAGCCGTGTTCGAACGGCAGGTTGCCGAGGGCGACCGCTGGCAGCCGACGGCGATCATGGAAGAACTCAAAGCCAAGGCAAAGGCTGAAGGGCTGTGGAATTTGTTTCTGCCTGAGTCGGAGCTCGGTGCCGGGCTGACCAACCTCGAATACGCGCCATTGGCGGAAATCATGGGCCGTTCGCTGCTCGGTCCCGAGCCGTTCAACTGCTCGGCGCCGGACACCGGCAACATGGAAGTGCTGGTGCGTTACGCCAACGAAGAACAGAAACAGCGCTGGCTCGAACCGCTGCTGCGCGGCGAGATCCGCTCGGCGTTCGCCATGACCGAGCCGGACGTTGCGTCCTCCGACGCCACCAACATGGCCGCCCGTGCCGTACGCGATGGCGACGAGTGGGTGATCAACGGCAAGAAATGGTGGACTTCCGGCGCCTGCGATCCGCGCTGCAAGATCCTGATCTTCATGGGGCTGAGCAACCCCGACGCCCCGCGTCATGCTCAGCACTCGATGATTCTGGTGCCGGTCGACACCCCCGGCGTGAAAATCGTCCGCCCGCTGCCGGTGTTCGGTTACGACGACGCACCGCATGGCCACGCCGAAGTGCTGTTCGACAACGTGCGGGTGCCGTACGAAAACGTCCTGCTCGGTGAAGGACGCGGCTTCGAAATCGCTCAGGGTCGCCTCGGCCCAGGCCGGATTCACCACTGCATGCGTTCGATCGGCATGGCCGAGCGCGCGCTGGAACTGATGTGCAAACGTTCGGTGAGCCGCACCGCGTTCGGCAAACCGCTGGCGCGTCTGGGCGGTAACGTCGACAAGATCGCCGACTCGCGGATGGAAATCGATATGGCTCGCCTGCTGACCCTGAAGGCGGCGTACATGATGGACACCGTGGGCAACAAGGTCGCCAAGAGCGAGATCGCGCAGATCAAGGTCGTCGCACCGAACGTCGCGTTGCGGGTGATCGACCGGGCGATCCAGATTCATGGCGGGGCAGGGGTGTCGAACGATTTCCCGCTGGCCTACATGTACGCCATGCAACGCACCCTGCGCCTGGCCGACGGCCCGGACGAAGTGCACCGCGCGGCAATCGGCAAGTTCGAGATCGGCAAGTATGTGCCGAAGGAAATGCTGCGCAGCGAGCGCTGATTACAGACATTCCGCGTCAGCCCTGATCGTTCCCACGCTCTGCGTGGTAACGCAGCCATGGACGCTCTGCGTCCACTGTGACGCGGAGCGTCACGGTATGCATTCCCACGCAGAGCGTGGGAACGATCAGCGTACTGCGTGGGAACGATTGGGGAGGTTCAGTAAACCCAAACCTCAACCCGCCGATTCTTGATCCTGCCCTCATCCCCGCTGTTGGTCGCCACCGGCATCAGCGCGCCAAACCCGCGCACCTCGCGTAACACCACGCCGTTTTTCACCAGCTCCCGACGTACCGCCATCGCCCGCAGCTTCGACAGCAAATCCGCCCGCGCCGGGTCGTCCTTGGCGTCGCCGAATCCCACCAGTGTTACCGCGCGGTCGGTCTTGTCGTGGTGCTTTATATAGTCGAACACCCGGGCCAGATCCTGGCGGGCCTTGTTGTCGAGGCTGGCGCTGCCTTCTTCAAAGCGGAAGTTCACGGTCAGACGCTGGGCGTGTCGGCTGAGGGATTGATAACCCTCGGGCATCAGCGCATTCGGCGTGACGGCGATGGCCTGCACAGTCTGGGCGATAAAACTGTTGGCCGCGACAATCGTCTGGCCCCGACGGCTCTGCGCAAACTCCACCAAGGCCCTGGCCCACGGATTGTTGCTGTCGGGCGGCAGATAGAAGAACAGCCGCCGCGACAGCGGATAGTCTTCGGTGGCGATCAGGCTGGCGAGCGGCAGCATCGCCTGGGATTGTCCGTCGACAATCGCCACGGCCTTGGCCTGACGCACATAGGGCAGGCCGATGAAACCGATGGCCTGCGGGTCGGCACTGACGGCGTCGGACAACTGCTCGCTGGATTCAAACCGTTTCGCGGCGTTGCTCAGCGATTTCCCACGACGGCTGAGGACAAGTTCCTTGAACGTGTCGTAGGTGCCGGACTGATCATCCCGCGCATATAAATGAATCGTCCCACCCTTGCCGCCGACGTCTTCCCACGTCTTCGCCTCGCCGCTGAAGATCCGCGCCAGTTGTTCGGTGTTCAGTTGATTCAGCGGATTGTCGGGATGGAGGATGATCGCCAGGCCATCGATGGCGATGACTTGCTCGGCGCCGGGGCTTTTCAGATCGCCCCGGGCTTGCAGGTTCAGCAGTTCGCTGTCCTTGATCGGGCGCGACGAGGCAGCCAGGTCGGCGCTGGCGTTCTTGAGTGCAGTGAATCCGGTGCTCGAACCGTGGGCGGCGATCTCCACCACGACTCTTTGGCCTTGAGCCGTGAGGCCGACGACCCGTTGCTCGTTAGCGGTGTCCGGGGTTTCGCTGTGGACTTTCAACAGCCCCTGATCTTGCAGCAGGCCTTCAACCAGCGCCGGGCCAAGCGCCGCGCCAATGGTATTGGAACCCTGGATGCGCAATACCGGGCCGTTCACGGGAATGGGCAACGCCGCAAACCCAACCTGCAGCCAGGCGCTCAGGAGAAAGACGAACAGAACACGCAGGGTCATGCCGGCACCGATTGCAGCCACGGGGATTGCCGGGGAGATTAAGTCAGGCGCATGACCAAAACATTACAGCTGAATCAATGTGGGAGCGAGCTTGCTCGCGATTGCGGTGTGCCAGTCAAGCTTTTGCAGCCTGACACTCTGCTATCGCGAGCAAGCTCGCTCCCACAGGATCTCAGCTCAATTCAAGCCAGATCGGCGCATGGTCCGAAGGCTTTTCCATTCCGCGCAGTTCATAGTCGACACCGGCCGCTTTCACCCGTGGCAGCAAGCCGTGGGACGCCAGAATCACATCGATGCGCAGACCACGCTTCGGCTCGTCTTCAAAGCCACGGCTGCGGTAGTCGAACCAGCTGAACATGTCGGTCACGTCCGGGTTCAGGTGACGGAAGCTGTCGGTCAGGCCCCAGTTTTTCAGGCGGGCCATCCACTCGCGCTCTTCCGGCAGGAAGCTGCATTTACCGGTTTTCAGCCAGCGCTTCATGTTGTCCGGGCCGATGCCGATGTCGCAGTCTTCCGGGGAGATGTTGACGTCGCCCATCACCACCAGCGGTTGTTCATTGTGGAACTGGCTTTCCAGCAACGCCTGCAAATCGCTGTAGAAGCGCTGCTTGGCCGGGAACTTGGTTGGATGGTCGCGGCTTTCGCCCTGTGGGAAATAGCCGTTCATGATTGTCATCGGCACGCCGTTGGCGTCGGCGAATGTGCCCCAGATAAAGCGTCGCTGCGCGTCTTCTTCATCGGTGGCGAAGCCTTTGTGCACGGCGATCGGTTCCTGGCGCGAGAGCAGGGCGACACCGTAATGGCTTTTCTGGCCGTGGAAATACACGTGATAACCCAGGGCCCGCACTTCTTCCAACGGGAACTGGTCGTCATGGACCTTGGTTTCCTGCAGGCCGATGACGTCCGGCTGATGCTTTTCGATCAGCGCCGCCAGCTGATGCGGACGGGCCCGCAGTCCGTTGATGTTGAAGGAAACGATCTTCATGGTCGGCAGTCCTGGCAAAAGGGCGATGCTAGCTGACATGTAGGATCTGGGCCAGCGTGGCGGTAGTCCATATGCGCTGCTAATGTCTTTCGGGTGTGGGAACGATCCCTTCAGCCCAAGGCTCGTATAACAAGAACGGGGCCTGTTGAGTCCCGTCCAGGGAGAATCACCGTCATGCCTGAAACCCAAACCGCCATTGCCGACATTCATATGCTCGACCGCGGCTATTCCCGTGAAGCGCGATCCCTTCTTTATCAGGCCTATCGTCACGAGCCGACGTTCGCTTACCTGTTCGAAGCCGAGCGCCCGGGTTACGAGCAGCGGGTGCGCGCGACGGTGCGGGAACTGGTTAAACAGCATTTCCTGCAGGATCTGCCGGCCATCGGCCTATTGGTCAACGACCGCTTGATCGGCATCGCCCTGATCGCGCCGCCGCAACGGCGTCTGGGTGTTACCGAGAGTTGGGCCTGGCGTCTGCGCATGGTGCTGAGCACCGGTTTTCGCTGCACCCGCCGTTATCTGGAATACCACGCTGCCGTTGAAGCCTGCGTACCGACCGACTCGGTGCACATGCTGCCGCTGCTCGGTGTGCATCCGCAATTTCAGGGCAAACACTTCGGCGAACAGCTGCTGCAAGCGGTGCACAACTGGTGCGCGGTGGACGAGAGCTCCCAAGGCGTGATCCTCGACACCGGCAACCCGCGTTATCTGGAGTTCTACAAGCGTCAGGGCTACGAGGAAATCGGCGAAGTCGCTGTCGGCCCGGTGCGCGAGCACGTGTTTTTCCACGCCAACCCGCAGGTGTTACAAACAGCAACGGGATGACCATCGAACTTTTTGGGAAATTTCCTGTTCTATCACGCTCCCAAGCCCGTGATAGCATCCGCGCCTATGAAGTTTCCAGGAAGATTTACCAGTGGCGTGCTCATGCTGTTAACCAGCTGCGCGGCGCTGGCGCAAAGTGAATTGGATGTGCGGATCAAACCGTCCAACGATGAACTGAAAGCCAATATAGAAGGCTATATCGGCAGCCTCGGCGATCGTGACGAAGAAGCCTTGCAACGCTTCAGTCGCGGCGCCGAAGAACAGGCGCGCAAGGCCGCCCAGGCTTTGGGTTATTACCAGCCGCAGATCGAAAGTGACGTCAAGGGCGGCGAAAAACCGCGTCTGGTGCTGAACATCGATCCCGGCGAGCCTATCCGTCTGCGCAACGTGACCGTGCGCATCGACGGCCCGGCGGCCTCCCTCAAATCCTTTCGAGTCCCCAAGAGTGACGTGCTCAAGCCCGGCGCGGTGCTCAACCATGGGCGTTACGAAGACGCCAAGCGCCTGATTCAGAACCAGGCGTCGCGCTATGGCTTCTTCAGCGGCCGTTTCACCAGTCAGAAATTGATGGTCGATCCCCGCGCGGGAGTCGCCGACGTCGAATTGATCTACGAAAGCGGCCCGCGTTATGCGCTGGGCAAAGTCAGTTTTGAAGGCGACACACCGTTCGACGAAGACCTGCTGCAACGCATGGTGCCGTTCAAGGCCGGCGATCCGTATGACTCCGAGCTGATCGCCGAACTCAACCGCGACCTGCAATCGAGCGGCTATTTCGAAGGCGTGCGGGTCGACGCCGCGCCGACCGCCGCAAAAAACGACGTGATCCCGGTGGACGTCAAACTCGACACCCGCAAGCCGCGCACCATGGGCCTGGGTCTCGGTTATTCCACCGACGTCGGCCCGCGAATCAAGGCCAACTGGACCCGTCACTGGGTCAACCCGCAGGGCGACAGTTATGGCTGGGAGGCCGAACTGTCGGCGCCACGGCAGAACGTCGGTCTGTTCTATGACATTCCGCTGGATCCGCCGCTGACCGACAAACTACGCTGGGCCGGCGGTTATCAATATGAGGACATCGACGGTTCCGACACCTTGAGCAAGCTGCTGACCTTCGGCCCGGAATGGCACAGCAAACTGCCGAGCGGCTGGCAGCGGGTGATCTCGCTGAAATGGCAGCGCGAGGAATACCAGCTCGGCGACGACTCCGGTCTGAGCACCTTGCTGATGCCCGGCGTCAGCTATTCCTACCTCAAGAGCGACAACCGCATCGACCCGCACAATGGCTATCGCCTGACCTTCGAGAGCAAAGTGGCGAAAGAAGGCCTCGGCTCGGACAACAACCTGGTTTACGGCACGGCGCTGGTCAAAGGCCTGACCACCGTGTTCGACAAGCACCGTCTGCTCGGTCGGGTGCAGGTCGGTGGTAGCGCCACCAACGGCTACAAATCGGTGCCGCCGTCGCTGCGCTTCTTCGCTGGCGGCGATCAGAGCGTGCGCGGTTACGACTATCAGAGCCTGTCCCCGGAGAACTCCGAGGGCGACCGCATCGGCGGGCGCTACATGGTGGCCGGCAGCGTCGAGTACCAATATTCGATTGCCGAGAAGTGGCGCGTGGCGACCTTCGTCGATCAGGGCAACTCCTTCAACAAACTCGAACTGCCAAACCTCAAGACCGGGGTCGGTATCGGTGTGCGCTGGGTCTCGCCGGTGGGGCCGATCCGCCTCGACCTGGCCCACGCGCTGGACGACGATGGCGGCATCCGGCTGCACTTTTCCATGGGGCCTGAGCTGTGAAGCGTGGTTTGAAAATATCGGCGCTGGCGCTGTTGTCGCTGGTGCTGCTGATTGTATTGAGCATCACCGCTGTGCTCGGAACGCAGGCCGGCAGCCGTTGGGTGCTGGGGTTGGTGCCGGGCCTGAGCGTCGACAATTTCCAGGGTCGTCTCGGCGGGCAGTGGAGCGCCGATCACCTGTTGTGGCAGCAGGACAGCAGCCGCGTAGAGCTGACCAAGCCGATCTTCGAATGGTCGCCGCTGTGCCTGACGCGAATGACCCTGTGCATCGAACAGCTCAAGGCCGATACCGTCAGCCTGCGATTCCCGCCGAGCGAAGAAGTCACCGAAAGCGGCCCGATCAAACTTCCTGATCTGCAATTGCCCGTGGCCATCGAGCTGGGCGACGTGCAGGTTGGCAGCCTGCTGTTCAACGGCAGTGAAGAACTGAAAGGCCTGCAACTGGCGGCGCACTGGACCGCCAAAGGCATGCAGATCGACAGCGTGAAACTGCAACGCGACGAGTTGAGCCTGAATCTGTCCGGCCTGCTACAACCGACCGGCAACTGGCCGCTGAACATCACCGGTGATCTGACCTTGCCGTCGCCGGCGCCCGAACCGTGGACGCTGGCGCTGAAAATCGACGGCGACCTGCTGAAAACCCTCAACTTGCACGCCGACAGCCATGGCTACCTCGACGGCCGGTTGAGCGGTGAACTGCAACCGCTGGTGGAAAATCTGCCGGCCAAGGTGCGGATCACCTCGGAGGCGTTCAAGCCGAGCGCCGACCTGCCGGACACCCTGCAATTCAATCAACTGGTATTGACCGGCGAAGGCGACCTGAAAAACGGTTACCAACTCCTCGGCAATGCGACGCTGCCTGCCGAGAAAGGTCCGGTGGCGTTGCTGCTCAAAGGCAAGGTCGACGCCAACGGCGCGCAGATCGCCGGCCTCGATCTGACAGCCAACGACAAGCAAAGCCTCAAGCTGACCGGCAATGTCGACTGGAGCAAAGGCCTCAGTGCACAGGCCAACATCAACTGGCTGGATTTTCCGTGGCATCGGCTGTATCCGGAAATCGACGAGCCGCAGGTCACGTTGCGTACCTTCACGGGCGAAGTCTCCTACACCGACGGTCAATACATTGGTAACTTTGCCGCCGCTGCAGATGGGCCGGCGGGGGCGTTCACCCTGAGCAGTCCGTTCAGCGGCAATCTCAAGCAGATCTTTCTGCCACAAGTGAAACTCGAAGCCGGGCAAGGCAAGGCCGAAGGCCATGTGAACGTGCAGTTCGCCGATGGCATTGCCTGGGACACCGCGCTGGAATTGTCGGCGCTCAACCCGGCGTACTGGGTTGCGGAGTTGCCGGGCACCCTGGCCGGCCCGTTGAAAAGCAAAGGCGAAATGAAGAACGAGCGCCTGAGCCTGAATGCCGACCTCGATCTGAAAGGCAAACTGCGCGGGCAACCGGCGATCCTGCAAGCCAAGGCCGACGGCGCTGGCGAGCAGTGGAATCTGAATGCCCTGCAAATCCGCCTCGGCGACAACAGCATCAACGGCAAGGGCAGCCTGCAACAGAAGCTCACCGGGCAAATCGACATCAAACTGGCACGTCTGGCCCAGCTCTGGCCGCAACTGCGCGGGCAGATCAACGGTCGGGTCGATGTCGCCGGTACGCTCAAGGCGCCGCAGGGCAAGCTCGGGCTGCAAGGTTCGCAACTGGCGTTCCAGGACAACCGCCTGCAAAGCCTCAACCTCGACGCCACCCTCGACAGCACGCAACGGGCGAAAATCGACCTCAAGGGCAGCGGGATTCAGGCCGGCGACACGTCGCTGGGCACCCTGACCGCCAGCGCTCAGGGCGATATCAAAAACCAGAAACTCAACCTCGACCTGCTCGGGCCTAAGCTGAAACTGGCGCTGGGCCTGGACGGCAACCTGGACAAAGGCAACTGGCGCGGGCGTCTGGCCAGTGGCGACATTCAGGCCGGCGGCCAGGACTGGAAGTTGCAAAACCCGGCGAAACTCGAGCGTCTGGCCGATGGCAAAATCAACTTCGGCGCCCATTGCTGGATGTCCGGCAATGCCAGCCTGTGTGGCGAAGACCAGCGCCTGATGCCGGAGCCGAAGCTGCGTTATCACCTCAAGCAATTCCCGATCGAAAGCCTGGCGCAGTGGTTGCCGAAAGATTTCGCCTGGCAGGGCAAGCTCAACGCCGACCTGCAACTGGACCTGCCGGCCAGCGGCCCGAACGGCGTGGTCAGCATCGACGCCAGCGGCGGCACCTTGCGCATGAAGGAAAAGGATCAGTGGGTCGACTTCCCGTACCAGACCCTCAAGCTCACCAGTAAACTCACGCCGAAACGCATCGACACCGACCTCAACTTCGTCGGTGGCAAGCTCGGTGAATTGATGGTGCAGGCGCAGCTCAACCCGCTGCCGAAGAACAAGCCACTCAGCGGTACATTCCGCCTCAGCGGACTGGATCTGTCGGTGGCGCGGCCGTTTGTGCCGATGGTCGAAAAACTCACCGGGCGCTTGAATGGCAGCGGCACGATTTCCGGCGGGCTGCTCGCGCCGCTGGTCAACGGCACCGTGCAACTCAGCGACGGCGAAGTGTCCGGGCCGGAGTTGCCGATCGAGCTGCAAGCGTTGCAACTGCAGGCGGTGATCGCCGGTGAGGCCGTGCAACTGAACGGCGGCTGGAAAAGTGGCAAGAG
Organism: Pseudomonas sp. B20(2017); assembly: GCF_002113125.1. Taxonomy (GTDB): domain Bacteria; phylum Pseudomonadota; class Gammaproteobacteria; order Pseudomonadales; family Pseudomonadaceae; genus Aquipseudomonas. The sequence goes on along the minus strand of NZ_NEJP01000022.1, from coordinate 52,597 downwards.
CGGGCAGGGCAGCCTGAACGGCAACATCGCCTGGGGCCAGGCGCTGGTGGTAGATCTGGCGCTCAAGGGCACGCAATTGCCGGTGACGGTCGAGCCCTACGCCAAGCTTGAAGTGGCGCCGGACCTGAAAATTTCCATGGCCGGCGATGAACTGGCGATTGCCGGCAAGGTGCTGGTACCGAAAGGCGAAATCACCGTGCGCGAGCTGCCGCCATCGACGGTGAAAGTCTCCGATGACACGATCATCGTCGGTGCGCAGACCGAAGAGGGCAAACCGCCGCTGGCGATGAAAATGGACATCGACGTGGTGGTCGGCCAGGACAAATTGAGCTTCGCCGGTTTCGGCCTGACCGCCAACCTGCAAGGCCAGGTGCACATTGGTGACAACATGGACACCCGTGGCGAGCTGTGGCTCAACGACGGGCGCTACCGCGCCTATGGTCAGCGCCTGACGGTGCGTCGCGCGCGTCTGCTGTTTGCCGGGCCGATCGATCAGCCGTATCTGGACATCGAAGCGATCCGCCAGACCGATGACGTGATCGCCGGTATCCGCCTGAGCGGCAGCGCCGAGCAGCCGACCACGCAGATTTTCTCGGAACCGGCCATGAGCCAGGAGCAGGCGCTGTCCTATCTGGTGCTGGGGCGTCCGCTGAGCACTACCGGCGAAGACAACAACATGCTCGCGCAGGCGGCGCTCGGTCTGGGTCTGATGGGCAGTTCCGGGGTCACCAGCAGTCTGGCCAGTGACCTGGGCATTCAGGACTTCCAGCTCGACACCCAGGGCAGTGGCAACACCACCAGCGTGGTGGCCAGTGGCAACATCTCCGAAAAGCTCAGTCTGCGTTACGGCGTCGGCGTGTTCGAACCGGCTAACACCATCGCCTTGCGCTACAAGCTGAGCAAAAAGGTCTACCTCGAAGCCGCCAGCGGCGTGGCCAGTTCGCTGGACATCTTCTACAAGCGGGATTTCTAGCCCGCGTTCCCTCCGAAACCGAGTCGCTCCTATCGCGAGCAAGCTCGCTCCCACACGGGATTTGTGAACGCCACAAAAACTGTGTGGGAGCGAGCTTGCTCGCGATGGCGGCCGCCTGCGTACATAAAAACCAGTCCATTGGTCAACTAATTACAAAGCAACCTAACTATTACGTTGACATTCGCTGCCTAGGCAGTAACATCTCGACATACATTCACTGCCTAGGCAGTTATTAGGTGCGTACATGAAGCATTTCACCCCGGATGAATTCCAGCATTGCCATCTCGGCCTGTTGCTCGGCCGTGCCGCTTTACTCAAGGACAAGATCATCGACACCCACATGGAACCCCACGGCATCACCGCCGCGCAGTTCAAGGTGTTGATCATCATGGCCCAGTTCGGCGTCGACACCCCGGCCGAGCTGTGCCGGCACCTGTCGCTGGACAGCGGTTCGATGACCCGCATGCTCGATCGTCTGGAGCAGAAAGGTTTCCTTGTTCGCCAACGCAGCGAAGGCGATCGCCGTCAGGTGCAACTCAAACTCACCGAGCAGGGCCAGCAACTGGCCGATCGCCTGCCGCACATCGGCGCCGATGCCATGAATGAACTGGCCGGCGCCGTGACCCCGGACGAGTTGAAAACCCTGGAATACATCCTCAAGAAAATTTTGCTGGCAGCCGGTGACCCGATCACCATCCAGCGGTTAGGTGAACACAATGAGCGGTAAAACCTTGCGCAGCAGCCTGACACTGGTGCTGTCGGCGATGATCCTCGCCGGTTGCGCCAACTACAGTGGCCTCGATACCCAGGGCGCCAGCCTCGATGCGAAAACCCTCAAGACCGGGCAATCGCTCAACGGCGTGACTCTGTCCCAGGCCGCGTGGCCGAAGAGCGACTGGTGGACCAGCCTCGGCGATCCGCAGCTCGACGGCCTGATCCGCGAAGCCCTGAAAGACAGCCCGGACATGCAGATCGCCGACGCGCGCGCCCATCAGGCCAGCGCCGCCGCGTATGCCGCCGATGCCGAGCGCTATCCGACCCTCGACGCCAGCGCCGGTATCAGCCGTTCGCGTCTGGCCAAGGATCAGGACCCGCGAGGGCAGGGCGACGCCTACGCCACCGTGCGCAACATCAGCGCCGGCTTCAATTACAACTTCGACCTGTGGGGCGGTCAGCGTGATGCCTGGGAAGCCGCACTCGGTCAGGCCCGCGCCGCCGAAGTCGACCGTCAGGCCGCGCAACTGACCCTGGCTGCCGACGTGGCCCGGGCCTACAGCGATCTGGGTCAGGCGCATATCGTTTATGACCTGGCCAACGAAGACCTCAAGCGCACTCAGCAGATGCTCGACCTGAGCCAACGTCGTTTGAGCTCCGGGATCGACAGCCAGTACCAGTTCCAGCAGACCCAAAGTCTGGAAGCCAGCTCCGAAGCCAGCCTGATCGACGCTGAAAAGCGCCTGAACAGCGCGAAAATCGCCCTGGCCGTGTTGCTCGGCAAAGGCCCGGATCGCGGCAACGAAATCGCCCGGCCGAAAGTCCTGCAAGCCAGCGCCGTCGCGCTGCCATCGGTGCTGCCGGCCGAACTGCTGGGCCGTCGCCCGGATCTGGTTGCCGCGCGCTGGCGTGTCGAGGCGGCGAGCAAGGACATCGACTCAGCCAAGACCCGCTTCTATCCCAACTTGAACCTGTCGGCTTCCGCGGGTGCCGAATCCTTGTTGGGGGACGCGATGTTCGGTTCCGCCAGTCGCTTCTTCAACATTGCCCCGACGATTTCGGTGCCGATCTTCGATGGCGGACGCTTGCGCGCCAACCTCGATGCCCGCGACGCCGATTACGACCTCGCCGTGGCGCAATACAACAAAAGCCTGGTGAAAGCCCTGGGCGATGTCAGCGACACGATCAACCAGTTGCGTGACATCGGCCGGCAGATCGGCGCCCAGCAGCATGCGACCGAGATTGCCCAGGACTCTTACAACACCGTCGTCCAGCGTTACGGTTCCGGCATCGGCAACTACCTGGACGTGCTCAGCATCGAGCAGCAATTGCTGCAGGCCCAGCGTCAGCTGGCCAACCTGAATGCCGAGCAGATCGACCTGTCGATTCAACTGATGCAAGCGCTGGGCGGCGGCTTCCAGGGTGAAACCCTGACCGCAGCCAACGCCACCCCAGCCACGCCGCACAACTAATTCAAGGTATTTGTCATGGCCACTGCCGAAAACACACAAGCTCAAGACAACGCCCAGGACTCTGGCAACCCGCGCAAACGCAAGGTGATGCTGCTGGTACTGGCCGTTGTGGTTGCCCTCGCCGGTGCCGGTGTCTGGGCGTATCACGAATTCATCGGGCGCTGGAGCGAAAGCACCGACGACGCCTACGTCAACGGCAACGTGGTGGAAATCACCCCGTTGGTGACCGGCACCGTGGTCAGCATCGGCGCCGACGACGGTGACTTGGTTCATGAAGGCCAGGTGCTGATCAACTTCGACCCGAACGACGCCGAAGTCGGCCTGCAAAGCGCTCAGGCGAAACTGGCCCGCACCGTGCGTCAGGTGCGCGGTCTGTACAGCAACGTCGATGGCATGAAAGCCCAGGTCAATGCGCAACAGGCCGAAGTGCAGAAAGCCCAGGACAACTTCAACCGGCGGAAAAACCTCGCGGCCGGCGGGGCGATTTCCCAGGAAGAACTGTCCCACGCCCGCGATGACCTGACCTCGGCGCAGAACGCCCTGGCTAACGCCAAACAGCAACTGAAAACCACCAGCGCGCTGGTCGATGACACCGTGGTTTCGTCGCACCCGGACGTGATGGCGGCGGCGGCAGAGTTGCGTCAGGCCTACCTGAACAACGCCCGCAGCACGCTGATCGCCCCCGTCACCGGTTACGTCGCCAAGCGCACCGTGCAACTCGGCCAGCGCGTGCAGCCGGGCACCGCGCTGATGGCGGTGATTCCGCTGGATCAACTGTGGATCGACGCCAACTTCAAGGAAACCCAGCTGCGTGACATGCGCATCGGCCAACCGGTGGAGATCGAGTCGGACATCTACGGCAGCGACGTGAAGTTCAGCGGCACCATCGACAGCCTCGGCGCGGGCACCGGCAGCGCGTTCGCCCTGTTGCCGGCGCAGAACGCTACCGGTAACTGGATCAAGATCGTGCAACGTGTGCCGGTACGGATTCACGTCAACGCCGAAGAGTTGGCCAAGCACCCGCTGCGCGTCGGTCTGTCGACCAATGTCGAGGTCAACCTGCACGACCAGAGCGGCCCGGTACTGGCCCAGCAGCCGCCGCAAAAGGCCTCGTTCAGCACCAACGTCTACGACCGCCAACTGGCCGAAGCCGACGCGATGATCACCCAGTTGATTCACGACAACAGCGCGGCGGTCAGCAAGACCGCGCAACGCTAATTCCTTCCCCCTGTGGGAGCGAGCTTGCTCGCGAAAGCGGTGTGTCATTCAGCATTAATTTATCGGACAGACCGCCATCGCGAGCAAGCTCGCTCCCACAAAGGTTACTGCGTCTGTAACAAGCGCGGCACCCGCCGAGTTCCAAAGGATTCGCGATGAGCAATAACGCCTCTTTCACGCCGCCCAGCCTGTTGCTCAGCACCATCGGCCTGTCGCTGGCGACCTTCATGCAGGTGCTCGACACCACCATCGCCAACGTGGCGCTGCCGACCATTTCCGGCAACCTCGGCGTGAGTTCGGAGCAGGGCACCTGGGTCATCACCTCGTTCGCCGTGAGCAACGCCATTGCGCTGCCGCTCACCGGTTGGCTGAGCCGTCGCTTCGGCGAGGTGAAGCTGTTTCTGTGGGCGACCATCCTGTTTGTGCTGGCTTCGTTCCTCTGCGGTATTTCCACCTCGATGCCGGAACTGATCGGCTTCCGCGTGCTGCAGGGCCTGGTGGCCGGGCCGTTGTACCCGATGACCCAGACGCTGTTGATTGCGGTGTATCCGCCGGCGAGGCGGGGCATGGCCCTGGCGTTGCTGGCGATGGTCACGGTGGTGGCGCCGATTGCCGGGCCGATCCTCGGCGGCTGGATCACCGACAGTTACAGCTGGCCGTGGATTTTCTTCATCAACGTGCCGATCGGGATCTTCGCGGTGATGGTGGTGCGCCAGCAACTGGCCAAACGTCCGGTGGTCACCAGTCATCAGCCGATGGATTACGTCGGGCTGATCACGCTGATCATCGGCGTGGGCGCCTTGCAGGTGATCCTCGACAAGGGCAATGACCTGGACTGGTTCGAATCGAACTTCATCATCATTGGCGCGGCGATTTCGGTGATCGCGCTGGCGGTGTTCGTGATCTGGGAAATGACCGACCAGCATCCGGTGGTCAACCTGCGGCTGTTCGCCTATCGCAACTTCCGCATCGGCACGCTGGTGCTGGTGTTGGGTTACGCCGGGTTCTTCGGCATCAACCTGATCCTGCCGCAGTGGTTGCAGACCCAGATGGGCTACACCGCGACCTGGGCCGGACTGGCGGTGGCGCCGATCGGCATTCTGCCGGTGCTGCTGTCACCGTTTGTCGGCAAGTACGCGCACAAGTTCGACCTGCGCCTGCTGGCCGGTCTGGCGTTCCTGGCGATCGGCCTGAGCTGCTTCATGCGCGCCGAGTTCACCAACGAGGTGGACTTCCAGCACATTGCCCTGGTGCAGCTGTTCATGGGGATTGGCGTGGCGCTGTTCTTCATGCCGACGCTGAGCATTCTGATGTCGGACTTGCCGCCGAGCCAGATTGCCGATGGCGCTGGTCTGGCGACGTTCCTGCGGACATTGGGCGGTAGCTTTGCGGCGTCGTTGACGACGTGGATCTGGATTCGCCGGGCGGATCAGCACCATGCCTATATGAGCGAGAGCATCAGCACTTATGAGCCGGCGACCCGTGAGGCGTTGAATCAATTGGGCGGGGCGAGCAATCCGGCGTATGCGCAACTGGATCATGTGCTGACCAGTCAGGCGTACATGCTTTCGACCGTGGATTACTTCACGCTTCTGGGATGGGGGTTCATGGGGTTGATTCTGATTGTGTGGCTGGCCAAGCCGCCGTTTGCTGCGAAGGCAGGCCCTGCGGCCAGCGGTCACTGAGTCCGGGGTCGCGCAAGATCGTTCCCACGCTCTGCGTGGGAATGCCTCAATGGACGCTCCGCGTCCGCTTCGGCATGGGACGCGGAGCGTCCCGGGCTGCATTCCCACGCAGAGCGTGGGAACGATCAGACGGTGGCGGTGGCGGGCAGTGAGGGCGGCGGCGCGAAGTCGAACGGCGCCAATGCAAACCCGTTCTCATCCACCTGCAACGCCCAGCCCTGACGATCCCAATCCCCCAGCACAATCCGCTTCGCTGCCTGATCGCCGATCTGCAACTTGTGGATCGCCGGGCGATGGGTGTGCCCGTGAACCAGGGTTTTTACCCCGTATTCCTGCATGATCCGCGGAATTTCCTCCGGCGTGACATCGACGATGTCATTGGCCTTCATCCGCGTCTGCGCCCGGCTTTCGCTTCGCAACTTGCGCGCCAGTTTGTGGCGGGTGCGCAAGGGCAGGTTGCGCAGGATGAACAGGCTGAGCGGGTTGCGCAGGTAACGGCGCAGCTTCATATAGGCTTCGTCGCGGGTGCACAGGCTGTCGCCGTGCATCAGCAACACCGGCTCGCCGTAAAACTGCACGACACTCGGGTCCTTCAACAGCGTGCAGCCGGCCTGTTTGCAGAAGGCTTTGCCGAGCATGAAGTCGCGATTGCCGTGCATCAGAAAAATGGCCGTGCCACTGTCGCTGAGTTCGCGCAGGGCCTGGCAGATGGAACGCTGGAAAGGGGTCATGGCGTCGTCGCCAATCCACGCCTCGAAAAAGTCGCCCAGAATGTACAACGCACTCGCCGAGCGGGCGCGTCCGGCGAGCAAATCCAGAAACGCCCGGGTAATGTCCGGGCGCTCCTCTTCCAGATGCAAGTCTGAAATCAGCAATATCACGCTTCGATGATCTCGGCTTTCTCGATGATCACGTCGTCTGCTGGTACGTCCTGGTGGCCTGCCTTGGACGTGGTGGAAACGCCTTCGATCTTGTCGACAACGTCGGTGCCCGCAACCACTTTACCGAACACGGCATAACCCCAGCCCTGAGCGGTCTTGGCAGTGTGGTTCAGGAAGCTGTTGTCGGAGGCGTTGATGAAGAACTGCGCCGAAGCCGAATGCGGGTCCATGGTACGGGCCATGGCGATGGTGTACTTGTCGTTCTTCAGACCGTTGTCGGCTTCGTTCTGGATGCTCGGGCTCTTGTCTTTCTTTTCTTTCATGCCTGGCTCGAAACCGCCGCCCTGGATCATGAAGCCTTTGATGACGCGGTGGAACACGACGTTCTCGTAGTGACCCTTTTTAACGTATTCGATGAAGTTGGCGGTGGTGACCGGCGCCTTTTCAGCGTCCAGTTGCAGGACGATGTCACCGAAGTTGGTGGTCAATTTAACTTGAGTCATGATCGTTACTCTTTATAAGTTGAAGCGCGTTTTATAAGGAATTCGTGGGTATTGGGACATTTGGGCCCCGTACCGGTTCAGCCCGTGAGGGCCAAGGTGCGCAGTTTAGCGTGACAGGCGCGAATTTCGAGGCTGTTTTTCAAAACCCGGCGATTAAATGCATTCCTTTTAAGCCCCGCTCTGTCAGGGGCTTGACAGCATCGGCTATGATAGCGGCTTTGTTTTGTCAGGCCCGTGTTCCGGCCGCGCACTGTACGTTCAAGGATCCTATGAGCAAGCCCACTGTCGACCCTACCTCGAATTCCAAGACCGGCCCTGTCACGCCGGTCAATTTCCTGCGCCCGATCATCCAGGCGGACCTGGACTCGGGTAAGCACACGCAGATCGTCACCCGTTTCCCGCCTGAGCCCAACGGCTACCTGCACATCGGTCACGCCAAGTCGATCTGCGTGAACTTCGGCCTGGCCCAGGAGTTCGGCGGCGTTACTCATCTGCGTTTCGACGACACCAACCCGGCCAAGGAAGACCAGGAATACATCGACGCGATCGAAAGCGACGTCAAATGGCTGGGCTTCGAATGGTCCGGCGAAGTGCGCTACGCCTCGCAATACTTCGACCAATTGCACGACTGGGCGGTAGAGCTGATCAAGGCCGGCAAGGCCTACGTCGACGACCTGACCCCTGAGCAAGCCAAGGAATACCGCGGCAGTCTGACCGAGCCGGGCAAGAACAGCCCGTTCCGCGACCGTTCGGTGGAAGAGAACCTGGACTGGTTCGCCCGCATGCGCGCAGGCGAGTTCCCGGACGGTGCCCGCGTACTGCGTGCCAAGATCGACATGGCCTCGCCGAACATGAACCTGCGCGACCCGATCATGTACCGCATCCGCCACGCCCATCACCATCAGACCGGTGACAAGTGGTGCATCTACCCGAACTACGACTTCACCCACGGTCAGTCGGACGCCATCGAAGGCATCACTCACTCGATCTGCACCCTGGAGTTCGAAAGCCATCGTCCGCTGTACGAGTGGTTCCTCGACGCACTGCCAGTGCCGGCGCGTCCGCGTCAGTACGAATTCAGCCGTCTGAACCTCAACTACACCATCACCAGCAAGCGCAAGCTCAAGCAACTGGTTGACGAGAAACACGTCAACGGCTGGGACGATCCGCGCATGTCGACGCTGTCGGGCTTCCGCCGTCGTGGCTACACCCCGGCGTCGATCCGCAACTTCTGCGAGATGATCGGCACCAACCGTTCCGACGGCGTGGTCGACTTCGGCATGCTCGAGTTCAGCATCCGTCAGGATCTGGACGCCAACGCCCCGCGCGCCATGTGCGTGCTGCGTCCGTTGAGAGTCGTGATCACCAACTACCCGGAAGACCAGGTCGAGAACCTCGAACTGCCGCGTCATCCGCAGAAAGAAGAACTCGGCGTGCGCCAGCTGCCGTTCGCCCGTGAAATCTACATCGACCGCGATGACTTCATGGAAGAGCCGCCAAAAGGCTACAAGCGCCTGGAGCCGAACGGCGAAGTACGTCTGCGCGGCAGCTACGTGATCCGTGCCGACGAAGCGATCAAGGACGCCGACGGCAACATCGTCGAGCTGCGTTGCTCGTACGATCCGGACACCCTGGGCAAGAACCCTGAAGGCCGCAAGGTCAAGGGCGTGATTCACTGGGTGCCGGCCGCTGCCAGCATCGAGTGCGAAGTGCGTCTGTACGATCGCCTGTTCCGTTCTCCGAACCCGGAGAAGGCCGAGGACAGCGCGAGTTTCCTGGACAACATCAACCCTGACTCACTGCAAGTGCTGACCGGTTGTCGTGCTGAACCCTCGCTGGGCAATGCACAGCCGGAAGACCGTTTCCAGTTCGAGCGCGAAGGCTACTTCGTCGCGGATATCAAGGACTCGAAACCAGGTCAGCCGGTATTCAATCGTACCGTGACCCTGCGCGATTCGTGGGGCCAGTGATCAAGTCTTAAGGAAACACCGTGCTTACGATCTACAACACGCTCACCAAGAGCAAAGAAGTCTTCAAGCCGCTGGATGGCAACAAGGTGCGCATGTACGTCTGCGGGATGACCGTGTACGACTACTGCCACCTGGGCCACGGCCGCAGCATGGTCGCGTTCGACCTGGTGACCCGCTGGTTGCGGTTCAGCGGTTATGACCTGACCTACGTGCGCAACATCACCGACATCGACGACAAGATCATCAACCGGGCCAACGAGAACGGCGAGTCGTTCGAAGCGTTGACCGAACGCATGATCGCGGCGATGCACGAAGACGAAGCGCGCCTGAACATCAAGAAGCCGGACATGGAGCCGCGCGCCACGGATCACATCCCTGGCATGCACGCGATGATCCAGACCCTGATCGACAAGGGTTACGCCTACGCCCCGGGCAATGGCGACGTGTACTACCGCGTCGGCAAGTTCATGGGCTACGGCAAGCTGTCGCGCAAGAAGATCGAAGACCTGCGCATCGGTGCGCGGATCGAGGTCGACGAAGCCAAGGAAGATCCGCTGGACTTCGTGCTGTGGAAAGGCGTCAAGCCGGGTGAGCCGAGCTGGGAATCGCCGTGGGGCGCCGGGCGTCCGGGCTGGCACATCGAGTGCTCGGTGATGTCCACCTGCTGCCTCGGTGAGACCTTCGACATTCATGGCGGCGGCAGCGACCTCGAGTTCCCGCACCACGAAAACGAAATCGCCCAGAGCGAAGCGGCCACCGGCAAGACCTACGCCAACGCGTGGATGCATTGCGGCATGATCCGTATCAATGGCGAGAAGATGTCCAAGTCCTTGAACAACTTCTTCACCATTCGCGACGTGCTCGACAAGTACCACCCGGAAGTCGTGCGTTACCTGCTGGTGTCGAGCCACTACCGCAGCGCGATCAACTACTCGGAAGACAACCTCAAGGACGCCAAGGGCGCACTGGAGCGTTTCTACCACGCGTTGAAAGGCCTGCCCAACGTGGCGCCGGCTGGCGGCGAAGCGTTCGTCGAGCGTTTCACCACGGTGATGAACGACGACTTCGGCACGCCGGAAGCCTGCGCGGTGCTGTTCGAGATGGTGCGTGAGATCAACCGCCTGCGCGAGAGCGATCTCGATGCAGCCGCCGGTCTGGCGGCGCGCCTGAAAGAACTGGCCAGCGTGCTGGGTGTGTTGCAGCTCGAAGCCGATGACTTCCTGCAGGCCGGCGCCGAAGGGCGTGTCGATGCAGCCGAAGTCGAGGCGCTGATCGCTGCGCGTCTGGCGGCACGTGCCGGCAAGGACTGGGCCGAATCCGACCGCATCCGCGACCAGCTCACCGCCATGGGCGTGGTGCTGGAAGACGGCAAGGGCGGCACGACCTGGCGTCTGGCTGACTGATTGCTGCACCTGTTACAAACAAAACCCGCCTTGTGCGGGTTTTTGTTTTTCTGACCGATTGATCGTTCGACGACTCGACATGATCGTTCCCACGCAGAGCGTGGGAATGATCACGTGGGGTGCTCAGTTCTCAAGTTGCCGCAATCGCTTGTAGAGGGTATTGCGGCTCACCCCCAACCTTCGCGCCAGATGGGAAATATTGCCCCCGGCCAGCTGCAACTCCCGGTTCAACGCCTCGGCATCGTTCAGATCGATGCCCAACGGCTCGGCCACCTCTACTGGCTCCATCTCCAGATCGACAAAAAAGTCGTCCGGCAAATGCTCGGGTCGAATCGGTTGTTCCTCGGCCATCGCCAGTGCCACCTGCATCACACTGCTGACCTGACGCAGATTGCCCGGCCACGGGTGCCGTTCAAACAGTTCCAGCACCTCGCGACTCAATCCCGCCCACTGCGACGGCTCGCGATGTTGTTCCCACAACCGTTTGAACAGCGCCTGCTTGTCGCTGCGCTCGCGTAGCGGTGGCAATTCCAGGGTCAAACCGCCGATGCGGTAGTACAGATCTTCGCGAAAGCGCCCCAGTTGCACCTGTTCCCTGAGCGAGCGGTTGGTGGCTGAGATGATCCGCAGATCCACCGGAAACAGCTCGCTGCTGCCCACCGGTTGCACGCAGCGCTCCTGCAACACCCGCAACAGGCGGGCCTGGGTCGGCAGTGGCATGTCGCCGATTTCATCGAGGAACAGCGTGCCTTTGTCGGCCTTGCGGATCAGGCCGATGCTGCCTTTCTGGTTGGCGCCGGTGAATGCGCCTTTCTCGTAGCCGAACAGCTCCGACTCCACCAGTTCGGCGGGGATCGCCGCGCAGTTGACGGCGATGAACGCCTGTTTGCTGCGGGAGCTGGCCTGGTGCAGGGCCTTGACGAAGACTTCCTTGCCGACCCCGGTTTCCCCGTGAATCAGCAGCGGAATGTCCTTTTCCAGCAGCCGCTCGGCCTGGCGCACGGCTTTTTCCACGCGGCTGTCGCCGAAGTGCAGCGTGCTCAGGCTGATGGCCGTCGGTACGGCAATTTTCGGTTCGGCTGTTCTGGCTTCAGCGGTTCTTGTTTCAGTGAAGACGCGCGCCTGAATCGGCGCCTGTTTAGGCCGTTTCAACAAACACTGGAAACGATTGCGCCCGGAAGTCTGCAAGGCGAACGGCAATCCGTCCGGCTGATTGATCAACTCCAGCAACGACACCTTGAACAGGCTTTCAACACTGACCCGCGACAACCGCACACCCAACAGATTGTCGGCCCGGCGGTTGGCCGACAGCACCTGACCGCTCTCATCAAAGATCAGCAGCCCGGCCCATTGGCTGTCGAGGTTGTTCAACCCGGTGTTGAAGGTCAGTTGAAAGTGCTGGCCGTGGAACAGGTTGAGGATCAGTCGGTTTTCCACGGTCTGGCTCATCATCTTGACCATGCCGAGGGTGTGCGACGGCGGCAGATAACTGTCGCTGGACACATCGAGCACGGCGATGACCTTGCGCTCGGCATCGAAAATCGGCGCGGCGGAACCGGTCATGAAACGGTTGGCCTTGAGAAAGTGTTCATCGTGTTCGATGTGCACCGCCTGCTCGCAGGCCAGCGCCGTGCCGATGGCGTTGGTGCCGCTGGCGCGTTCGATCCAACTGGCGCCGGCCTGAAAACCGCGCGCCAGGTTCGGCTCGATGAAGCGCTGTGTACCCCAGGAAGTCAGCACCTGGCCCTGATTGTCGGCCAGCATGATCAGGCAGTTGGAGTTGCTCAGGATGTTCTCGTAATACGGCAGCACTTCCTGGTGAGTGGTCTGCACCAGCGAATGATGACGGTCGAGCAACTGCGCGATGCCGGCGGCGGGCAACTGATCGAAAGCCGGGGCGCTTTGATGATTGAGACCGAAGGCGCGGCAACGGGACCAGGAGTCCTGGACGATCGCATCGTGGGAAAGCGGCGGGGCAGGTGCGGCCATGGCAGTCAGCCTCTGAATACAGCATTTTTATTATTGTTATTGAGATCTCTGTGGGAGCGAGCTTGCTCGCGATAGCGATGTGTCAGTTACATCAACGGTGAATGACATACCGCCATCGCGAGCAAGCTCGCTCTCACAGGATCCGTGCCAAAAAGCATCCATAGAGTGTTGTTCACGATTGTTCATTGTCAATCGCCCGACTGTTCAATTGTTCATTCGTAACTGTTCATTTGTGTTCAGCTACGAACCACGGTTTGCGTGGCTTGCAGCGAATTCGACGGTAAATCAAAGGCTTGCCGTTTCTGGCACGAATGTCGCTCTACAGGACAGGTCGCTTGACTCCAATAATAAAAAGGCCGAGCCATGTCACTCACCCTGGAGCACGTCAGCCGCACCGTCGAGGGCCAGACCTGGATCGACGATGCGAGCCTGAAATTCGAACCTGGATCCTTCAATGTTTTGCTCGGGCGCACGCTGTCCGGCAAGACCAGTCTGATGCGTCTGATGGCCGGTCTGGACAAGCCCGACAGCGGTCGCATCCTGATGAACGGCGTCGACGTCACCCAGCGTCCGGTGCGTTTGCGCAACGTGTCGATGGTCTATCAGCAGTTCATCAATTACCCGACCATGACGGTGTTCGAGAATATCGCCTCGCCGCTGCGCCAGGCCGGGATCTCCAACGAGCAGATCCAGAGCAAGGTGCAGGAAACCGCGAAGATGCTGCGCATCGAGAAGTTTCTGAAGCGCTATCCGCTGGAACTCTCCGGCGGCCAGCAACAGCGCACGGCCATGGCCCGGGCGCTGGTCAAGGATGCCGAACTGATTCTGTTCGACGAGCCGCTGGTCAACCTCGACTACAAACTGCGCGAAGAACTGCGCCAGGAAATGCGCGAGCTGTTCAAGGCACGCCACACCATCGCCATCTACGCCACCACCGAACCCAACGAAGCGCTGGCGCTGGGCGGCACCACCACCATTCTTCATGAAGGCCGGGTGATCCAGAGCGGCCCGTCGACCGAGGTCTATCACCAGCCGAAAACCGTGCTGGCGGCCGAACTGTTCTCCGAGCCGCCGATCAATCTGATGCCGGGACGCATCGCCGGCAACGAAGTGAGTTTCGCCAACTTCGTACACTTTCCGTTGAACGTCGATCTGCGGCCGGTGGGCGAGGGCGAGTTCCGTTTTGGCGTGCGCCCGAGCCACATCTCGCTGGTGCCGAGCAACGATGACGACCTGGAACTGGCGGTGACCGTCGAGGTGGCGGAGATCAGCGGCTCGGAAACCTTCCTCCACGTGCGCAACGAGCATTTCCTGCTGGTGCTGCATCTGCCGGGTGTTCACGAATACGACGTCGATGCGCCGATCCGCATCTATATCCCGACCCATAAACTGTTTGTGTTCGATGCGCAGGGCCGTCTGGTGCAGGCACCGGGCCGGCGTGTCGCGAGGGTTGCCTGATGGCTGAAATCCGTTTGCAGCACCTCGCCCACAGCTACAGCAAAACTCCGAGCGGGCCCGAGGATTACGCGATCCGCGAGATGGACCACATCTGGGAGCAGGGCGGCGCCTATGCGTTGCTCGGCCCTTCGGGCTGCGGCAAGTCGACCTTGCTCAACATCATTTCCGGCCTGCTCAGTCCTTCCCAGGGCCATGTGCTGTTTGACGGCAAAGCGGTCAACGACCTGACCCCGGAGAAGCGCAACATCGCGCAGGTGTTCCAGTTCCCGGTGGTGTACGACACCATGACCGTGTTCGACAACCTGGCCTTTCCTTTGAGAAATCAGGGCCTGGCCGAGGCGAAAGTGCACAGCAAGGTGCAGGAAATCGCCGAAGTCCTCGACCTGCAGAACCTGCTGAGCAAAAAGGCGCGCAACCTCACCGCCGACGAAAAACAGAAAGTCTCCATGGGCCGTGGTCTGGTGCGCGATGACGTCTCGGCGATTCTGTTCGACGAGCCGCTGACGGTGATCGACCCGCACCTGAAATGGAAACTGCGGCGCAAGCTCAAGCAGATCCACGAGCAGTTCAACATCACCATGGTCTACGTCACTCACGATCAGCTGGAGGCGTCGACCTTCGCCGATAAGATTGCGGTGATGTACGGCGGGCAGATCGTCCAGTTCGGTACGCCACGGGAATTGTTCGAGCGGCCGAGCCACACCTTTGTCGGCTACTTCATCGGCAGTCCGGGGATGAACCTGATCGAAGTGCAGCCGCAACCGGGCGGGGTCGGTTTCAACTCGACTCATCTGCCGCTGTCCGACGGCTTGCAGCGCCATATCGAACACGGGCAATGGAAAAATCTGAAGGTCGGCATCCGTCCCGAGTTCATTCATGTGTGGGACGAGCCGTTTGATGACGCGATGCAGGCGCGGGTCGTACACGTCGAAGACCTCGGCACCTACAAGATCATGACCCTCGATCTGGATGGCGCGCCGCTGAAAGTGCGTCTGGCCGAGGACAAACCGGTGCCGCAGGGCACGGCGTACATCAGTTTCCCGGCGCAGTGGCTGATGGTTTACGCCGACGAATTTCTGCTGGATGCCACCGACAGCGAGGTACAGCCATGAACAAGGTGCAGAACAACAAGGCCTGGTGGCTGGTGCTGCCGGTGTTCCTGCTGGTGGCCTTCAGTGCGGTGATCCCGATGATGACCGTGGTCAACTATTCGGTGCAGGACATCTTCGACCAGTCCAGCCGCTACTTCGTCGGTGCCGACTGGTACAAGCAGGTGCTGCTTGATCCGCGCCTGCACGACTCGTTGCTGCGTCAGTTCATCTACTCGGCGTGTGTGCTGCTGATCGAAATCCCGCTCGGCATCGCCATTGCGCTGACCATGCCGACCAAGGGTCGCTGGTCGTCGGTGGTGCTGATCGTGCTGGCGATCCCGTTGCTGATTCCATGGAACGTGGTTGGCACCATCTGGCAGATTTTCGGCCGCGCCGACATCGGCCTGCTCGGGTCGAGCCTCAACGCCATGGGCATCAGTTACAACTACGCGGCCAACACCATGGACGCCTGGGTCACGGTTTTGGTGATGGACGTCTGGCACTGGACTTCGCTGGTGGCGCTGTTGTGTTTCTCCGGGCTGCGGGCGATTCCCGATGTGTATTACCAGGCCGCACGCATCGACCGGGCTTCGGCCTGGGCCGTGTTCCGGCACATTCAGTTGCCCAAGTTGAAGAGCGTGCTGCTGATCGCGGTGATGCTGCGCTTCATGGACAGCTTCATGATCTACACCGAGCCGTTCGTGCTCACTGGCGGCGGGCCGGGTAACTCGACGACCTTCCTGAGTCAGACCCTGACCCAGATGGCCGTAGGCCAATTCGACCTGGGGCCGGCGGCAGCATTCTCGCTGGTGTACTTCCTGATCATCCTGCTGGTGTCCTGGCTGTTCTATACCGCCATGACCCACAACGATGCCAACCGCTGAGGCCCGGCCATGAGCAAAAGAAAGCTGATTCCCCTGCTGCTCTACATCCTGTTCCTGCTGGTGCCGATCTACTGGCTGCTGAACATGTCGTTCAAGAGCAACACCGAAATCCTCGGCGGACTGACCCTTTTCCCACAGGATTTCACGCTGGCGAACTACAAGGTGATCTTCACCGACCCGAGCTGGTACACCGGCTATATCAATTCGCTGTACTACGTCAGTCTGAACACGATCATTTCCCTGACCGTGGCGCTGCCGGCGGCCTACGCGTTTTCGCGCTACCGCTTTCTCGGTGACAAGCACCTGTTCTTCTGGCTGCTGACCAACCGCATGGCGCCGCCGGCAGTATTCCTGCTGCCGTTCTTCCAGCTGTATTCGTCGATCGGCCTGTTCGACACCCACATCGCCGTGGCGCTGGCGCACTGCCTGTTCAACGTGCCGCTGGCGGTGTGGATCCTCGAAGGTTTCATGTCCGGTGTGCCAAAGGAAATCGACGAAACCGCCTACATCGACGGCTACAGCTTTCCCAAGTTCTTCGTGAAGATCTTCATTCCGCTGATCGGCTCCGGCATCGGTGTGACGGCGTTTTTCTGCTTCATGTTTTCCTGGGTCGAACTGCTGCTGGCGCGCACGCTGACCTCGGTGAACGCCAAACCGATCGCGGCGGTGATGACGCGCACGGTATCGGCATCCGGCATTGACTGGGGTGTACTGGCGGCGGCGGGGGTGTTGACTATTCTCCCCGGCATGCTGGTGATCTGGTTCGTTCGCAACCACGTGGCCAAGGGCTTTGCCCTGGGCCGGGTCTGAGGAACTGATGATGGAATGGATGAGCTGGACCGTCCCGACGGCGGCGTTTTTCATCGTGATCGGTTTGATCCTGGTGGGCATGACCACCTGGGAATTGCGCTCGCCGAGCATCTTGCGGCGAGGGTTTCTGCCGATTGCCACCACCCGTGGCGATCGCTTGTTCATCGGTCTTCTCGGCAGCGCCTACCTGCATCTGCTGGTAATCGGCGTGACCGACTGGAGCATCTGGGTAGCGTCCGCGTTGTCCCTGGTGTGGCTGTTGGCTGTGATGCGTTGGGGCTAGTCGAATCGCTCGGCAATCGTGCTCCGAAAACCTAACAGGAGGTCTCTATGTTCGATAAGAAAAATAAGCTGCGACATAGCATTTCATTGGCAGCCATGCTGGCACTCAGCGGTTTGAGCGCGTCCGCCTGGGCCGACGCCTACGAAGATGCCGCAAAAAAATGGATCGGCAGCGAGTTCAAGCCGTCGACCCTGACGGCCGAGCAGCAACTCGAAGAACTGAAGTGGTTCATCAAGGCGGCCGAGCCGTTTCGCGGGATGGACATCAAGGTCGTCTCGGAAACCCTGACCACCCACGAATATGAATCCAAGGTGCTGGCCAAGGCCTTCAGTGAAATCACCGGCATCAAGCTGACCCACGACCTGCTGCAGGAAGGCGACGTCGTGGAAAAAATGCAGACCGTGATGCAGTCGGACAAGAACATCTACGATGGCTGGGTCAACGACTCGGACCTGATCGGTACGCACTTTCGCTACGGCAAGACCGAATCGATCACCGACCTGATGGCCAACGAAGGCAAGAACTTCACCTCGCCGACCCTCGACATCAAGGACTTCATCGGCATCTCCTTCACCACTGCGCCGGACGGCAAGATCTATCAATTGCCCGACCAGCAGTTCGCCAACCTGTACTGGTTCCGCGCCGACTGGTTCGAACGCGCCGACCTGAAAGCCAAGTTCAAGGAAAAGTACGGCTATGAACTGGGCGTGCCGGTGAACTGGTCGGCCTATGAAGACATCGCCAAATTCTTCAGCGAAGACGTCAAGGAAATCGACGGCAAACGCATCTACGGGCACATGGACTACGGCAAGAAAGACCCGTCGCTGGGCTGGCGCTTCACCGATGCCTGGTTCTCCATGGCCGGTGGCGGCGACAAGGGCATTCCCAACGGTTTGCCGGTGGACGAGTGGGGGATTCGCGTCGAGGATTGCCACCCGGTCGGTTCCAGCGTGACCCGCGGCGGCGACACCAACGGCCCGGCGGCGGTGTTCGCCACCACCAAATATGTCGACTGGCTGAAGAAGTACGCGCCACCGGAAGCGGCGGGCATGACCTTCTCCGAGTCCGGCCCGGTGCCGTCCCAGGGCAACATCGCCCAGCAGATCTTCTGGTACACCGCCTTCACCGCCGACATGACCAAGCCGGGCCTGCCGGTGGTCAACGCCGACGGCACGCCGAAATGGCGCATGGCGCCGTCGCCGCGCGGACCGTACTGGGAAGAGGGGATGAAACTCGGTTATCAGGACGTGGGCTCGTGGACCTTCATGAAATCCACGCCTGAGAAACAGAAACTCGCGGCCTGGCTGTACGCGCAGTTCGTGACTTCGAAAACCGTATCGCTGAAGAAAACCATCGTCGGCCTGACGCCGATTCGTGAATCGGACATCAACTCGCAAGCGATGACCGATCTGGCGCCGAAACTCGGTGGTCTGGTCGAGTTCTATCGCAGCCCGGCCCGCGTGCAATGGACGCCGACCGGCACCAACGTGCCGGATTATCCACGCCTGGCACAACTGTGGTGGAGCCACATCGCCGAGGCCGCCAGCGGCGAGAAGACCCCGCAACAGGCCCTCGACGGTCTGGCCAAGGATCAGGACGCGATCATGACCCGTCTGGAGCGCTCCAAGGCCCAAGCGGTGTGCGCACCGAAAATGAACCCCGAGCGCGACGCGCAATACTGGTTCGACCAGCCGGGCGCACCAAAACCGAAGCTGGCCAACGAGAAACCGAAAGGCGAAACCGTGAGCTACAACGAACTGCTCAAGTCGTGGGAGGCGGCACGCAAGTAAGCGCTTTTGCGGGACGGAACGGCACCTTCGGGTGCCGTTTTTTTTAGCCCTCGATTTCACGTTTCACCGCCCGGCGCACCGCTTTGAGGAGGGCGTTTTCAAAGGCGTTGTGCCCGGCGTGCAACAGACGGCAGTGGATGTTCATGCGTTGTCTGAGCCAGCGCACGCTGGCCATGCCATGGGTGTCGCGGATGCCCTGGATCAGCAGGGTGTTGTCGTCGAGAGTCAGGTCTTCATCCTTTGGCGAGAAGCAGTAGTTCTGCAGGTGATAATGCAGTTCGAGGCGGATCGCGAGTACCGCTTCCTGATCGACGAAACGCTCCAGAGTGTCGGGGCAAATCGTCTGCCCTGTGCGACGTAGAACAGCGTTCAACCATTCGATGGCGGCGCGGTGTTGTTGCGATGGACAGCCTTCGCCGAGGATCCGGTAGATGTCCTTCGCGCGATGGCCGGGCGATGATTTTGGCGATTGCGTCAGCCCGTCATTGAGCGCCTGATCGTAAGCCTGGACATTGGCGGCAAACGGCACGAATAGCGAAACCAGTGTGGTTTTCAGCAAGTGCTGCGGATATCGCTGCTGGTACTGGATCGCCAGCCAGCTGCCCCATGACACGCCCAGCACGCTGATTTTTTCGAATCCGAAATGCTGGCGCAGGGCATGGATGTCTTCGACACACAGCCCGGTAGTGTTGTCCCGCAGTTCGCCGTAAGGCGTCGAGCGCCCGCAGCCCCGTTGGTCGAACAGGATGATGTCGAACCGACCCGGTTCGAAGAACTGCAAATGGTGGCGGCTGATACGTCCGCCGGGCCCGCCATGGAGGAAAAACACCGGTTCGTGTCCCGGAACACCATGCCGTTCCCAGTAGAGTTGATGGCCGTCGCCGGTCGGGTAATAACCTCGGCTGTGCAGGGAAAAGGTCATGCCGGTTGCGCAGTCTGGAGACTTTGAGGTGCAGGACGCGCAGTCTTGATGTCGCTGACGTAGCTCATTAGGTGTTCCCCCTGACGGTTCTGTGGGTGAGCGAGTTCAAGCACGAACCGAATCTAGGCCTGCGGCAATAACGGGGTCAAAAATGTGCGGATGTTTCCGCGCGCGGAATTTTCGTGTGTCGAAACACGTACTGATAAAAGGTGAATTGACGCGTCAGGGTCAGTGGATTGGCTTGATTTAAAAGGGGAAGAGGCACATGGCAACGGGCGATGAAATGATAGGGCGTTACTTTCGGCAGCGTTTTTTTTCCTGGTTCTGTCCGATGTTTCAGCGCAAGGTCGATGCAAATTCTCACTGAAAGGTCGGGGCAGATTTAAGGCGCGCTTGTGCGATGATTTTTCCGATGGAGCTTGAGAAAACAACGCACAAAGTAGCGGAGGCCTTAAGGTTTTTTTGGCGTCATCACGGGAAACACCAGACTGAACACTTTTATTGCGCCCGGACGGCTTTGAACCTTCGCAGAGCCCTGATGCAGGGTCATGATCGAGTGCACGATGGCCAGCCCCGGACCGGTGCTGCCCTGTGACCGCGTGCGGCTGCTGTCGACCCGGTAAAAACGGTCGAACAGATACGGCAGGTGCTGCGCCTCGATACCCACGCCGAGATTGCTAACCCGCAATGACACCTCGTTCGGCGCCTGTTCGATGAACAGGCGAAACAGTGGATGCCGTTGTTACGCTGGCGGGAGAGGCCCGCCGGCATGGTCGTCGGGTGACATCGTTGCAGGGGGCGGATAACGCGGAGGTGATTGGGGAATTACAATTTTGTGAGGTTAGTGCGGGCAAAACTCACACAGGGTTGGTCTGATCGTTCCATGTATGCAAATGTGCGTTTCTATCTTTCGAAGGTATCCAGCACGTCCTCTGGTAGAGAGGTGTCGAAGTCATTGGGAGGTATGAGTTTGTCCTTCATGGCGCCGATCCGTTGGGCACGCGTTTTTTTCAAGGTGACTTTGCCTTTGCGTTTTTCGGCTAGTGCCTCGAGGCCGTCCATCAACTCTGAAAAAATATCTCGCTTCATGTTTCCTGGATCTCCACTTGATGGGTGACTTTCGAATTTAACGGCATAGGCCAACTGTGTGATGTCAGCCGTTGCTCATCGTTTTGAAGGCAAATTCCTTAAAAAGGGGAGGGCGTTGAAAATGAAAATCCCACAAAAACAGAAACGGCACCCGAAGGTGCCGTTTCTGTTTGTAGCCAACTATCGCTGAGCGATCAGCCCGCCAGACCCGATTGCTGAACCAGGGTCAGCAGCGGTTGTGGGTAGACGCCGAGGAAGAACGCAACCACAGCGATCGCCAGCAGCATCACGCCGCCTGCTTTCTGTTCCCAGTGCAGTTGGGCGTCGTGGCGGCGCAGGTTTGGTTCGATCAGGTACAGGGTGACCATCACGCGCAGGTAGTAGAACACGCCGATGGCGCTGCCCAGTACCAGGGAACCTACCAGCCACCATTGGTGCGACTCGACACCGGTAGCGATGATGTAGAACTTGCCGATGAAGCCGGCGGTCAGCGGGATACCGGCCAGGGACAGCATCATCACGGTCAGTACGGCGGTCAGGTACGGACGGCGCCAGAACAGGCCGCGGTACTCGTACAGCGCATCTGCGTCGCGGCCGTTGTATGGCGAGGACATCAGGGTGATCACGCCGAAGGCGCCGAGGCTGGTGATCACGTAGGTGACCAGGTACACGCCGATGGCTTCGACCGCCAGACCCTTGCTCGCCACCAGCGCGATCAGCAGGTAGCCGAAGTGCGCGATGGACGAGTAACCGAGCAGACGCTTGAGGTTGCTCTGGGTCAGGGCCAGCAGGTTACCGAACAGGATCGAGGCGATGGCGATGATGGTCAGCACGTTGCTCAGTACGCCACTGCTTGCGGCAGGGGAGATCTGGAACAGACGAACCATGACCGCGAACACAGCCACTTTCGACGCGGTGGCGAGGAACGCGGCCACTGGTGCCGGAGCGCCTTCGTACACGTCCGGCGTCCACAGGTGGAACGGTACCAGCGACAGCTTGAACGCCAGACCGATCAGCATCATGCCCAGGCCCAGTTGCGCCAGCGAGCTTGGCAGGCCGGTTGCAGCCAGTGCCTGACCGATACCGACGAAGCTCAGCGAACCCGAGTCGGCGTACAGCAGCGCCATACCGAACAGCAGGAACGCGGAACCGGCGGCCGACAGCACCATGTACTTGATGCCGGCTTCCAGCGAACGCTTGTTGAAGAAGGCGTAGGCCACCAGACCGTAGACCGGCACCGACAGCAGTTCCAGACCGATGAACAACCCGGCCAGGTGCTGCGCGCTGACCAGAACCAGGCCACCGGCGGCGGCCATCAGGATCAGCAGGTACAGTTCTTCACGGTTGCCCGGGTAACCCGAACCGCCATCGCCGAGGTAGGCGTGGGCGAGGGTGACGCAGGCGAGGGTGGCGACCAGGATCAGCGCCATGTACAGGCAGGCAAAGGTGTCGATCTGCAGCAATGGGGTCACGGCCAGAGGCGCGACTTTCAGGGCCGGCAGGATCGACAGCAAGGCCAGGTTCAGACCCGCCACCGAAATCAGGAAGGTCTGCGAGTGGTTGCGGCGCCAGGCGATTGCCAGCATCACCACGATAATGGTGAGGCTGGTGATCAACAGTGGCGCTAGCGCAATAAAGTGTTGAATCGTGAATTCCATAGCGCTCTTACCGGGCCGAAGCGAGTTGAGTGAAGGCGATGCCGAGCCACTGCTGCACGCCATGCATCGTGGCGGCAGAAGTGTCGAGGAACGGTTGCGGGTAGACGCCGAGGTAAATCAGCAGTACCGCAAGGCCCAGCACCATGATCAGTTCGCGACCGTCCATGCCGTGCAGGATCGAATCCGATTTGGACGGACCGAAGTAAGCGCGGTGGATCATGATCAGCGAGTAGACCGAACCGAACACCAGACCGGAGGTGGCAATCGCGGTGATCCATGGAGCACTGGCGAACGTACCGATCAGGATCAGGAACTCGCCGACGAAGTTACCGGTGCCCGGCAGACCCAGAGAGGCGGCTGCGAAGAACAGGCTGATCGCCGGCAGGTAAGCGATGCGCGACCACAGACCGCCCATCTCACGCATGTCACGAGTGTGCAGACGCTCGTACAGCTGACCGCTGAGGATAAACAGTGCTGCTGCCGACAGACCGTGCGCCAGCATTTGGATCACGGCACCTTGCAGCGCCAGTTGGCTGCCGGAGTAGATGCCGATCAGTACGAAGCCCATGTGGGAAACGGACGAGAAGGCGATCAGACGCTTGATGTCGGTTTGTGCGAAAGCGAGGAACGCACCGTAGAAGATCCCGATCAGACCGAGGGTCATGGCGATCGGCGCGAACTCGGCCGAGGCGTTCGGGAACAGCGGCAGGGCGAAACGCAGCAGACCGTAGGCCGCGGTTTTCAGCAAGATACCGGCGAGGTCGACGGAACCGGCGGTCGGCGCCTGGGCGTGAGCGTCAGGCAGCCAGGAGTGGAACGGAACCACTGGCAGCTTGACCGCGAAGGCGATGAAGAAGCCGAGCATCAGAATGTACTCGGTGGTCATCGACATCTTGGTCTTCAACAGGTCGGCGTAGTTGAAGGTGATCACGCCGGTGCTGTTGTAGTTGACCAGTACCAGACCCAGGATCGCCACCAGCATGATCAGGCCGGAAGCCTGAGTGAAGATGAAAAACTTGGTCGCAGCGTAGATCCGGGTTTTCTTGCCGTCCGAAGAACTGTGACCCCAGAGCGCGATGAGGAAGTACATCGGCACCAGCATCATTTCCCAGAAGAAGAAGAACATGAACAGGTCGAGGGCGAGGAATACGCCGACAACGCCGCCCAGGATCCACATCAGGTTCAGGTGGAAGAAGCCAACGTGACGTTGGATCTCTTTCCACGAGCAGAGTACCGACAGGATACCCAGCAGACCGGTCAGCAGGATCATCAGCAGCGACAGGCCGTCGAGGGCCAGGTGCACGTTGATGCCGAAACGCTGGATCCAGACGTGCTTGAACTCAAGCGCCCAGGTCGGGTCGGCGCCAGGTTTCGGCGCAAAGGAGTAATCGCCGTGGGCCCACAGCCAGAGGCCGAGGGCAAGCAGCAGGGACATGGTGATCAGCGCAATCCAGCGGGGGAGGGTAGCGCCGAAGCGCTCACCCATCCAGCACAGCAGGCCGCCGATGAAGGGGATCAGGATTAGCCAAGGCAGAATCATGACGGGCTCGTTTCCTTTCGCAAATTCGCAAGGTTCATATCAGACCGCTACCAGCACGACAGCGCCGATGACCAACACGGCACCAGCAGCCATCGAAGCAGCGTACCAACGCAGTTGACCGGTTTCGGTACGGCTCAGGGCGGTGTGACCACCCTTGGCCATGCGCGGGATCAGACCGATGGTCTGGTCGAGCGGGTCTTTGCGCAGCATGTGGCTGATCGCAAGGTACGGCTTCACGAACAGTTTGTCGTAGATCCAGTCGAAGCCCCAGGCAGCGAACCACCAGGCCGAAAGGAGACGGCCGATGCCGCTGTTGGCGATCGCGGTCACAAAGCGACGCTTGCCGAGGAACAGCAGGGCCGCCAGCAGGATACCGGCCAGGGCGATGGCGCCCGAGGCGATTTCCAGGCTGTGCTTGGCTTCGCCACCGGCATGGCCAACGCTCTCAGGCAGTACGCCGTGCAGCGGTGGAACGATCATGGCGCCGACGAAGGTCGACAGCACGATCAGCACCGACAGCGGCAGCCAGTGAGCGATGCCGTGACCGGCGTGAGCTTCGGTCTTGGCTTCACCGTGGAACGCGATGAAGATCAGGCGGAAGGTGTACAGCGACGTCATGAATGCGCCGACCAGACCTGCGTAAAGTAGACCGTGGTTGCCGCTGGCGAACGCTTCCCAGAGGATTTCGTCCTTGGAGTAGAAACCTGCGGTCACCAGCGGCAGGGCGGCCAGAGCGGCACCACCGACGATGAAGCTGGCGTAGGCCAGCGGCAGTTTCTTCCACAGGCCGCCCATCTTGAAGATGTTCTGCTCGTGGTGGCAGGCAACGATCACCGCACCGGAGGCAAGGAACAGCAGGGCCTTGAAGAAGGCGTGGGTCATCAGGTGGAAGATCGCGCCTTCCCAGGCGCCAACGCCCAGCGCCAGGAACATGTAGCCGATCTGGCTCATGGTCGAGTAGGCGAGGATACGTTTGATGTCGGTTTGCACCAGCGCGGCGAAACCGGCCAGTACCAGGGTCACACCGCCGACGATGCCGACCAGGTGCAGGATGTCCGGCGCCAGGGCGAACAGACCATGGGTACGGGCGATCAGGTAGACACCCGCAGTCACCATGGTTGCAGCGTGGATCAGTGCCGAAACCGGGGTAGGACCGGCCATCGCGTCCGCAAGCCAGGTTTGCAGCGGCAGTTGAGCCGATTTACCGACCGCACCACCCAGCAGCATCAGGGTCGCCAGCACGATCCAGAAATCGCCGACCTTGAAGTGCTCAGGCGCCTTCACCAGCAGTTCCTGGACGTTCAGCGTGCCCAGTTGCTGGAACAGAATGAACAGGCCGATCGCCATGAACACGTCGCCGATACGGGTGACGATGAAGGCTTTCAGTGCGGCGTTACCGTTGTTGCGGTTGCTGTAGTAGAAACCGATCAACAGGTACGAGCACAGGCCCACGCCTTCCCAACCGAAGTAGATGAACAGCAGGTTGTCGCCAAGGACCAGGAACAACATGCTGGCGATGAACAGGTTGGTGTAGGCGAAGAAGCGCGAGTAACCGGCTTCACCGCGCATGTACCAGGAGGCGAACAGGTGGATCAGGAAACCCACGCCGACCACCACACCGAGCATGGTCACGGACAGACCATCCAGGTACAGGGCGAAGTTCGGCTGGAAGCCTTCCACCGAGATCCATTTCCACAGTACGTGGACGTACACGCCACCTTCCGGTGGAGCGACGTTGAATTGCCAGATCACGTAGGCCGCGACGATGGCAGACAGGCCGATGGAACCGACACCGATCAGCGCCGACAGATTTTCCGAGAAGCGGCCGCGCGAGAACGACAGCAACAGGAACCCGATCAGAGGGAATACGAAAGTCAGAAAGAGTAGGTTCATCCGCGCATCTCACTGGCAGCGTCGATATCGAGCGTGTGGAAGCGGCGATACAGTTGCAGCAGGATCGCCAGGCCAATACTGGCTTCGGCGGCTGCAAGGCTGATCACCAGGATGAACATGATCTGTCCATCCGGTTGCGCCCAGCGGGCGCCCGCAACGATGAAGGCCAGTGCAGAGGCGTTCATCATCACTTCCAGACTCATCAACACGAACAAAATGTTGCGGCGGACCATCAGGCCGACCAGACCAAGGCAGAACAGGATGCCGGCAACGGCCAATCCATGCTCGAGAGGGATAGCAGGCATGTCTTACTCCTTCGCCTCGTTACGGCCCAAATGGAACGCCGTGACGGCTGCAGCGAGCAGCAGCATCGAGGCGAGTTCGACCACCAGCAGGTACGGACCGAACAGGCTGATGCCCACGGCTTTCGCGTCCACGGTGGTTTGACCGATGGCCTGACCGCTCTGGTGAGCGAACAGCACATACAGCAGTTCGGCCAGCAGCAGGGCGGCGAGAATCACCGGTCCTGCCCAGATGCCGGGCTTGAGCCAGGTGCGTTCCTGCTGAACCGAGGCCGGGCCCAGGTTCAGCATCATCACCACGAACACGAACAGCACCATGATGGCGCCGGCGTAGGCGATCACTTCCAGCACGCCGGCGAACGGTGCGCCGAGGGCGAAGAAGGTCATGGCCACGGAGATCAGCGAAATGATCAGGTAGAGCAGGGCGTGCACAGGATTGGTGTTGGTGACCACACGCAGTGTGGACACAACAGCGATACCCGATGCGAAATAGAAAGCGAATTCCATCGTTCTTCCTTAAGGCAGCAAGCTCTTCACGTTGATCGGCTCGGCTTCGTTTTGTGCGGCGCCTTTCGGCTTGCCCGCAACGGCCATACCTGCAACACGATAGAAGTTGTAATCAGGGTTTTTGCCGGGGCCGGAGATCAGTAGATCTTCCTTCTCGTACACCAGGTCCTGACGTTTGAACTCGGCCATCTCGAAATCCGGGGTCAGCTGGATCGCGGTGGTCGGGCAGGCTTCCTCGCAGAGACCGCAGAAAATGCAGCGCGAGAAGTTGATACGGAAGAAGTCCGGGTACCAGCGACCGTCTTCGGTTTCAGCTTTCTGCAGCGAGATGCAACCCACCGGGCAGGCCACGGCGCACAGGTTGCAGGCTACGCAGCGTTCTTCGCCATCGGGGTCGCGGGTCAGGACGATGCGGCCACGGTAGCGTGGCGGCAGGTAGACCGGCTCTTCCGGGTATTGCAGGGTGTCGCGCTTGCGAAAGCCATGGCCGAAGATCATGACCAGGCTGCGCAACTGGGTACCGGTACCCTTAACGATGTCGCCAATATATTTGAACATGGGTCAAATCCTCACTGAACCGCAACCGCAGGCGTGTTCCACAACACGATTGCAGCGGTCACCAGCAAATTGATCAGGGTCAGTGGCAGGCAGAATTTCCAGCTGAAATCCATCACCTGGTCATAACGCGGACGCGGGATGGAAGCGCGCAGCAGGATGAACAGCATGATGAAGAACGCGGTCTTCAGTGCGAACCAGACGAAGGACAGTTGCGGCAGGATGCCGAACGGACCGTGCCAGCCACCGAAGAACAGAGTGACCAGCAGCGCCGAGATCAGGATGATGCCGATGTATTCACCGACGAAGAACATGCCCCATTTCATACCGGCGTATTCAATGTGGTAACCGTCGGCCAGTTCCTGTTCCGCTTCCGGCTGGTCGAACGGGTGACGGTGAGTCACGGCCACGCCAGCGATGAAGAAGGTACAGAAGCCGAAGAACTGCGGAATGATGAACCACAGGTTCTGCGCCTGGTATTCGACGATGTCGCGCATGTTGAACGAGCCGACCTGCACCACGATGCCCATCAGGGCCAGGCCCATGAACACTTCGTAGGACACGGTCTGCGCCGAGGCACGCAAGCTGCCGAGCAGGGCGAACTTGTTGTTGCTCGACCAGCCGGCGAACAGCACCGCGTAGACCGAAAGACCGGCCATGGCGAAGAAGAACAGCAGGCCGATGTTCAGATCCGCCACGCCCCAGGTCGGGGTGATCGGGATGATCGCGAACGCGATCAGCAGGGCGGACATGGCCACCACCGGCGCCAGGGTGAAGATCACCTTGTCGGCAAACGGCGGGGTCCAGTCTTCCTTGAAGAACATCTTCAGCATGTCGGCTGCGATCTGGAACATGCCGAACGGGCCGACACGGTTCGGACCGTAACGGTCCTGCCACCAGCCCAGCAGGCGACGCTCGACAAAGCTGAGCAACGCGCCTGCGACCACCACGGCCAGCAGGATCACGATGGCTTTGATGACCGTCAGGATCACATCGATCACTTCAGGGGTGAACCAGGTCATTGCGCTGCCTCCTGCAGACCATCAACGGATACGCCGGCGAATGCCGGTGGAATGCCGGCGATGCCCGCAGGCAATGCCACCAGACCTGCGCCCAGCTCTTCATTGATGCGCAGCGGCAGACGCAGGGTCTGGCCGGCAACATTGAGGCTCAGCAGTGCGCCGTCGTTGACGCCCAGGCGATCCGCTTCGGACTTGGCCAGAGCAACGTAGGCCGCCGGAATGCGTTCCTGAACCGGAGCGGCCTTCGAAGAGGTTTCTTCGCTGCCGAACAGGTGGAAGAACGGCACGGCTTGCCAGGTGCCTGGCGCCGGATTGAACGCACGTGGCGCAGCAGCAAACCAGTTCAGCGAATCACCAGTGCTTTCGATCAGGCGGGTGCCCGGATCGCCAGCGCGCAGGTGACCACCGACTTCGTCCTGGAACTTGTTCCAGGCTTGCGGCGAGTTCCAGCCCGGCGACCATGCAAAAGGAACCTGCTGACGCGGTTCGGCGGAGCCCGAGTAACCTTCCATCGAGAAGGCGAACGCGGTGTCCTTGTCTTGCGGGGTGCGTGGTTCGTGAACGCTGATGTCGGCGCGCATCGCGGTGCGACCGGAGTAACGCAGCGGCTCACGGGCCAGTTTCAGACCCTTGATGCGGAACGAGGCGGACGGCGCAGCGTCGACGATACGGGCCAGCTGCGTGGTGCTCGAAGCGACGGCAGCGGTCACGTGGTCGAGTTGCGTCCAGTCGATCGGCTGGTTCAGCAGGGTGGCGCGCAGGGCGTGCAGCCAGCGCCAGCCTTCGTGTACCAGGATGCTTGCGTCCATGTATTGCGGGTCGAAAACCTGGAAGAAGCGCTGGGCGCGACCTTCCTGGCTGACCAGCGTACCGTCGCCTTCAGCGAAGCTGGCGGCTGGCAGAACCAGATGCGCGCGATCACTGGTGGCGGTCTTCTGATGGTCGGCAACGATCACTACTTTCGCAGCGTTCAGTGCCGCATCGACCTTGGCCTTGGCGGTGCGGGTGTACAGATCGTTTTCCAGCACGACGATGGCGTCGGCCTTGCCGTCGATGACCGCTTGCAGGGCAGCATCAACCGATTCGCCACCGAGCATGGCCAGACCGAGGCTGTTGGCTTCCGGCACGATCAGGCTGATCGAGCCGTTCTTCTCGCGCAGCTTCAGGGCCTTGGCGATGTTCGCCGCAGCTTCGATCAGGGCTTTGGAACCCAGCGAAGTACCGGCGATGATCAGCGGACGCTTGGCCGCGAGCAGGGCATCGGCGATGCGCTTGGCCAGTTCCAGGGCTTCGGCGTCCAGACCTTCAACGGCAGGCGCGCTGGCGTCCAGGGCGTGAGCCACGGCGAAACCGAGGCGGGCCAGATCGTCCGGAGCGGCGTGTACACACTCTTCGGCGATGTCGTCGAGTTTGGTTTCAGCCAGGCTGGCGATGAACAGCGGGTTCAGCTCGTGCTGACCGATGTTCTTCACCGCAGCGTCGAGCCAAGGCTGGACGCGCATGGCTTCGGCCATGTCTTCGGCCTTGCCTTTGACCGACTGACGCAGGGCCAGGGCCATGCGGGCGGCGGTCTGGGTCAGGTCTTCACCGAGGACGAACACGGCGTCGTGGTCTTCGATGTCGCGCATGTTCGGCACTGGCAGCGGGCTGTCTTTCAGCACTTGCAGGACCAGACGGATGCGTTCCAGCTCGGAGGCTTCGATACCGGAGTAGAAGTGCTCGGCGCCCACCAGTTCACGCAACGCGTAGTTGCTTTCGAGGCTGGCACGCGGCGAACCGATACCGACGATGTTGCGACCGCGCAGCAGGTCGGCGGCTTTGTCCAGCGCAGCATCCAGCCCAAGCTTGGTGCCGTCGGCCAGCATTGGCTGACGTGGACGGTCGGTGCGGTTGACGTAGCCATAACCGAAACGGCCACGGTCGCACAGGAAGTACTGGTTCACCGAACCGTTGTAACGGTTTTCGATGCGACGCAGTTCGCCGTAACGCTCGCCCGGGGAGATGTTGCAACCGCTCGAGCAGCCATGGCAGATGCTCGGCGAGAACTGCATGTCCCATTTACGGTTGTAGCGCTCGGAGTGAGTCTTGTCGGTGAACACACCGGTCGGGCAGACCTCGGTGAGGTTGCCGGAGAACTCGCTTTCCAGCGTGCCGTCTTCAACGCGACCGAAGTACACGTTGTCGTGGGCGCCGTACACGCCGAGGTCGGTGCCGCCGGCGTAGTCCTTGTAGAAACGCACGCAGCGGTAGCAGGCGATGCAACGGTTCATTTCGTGGGAAATGAACGGGCCCAGATCCTGGTTCTGGTGGGTGCGCTTGGTGAAGCGATAACGGCGCTCGTTGTGGCCGGTCATCACCGTCATGTCTTGCAGGTGGCAGTGACCGCCTTCCTCGCACACAGGGCAGTCGTGCGGGTGGTTGGTCATCAGCCATTCAACGACACTGGCGCGGAACGCCTTGGATTCTTCATCGTCGATGGAGATCCAGGTGTTGTCGGTGGCAGGGGTCATGCAGGACATGACGATGCGACCACGGGTGTCGTTCTCGTCGGTGTACTGCTTGACCGCGCACTGGCGGCAGGCCCCGACGCTTCCAAGCGCGGGGTGCCAGCAGAAATAAGGGATGTCGAGGCCCAGCGACAGACATGCCTGTAACAGGTTGTCTGCCCCGTCGACTTCGAGCGCTTTGCCGTCTACGTGGATAGTGGCCATGGTTCAAAGGTCTTCGTTGGCCCGGTGTCAGCGGGCGTGGCTAATGGAATCTTGTTATCCGTCCGAATCCAGTCAGCCCCGAAAGGCGTCATCGGACGAAAGGCGAAGGGCACGGACCCTTCGCCTTTTAAGCGTTTACGCGCCGACGGTGATCGGCTTCGCCAGAGGCGGGACGGCGGCGCTTGCAGGCGCGATACCGGCTTCGAACTCTGGACGGAAGTATTTGATGGCACTGCCCAACGGCTCCACGGCACCCGGTGCGTGAGCACAGAAGGTCTTGCCCGGGCCGAGGAAGTTGACCAGACCCAGCAGGGTCTCGATGTCGCCTGGCTGGCCGCGGCCTTGTTCGATGGCCATCAGCAGCTTGACGCTCCATGGCAAACCATCACGGCAAGGGGTGCAGAAACCGCAGGATTCGCGAGCGAAGAACTGCTCCATGTTGCGCAGCAGGGACACCATGTTGACGCTGTCGTCCACCGCCATGGCCAGGCCGGTACCCATACGGGTGCCCACTTTGGCGATGCCGCCGGCGTACATTTGTGCGTCGAGGTGTTCCGGCAACAGGAAACCGGTGCCGGCGCCGCCTGGCTGCCAGGCCTTGAGCTTGTAACCGTCGCGCATGCCGCCGGCGTAGTCTTCGAACAGCTCGCGACCGGTCACGCCGAATGGCAGTTCCCACAGGCCCGGATTCTTGACCTTGCCGGAGAAGCCCATGAGCTTGGTGCCCATGTCTTCACTGCCGTCGCGGGCCAACGATTTGTACCAGTCCACGCCATCGGCAATGATCGCCGGCACGTTGCACAGGGTTTCAACGTTGTTCACGCAGGTCGGCTTGCCCCAGACGCCAACGGCGGCAGGGAAGGGCGGCTTGGAGCGCGGGTTGGCGCGGCGGCCTTCGAGGGAGTTGATCAGTGCGGTTTCTTCACCGCAGATGTAACGCCCGGCGCCGGTGTGGACGAACAGCTCGAAATCGAAGCCGCTGCCCAGAATGTTCTTGCCCAGCAGGCCGGCTGCCTTGGCTTCTTCCACGGCACGGTTCAGGTGCTTGGCGGCGGTGGTGTACTCGCCACGCAGGAAGATGTAGCCACGGTAGGTTTTCAGCGCGCGGGCACTGATCAGCATGCCTTCGATCAGCAGATGGGGCAGTTGCTCCATCAGCATGCGGTCTTTCCAGGTGTTCGGCTCCATTTCATCCGCGTTGCACAGCAGGTAGCGGATGTTGATGGATTCGTCCTTTGGCATCAGGCCCCACTTCACGCCAGTGGGGAAGCCTGCACCGCCGCGACCTTTGAGGCCGGCGTCTTTCACGGTCTGGACGATGGCGTCCTGATCCATGTCGGCGAAGGCCTTGCGTGCAGCGGCGTAACCGTTCTTGGCCTGGTACTCGTCGAGCCACACGGCTTCGCCGTCGTCACGCAGGCGCCAGGTCAGCGGGTGAGTCTCGGCCGAACGCTGAATGCGGTTGGCCGGGCCGAAAGAAGTCAGGGTCATACGTAGCCCTCGAGCAGTTTGGCGACGCCGGCAGGCTGGACATCGCCAAAGGTGTCGTCATCGATCATCAGCGCCGGTGCCTTGTCGCAGTTGCCGAGGCAGCAGACCGGCAGCAGAGTGAAGCGACCGTCGGCAGTGGTCTGACCCAGGCCGATACCCAGGTTGTTCTGGATTTCGCTGACCACCGACTCGTGGCCACCGATGTAGCAGACCATGCTGTCGCAGACGCGAATGATGTGACGGCCGACCGGCTGACGGAAGATCTGGCTGTAGAACGTGGCCACGCCTTCAACGTCGCTGGCCGGGATGCCGAGGATCTCGCCGATCGCGTACAAAGCGCCGTCCGGCACCCAGCCGCGTTCCTTCTGGACGATCTTCAAGGCTTCGATCGACGCCGCGCGCGGATCTTCGTAGTGATGCAGCTCGTGCTCGATGGCCGAGCGCTCGGTTTCACTCAGGGTGAAACGGTCTGTCTGGATAAGCGTGCTGTTCATGCTTAGCGGTCCACGTCGGCCATAACGAAGTCGATACTACCCAGGTACGCAATCAGGTCCGCGACCATGCTGCCTTTGATCACCGAAGGGATCTGCTGCAGGTGGGCGAAGCTCGGAGTACGGATCCGGGTACGGTAGCTCATGGTGCCGCCGTCGCTCGTCAGGTAATAACTGTTGATGCCCTTGGTCGCTTCGATCATCTGGAAGGATTCGTTGGCCGGCATGACCGGGCCCCACGAAACCTGCAGGAAGTGCGTGATCAAGGTTTCGATGTGCTGCAGCGTGCGCTCTTTCGGCGGCGGCGTGGTCAGCGGGTGATCCGCCTTGTACGGGCCTTCCGGCATGTTGCGCAGGCACTGGTCGATGATCCTGACGCTCTGGCGCATCTCTTCGACGCGAACCATGCAGCGGTCGTAGGCATCACCGTTGGCGGCCAGCGGCACTTCGAACTCGAAGTTCTCGTAGCCGGAGTAAGGACGCGCCTTGCGCAGGTCGAAATCGCAACCGGTGGAACGCAGGCCGGCACCGGTGACGCCCCATTCCAGGGCCTCTTTGGTGTTGTACTGGGCAACGCCGATGGTGCGCCCCTTGAGGATGCTGTTCTGCAGGGCGGCCTTGGTGTATTCGTCGAGGCGCTTAGGCAGCCATTCAACGAAGTCTTTCACCAGTTTGTCCCAGCCGCGCGGCAGGTCGTGGGCGACGCCACCGATGCGGTACCAGGCCGGGTGCAGACGGAAACCGGTGATGGCTTCAATCACCGTGTAGGCCTTCTGACGGTCGGTGAAGGTGAAGAACACCGGCGTCATGGCGCCGACGTCCTGGATGTAGGTACCCAGGAACAGCAGGTGGCTGGTGATCCGGAAGAACTCGGCCATCATGATGCGGATGACGTCGACCTTCTCCGGCACCTTGATGCCGGCCAGCTTCTCGACCGAGAGCACGTACGGCAGGTTGTTCATCACGCCGCCGAGGTAGTCGATACGGTCGGTGTACGGAATGAAGCTGTGCCAGGACTGACGCTCGGCCATCTTCTCGGCGCCACGGTGGTGGTAACCGATGTCCGGAACGCAGTCGACGATCTCTTCGCCGTCCAGTTGCAGAATGATGCGGAATGCACCGTGAGCCGAGGGGTGGTTCGGACCCAGGTTGAGGAACATGTAGTCCTCGTTCGGGCCGGAACGTTTCATGCCCCAGTCTTCAGGACGGAAGCGCGCGGCTTCTTCCTCAAGCTGTTGCTTGGCCAGGTTCAGGCTGAACGGGTCGAATTCGGTGGCGCGCGCCGGGAAGTCCTTGCGCAGC
Organism: Pseudomonas sp. B20(2017); assembly: GCF_002113125.1. GTDB lineage: Bacteria > Pseudomonadota > Gammaproteobacteria > Pseudomonadales > Pseudomonadaceae > Aquipseudomonas. The sequence goes on along the minus strand of NZ_NEJP01000022.1, from coordinate 17,990 downwards.
GGGTGACCTTCCCAGGTCGGCGGCATCATGATGCGCGACAGGTGCGGGTGACCTTTGAAGTCGATGCCGTACATGTCCCAGACTTCACGCTCGTACCAGTTGGCGTTCGGCCAGATGCTGGTGACGGTCGGCAAGCTGAGGTCGCTCTCGGACAAGGCGACCTTGATCATCACGTCACTATTACGTTCCAGCGACATGAGGTGATAGAACACGGTGAAATCGGAACCGCTCGGCAGCCCTTGACGCTTGGTGCGCAGACGCTCGTCCACGCCGTGCAGGTCATAAAGCATGACGTACGGCTTGGGCAGGTTGCGCAGGAAGGTCAGGACTTCGACGAGCTTGGCGCGGGCCACCCACAGCACCGGCATGCCGGTGCGGGTCGGCTGAGCGGTGAACGCTTCGGCGCCAAAACGGTTGTTCAGTTCGACGACCACATCCTGGTCGTCTGCCTTATAAGGCGGGATGTACAGAGCACTGCCTGTAGTCATGGTTATTTTTTCGCTTTCGGTCAACGTAAAGAATGAAGCCAGCTTCTCGTTTCTTTGAAACAGACTGGATCAGACTTCGTCAGGGCTGCGCAGGTTGGTGACTGCGATTCGCTGTTCGCGGCGCTGTTCCTTCTGCGAAGGCATGTCGGCGCGATAAACGCCTTGATCGCCAACGACCCAGGAAAGTGGGCGACGCTCCTGGCCAATGGATTCCTGCAACAGCATCAAGCCTTGCAGAAAAGCTTCTGGACGGGGCGGGCAGCCAGGTACGTAGACGTCAACGGGCAGGAACTTGTCCACCCCCTGAACCACGGAGTAGATGTCGTACATGCCGCCGGAGTTGGCGCACGAACCCATCGAGATCACCCACTTGGGTTCGAGCATCTGCTCGTACAGGCGCTGAATGATCGGCGCCATCTTGATGAAGCAGGTCCCGGCGATAACCATGAAGTCGGCCTGACGCGGTGATGCCCGGATAACTTCGGCGCCGAAGCGCGCGATGTCGTGGGGCGCCGTGAAGGCGGTGGTCATTTCCACGTAGCAGCAAGAAAGACCGAAGTTGTACGGCCACAGGGAGTTCTTACGTCCCCAGTTGACCGCGCCACTCAGCACGTCTTCCAGCTTGCCCATGAAAATGTTTTTGTGGACTTGATCTTCTAACGGATCGGAAACGGTTTCCCGCTGGCCGATCGGATACTGCTCGTTAGGAGCATCGGGGTCGATTCTGGTGAGATTGTATTGCATTGCCAAAGCCTCATTGTTTCAGCTTCGCCTGCCGCTTGCGACGAGCTTCCGGAGCCCAGTCAAGGGCGCCCACTCGGAACAGGTAGACAAGACCTGCCAACAGAATTGCTATGAAAACGAGAGCTTCGACGAATCCGGTCCAGCCGCTTTCGCGGACGGACACAGACCATGCAAAGAGAAAGAGGGCTTCGATATCGAAGATCACGAACAGCATCGCGACCAGATAGAATTTGGCTGAGAGCCGCAAGCGGGCGCCACCGGTAGGTAGCATGCCGGACTCGAACGGTTCGTTTTTGCTGCGGCCCCAGGCTTTTGACCCGAGGAGGCTGGAGACGCCGAGCATGAAGGCACACAGGCCGACTACACCCAGAAGGAAAATGGCAAAGCCCCAGTTGTGGGCCATGAGTCCTGTCGCTTCGGGCATGCTGGAAATCCTTAACAGAGAGCAAAGGTCTCTGAGCTTGATAAAGAAATAAGGCAGTGACGATATGTCGCAGCAATCAATCGCGCTGATTTTATGGCTAAACACCCGGCAAGTAAAATTCCTATAGCGAAATTATTTATTGGAATAAGGACATAGCGCACCTCGAAGGGCCCGCAGCCCATGCGTTGCGGGCATTAGCCGGAATTTCAAGAATTATGTTTTGTGGGAAATGTAACGAACATAGTTGTCGCTAAATGATAATTGATATCGTTTGCGGAGGTTTCGTAACTGTTTAACGGGTCAGTAGTTGGGAAGTTGTCTTATATGCGCGTTACTGCAAGTAGCGGCGGCGCCCGTTTTAGCCGATTTTTGCGATGCGGATACCGCTCTGGATCAATGTTTTGCCTGACAGGTTTGTCAATTCCTGAGGTGCCCGGAAAACCGCAGGCAAAAAAACGCCCCGAACCAGTCGGGGCGTCAGTTTTTCGGCGATGCGGTTAGCTTTCTATACGGTCCGCAAAGGCCGTTCGCTCAGGCGAAGTCGATCAGTGGAACTGTTCTTCTTCGGTCGAACCGGTCAGCGCGGTCACCGAAGACGTGCCGCCCTGGATCACGGTGGTCATGTCGTCGAAGTAGCCGGTGCCCACTTCCTGCTGGTGAGCCACGAAGGTGTAACCCTTGGCGGCGTCAGCGAATTCCTGCTCTTGCAGCTTCACGTAGGCAGTCATGTCGTTGCGGGCGTAGTCGTGCGCCAGATTGAACATGCTGTGCCACATGTTGTGAATGCCGGCCAGGGTGATGAACTGGTGCTTGTAACCCATGGCGGACAGTTCGCGCTGGAACTTGGCGATGGTCGCGTCGTCCAGGTTTTTCTTCCAGTTGAAGGAAGGCGAGCAGTTGTACGACAGGATCTGGTCCGGGTATTCCTTTTTGATCGCTTCGGCGAAGCGACGGGCTTCTTCCAGGTCTGGCTTGGCGGTTTCGCACCAGATCAGGTCGGCGTACGGTGCGTAGGCCAGGCCACGGGCGATTGCCTGGTCCAGACCGGCACGTACCTTGTAGAAACCTTCCTGGGTACGGGTGCCAGTCACGAACGGCTGGTCGTACGGGTCGCAGTCGGAAGTCAGCAGGTCGGCAGCGTTGGCGTCGGTACGGGCCAGGATGATGGTCGGTACACCGGCCACGTCGGCAGCCAGACGAGCAGCGGTCAGCTTCTGTACGGCTTCCTGGGTTGGAACCAGAACCTTGCCGCCCATGTGGCCGCATTTCTTCACGGAAGCCAGCTGGTCTTCGAAGTGAACGCCGGCGGCGCCTGCTTCGATCATGCTCTTCATCAACTCGTAGGCGTTCAGTACGCCGCCGAAACCGGCTTCAGCGTCAGCCACGATTGGCGCGAAGTAGTCGATGTAGCCTTCGTCGCCCGGGTTCTTGCCGGCTTTCCACTGGATCTGGTCGGCACGACGGAACGAGTTGTTGATGCGCTTGACCACGGTTGGAACCGAGTCCACCGGGTACAGCGACTGGTCCGGGTACATCGATTCGGCGGAGTTGTTGTCCGCCGCGACTTGCCAGCCCGACAGGTAGATCGCCTGGATACCGGCCTTAACCTGCTGCACAGCCTGACCGCCGGTCAAGGCGCCCATGCAGTTGACGAAATCTTTCTCTGGGCGGAAGGACGGCTTGGCACCCTGGGTGACCAGGTTCCACAGCTTCTCGGCGCCCATTTTTGCAAAGGTGTGCTCTGGTTGAACCGAGCCACGCAGACGGACGACGTCAGCAGCGGAGTAATTGCGAGTCACGCCTTTCCAGCGCGGGTTTTCAGCCCAGTCTTTTTCAAGGGCTGCAATTTGCTGTTCGCGTGTCAGTGCCATGGAGATAAACCTCGTCGCGTCTTTATGAAAAGTTGTTCTGCGGTGGAAAATTCCTTGCGCTCGCTGACCAGAAGCTTAGGTGGTCAGGTCGGGTTCGGCGGGGCAGGCGACGGGATGAACGATGGGCTCGAGGGGAGGTGAGCAGGTAAAGGCGAACTGGCGGGCGCATTCGGGCGTCGTGGGCCTTTATACGAACTACAGTGTAAAGCCGGGTTACCTAATTACGCTTCCGTCCCTCGGGACAACTTCGTTCCAGTCGGCAACCTCGTCAAACACACCTTGTGGGCGGTACAGACACGAAACGGCTCGCGGGGATGGTTGCGAGCATCGCTTCGAAGGCCCTTGCCAGGGCCTCTGATTAGCGGGAGCGAGGCCATCATGCCTTCGCTTTTTTGGCTCGTCAAACGTTTTGTAGTGCTTTTTTTCAAGCACTACATCTTTCGTCTAATACGACTAATCAGTCAGTTTTTGGTGCTTTAGTCCAATGTGTCGACTTTGACCCGCAAGGTCATGTCATCCCGGCCTTGAGTCGAGTAGCTGCGGGCCAGGCCCTGTTTGTCGGCCTGGGTCTGGCGATTCACGCCGGCGAGGGTGATCCATTCGCCCAGGCGTCCGGTGACAGTTGTGTCGGTGCTTTGCACGTTCACTACATCGGGACGTTCCTGGCTCATGCGGTCACGGTTGGTACTGATTGCCAGATGAACGGTCTCGCCAGTGACGCTGGCGGTGACGTAGAAACCCTGTGTCACATTGCGATACTGGGTCTGGCTGTTGTAGTTGCCGAATGAGTCACTCTGACTGCTGGTGATCGGCACGCTCTGGCCAACTTGAATCAGTGCTGGCATGCCTTCGCTGGCTTGCACTTGCTGGACGCCGCCGTCACGGCTGGCAGTGCTGCGACTGATGATGCGGGTTTGCGCGCCATTGACCGAATAGCCTTCATCGCCACGACCGTTGTTTTCGTTGGTGTCGACCGTGATCAGCAGGCGCTTGGGCGCGGTGTCGAGTTGCGAGAGCAAGTCCTTGAGTTCTTGAATCTTGCCGGGCTCGGCCTTGACGATCAGCTGGTTGCCATAGGCGCTGACCTGGCCGTCCTTGCCGATGAAGTCCTGTGCCACCGGCAGCATGTCGGCGCTGGTGTGGTACTTGAGGGGCACGATTTCTGTGGCTGCCATCACCGAAAAACTGCAGCCGAGCAGCAGGGTGGTGAGCAGGGTGCGTAGGGACATGTCCGTTATCTCCGCTTTCGAAAGGCTTGATATTGCCAGTTTGTCGGCCCGGGGTGGGGCAAGTTGAATCGTAGACAGCAAAACGCCCCGGCATCCGAAAATGGCAGGGCGTTTTGTGGTGTTCTGGAGGGCCTCTTCGCGAGCAAGCCCGCTCCCACATTGGATCTCTGCCGAGCACAAAATCTGTGTTCGCTGGAGATCCCCTGTGGGAGCGAGCTTGCTCGCGAAAGGAGCGCCTCGGTCTTAAGCCGAATGACGAACCATATCGACATGCGGAATCCCTGCTTCCAGGAATTCCTCGCTGACCAGGTTGAAGCCCAGGCGCTCATAGAACGCCGTGGCCTGCACCTGGGCGCTGAGCATCTGCTGCTTCAGGCCCCGTGCTTCCGCTTCAGCAATCACCGCTTGCATCAGCGCATCGCCGACCTTCAATCCGCGCCAGTCCTTCAGCACCGAAACCCGGCCGACATGCCCATCAGGCAAAAGGCGCGCGGTGCCGATCGGAAAGTCGCCTTCGAAAGCCAGAAAATGCACCGCCGTGGCGTCATCGGCGTCCCACTCAAGCTCGGGTGGGACCGATTGTTCGGCAATGAACACCGTTTCGCGAATGCGGCGGATCTCGGCGTTGTCCTTTTGCCAGTCTGCAACACGTACGCGAATCTTATTCATCGTCGGCGAACCCCAGGCTTCCCTGTTTGACCAGTTCGCACAGCAGACCGCGGCCGTCTTCGTCGCTCAGCCAGTCACCGAGGTTGTCGGTGTGCAGGGCGTCGGCGGAGCAGATCAGCTTCAGCAGTTCGCGCAGCTTGCCCGGCAGGTAGCGGCTCTGGCCGCTGGCGAACAGCAGCAGATCATCATCGACGTCCGACCACGCCAGGCGCGCGCTCGGGTTGCGGATCAGGATGGCGCCGTCTTCGAGCGCGCCAAGAAGGTCTTCTTCCTCGACTTCTTCCGGGCCGACCACCAGTTCTGGATAACGCGGCTCGGTCATGTACTGGCCGAACCAGGTCAGCAGCAGGCGTTCGTCGCTCATGTGCTCGGCGAGCAGCGCTTTCAGGCGGCCGAGGGCATCGTGCTGGATCTGATGTGGATCGTCGCTGACCGGTTTGGCGTCGGCGTCGGTGTAGCGCTCTTCGTCAGTCAGGAACTGGCTGAGGAAGTCGGTGAAGTGGGTCAGTACTTCAGCGGCGCTTGGTGCGCGGAAGCCGACCGAGTAGGTCATGCAGTCATCGACGGCAACGCCGCAGTGAGCCAGGCGCGGCGGCAGGTAGAGCATGTCGCCCGGTTCCAGGACCCACTCTTCGGTCTCGTGGAATTCGGCGAGGATGCGCAGGTCCGCGTGTTGCAGCAGTGGGCTTTCGGAGTCGCACATCTGGCCGATTTTCCAGTTGCGCTTGCCATGGCCTTGCAGCAGGAACACGTCGTAGTTGTCGAAGTGCGGGCCGACGCTGCCACCTGGGGCGGCAAAGCTGATCATCACGTCGTCGACGCGCCAGCTCGGCAGAAAGCGGAAATTTTCCAGCAGCTCGCTGACTTCCGGCACGAACTGATCGACCGCCTGCACCAGCAGGGTCCACTCGCGCTCCGGCAGCTTGCTGAATTCGTCTTCGGCGAACGGGCCGCGACGCAGTTCCCAAGGACGCTCGCCGTGCTCGATCACCAGGCGCGATTCGACTTCTTCTTCCAGGGCCAGGCCGGCGAGTTCGTCGGCGTCGATCGGGCTTTCGAAATCAGGAATCGCCTGACGGATCAGCAGTGGTTTTTTCTGCCAGTAATCGCGCATGAATTCGCGCGCCGTAAGACCACCCAGAAGTTGAAGAGGAATATCGGGATTCATATGTAACCTATTGAAAAAAAGCATTTTTCAGACGGGAATAAAAACGCCCGGCGCGGCCGGGCGTCTCAAACGGGTCAAGCAGTCGATCAGATGCGTTTGGCTTGCGCTATAGCGTTGCCGATGTAGTTGGCCGGGGTCAGCTGTTTCAGCTCGGCTTTCGCAGCGGCCGGCATGTCCAGGCCATCGATGAAAGTCTGCAGCGCTTCAGGGCTGATGCCCTTGCCGCGAGTCAGTTCTTTCAGCTTCTCGTACGGGTTTTCGATGTTGTAGCGGCGCATCACGGTCTGGATCGGCTCGGCCAGGACTTCCCAGCAAGCGTCCAGATCGGCAGCGATCTTGTCAGCGTTCAGCTCGAGCTTGCTGATGCCTTTGAGGCTCGCTTCGTACGCGATCACGCTATGGGCGAAACCGACACCGAGGTTGCGCAGAACGGTGGAGTCGGTCAGGTCGCGCTGCCAGCGGGAGATCGGCAGTTTGCTCGCCAGGTGCTGGAACAGGGCGTTGGCGATGCCCAGGTTGCCTTCGGAGTTTTCGAAGTCGATCGGGTTGACTTTGTGCGGCATGGTCGACGAACCGATTTCGCCGGCGATGGTGCGCTGCTTGAAGTAACCCAAGGAGATGTAGCCCCAGATGTCACGGTCAAAGTCGATCAGGATGGTGTTGAAGCGCGCAATGGCGTCGAACAGCTCGGCGATGTAGTCGTGCGGCTCGATCTGCGTGGTGTACGGGTTGAAGTCCAGGCCCAGCTCGTCTTCGATGAAGGCGCGGGCGTTGGCTTCCCAGTCGATCTGCGGGTAGGCCGACAGGTGAGCGTTGTAGTTGCCGACAGCGCCGTTGATCTTGCCCAGTAGCGGAACGGCAGCGACCTGAGCGATCTGGCGCTCCAGACGGTAAACCACGTTCGCCAGCTCTTTACCCAGAGTGGTCGGCGAAGCCGGCTGGCCGTGGGTGCGCGACAGCATTGGCACGTCGGCGAAGCGGATCGCCAGTTCGCGGATGGCGTTGGCGGTCTGGCGCATCAGCGGCAGCATCACATCATCACGGCCTTCGCGCAGCATCAGGGCGTGGGACAGGTTGTTGATGTCCTCGCTGGTGCAGGCGAAGTGGATGAATTCGCTGACCTTGGCCAGCTCCGGCAGCTTGGCTGCCTGCTCTTTGAGCAGGTATTCGATCGCTTTTACGTCGTGGTTGGTGGTGCGCTCGATCTCTTTCACGCGCTCGGCGTGCTCCAGCGAGAAGTTTTCGGCCAGCTCATTCAGAACGGCGTTGGCTTCGGCGGAGAAGGCTGGCACTTCCGGGATGCCGGCGTGAGCGGCCAGGCGCTGGAGCCAGCGCACTTCAACCAGAACGCGGGCACGGATCAGGCCGTACTCGCTGAAAATTGGGCGCAGGGCCTGGGTTTTGCCGGCGTAGCGGCCGTCAACAGGGGAAACCGCAGTGAGCGAAGAGAGCTGCATGGGGTGTTCTCGGACAGTCGGGCAACGAAATGGGGCGCGTATCATACATGAAAAAATCCGCCGGTCCGTCGCCAACTGACCGGCGTATTACGCGTTACAGACTACAAAGCTTTTATTGCGCGGCGATTTACTCGCTGCGCATCAACGGATACAGCTCTTTGAGCAATTTGCGCCGGCTGACGACCAGCTGCCAGCGGTGACCGCCGAGCTGACGCCACAGGCGTGCCGAACGGATGCCGGCGAGCAGCAGGGCGCGGATCTTCGAGGCGTTGCTCGGCTGCTGCAGATTACGCATGTCGCCATGCACCTGAATGCGTTGGCGCAGCGTGCTCAGGGTGTCCTGATACAGCGCACCGCAGGCTGCGATCACGTTTTCGTGGGCCGGGCCGAAATGTTCGACCTGCGACTGGATCTGCGGCAGGCGCTTGCCGATCACGTCGAGCATGTCGTTGCGCTTGGCCAGTTGCCGCTCAAGGCCGAGCATCGACAGGGCGTAGCGCAGCGGTTCGCGTTGCAAGGTGCTCGGGTCGCGCTCGAGGGCGCCGATCAGCGCGCGGTAACCTTCGCGCAGGTTGATATCGTCGCCGCCGTACACATCCAGGGTGTCTTTCGGGTCGCGAACCAGCAGGCTGCCGAGCATGCAGCTCAGGCCGGCTTCGTTGGTCTGGCCGGTCTTGGCGATCCGGTCGACCAGCACGGCGGCGAGAAACACCCCGCCCAAAGCCGTTAGTTGCTCCTGAGTCGGGCTCATGCCTGGCCGCTCCACGGCTCGGCGACTTCGATCACGCCGCCACCGAGGCAGATTTCACCGTCATAGAACACCACCGACTGACCCGGCGTGACCGCGCGCTGCGGCTCGTCGAACACGGCGCGATAGCCGGTTTCGGTTTTCTCAAGGGTGCAAGCCTGATCGCTCTGGCGATAACGAACCTTGGCAGTGAGGCGCAGCGGCTGGCTCAGATCGATCGGATTGACCCAATAGATTTCCGAAGCGAGCAGGGCGCTGGAGAACAACCACGGATGGTTATTGCCCTGGCCGACGATCAGCTCGTTGGTGTCCAGATCCTTGCGCAGCACGTACCACGGCTCGTCGCCGGCATCTTTCAGACCGCCGATGCCCAGGCCCTGACGCTGGCCGATGGTGTGGTACATCAAGCCGTGGTGACGGCCGATGACTTCGCCCTCGGTGGTCTTGATCTCACCCGGTTGCGCTGGCAGGTATTGCTTGAGGAAATCGCTGAAACGACGCTCGCCGATGAAGCAGATCCCGGTGGAATCCTTCTTCTTGGCGGTGGCCAGCTCGTATTTCTCGGCAATGGCACGGACTTCCGGTTTTTCCAGCTCGCCGACCGGGAACAGGGTCTTGGCGATCTGTTCACCGCCGACGGCGTGCAGGAAGTAGCTCTGATCCTTGTTCGGATCCAGGCCCTTGAGCAGCTCGGTGCGACCGTCGATGTCGCGGCGACGCACGTAGTGACCGGTGGCGATCAGGTCGGCGCCGAGCATCATGGCGTAGTCGAGGAACGCCTTGAACTTGATTTCGCGGTTGCACAGGATGTCCGGGTTCGGCGTGCGGCCGGCCTTGTATTCGGCCAGGAAGTGCTCGAACACGTTGTCCCAGTACTCGGCGGCGAAGTTGGCGGTGTGCAGCTTGATACCGATTTTGTCGCACACGGCCTGGGCGTCCGCCAGGTCGTCCATGGCGGTGCAGTATTCCGTTCCGTCGTCTTCTTCCCAGTTCTTCATGAACAGGCCTTCCACCTCATAACCCTGCTCGATCAGCAGGAGAGCGGAAACGGAAGAGTCCACGCCGCCGGACATGCCGACAATGACGCGCTTCTTGGATGTGTCAGAAGGGGCTGGATCACGCATAGGGATTCAATGAGTGTCTTGAAAAAGGACGCGATTCTATCAGGCTCACGGCCTCAAGGCTAAAGGGAAGGGCGGATCAGTTCGAGGCCGAAGCGATTGCCGGCCAGATAATCATCGATGCAACGGATGATCAGCTCGCTGCGCCAGTTGTCGCGCTGGGCCAATAATTCGTCGCGGGTCAGCCACTTGGCGCCGACGATGCCGTCGTCCAGTTGATATTCCGGGTGATGTTTCACGGCGTTGGCGCTGAAGCACACGCGTTGGTAAGTCACGCCGTTGCTCGGGGCGGTGTACAGATAAATGCCGACCACGGCGGTGGGTTCGACGTCCCAGCCGGTTTCTTCGAGGGTTTCGCGCACGGCGGCTTCGATCAGGGTTTCGTCCGGATCCAGATGACCGGCAGGCTGATTGAGCACGTTACGCCCGGCCTTGTGTTCCTCGACCATCAGGAAACGGCCGTTGTCCTCGACGATGGTGGCGACGGTGATGTGGGGGAGCCAGTCCATAAGTCCTCCTCAAACTATTGGTTTAAACCCCAATCCCCTTGTGGGAGCGAGCTTGCTCGCGAAAGCGGTGGGTCAGTCAATGAAGATGTTGAATGATAAACCGCATTCGCGAGCAAGCTCGCTCCCACAGGGGGGGGATTGTGTGAACGCTGAAAACACAAACCCCGGCGCATGGCCGGGGTTTGTGATGTTCCCTTTACAACCTTATACCAGCGCAGCGATGGCCGCGTTGAGGGTTGCGCTTGGGCGCATGGCCTTGCTGATCAGCTCGGCATTGGCGTGGTAGTAACCGCCGATGTCCACTGGCTTGCCTTGAACGGCGTTGAGCTCGGCGACGATGGTCGCTTCGTTCTCGGTCAGGGTCTTGGCCAGAGTCGCGAACTGCGCTTGCAGTGCAGCGTCTTCAGTCTGGGCGGCCAGGGCTTGTGCCCAGTACATGGCCAGGTAGAAGTGGCTGCCGCGGTTGTCGATGTTGCCGACTTTGCGCGATGGCGACTTGTTGTTGTCCAGGAACTGGCCAGTAGCCTGATCCAGAGTTTTGGACAGAACCAGCGCTTTCGGGTTGTTGTAATTCACACCCAGGTGCTCGAGAGAAGCGGCCAGGGCCAGGAATTCACCCAGCGAATCCCAGCGCAGGAAGTTCTCTTCGACCAGTTGCTGCACGTGCTTCGGAGCCGAACCGCCAGCGCCGGTTTCGAACAGGCCACCACCGTTCATCAGCGGCACGATCGACAGCATCTTGGCGCTGGTGCCCAGTTCCATGATCGGGAACAGGTCGGTCAGGTAGTCGCGCAGTACGTTGCCGGTCACCGAAATGGTGTCCTTGCCTTCGCGGGTGCGCTGCAGGGTGTATTTCATGGCATCGACCGGCGCCATGATCTGGATGTCCAGACCGGCGGTGTCGTGATCCTTCAGGTAAGCCTGAACCTTCTCGATCACTACGCCGTCGTGGGCGCGCATCGGGTCCAGCCAGAAAATGGCTGGAGTTGCGCTTGCACGAGCACGGTTGACGGCCAGTTTGACCCAGTCCTGGATCGGCGCGTCTTTGGTCTGGCACATGCGGAAGATGTCGCCGGCTTCAACAGCCTGTTCCATCAGCAGGGTGCCTTTGCTGTCGGTCACGCGAACCACGCCGTCGGCCTTGATCTGGAAGGTCTTGTCGTGGGAGCCGTACTCTTCGGCCTTTTTGGCCATCAGGCCAACGTTTGGCACGCTGCCCATGGTGGTCGGATCGAAAGCGCCATTGGCTTTGCAATCTTCGATCACGGCCTGGTAGATGGTGGCGTAGCAGCGATCCGGGATCACAGCCTTGGTGTCGTGCAGCTGGCCGTCGGTGCCCCACATCTTGCCGGAGTCACGGATCATGGCCGGCATCGAGGCGTCGACGATAACGTCGCTCGGCACGTGCAGGTTGGTGATGCCTTTGTCGGAGTTGACCATCGCCAGCGACGGACGAACGGCGTAGACCGCTTGAACGTCAGCTTCGATCTGGGCTTGCTGCTCGGCCGGCAGGGATTTGATGCGGGCGTACAGGTCGCCGATGCCGTTGTTCAGGTTGAAGCCGATCTCGGCCAGCACGTCGGCGTGCTTGGTCAGGGCGTCTTTATAGAACTCGGCAACGATCTGGCCGAACATGATCGGGTCGGAGACCTTCATCATGGTGGCTTTCAGGTGAACCGACAGCAGCACGCCTTGTTGCTTGGCGCTGTCGATTTCAGCGGCGATGAACGCGCGCAGGGCCTTTTTGCTCATTACGGAGCAGTCGAGGATCTCGCCCGCCTGAACGGTGGTTTTTTCTTTCAGAACGGTCGCGGTGCCGTCTTTGGCGATCAGCTCGATCTTCACGGCGTCAGCGGCGTCGATCAGGGCAGCTTTTTCGCTGCCGTAGAAATCGCCGGTGCTCATGTGAGCGACGTGGGACTTGGAGTCCTTGGCCCAGGCGCCCATTTTGTGCGGGTGCTTGCGCGCATAGTTCTTGACCGACAGCGGAGCGCGACGGTCGGAGTTGCCTTCACGCAGAACCGGGTTCACGGCGCTGCCCTTGACCTTGTCGTAACGCGCCTTGGCATCTTTGTCGGCGTCGCTGGTCACGGTTTCCGGGTAGTCCGGCAGGTTGTAACCCTGGGCTTGCAGTTCTTTGATCGCGGCTTGGAGTTGCGGAACCGAGGCGCTGATGTTCGGCAGCTTGATGATGTTGGCTTCAGGCGTAACGGCCAGGTCGCCCAGTTCGGCGAGGTGGTCGGCTACGGCTTTGTCGCCCAGTTGCTCGGGGAAGCTGGCCAGAATACGTGCTGCAAGAGAGATATCGCGGGTTTCCACGGCGATATCGGCCGAGGCAGTGTAAGCCTCGATGATCGGCAGCAGGGAATAGGTGGCGAGGGCTGGAGCTTCGTCGGTGAAGGTATAGATGATCTTCGAGCGGGTGGGCATATTCGGATTAACTCTCTCTTCTTTGCTAAAGCGTGCGCAGAAACTCGAGGGGCGCCGGGTAAGCGCGTTCGTTCAAAGTCATCCATGAACCGAATGTCGAGATTCTTCGCGGTGATGTTGGGTGCATCAGTAGAGCGTCAAGCAGTCGGACTGCGGTAACAGTTCAACCAATCAGGCGGAAAGTCTCGTGCTAGAGAGGCCAGCCGTCGTGACCCTTTGGTCAGCGGGCGGCATTATACATAGGTAGCTGGCAATCTGCCGATGGTTCATATGCATCGATTCTCGTCCATTGGTCTAAAGGTCGCAGGGCGGGGTGGGGCGTAGAGTCGCCGTGAATGCTTGAGATTGGCGCTTTTCCCTTTGCTTTCAGGCTTGTACGAAACGAGATGTGGCCGCGCCCGGAACAGAGGGTTTGCGTGTTGATTCAACTGGGTTACGCTCGAACCAAGCCAGATGTTCAATCCAAACAATGGAGTTCAGCATGGGTTACAAGAAGATTCAGGTTCCAGCCGTCGGCGACAAAATCACCGTCAACGCAGACCATTCTCTCAATGTCCCTGATAACCCGATCATTCCCTTCATCGAAGGTGACGGCATTGGCGTCGACGTCAGCCCTGTGATGATCAAAGTGGTTGATGCTGCCGTAGAAAAAGCCTACGGGGGCAAGCGCAAGATTTCCTGGATGGAGGTTTATGCTGGCGAAAAAGCAACTCAAGTCTACGACCAGGACACCTGGCTGCCCCAGGAAACCCTGGACGCCGTTAAAGATTACGTCGTTTCCATCAAGGGCCCGCTGACCACTCCGGTCGGTGGTGGCATCCGCTCCCTCAACGTGGCACTGCGTCAACAGCTCGATCTCTATGTCTGCCTGCGCCCTGTGGTGTGGTTCGAAGGCGTGCCGAGTCCGGTGAAAAAGCCTGGCGACGTCGACATGGTGATCTTCCGCGAGAACTCCGAAGACATTTATGCCGGTATCGAGTGGAAGGCCGGCTCCCCTGAGGCCACCAAGGTCATCAAATTCCTGAAAGAAGAAATGGGCGTCACCAAGATCCGTTTCGACCAGGACTGCGGCATCGGCATCAAGCCGGTTTCGAAAGAAGGCACCAAGCGTCTGGTGCGCAAGGCCCTGCAATACGTGGTGGACAACGATCGCAAGTCGCTGACCATCGTGCACAAGGGCAACATCATGAAATTCACCGAAGGCGCCTTCAAGGACTGGGGCTACGAGGTGGCGAAGGAAGAATTCGGCGCCGAGCTGCTCGATGGCGGCCCATGGATGAAATTCAAGAACCCGAAAACCGGCCGCGAAGTCGTCGTCAAGGACGCCATCGCCGACGCCATGCTCCAGCAGATCCTGCTGCGTCCGGCCGAATACGATGTGATCGCCACCCTCAACCTCAACGGTGACTACCTGTCCGACGCCCTGGCGGCGGAAGTGGGCGGTATCGGTATCGCGCCGGGTGCCAACCTGTCCGACACCGTAGCCATGTTCGAGGCGACCCACGGTACCGCGCCGAAATATGCCGGCAAGGACCAGGTCAACCCGGGCTCGGTGATTCTGTCGGCCGAGATGATGCTGCGCCACCTGGGCTGGACCGAGGCGGCTGATCTGATCATCAAGGGCACCAACGGCGCGATCAAGGCCAAGACCGTGACCTACGACTTCGAACGTCTGATGGAAGGCGCTACGCTGGTGTCTTCTTCGGGCTTCGGTGAGGCGATCGTCAAGCACATGTAAAAAGGCGGCTGCAACGAAACGCCCGGCTCGAGTGATCGAGCCGGGCGGTTTGTTTTCTGGCAGGTGTCCGTGTTGCTTCAGCTGGTCACTGACTGATGCTGAGCAGCGGTCGAGGCGGCATCTTTTGCAGCGTCGGCATTCTGAATTTTTGTGGCATGCAGGCCTTTGGGCCCTTGCACGATCTCGAATTTGACGATTTGCCCGGCTTTGAGGGTTTTGTATCCGTCCATTTCAATGGCGGAGTAGTGTGCAAAGAAATCAATCTCCTTGCCGTCCTCGTCCTTCCCCTCGCGGGAGTCGGTGTTGATGAAACCGAACCCCTTGGCATTGTTGAACCATTTCACCTTGCCGACAGCCATGCTCAAATCCCTCTGCAACAGTCTCCATCGCTGGAGTATCATCCAATTCATCCGCAGTCGAATCCGTTAAAAAGATTGACTCCGCGGATCTTTTTTCCCCACTGTGGGTTCTATTGGTTGTAACACCGTTTTCCCGATAGTCAAGGTGACCGGGCAGTCGGAGTTGAAAACGTGTCAAGCCGCCCCCACCACTGTATTTGCACAACTGACGAACCTTTCTTTCCATGCATGCAATCAGCCAGATTCGACTAACATTCAATCAGGATCGCCCGCTTCTCCAAAAGGATCTTCCACAGGAGCACGACGACGATTCGGCAGGCGTTGCTGTTCAGGAAGCAAAGCCTGCGTTACAGGCGCCGCCGATGTACAAGGTGGTTTTGTTTAATGATGACTACACACCGATGGATTTCGTCGTCGAAGTGCTCGAGTTGTTTTTTAACCTGAATCGCGAGCTGGCGACCAAGGTCATGCTGGCCGTCCACACAGAAGGGCGGGCAGTATGTGGAGTGTTTACCCGCGACATCGCCGAGACAAAGGCCATGCAGGTCAACCAGTACGCCAGGGAAAGCCAGCATCCGCTACTCTGTGAAATCGAGAAGGACGGTTAATCGCCGACCACTTGGGTATGAGGTGAAGCTATGTTAAACCGCGAGCTCGAAGTCACCCTCAATCTTGCCTTCAAGGAGGCTCGTTCGAAGCGTCATGAATTCATGACCGTCGAACACCTGCTGCTGGCCCTATTGGACAATGAGGCTGCCGCCACCGTATTGCGTGCCTGCGGCGCAAACCTCGACAAACTCAAGCACGACCTGCAGGAGTTCATCGACTCCACCACGCCACTGATCCCCGTTCATGACGAGGATCGCGAAACCCAGCCAACCCTGGGCTTCCAGCGTGTGCTGCAACGTGCTGTCTTTCATGTGCAGAGCTCGGGCAAACGCGAAGTGACCGGCGCCAACGTGCTGGTTGCAATCTTCAGTGAGCAAGAGAGTCAGGCGGTGTTCCTGCTGAAACAGCAGAGCGTTGCACGCATTGATGTCGTCAACTATATCGCCCACGGCATTTCCAAAGTGCCGGGGCATGGCGATCACTCTGAAGGTGAACAAGATATGCAGGACGACGAGGGCGGTGAGTCTTCTTCTTCAGGCAATCCGCTGGACGCTTATGCCAGCAACCTCAACGAACTCGCACGCCAGGGCCGGATCGATCCGCTGGTCGGGCGTGAAACGGAAGTCGAGCGTGTCGCGCAGATTCTCGCGCGCCGTCGCAAGAACAATCCGCTGCTGGTAGGCGAGGCTGGCGTGGGTAAAACCGCGATTGCCGAAGGCCTGGCCAAGCGCATTGTCGACAACCAGGTGCCGGACCTGCTGGCCAACAGCGTTGTTTACTCCCTCGATCTGGGCGCTCTGCTCGCGGGCACCAAGTATCGCGGTGATTTCGAGAAGCGCTTCAAGGCGCTGCTCAACGAACTGAAAAAACGTCCGCAGGCGATCCTGTTCATCGACGAGATCCACACCATTATCGGTGCAGGTGCTGCGTCCGGTGGCGTGATGGATGCCTCGAACCTGCTCAAACCGCTGCTGTCGTCTGGCGACATTCGCTGCATCGGCTCGACCACGTTCCAGGAATTCCGTGGCATCTTCGAAAAAGACCGTGCCCTGGCGCGTCGCTTCCAGAAGGTCGATGTCGTCGAGCCGTCGGTGGAAGACACCATCGGTATCCTGCGTGGCCTGAAAGGTCGCTTCGAACAGCATCACAACATCGAATACAGCGATGAGTCGCTGCGCGCCGCTGCGGAACTGGCTTCGCGCTACATCAATGACCGGCACATGCCGGACAAGGCCATCGACGTGATCGACGAGGCGGGCGCTTACCAGCGTCTGCAACCGGTGGAGAAGCGTGTGAAACGCATCGAAGTGCCTGAGGTCGAGGACATCGTTGCGAAAATCGCGCGGATTCCGCCGAAGCACGTCACCAGCTCCGACAAGGAACTGCTGCGTAACCTCGAGCGTGACCTGAAACTGACGGTGTTTGGTCAGGACGCGGCGATCGATTCGCTGTCGACTGCGATCAAACTGTCCCGCGCCGGTCTGAAGTCGCCTGACAAGCCTGTCGGTTCGTTCCTGTTCGCAGGTCCGACCGGTGTTGGTAAAACCGAAGCCGCGCGTCAATTGGCCAAGGCGTTGGGGATCGAACTGGTGCGCTTCGACATGTCCGAGTACATGGAGCGCCACACCGTATCGCGTCTGATCGGTGCGCCTCCGGGTTATGTCGGTTTCGACCAGGGCGGTCTGTTGACTGAGGCGATCACCAAGCAACCGCATTGCGTATTGCTGCTCGATGAAATCGAGAAGGCGCATCCGGAAGTCTTCAACCTGCTTTTGCAGGTGATGGACCACGGCACGCTGACCGACAACAACGGGCGCAAGGCGGACTTCCGCAACGTGATCGTGATCATGACCACCAACGCCGGTGCTGAAACGGCGGCGCGTGCTTCGATCGGTTTCACCCATCAGGACCATTCGTCCGATGCGATGGAAGTGATCAAGAAGAGCTTCACGCCGGAATTCCGCAACCGTCTGGATACCATCATTCAGTTTGGTCGCCTCAGTCATGAGGTCATCAAGAGCGTGGTGGACAAGTTCCTCACCGAGCTTCAGGCGCAGTTGGAAGACAAGCGTGTGCTTCTGGAAGTTACCGACGCAGCGCGCAGCTGGCTGGCGGCGGGTGGTTACGATTCGGCCATGGGCGCTCGTCCGATGGCGCGTCTGATCCAGGACAAGATCAAGCGTCCGCTGGCGGAGGAGATTCTGTTTGGCGAACTGGCCGAGCATGGCGGTGTGGTTCACATCGACATCAAGGATGGTGAGTTGACGTTTGACTTTGAGACCACTGCGGAAATGGCTTGATGGCTGGTAAGTGAAAAGGCGCCTTCGCAGACTGTGTGAAAACACACTGACAGGCCTTAGACCAAACGCCCCGACTTATTCGGGGCGTTTGTTTTTGTGCTGAAAAAGGCTCTTCAGCCCATCAGT
>NZ_NEJP01000021.1 GCF_002113125.1 Pseudomonas sp. B20(2017) | reverse complement strand
TAAACTTGCTCGGGTCGTATTCGCACTACTAAAGGGGCAGAGCGAATACCAGCCGAAAGCAAGTTGAGGGTTGCCCCTCAACCATAGAATCTCCCACAGGATCTATGTTGGACTTGTGGGAGCGAGCCTGCTCGCGATTGGGGCCACCAAAAACTCAGCATTTACTGAGTCGCCGGCCGGTACTGCAACGCCTCGGCCAGATGCTCGCGACTGATGTCTGCGCGCTTCTCCAGATCCGCCAGCGTTCGTGCGACCTTGAGCAATCGATGCGCCGAGCGCAGCGACAAGGTCAGTCTTTCGCACGCCGTCTCCAGCCAGTTTTCATCGGTTGTGGATAACTTGCAGTGCTTTTTCAGCCCCGGTAAATCAAGAAACGCATTGGCGCAGCCCTGGCGTTTTTGCTGACGCTCTCGGGCTTCGGCGACCAGCGTGGCCGCGCTGGCGCTGTCTTCTCCCGGTTTCACAGCAGGGTTCAGCGCTGTCGCCTCCCGCGCTACCGTCAGGTGCAAATCGATCCGGTCCAGCAACGGCCCCGACAGTTTATTGCGATAGCGCTGCACCATGTCCGGCGTGCACGAGCACTTGCCGCTCGGCTCGCCAAGATATCCACAGGGACAGGGATTCATCGCCGCCACCAACTGGAATCTTGCGGGAAACCGCACCCGTTCCTTGGCTCGGGCAATCACGATGCAGCCGGACTCCAGCGGTTCGCGCAGAACCTCCAACACCTTGCGATCAAATTCGGGCAGTTCATCGAGAAACAGCACACCGTGGTGGGCGAGGGTGATTTCGCCGGGTTGCGGTTTCGAGCTGCCACCGACCAGTGCCGGCCCGGAGGCCGAGTGATGTGGTTGGCGGAACGGGCGCTGCGGCCAATGGGTCAACGGTGCGCCGCTGGCGACGGATTGAATCGCCGCCACCTCCAGCGCTTCACTCTCGGCCAGCGGTGGCAGCAACCCCGGTAAACGACTGGCGAGCAACGTCTTGCCCGTCCCCGGCGGCCCGCTGAACAGCAGGTTGTGCGCGCCGGCGGCGGCAATCAGCAGCGCCCGTTTGGCGGCTAGTTGGCCCTGTACTTCATTCAGGTCGGGATAGGGTTTGGCGGCATGGAGCAGCCCATCGGAGACATAAGGCTCGACCGGCGTATGCCCATTGAAATGCGCCACAGCCTCCAGCAGATGATCCACTGCGATCACCCTCAGTCCCGACGCCAGGCAAGCCTCCTCGGCATTCGCCCGTGGCACCACCAGCTTCCGCCCGGCCTTGCGCGCTGCCAGTGCCGCCGGCAACACCCCGCGCACCGCCCGCACTGCGCCGGATAACGCCAGCTCACCCAGGCACTCCACATCATCCAGCGTCAACGTCGGTACCTGCACACTTGCCGACAGAATCCCCAGCGCAATCGCCAGATCGAACCGCCCGCCATCCTTGGGCAAATCAGCCGGCGCCAGATTCAGCGTGATCCGCCGCGCCGGAAACTGCAGCCCGGAATTGATGATGGCGCTGCGCACCCGATCCTTGCTCTCCTTCACTGCCGCTTCGGGCAGGCCGACCATGGTCAGCGAGGGCAAGCCGTTGGCCAGGTGGACTTCGACGGTGACAGCGGGAGCATCCACGCCAATCTGGGCGCGACTGTGGACGATGGCGAGGGACATGGTCGTTCCTTGAGTTGAATCGAGGGGCCGCTTCCTGCGGGTTTTTGAAGGGTAGTTGAGCGGGGTTCTAGCGTTTGAGTAGAGGTTTACAAGACGTATCAGAAAGCGGTTGTGCGGGCCTATGCATTCACCTTCTGCCTGCTAACAGACCACTTGGCTCAAGCTCAGGTCCGCACGTAACGGCAACTTCAATAAACCTCCGTTGATTGGCCGAACCCCACGCCTGAGTTCTGGATGAATCTTCAGTCGACTTACGAGTTGCGAAAAGCTGAAGTTTAGAGAAGAGCTTCCGTCCGTGATCAAGTGGAGCGGCTGGCGCATTGCGCTTGATCTGAATCCAAGGTCATACGGCGGGGAACTGAACAGTTGCTGTGACTACTCCTCAGAAAACCGATTGTTGCAGCTATCTCGAGGCGAAAAAAAACCGCCTTGAGGAGACGGTTTTCTGTTGCAGGCTTCGGTGAGGCCAAGGCCTGCGCATCCTTAGTGGACACACTCACGTTTGCTGAGGTTATGCAGGTTTGATCGCTGGCACAAGCATCAACGAAATTCCGCCAACCAGTTGCGGGCTGGGATGAGGACTCACTCAGCCGGCGGCGTCAGCTTCGCTTCCATCTCCGCCACCTTCGCCTCAAGGCTCTCCAGCCGGGCGCGAGTGCGCGCCAGCACCACCATCTGACTGTCAAACTCTTCGCGGCTCACCAAGTCCAGTTTGCTAAAGGCACTTTGCAGCAGCATCTTGAACTGGCTTTCGATTTCGGCTTTTGGCAACGGTGTGTCGCCGCTGAACAGGCGGGAGGCGGTGCCGCTCAGGGCGTCGAGGAAGTCTTTGGGCGCAAGCATGGGATATGTCCTGGAAACAATGGCCGGCAGTGTATCACGCAGTGTCTATAGTCATTGACGCAGGCACGGATGCACGCTTTTCGCGCAACTGGATGCACGGCCGCGCACCGTTGTTGTGCGTATCCCGAGTGCCATTTGGGTGATGGCATCTGCGGCAGCGGCCAAGGGATTGAAATCAGTGGTTTTTGGCGAGATGGCAAGCTTTCTGCTTAGTCACCTTCGACCCATGCACTGATGCAGTCGCTGTGACGAATGCAGTGCGGCAGACGGAGCGGGGAGTTTCGTCTGGAGCGGTTAGCTGGCGTCGACAACGAAGCGTTACAAAGCCAGGCACTGCGCTTAGACTTGAGTCGGGTTTGTTTTCCTGGGGCAAGTCCACCAATTCGGGAGAGAGTTTCATGAAGCTAGTCACTGCCATCATCAAGCCGTTCAAGTTGGACGACGTGCGCGAGTCGCTGTCCGAAATCGGCGTGCAGGGCATTACCGTTACTGAAGTCAAAGGCTTCGGTCGGCAGAAGGGACACACCGAGCTGTATCGCGGCGCGGAGTATGTGGTCGATTTTCTGCCCAAGGTGAAAATCGACGTTGCCATCGACGACAAGGATCTGGATCGGGTTATCGAGGCGATAACCAAGGCTGCCAACACCGGCAAGATCGGTGACGGCAAGATCTTCGTGGTCAATCTGGAACAGGCGATCCGCATCCGTACCGGCGAAACCGATACCGACGCGATCTAAACGCCGCCACAAACCCAACGCCCCAGGAGAAAACAATATGACTCTGCGTAAATTCGCAGGGCTAGGAGCCCTGTTGTCTATCGTAATGCCCGGCCTGGCCATGGCGGCAGACGAGGTGGCAGCTCCAGTCCTGAACTCCGGCGATACCGCCTGGATGCTCACCTCCACAGCCCTCGTGCTGTTCATGACCATTCCCGGTCTCGCGCTGTTCTACGGCGGCATGGTTCGGTCGAAAAACATTCTTTCCGTGATGATGCAGTGCTTCGCCATTACCGGTCTGATCAGCGTCCTGTGGGTCATTTATGGCTACAGCATCGCGTTCGACACTACCGGCATGGAGCAGGGCGTCGTCAACTTCAACTCGTTCGTGGGCGGTTTCGGCAAGGCGTTCCTGGCCGGTGTCACGCCAGCGAGCCTGACCGGCCCGGCGGCGCTGTTCCCCGAGGCGGTCTTCATCACCTTCCAGATGACCTTCGCGATCATCACCCCGGCGCTGATCGTCGGTGCGTTCGCCGAGCGGATGAAGTTCTCCGCGATGCTGATCTTCATGGGCATCTGGTTCACCCTGGTTTATGCACCGATCGCGCACATGGTCTGGTCCGGCAACGGCGGCCTGATGTGGGACTGGGGCGTACTCGACTTTGCCGGCGGCACCGTGGTGCACATCAACGCCGGTGTGGCCGGTCTGATTGCCTGCCTGGTACTGGGTAAACGCAAAGGCTTCCCGACCACCCCGATGGCGCCACACAATCTGGGTTACACCCTGATGGGCGCGGCGATGCTGTGGGTTGGCTGGTTCGGCTTCAACGCCGGTTCCGCCGCAGCCGCCAACGGCACCGCCGGCATGGCGATGCTGGTGACTCAGATCGCGACCGCCGCTGCCGCACTGGGCTGGATGTTCGCCGAGTGGATCACCCACGGCAAACCAAGCGCACTGGGTATCGCATCCGGCGTCGTTGCAGGTCTGGTCGCGATCACTCCGGCCGCTGGCACCGTGGGCCCGATGGGCGCACTGGTGATCGGTCTGGCGGCAGGCGTGGTGTGCTTCTTCTGCGCCACCACCCTGAAACGCAAACTCGGTTATGACGACTCCCTGGATGCCTTCGGCGTGCACGGTATCGGCGGTATCCTTGGCGCGATCCTGACCGGTGTGTTCGCTGCACCGTCGCTGGGTGGCTTCGGCACCGTCACCGACATCGCCGCACAAGTCTGGATTCAGTGCAAAGGCGTCGGCTTCACCGTGATCTACACCGCGATCGTCACCTTCATCATCCTCAAGGTGCTGGATGCCGTGATGGGCCTGCGCGTGACCGAGGAAGAAGAATCGGTCGGCCTAGACCTGGCACAACACAACGAGCGCGGCTACAACCTGTAAGCACGCGCCGCAAAAAACTTGCCCGGCTCGCCGGGCATTTTTTTGTCTGGAATTTGTCTTCCCTGATACAGCTGAAAGGATTTTTCGTACTGCTTTGGTCGTGTTTACGACGAGTGTTTTTCTGCGGCCAAAGGCTTACATCATTGAAGGAACATCAGGGCCTTTGTTTTTTTCCAGAGCGCGCTAGAATGCGCCCCGAACGTGCGGAGAACTGTATGTGGCAACAGACTCTGATAACCCTGCGGGCACGGCCCCGGGGCTTTCATCTGGTGACGGACGAGTTGCTCGCCGGCCTGCCCGAACTCAAGGCATGCCGGGTCGGTCTGTTGCATTTGTGGCTGCAGCATACCTCGGCGTCGTTGACCATCAACGAGAACGCCGATCCGGCGGTACGTCGCGACTTCGAACGATTTTTCAATCGTCTGATCCCACAAGGAGCAGACGGCTATGAGCATAACGACGAAGGCCTGGACGACCTCCCGGCGCACTTCAAGGCCAGCGTGCTGGGCTGTCAGATCAGTTTGCCGGTAACGGCGGGCCGACTGGCACTGGGTACCTGGCAAGGCGTTTATCTGGGCGAGCACCGTGATCATGGCGGTGCCCGTAAAGTCCTCGCCACCTTGCACGGTGAAGGGGCATAAACCGTTGGTCACCAATGGTTACCGATTTTTTTCCGGCGACTTTCGACAGTCGCCAAAGCTGGTCTATAACTAATCTGCTTTTCGCAAGTCATGAGGTAGAACATGAGCGACGATGATCTGGAAAACGACGACCTCGAAGTAGGCGACGAAGACGAGGCCGAAGACGGTCTGGAAGCAGCAGCGGAAGACGTTGCTGAAGACGATGGCGGTGACGATACGCCTGCCCCGGCTGCCAAAGGCAAGGCCAAGGCTGCGGTGTCGGTCGACGAGTTGCCGAGCATTGAAGCCAAGAACAAGGAGCGCGACGCCCTGGCCAAGGCCATGGAAGAGTTCCTTGCACGCGGCGGCAAGGTGCAGGAAGTGGAGGCCAACGTGGTCGCCGATCCGCCCAAGAAACCGGACAACAAGTACGGCAGCCGCCCTATCTGAGGCGTGTCGCTTGCTTGCTGAAAAAGCCCGCCGTCGCTGCGGGCTTTTTCATGGGCGAAAGAAAATTAGCCGCGGCTGTTCCAGCGGGCGAGCACCGCGGGCAGATCGTTCAGGCTGCGAATCTCGGCATCCGGCAGGCGCTCCGCTTCCCAGACCTTGCCGGCCGGGTTGAACCAGATCGCACGCAATCCCGCTTGCTGAGCCCCGGCGATGTCGTCCCCCGGGTGGTCACCGATATGTACCGCCGCCTCGGCGCTCACGCCACCGCGCTGCAACGCTTCATGGAACAGTCGCACATCCGGCTTGGCGATGCCGATGTCTTCGGCGCACAGCGCAAACTTGAAGTAGTCCGCCAGCCCGAGACGACGCACATCGGCATTGCCGTTGGTGACTACGCCGAGGGCGTAATGTTTGGCGAGGGTTTCCAGAATCGGCTCGACTTCCGGGAACACCTCGATCTGATGCCGCGCATGCAGAAACACTTCAAAACTCTTGTCTGCCAGCTCCGACGCTTCGCCGTGGGCGTAGCCGGCTTCTTCCAGCGCATGGAACAGCACCCGCCGGCGCAGCGCGCTGATGCGGTGCTTGAGTCCCGGCTCGCTGGCCAGCACTCGTTCGCGGATCGACCAGAGATGCTCCACCGGCACCGCGCCCAGATTCGGCGCATGTTCGCTCAGCCATTCGCGCAAAACCGCTTCGGCGCTGACGATCACCGGGGCGGTGTCCCACAGGGTGTCGTCGAGGTCGAAGGTGATCAACTGGATGCTCATGAATCGTCGCCTTTCATGCGTTTGGCCCGTGGATGGGCGCTGTCGTAGACCGCCGCCAGGTGCTGGAAGTCCAGGTGGGTATAGATCTGGGTGGTCTTGATGTCCGAGTGGCCGAGCAGTTCCTGCACCGCGCGCAGGTCCTGGGAGGACTCGAGCAAATGGCTGGCGAAGGAGTGCCGCAGCATGTGCGGGTGCAGGTTCTGCCCCAGCTCGCGCTCGCCGGCCAGTTTGACCCGCACCTGAATCGCTCGCGGGCCGAGGCGTCGGCCTTGCTGGCTGACGAATACCGCGTCGTCCGCAGGATTGGTCAGCGCCCGCAGCGGCAGCCATTGCTCCAGTGCTTCCCGGGCTTTTTTGCCGACCGGCAACAGGCGCGTCTTGCTGCCCTTGCCGAGCACCTGAACCATGCCGTCGGCCAGATCGAGCTGATCGAGATTGAGTCCGGTCAGCTCCGACAGGCGCAGGCCGGAGGAATAGAACAACTCCAGAATTGCCTGATCACGCCGCGCGAGGAAATCGTCCTCCACGGCGCCTTCGAGCAATTGCAGGGCGCGGTCGGTGTCGAGGGTTTTTGGCAGGCGGCGTTCGCCTTTCGGCGGTGCCAGACCCGTTGCCGGATCGTGATCGCAGAGGCCTTCGCGGTTCAGATAGTGATAGAGCCCGCGCACCGCCGAGAGCAGGCGTGCCAGGCTGCGCGAGGACTGGCCCTGCGCATGCAGGCGGGCGATCAGACTGCGCAGACGCTGGATATCCAGTGCCTGCCAGCTGCCGATGTTCTGTTTGTTGCACCAGCCGAGGACTTTATCGAGATCGCGGCGGTAGGCCGACAGCGTGTGCGGCGACACCTGCCGCTCACTGCGCAGGTGTTCGCAGTAAGCGTCCAGTTGTCGTTCCATGCTCAGCGTACCGAGCGCAGGGAGCTGTTGACCCGTGGCAGCACGCGACCCATGACTTCGGCGATGTAGCTGAGGAACAGCGTGCCGACCGAGCTCTTGTAGTGCTGCGGATCACGGCTGGCGATGGCCAGGATTCCGTGGATGCCTTGATGGCTGACGGCGACCACGGCGGTGGAGCCGATCTGCTTGCGTTGTTCTTCGCCGAACAGGAAGTCCAGCTCGTGTTCACGCAGGCTGCCGCTGACGCTCTTGCCTTCGGTGAGCAGGCCGCCGATGGCGGTTTGCGCATCGGCGTGGGTCACCCAGCGACCGACCGGGGCCGGGTTGTCGCCGAGCAGGATCAGGCTGACAAAGGGCACCTGGAAATCCTGGCGCAGGCTGTCTTCGACGCTGATCACCACGTCTTCCAGAGTGGCAGCGTCCATCAGGGCGAGGATCAGGCGACGGGTCTTGTCGAACAGGCGATCGTTGTCCCGGGCGACGTCCATCAGGTGCGAGAGGCGATGACGCATCTCGATGTTGCGGTCGCGCAGAATGGCCATCTGACGCTCCACCAGCGAGACGGTATCGCCGCGTTGATGGGGGATGCGCAGGGACGGCAGCAGTTCTTCATGCTCGACGAAGAAGTCCGGATGAGCCTCCAGGTACGCGGCAACCGCTGCCGCCTCCAGGCTCTCGGACGCTGATTCACCGGACTGTCGGGCGGGTACCTGAGGCTTATCGGTCATGGCTTCTGCTCACTCAAAGACGCACTTGTCCTTCGTATACGCGCACTGCCGGGCCGGTCATCAACACCGGTTGGCCAGGGCCTGCCCACTCAATGGACAGGCGCCCGCCCGGCAGGTCGATCAGCAGTGGCGAATCCATCCACCCCTGACTGATCGCAGCTACAGCAGCAGCGCAGGCACCGGTTCCGCAGGCCTGGGTTTCCCCGGCGCCGCGTTCCCAGACGCGCAGTTGTGCGCGATGGCGGTCGATGACCTGGAGAAAACCGACGTTGACCCGCGCCGGGAAGCGCGGATGGTGTTCGATTTTCGGCCCCAGTTCATGCACCGGTGCAGTGTTGATATCGTTGACCCGCAGCACCGCATGGGGATTGCCCATCGATACCGCCGCCAGATCGACCGGCGTACCGTCGACATCGACCCGATAACTCAGGGCCTGCTCCGGCGCCTGGAACGGAATGTCCGCCGGCACCAGGCGCGGGGCGCCCATGTTCACGCCGATCTGGCCGTCGTTACGCACGTCCAGTTCGATGATGCCGCCCTTGGTCTCGACGCGGATCTGACGTTTGGCGGTCAGGCGCTTGTCGAGCACGAAGCGGGCGAAGCAGCGCGCACCGTTGCCGCACTGCTCCACTTCGGAGCCGTCGGAGTTGAAGATCCGGTAACGGAAATCCACATCCGGGTTGCTCGGCGCTTCGACGATCAGCAACTGGTCGAAACCGATGCCGGTGTGCCGGTCGCCCCACATTTTTGCGTGCTTGGGCTGAATATGCGCGTGCTGGCTGACCAGGTCGAGAACCATAAAGTCGTTGCCCAGGCCGTGCATCTTGGTAAAACGCAGCAGCATGGGGTTACTCCGGCAGCAGGCTTTCGCCGGCAAACAGCTCGGCCACGGTTTCGCGGCGACGCACTTCAAATGCCTGATCGCCATCTACCAGCACCTCGGCGGCACGGCCGCGGGTGTTGTAGTTGGAGCTCATCACGAAACCGTAGGCACCGGCCGAATGCACGGCCAGCAGATCGCCTTCTTCCAGCGCCAGCTCGCGCTCCTTGGCGAGGAAGTCGCCGGTTTCGCAGATCGGGCCGACGACGTCGTAGGTACGCGCAGCGGTCTCGCGTGGCTTGACCGGGGTCACGTCCATCCAGGCCTGGTACAGCGCCGGGCGGATCAGGTCGTTCATGGCCGCGTCGACGATGGCGAAGTCTTTGTGCTCGGTGTGCTTGAGGTACTCGACCTGGGTCAGCAGCACGCCGGCGTTGGCGACGATGAAGCGGCCCGGTTCGAACACCAGCGCCAGATCACGACCGGCCAGACGCTCGCGCACAGCCTTGATGTAGTCGGCGGCCAATGGCGGCTCTTCATCGCGATAACGTACACCCAGGCCGCCACCGAGATCGATGTGGCGCAGGTGGATGCCGCAATCGCCGAGGCGATCGACCAGGTCCAGCAGACGATCGAGGGCATCGAGGAACGGAGGCAGGGTGGTCAGTTGCGAACCGATGTGGCAGTCGACGCCGACCACTTCCAGGTTCGGCAGGTGCGCGGCACGCACGTACACGTCTTCGGCGTCGGCGATGGCGATGCCGAACTTGTTCTCTTTGAGACCGGTGGAAATGTACGGGTGGGTGCCGGCATCGACGTCCGGGTTCACGCGCAGGGAAATCGGTGCACGAACACCCAGCTCGGCGGCGACCACTTGCAGGCGTTCGAGCTCGTCGGTGGATTCGACGTTGAAGCAATGCACGCCGACTTCCAGCGCACGGCGCATGTCGTCACGGGTCTTGCCGACGCCGGAGAACACGATCTTGTCCGGGCTGCCGCCGGCGGCCAGAACGCGTTCCAGCTCGCCACGGGAGACGATGTCGAAACCGGCGCCGATACGGGCCAGGACATTCAGGACTCCGAGGTTGGAGTTGGCCTTGACCGCGAAGCAGACCAGATGCGGCATGCCGGCCAAGGCATCGGCGTAGGCCAGGTACTGGGCCTCGATGTGGGCGCGGGAGTAGACGTAGGTCGGTGTACCGAAGCGATCGGCGATGGCGGACAGCGCCACACCTTCCGCGAACAGTTCCCCGCCACGGTAGTTAAAAGCGTCCATGGCGATCCCTTAGTAAACGTCGTGCTTGTGTGCCTTGGAGACAGGCTGCTTTTGCGAAGACTGGGCTTGCTCGGCCGGGTCCTGATCTTCATCGGGCAGGTACAGCGGGCCTTTCTGACCGCAGGCCGAAACGAGACAGGCAACCGCGACGAGCGCAGCAAGGGAAGAGATCAGGCGCTTCATGGCGAAATCCTTGAAAATGCGTTAATTGCGCCGGAGTATACCGGCCACCCGGCAGCTTGCCTATGCGACGGAACTCCCGTCCGGCGGGGCTCGGGCTGCGGCGCGGAAACTTTTCCCGCGTGGCGGGTGGATATTTCGTCGCCGGGCAGGGCGCTTGGTCGTTATCCTTTGCAATCGGCCGGCAGCGTCCGTATCTTGCGGCGCTTGAGCCTGATCAGACATTTTTTGAGGTTGCCGCAATGAGTTTGTCCGAAGCCCGTTTCCACGATCTGGTCGATGAAACCCAGGAAAAACTGGAAGACATCTTCGACGACAGCGACCTGGACATCGACATGGAGAACTCGGCCGGTGTGCTGACCGTCAAGTTCGAGAACGGCACCCAGTTGATCTTCAGTCGTCAGGAACCGCTGCGTCAGCTGTGGCTGGCCGCCGTGTCCGGTGGTTTCCACTTCGACTACGACGAAGAAAGCGAACGCTGGATGTGCGACAAGAGCGAAGAACAGCTGGGCGAAATGCTCGAGCGCATCGTCAAGCAACAGGCCGGCACCGAATTCGATTTCGAAGGCCTGTGATTCTGTGACTGAGATCGCGCCCGCCCGTCCGCCGAAGCCGCTCTACAGCAACGTCAGCCCGGCCGTGCCTTCGCCGTGCACCGGCGTGTGCCGGCTGGATGAACAGAAGGTCTGTCTCGGCTGCATGCGCCATGTCGAAGACATCCGCGAGTGGCGTTCGGCCGATGACGAGCGCCGCCGGGTGATTTGCGTGCAGGCGGCTCAGCGCCGGCAGCTCGCCGGAGCGTAGCTTGTATATTTTTTGAGCTGTGATAGTGTCCGGAAACGCCTCAACCCATCGAGGCCTGGTGAAAACCCCGTCTTTTTTGGCGGGGTTTTGCTTTTTTTGTGTGCAGAAGAAAGGAGTCTGCCCGGATCATGACCGCACCTTCCATCACCCTTACCCGTCTGGACGTGCAACGTCTGGAGCGCCTGATCGACAGCCTGGATGACACGCTGCCGGGCGTGATCGCGCTGCAAACCGAACTGGACCGCGCCGATACCCTGGTCGGTCACGATGAAGTGCCTGCCGATGTCGTGACGATGAATTCCCGTGTGCACTGCCGCGAAGAAAGCAGTGGCAAGGACTACCACCTGACCCTGGTCTATCCGAAGCACGCCAACGCCGACGAAGGTAAAGTCTCGATCCTGGCCCCGGTCGGCAGTGCTCTGCTCGGCCTGAAAGTCGGTCAGCATATCGACTGGCCGGCGCCGGGTGGCAAGACCCTGAAACTGACTCTGCTGGAAGTCGAATCGCAGCCGGCCAACGGCGGTGATTTCCCGGAGTAACCCGCCTCAGACCTGCTCGAGCGCCTCGTTCAGAGAGCGTTCCAGGTCGGCCTTGTAACGCAGATACAGATTGCTCGAACTCTGCCCGTCACCGATCACACCCGACAGGTCCAGGTCGGTGATGTAGCAGCGGTAGCGCTCGGTTTCCCGGCGCTGCCCGACGATCTCCCGGGCGACCACGCTGAACAGCTGGTCGCCATGTTCCAGCTCGCTGAATTCCCGTTGATTGCAATACAGCGTGACCTGCACCTCGCCGGGTGCGGCTTTGCCGACGATCGCCTGCACGTCGTAGAACGGTTTGTTGACCGGCGTCTGCGGCGCCGGACGCATTTCGACCCGTCGCGCGCGCCCCGGCCCTGATGGCAATAACTGGTAATACAAGATTTCAAGGCTGGCGGCATGGCCCGAATCCATCGGCAGCAGCGCTTCGCGGCGGAACTGGATCGATTGCAGGAACCGTTGCAGCGGCACCAACAGGCTTTGCTCGTCGTGATAGGGCAAGTGCTGTTGCCACAGCGCATTGAACTCGTCGAGCACGTACAGCTCGGCGGTTTGTTCGGTGATCCGGTAGAACACCTGAATGCATTCGGGCTGGCCCATCGGCAGGATCAACGCCAGGTCGTGGTCTTCCAGCGCCATCGGGTCCAGGTGCAGCGGGCTGTAGCGCGGCTGTTCCTCGCCCAGGTAATCGAGCAGCGCCGGCAGGGTGGCGAGGGCGACATGGCTGACCTGGCCCGGCACCAGTTCCAGCACGTGGTAATGCTGCTGCACCTGAATCAGGTAGCGGTGATTCAGGTCGCTGAGCAACAGGGTCTGCGCGGTATCGACAATTTCTTCCACCCGGCGGGCGATGAACTGCGCGCGGTTGTGACAGAAACAACGCACTCGCAGCGATGGCTGTTGCGGCCCGCGCGGCAGGTTGTTGAGGTAATCGCGCAGGCAGTCCATCAGGGCATGCGGGCCGTCGAAGCGGTTGACCAGCACTTCGTTCCAGCTGTTGAGCGTGACTTGATCCAGGGTCAGCACCAGGTTTTCGCGCACGCCGGCGTAGCTCAGGGAGTCCGTGCGCTCGGTGGTCATCAGGATGTTCAGGTCGCGGTGATGCTTGAGCGGGTCGACCCCGACATTCACCAGCATCAGCACTTCGCTCGGCACGGCGGCGCGCAGCAGCGGTTCTTCGGCAACGGTCGACAAGGGCAGAGCGATGCTTTGTTGCAGGCTGCCGAGCAGGTTGAACAGCTCGAACTCGCTCATATCGCTGGTGCCGGGGTGCAGGGCCAGTCGGGTGCTGCTGTCGATCACGCCATTGCGATGGCACCAGGTCAGCAGTTCCAACAACTCGCGGCTGCGCTTGATCGGCGCGAAGTGTTCCCACTCCAGCGCCGTCAGGCTGCCGTTGTACAGGCCCCACTGGGTTTGGCCCGGTTCCTTTTTGTTCGGCGATTGCACCAGGGTCAGGGTGTCTTCGGCCAGGTCCGGGGCGATGCCGGGATTGATGAACTCGACCTTGTCGGCCTTGCGTTCGAACGCTGCGTACAGGCGCCGGCCGAGAACGTTGAGGTCGCGCTTGTTGATCAGGCTGACAGTCTGTTCGGTGCGGGCGAACTGGGTCAGGAAGCGGTAGCTGTAGTTCAGTTCGTTGACCAGCGCCCGGCGCTCGGCGCTGACCTGGCGGACTTTCCACTGGCTTCGGCTGTCGAGCAGTGCCAGTTGCCGCTGATCCCAGTGCCATTCGCTGGCGAGTCTTTCCAGTAGTGAACGCTGCCAGCTCTGGGTGCGGCTGTTGCCGGTGAGCTTGCGATTGACCTTGAGGTAAAGCGCACGGCGCACCAGCTCAAGGCGCTCCGGCTCGTTGCGCGCGGTCAGGTATTCCTCGATCCGGCGATAGACCACCATGTACGGGTCCAGCTCGTCGAGGTCCAGCCGATTGGCAAACACCGCCTGCTTGAAACGCAGGCTCAGGCACTGCACCTGCGGGTGCTCGCTGGCGTAAACCTCGGTCAGCAGCAGCTTGAGCACCGACTTGTAAGGTGACTCGATGCCCTTGAACAGTTGCCACAGCCCGGCGCCGACAAACTCGCCCGGCGGAATGTGCGCCATCGGCCCCAGGTCGAGGGTTTCATCGTTGCGGATGAAGCGCTTGGAAATCAGGGTGTGGGTGTACGCGTCATAGGCGTGTTCTTCGTAGACCGGCACCAGCCACCAGATCGGTGTGCGCCCGGCGAGCCAGATAGCGGTGCGGTAAAACTCGTCCAGCAGCAGATAGTGCTGGGTGGTGCCGCAATCTTCGGAGCTGAGCTGGGTGTCGCGCTCGCCTTTGACGAAGCGTGCCGGGTCGATCAGGAAGAAGTGCGCCTCGGCCCCCTGACTGGCAGCCCAGGTCTCGAGCAACTGGCACTTCTTGCGCAGCTCGGCCAGTTCGCTGTCGCTCAGGTCGGAGGCGTGGCAGACCCACACGTCCATGTCGCTCTGGTCGGCCTGGGCGAGGGTGCCGAGGCTGCCCATCAGGAACAGACCGTGAATCGGTCGTGGCGGGTTACTGCCGTGACGGGGCTTGTAGGAGAACGAGCGGGTCAGGCGCTGGGCTTCGGCTAGCGCATCGGCGTCCGGTTCGTAATTCGACAGCCCGGCTGGCGTGCTGCCCGAGACATAACCCGGAAGCAGCGGATGATTGACGTGAAAGAACAGCGGCAGCAGCGTCAGCACACTTTGCTGGCGCGTCGAAAGACCTTCCAGTGCCCGGTTCAGGCGACCTTCATTGAGTTTCAGAAAACGTGCACGTAGCTGGCTGAGTACCTTGCGGTCGATGCCTTCGTCCAGGTCGGGGCGGATTTCATGGGTGCGGGTCATGTCGGCTCAAACCGGCGCGCAGGGCTCGGAGGCAAGGGGTCTCGGGTGTCCGGGAGTTTAGCGCCTGAGCAGCAGGAGTTTTAAGCTGAATTTGTTTTTTGACGTCAGATTTCTATCGCATGGCGATGGACGACGTTCATGGCTGGCCCGCGGAAATCCCGTGGCAGGGGTTTCCGTGGGCAAAGTCGGGAGGATCAGGCTGTTTGTTGCTCTTTCAGAATCGTCAGTACGGTCTGCACGTTTTGTGCGGCATCGCGACCGAGGCTGGTCAGGTAACCGCCATCAGGCTGGTCCGTCAGTTCTTTTTCGAACAGGCGTTGTGCGGCAGCAATGTGCTTCGGGGCAGCGGTCTGATGAATTTTCAGACCTTCCTGGGAACTGTCCAGGTTGAAGAGTGCGAGGACTTCCAGTTCGGCAACCAACTCAGGGGTAAGCGACATAAGGACTCCAGACTTTCTAGGAATTGGACGACAGCGCCCCTAAGGTGAACCTGCCGGCGCGGCCTGTCCAGTGCGCGTGTCAGGGTTTTTGTCCCGGGGTGGATTCCAGTGTAGTCAGGGGGCAGCAGAAGGCCGCGCAGATGGGTGACAAATTGTGTGGGAGCAGGTCTGCTCCCACAGGGCGGGGCCGTTTACTGTTTTTCCGGTGGCAGTTCCGGCAGTGCGCGCAGCGCGGTTTCGTACCACTCGGTATCGAACGCGCGGTCATCGTCGAGCATCGCGTCGATTTCGTAGGCCAGCACGTGGGCCATCAAGTTCAGGATGTCTTCGCGCTCATAACCGACCAGCGTCAGCTTGTTGAAGGTTGCCTTGGCCGCTGGCGGGTTGTCGCTTTCGATCTGGTTCTCGATCGCTTCGATCAGCGTCGATTCGGTGAACTCTTCTTCATCATTGTCGATGTCAGTCGGCTCGCTCATGGCAGGCTCCTCAAGGAAAGGCGCCAGTTTACCCGCATTCAGCAGCGTGATGCTGCTGGCAGGATTCCCCGGAGCGATCTATAAACAGGCACTGCCCACCCCGCACGGCCTGGAGGCTATGTGATGTTCAAGCTCTATGGATTCTCCGTCAGCAACTACTACAACATGGTCAAACTGGCGCTGCTGGAAAAAGGTCTGCCGTTCGAAGAGGTCACGTTCTACCCGACGCCTACGCCTGAATCTCTGGCCATCAGCCCGCGCGGCAAGGTGCCGGTGCTGGGGGCTGAAGGTGGTTACATCAACGAAACGATGGTGATGCTCGAATACCTCGAAAGCAGCCAGAAGGGTGTCCCGCTGCTGCCGACCGAGCCGTTTGCCCGCGCTCAGGTGCTGGCGGTGGCCAAGGAAATCGAGCTGTACATCGAGCTGCCGGCCCGTGCCTGTTACGGCGAAGCGTTTTTCGGCACGGCGCTGCCGGAGGCGATCAAGGAAAAAACCAAGGCTGAATTGCTGCTGGGTTTTGCGGCGCTGGGACGGCACGGCAAGTTCGCCCCTTATGTGGCGGGCGACAGCCTGAGCATTGCGGATTTGTACTTCCTCTACAGCGTGCCGCTGGCGGCTGCGGTGGGGCACAAACTGTTCGGTCTGGATCTTATGGCGGAGATGCCGAAGGCCAAGGCGCTGCTGGAGCGGCTTGAGCAGAATCCGCATGTACAGAAGATTGCAGCGGACAAGGATGCGGCGATGCCAGCGTTTTTGGCGATGATTGCAGCCAAGAAGTAATTTTTTTGGTGCTTTCGAGATGGCTTTCGCGAGCAAGCCCGCTCCCACACTTGATCTCGATTGGACACCTGGTCGGTGTTCGCAGCAGATCGAATGTGGGAGCGGGCTTGCTCGCGAAGCTTTGGCTTTTAGCGGCTGGCGATCAACGCCTGACCGCGAACCACGGCAGCCTTGACCTGCGCCGGCGCAGTGCCGCCGATGTGGTCACGGGCATTCACCGAGCCTTCCAGGGTCAGCACGGCAAACACGTCCTGCTCGATCTGGTCGCTGAACTGGCGCAGTTCTTCCAGGCTCATTTCCGCCAGATCCTTGCCGGTGTCGACGCCGTACTTCACTGCGTGACCGACGATCTCGTGGCAATCACGGAAAGGCAGGCCACGGCGTACCAGGTAGTCAGCGAGGTCGGTGGCAGTGGAGAAACCGCGTAGCGCCGCTTCGCGCATGATGGCGTGCTTTGGCTTGATCGCCGGGATCATGTCGGCAAAGGCACGCAGCGAGTCGCGCAGGGTGTCGGCGGCGTCGAACAGCGGTTCCTTGTCTTCCTGGTTGTCCTTGTTGTAGGCCAGCGGCTGGCCTTTCATCAGGGTCAGCAGGCCCATCAGGGCGCCGAACACACGGCCGGTCTTGCCGCGTACCAGCTCCGGCACGTCGGGGTTTTTCTTTTGCGGCATGATCGAGCTGCCGGTGCAGAAACGGTCCGGCAGATCGATGAACTGGAACTGCGCGCTGGTCCACAGCACCAGTTCTTCCGAGAAACGCGACAGGTGCATCATCGCGATGCTCGCGGCCGAGCAGAATTCGATGGCGAAGTCACGGTCGGACACGTTGTCCAGCGAATTGCCGCCGACGGCATCGAAGCCCAGCAGTTGCGCGGTGTATTCGCGGTCGATCGGGTAAGTGGTGCCGGCCAGCGCGGCGCTGCCCAGCGGCATGCGGTTGGTGCGCTTGCGGCAGTCGACCAGACGCTCGTAGTCGCGGCTGAGCATTTCGAACCAGGCCAGCATGTGGTGCCCGAAGGTCACAGGCTGCGCGGTCTGCAGGTGGGTGAAGCCCGGCATGATGCTG
Organism: Pseudomonas sp. B20(2017); assembly: GCF_002113125.1. GTDB lineage: Bacteria > Pseudomonadota > Gammaproteobacteria > Pseudomonadales > Pseudomonadaceae > Aquipseudomonas. The sequence continues at coordinate 96,392 of NZ_NEJP01000021.1, read as the reverse complement.
GCGGCTTCACGCTCGGCCTGTTCCAGCAGGCCTTTTTGCAGGCGGGTGATTTCGCTCAGGATCAGGTCGATCTCGTCACGCAGCCACAGGCGGATGTCGGTGGCAACCTGGTCGTTGCGGCTGCGGCCGGTGTGCAGCTTCTTGCCGGTGACGCCGATGCGGTCGGTCAGGCGTGCTTCGATGTTCATGTGCACGTCTTCAAGGTCGACGCGCCAGTCGAACTGGCCGGCCTCGATTTCGCCCTGGATGGTCTTCAGGCCATCGATGATGCTGTCGCGCTCGGCATCCGTCAGCACGCCGACCTTGGCCAGCATGGTGGCGTGGGCGATCGAGCCCATGATGTCGTGGCGATACAGGCGCTGGTCGAAAGTGACGGAGGCGGTGAAGCGGGCGACGAAGGCGTCGACGGGTTCACTGAAGCGGCCGCCCCAGGACTGATTGGTCTTGTCAGTGCTCATGAATTCGCTCGTATCGGCTTGAAGAAAGAAGGCGTGAAACGCTGGCGCGGATAATAACAGGGTTGCCAATCCTGTCGCTGACACTGGTCGATACGTTTTTTTCTCATTCGCTCGTCCATAGTCGCCGCCGTCTCCGAGGGATTTGCGCAAGGATATTTTCCGATTGAGCAATATCGTCCCGACGAGCGTCTACAGTAGGACATAGGGGTCGGTGGGCCGCAGATCTGCTAAAGGTCCGGCTACCGGCTATAAGAAGAGGGGGTAGGTGGATTGGCCATTGGCATACCCTGCGTAAAACGCAGTCAGCGGCGGGCCTTGAGCGATGCGTACCGGGCGTCGGCAAATATTGCCGGCCGACGTACGGCACTTTTCGGCGCTCGCGCTAGTCTTAGCGTGGACCGCGGTGACGGACGTCACTCCACTTGTCTACGCTATCCTTGTGCGAGACTCACGCAGGAATCCAGCGCAATATGAATGTCCTGATCGTTGATGACGAACCACTGGCCCGCGAGCGACTCAGCCGAATGGTGAGCGAGCTCGAGGGCTACACAGTCCTGGAGCCCAGCGCCACCAATGGCGAAGAGGCGTTGGCGCTGATCGACAGCCACAAGCCGGATATCGTGCTGCTCGATATCCGCATGCCGGGCCTCGATGGCCTGCAGGTGGCTGCCCGTCTGTGCGAACGCGAAACCCCGCCAGCCGTGGTGTTTTGCGCAGGTCCCGATGAATTTGCCGTGGAAGCCCTGCAGGCCAGCGCCGTGGGCTATGTGGTGAAACCCGTGCGAACCGAACATCTGCATGACGCCCTGAAAAAAGCCGAACGTCCCAACCGGGCCCAGCTCTCGGCCCTGACCCGTCCTGCCGCCGAAAGCGGTAACGGCCCGCGCAGCCACATCAGCGCCCGGACCCGCAAAGGCATCGAACTGATCCCGCTGGATCAAGTGGTGTACTTCATTGCCGACCACAAATACGTGACCTTGCGTCATGAAGGTGGCGAAGTCCTTCTGGATGAGCCGCTCAAGGCGCTGGAAGACGAATTCGGCGAGCGCTTCGTGCGGATCCACCGTAACGCGCTGGTCGCCCGCGACCGCATCGAGCGACTGCAACGCACACCGCTGGGCCACTTCCAGTTGTTCCTCAAGGGCCTCAACGGTGATGCGCTGATCGTCAGCCGCCGGCATGTGGCGGGCGTGCGCAAAATGATGCAAGGGCTTTAGTCCGCAGGCTCAGGGCGGTTCTTCATTCTTTTCACCAGGCATTGCAGGCCAGGGAGGCCACGCCGTTTCTGATTCAGGTCAAAGTGGATTTGGCTGAGCTGTTATTATCCGCCGTATCTATTCAGTACGGATTGATCCATGTCCTCTCGCGAAATCCGCATCGCCACCCGCAAAAGTGCTCTGGCCCTCTGGCAGGCCGAATACGTCAAAGCCCGTCTGGAAGCAGCCCACCCGGGCCTGCTGGTGACACTGGTGCCCATGGTCAGTCGCGGCGACAAGCTGCTTGATTCGCCCCTGTCGAAAATCGGCGGCAAGGGCCTGTTCGTCAAGGAACTGGAAACCGCGCTGCTGGAAAACGAAGCCGACATCGCCGTCCATTCGATGAAAGATGTGCCGATGGATTTCCCCGAAGGCCTCGGTCTGTTCTGCATCTGCGAGCGCGAAGATCCGCGTGACGCGTTTGTCTCCAATACTTATTCCAGCCTCGATGCGTTGCCGGCCGGCAGCATCGTCGGCACCTCCAGCCTGCGTCGCCAGGCGCAGTTGCTGACCCGTCGTCCGGATCTGGAAATCCGTTTCCTGCGCGGCAACGTCAACACCCGTCTGGCCAAGCTCGACGCCGGCGAGTACGACGCGATCATCCTCGCGGCCGCCGGCCTGATCCGCCTCGGTTTCGAAGACCGCATCACCTCGGCCATCAGCGTCGACGACAGTCTGCCGGCCGGTGGCCAGGGCGCCGTTGGTATCGAATGCCGTAGCGCCGACACTGAAATTCATGCTTTGCTCGCGCCGCTGCATCACGCCGATACGGCTGACCGTGTGAGTGCCGAACGTGCCCTCAACAAACACTTGAATGGCGGTTGCCAGGTGCCGATCGCCTGCTACGCGGTGCTCGAAGGCGATCAGTTGTGGCTGCGCGGTCTTGTGGGCGAGCCGAGTGGCGGCAAGCTGCTCAGTGCACAGGCTCGCGCGCCGCGTGCGGCGGCCGAGACGCTGGGCGTGCAGGTTGCTGAAGACCTGCTCAGCCAGGGCGCCGACGATATTCTCAAGGCAGTCTACGGCGAGGCGGGTCACGAGTGACCGCCTGGCGCCTGCTGCTGACGCGCCCGGCGGAAGACTGTTCGGCGCTCGCCGCCGTGCTGGCCGAACAAGGGGTTTTCAGCAGCTGTCTGCCGCTTTTGGAAATCGCGCCGCTGCCGGTCTCTGACACAATGCGCCGCACGATCACACAACTGCCGTGTTGCAGCGCGGTGATCGTGGTCAGCAAACCGGCGGCGCGGATCGCGGTGGATTTGCTCGACGCTCTGGGTCTGGCGACTCCGGAGATGCCATGGTTCAGCGTGGGGGCCGCGACCGCAGCTATCCTTCGGGATCGTGGGCTGGATGTGAGCTTCCCGGACGTGGGCGACGACAGCGAAGCCTTGCTGCAAATGCCGCGTCTGCTGGCGGCGGTGGCCGTGCCCGGTTCGCACGTGTTGATCCTGCGCGGGGAGGGCGGACGCGAGCTGCTGGCCGAGCGCCTGCGCGCGCTTGGTGCTAGTGTCGAATACTTGGAGTTGTACCGTCGCGACCTGCCGGACTATCCGCCGCAGGAGCTGCCCCGCAGGATTGCAGCGGAACGCCTGAACGGGCTGGTGGTCAGCAGTGGACAGGGTTTCGAGCACCTGCGCCAACTGGCCGGCGACAGCTGGCCTGCACTTGCGCAGTTGCCGTTGTTTGTTCCAAGCCCAAGGGTTGCCGAGCAGGCCAGTGCCGCCGGGGCCCGAACAGTTGTGGATTGTCGTGGCGCCAGTGCCGCGGCCTTGCTGACGGCGTTACGGGAGCATCCCGTGCCCGTTCTCTAATGCAAAGGATGGATACGTGAGCGAAACAGCCTTGCCTAAAGATGACGTTCAACCTGTGATCGATGCACCGGTTGATGCACCGCCACCGGCCGCCGAACCGCGCCGAGGCAACGGATTGGCCATTCTCGCGCTGCTGCTCGGCGCTGCCGGTGTTGCGGTGGGTGGCTGGGGTGTCTGGCAGGTGCGACACCTGCAGACCAGCACTCAGAATCAGTTGAGTCAGGTACAAGCGTTGAACGATCAGGCACAGACCCTGAAGCTCAACGAACAGCGGCTGACCGAGCGTCTCGGGCAATTGCCCGGCGCCGATGAGCTCGCCGATCGCCAGCGTCTGGTGACGCAACTTCAGGGCGATCAACAGCGCCTGAATCAACGTCTGGAAACCGTCCTCGGCGCCAGCCGCAAGGACTGGCGTCTGGCCGAGGCCGAGCACTTGCTGCGTCTGGCCAGCCTGCGTCTTTCCGCCTTGCAGGACATCAGCAGCGCCCAGGCGCTGGTGCAGGGTGCCGATGAAATCCTGCGCGAGCAGAATGATCCCGGCTCGTTCGCTGCTCGTGAGCAAGTGGCGAAAACCCTCATAGCGCTGCGCAGTACCGAGCAGCCGGACCGCACCGGGTTGTTCCTGCGACTGGGCGCCTTGCGTGATCAGGTCGTCGGCCTCACCGAGCTGGCGCCGGAGTACAAGGATCGTGGTGATTCGCTGCTGGGCCTGACCTCCGATGGCGACGGCGCCAGTCGCTGGGCGCAGTGGTGGGATCAGATTTCGCGCTACATCCGCATCGATTTCAATGCCGACAAAAACGTTCGGCCACTGCTCGCCGGCCAGAGCCTGAGCCAGGTGCGTCTGGCCCTGAGCCTTTCGCTCGAGCAGGCGCAATGGGCCGCGCTCAACGGCCAGGCGCCGGTCTACACCCAGGCCTTGGCGGAGGCGCGTGATGTACTTACAGGCAACTTCAATCCGGACAACCCGCAGAGCAAAATCATGCTCGAGCAGGTCGCGGAACTCAGCAAGCAGCCGGTTACCGTCAACACGCCGGATCTCACCGCAACCTTGAGCGCGGTGCAGGCGTATCTGGAGCGCCGCAATGTCAACGCCGAAGACTCGGTGAAACCCTTCGCAAAACCGGCCGCCAGCACCGCGCAGGAGGCGACACCATGAAGCGCCTGTATGTGATCGTGTTTCTGGTGATCGCGGCAACGGCGGCGCTGGGTCTGGCGATTGCCGAGCATTCCGGTTACGTGCTGGTCGCCTACAAAAGCTTTCGTTATGAATCGAGCCTGTGGGCGACCCTGGCGGTGGTGGCGGTGCTGTGGCTGCTGGTCTGGGGCATCAAGGCGCTGGTCGAACTGGTGCTGACCTCCGGCGGCGTGGTCAATCCATGGTCGCGACGCAACCGCAGCCGTCGCGTGCAGGTGGCGATCGAGCACGGCCAGCTCGATCTGGCCGAAGGTCGCTGGGCCAGTGCCCAGCGTCACCTTTACCGGGCCGCCGAAGCCGAGCGTCAACCGTTGCTCTATTACCTGGGCGCCGCCCGCGCCGCCAACGAACAAGGCAATTACGAGGAAAGCGATCGCCTGCTGGAGCGCGCTCTCGAGCGTCAGCCGCAAGCCGAGCTGGCGATCGCCCTCAGCCATGCGCAGTTGCAGACCGATCGTGGCGATACCGATGGCGCGCTGGTCACCTTGCAGGCGATGCACGAACGTCATCCGCACAATGTCCAGACCTTGCGCCAGTTGCAGCGCCTGCATCAGCAGCGCGGTGACTGGTCGTCCGTGATCCGGCTGTTGCCGGAGCTGCGCAAGGACAAAGTTCTGCCACCGGCCGAACTGATCGAACTCGAGCGTCGTGCCTGGGGAGAAAACCTGTCCCTGGCGGCCCAGCGTGAAGAGGATGGTGCAGTCGGTTTGCAGTCGCTCAGCCGCGCCTGGCAGCAACTGACGTCTGCCCAGCGCCAGGAGCCGGCTCTGGTGCTGGCCTACGCCGAGCAACTGCGTCAGCTGGGCGCTCAGGTTGAGGCGGAAGAAGTGCTGCGCACGGCGCTCAAGCGCAAGTACGACAGCCATCTGGCGCGCCTCTACGGTCTGGTGCGCGGCAGTGATCCGGCGCGTCAGTTGCAGACGGCCGAAGGCTGGCTCAAGGATCATCCGGGCGATGCCAGCCTGCTACTGACGTTGGGACGTTTGTGCCTGCAAGCCAGTCTGTGGGGCAAGGCGCGGGACTACCTGGAAAGCAGTCTGCGAGTGCAGCGCAATCCGGAAGCGTGTGCCGAGTTGGCGCGCCTGCTGGCCCGGCTCGGCGACACCGAACGCAGTAATCTGCTGTTCCAGGAGGGGCTCGGTATGTTGGATGAGCGCCTGCTGGCTTCGCCATTGCCCGTAGCCGTTCGAGCGTGACCAATAAGGAGGGGCATGCTCCTCCTTTTCTTTCCCGGTGACTGAATAGTTACCGATAGATCCCCTCCCGAGCAAAGTCCTACAGTGGGCTACACCTAATCCTTCGGTGCTTGTCGGGATTTCCCTACACTTCTGCTGAAGTGTCGCCAGTGGCCTGCCTTGAAAGCTCGAGGCGCTTTCCTCTACCGTAACTGCCTGTCTCTATTGTTACGGATAAGCCATGTCGTTGGCCTGCTCACGCTCCCTGTTTTTTATGGCTTTCACTGCGGGGATTCTGGCCCTGGGAGCTTCCTATTACCTCGAATACACGGTCGGTCTGGTGCCTTGCAGTCTATGTCTGGTTCAGCGTCTGTTCATGAGTGTGCTCACCGTTTTTTGTGGTGTGGCGGCAGTTCATGGACCGCAACGTGGCGGTCTGTCTCTGTACTGGATGATGGCATTGCTGACCAGTCTTGGCGGGATGACGGCGGCTTGGCGGCAAGTGCTGCTGCAAAGTGATTCCCTGCAAAGACTGGCGCATTGCGCGCCCGGGCCGGAGGAAATGTTCAGCAATCTGCCGTGGTTGTGCGCGCTGATGCGGATGTTCAACGACACTGCCGATTGCGCGGAATTGTCCTGGACGCTGTTCGATCTGAGCATTCCGGAGTGGAGTCTGCTGTTTTTCGTGGGGATGTCGATCCTGGCTGTTAACCAGTTGCTGCGACAGGTCTGGATGGCTTTGCAGCAACCGCTCAGCGGCCAACCGTCGCACCCGGTGCTGGTCAGGGATTAAACACTTGTATGAACTTTCTCTCCTGCGTACCTTGAAGCCATAGGCGTGCGGGCATAATCTGGCCCGCACGTGTCATTGGAATTGTGTTGCTCGATGACGCTCTGCCTGGCCGCCTCTCAAAGCAATATTCACAAGAAGGGGCGCGGGTGTAGAGCAGCATGACCCACAAGGGAAGAGAGATCGCCATGCTCGAAAGTTGTCAGAATGCTCAGGAACGTTGGGGTGGAGTTCATCTGCTGATCGACCGCTGGCTCCAGGAGCGTGAGGAATTGATCGCTGCCTACGACAAGCTGGGCGCCAATCCTCAAGCGCTGTCCGAGGATCGAAAGCCCTTGCAGGAATTCTGCGGCGTGCTGGTCGATTACGTTTCGGCCGGGCACTTCGAGATCTACGAACAGCTGACGGGCGAGGCCAAGGCCTTCAACGACAAGCGCGGCCTGGAACTGGCCGAGACGATCTATCCGCGGATCGATGTCATCACTGAAAAACTGCTCGCGTTCAACGACCTTTGCGATGAAGGCAAATGCGTTGCGGAGAAATTCAAAGAGCTGGGCGGCCTGCTCCACGAGCGCTTCGAACTGGAGGACTGCCTGATCGAAGTGCTGCATACCGCACACAAGGAAGAGGATTCGGTCCAGGCCTGAATCCAACCTCGCAAGACACAGAAACGGTGCGCCCCAAGCGCACCGTTTTTTATTGGGCGATCAACTCGTCGCGCCGCGCAATTCCACTTCGAACACCAGCGGTGTGAACGGCGCGATCAAGTCGCCGGCACCGTCGGCGCCGTACGCTTGATCCGATGGAATCACCAGTCGCCACTTCGCGCCGACCGGCATGTTCTGCAACGCGGTGCGCCAGCCAGCGATCACGCTGTCGAGATTGAACCACTGCGGCTGGCTGTTCTGATCGAACACCGTGCCGTCCGGCAGCCGGCCGATGTACAACACCTGCACCTTTCCATCCGGGCCGGCCTTCGTGCCATTCCCCGGCGCAAGCTCGGTCAGCAGGATGCCGTCGGCCAGCTCCTTCACACCCGGTTTGGCTTTTTCGGCGGTGAGAAAGCGTCGTTCGTTTTCCATCGCGGCTTCTGTCGAAGGCATGGCTGCCTGCTCGGCGGTCTGCGATTCGTGATCGGCGAGGATCTGCTCGATACGTGCTTCGCTCAATGCCAGCGGCTTGCCTTGATAGGCCTGTTGCAGACCTTCGATCAGTGCCTGGATCTGGAGCTGCGGCACTTCCTGACGCAGTCGTTCACCGAGGCTGGCGCCAAGGCTGTAAGCCAGATCGTGGGCATCATTTGCAGTGTTTTTTTCGTCGGCCTGCGCCAAGGAAAAAATCATGCAGAGGGATAAAAAAAGGTAGCGCGACATGGGCACTCTCCGTCCTGAATTGCGGTGGATTATGCCAGCGCGAACGTCTGCAACGGTGAACTGCTTTTGCCAATGCGCAGAAGTTTTTCGCAAGCCTGCAACCGAGTGCTTTCGATACTGTCAACATGCCCTAGCGGCGGTAGCAGCAGAGGTCTAGTATGAGCCGCACTCACGTCAGCCAGGAGGTAAACCATGTCGGCCACCAAGAAGCCTGTAAACACTCCGTTGCATTTACTCCAACAACTCTCGGGCAGTTTGCTCGAGCATCTGGAAAACGCTTGCTCCCAAGCCTTGGCTGATGCTGAAAAACTGCTCGCCAAACTGGAAAAGCAACGCGGCAAGGCGCAAGAAAAACTGCACAAATCCCGCACCAAATTGCAGGACGCAGCAGCAGCCGGTAAAGCCAAGGCGCAGACCAAGGCCAAGGCTGCCGTGAAGGAACTTGAAGACCTGCTCGATGCGCTGAAGGATCGTCAGTCCGATACCCGCAGCTACATTCTGCAACTCAAGCGCGATGCCCAGGAAAGCCTGAAACTGGCCCAGGGTGTCGGTCGTGTTCAAGAGGCCGTCGGCAAGGCGTTGTCCCTGCGTTCGGCTAAACCTGCAGCGGCACCTGCGAAAAAAGCGGCTGCCAAACCTGCTGCAAAAGCACCGGTCAAAGCGCCTGCGAAAGCGCCAGTGAAAACCGCTGCAAAACCAGCCGCGAAGAAACCCGCAGCCGCCAGCGCTGCCAAACCTGCGGCTAAAACCACAGCGGCCAAACCAGCTGCCGCCAAACCGGCTGCTGCAAAACCAGCCGCCAAACCTGCGGCGAAAACCGCTGCTGCAAAAGCGGCTCCGGCAAGGACTGCTGCTGCAAAACCTGCTGCCAAGCCAGCCACCAAAGTGGCCGCCAAGCCGGCAGCAAAACCAGCCGTTAAAGCTGCCGCTAAACCAGCCGCCAAAACTGCTGCTGCCAAGCCTGCGGCGAAAACCGCTGCCAAGCCGGTTGCTGCCAAACCTGCAGCCAAAGCGGCGGCGAAACCAGCGGCCAAGCCTGCGGTAAAAGCTGCGGCCAAACCTGCTGCAAAACCAGCGGCCAAACCAGCTGCTGCAGCGAAGCCTGCAACGACCGCCGCCAAGCCAGCGACCGCTGCTAAACCGGCCGCCAAGCCAGCCGTGAAACCAGCTGCAAAACCTGCGGTGAAAAAACCTGCCGCTGCCAAGCCGGCTGCCGCCAAACCAGCTGCAGCAAAACCGGCCACTGCGTCTGCTGCCAAACCTGCCGCACCGGAAACTCCGGCTCCGACCGCAGCACCGGCATCCGCCGCCACTACCTCGACCACCGCAACCACGCCATCGTCATCGCCGGCGCCGTTGTCGAGCGTCGCCAGCAACCCGTCCAGCGCTTCCTAAGCGCCGGTCGCCGCGACGCGCAGCACTTGCAGCGCGTCGCGGTTCAGGTTGGCCGCAGGGCCGGCCAGCACTTGCAGCCAGTCACTCGATTCCTTCGAATTACGTTTCCAGCCTTGCGCGGCGCCTTCAAGTCGCGACAGCAGCGCACGCTCCGCCTCCAGTTCCAATCCCTTGATCTGCTCGCGCATGCCCTTGAGCACCGGATCGGTGTCGGCCAGGGTTTTCCACTGCATGCGCAATGCGCGTAACGGCCGGACCACTTCCTGGTCCCAAGGCTCTGTCAGGTCCAGAAGCTGCCGCGTACGCGCCTCGTCACAAGTCGCGTCGCGTTGTTCCAGCCATAAACCGCACAGCATCAGGCACACGCTGGCCCCCGCCGATTGCAGGCGCAGGCAGGCATCCTCCACGCCGGGACGGGCGTAGACGGCAAGGGCAAAGCTCCACAGGTCAGAGGACATCGTGCTACTCGCGCCAGTTGCGGGGGAAGCTGGTAGACTCCGCCGCCATTATGATCCGACTTCAGAACCTGACTTTACAGCGTGGCCCGCAACGTCTGCTAGAAGACGCCGAGCTGACCCTGCACGCCGGCCACAAAGCCGGCCTCATCGGTGCCAACGGCGCCGGCAAATCCAGCCTGTTCGCCTTGCTCCGCGGTGAGTTGCACCCGGACTCGGGCGACTGCCTGCTGCCGGCCGACTGGCGTATCGCCCACATGCGCCAGGAGGTCGACACGCTCGAACGCCTGGCGGTCGATTATGTGCTCGACGGCGACCTGCGTCTGCGCGAGGTGCAGCGTGAGCTCGCGGCAGCCGAGGAGGCCCACGACGGCGCCGCGCTGGCCCGCCTGCACGCCGAGCTCGACAGCGCCGACGGCTACACCGCCGATGCGCGGGCGCGCAAATTGCTGGCCGGCCTCGGTTTCACTAACGAGCAGATGGATCGTCAGGTAGGAGATTTCTCCGGTGGCTGGCGGATGCGTCTGAACCTTGCGCAGGCTTTGATGTGCCCATCAGACCTGCTGCTGCTCGATGAACCGACCAACCACCTGGACCTCGACGCCATCATCTGGCTCGAAGAGTGGCTGAAAAGTTACCCCGGCACTTTGCTGCTGATTTCTCACGACCGGGATTTCCTCGATGAAGTGGTCGATCACGTGGCCCACGTCGATCAGCGCAAGCTGACGCTCTACCGTGGTGGTTACACCGCGTTCGAACGTGCCCGTGCCGAACGCTTGGCCCAGCAGCAACAGGCCTACGAGAAGCAGCAGGCGCAGCGTGCGCACATGGAAAGCTACATTGCCCGGTTCAAGGCCCAGGCCACCAAAGCCCGTCAGGCCCAGAGCCGGATCAAGGCCCTCGAGCGTATGGAAGAACTGTCGGCGGCTCACGTCGATTCGCCGTTCGACTTCGTGTTCCGAGAGTCGACCAAGATCTCCAGCCCGCTGATCGACCTGTCCGATGCGCGTCTGGGTTACGGCGAGAAAACCGTGCTGGAGAAGGTCAAGCTGCAACTGACCCCCGGTGCGCGGATCGGCTTGCTCGGCCCCAACGGCGCGGGTAAATCGACCCTGATCAAGAACCTCGCCGGCGAGCTGTCACCGTTGGCCGGGCGCCTGACTCGCGGCGAGAACACCGTGGTCGGCTACTTCGCCCAACATCAGCTCGACTCGCTGGACGCCAAGGCCAGCCCGTTGTTGCACTTGCAGCGTCTGGCGCCGACCGAGCGCGAACAGACCCTGCGCGATTTCCTCGGCGGTTTCGACTTCCGTGGTGCGCGGATCGACGAGCCGGTGCTGAATTTTTCCGGTGGCGAAAAGGCCCGTCTGGCCCTGGCGTTGATCGCCTGGGAGCGGCCGAACCTGTTGCTGCTCGACGAACCGACCAACCACCTGGATCTGGAAATGCGCCTGGCGCTGACCATGGCGTTGCAGGAATTCAGCGGCGCGGTGCTGGTGGTTTCCCACGATCGGCACCTGCTCAAGAGCACCACCGACAACTTCTTCCTGGTCGCGGACGGCAAGGTCGAGGAGTTCGATGGCGACCTCGAGGACTACGCCCGTTGGCTGGTCGAGTATCGTCAGCGCAATGCCCCGGTCAGCAACACGCCGGTCAATCCGGACAAGACCGACAAGAAGGCCCAGCGTCAGGCCGCCGCTGCGTTGCGTCAGCAACTGGCGCCGCACAAGCGCGAGGCCGACAAGCTTGAAGCCGAGCTCGGCAAGCTGCACGAGAAGCTGGCGAAGGTCGATGCCAGTCTTGGCGACAGCGACATCTACGAGCCGGCACGCAAGAACGAACTGCGTGAACTGCTGGCCGAACAGGCCAAGCTGAAAGTTCGCGAAGGCGAACTTGAAGAAGCGTGGATGGAAGCCCTGGAAACGCTGGAAAGCATGCAGGCGGAGCTGGAGGCGTTGTCCTGATGGAAGCCTTCAAACTTCCATTGCCGGCGATGTGGGTCGAGCCGATCTGGCTCGGCGTGCAGATTCTGCTGATCCTGCTGGCCGGTTACTTCGCCCAGCGCGTCGTTGCCCGGTTTCTCACTCGACTGGGCGAGAAGTATCCGTTTCCGCCGCAGCTGCTGATGCCGCTGCGCGGTGGTCTGCGCTGGCTGATCATGGGCAGTGCGCTGATCTTTGTGCTGGAACGCCTCGGGGTGTCGGCCACGGTGCTGTGGACAGCGTTGTCGGGCTTCGTCGCGGTGGCAGCGGTGGCGTTCTTCGCCATGTGGAGCGTACTGTCGAACCTGCTCTGCGCGATTCTGATCTTCACTGTCGGCCCGTTCCGTCTCGGCGACGTGGTCGAACTGGTCGACACCACCGACAAGCCCGGCGTCAAAGGCCGGGTGGTGGCGATCAATCTGCTCTACACCACGTTGATCGAGGCTGAAGAACTCGGCACCGGCAGCGCCATGGTGCAAGTGCCCAACAGCCTGTTCTTCCAGCGCTCGGTGCGACGCTGGCGGGGCACGGATGTTTTCCCTTCCAGCGGTTTCGAAAAGTAAGCTCCCGGCGTTTGTACTGACGCTTTTCGCGAGCAGGTTCGCTCCCACGGTCGGCGGCTGCAACATCCTGCAAAAAATCGGTAGTCAGCCAGCCAAATCCGCATTAGCTTTGAGGATTGTCACGAGTCCGAAGTCGAGGTGTGCGATGGAGCTTCAAACATGGGTGGCGTTTTTTGCCGCCTGCTGGGTGATCAGTCTTTCTCCGGGTGCCGGCGCCATTGCGTCGATGTCCAGCGGCCTGCAATACGGTTTCTGGCGCGGTTACTGGAATGCCCTGGGCCTGCAGATCGGCCTGGCTGTGCAGATCGCCATCGTCGGCGCCGGTGTCGGCGCGATCCTCACTGCCTCTGCCACCGCGTTTCACGCGATCAAATGGTTCGGTGTCGCCTACCTGGTTTATCTCGCGATCAAACAATGGCGCGCACTGCCGATGGACATGAGTGACGACGCGGCGGTTCGGCCGATCGGCAAGCCGCTGGCGCTGGTGTTCCGTGGTTTTCTGGTGAACATCAGCAACCCCAAGGCCCTGGTGTTCATGCTCGCGGTGCTGCCGCAGTTCATCAATCCGCATGCGCCGCTGCTGATCCAGTACGTGGTGATCGGCGTGACCATGATCGCGGTCGACCTGATCGTCATGGCCGGCTACACCGGTCTGGCGTCGAAGGTGTTGCGCCTGTTGCGTACACCGACCCAGCAGCGACGCATGAACCGCACGTTTGCCGGGCTGTTCATTGGCGCTGCGGCGTTCATGGCGACTTTGCGCAAAGCTGCTGCGTAAAGCATACAGGCACAAAAAAGGCGACCTTTGCAGGTCGCCTTTTTCGTTTCCGGCTGTTAATCAGCGCAGAATCACTGGTGCCGTATCACGCGGCAGATTGTTACGCTGCTGCGGTTCACGCGGCTGCTCGTAACCACCACCGCCGAGCTGCATGCTCAGCTGTCCGGCCACGTCTTCGCCCAGCGCCTTCGACACGTCACGCACCACCCGTGGGCGGTTGAGCGAGATCTTGATGTCGCGGTGGTTCACCAGTTTGGTGTCCTGCGCTTCGCCCATCGCCGTGAAGGCCGAGGTGATTTCGTAGGTCTTGGTGTTGATCAGGCTGAAGTCGGCCACCAGCGTCAGGCCCAGCACTGCCGAATAGCTGTCGGTGTTCGCCAGCTCGTTCACGTCCTGGGTGAAGTCGATGTCCGACACGGTGCCGAACAGCACGTAGTCGGCACCCTTGAAGTTGCCGGCCTTGATCCGCTTGATCACGTCGTATACGTCACCCTTGGAGGACGCGGTGTACGGCGTGCCCTGCACCAGCTGGAACATGCCGGTGCGCAGGATTTCACCCTTGATGTCACCGGTGAACTTACGCAGTTCGGTCTGTTCGATGTAGCTGGTAGTGGCTTCAAGCTCGTTGTAGCTCGAAGAACCGCTGGAGCTGTAGTAACCCTCGCGGTAATTGTTCTGGGCCGAAACGATGTGGATGTATTGCTCCACGCGCTCCTGGTACGCCAGATCCGTCACCGCGACTTTCGGGGCCGCTTGCACGCTGAACGCGCAAGCCAGGGCCATCATGCCAATCCATGTGCGCATCGATTAACGCTCCGTGGTTTTGCGGATCTCTTTCTCGTCCATCCACTCGGCCAGACCGCTTTCAACGTCGATCAGTTGCAGGCTGAATTTGTAGAAGACGTCCTTGTAGTCGCTGCTGCGCTTGACGATCGAGCTGATCGAACCTTCAAGACGGTATTTGGCGGCGATCATGTTGCCGGTCTTGGCCACGGTGCTCTTCTTGTACAGACCGCTCTGGTTTTGCAGCTTGAGCTGGTCGACCTGGCTCTGCATCGCGGTGTTGTCGCTGGCGAAACGGGCAGTGCCGGACTTCATCAGCTGGGTCTTGATGCTGGTCGTGATTTCGCGAGTGTCGATATATTCGCTGGTCTTGTTCTTCACGTCGTAGACCTGCACCACAGGGCGGCCCTGCAGAATGCCGGACTGGGCCAGGGAACGGGTCATCGACTCGGCGATCATCTGCAGGTCGGTGGAGCCGAACTCGTTGGTCACGGTTTCAACGGCCTTGGTGTCGCCGTAGCTGATGTTCTTGCTGCCCAGGGTCGGCGAAGTGTTGGCGCAACCGGAGGCCAGCAGGGCGAGGACGGCGATGAAGGAAAAGCGTGCAAACATGGGAATGCTCTCTGAATCGGGAATAGGGTGTCGGGCTTAAGGCGTCTTGAGTTCCAGACGGAAATCCACGGCTTTCGGCGTCGGTGCAATGCCCTGGATGAAGCTGGTCTGGGCGCCGTACATCATCTGGCTCTTCCAGACTTCTTCTTCGGCGATCGGGAAACCTTCCGGCCCGAGCCAGGCGAAGCGGTAGTAGAACGTCTTGTTGCTGTTGAGGGTGTTGCTCAACTGCACGTTGACGGTCATGAAGCCGTTTTCGCGGGCCACGCGCATCGCGCCGACCACGATGTGTTTTTGCGGGCCCATGGCCACGACCTTGCTCGCGGCGCTGCCCGGCTCCGGTGGTGGCGGGGTGGCGCAGCCGCTCGCCAGCAGGGCGAGGGCGGCGACGGCGATGAGTTTGAAGCGCATGCAAAGACTCCGTTCTTAAGGTTGTTTGAGGCTGGCCACGGCGGTGGCGCCAGCGCTCGGGGTGACGTGGGCGGCGAGGCCTGCGGCGAACACCTGATTGCCGACGGCGCGCAGGGTGATCACCTGATAACGCTGATCGACGGTGACCTTGACCTGAGAGCCACCGACGGCGCTCGGCAGGGTGACGTGGTGCTCACCTTTCTTCAAGCGCAGACGTACCACTTGTGTGGTGTCCGGCAGGGTGCGCCACGTACGGGTATCGGCACCTTCGAGCACAGCTGAAGAAATACCCACTGCCAGGCCCGCCAGCGGGTTGGTTTCGTTGATCTTCTTCTGCGCCACACCTTTGGTGATCGCGCGCACGGTGGTGCGCAGGATGATCCCCGGCATGTCATCGCGCAGGGCGCGGCGGGACATGGCGGTGGTGCTGTTCAGAGCGGTCAGGTCGACCTGTTGGCCATCGACCCCGATCTGCGCGAACGGCGCGGTGGAGGTGTCAGGCTTGATGATCGGGAACGACAGCGGGGTGATCACGACGTTGTTGGAGATTGGCAGAGGCAACGGCACGCGGATCGAATCGCGGGCCGGCGCCAGACCGCTCTGCACCACGATCAGGATGTCGCTGTCGTCGCTCTTGACCGGCTTGTCGAGGTTGACCAGCGCCTGCTCCAGCAGCGGGATGTTCGGTCGCAGCTCGGCAGCCTTGCGGTAGCCCGGCGCAGCGAGGTCTTTCTCGCCCAGAGCTTCATAGACGAAACCGGCCAGGTAATGGCTGAACGCACTCTGGTAGCTGTTTTTCAGGCCGACCACTTCCGGTGCGTCGAGGCTGGCGACCGGGTAGCCCTGCAAGTCCTTGTATTCGGTCTTGATGCCTTCTTTCTCGGCTTCCTCTTCGCTCTTGAGGTATTCCTTGTCGCGCAGGTCGGCGATCACCGCTTCACGTTCGTGCGTCTTCTTGATCGCGGTGCGGGCGCCGTCGAAATCGTTGACCGCCAGCAGGTTCAAAGCCATCTGCGTGGTCAGCATGACTTTTTCGTAGTCGTAGCCTTCGTAGCGGCGCACCTTGTCGTTGACCAGGAAGCTGCCGAACTGGGCCAGGTACTTGTCGGTGTCGAGCTTGACCGAATCTTCCCACTTGCCCACCACCTGGTCGGCGCTGGTCCAGGCATTCTGGCTGCCGGACAGATCGCCCTTGGCACGCAGCAGTTCACCCTTCTCGAAGTAATAGAGCAGGTCCTTGTCCGGGCCGGTGTTGTTCTTTTCCAGCAGGGTCAGGGCGGCGTCGACGTTGCCGGTGGCCAGTTGCTGGTTGGTCTGGGCCAGTTCGGAATCGTAGTTGCGAAACGCCGAACAGCCGGACAGCAGGGTGACGGCGCTGAGCGCGATCAGAGTGGGAGCGCGGAATGCCATGGGGTACTTCTTCCATGAGTGGCGACAGCCTCGGGTGCGGGTCGGGCTGTTGGGGACCGATCGGCAGTGGCGCTGGCCTCCTGCCAATTCCTCATAAAAAGAGGAGCTTTAATGCCGCATCGCGATAGCGTGGGCGCGGCATTATAGGCGGGTGATGCTGGCTATGTAATAGCTTTTTAATTGCACCGGTTAGTTAGGTGCCATTACTTGTCGGGCTGTCTGGCGTTGCCGATGACGTTGGCTATGTCGCTCAAAACCCGCAGGTTTATCAACTGGTGATCCTGGTCGATACGCAGGGTGACCGGCGCCGCTTCCGGTGCATTGGGCGCACTGAACTGGTGATTGCCTTTTTTGAGGCGCACCCGTGCCACCAGCGTCTTGTCCGGCAGGGTGCGCCAGGTGCGGGTGTCGGCTTCTTCAAACGGATCGTGCTCAGTGACGACCAGCGAGGCCTTGGCCGGGTTGCGTTCATTTTCATGGGCCTGGGAAATGGCCGCCATGTTGGCGCGGAACATCGCCCGGGAGATGATCGCCGGCATGTCGTCGCGCAACGTACGAAATGCCATGTCCGTGACGCTGTTGATCGCGGTCAGCGGCTTTTTGCGGCCATCTACCATGATGTGATCGAACACAGGTGTGACGGTGTCCGGCACCAGGATGGGGAAGGAGATCGGCGCGGTAATGACCAGGTTTTCATTGAGCCGGACCGGGATCGGCACAGTTACCGAGCTGCGGGCCGGCGCCAGACCGCTCTGGACGACGATCAGAACATCGCTTTCATCATCCTTGGTTGGCGGTTTGTCGAGATTGCGCAGCGCCTGTTCGAGGAAGGGCGTGTTCGGGCGCAACTCGATCGCCTGGCGATAACCCGGTGCGGCCAGGCCGCGTTCGCCCAGCGCTTCGTAGGTGAACCCGGCCAGGTAGTGGCTGAAAGCACTTTGGTAGCCGTTCTTCAATTCAATGACGGCCGGCGCATCGAGGGTGGTGACCGGATAGCCTTGCAGGTCCTTGTAATGAACGACGATGCCCTGAGCTTTGGCCTGTTCCTCAAGCTCTTCAAACTGGCGTTCCCGCTGGCGGGCGATCAGTGCTTCACGTTCGTGGGTCTTCTTGATGTCTGCCCGGGCGCCGTCGAAATCACTTTCACCCAATTGGTTGAGGGCCATCTGTGTGGTCAGCATGACTTTTTCGTAGTCATAGCCTTCGTAGCGGCTGAGCTTGTCGTTGACCAGCATGGTGCCCATTTCATAGGCAAACCGGTTGAGCAGCTTCATGGGGGCGGAAGGCACGGCTTCTTCGCGCTGAAACACCATCCGGTCGGCGCTGCGCCAGGCTTTCTGGCTCTGCGGGCGTGCGTTGGCGAAGCTGAGAATCGAACCCTTCTCGAAGTAGTAGAGCAGGTCCTTGTCTTCCCACGGGTTGTGCCACTCCAGCACATCCAGGGCGCCCTGATAGTCCCCGAGCATCAACCGGTCATTGGTCTGCTGCATTTCCAGATCGTAATTGCGATAAGCCGCGCAGCCGCTCAGTTGCAGGATCGCGCTGATTAATACCGGGAGCAGCAAGCGTTGGCGCATGGAGTGCAGCTCTTCCTTGAACAGAGAGGCGATAGGTGACGGATTATAGGGGTGGGCAGTGGCCATGTGCCGGGTATTGGAGAGAAAGCTTGAGGGAATCGCGCTCGAAGTGAACAATATGTAACTTCGCATTTCCACTTGAGACTCATTCATGACTGCCGCGTCCCGATTCCTGGCCTGGCTGGTGTTCCCGTTGTGCGCGCTGAGCAGCTTCAATCTGCTGGCCGACACCGTGGAAGGCGCACCGCAAGCGCTGCACCTGCTCGATTACATCAGCGCCGATTACCCGCCGACGGTGCAGGCTGGCAAGGTCATCGACGACGGCGAATACCGCGAACAGCTGGAATTCACCCAGGTGCTGCAAGGGCTGATCGCCGGCCTGCCGGCCAAACCGGAGAAAGCGGCGCTGGAGCTGGGCGTCACTGCCTTGCACGCAGCGATCACGGCGAAACAGGACGGCGCGGACGTGGCCCGTCAGGCCCGGCAACTGGGGGCGAAACTGGCGGTGGCTTATGAAGTCAGCCAGGCCCCGATCATCACCCCTGATCCGGCCCGTGGTGCGCCGCTCTACGCGCAAAACTGCTCGGTGTGCCACGGCGACTCCGGTGCCGGCGACGGCCCGGCGGGTCTCGGCATGACGCCGGCGCCGGCCAATCTGCGCGACGCGGCGCGGATGGATCACCTGAGCCTGTACGCGATTTACAGCACTCTCGGCCAAGGCGTGGAGGGCACTGACATGCCAGCCTTCGCCGATCAGCTGGATGACCGTCAGCGCTGGGATCTGGCGACCTACATCGCTCAGTTCAGCGCCGATCCGGCCACGGCCAAATCCGACAAGACCTACAACATCGCCGATCTGGCTCGCCAGACCCCGGCCGAAGTGAAAGCTGCCGAGGGCGCTGAAGCCGCTGCGATCTTCCGTGTGCAACGGGCGCAGCCGCCGCAGGTCAAGCGCGGCCCGGCGCAGTTGCTCGACTACACCGCCGCGACGCTGGACAAGAGCCTGGCGGCGTACCGTGCCGGTGAGCACGATCAAGCCTATGACCTGTCGGTGGCGGCGTATCTGGAAGGCTTCGAGCTGGTAGAAAGCTCGCTGGACAACGTCGACGCCAACGTGCGCAAAGACACCGAAAAATCCCTGATGGCCTATCGGCAATCGCTGCAGGACGGCTTGCCGGTGGAGCAGGCCGAGCAGCGTCTTGACGCGGCCAAGGCCAAACTCAAGGAATCCGCCGGCCTGCTGGGCAGCGATGGCCTGAGCTGGTCGCTGAGCTACATCTCCGGCTTGCTGATTCTGCTGCGCGAAGGCCTGGAAGCGATTCTGGTGCTGGCGGCGATCCTCGCGTTCCTGCGCAACACTGGCCAGCAATCGGCGGTGCGCAGCGTCAACGTCGGTTGGGGGCTGGCGCTGCTGGCCGGCCTCGGCACCTGGGCGCTGGCGGCGTATGTGATCGATGTCAGCGGCTCCCAGCGTGAACTGCTGGAAGGCGCCACGGCGCTGTTCGCCAGTGTCATGGTGTTGTGGCTCGGCGTGTGGATGCACGACCGTCGGCACGCGGCGGCCTGGCAGGATTACATCAAGCAGAGCCTGGTTGGCGGAGGCGGGCGTTTCGGGTTTGCGATCCTGGCGTTCTTCTCGGTGTACCGCGAGCTGTTCGAAGTGATCCTGTTCTACGAAACCCTATGGCTGCAGGCCGGCCCTGCCGGACATAACGCGGTATTGGCGGGGGGCGCGACGGCGCTGGTGCTGCTGTTCGGTCTGGCGTGGGTGATTCTGCGTGGCTCGGCGAAACTGCCGCTGACGCTGTTCTTCAGCATCAACGCGGCGCTGCTCTGCGCGTTGTCGGTGGTATTCGCCGGTCATGGTGTGAAGGCGTTGCAGGAGGCCGGGATCTTCGGCACCCGGCCGGTGGCGTTCTTCGACTTCGACTGGCTGGGGATTCACGCCGATGCGTACTCGCTGACGGCACAGGCCGTGGCGATTGCGGCGATTATCGTGCTGTACGGTCGCAGTTGGGTGGCTGAAAAGCGCCGAGTGACTGCTTAAACAGCATTCGTTGCACTCACTTCGCGAGCAAGCTCGCTCCCACAGGGTTGGTGTGTAATCTGTGGGAGCGAGCTTGCTCGCGAATTGTTTGGAGGTAGAAAACATGCGCGTATGGATCGATGCCGACGCCTGCCCGAAGATGGCAAAGGAGCTGGTGGTGAAGTTCGCCCTCAAGCGCCGCTTCGAAGTAGTGCTGGTGGCGGGGCAGCCGCAGAGCAAACCGGCGCTGGCGATCGTCAAGCTGATCGTGGTGCCGAGCGGTCCGGATGCGGCGGATGATTATCTGGTGGAGCACGCGGTGCCGGGCGAACTGGTGATCTGCAGCGACATCCCGCTGGCCGACCGGCTGGTGAAGAAGGGCGTGGCGGCGCTGGACCCGCGAGGCAAGGAGTTCGACGCGCAGAACATGGGTGAACGGCTGGCGACACGCAACCTGTTCACCGACCTGCGCGAGCAGGGCCAGGTCAGCGGCGGCCCGGCACCGTTTGGTGACCGGGAGAAGCAGGCGTTCGCCAATGCGCTGGACCGGATCCTCACCAGGCTCGCCCGCAAAACCTGAACATTACACAAATCCTCTGTGGGAGCGGGCTTGCTCGCGAAGGGGGTGTGTCATTCAACGAATAGTTGTCTGACCTGACGTCTTCGCGAGCAAGCCCGCTCCCACATTGGGTGTGTATTCGACCAAGAGATCAGGCGTCGTTTTCGTGGGTCAGCTCTAGCACCCGATCCACCAGCTTGTTGATCCCCGAAGCCGCTTCGCTGATCGTCTGCGCCAGCATGTAGGCCGGGGTGGTCACCAGTTTGCGCGCCTTGTCTTCGATGATGTCGGTCACCGCGCAGTCTTCGTGGGTGGCGCCCATCTTGTTCATGGCGGCGGCCGTGTCGGCGTCGTTGCCGATGGTGCAGGTCACGCCCGGGCCGTAGATTTTCGCGGCCAGTGCCGGCGAGATGCAGATCAGGCCAACAGGCTTGCCCGCTTCGGCAAAGGCTTCGGCCAGCGCCAGGACTTCCGGCTGCACGGTGCAGCCGGCGCCTTCGATCGCGAAGTTCGACAGGTTTTTCGCCGCACCAAAGCCGCCGGGCACGATCAGCGCATCGAAGTCCTCGACATCGGCCTCGCGCAGATCCTTGACGTTGCCCCGGGCGATGCGTGCCGATTCCACCAGCACGTTGCGCGATTCGGGCATTTCTTCGCCGGTCAGGTGGTTGATCACATGCAATTGCGCGATGTTCGGGGCAAAGCACTGCACCTGGGCGCCGCGCTGGTCGAGGCGCAGCAGGGTGATGACGCTCTCGTGGATCTCGGCGCCGTCGTACACGCCGCAACCGGACAGGATCACTGCAACTTTTTTGCTCATGGGTTTCTCTCCAGATTCATGGCGTTAAATGTCCTCTAATTTGTCGTTCGTTGCCATAGGATCAAGCCGCGGCTACACCTAGGATCTGTGCTACAGATTCCGACCAGGGCGCGTCATGAACTTCATCCTGTATGCGGTACCGTTTTTCTTCGTATTGATTGCGGTGGAGCTCATCGCCGACCGTTGGCGCGGGGTGAGCAACTATCGCCTGGCCGATGCGGTGAACAGCATCAGCACCGGGGTGTTGTCGACCACTACCGGCCTGTTGACCAAGGGTGTGGGCCTGGTGACCTATGCGTTTGCCCTGGAGCATCTGGCGCTGGTCAGGTTGCCGGCGGACAGCGTCTGGGTCTGGGTGTTTGCCTTTGTCTTCTATGACTTCTGCTATTACTGGCTGCATCGCATGGGCCATGAACGCAACATCCTTTGGGCCGCGCATTCGGTGCATCACCAGAGCGAGGACTACAACCTTTCCACGGCCTTGCGCCAGACCAGCACCGGGTTCCTGCTGAGCTGGATCTTCTACCTGCCGATGGCCGTGCTCGGGGTGCCGCTGCTGGTGTTCGTCAGCGTTGCGGCGCTGAATCTGCTGTATCAGTTCTGGGTCCATACCCGGCACATTCCCAAGCTCGGCTGGTTCGAGTGGTGCTTCGTCACGCCGTCCAATCATCGGGCTCACCATGCACAGAACGCTCTCTACATGGATCGCAACTACGGCGGGGTGTTCATTATTTGGGACCGTCTGTTCGGCTCGTTCCAGGAAGAGGACGACAACGAACCGGTGATTTTCGGCGTGACCACGCCGCTGGCGAGCTGGAATCCGTTGTGGGCCAACCTGCAGTTCTACGCGCAGCTGTGGGATGACGCGCGCCGGGCCGAGCGTACCTGGGACAAAATCCGGATCTGGTTCATGCGTACTGGCTGGCGTCCGGCGGACGTCGCGGCGAAGTACCCGATGAGCAAGCCGGACCTGGGCCAGTTCCGCAAATTCGAGGTGCCGCTGGACAGTCGTCAGCAGTGGTACGTGGGGTTGCAGTTTGGCGTCTACGTGGCGCTGGGCAGTTATCTGATGAATCTGGAACACAGTCTGCCCACCGGTGCATTGGTGCTGGGCTGGGGCGCGGTGGCGTTCGGTTTGTTCGTGTTGGGCGTGGCCCTGGAGAATCGCCCGTGGGCGGGGAGGCTGGAAGTGCTGCGGCTGGCATCGAACCTGCCGCTGGTGTGGCTGGCGCCGCTGGTCGGGCTGTGGCCGGCCAGCCCGGGGATGTGGGTCGGCCTGCTCAGTTACAGCCTGCTCAGCGGTATCGGGCTGTATTGCTGCCGCCAGCGACTTACTCGGCTGGCGTCTTAGGGTCGGCGGTCTTGGCCACTTCGGCTGTGTGCCGTTCGGCTTTGGCCAGTTGCTCGGCCTGTTCTTCTTCGTAGACCTTTTTCGCCAGCCGGGCATTCTTGAACCGGCGGCGCAGCCACAGGCCCAGACCGAGCACCAGCAGCGCGCCCAGCACCCACAACTCATACTTCTTGATGCTGCCGAGCATGCCTTCGAGCACGGCGCCGAAATGGTAGGCGGCAGCGGCCAGGGCGGTGGCCCAGATCGCGGCGCCGATACCGTTCAACAGCAGATAACGTCCCGGCGGATAGCCCGACAGGCCGATCGCCACCGGCATCACCGTACGCAGGCCGTACACGAAGCGGAAGCTCAAGACCCAGATGTCCGGGTGCTTGCGGATGTGTTCCAGCGCGCGGTCGCCCATCATCTGCCAGCGCGGTTTGCGCGCCAGCAATTTGCGCCCGTGCTTGCGGCCCAGGAAGTACCACAGCTGATCGCCGGCATAGCTGCCGAAGAACGCCACGACCACCACCAGTTTGATGTCCATGTATTCACGGAACGCGAGGAAGCCCGCGAGCACCAGGATGGTTTCGCCTTCGAAAAACGTGCCGAGAAACAGGGCAAAGTAGCCGAAGTCATGCAGAAATTGTTGGAGCATTGTCTGGGTGCTGGCGAAATGAACGCGCAGCCTAACCCTTCGGGCACATTCAGGAAAGTGTCGAAATGTGTCTCGACGTGAACAATTCCTACGCTGAGAATGGAATGCGACTACACGTCACAGGTCTCACACAACTGTCATCTGTTCGTCATAATGGCCGTCTATAACTGTCACGCTCGCCCGTTTGCGCGGGCTCAGGAGTCTGCCGTGAGCTTTACCCCAGCCAATCGTCTGTTCCCTGCCACCCGTCTGCGTCGCAATCGTCGTGATGATTTTTCCCGGCGGCTGGTGCGTGAGAATGTGTTGACGGTCGATGACCTGATCCTGCCGGTGTTCGTGCTCGACGGTGAAAACCGCCGCGAAGCCGTGGCCTCGATGCCGGGTGTCGAGCGCCTGACCATCGACCTGCTGCTTGAAGAAGCGGCGAAATGGGTCGAACTGGGGATCCCGGCGCTGGCGCTGTTTCCAGTTACCCCGCCCGAACTCAAATCCCTCGACGCCGCCGAAGCCTGGAATCCCGAAGGTATCGCCCAGCGCGCCACCCGTGCGCTGCGTGACCGGTTCCCCGAGCTCGGCGTGATCACCGACGTTGCCCTCGACCCGTTCACCACTCACGGTCAGGACGGCATTCTCGATGAAGAAGGCTATGTGCAGAACGACATCACCGTCGATGCACTGGTCAAACAGGCCTTGTCCCACGCCGCTGCGGGCGCCCAGGTGGTTGCCCCGTCGGACATGATGGACGGCCGCATTCAGGCGATCCGCGAAGCGCTGGAGCTGGCCGGTCACGTCAACGTGCGGATCATGGCCTATTCGGCCAAGTACGCCAGCGCCTATTACGGCCCGTTTCGCGATGCTGTCGG
Source organism: Pseudomonas sp. B20(2017) (assembly GCF_002113125.1). Classification (GTDB taxonomy): domain Bacteria; phylum Pseudomonadota; class Gammaproteobacteria; order Pseudomonadales; family Pseudomonadaceae; genus Aquipseudomonas. Next base: position 72,115 of record NZ_NEJP01000021.1, on the reverse strand, counting down.
CTCGGCCGCGAACCTGGGCAAGGCGAACAAGGCCTCCTATCAGATGGACCCGGCCAACAGCGACGAAGCGCTGCACGAAGTGGGCGCGGACTTGTCTGAAGGCGCGGACATGGTCATGGTCAAACCCGGCATGCCGTACCTGGACATTCTGTTCCGGGTAAAAGATGCCTTCAAAGTGCCGACTTTCGTCTATCAAGTAAGCGGCGAATACGCCATGCACATGGCGGCGATCCAGAATGGCTGGTTGAGCGAAGGCGTGATCCTCGAATCCCTGACCGCCTTTAAACGTGCCGGCGCTGATGGCATCCTGACTTACTTTGCTGTCCGTGCCGCTCAATTGTTACGAGAGCAGAAATAGCCCTCCCAGGAACATTCGATGAATACCGAAGGACTCACTGAAGTTGCCGTAAAAGAAGCTCAACCCGTGGTCGAGCAGATTACCGAAACCCCGCCGGAACTGGAGCCTGCGCCACCCGCGCCGGCCACAGAAGCCGCAGCGGCGGTCCCGGCGATCGCGATTCCCGGCCTGGATGACAGCAGCCTGTACATCCACCGTGAGTTGTCGCAACTGCAGTTCAACATCCGCGTGCTGGAACAGGCGCTGGACGAGTCCTATCCGTTGCTGGAGCGGCTGAAGTTCCTGCTGATCTTCTCCAGCAACCTCGACGAATTCTTTGAAATCCGCGTCGCCGGCCTCAAGAAGCAGATCACCTTCGCCCGTGAACAGGCCGGCGCAGACGGCCTGCAACCGCATCAGGCCCTGGCCCGCATCAGCGAGCTGGTGCACGGTCACGTGGACCGCCAGTACGCGATTCTCAACGACATTCTGTTGCCGGAGCTGGAAAAGCATCAGGTGCGCTTCATCCGTCGGCGCAACTGGACGACCAAGCTCAAGACCTGGGTTCGCCGCTATTTCCGCGACGAGATCGCGCCGATCATCACCCCGATCGGCCTCGACCCGACGCACCCGTTCCCGTTGCTGGTGAACAAGAGCCTGAACTTTATCGTCGAGCTCGAAGGTATCGACGCGTTCGGGCGCGATTCCGGTCTGGCGATCATCCCGGCGCCGCGCCTGCTGCCGCGGATCATCAAGGTGCCGGAAGAAGTCGGCGGCCCTGGCGACAACTATGTGTTCCTGTCGTCGATGATCCACGCCCACGCCGATGACCTGTTCCAGGGCATGAAGGTCAAGGGCTGCTACCAGTTCCGTCTGACCCGAAATGCCGACCTTGCGCTCGACTCCGAAGACGTCGAAGACCTGGCCCGTGCTCTGCGTGGCGAGTTGTTCTCCCGTCGTTACGGTGACGCCGTGCGCCTGGAAGTCGCCGACACTTGCCCGAAACACCTGTCGGACTACCTGCTCAAGCAGTTCAACCTGAGCGAGACCGAGCTGTACCAGGTCAACGGTCCGGTGAACCTGACGCGTCTGTTCAGCATCACCGGGCTGGACAGCCATCCGGAACTGCAATACACGCCGTTCACGCCGCAGATCCCGAAACTGCTGCAAAACAGCGAGAACATTTTCAGCGTGATCAGCAAGCAGGACATCCTGCTGCTGCACCCGTTCGAGTCGTTCACCCCGGTGGTCGACCTGCTGCGCCAGGCTGCCAAGGATCCGCATGTTCTGGCGGTGCGCCAGACCCTGTACCGTTCCGGCGCCAACTCGGAAATCGTCGATGCGCTGGTGGACGCCGCGCGTAACGGCAAGGAAGTGACAGCGGTCATTGAGTTGCGTGCGCGCTTCGACGAAGAGTCCAACCTGCAACTGGCCAGCCGTCTGCAAGCGGCCGGTGCGGTGGTGATCTACGGCGTGGTCGGCTTCAAGACCCACGCCAAGATGATGCTGATCCTGCGTCGCGAGGCCGGCGAGATCGTGCGTTACGCGCACCTCGGCACCGGTAACTACCACGCCGGCAACGCCCGTCTGTACACCGACTACAGCCTGCTGACTTCCGACGACGCCTTGTGCGAAGACGTTGGCAAACTGTTCAGCCAGTTGATCGGCATGGGCAAGACGCTGCGCATGAAGAAGCTGCTGCATGCTCCGTTCACCCTGAAGAAGGGCATGCTCGACATGATCACCCGCGAGACGCAATTTGCGCTCGACGGCAAACCGGCGCACATCATCGCCAAGTTCAACTCGCTGACCGATCCGAAGATCATTCGCGCGCTGTACAAGGCCAGCCAGTCCGGTGTGCGCATCGATCTGGTGGTGCGCGGCATGTGCTGTCTGCGTCCAGGCATCGCCGGGGTTTCGCACAACATTCACGTGCGCTCGATCATCGGCCGCTTCCTTGAGCACACCCGGGTGTTCTACTTCCTCAACGGTGGCGAGGAGCAGATGTTCCTGTCCAGCGCCGACTGGATGGAGCGCAACCTCGACAAGCGCGTCGAGACTTGCTTCCCGGTGGAAGGCAAGAAGCTGCTGACCCGGGTCAAGAAAGAGCTGGAGCTGTACCTGACCGACAACACCCACAGCTGGAGCCTGCAATCGGACGGTCGCTACATCCGCAACACGCCGACCGGCAACCAGAACCCGCGCAGTGCGCAGGCGACGTTGCTGGAGCGGTTGGGCAGCCCGATTTTGCCGGTGAGCAGCTGACCGAAGATTTCGGAACAATAAAAAAGGCGATCCATCCGGATCGCCTTTTTTGTACCTGCCGGTTACTCAGTGTACGGTCAGGACAATCCCCACCCGCGTCAGCCACTCGGCCTCAAGCCCGAAATCGGCCTGGGTCAGCTGGTTTTCATCCAGCCAGTTTTCCGGGAATTCCACATCGAGGTGGTTGCCGTTGGCATGCAGCGCCACTTGCGGCATCGCCTGGGTGCCACGGATGTGGTGGAAGAGGATGGCGAAACGCAGCAGCACGCACAGGCGGATCAGCTTGTCGCCGTCGTCGCCGAACTCGGCAAACTTGTCCTTGGGGATGTTGCGGCGGTGGCCGCGCACCAGCAGGGCGAGCATTTGCTGGTCTTCGCGGGAGAACCCGGCGAGGTCCGAGTGCTCAATGAGGTAAGCGCCGTGCTTGTGGTAGTGATAGTGAGCGATGTCGAGCCCGACTTCGTGCACTTTCGCCGCCCATCCCAGTAGTTCGCGCCAGATACCGTCGTCCAGCTCCCAATCCACGGCCACTTGATCGAACGCATGCAGAGCTTTGCGCTCGACGCGTGCGGCCTGTTCCAGGTCGACGTGGTAGCGCTCCATCAGCGAGGTCAGGGTGCGTTCGCGCACGTCTTCGTGGTGATGGCGACCCAGCAGGTCATACAGCACGCCTTCACGCAGCGCGCCTTCGCAGTGATCCATGCGTTGCAGTTCGAGAGCATCGAAGATCGCTTCGAGAATCGCTAGGCCCGCCGGGAAGATCGCCCGACGATCCGGCTTGATGCCTTCAAAATCGATCTTGTCGACATCGCCGAGCTTGAACAGGCGGCGCTTGAGCCACGCCAGACCTTCGGCATTCACTTCGCCGGTGCCGTGACCGCCGGCCTTCAGCGCCAAGCCGATGGCGCGGATGGTGCCCGAGGAGCCGATGGCTTCATCCCAGGTCAGGCGGTGCAGGGCGTGTTCGATGCTCATGATTTCCAGCCGCGCCGCCGTGTACGCCTGGGCGTAGCGGGCCGGAGTGATCTTGCCGTCCTTGAAATAGCGCTGGGTGAAACTCACGCAGCCCATTTGCAGGCTTTCGCGCAGCAGCGGTTCGAAACGCTGGCCGATGATGAATTCGGTACTGCCGCCGCCGATGTCGGCGACCAGGCGTTTACCCGGGGTGTCGGCGAGGGTGTGGGACACGCCGAGGTAGATCAGGCGGGCCTCTTCACGGCCGGAGATGACTTCCACCGGATGGCCGAGGATGTCTTCGGCGCGGCGGATGAATTCGCCACGGTTGCGCGCCTCGCGCAGGGCGTTGGTGCCGACGATCCGCACGGCGCCCAGCGGCATGCCGTTGATCAGTTGGGCAAAGCGCTTGAGGCAGTCGAGCCCGCGCTGCATGGATTCTTCGTTGAGCTGGCGCTCATCGTCGATGCCGGCGGCCAGCTGAACCTTTTCCCCGAGACGTTCGAGAATACGGATTTCGCCGTTCTGGGCCTTGGCCACGACCATATGGAAGCTGTTGGAGCCCAGGTCGATCGCGGCGATCAGGGACAGATTCTTGGCTTGGGATTGGGGCATGGTCAGGGGGTCTCGGTCGATAACCCCGCCATCGTGCCACGATCAAACGCTGGCGCCAACGCGCAGGGTTCAAACCCTTGATCCTGCGCATAAAGTCTCAAGACCGCGGCGCGGCCATTCGCGAGCAAGCTCGCTCCCACAGGGCTACGCGTTCCTTTGTGGGAGCGAGCTTGCTCGCGAAGGCGTCCGTCAGGCCCCCGCAGAGCCCTCAGGCTGTCGCTTCCACGGTGCCAATGAAGTTCGCCAGCTCCGGCGTCTGCGGATCGGCAAACAGCACTTTCGGATCCCCCATCTCGTGCACCTTGCCCTGGTGCATGAACACCAGTTTGTCCCCGACCTCCCGGGCGAAGCGCATTTCGTGGGTGACCATGATCAGCGTCATGCCTTCTTTCGCGAGTTGGCGGACCACGCTCAGCACTTCGTTGACCAGCTCCGGGTCCAGCGCCGAGGTGATCTCGTCGCACAGCAGCACCTTCGGCGACATCGCCAGCGCCCGGGCAATCGCCACGCGTTGTTGCTGGCCGCCCGAGAGTCGCTCCGGGAACGCATCGAACTTCTCGCCCAGACCCACACGTTTCAGCATCTGCCGCGCCAGTTCCGCAGCCTCGGCTTTCGGCACTTTCTGCACTACTTGCGGCGCAAGCATCACGTTTTCGCCCACTGTCAGGTGCGGAAACAGGTTGAACTGCTGAAACACCATCCCGACTTTCTGCCGCAGGCTGCGCAGGTCGGCGCGGGCGGCGTCGAGGTATTCGCCGTCGACTTCGATCACGCCGTCGTTGATCGATTCCAGGCCATTGAGGGTGCGCAGCAGGGTGGATTTGCCCGAGCCGCTGCGGCCGATGATCGCCACCACCTGGCCTTCCTCGACGCTCAGGTCGATGCCTTTGAGCACGTGGTGATCGCCGTAGTATTTATGCAGGGCGGAAATTCTAAGCAGAGGCATGCAGTCTCCTTTCCAGGTAGCGCGCACTGAGGGACAGGGGGTAGCAGAGCAGGAAGTAGCCCAGGGCGACGAGGCCGTAGACCATGAACGGTTCGAAGGTGGCGTTGGCGAGCATGCCGCCGGTCTTGGTCAGCTCGGTGAAGCCGATGATCGAGGTCACCGCGGTACCCTTGACCACTTGCACCGAGAAACCTACGGTCGGCGCCACGGCAATCCGCAGCGCTTGCGGCAGGATCACGTAGCGCAGTTGCTCCAGCGGATTCAGCGCCAGGCTCGACGAAGCCTCCCACTGACCATTGGGAATCGCCTCGACGCAGCCGCGCCAGATCTCCGCCAGGTAGGCGCTGGTGAACAGCGTGAGGGCAATCGCCGCCGCCATCCACGGCGAAATCTCCACCCCGGCCAGCGCCACGCCGAAGAACACCAGAAACAGCTGCATCAACAACGGCGTGCCCTGAAACAGTTCGATCCAGGTGCGGGCGATGCTGCTGGGCAGCGGGTTTTTCGAGATGCGCATGATCAGGATCAGCAACCCGACGATCCCGCCGCCGATGAACGCCACCAGCGACAGCGCCAGCGTCCATTGCAGGCCGGTCAGCAGATTGCGCAGGATGTCCCAGAACGTGAAGTCGCTCATTGGCTGCTCCTTGCGCTGCTTTTAGACAGATAACGCCGACCGAGCCAGTTCAACAGCTGACGGATCAGCAGCGCCATGCACAGATAGATGAGGGTGGTCAGGGCGTAGGTTTCAAAGGCGCGGAAGTTGCGCGACTGAATGAAGTTGGCGGCGAAGCTCAATTCTTCGGTGGCAATCTGCGAACACACCGCCGAACCGAGCATGACGATGATGATCTGGCTGCTCAGCGCCGGCCAGACCTTGCCCAGTGCCGGCAGCAGCACCACGTGGCGGAACGCTTCGAAACGACTCATCGCCAATGCCGCCGCCGCTTCCAGCTGCCCGCGCGGAATCGCCTGGATGCCGGCGCGGATGATCTCGGTCGAATACGCGCCGAGGTTGATCACCATCGCCAGCACCGCCGCCTGCCACTCGGAAATCTGCACGCCGAGGGACGGCAGGCCGAAGAAGATGAAGAACAGTTGCACCAGGAACGGCGTGTTGCGGATCAACTCCACATACACGCCGAAGATTGCCGAGAACGGGCGGATGTTCCACGCCCGCACCAGCGCCCCGACGATGCCCACGCCAACCCCGAACAGTGCACCGATGGCCGTCAGCTCAAGGGTAAACAACGCCCCGCGCAGCAGCAGGTCGATGTTTTCCACCACCGGCAAGAAATCGAACTGATAGGCCATTAAAGTCTCCCGCGGCGCCGGTCAGAGGTCGGCCGGCAGCGGCTCTTTGAGCCAGGTCTGCGCATTCTTTTCCAGCGCGCCGTCAGCCTTGGCGGTGGCCAGGATCTCGTTGACCTTGCCCAGCAGCGCCGGCTCGTTCTTGTTCACGCCGACGTAGACCGGTGAATCCTTGAGTTTCACTTTCAGCGCGGGGACGCGTTTCGGGTTCTTTTCGCTGATCGCGACCATCACCACGTTGCCGCTGGCGATCAGGTCGACTTGCCCTGCGAGGTAGGCGGCGATGGTCGAGTTGTTGTCTTCGAAGCGCTTGATGGTCACGCCTTCGGGGGCGACTTTGGTCAGTTCGATGTCCTCGATGGCGCCACGGGTGACGCTGATGGTCTTGCCCTTGAGGTCGTCGAGGGTGCTGACGGCTGCGTCTGGCGGGCCGAACACGGCAAGGTAGAACGGCGCATAGGCGCGGGAGAAATCGATGACCTTCTCGCGCTCGGGGTTCTTGCCGAGGCTGGAAATCACCAGGTCGACCTTGCCGGTGGTGAGGAACGGGATGCGGTTGGTGCTGTTGACCGGGGTCAGTTCGAGTTTGACCTTGAGCTGCTCGGCCAGCAGTTTCGCGGTGTCGATATCGAGACCGCGCGGCTTCATGTCCGGGCCGACCGAACCGAACGGCGGGAAGTCCTGAGGCACCGCGACTTTCAAAGTGCCGCGCTTGACCACGTCATCCAGACCGTCGGCATGGGCAGGGGCCTGGCTCAGCATCAGACCGGCAAACAGGGCGGCGAGGAGGGCGCTGTAACGCTTCGTCATGGACAATCTCCGGATCGGCGGGAAGTGAAATCTGCGATCGGACAGAGCATGGGCCGTGCCAAGATAGAGGTTCGGCCCCGCAAAGCCACGGGTTTAGCGGGTTTGTTCGGTCTTACTGGTCTGAACAGTCGGATCGGGTTTCGCACTGCGATAGCGCATCGACGCGCCCTGTCGAACCCAGCTGGGGCACGACTTGCCTGATGCCTCGAATAGCTTTACAACTGGCCGCACCTTGGCCTGGTTCGTCTGGAAAACCATGAACTCGATCTCCCGCGCCGTACCCGAAGTGGCGCTGCAAGCGATCCGCAAACTAATCACCGAGCAGGGCTTCGGCCCCGGCGATGCGCTGCCCTCGCAACGGGATCTGGCGGTTCAGCTGGGTGTCAGCCGGGCGTCGTTGCGCGAGGCGCTGTCTTCATTGAGTGCATTGGGTGTGGTCAGCATCCAGCCGGGCAAGGGTGTGTTCGTGCAGGCGCCTGTGGAATTGTCGCGCGGCGAGGGTGCGCCGGCGTGGCCGTTTGCAGCCCAGGCTTCGCCGCTGGAAATCTTTCAGTTGCGCTACGCGCTGGAAGGGTTCGCGGCCGGACTGGCGGCGGTGACGTTGAGCACGTTTGATCTGGACGAACTGGAAGACAATGTCGCTGCCATGCGCGAGCAACTGCGCGCCGGTGACTTCGAGGCAGCGGCGAAACTGGATTTCGAATTCCACCGGCGGATCCTGCTGGCCAGCGGCAATCAGGCGATGCTGAGCATCCTCACCGCCAGCGCCGACATCTTTCTGGAGAGCCAGAAACTACCGTTCATCCGTGCCGAACGGGCCATGGAAACCTGGCAGGAACACCGCAAGATCCTCCGCGCCCTGGCTCGCCGGGCCTCCGCTGCCGCGCAGAAAGCCATGCAGGAGCACGTGCGCAACGCAGCGCTGCGCACCGGAATTTCCTTCATCGCCCCCGCCAGCGCTTGACTTGAGCTATACCCAAACTCATCGAGTGCCATAGCAAGACTCAATCATCTGCGGCTTCCTGAACAAGGGAAGGGCGGCTATGATGGGCCACGTTTTTTTGCTTACAACCTGGAGAATTCCATGAGCAGCGATCTGATCAAACACGTTAGCGACGCTAGCTTCGAAGCCGACGTACTCAAGGCCGAAGGCGCTGTCCTGGTCGACTACTGGGCTGAATGGTGCGGCCCTTGCAAAATGATTGCTCCGGTTCTGGACGAGATTGCAGAAACCTACAAAGGCAAGCTGACCGTTGCCAAACTGAACATCGACGAAAACCAGGAAACCCCTGCCAAGCACGGCGTACGTGGTATTCCGACCCTGATGCTGTTCAAGAACGGCAACGTGGAAGCGACCAAGGTCGGCGCTCTGTCGAAGTCGCAACTGGCTGCTTTCCTCGACGCCAACATCTAAGCGTCGTTGTAAAGATGGTCCTCAAAAAGCCCCGCAAATTGCGGGGCTTTTTGCGTATACAGGGCTAGACGCTCCGAAACTCAGGTGGTACATTCGGCCCCGCACTGGTTTCTCCACTGCCCCCTGCTAGCCGTCGCCGACGCACTCCTTTTCGAATAAGTACGCGATCCTGTCGCCTTCTCTGCGGCGCGGCCTCATTAAGCCAAAAGCTTAATTTCCCCCCCTCCATAAATGATTACGTCATTCCTATATGAATCTGACTGAACTCAAGCAAAAGCCGATTACCGAACTGCTCGAATTGGCCGAACAGATGGGCATAGAAAATATGGCCCGTTCGCGCAAGCAGGACGTGATTTTCTCCCTGCTGAAAAAGCACGCTAAAAGCGGTGAGGAAATCTCCGGTGATGGCGTGCTGGAGATTCTCCAGGACGGCTTCGGCTTCCTGCGCTCCGCTGACGCTTCCTACCTCGCCGGCCCTGACGACATCTACGTCTCGCCGAGCCAGATCCGCCGTTTCAACTTGCGCACCGGTGACACCATCGTTGGCAAGATCCGCCCTCCGAAGGAAGGCGAGCGGTATTTCGCCCTGCTCAAGGTCGACACGATCAACTTCGATCGTCCTGAGAACGCGAAGAACAAGATTCTCTTCGAGAACCTGACCCCGCTGTTCCCGAACGTGCGCATGAAGATGGAAGCCGGCAACGGCTCCACCGAAGACCTGACCGGTCGTGTAATCGACCTGTGCGCCCCGATCGGCAAAGGCCAGCGTGGTCTGATCGTTGCACCGCCGAAGGCCGGTAAAACGATCATGCTGCAGAACATCGCAGCGAACATCGCCCGTAACAACCCTGAAGTTCACCTGATCGTGCTGTTGATCGACGAGCGTCCGGAAGAAGTGACCGAAATGCAGCGCACCGTGCGCGGCGAAGTGGTTGCCTCGACCTTCGACGAGCCGCCGACCCGTCACGTGCAAGTGGCTGAAATGGTGATCGAGAAGGCCAAGCGCCTGGTCGAGCACAAGAAGGACGTGGTGATCCTGCTCGACTCCATCACGCGTCTGGCCCGTGCCTACAACACGGTGATCCCGAGCTCCGGCAAGGTGCTGACCGGTGGTGTCGATGCCCACGCCCTGGAGAAACCGAAGCGTTTCTTCGGCGCCGCGCGCAACATCGAAGAAGGCGGCTCGCTGACCATCATCGCCACCGCGCTGGTTGAAACCGGCTCGAAGATGGACGAAGTGATCTACGAAGAGTTCAAGGGCACCGGCAACATGGAGCTGCCACTGGACCGTCGTATCGCCGAGAAGCGTGTGTTCCCGGCCATCAACATCAACAAGTCCGGTACTCGTCGCGAAGAACTGCTGACCGCCGACGACGAACTGCAGCGTATGTGGATCCTGCGCAAACTGCTGCACCCGATGGACGAAGTGGCTGCCATCGAGTTCCTGGTCGACAAGCTGAAAACGACCAAGACCAACGACGAATTCTTCCTGTCGATGAAGCGCAAGTAACATCGTCGGTTGATTCAGAAAATGGCGTCCCTCAGGGGGCGCCATTTTTTTGCCTGTTTTTTGCCTGGCCGGCAGGAGGTTTGCGATCTGGTAAGGTCAGTGACTTGGCAAAACAAGAAGCAGCGTTCGATGCTGTACAAAAAATAACCATCTGATTGGCATTAAAGATTTATGAGCACACTCGCTTATCGAAGGGATATCGACGGCTTGCGGGCAGTCGCGGTAATTGCCGTGGTGCTGTTCCATTTTGGCGTCCCGGGGTTTACCGGCGGTTTTGTCGGTGTGGACGTGTTCTTCGTGATCTCCGGTTACCTCATCACCTCGATCATCTGGAACCAGCGTCAGGCCGGCCGGTTCAGTTTCGTCGAGTTCTGGTCGCGACGAGCGCGGCGGATCCTGCCGGCGCTGTTTGCGATGATCATTGCGGTGCTGGCGGTGGGCTGGTTTCTGCTGGCGCCCAAGGACTACGAAGAACTCGGGCGTTCGGTGCGCTATCAGGTGCTGTTCGTCTCGAACATCCTGTTCATGCGCCAGGACGGCTACTTCGATGTCGCCTCGGACCTCAAACCGCTGCTGCACACCTGGTCGCTGGCGGTGGAGGAGCAGTTCTACATCGTCTTCCCGTTGTTGCTGACATTAATGTCGAGCCGCTTGAAGCACTGGCGGCTGGCGCTGTTCGGCGTGCTGCTCGTTTCGTTCGGGCTGAGTGTCTGGGCGGTCCACCATCACCCGGAAAAAGCCTTCTTCCTGTTGCCGATGCGCGCGTGGGAGCTGCTGGCCGGAGCGATGCTGGCGATCGCGCCGAAGCATGCGTGGCGCCTCAAGCCGATGGCGGCGCAATTGTTGAGCCTGTTGGGTATGGGCCTGATTCTGTTGGCGGTGTTCGGTTTCGACAAACGCACGCCGTTTCCCGGTGCGGCCGCGTTGCTGCCGGTGCTTGGAGTTGTGCTGCTGATCCTGGCCAACGGTCATCGCCAGACCTGGGTTGGTCAAATCTTGAGCAGCCGGGTCATGGTCGGCTTCGGCCTGATTTCCTATTCCTGGTACTTGTGGCACTGGCCAGTGTTCGTGTTTTCCAGCTACGCGAGCGTCGATGAGCCAGGCGCGCTCGACAGTGCCGGACTCATTCTGGTGACGATGGTGCTGGGTTATCTGTCGTGGAAGTTTGTCGAGACGCCGTTTCGTGAGCGGCGCGTGTTGGCCGGGCGTCGGCAGATTCTCCTGGCCGGTGCCTGTGGCGTGCTGGTGCTTGGATTGGCCGGGCAAGCCTTGCGCTGGACCGATGGCCTGCCGTGGCGTCTGTCCGATCAGGCGCTGCAATATGCGAAGGGGCGCGACTGGCGGCCGGAATTAATGGCTTGCCTGGCGGATGACAAGACCCCTGATGACAAGCTCTTCTGCCATTACGGTCTGCAAAACCGTGCCTCGCGAGCGCTGGTCTGGGGCGACAGCCATGCCACCGCATTGATCCCGGTGTTCGACGATGGCGCGCAAGCCCACGGAGTCAGTGTGATCCTCGCCAGTTCGCCGGGATGCGTACCGGTGGAAGGTCTGGAGCACGACGCCCGCTGTGCGCGATTCAACCAGCGAGTGGTGCAGGCGCTCAAGCCGCAGGCCGTCAGCGATGTGGTGCTGGTGGCGCGCTGGAGTCTGTATCTCTATGGCGATGCCAAAGGTGATCTGGGCCACGCATTAAAAGAATCTGACGGACACTACGACCGTGCGGCTGCCGAGCAGCGCCTGGCTGACGGCCTGCGCGCGCGGGTGGCACAGTTGCGGGCCGGCGGGCATCGGGTCTGGCTGGTGAAAGAGGCGCCGTTGCAGGCTTTCAGTCCGCCGTACCGCCTGACGCGGCTGGCGATGCTGGATCGCCCGGTGGATGCCGTCGGACTGAACGTCGCCGAACACCACAAGCGTCAGGCCTTTATCAGTCAGCTGTTCGCCGATCTGGCTAAAGATCCGGCGGTGCGCGTCGTCGATCCGGCACCGAAATTGTGCGATGAAAGCGGTCTGTGCCGCGCCGAGCTCAATGGCTACTCGCTGTACACCGATGACAATCACTTGTCGGAGGTCGGCGCGAGATTCGTTGCGCCGATCCTCGAACCGCTGTTTGTCAGCCTGCAGGCCAGGGCAAATCTGGGAAAAGGTCAGGCGAATGCAGCCAAGTAAGCAGTGACAGGCTGCCAGCGACCGGCATAGCAGGTAGGATGTACGCCTATTTTGAGGGTGCCATCGTCAATGAAATTCAAGGATCTTCGGGATTTCGTGCAGCAGCTTGAGCAGCGCGGAGAGTTGAAACGCATCCAGATTCCCGTTTCGCCGGTGCTGGAAATGACCGAGGTGTGCGACCGCACGCTGCGGGCCAAGGGCCCGGCGTTGCTGTTCGAGAAACCGACCGGTTACGACATCCCGGTGCTCGGCAACCTGTTCGGCACTCCCGAGCGGGTCGCCATGGGCATGGGCGCCGAGTCGGTCAGCGAGCTGCGCGAAATCGGCAAGCTGCTGGCGTTCCTCAAGGAACCGGAGCCGCCGAAGGGCTTGAAGGACGCGTGGTCGAAGCTGCCGATCTTCCGCAAGATCATCGCGATGGCGCCGAAAGTCGTCAAAGACGCGCCGTGCCAGGAAGTGGTCATCGAAGGCGACGACGTCGATCTGGCGATGCTGCCGGTACAGACCTGCTGGCCGGGCGACGTGGCGCCGCTGATCACCTGGGGCCTGACCGTCACCAAAGGTCCGAACAAGGACCGGCAGAACCTCGGCATCTACCGTCAGCAAGTGATCGGTCGCAACAAGGTCATCATGCGCTGGCTCAGCCACCGTGGTGGCGCGCTGGATTTCCGTGAGTGGTGCGAGAAGCATCCGGGCCAGCCATTCCCGGTGTCCGTGGCTCTTGGCGCGGATCCGGCGACCATTCTCGGCGCGGTCACCCCGGTGCCGGACAGCCTTTCCGAATACGCTTTCGCCGGTCTGCTGCGCGACAGCCGCACGGAACTGGTGAAGTGTCGTGGCAACGACCTGCAAGTGCCGGCCACTGCCGAAATCATCCTTGAAGGCGTGATCCATCCGGGCGAGATGGCCGATGAAGGCCCGTACGGCGACCACACCGGTTACTACAACGAAGTCGACAGCTTCCCGGTGTTCACCGTCGAACGCATCACCCACCGGATCAAGCCGATCTACCACAGCACCTACACCGGCCGTCCGCCGGATGAACCGGCGATTCTCGGCGTGGCGCTGAACGAAGTGTTCGTGCCGATCCTGCAGAAGCAGTTCCCGGAAATCACCGATTTCTATCTGCCGCCGGAGGGCTGCTCGTACCGCATGGCCGTGGTAACGATGAAGAAGTCGTATCCGGGCCACGCCAAGCGCGTGATGCTGGGTGTCTGGTCGTTTTTGCGACAGTTCATGTACACCAAGTTCGTTATCGTCACTGACGACGATATCAATGCGCGGGACTGGAACGACGTGATCTGGGCCATCACCACGCGCATGGACCCCAAGCGCGACACGGTGATGATCGACAACACGCCGATCGACTACCTCGACTTCGCCTCGCCGGTGTCGGGGCTCGGCTCGAAGATGGGCCTGGACGCCACCCACAAGTGGCCGGGCGAAACCACTCGCGAGTGGGGCCGCGTCATCGTCAAGGATGATGCCGTCACCCAACGGATCGATGCCATCTGGAATCAGTTAGGAATAGATTGATGCGTGTAACCCTGCAGCCCTCCGGAGCGGTGCTCGAGATACAGCCCGGAGAGCGGATTCTCGATGGTGCGCGGCGCCTGGGCTACGAATGCCCGCAAAGCTGCCGCAACGGCAATTGCCATGTGTGTGCGGCGCTGCTGGTGGAAGGCCGGGTCGAACAGGCCGGCAAGGTGCATGACCACGGCGAGTTCTACACTTGCATAGCGGAGCCGCTGGAAGACTGCATCGTGCTGTGGGATGGCGTGCTCGCGCTGGGAGAACTGCCCGTGCGCAGCGTGTCGTGTCAGGTCATCGAATGCCGGGACGTCGGTGGCGATACCTTTCGTGTGCGCCTGCGGGCACCGGCCGGCAAGCCGCCGCGTTATCACGCGGGTCAGTATCTGATGATCGAGCGCGAGAACGGCGAGAAGTCGGCATTCTCCATGGCCTCGGCGCCCCACGGCGGTCGCGATCTGGAAATCCATGTACTGGCGCGCGAATCCAGTGCGCTGAGCCTGATCGATCAGCTCAAGCGCAACCCGATGGTGCGGGTCGAACTGCCGTTCGGCGACACCCATCTTGCGGAACTGCCGGACGGGCCGCTGGTGCTGATCGCCGCCGGCACCGGCATGGGTCAGATCCACAGCCTGATCGAACATTGCCGGGCTTCGGGCTTCAAACATCCGGTGCACTTGTACTGGGGCGTGCGTCGTCCGGAAGATTTCTACGAAATCGAACATTGGGACGAATGGCTGAAGTTGCCCAATCTGTTCCTGCACAAGGTCGTCAGTGACCAGTGCGGCTGGGAAGGGCGCTGTGGCATGTTGCATGAGGCGGTGTGCGAGGATTTCCCCGATCTGAAGCCGCTGCACGTCTACGCCAGCGGCTCGCCGGCCATGGTCTACGGCACGCTGGATGCGCTGGTGGAAGCGGGGATGGATGCTCATCAGATGCGTGCGGATGTCTTTGCTTACGCACCCCGCTCATAAGTTCGTTATAACTCTCCATATAGCCGATCGGTATTTATGTAAATGCATAAATGCCGGTAGGTTATATATCAATCAGACAATCAATTAAGAACTGTGCCATGGCACTCAAATTGCCTTAAAACATATGTGCCTTATTGTTACAGCGGTGCGTTCTATTAAGTAATTCTTCACCCGCGGGGAGCTGAACGCTATTCGCCATGAGCGCCATTGAAAACGCTTTTCTGAACCTGGCTTACCCTCCGCGGCTCGATCTTGGGCCGCAGCTGACACACGAACAACTTCTCGCTTCCATGCAATCGACCATGGCGCGCCACAAGGGCGGGCCGGTGTGGCTGTTCGCCTACGGTTCGCTGATCTGGCGGCCGGAATGCTCCGCCGTCGAGCGGGTGCGCGGGCGAGTGCATGGCTACCATCGCGGCTTGTACCTGTGGTCTCACGAACATCGCGGCACGCCGGAAATGCCGGGTCTGGTCTTTGGTCTGGATCGCGGCGGTTCGTGCAGCGGCTTCGCCTACCGGTTGCCGGAAGACAATCTGGACAGCGCGCTGTATGCGCTGTGGAAACGCGAGATGCCGTTCCCGTCCTATCGGCCACACTGGCTCAACTGCCGACTCGAAGATGGCAGCCAGGTTCAGGCGCTGGGATTCGTATTGGAGCGACACCTGCCCAGCTACGCCGGCAACTTGCCGGATCATGTGCTGAGCCAGGTGTTCGAAAGCGCTTGCGGGCGTTACGGCACCACTCGCGATTATGTCGAGCAGACCGCCCACGCCCTGCGCAGCCACGCCATGCCAGACCGAAATCTGGAGGCGCGGCTCAAGCGCTGTAAGTCAAAGACCGATCAGGCGACTGCTTCGCGGCTCTGACTGGCGACTTGCTTGTGCCACAGGGTCGGGGCCAGGAAGGCCATCGACAGCAGGCAAGCGCCCACCAGCAGCACGAAACCGCCATTCCAGCCGAAGTGGTCCACGGTGTAGCCCATCGCTGCACTGGCCGCGACTGAACCACCCAGATACCCGAACAGACCGGTGAAGCCCGCAGCAGTGCCGGCGGCTTTCTTCGGTGCCAGTTCCAGCGCCTGCAGGCCGATCAGCATCACCGGGCCGTAGATCAGGAAGCCGATGGAGAACAGCGCGATCATATCGATGGTCGGGTTGCCGGCCGGGTTCAGCCAGTACACCAGGGTCGCGACGGTCACCAGTGCCATGAACACCATGCCGGTCAGGCCACGGTTGCCACGGAAAATCTTGTCCGACATCCAGCCGCACAGCAGCGTGCCCGGGATCCCCGCCCACTCGTAGAAGAAATAGGCCCACGAGGTTTTATCCACGGTGAAACCCTTGGCTTCCTTCAGGTAGGTCGGCGCCCAGTCCAGCACGCCGTAGCGCAGCAGGTAGACGAAGACGTTGGCCATGGCGATATACCAGAGCATTTTGTTGCGCAGCACGTATTTGACGAAAATTTCCTTGGCGCTGAATTCGTCTTCGTGGCTGGCGTCGTAGCCTTCCGGGTAGTCGTTCTTGTACTTCTCGATAGGTGGCAGGCCAACCGATTGCGGGGTGTCGCGCATGGTCACGAACGCGAACACCGCTACCGCCAGGGCAACGGCGGCCGGGACGTAGAACGCCGCATGCCAGTCGTTGAACAGGCCCATGCCGATCAGGAACAGCGGGCCGATCAGGCCGCCGCCGACGTTATGCGCCACGTTCCACACCGATACCACGCCGCCACGTTCCTTCTGCGACCACCAGTGCACCATCGTGCGTCCGCTCGGCGGCCAGCCCATACCCTGGGCCCAACCGTTGATGAACAGCAGGATGAACATCATGGTCACGCTGGAGGTTGCCCAAGGCGCGAAACCGAAAATGAACATGACCCCGGCCGATACCAGCAGGCCGAATGGCAGGAAGTAACGCGGGTTGGAGCGGTCGGACACCAGGCCCATGAGGAACTTGGACAGGCCGTAGGCGATGGCGATGGCCGACATCGCCAGACCCAGATCGCCACGGCTGTAGCCATCGTCGATCAGGTACGGCATGGCCAGCGAGAAGTTCTTGCGCAGCAGGTAGTAACCCGCATAGCCAAAGAAGATGCCGGCGAAGATCTGCCAACGCAGGCGTCGGTAGGTGCTGTCGATTTTTTCTTCAGGCAACGGAGCCTGATGTGCGGCAGGACGAAAGAAAGCAAACATTCAAGAGCTCCAGATTTCTTGTTTTGACTGCGGATGCGAATGTTACAGTTTCGTTACCGAAAATAGCACCGCTTCCCATCGGCAAAACAGTGGAAATGTTGGAAGTCGCGCGTTCCTTTATGAACATGTCGCTCAGATATAAGTGCGCGGCGTTGTGGGAAAGGTTACTTCGGCGTCTTCCTGCCGGGTTTCAGGGTTTTGTAAGGCGCAGGTTTGGGAAATGTCCTGCGAACAATGCAGAAGTAACGGCGTTCTGTTTCGGGCCTTCGGGCTCTACCCTTTTGACGGTGCCAATCGGGCATTCGTGCGGTGAAGGGGGGGAGGGCTCATGCGGTGGTGTGTGTTGCTGTTTTTGCTGATGGCATCTGGAGGTACGTGGGCGATAGAGGTGCTGCTGATTCCGGAAAACAACCCGAGGCCGGTCTATCCGCGGGGGCTTTTCAGGGCTGGCGTGGTCGGTGAAGTGGGCGCCGAGTTCACCGTCCATGCCGACGGCTCAGTCGACCGGATCAGCTTTGCGAAAGACAGCCATCCGGAGTTGATCGAAGCGGTCAGGGTCGCCGTCGAGCAATGGCGTTTCAAACCGTGGACGGTCGAGGGCGACAGACCGACAGAAAGGCGAGTCCTTGCGCCGATGGTGTTCAGGCTGGATCTGGATCAACCCATCCACATCAACCAGCAGCTGAAAGCCTTGAAGTGCCGCACCCTGAACGAATACCTCGGCAACATTGCGCAGCAGTCGTGGATCGATACCAAGGTGTTCGTTCACACCAGGGCCTACCTTTCCAATGTCTTCCACAAGGCGCAGTTGCCGGACGAACAGCGGCTGGCAATGATCGCCAGACTGAACAAGCGGATTCCGACGATTGTCCGGGGATGTCGGGACAGTCCGGTCCGGACGTACATGAGCCTGTTGCCAGAGGATATTCGCAGTCTGATGTAGGGCTGGAATGTTCTGAAGGGCGATCCGGCAGTTGCCTTCAATTCCGGATCGCTCGATCGGCTCAGCGCACTTGCACCACAACTTTCCCGACAGCCTTGCGCTGCCCGAGATCATTGATCGCCTGTGCGGCATTGCCCAGCGGATAGACCTGCGACACCAGCGGCTTCAGCTTGCCCTCGGCAAACCAGCCGAACAGTTGCTGGAAGTTCGCCGCGTTGTCCTGCGGCTGGCGCTGGGCGAAGGAGCCCCAGAACACGCCGAGTACCGCCGCGCCCTTGAGCAGGGCGAGGTTGACCGGCAGTTCGGGAATGCGGCCGCTGGCGAACCCGACCACCAGCAGGCGGCCGCTCCAGGCGATGGCGCGGATGGCCTGGTCGAACAGGTCGCCACCGACCGGGTCGTAGATCACGTCGGCGCCCTGGCCGTCGGTCAGGCGCTTGATCTCGTCCTTGAGGCTGGTTTCGCTGTAGTTGATCAGTTCGTCGGCACCGGCAGCCTTGGCCACGGCGAGTTTTTCCGCGCTGCTGGCGGCGGCGATCACCCGGGCGCCCATGGCTTTGCCGATTTCCACGGCGGCCAGGCCAACGCCACCGGAAGCGCCGAGCACCAGCAGGGTTTCACCCGGTTGCAGGTTGCCGCGCTGCTTGAGGGCGTGCATCGACGTGCCGTAGGTCATGCTGAAGGCGGCGGCGGTGTTGAAATCCATCGATGGCGGGATCGGCAGCACGTTGTAGCCCGGCACTGCGACCTGTTCGGCGAAGCTGCCCCAGCCGGTCAGGGCCATGACCCGGTCGCCGACCTTCAAGTGACTGACCTTTTCACCCACCGCGCTGACCACGCCGGAGGCTTCGCCACCCGGCGAGAACGGGAAGGGCGGCTTGAACTGGTATTTGCCCTCGATAATCAGCGTGTCCGGGAAGTTGACCCCGGCGGCGTGCACGTCCAGCAGGATTTCGTTCTTCTTCGCGACAGGACTGGCGACGTCTTCCAGCACCAGCGATTCGGCAGGGCCGAAGGCTTTGCACAGCACGGCTTTCATCAGGGCTATTCCTTTGGGAGTGATGGCCGATAAGTGTAGGTGTGGCAGTCAACGGGTCAACGAGCATGCCCGGCCCTGATAGTCCGCCATAAGCTTGTGCTTGAGCGGCGGGTCGTTATGCTAGGCCGCAAACCGGATAAGGAGCGAATTGTGAAAGCGTGGATCATGTTGTTGCTGGCCCTGTCTCTGCCTGTGGCAGCGCTGGCCGAAGAAGCCAAAGAAGGCGAGGCGCCGAAGGTCAACTACATCACCCTGAGCCCGCCGTTTGTGGGCAACTACGGGTTGGATGGCACGCCGAAGCTCAAGGTCTACAAGGCCGACGTGGCGCTGCGGGTGACCGGCGAAGAGGCGACCAAACTGGTCAAGGCCAACGAGCCGCTGATCCGCAATCAGTTGGTGGCGCTGTTCACCCAGCAGACCACCGATGCGATGGGCAGCATCGAAGGCAAGGAAAAGCTGCGTCAGGAAGCCTTGAAGCAGACCCAGCAAGTGATGAACGACGAGACCGGCAAGCCGGTGGTTGAAGATCTGTTGTTCAACAACCTGATCATTCAGTAAGGCATTTGTTGTCCGGGCGGGGCTCATCGCGAGCAAGCTCGCTCCCACAGTGATTTTGTGGTGCCACACATTTGTGTGATCGCCGCTGAACCCTGTGGGAGCGAGCTTGCTCGCGATGGCATTTTGTCAGGCGACAAATGGCTCAGGGTTTGAGCGCCATCACCGCCGCCCACTGTTCGGCAGTCACCGGCATCACCGACAGTCGCGAACCCTTCTGCACCAGCGGCATCTCGGCCAGCGCGGTCTGCTGTTTCAGATAATCCAGTTTCAAGACCCGGCTGAAGGTTTCTACGTGGGCAACGTCAATCGCGCTCCAGGCGTTTTTCTCCAGCGTGGCTTTCGGGTCGAAATAATGGCTTTGCGGATCCATTGCGGTGGGATCCGGGTACGCGGCCTGAATGATTTTGCCGATCCCGGCAATTCCCGGCTCCGGGCAGCTGGAGTGGTAGAAAAAGAATTCGTCCCCGACTGCCATGGCCCGCAGGAAGTTGCGTGCCTGAAAGTTGCGAACCCCGTCCCAGCGCGCTTTGCCGAGCTTTTCCAAACCCTTGATCGAGAGTTCGTCGGGCTCGGATTTCATCAGCCAGTAGGCCATGGTGTGTGCTCCTCAAGCGGTCGTTGGGCAGGTTGTCCGGCAATTTTATGACAAACCGACGGTCGGTTGACGTCAGCATTTGCGCAGAGGTTCACGTTGTCGCAAAATGCCGGCCTTTAAAGCTTGACGCTGCTGCACGGCCTACGAATGGAAACCGCTGCTGTCATCGTGATGATGTGCCTTGAGGGGGGCAATCGATGAAACGCAAACCGGATTTGCTGTGGACTTTGGTAATTTTGTTCGGTCTGGGCGTCGTGACCACCGGTTATGCGCAAAGTCTGTGGGCCAACAAGGCCGATGCACCGATTGAAGTGGCGCAACAAGTACAACAGTCAACAGCCTTCAAACGCTGAAACTGCCTTTTCGACGCCGCTGATCCGCGCGGCGTCTATCCCGCGAAATACCACGCCTTGTCTGTCACCGTTCCTTGCAACGGTACATCCCAGCTCGCTTGCGCGAGACGTTCGACCTTCTGACATTCATGGGCCAGGCCCAGCAGCGTCGGCTTGCGCCAGTTCTGGCGTCGGGCCAGATACGCCAGGCTGCGGTCGTAGAATCCGCCGCCCATGCCCAGGCGCCCGCCGACATCGTCGAATCCCACCAGTGGCAACAACACCAGATCCAGTGCCCAGACCTTGCGCTGACGGGCCAGATTGGCGCGTGGCTCAAGGATGCGGAAACGGTTGGGTTTGAGTTTTTCGCCGGGGCGGATTTGCTGGAAGACCATTTTGGTCCGGGGCCAGGCACTGAGCACCGGCAGGTAGGTTTTCTTGCCCCGACGCTGGGCGGCGCGCAGCAACAGGCGCGGGTCGATTTCACCGTCGGTGGGCAGATACAGGGAAATGTGTTTTGCCCGGCGAAAGTGCGGGTCTTGTGCCAGTTGCTTGTACAGGCCTTCGGCGGCCTGGCGTTGTTCGCTTCGCGTCAGCGAGCGGCGGGCCTTGCGCAGCAGGCGGCGCAGTTGGGGACGGGGCAGCAACGCGGGTTCGGTCATGGTTCGGCTTCGGCAGGGTGGGACGAAAACGTACGCATAAAAAATCCGATGCCGGCATGCACCGGCATCGGATTCGAATCAGGCTCCCCGGATGAGCCGCTGTCGACTTAGCCCTTGAACCCGAGAGTTCAAGGTGGAGGATGCAGTAGGCTTTAAGGCTTTCCGTCTGGCGGACATGCACACCAGCCCAACGTGCAACCCCCAGGGTAGTGCAAATCGGCTCAGGGACATCGTCAACTGGCAAGCACCCCAGGGAGTGCGGCGAGTATAACTCAAGCGGCCTGGCGAATCAGCCCTTGCTGATGTCCGGATCGTCGGCCAGCACCAGATCGACACGATCGAGCAAGTCACGCACCTGTTCACGGGTCGAACCGCTGGCCTGGATGTCCGGGCGCTCTTCTTTGTGCAAGAGGTCGTGGGTGATGTTCAGCGCGGCCATCACGGCGATGCGGTCGGCGCCGATGACTTTGCCGCTGCTGCGGATCTCGCGCATCTTGCCGTCCAGGTAGCGGGCGGCGCTGATCAGATTGCTGCGCTCTTCCTGGGGACAGATGATCGAATATTCTTTATCGAGGATCTGCACGGTAACGCTATTGCTTGAACTCATGAGTCTTGCTCCAGGGCCTTGAGGCGCGAAATCATCGATTCGACCTTACGCCGGGCGATTTCGTTTTTTTCAATGAGGTGCGCGCGTTCCTCGCGCCAGGTCTTTTCCTGAGCAAGTAAGAGTGCATTTTGACTCTTTAGTTGCTCGACTCGGGTAATCAGCAGTTCGAGTCTGGCCATCAGCGCTTGCAGGTCGGTGTCTTCCATTGTGTCCACTGATTCGGTCTGATGGGTTTGGCTGGGGGACAGCCTTTAATGGTCTTGGCGAGTCTGTCGATGTAGGATACAAGGCCTTCATTCTAGACATAGCGCCGTCTGGCGCCTAGCTGCCCATGCCCATTCAGAATTCCCCGTACCAAGGCTTTGCCACCCTGCTCAATTCCAGCGGTCACTCCGTTTCGCCTGCCGAACTGCACGGCCTGTTGCTGGGCCGCAGCTGCGCCGGTGCCGGCTTCACCGCAGAGGAATGGCTGATCGATGCTGCCGAGTTGCTCGAAAACGAGCCGCAGGACAACGTTCGCGCCGCGCTGATCGGCCTGCAAGAGATGGTCAAAAGCGAACTCACCGGCGACGACATCACCGTGGTTCTGCTGCTGCCGAACGATGACGCGCCACTGGCCGAGCGCGCAGCTGCGCTGGGCGAATGGTGCCAGGGCTTCCTCACTGGTTTCGGCCTGAACTGCCGCGACAGCAGCATGCTGAGCACCGAAGCCACTGAAGTGTTGCAAGATTTGGCAGCGATCTCCCAGGTGCAAGACGCCCTGGAAGAGTCCGAAGACGGCGAAAGCGATTACATGGAAGTCATGGAATACCTGCGTGTAGCGCCGCTGCTGCTGTTCTCCGAAACCAAAAAGGCCGACGTGCCGCCAGCGGCCAAGCCGTCGCTGCACTGATCGCGTGCCAGGGAAAGCCATCTGCCCATGATCCATATCCCGAAAGCGGAATACGCCCGGCGCCGCAAGGCGCTGATGGCGCAGATGGAACCCAACAGCATCGCGATCCTGCCTGCCGCCGCGGTCGCCATTCGCAACCGCGACGTCGAGCATGTCTATCGCCAGGACAGCGACTTCCAGTACCTCAGCGGTTTTCCCGAGCCACAGGCGGTCATCGTCCTGATGCCCGGTCGCGAACATGGCGAATACGTGCTGTTCTGCCGTGAGCGCAATGCCGAACGCGAACTCTGGGACGGCCTGCGTGCCGGCCAGGAAGGCGCGATCCGCGATTTCGGCGCCGACGACGCCTTCCCCATCACTGACATCGACGACATCCTGCCGGGCCTGATCGAAGGCCGCGACCGGGTGTATTCGGCGATGGGCAGCAACCCGGAATTCGACCGCCACCTGATGGACTGGATCAACGTGATCCGCTCCAAGGCGCACCTCGGTGCCCAGCCGCCGAACGAATTCGTTGCCCTGGATCACCTGCTGCACGACATGCGCCTGTATAAATCGGCGTCAGAAGTTAAGGTGATGCGCGAAGCGGCGCGGATTTCCGCCCAGGCTCACATCCGGGCAATGCAGGCCAGCCGCGCCGGGCTGTACGAGTACAGCCTCGAAGCCGAACTCGATTACGAGTTCCGCAAGGGCGGGGCGAAAATGCCGGCCTACGGCTCGATCGTCGCTGCCGGGCGCAACAGCTGCATCCTGCATTACCAGCAGAATGACGCGCTGCTCAAGGACGGCGATCTGGTGCTGATCGACGCCGGATGCGAGATCGACTGCTACGCCAGCGACATCACCCGCACCTGGCCGGTCAACGGCAAGTTTTCCGCTGAACAGAAAGCGATCTACGAACTGGTGCTGGCTTCGCAGGAAGCGGCATTCGCCGAAATCGCTCCGAACAAGCATTGGAACCAGGCGCACGAAGCCACGGTTCGGGTGATCACCACCGGGCTGGTGAAGCTGGGGCTGTTGCAGGGCGAAGTCGACGAGTTGATCGCCTCCGAGGCCTACAAGGCGTTTTACATGCACCGCGCCGGCCACTGGCTCGGGATGGATGTGCATGACGTCGGCGAGTACAAGGTCGGCGGCGAATGGCGGGTGCTGGAAGTCGGCATGGCGCTGACCGTGGAGCCGGGCATCTACATCGCCCCGGACAATCAGAACGTAGCGAAAAAATGGCGCGGCATTGGCGTGCGCATCGAGGATGACGTGGTAGTGACCAAGAGCGGTTGTGAAATCCTGACCGGCGGCGTGCCGAAAACCGTCGCCGAGATCGAAGCCCTGATGGCGCAAGCACGGACCTGCGCGGCATGAGTCGGGTCAATCTGGCAATCATCGGTGGCGGTCTGGTCGGCGCCAGTCTGGCGTTGGCCTTGCAGGCCGGGGCCAAGGCCCGGGGCTGGAAGATCGTGCTGATCGAACCGTTCGCCCCCGGTGACACCTGGCAACCGAGCTACGACGCGCGTTCCTCGGCGCTGTCTTTCGGTTCGCGGCAGATTTATCAGCGGCTGGGCGTGTGGCAGGAAATCTCCCGCCGCGCCGAGCCAATCAAGCAGATTCACGTGTCCGACCGTGGACGTTTTTCCACCGCCCGCCTTTCGGCGATGGAAGAGGGCGTCCCGGCGCTCGGTTATGTAGTGGAAAACGCCTGGCTCGGCCAGTGCCTGTGGCAGCACCTCGATAAAGAGGTGATCAGTTGGCGCTGCCCGGCGGAGGTCTCCCGCATGGAGCCGCTGCCTGACGGCTATCGCCTGACCCTCAACGACGAAACCACAGTCGAGTGCGATCTGGCGGTGCTCGCCGATGGCGGCCGTTCCGGTCTGCGCGAGCAACTGGGCATCAACGTGCGCAAGCGCCCGTACAACCAGAGCGCGCTGATCGCCAACATCACTCCGAGCGAAGCACACAACGGCATGGCCTTCGAGCGCTTCACCGATGAAGGCCCGATGGCGTTGCTGCCGCTGCCGGAAAACCGCTGCGCGCTGGTCTGGACCCGTCTGGGCATGGACGCGCAACGGCTGGCCGACCTGAGCGAGCGTGATTTCCTCAGCGAGCTGCAAGGCGTGTTCGGCTACCGTCTCGGTACTCTGAAACAGGTTGGCGCGCGGCATCTGTACCCGCTGTCGCTAGTAGAGGCCGAAGAGCAGGTGCGTTCGCATCTGGCCGTGCTCGGCAACGCCGCCCACAGTCTGCACCCGATTGCCGGGCAGGGTTTCAACCTGTCCCTGCGCGATGCCGATGCGTTGGCCGCCGCGTTGCTGGCCAGCGACAAACCGCTGGGGGATTTCGCTACGTTGCAGGCCTATCGCGAGCGTCAGCGTCTCGATCAGGACCTCACCGTCGGCTTCTCCGATCAGGTCACGCGCCTGTTCGGCAGCACTCAGCCGCTGGTGTCGCTGGGGCGCAACATCGGCCTGCTCGGCCTCGATCTGCTGCCGCCGGCCAAGCGCTGGTTCGCCCGCCAGGCCATGGGGCTGGGGACGCGGCCGGATGCGTGAGTGGCTGATCAAGCAGTTTGGCAAGGCGCGGCTGATGCGCTGGATCATGACGTTCTACCCGCCGTATTTCGGCGCCGGTGTCCGCGTGAAGCACATCAGCGATGACTTTCGTGACATCCAGGTCTCGATGGGCCTGGGCTGGTACAACCGCAATTACGTCGGTACCCAGTTCGGCGGCAGTCTGTATTCGATGGTCGATCCGTTCTTCATGTTGATGCTCATGGAAAACCTCGGCTCGCGGTACATCGTCTGGGACAAGGCCGCCGACATTGATTTCATCTCGCCGGGCAAAGGCCCGGTGTTCGCCCGGTTCAACATCGACGACACCCTGCTCGACGAGATCCGTCGACAGACCGCCAGTGGCGAGAAATACCTGCCGCAGTTGCAGGTCGACATTCATGACGGCGCCGGCAACCTGGTGGCGCGGGTCGGTAAAACCCTTTACGTGCGGCTCAAGCCGCCAGCGAGACAGGCTTAAAGCATGGAAATGCGCGCGGATGTGCTGATTGTCGGAGCCGGAATGGTCGGCAGTGCCCTGGCGCTGGCGTTGCAGGGCAGCGGGCTGGAAGTGCTGTTGCTCGACGGCAGCCCGTTGAGCGTCAAACCCTTCAATGGCGATGCGCCGTTCGAGCCGCGAGTCAGTGCGTTGTCGGCAGCAAGCCAGCGGATCCTCGATCGCCTCGGCGTGTGGGACGGCATCGTCAACCGACGCAGCAGCCCTTACACCGACATGCATGTCTGGGACGGCAGCGGCACCGGCCAGATCCACTTCTCGGCCAGCAGCGTGCATGCCGATGTGCTCGGCCATATCGTCGAAAACCGAGTGGTCCAGGACGCCTTGCTCGACCGTCTGCACGATTGCGATATGGGCCTGCTGGCCAACGCGCGACTGGAGCAGATGCGCCGTTCCGGTGACGACTGGCTGCTGACCCTGGCCGACGGCCGCACTTTGCGCGCACCGCTGGTGATTGCGGCGGACGGGGCCAATTCCGCCGTGCGCCGTCTGACCGGCGTCGCCACCCGCGAGTGGGATTACCTGCATCACGCCATCGTCACCAGCGTGCGCAGCAGCAAACCGCACCGGATGACCGCGTGGCAGCGTTTCACCGATCACGGGCCGCTGGCGTTTCTGCCGCTTGAGCGTGACGGTCAGCAGGATTGGTGCTCGATCGTCTGGTCGACCACGCCAAGCGAAGCAGAACGGCTGATGGCGCTGGATGAGGCGGACTTCTGCCGTGAGCTGGAGCGCGCGTTCGAAGGTTGCCTCGGCGACGTCATCAGTGCCGACCCGCGCCTGTGCGTGCCGCTGCGTCAACGTCATGCCAAACGCTACGTGGCCGAAGGCCTGGCGTTGATCGGCGATGCCGCGCACACCATTCACCCGTTGGCGGGGCAGGGCGTGAATCTCGGCTTCCTTGACGCCGCGGTGCTGGCCGAAGTCTTGTTGCAGGCCAACGAACGCGGCGAACGCCTGGCGGACGTGAAAGTCCTGAGCCGCTACGAGCGCCGGCGCATGCCGCACAATCTGGCGCTGATGGCCGCGATGGAAGGTTTCGAGCGGTTGTTCCAGGCCGATCCGCTGCCGCTGCGCTGGTTGCGTAATACCGGACTGAAAATCGTTGAGCAGATGCCCGAGGCCAAGGCGCTGTTCGTGCGCGAAGCATTGGGGCTGACCGGGGACCTTCCCGTCCTGGCTAAACCTTAATTCTCCGTTGGGACTGACGGCCCTTTCGCGGGCAAGCCCGCTCCCACAGGGTTCCAGGGTGTACTCAAATTTGAATTTCACACTGACCACTGTGGGAGCGGGCTTGCCCGCGAAGGCGAAAGTTCAGTCGCCAGAGGTTTCGGGCTGTGCAACATCTGGTAACTCCTTGGGAAAGTGTTCGATTGAGCTCGCAAATGTGAGTCCTTATCATTTGGGCCACTTTTCCCGACCGAGAGACCGCTCCCATGTTGGCATCCAAGCGTGTTCTGACCGCACTGGCCCTGACCCTGATCGGCAGCACTGCCGCCCAGGCCGCCGACGAGGTGGTGGTCTACTCCTCGCGCATCGATGAGCTGATCAAGCCGGTGTTCGATGCCTACACCGCCAAGACCGGGGTGAAGATCAAGTTCATTACCGACAAGGAAGCGCCGCTGATGCAGCGGATCAAGGCCGAAGGCGAGAACGCTACCGCCGACCTGCTGCTGACCGTCGATGCCGGCAACCTCTGGCAGGCTGAGCAGATGGGCATTCTCCAGCCGTTCACCTCGAAAACCATCGACGCCAACATTCCCCTGCAATATCGCTCGTCCAGCCACGCCTGGACCGGCCTGAGCCTGCGCGCGCGGACCATCGCCTATTCCACCGAACGGGTGAAACCGGGCGAACTGACCACCTACGAAGCACTGGCCGACAAGAACTGGGAAGGCCGCCTGTGCCTGCGCACGGCGAAGAAGGTCTACAACCAGTCGCTGACCGCCACCATGATCGAAGTCCACGGTGCCGAGAAGACCGAGAAGATCCTCAAGGGCTGGGTCAACAACCTGTCCACCGACGTGTTCTCCGACGACGTCGCGGTGCTCGAAGCGATCAACGCCGGCCAGTGCGACGTCGGCATCGTCAACACCTACTACTACGGCCGCCTGCACAAGCAGAAGCCGGATCTGCCGGTGAAACTGTTCTGGCCGAATCAGGCGGATCGCGGCGTACACGTCAACCTGTCGGGCATCGGCCTGACCAAACATGCACCGCACCCGGAGGCGGCCAAGGCGCTGGTGGAGTGGATGACCACGCCTGAGGCGCAGAAGATCTTTGCCGATGTGAACCAGGAGTTCCCAGCGAATCCGGCGGTGAAGCCTTCTGAAGAAGTGGCGGCGTGGGGCCAGTTCGTGGCAGATACGCTGCCGGTTGAAGTGGCGGGCAAGCGTCAGGCTGAAGCGATCCGGATGATGGATCGGGCGGGTTGGAACTGAGTTTTTACATACAACAACGTTGATCGTTCCCACGTCGAACCGTCTGCGTGGGAATGCAGCCCCCGACGCTCTGCGTCGCATCATCGACAGCGTGACGCAGAGCGTCACAGAATGTGTGCCCACGCAGAGCGTGGGCACAATCATTTGAACGAGACTGTTTCCTTGGCCCACCCCGCCCAACGCCGCTGGTACCCCATCGTCTTCACCATCGCCGCGTTGGTGCTGCTTCCCCTCAGCGTCCTCCTGCTGTCATGGCAAACCATCGATCAGCAGATCTGGTCGCACCTGTGGGAAACCCAGATGCCGCGCCTGCTGGGCAACACCCTGACGCTGGTCATCGGCGTAGGCGTCGGCGTGACGCTGATCGGCGTAAGCCTCGCCTGGCTCACCAGCCTCTGCGAATTCCCCGGTCGGCGTTGGCTCGACTGGGCGCTGATGCTCCCGTTCGCGATCCCGGCCTACGTGCTGGCGTTCGTCTTCGTCGGCCTGCTGGATTTCGCAGGCCCCGTGCAAACCCTGCTGCGCGAATGGTTCGGCACCGGCCTGCGCCTGCCGCGAGTGCGCTCCACCGGCGGGGTGATTCTGGTGTTGGTGCTGGTGTTTTATCCCTACGTCTACCTGCTGGCGCGCACTGCGTTCCTGGCGCAGGGCAAGGGATTGATGGAAGCCGCGCGAGTGCTCGGCCAGTCGCCGTGGCAGGCGTTTTGGCGCGTGGCATTGCCGATGGCGCGGCCGGCCATCGGTGCCGGTGTGGCGCTGGCGCTGATGGAAACTCTGGCGGATTTCGGCGCGGTGTCGGTGTTCAACTTCGACACCTTCACGACCGCGATCTACAAGACCTGGTACGGCTTCTTCAGCCTGCCCAGCGCCGCGCAACTGGCCAGCCTGTTGCTGCTGGTGGTGATGCTGGTGTTGTACGGCGAGCGTCGCGCGCGCGGTGCCAATCGGGCAAGCAACGAGCGACCACGGGTCAAGGCGCTGTATCACTTGCGCGGGCCAAAGGCCTGGGCAGCGACCGGCTGGTGCGGTCTGGTGTTCGCCTGTGCGTTTGTCATTCCGGTGCTGCAACTGGTGGTGTGGTTCTGGCAGCGCGGGCGATTCGATCTGGATGAGCGCTACGCCGGGCTGATTCTCCACACGTTATATCTGGGCGGCATGGCGGCGGTGATCACGGTCGGCGTGGCGATGTTGCTGGCGTTCGCCCGGCGCCTGGCGCCGACCCGGACGATCAATTCTGCGGTCGGTCTGGCCAATCTCGGTTATGCCTTGCCAGGCTCGGTGCTGGCGGTGTCGATCATGCTCGCGTTCAGTTATCTGGATCGTGAGCTGGTGATTCCGCTGTCCGGCTGGCTTGGCGGTGCGGGCAAACCGTTGCTGCTGGGCAGTCTGGCGGCGTTGCTGCTGGCGTATCTGGTGCGGTTCGTGGCGGTGGCTTATGGGCCACTGGAAAGCAGTCTGGCGCGTATACGGCCCTCTTTGCCTGAAGCGGCACGTAGCCTGGGTGTCAGTGGGCCGCGACTGTTTTTCAAAGTGTATCTGCCGCTGTTGCTGCCCGGCACGCTCAGCGCCGCCTTGCTGGTGTTCGTCGATGTGCTCAAGGAAATGCCCGCAACCCTGCTGATGCGCCCGTTTGGCTGGGACACGCTGGCGGTGCGGATCTTCGAAATGACCAGCGAAGGCGAATGGGCGAGGGCGTCGTTGCCGGCGCTGACCCTGGTGCTGGTCGGTCTGTTGCCGGTCATCGGACTTATTCGCCGTTCGGCGCATCGAAACACTTAGTAGTGAGTCCTGAATCATGCGGCTACAATGCGCGGCATTCGGTGCGGTCCGTCTGACAGACCCTGTCGCTGAAATCGGCTGAAAGCCCTTTTTTACAGGGCTTTCCGATCCGTGCAGCAGCGCTCCGCACCTTCGCCACGCCCGGAAGGAGAAACCCATGGGACAGCGTACGCCTCTGTATGACCTGCATCTCGCCCTCGGCGCGAAGATGGTCGATTTTGGCGGTTGGGACATGCCCCTGCATTACGGCTCGCAGGTCGAGGAACACCATCAGGTGCGTCGCGATTGCGGGGTGTTCGATGTTTCCCACATGACCGTGATCGATGTCACCGGCCTCCAGGCCAAGGCCTGGCTCCAGCATTTGCTGGCCAATGACGTCGAACGCCTGCACAGCCCCGGCCGTGCGTTGTACAGCACCATGCTCAACGAGCGCGGCGGCATCGTCGACGACATGATCGTCTACCGCCTCGAAGACGGTTATCGTCTGGTGGTCAACGCCTCCACCCGCGATCAGGACCTGGCCTGGATGCAGGCACAGCTGGGCAGCTTCGATGTGCAAATGCACGAACGCGCCGAGCTGGCGATGCTCGCCATTCAAGGCCCCCTGGCCCGGCACAAGATTGCCGAACTGGTGACCCAGTCCCGCGCCAATCTGATCCAGATGCTCAAGCCTTTTGAAGGCCACGTCGACGGCGACTGGTTCATTGCGCGTACCGGCTACACCGGTGAGGACGGTCTGGAAATCGCCCTGCCGGCCGATCAGGCCCCCGGTTTCTTCAACGATCTGGTGGGCGCCGGCATTTCCCCCATCGGCCTCGGTGCCCGCGACACGCTGCGGGTCGAAGCCGGCATGAACCTTTACGGTCAGGACATCCACCAGGACGTTTCGCCACTGGCCTCGAACATGGCCTGGAGCATCGCCTGGGAACCGGCCACGCGCCGGTTCATCGGTCGTGATGCGCTGGAAGCGGAAAAAACCGCCGGTGTGCAGCACAAACTGGTCGGCCTGGTGCTTGAGGAGCGCGGGGTTTTGCGGGCCCATCAGGTGGTTCGTATCGCTGATGTTGGCGAAGGGGAGATCACCAGTGGTAGTTTCTCTCCTACGCTTAGCAAGTCGATTGCCTTGGCGCGTGTACCGATGGCGACTGCCGACCGCGCCGAAGTGGAAATCCGTGGCAAGTGGTATCCGGTACGAGTGGTCAAACCGACCTTCGTCCGTCACGGCAAAACCTTGATCTAAACCTTTTCCGGCGGGCACGACCGCTGACAATTTCTTGAGGACACCGAGCATGAGCAACATCCCAGCTGAACTGCGTTTTGCCGAAAGTCATGAATGGGCGCGCCTGGAAGCCGATGGCACCGTCACCGTGGGCATCAGCGATCACGCCCAAGAAGCGTTGGGTGATGTAGTGTTTGTCGAGCTGGCAGAAGTGGGCAAGGTGTTCGCTGCCGGTGATGCCGCCGGTGTCGTCGAGTCGGTGAAGGCTGCTTCCGACATCTACTCTCCGGTCGGTGGCGAAGTGATTGCCGTCAACGAAGACCTGGCCGGTTCGCCGGAAGAACTGAACAACGATCCGTACGCCGCGTGGATCTTCAAGCTCAAGCCAAGCGACAAGGCCGAGCTGGACAAGCTGCTCGACGCGGCCGCCTACAAGGCTGCCATCGGCGAATAAGCTGCACGCTAGCCCTCAAAGCCCCGACCCGTCGGGGCTTTTTTCTGCCCGGGACTTTTGCCGTCGGGGTGGCTGCTATGCTGGTTTGACCGTGTTGCATTGACGCCGAGCCGCCAGCCAAGAGAGAGCCCGTCATGTCCCAGTTGCCATCCCTGAGCCAGTTACGCGATCCCCATGCCTTTCTGCGCCGCCACCTCGGCGCCGATGCCGCCGAGCAGCAGGCGATGCTCGACAGCCTCGGCCTCGGCAGCCGGGTCGAACTGATCGAACAGACCGTGCCGCCGGGCATTCGCCTCAACCGCGAGCTGGATCTGCCGCCGGCGCTGGACGAACAGGCGGCGCTGGCAAAGCTGCGCGGTTATGCCGAGCAGAACCAGGTCTGGACAAGCCTGATCGGCATGGGCTACCACGGCACCCTGACGCCGACCGTCATCTTGCGAAATGTGCTGGAAAATCCCGGCTGGTACACGGCCTACACGCCTTATCAACCGGAAATCGCCCAGGGTCGGCTCGAAGCGTTGCTCAACTTTCAGCAACTGACCATCGACCTCACGGGTCTCGAGTTGGCCAACGCCTCCCTGCTCGATGAAGCCACCGCCGCGGCGGAAGCCATGGCCCTGGCCAAGCGCGTGGCGAAGTCGAAAAGCAATCTGTTCTTCGTCGACGAAAACTGTCATCCCCAGACCATTTCCGTGGTGCAGACCCGCGCCGAAGGCTTCGGCTTCGGATTGATCGTCGACACTGTGGATAACTTGAAGCAGCACCAGGTGTTCGGCGCGCTGCTGCAATACCCCGACACCCACGGCGAGATCCGCGACCTGCGTCCCTTGATTGATCACCTGCACGCGCAGCAGGCGCTGGCCTGCGTGGCGGCCGATTTGCTCAGTCTGTTGCTGCTGACCCCGCCGGGCGAACTGGGCGCCGACGTGGTGTTTGGTTCATCCCAGCGCTTTGGCGTGCCGATGGGTTATGGCGGCCCGCACGCGGCTTTTTTCGCCAGTCGCGAGGAATACAAACGAGCGATACCGGGGCGGATCATCGGCGTGTCGAAAGATGCCCGTGGCAACGTCGCGCTGCGTATGGCCCTGCAAACCCGCGAGCAGCACATTCGCCGGGAGAAGGCCAATTCGAACATCTGCACCGCCCAGGTGTTGCTGGCCAACATCGCCAGTTTCTATGCGGTCTATCACGGCCCGGAAGGACTGAAACGAATCGCCCAGCGGGTGCACCGGCTGACCTGCATTCTCGCCGCCGGGCTTGAGCGCCATGGCATCCAGCGCCTCAACCAACACTTCTTCGATACCCTCACGCTGGACGTGGGCGGGGCGCAAACCGCGATCATCGAAAGCGCGCGGGCCGCGCAGATCAACCTGCGCATCCTCGGTCGTGGCCAACTCGGTCTGAGCCTCGATGAGACCTGTGATGAAAACACCGTGGCCAGACTGTTCGATGTACTGCTGGGCGCCGATCACGGGTTGAGCGTCGATGAGCTCGACGCTGAAACGCTGACCTCCGGCATTCCCGACACGCTGCAACGCAGCACGCCGTACCTGCGCCATCCGGTGTTCAACGCCCACCACAGCGAAACCGAGATGCTGCGCTACCTTAAGCAGCTGGAGAACAAGGATCTGGCGCTCAACCAGTCGATGATCCCGCTGGGTTCCTGCACCATGAAACTCAACGCCACCAGCGAGATGATTCCGATCACCTGGCCGCAATTCGCCAATCTGCACCCATTCGTGCCCCGGGAGCAGGCGGTCGGTTACACGCTGATGATCGAAGAACTGGAGCGCTGGCTGTGCGCGATCACCGGGTTCGATGCGATTTGCATGCAGCCCAACTCCGGCGCCCAGGGCGAGTACGCCGGACTGCTGGCGATCCGTAAATATCACGAGAGCCGCCAACAGGGCGCTCGGGATATTTGCCTGATTCCTTCGTCGGCCCACGGCACCAACCCGGCCTCGGCGCAGATGGCCGGGATGCGCGTGGTGATCGTCGAGTGCGACGATGCCGGCAACGTCGATCTGGAGGACTTGAAAGCCAAGGCGTCCGAGGCCGGGGCCAAGCTGTCGTGCCTGATGGCGACCTACCCGTCGACCCACGGCGTGTACGAGGAAGGCATCAGCGAAATCTGCGAAGTTATCCACAAGCACGGCGGACAGGTGTACATGGATGGCGCCAACCTCAACGCCCAGGTCGGGCTGGCGCGGCCGGCGGACATCGGCGCCGATGTGTCGCACATGAACCTGCACAAGACGTTCTGCATTCCCCACGGCGGAGGCGGGCCGGGCATGGGGCCGATTGGCGTGCGTGCGCATCTGGCGCCATTCGTTGCCAACCATCCGGTGATTCCGATCGACGGGCCGCAACCGCAGAACGGTGCGGTCAGTGCCGCGCCGTGGGGCAGTGCGAGCATTCTGCCGATCAGCTGGATGTACATCGCGATGATGGGGCCGCAACTGGCGGATGCCAGCGAAGTGGCGATCCTTGCGGCCAACTACCTGGCCCAGCATCTGTCCGGTGCTTTCCCCGTTCTGTACACCGGTCGCAACGAGCGGGTCGCCCACGAATGCATTCTGGATCTGCGGCCGCTGAAAGCGCAGACCGGCATCAGCGAGGAGGACGTCGCCAAGCGCCTGATGGATTACGGCTTCCACGCGCCGACCATGTCGTTCCCGGTGCCGGGCACCTTGATGGTCGAGCCGACCGAGAGCGAGTCCAAGGCCGAACTGGATCGCTTCATCGGCGCGATGCTGAGCATCCGCGCGGAAATCACCGAGGTGCAGAACGGCAACTGGCCGGCCGAGGACAACCCGCTCAAACGGGCCCCGCACACACTGGCCGATATCACCGGCGTGTGGGATCGGCCCTACAGCATCGAGCAGGGCATCACGCCGGATGCGCACACCAAGGCGCACAAGTATTGGCCGGCAGTGAATCGGGTCGATAACGTCTACGGCGACCGCAACCTGTTCTGCGCCTGCGTGCCGGTGGACGATTACCGCTGATCACTGTGGGTGAAATCAAACCATTGTGGGAGCGAGCCTGCTCGCGATTGCGCTAGTCCAATCGACATCTTCGGTGACTGATCCACCGCTATCGCCAGCAGGCTGGCTCCCACAGTGTTCCGTGGTGAATGTGAAGTCCGAGGCAAAAAAATGCCGCTCGTGTGAGCGGCATTTTTGTTTGGCCGGAAGATTACTCCGACGCCACGGCGTTCTTCGCCAGAATCGCGTTCGCCAGTTCCATGTCCGTTGCCTGCAGGCCCGGGTTGTCGGCGCGGACTTTCTGCATCGCCGCTTCCAGGTACGGGCCACGGATGCCGCCATCGCTGGCGACGAAACTGCCAGCATCGTCCTGGGCGGCAACGATCAGTTTGTGATCCTTGAAGGTCAGGTAGGTCGAGCCGGTGGTCGCACCGGACGAAATGACGTTACGCCAAAAGCTGTCGGCCATTGCCGAACCGACGGGCAGAGACAGCAGGGCAAGGGTGGCGACAGCAAGTTTGAGACGCATGTTGGGTGACTCCACTGGTGTTGAATAACCGGTTGGATCGCCGTTTCCCCGATCCGGTTCCGTGAGCGGCTATTTCTGCTCACTCTGTGGCGTCACCCGCAACACTTCCTCAAGCGTCGTCAGCCCTGCCGCGACTTTCTGCGCGCCGGATAATCGCAGGCTGCGCATGCCTTCCTTGAATGCCTGTCGGCGGATCGCGGTGAGATCGGTGTCGGGGCTGATCAAGGCTTTGAGGCTGTCGGTCAGTTGCATGATTTCGTAGACCCCGGCACGACCGTGATAACCGGTGTCGCGGCATTCCAGGCAACCGATGGCCCGTTGCGCATTGCCCGGCAGCGGCGCCTGCCACGGCCGGGTCAGGGTTTGCCAGTCTTCTTCATCAAGAGTCAGCGGCGCCTTGCAGTGCGGGCACAGGGTTCGCACCAGTCGTTGCGCCATGACGCCAAGCACGGTGGCCTTGATCAGGTAATGCGGCACGCCGAGTTCCAGCAGGCGGCTGATGGCGCTCGGCGCGTCGTTGGTGTGCAGGGTCGAGAGCACCAGGTGCCCGGTCAGTGCCGCCTGGATTGCCATTTCGGCGGTTTCCAGGTCGCGGATCTCACCGATCATGATGATGTCCGGGTCTTGCCGCATCAGCGCGCGCACGCCGGCGGCGAAGGTCAGGTCGATGTTGTGCTGGACCTGCATCTGGTTGAAGGCCGGCTCGACCATCTCGATCGGGTCTTCGATGGTGCAGAGGTTGACCTCCGGGGTCGCCAGCTTTTTCAGTGTGGTGTACAGCGTCGTGGTCTTGCCGGAACCGGTCGGGCCGGTGACCAGGATGATGCCGTTGGGCTGGCGGGTCATGTCCTGCCAGCGCCGCAGGTCGTCGGCGGAAAAACCGAGCTGGTCGAAATCCTTGAGCAGCACTTCCGGGTCGAAGATCCGCATTACCATTTTTTCACCGAACGCGGTGGGCAGGGTCGACAGGCGCAGCTCGACTTCGCCGCCGTCCGGGGTCTTGGTCTTGACCCGGCCGTCCTGGGGTTTGCGCTTCTCGGCGACGTTCATCCGGCCAAGGCTTTTCAGGCGGCTGACGATGGCCATCGTCACCTGCGGCGGAAATTGGTAGACGTTGTGCAGCACACCGTCGATGCGAAAGCGCACCGTGCCTTGCTCGCGCCGGGGTTCGATGTGGATGTCGCTGGCCCGCTGCTGAAAGGCGTACTGGAACAGCCAGTCGACGATGTTGACGATGTGCGCGTCGTTGGCGTCGGGCTCCTGATCGCTGGCGCCGAGGTTGAGCAGTTGTTCGAAGTTGCCGAGGTTGCCGCTTTGCGCATCGGCATTGCTGGCGCCGCTGACCGATTTGGCTAGGCGAAAGAATTCGACGCTGAAACGCTGAATGTCCGCCGGGTTGGCCACCACCCGTTTGATTGGCAGTTTCAGGACGTGAGTCAGATCCGCCTCCCAGCCGCTGACGTAGGGCTGGGCGCTGGCCACTGTGACCGCATCGCGATCAACCGACACCGCGAGAATCTTGTGGCGCTGGGCAAAGGCATAGGACATCAGCGGCGTGATGGCGGCGACGTTGATCTTCAGTGGATCGATCCGCAGATACGGCTGGCCGGCCTGCTGCGCCAGCCACAGGGTCAGGCTTTCCAGGTCGAGGTGTTTGCCCGGACGGCTGAGGTCGTCCAGTTGCTGGCTGGCGATGAATTCCAGCGGATGCTTCTGGCCGTGGGCGGCATGCCGGCGCCGGGCGTTGAGCGCTTGCTCCGCCGAGTCCTGGCAGATGAAGCCTTGGGCGACCAGCTCCCGCAGTACCTCATTGAGATCCAGCCAGCGGTCCTGAGTGGCGAGTTGAACGGACATGCGGGCTCCTTTTGAACGACAGTGCGCAAAGGATAGTCGTGGCCCCGCCGACCGTTGGGCCACTACCCGACGAAGACGTTTCGGTTCTTGTCAGCCGGCCGCCTGCGCCGGTGCATCCCACGCCGCTTCGGGGTTTTGCAGGTCCACCGAGCAGACGCTGATCAGGTTACGAAGTTTTTCCGCGATCACCTGGGCGCGGTGCCAGCTCAGGCCACCCATGACGATGTCGATCGACAGCAAGTCGTCCAGCCGCTGGACATTGACCTGTTCCGGGGTGAGGCACTGCAAGGCGAACAGGTTCAGCACCCGCACCAGCAAATCCGGCTCGGCCTCGGCCAGGATCTGGTATTGCGCAAGGCAATGGGCGTTGCTGGCGTTCCACACATCGGCACGGGGCGCAGGGGTGTTGACGGCTTCGAGGTGTGGCATGGCAGGTCTCCGGAATCAGTGGAGGAATTTTTACATTCGATGCCGGGCATTTCTTATCTAAGATGAGCCGATTACGTTATTGATCGGGTAGATCAATTCGGGTTTGGCTGAATTTGAGGATTATTTATGCACAGCGAGCTGGACAGCTACGACCGGCGCATTCTCGCCCTGCTGCAAGAGGACGCTTCCTTGTCCAGCGCACAGATCGCCGAACAGGTGGGCCTGTCGCAATCGCCGTGCTGGCGGCGGATTCAGCGGATGAAGGAGGAGGGGATCATTCGTGGCCAGGTGACTTTGCTTGATCGCAAGAAGATCGGCCTGAACACGCAGATCTTCGCCGAGATCAAACTCAACGCCCACGGCCGTTCGAACTTCACTGAGTTCACCGAGGCGATTCGCGGCTTTCCCGAAGTGCTGGAGTGTTACGTGCTGATGGGGGCGGTGGATTTTCTGTTGCGGATCGTCGCGGCGGACATCGAGGCGTATGAGCGGTTCTTCTTCGAGAAGCTGTCGCTGGTGCCGGGGATTCAGGAAGTGAACTCGATTGTGGCGTTGTCGGAGATCAAGTCCACGACCAGTTTGCCGGTCTGACGTTTTGCTGATGATCGTTCCCACGTCGAGGCGTCGAACCGTCCGCGTGGGAATGCAGTCCGGGACGCTCCGCGTCCCAAAGCGGACGCAGAGCGTCCATTGAGGCATTCCCACGCAGAGCGTGGGAACGATCACAGTCTGCTGGCAATGGCGGTGTTACATGCGCAGCAGCATTTTCCACGCGCGGTTCTGGTACACCGCAATCGCCTGATGCTTGCGTGCATCGAGCAGTTCGTCGGTGATGGTCGGTTCGTTGGCCAGTTGCGCCAGTTTGTTCAGCTCGCCGTACAGACGATCCATTTCCGGGATCTCCAGCACGTTGCGCGCGTGGTGCAGCCAGACCTGGATGCGTTCGATGCGCGGAAGTTGCTCGGCCAGATCTTCCGGCTGTTGCTGATAACGCTGCAATTGCAGCGAAGTGGCTTCTTCGCCCAGCAGGCGCGGCAGCCAGCTTTGCAACTGCGCGGCACCCTGGCGATTGCCACGGGTATTGCGGTCAGCGGTCCAGGTGCGGGCCAGCAACCAGCGCGAAGCGTTCAGCGAGAACAGGCCCCAGCGCGGATCTTCCAGCTCTTCGAGGAACTGCTCCGGTGCGGCTTTGCGTACGTCTTCGTCTTCGATGCCGACCTGCACCAGCGGGCGCCAGTCTTCCAGCAGGGCATCGAGGGCAACGCGCAAGTCGTGGGTCGACGGACGCGGTGCGGCCTGGCCTAGGCTGCTCAGCAGGGCGCGCATTTCCGCTAGGTTCTCGACCCAGTCCTGCAACAGGCGCCAGTGGCCGTTGAAACGATACTGTTCGGCCAGACGCTGACTGCTGCCGAGCAAGTGCCAGGCCAGGGCGGCGAAAGCGTCGTCCAGTGGGGTTTCAGCGGTGATGACCGGCGCCGGCAGGCTCAGCGAGTAGCTGTTGGCATCGTACAGGCGATAGCCGCGCTCGGCCTTGCTGATGTCGCATGGCATCAGGGCCAGGGTTTCGGCCAGTTCGGCGGCCAGTTCCAGCAGCGCGGCAGGTTCGCCTTCGCGCAGTTCCAGTTCCAGCTCGCAGATTTCTTCTTTCTGTTTGCCGACCACCACGTGGCCCAGGTCCAGCGCGGCTTCGATGACCACTTTGGTCTTGCCACGGCCCCAGGCGATTTCGGCGCGTTCGCGGACGAAATCGGTGGTGAAGATCGGCTTCAGGGTTTTCTTGTCCAGCTCGGCAAGGGACTCGGGCCAGCATTCGCCGTCGAGTTTCTTCACGTCGAGCTTGGCTTTGGGCAGGTGCCAGTCGTACTCGTTACGCTCGGACAGGCCGGCGACGCTCTGGCCACGGGTCTTGAGGGTCTGAATCACCTCTTCGCCGTCCTTGCGCAGGCGCAGGGCAACCTTGGCCCGGGCCAGGTCGCGCTCTGGCGTGTCGAAGTACTGATTCATCAACTCACGGCGTTCCCAGCCACTTTTGTTGCGTTTTTTCAGGAGAGGGTGCTCGCGCAGGGCGGCGAGGGTTTCGCGGCTGACGCGGAGTTTGATTTCGGTTTCTTTCTGCATGGCCGGAAAATCCAGGATCGGGAGCGCAGCCGGGGGAATGTGTGGCTGCCAAGGCCGTGCAGTGTACAGGACTGAACCTTCCTACGCTTTGCGGCGGTTTATTCTCGGCGCCGGATGGTTCTATGATGAACCTCAATCCGGGAGTTGGAGTCAGCGATGCCTTTGCCGTCCATGCAAGACCAGTTCGCTGCGCTGATCGCCGCGCCGTCGGTCAGTTGCACTCAGCCGCGGCTCGATCAGTCCAACCGGGCGGTGATCGATCTGCTCGCGGGCTGGCTCGGCGAGCTCGGTTTCAGTTGCGACATCCAGCAGGTCAGCCCCGGCAAATTCAACCTGCTTGCCAGTTTTGGCAGCGGTCCCGGCGGGCTGGTGCTGGCCGGGCACAGTGACACGGTGCCGTACGACGATGCGCTGTGGAAAACCGACCCGCTGAAACTCACCGAGGTCGACGGCCGCTGGGTCGGCCTCGGCAGTTGCGACATGAAGGGCTTTTTCGCCCTGATCATCGAAGCCGTGCAACCGCTGCTCGACCAGCCGTTCAAGCAACCGCTGTTGATCCTCGCCACCTGCGATGAAGAAAGCTCGATGTCCGGTGCCCGGGCGCTGGCCGAAGCGGGGCGACCGCTGGGCCGGGCGGCGGTGATCGGCGAGCCGACCGGGCTCAAGCCGATCCGCATGCACAAGGGCATCATGATGGAGCGCATCGATATCCTCGGGCAGAGCGGCCATTCGTCGGATCCTCGCCTGGGGCACAGCGCCCTCGAAGCGATGCACGATGCCATCGGCGAACTGCGCGGCCTGCGCCTGCTGTGGCAACGCGAATTCAACAACCCGCAGTTCAGCGTGCCGCAGCCGACCATGAACTTCGGCTGTATCCACGGTGGCGACAACCCCAACCGCATCTGCGGCCAGTGTTCGCTGGAGTTCGACCTGCGGCCGCTACCGGGGATGGACCCCAAGCTCTTGCGCAGCGAGATTCTGCGCAGGCTCAACCCGGTCGCCGAACGCCATCAGGTGAAGATCGATTACGCGCCGCTGTTTCCCGAAGTGCCGCCGTTCGAGCAGGCCGAAGACGCGGAGCTGGTGCGAATTGCCGAAAAACTCACCGGCCACGCGGCCGAAGCGGTAGCGTTCGGCACCGAAGCGCCTTATCTTCAGCGCCTTGGCTGCGAAACCATCGTACTCGGCCCCGGCGACATCGCCTGTGCGCACCAGCCGGACGAGTACCTCGAAATGTCACGTTTGCAGCCTACCGTGCATCTATTGCGGCAGTTGATCGAACATTACTGTCTCAAAGCTGTATAAATTGCCCAAACACCCACCCGTATTCATGAGGAGAGCGCGCGTGTCGCCAAGCCTGTTCCGACGATAACCATCAGCCCGCTGTGCGTTTTCCGTTCTGCCCTTTTCCCGGCTGCTATTTATTACAGGCCCAGGTTCATGCCCGAATACGTCAATTGGCTTCGTCACGCGTCTCCTTATATCAATGCTCACCGCGATTGCACCTTCGTCGTCATGCTTCCGGGCGACGGCGTGGAGCATCCGAATTTCGGCAACATCGTCCATGACATCGTGCTGCTGCACAGCCTCGGCGTGCGGCTGGTGCTGGTTCATGGTTCTCGCCCACAGATCGAAACCCGTCTTGCCGCTCGCGGCCTGACCCCGCATTACCACCACGGCATGCGCATCACCGATGCCGCAACGCTGGAATGCGTGATCGACGCGGTCGGCCAACTGCGTATCGCTATCGAAGCGCGGCTGTCGATGGACATGGCCTCCTCGCCGATGCAGGGTTCGCGTCTGCGGGTGGCCAGCGGCAACCTCGTGACGGCGCGGCCGATCGGCGTGCTGGAAGGTGTCGACTATCACCACACCGGCGAAGTGCGTCGGGTCGACCGCAAAGGCATCAACCGCCTGCTCGACGAGCGCTCCATCGTGCTGCTGTCACCGCTGGGTTATTCGCCGACCGGTGAAATCTTCAACCTGGCTTGCGAAGACGTCGCCACCCGCGCCGCCATCGATCTGGGCGCCGACAAGCTGCTGCTGTTCGGTGCCGACCTCGGTCTGATCGACGAAAACGGCAAACTGGTGCGCGAGCTGCGTCCGCAGCAGGTGCCGGCGCATTTGCAGCGTCTGGGCAGCAACTATCAGGCGGAACTGCTGGATGCCGCCGCCGAAGCCTGTCGTGGCGGCGTGGCGCGCAGCCATATCGTCAGTTATGCCGAGGACGGCGCGCTGCTGACCGAACTGTTCACCCGCGACGGTGGCGGTACGCTGGTGGCCCAGGAGCAATTCGAACTGGTGCGCGAGGCGGCGATTGAAGACGTCGGCGGTTTGCTCGATCTGATCAGCCCGCTGGAAGAGCAGGGCATTCTGGTGCGCCGCTCGCGCGAAGTGCTGGAACGCGAGATCGAGCAGTTCAGCGTGGTCGAGCGTGAAGGGATGATCATCGCCTGTGCGGCGCTGTATCAGATTGCCGATTCGGATGCCGGTGAGCTGGCGTGCCTGGCGGTGAATCCCGAGTATCGCCATGGTGGTCGCGGCGACGAATTGCTCGAGCGCATCGAGACCCGTGCCCGGGCGCAGGGCCTGAAGACCCTGTTCGTCCTCACCACCCGCACTGCCCACTGGTTCCGCGAGCGCGGCTTCGAACCGAGCAGCGTCGAGCGCCTGCCGGCGGCTCGGGCTTCTCTCTATAACTATCAGCGCAATTCGAAGATCTTCGAAAAGTCTCTGTGATGTGACGCCCTCATCGCGAGCAGGCTCGCTCCCACAAAGGTTCACCGAGCCGGTGTGGGAGCGAGCCTGCTCGCGATAGCGTTTATTCGGTTACAAACTTCGCACTGACGTACGGCGAGTAGTCAGGCAGAACACTTTCGACCTTGCCCTGTTCCTTCAAAAACTTCGCCGTCTCACCAATCGCCTTCGCCGTGCCGCCGTCCAGCAGCGCCGTGGTCTGTTGTGCCTTGGCGTCGGGGAATGCCGAACCGGCGAGCAATTCCGGAACGTCGGCAGCATTGGCACCGGTCAGTTTGGCGATTTTCTGCACAGGCACCGAGTCGGCGGTCCAGCTGTCTTTATGGGCCGCGTAATCAGCGAACGAGTCCAGGGTCACCTTGGCGAACTTGGCCACGACTTCAGGATGCTTCTCGGCAAAGTCTTTGCGTGCTACCCAGACTTCGAAGGTCGGCGCGCCCCACTGGCCGACCTGCGCGGCATCGGTCAAAGTCTTGCCGGTCTTGCGGATTTCACCCAGCGCCGGCGACCAGACAAAGGCGCCATCGATGTCGCCACGCTTCCACGCCGCGGCGATTTCTGCGGGTTGCAGGTTCACTACTTTGACTTTCGAGGTGTCCAGGCCCCAGTGCTTGAGTGCGCCAAGCAAGCTGTAGTGGGAGGTGGAGACAAACGGGGTGGCGATGGTCTTGCCAATCAGGTCTTCGGGTTTGTTGATGCCGCTGCCGTTACGCACCACCAGCGCTTCGGCGGCATTGATCTGTGCCGAAACGATGAAGGCAACGATTGGCAGATTGCGCGAGGCGGCGGCCGCCAGCGGGCTGGAACCGAGATTGCCGATCTGCACATCGCCGGAGGCAATGGCTGTCACAACTTCCGGGCCGCTGTTGAACCGGCGCCAGTCGATTTTTTCGCCGATGGTCTTCTCGTAGACGCCGTCGGCCTGCGGGACTTTGCTCGGGTCGATACCGGTCTGGTAGCCCACGGTGAGGTTGGCGGCATGGGCTGAAAAAGAAATCAGCGCCGACACACAAACTGTAACAAATTGACTAGATAGTGCGCGTTTGGCCATCATGGCGTCGCCTTTTTGATAGGGATTGACGAAACGGGGTTGCGTCAAAGCTAATCGATCTAAAAAAAGGCTAACAAATACCATTTAGTAATGAGCTTAGTCGCCGATACGCTGTATCCCGGTACAGATGGCAATTGGCTGGCAATATAGCCGAATGATATAAAAAAGAATGAATAAATTCTTTTTGGGTTTATCAGGAAGTCTTTACCCTGCAGGGACCAAATAACTGCGATTAGACCTTGGTCGTAGACACACAAGGTTACGATTGACTTGTCAGTCACGGTCTGGCGCTAATCGCGCATCTTAGGATCCAGGGGCATCAGACCCCGGACCAGGAACACAAGAATTAGAAACGAGAGGAGCGAAACATGAACAAGTCCACCTTGGCCCTGGCCGTGGCCGTAGGGGTTTTGGCGCAGCAGGCAGGCGCCGCCGGTTTCATCGAAGACAG
Source organism: Pseudomonas sp. B20(2017) (assembly GCF_002113125.1). GTDB lineage: Bacteria > Pseudomonadota > Gammaproteobacteria > Pseudomonadales > Pseudomonadaceae > Aquipseudomonas. The sequence goes on along the minus strand of NZ_NEJP01000021.1, from coordinate 28,332 downwards.
CAAGGCCACTCTGGGTCTGCGTAACTTCTACATCAACACTGACAACCGCGATGGCGACGTCAACGCTCCTGCCAACAAGCGTGCAGGCGTTCAAAGCAAGCAGGAAGAATGGGGCCAAGGCTTCGATCTGCGCTTCATCTCCGGTTACACCCAAGGCACTGTAGGCTTTGGTATCGACGCCATCGGCCTGCTGGGCGTGCGTCTGGACTCGGGTGGTGGTACTAACGGCGCTTCCCCGGCGACAGCGACCAACTACGGCTCCTACGGCGGCACTGTTTTCCCGAGCAAATCCAATGGCGAAGCGGTTGATAACTTCTCCAGCCTGGGTCTGACTGCCAAGGCCAAGATCTCCCAGACCGAACTGAAGCTGGGTACTCTGCAGCCTAAAAACCCGGTTATCGTTACAAACGATGGTCGTCTGCTGCCGCAAACTTTCCAGGGTGGTCAGATCACCTCGGGCGACATCAAGGACTTGACCCTTGTTGGCGGTCAGATCGAGCACGTCAAGGGTCGTAACTCCAGCAACAACGAAGAACTGTCGATCGCTGGCGCCAACGGTCGTACTGCGAGTGGCCGCGACAGCAACAAGTTCATCTATGCTGGTGGTGACTACAAAATCACCAAAGACCTGACTGCCCAGTACTACTACGGCAATCTGGACCAGTTCTACAAGCAACACTTCCTGGGCCTGGTGCACAACTGGGCAATCGGCCCTGGCGTGTTGAAGTCTGATCTCCGTTACTTCAACAGCCGTGACGACGGTAAAAATGGCACCGATGCCAACTACTACACCTCCGGTGACTACGGTACTGGCATCACCAAAGGTAAGGTCGACAACAACCTGTACAGCGGTCTGTTCCTGTACACCGTTGCTGGTCATACCTTCGGTGGCGGTTATCAGGTCAGCAACGGCAACAGCGACTTCCCGTGGCTGAACCAAGGTGACGGTTCTTCGAACTACACCATCACTGACATGCAAATCCAGAAGTTCGGTCGTGCTGGCGAGCGTACCTGGCAGGCTCGCTACTCGTATGACTTCGCCAAAGTCGGCCTGCCTGGCCTGACCGCCGGTGTGGTTTACCTGCGTGGCGACAATATCGACACCACCGGCCGTGTCGGTTTCAACCAGGTCAGTGTCAACGCTACTGGCCGCTCCGAGTGGGAACGCGACCTGACCGTTGGTTACGTCGTTCCAGAAGGTCCGCTGAAGAATCTGGGCTTGATGTGGAAAAACGCTACCTGGCGCAACGACATCCCAGGTCAGCGTGACCAGGATGAAAACCGCCTGATCGTCAGCTACTCGATCCCGCTGCTGTAATAGCGCTCCTGCACTGATGTAAAAAGCCTGATGTAAAAAAAGCCCCGTCCGGCATCGCGCCGGACGGGGCTTTTGCGTTTTCGGATCCGGCTCACCCCCGTAAGCCTTCCCCGATGTTCCCCTCTTTACAGCAACTCAAGGCCTTCTCGAACCTTGAGGGCGATGTTCGTCGCGATGGTGCGGGGCGTCCAGTGAACAGATGTTTAATATTCTTAAACGATATAAATATCTCGTTATTTATTCTTTTTCACGATGGTGAATCCCGAGCTACAGTTGAGGTCTCCAACAACTCATCAGGAGCCGCACCATGAGCCTCAGACTTGGCGATATCGCCCCCGATTTCGAACAGGATTCCAGCGCCGGCAAGATTCGTTTCCACGAATGGCTGGGCGATAGCTGGGGCGTGCTGTTTTCCCATCCGGCGGACTTCACTCCGGTCTGCACCACCGAGCTCGGCTTCACGGCCAAGCTCAAGGACGAGTTCACCAAGCGTGGCGTGAAAGCCATTGCACTGTCGGTCGATCCGGTGGACTCGCACCACAAGTGGATCGAGGACATCAACGAAACCCAGAACACCATCGTCAACTTCCCGATCCTGGCCGATGCCGATCGCAAGGTGTCCGATCTGTACGATCTGATCCACCCGAACGCCAACGACACCCTGACCGTGCGTTCGCTGTTCGTGATCGATCCGAACAAGAAGATCCGCCTGACCATCACTTATCCGGCCAGCACCGGGCGCAACTTCCACGAGATCCTGCGGGTGATCGACTCGCTGCAGCTCACCGACAACTACAAGGTGGCCACCCCGGCCAACTGGCAGGACGGTGAAGAAGTGGTGATCGTGCCGTCGCTCAAGGACGAAGACGAAATCAAGCAGCGCTTTCCGAAAGGCTACCGCGCGGTGAAACCGTACCTGCGCCTGACCCCACAACCAAACAAATAACCTTTGCGGTAAAGCCGCCACCGCTTTCGCGAGCAAGCTCGCTCCCACAGGGGGGCTGCGTTTCAAATGTGGGAGCGAGCTTGCTCGCGAAGGCGTCGGCCTGTTCAACACGGAAATCAAAACCACGATGCAGGGTTTCAGGCCGTTTTCACGGCCTGTTTTTTTGCCCGCACGAAAGTGAAATGCATATCTCCATAAAGAATAACCAAATGAATAAATATGATTTATGGATATATGAATCAGCTGGTAAGGTCACTGACATCGAAGCGAGATCGCAACCCGCGAATCGCCTGTAACGCGCAAGGAATCGTCTGAATGCTGGTCGTCTCACTCGGTGGCAGTCCCAGTCAACGTTCCCGCTCCGGGGTGTTGCTGGAACGCTCGCAACGCTGGTTGCAGCAGCAAGGGGTGGAAGTGGTGAGTTATCAGGTGCGGGACTTCCCGGCCGAAGACCTGCTCCACGCCCGCTTCGACAGCCCGAAGGTGCTCGACCTGCTGCAACAGATTGAAAACGCCGATGGCCTGCTGATCGCCACGCCGGTGTACAAGGCGTCGTTTTCCGGCGCCCTGAAGACCGTGCTGGATCTGCTGCCGGAACGCGCCCTGAACCACAAGATTGTTCTGCCGGTGGCCACCGGCGGCAGCATCGCCCACATGCTGGTGGTCGATTACGCCCTCAAACCGGTGCTGTCGGCGTTGAAAGCCCAGGAAATGCTGCAAGGGATTTTTGCCGAGGACAGCCAGATCGCTTACGGCGAAGGCAGTGCTGCGGCGCAGCTGGCACCAGCCCTGGAACAGCGGCTGCACGAAGCGCTGGATCAGTTTGTCAGTGCTATGGCCCGTCGGCCGAAGCCGCTGGAACCGGGCTTATTGAACGAACGTTTGTTGAGTGCTCGCTGGAGCATTTGAGCCACATCGAAATTTGAAGTACTGGCCTTACTCGCCCGCCAACGGGCAAGCAGGTGCAGCCAAAACCCAACAGCAAAAAGGAGAGCGCTATGCGCACTGTATTTTTGCGTCGTGGTCTGGTCGCTCTGTTTGCTGCGGCTGTGTCCTTCGGCGCCATCACTCAAGCTCAAGCCGAGACGTTGCGGATCGGTTATCAGAAGTACGGCACGCTGGTGCTGCTCAAAGCCAAGGGCACTCTGGAAAAACGCCTCGCCGCCCAAGGCGTCGACGTGCAATGGACTGAGTTTCCCGGCGGCCCGCAACTGCTGGAAGGCCTGAACGTCGGTTCGATCGACTTCGGTGTCACCGGCGAAACCCCGCCGGTCTTCGCCCAGGCCGCCGGTGCCGATCTGCTCTACGTGGCTTACGAGCCACCAGCGCCGAACAGCGAAGCGATCCTCGTGCCGAAAGATTCGCCGATCAAATCGGTGGCGGATCTCAAGGGCAAGAAAGTCGCCCTGAACAAAGGCTCCAACGTTCACTACCTGCTGGTGCGTGCGCTGGAAGACGCCGGCCTCAAGTACACCGACATTCAAACCGTATTCCTGCCGCCGGCCGATGCCCGCGCCGCGTTCGAACGTGGCAGCGTCGACGCCTGGGTCATCTGGGATCCGTACCAGGCGGCCGCCGAGAAACAACTGCAAGCGCACACTCTGCGTGACGGCAAAGGCATCGTCGACAACCACCAGTTCTACCTGGCGACCAAACCCTACGCGCAGAAAAATCCCGAGGTGATCAAGACCCTCGTGGAAGAAGTGCGCGCCGTCGGCGAGTGGTCCAAGGCCAACCCGCAAGACGTGACCCAACAGGTGTCGCCGCTGCTCGGCCTGCCGGCAGACATCACCCTGACCTCGGTGAAACGCCAGGGCTACGGCGCGCTGTTCCTGACCCCGGAAGTGGTCGCCGCGCAACAGAAAATCGCCGACACCTTCTACCAGCTCAAGCTGATTCCCAAGCCATTGAGCATCAAGGACGTGATCTGGACCCCACCGGCCGCTGTGGCCCAAAGCTCGGTCACCCAAGCCCAGTAAATCGAATCCCCAAGGAGACCACTCCATGAGCCTCAACATCTTCTGGTTCCTGCCTACCCACGGCGACGGCCATTACCTTGGCACCGCCGAAGGCGCCCGCGCCGTCGACCACGGCTATCTGCAACAGGTCGCGCAAGCGGCGGATCGTCTGGGCTTCGGCGGCGTGCTGATTCCCACCGGCCGTTCCTGCGAAGACTCGTGGTTGGTGGCCGCGTCGCTGATCCCGGTGACCCAGCGTCTGAAGTTTCTGGTTGCCCTACGCCCCGGGATCATTTCCCCGACGGTGGCGGCGCGTCAGGCGGCAACGCTGGATCGCCTGTCCGGCGGTCGTGCGCTGTTCAACCTGGTGACCGGTGGCGATCCGGAAGAGTTGGCCGGCGACGGTCTGTTCCTCGATCACGAAGCGCGCTATCAGGCTTCGGTGGAATTCACCCGGATCTGGCGCCGGGTGCTGGAAGGCGAAACCGTGGATTACGACGGCGAGCACATCAGCGTGAAAGGCGCCAAATTGCTCTATCCGCCGATCCAGCAGCCGCGTCCGCCGCTGTATTTCGGCGGTTCGTCGGAAGCGGCGCAGGATCTGGCCGCCGAACAAGTGGAGATGGTCCTGACCTGGGGCGAGCCGCCCGCAGCCGTTGCCGAAAAGATCGAACAGGTTCGTGCCAAAGCGGCCAAGCTCGGACGCACCGTGCGCTTCGGCATTCGTCTGCATGTGATCGTGCGGGAAACCAACGCTGAAGCCTGGCAAGCGGCGGATCGTCTGATTTCGCACCTGGACGACGACACCATCAAGCGCGCTCAGGCTTCGCTGGCGCGGTTCGATTCGGTCGGCCAGCAACGCATGGCCGCGCTGCACGGTGGCAGCCGTGACAACCTCGAAGTCAGCCCGAACCTGTGGGCCGGCGTCGGTCTGGTGCGCGGCGGTGCCGGCACGGCACTGGTCGGCGACGGTCCGACCGTGGCGGCGCGCGTGAAGGAATACGCGGATCTGGGCATCGATACCTTCATCTTCTCCGGTTATCCACACCTCGAAGAATCGTATCGGGTGGCCGAGTTGCTGTTCCCGCACCTCGATGTCGAGCGCCCGGAATTGCCGAAAAGCGCCGGTTACGTCAGCCCGTTCGGCGAGATGGTGGCCAACGACATTCTTCCCAAAGCCGCGTCCCAGAGCTGAGGCGCCGCCATGAAGAAATTTATCCACAGCCTCGCGCCCTGGGCGTTACCGGTGTTGTTGCTGGCGGTGTGGCAGTTGTCGGTGTCGGCCGGTTGGTTGTCGACGCGGATTCTGCCGGCGCCGGTGGCGGTGATCGAAGCCGGCGTAAGCCTGGTGCGCAGCGGCGAAATCTGGACGCACCTGGCAATCAGCGGCTGGCGCGCCGCGCTGGGCTTCACCATCGGTGGCAGCATCGGCCTGGTGCTGGGTTTCATCACCGGCCTGTCGAAGTGGGGCGAACGGCTGCTCGACAGCTCGGTGCAGATGATCCGCAACGTGCCGCATCTGGCGCTGATTCCGCTGGTGATCCTGTGGTTCGGCATCGATGAGTCGGCGAAGATTTTCCTGGTGGCATTGGGCACGTTGTTCCCGATCTACCTCAACACCTATCACGGCATCCGCAACGTCGATCCGGCGCTGGTGGAGATGGCGCGCAGTTATGGCCTGTCCGGTTTCAGCCTGTTCTGGCAGGTGATTCTGCCGGGCGCCCTGCCTTCGATTCTGGTCGGCGTGCGCTTCGCCCTGGGCTTCATGTGGCTGACGCTGATCGTGGCGGAAACCATCTCTGCCAGCTCCGGCATCGGTTACCTGGCGATGAATGCCCGCGAGTTCTTGCAGACGGACGTAGTGGTGCTGGCGATCCTGCTGTACGCGGTGCTCGGCAAGCTGGCCGACCTCGCGGCCCGTGGACTTGAGCGTGTGTGGCTGCGCTGGCATCCGGCCTATCAGGTTGCCAAGGGAGGTGCGGTATGACCGCTCAACAACCTCCACGCCTGCTGCGCGGAATTCCGCTAGCGGTGCGCAACCTGCAAAAGACCTTCGGCTCGCGGCAGGTGCTGCGTGACATCGATCTGCACATTCCGGCCGGGCAGTTCGTCGCCGTGGTCGGGCGCAGCGGCTGCGGCAAGAGCACTCTGCTGCGCTTGCTTGCCGGTCTCGATCAACCCACCGGCGGCGAGCTGCTGGCCGGAGCTGCACCGCTCAGCGATGCGCGGGATGACACCCGGTTGATGTTCCAGGAAGCACGGCTGCTGCCGTGGAAAAAGATCATCGACAACGTCGGCCTTGGCCTCAAGGGCGACTGGCGCCCGCAAGCCTTGCAGGCGCTGGATGCGGTCGGCCTCGCCGATCGCGCCAATGAATGGCCGGCGGCGCTGTCCGGCGGGCAGAAGCAGCGTGTGGCGCTGGCCCGGGCGCTGATTCATCAACCGCGTCTGTTGCTGCTCGACGAACCGCTGGGCGCGCTGGATGCGCTGACCCGGATCGAGATGCAGCAACTGATCGAGCGTCTCTGGCAACAGCATGGTTTCACCGTGTTGCTGGTGACCCACGACGTCAGCGAAGCGGTGGCGATTGCCGACCGGGTGATTCTGATCGAGGACGGCGAAGTCGGCCTCGACCTGCAAGTGGAGTTGCCGCGCCCTCGGGTGCGAGGCTCCCATCGCCTGGCCGCGCTGGAAACCGAAGTGCTCAACCGAGTGTTGTCCCTGCCCGGCGAGCCGCCGGCGCCGGAACCCGTTTCACCCTTGCCTACGCAACTGCGTTGGGCTCAATAACTCAAGCAAACGACAGGAATCAATGCCATGACTATCAAAGCCATCAACGTACGCAACCAGTTCAAAGGCGCGATCAAGGAGATCGTTCTCGGCGACGTGCTGTCGGAAATCGACGTGCAGACCGCTTCCGGCATCGTCACGTCGGTGATTACCACCCGTTCGGTCAAGGAGCTGGAACTGGAGGTCGGCAGCGAAGTGATCGCCTTCGTGAAATCCACCGAGGTGTCCATCGCCAAGTTGTAAGGGCGTGGGACAAAAACAACCCCGAAGGGTTTGAGCCCTTCGGGGTTTTTTATGGTCAGTGCGGTCGAGTGATCGTTCCCACGCTCCGCGTGGGAATGCAGCCCGTGACGCTCCGCGTCACTGGACGCGGAGCGTCCCCAGAGGCATTCCCACGCAGAGCGTGGGAACGATCATGTAAGGGTTCTTTTCGGCAGAAAGGGCGGCAGGTACAGCCCGATATAGGCATCGAACACCCGCATGCCTTCCTCGGCCATGCGCGGGGTGATCTGTCCGTGCTGCTGCACCGAGCGGGCGTAGACGCGGTCGCCCAGCTCCATGGCCAGCGCGAAAACATCCACATCGTCCGGTAGTCGCGGCAGTTCGAAGTGATGGTCGAACAGCTTGTGCATCAGATCACCCAGTTCGAGATCGTGCTGGCGGTCTGCCTGGGTGACTTCGGTGAGGCCGTGTTGCGCGAGGATCAGTTGGCGGGCGGCGGCATCCTCGCCGTAGATCTCCAGCATCCGCTCTTCGACCAGTCGCGACAGGTCGCGCCAGTCGCGCAGGGCATCGTGATCGATTGGCGCTTGCAGGCAGGCGCGGAAGGCTGCGTGCACATCCGCAGTCAGGGCCTCAAGCAGCGCCGGGACGCTGGCGAAGAAGTGGTAGACCGAGGAGGGCGGAATCTGCGCGCGCTCGGCCACGCTATAGATCGACAGACTGGCCACGCCCTCGGTGGCCAGCAAGATGCGCGCGGCATCAAGGATCGAGTCGATCCGTGCCTGGCTGCTGGCGCGGGGTTTGCGAGCGGTGGCGGGTTGCGTCATGGGAGTCTCCTGCGGGGCAGGGGGCATTGTACGAGCCGGTTCTTGCGTTGTCTGCCCAAACGCCATCGCGAGCAGGCTCGCTCCCACGGATGATCTCTAGTGGGCAGGGATGTTGTGTACACAGAGAGTTCCCTGTGGGAGCGAGCTTGCTCGCGATCCGCTGCAGGCGGCCATAAAAAACGCCGCTGACTGCGAGAGCCAACGGCGTTCTTTCGGACGCTACATCCGCTTAAACGGTGTGCAGGTACCAGTTGTACTCGAGATCGGAGATGGAGTGTTCGAACTCCTCCAGTTCGCTTTCCTTACAGGCGACGAAGATATCGATGTATTTCGGATCGATGTACTTGGCCATCACCTCGCTGTCGTCCAGCTCGCGCAGGGCATCGCGCAAGTTGTTCGGCAGGCTCTGCTCGTTCTGCTCGTAGCTGTTGCCTTCGGTCGGAGCCGGTGGCTCGATCTTGTTGGTCAGACCGTGGTGCACGCCCGCCAGCACCGATGCCATCAGCAGGTACGGGTTGGCGTCGGCGCCGGCAACGCGGTGTTCCAGACGGACCGCGTCGGCGGAGCCGGTCGGTACGCGCAGGGCCACGGTGCGGTTGTCCAGGCCCCAGCTCGGCGAGTTCGGCACGTAGAACTGTGCGCCGAAACGACGGTAGGAGTTGACGTTCGGGCAGAGGAAAGCCATCTGCGCGGGCAGGGTCTCGAGCACACCGCCGATCGCGTGACGCAGCGCGGCGTTCTGCTCGGGATCCTCGCTGGCAAAAATGTTTTTGCCTTCTTTGTCGAGAACCGAAATGTGCACATGCAGACCGTTGCCTGCCTGGCCCGGATACGGCTTGGCCATGAAAGTGGTGTCCATTTCATGGTCGTAGGCGATGTTCTTGATCAGGCGCTTGAGCAGGACCGCGTAATCGCAAGCCTTGATCGGGTCGGCGACGTGGTGCAGGTTCACTTCGAACTGCGCCGGGGCACTTTCCTTGACGATGGCGTCGGCCGGGATGCCTTGCTCTTTCGCACCTTCCAGAATGTCCTGGAGGCAGTCGACGTATTCGTCGAGGTCGTCGATCAGGTAGACCTGGGTCGAATGCGGGCGTTTGCCGGAGATCGGCGAGCGTGGCGGCTGAGGGCGGCCGTTCACGTTTTCCTGGTCGATCAGGTAGAACTCGAGTTCGAATGCTGCGCAGATGGTCAAGCCAAGTTCGTCAAACTTTGCAACAACTTGACGGAGCACTTCGCGCGGGTCGGCGAAGAAAGGGTCGCCTTCGAGTTCGTGCATGGTCATTAGCAGCTGCGCGGTCGGGCGCTTCTGCCATGGCTCGTTGCACAGGGTATCGGGGATTGGATAGCAGATACGATCGGCATCGCCGATGTCCAGGCCCAGGCCGGTGCTTTCCACCGTCGAACCATTGATATCCAGAGCAAATAGAGAGGCCGGCAGGTTGATGCCTTTCTCGTAAACCTTGTGGAGGCTGGTGCGTTCGATGCGCTTGCCGCGCACCACACCATTCATATCCGCAATCAGAAGGTCAACGTACAGAACCTCAGGATGTTCCTTAAGGAACGCGTTCGCTTCGTTAAGCTGAACGGCACGCGGGGGTACCGACATGATGCAACACCTTTGTTGTTAAAAATATCAATCATTGATCTTTTCTGGTTTCAGTCAACCCGAACGGCCTGCCGAAGTCAAGCGAGGCCTTTTCTGCCCTGAAAAAGCGCCACGAGGGCCTTTATGGGGCACTTTGGGGCATTTTTTTATCCGTGAAGGACGCGTCACCCGCAGGCTTGAGCAGGCCGTGTTGTATTTTTTACGGGGGTGTTGTGTAAAAAAATGAACAAGGCTAAGCTCGGATCAAACCCATAACAGCAATAATACCGGGGTGCTTCATGTCTCGCCTGCCGTTAATCGGCGTCACCGACTGCTCTTTGCAGTCCGGTCTGCATGCTTATCACATCAGTGGCGACACGTCCGTCCGCAGCGCGGCCAGCAAGGCTTGCAGCCTGCCAGCGTTGTCCCTGTTCGTGGCAGATCAGGCGGCAGCGTCCGATATTCTGGACGCATGCGGGGGCATCCTCTTTAGCGGTTCTCCTTTCAATATAGATCTCTTTCCTTCTTCCGGCCTGCACCGCGCCCGTCGTCGTGCCCGTGATTCTGCACGCCGAAGATGTGCACAGGAAATGCAACGCCAGCGTAAAGGGCAGGTAAGCTCCTCCTTCATTGTCCATGCGCGGTGCCAGGCGTAAGCCGGCACTGCGCGCAAACAAGCCCCCTTAACGCGACGCCCCGTGCGTCAAACTTGCCTGACATGCGTCAGGAGACTCAGCCCAGAGGCATTTATGAGTAACAACCTCGACCAGCTCACCGATTGGTTGAAAGACCACAAGATCACAGAAGTCGAATGCATGATCGGCGACTTGACCGGGATCACCCGCGGCAAGATCTCGCCGACCAACAAGTTCATCGCCGAAAAGGGCATGCGCCTGCCAGAGAGCGTTCTGTTGCAGACCGTGACCGGCGACTACGTCGAAGACGACATCTATTACGAACTGCTTGACCCGGCCGACATCGACATGATCTGCCGTCCCGACCAGAACGCCGTGTACCTGGTGCCGTGGGCCATCGAGCCGACCGCCCAGGTGATCCACGACACCTATGACAAGCAAGGCAACCCGATCGAGCTGTCGCCGCGCAACGTCCTCAAGAAAGTCCTGAAACTCTATGCCGACAAGGGCTGGCAGCCGATCGTGGCGCCGGAAATGGAGTTCTATCTGACCAAGCGCAGTGACGACCCTGACTATCCGTTGCAGCCGCCAATCGGCCGCTCCGGGCGCCCGGAAATCGGGCGTCAGTCGTTCTCGATCGAGGCGGCGAACGAATTCGACCCGCTGTTCGAAGACGTCTACGACTGGTGCGAACTGCAGGAGCTGGACCTCGATACGCTGATCCACGAGGACGGAACCGCGCAGATGGAAATCAACTTCCGTCACGGTGACGCGCTGTCGCTGGCCGACCAGATTCTGGTGTTCAAACGCACCATGCGCGAAGCCGCGCTCAAGCACGACGTGGCCGCCACCTTCATGGCCAAGCCGATGACCGGCGAGCCGGGCAGTGCGATGCACCTGCACCAGAGCATCGTCGATATCGAGACTGGCAAGAACGTGTTCTCCAACGAAGACGGGACCATGAGCCAGTTGTTCCTGCACCACATCGGTGGCCTGCAGAAACTGATTCCTGAGCTGTTGCCGCTGTTCGCCCCGAACGTCAACTCGTTCCGCCGCTTCCTGCCGGACACATCGGCGCCGGTGAACGTGGAATGGGGCGAAGAAAACCGCACCGTGGGCCTGCGCGTACCGGATGCCGGCCCGCAGAACCGTCGCGTGGAAAACCGCCTGCCGGGCGCCGACGCCAACCCGTACCTGGCGATTGCCGCGAGCCTGCTCTGCGGCTACATCGGTATGGTCGAAGGCATCAATCCGAGCGCGCCGGTCGTGGGCCGTGGTTACGAGCGCCGCAACCTGCGCCTGCCGCTGACCATCGAGGACGCGCTGGAGCGTATGGAAAACAGCGCAACCATCGAGAAATACCTGGGCAAGACCTTCATCACCGGCTACGTCGCGGTCAAGCGGGCCGAGCATGAAAACTTCAAGCGCGTGATCAGTTCCTGGGAGCGTGAGTACCTGCTCTTCGCCGTCTGATACGCCGGGCGCGGTGGCCAGCCGCCGCGCCTTCACCGATAACAAGGAGAATTGGCATGACCAGCAACAACCCGCAAACCCGTGAGTGGCAAGCCCTCAGCAGCGATCACCACCTGGCCCCGTTCAGCGACTTCAAGCAGCTGAAAGAAAAGGGTCCACGGATCATCACCAACGCCAAGGGCGTGTACCTGTGGGACAGCGAGGGCAACAAGATCCTCGATGGCATGGCGGGTCTGTGGTGTGTGGCGATCGGTTATGGGCGCGACGAGCTGGCCGATGCGGCCGCCAAACAAATGCGCGAACTGCCTTACTACAACCTGTTCTTCCAGACCGCTCACCCGCCTGCACTGGAACTGGCCAAGGCCATCGCCGACGTGGCGCCGGAAGGCATGAACCACGTGTTCTTCACCGGCTCCGGCTCCGAAGGCAACGACACCATGCTGCGCATGGTTCGCCACTACTGGGCGATCAAGGGCCAGCCGAACAAGAAAGTCATCATCAGCCGCAAGAACGGTTATCACGGTTCCACCGTGGCCGGCGCAAGCCTGGGCGGCATGACCTACATGCACGAACAGGGCGACCTGCCGATCCCGGGCATCGTCCACATCGCCCAGCCGTACTGGTTCGCCGAAGGCGGCGACATGACCCCGGAAGAATTCGGGATCTGGGCGGCCAATCAGCTGGAAGAGAAGATTCTGGAAGTCGGCGTGGACAACGTCGGTGCCTTCATTGCCGAGCCGATCCAGGGCGCTGGCGGCGTGATCATTCCGCCAGACACCTACTGGCCGCGCATCAAGGAAATCCTCGCCAAGTACGACATCCTGTTCGTGGCCGATGAAGTGATCTGCGGTTTCGGCCGTACCGGCGAATGGTTCGGCAGCGATTTCTACGACCTCAAGCCACACATGATGACCATCGCCAAAGGCCTGACGTCCGGCTACATCCCGATGGGTGGCCTGATCGTGCGTGACGAAGTGGTGGCGGTGCTCAACGAGGGCGGCGATTTCAACCACGGCTTCACCTACTCCGGTCACCCGGTGGCGGCGGCGGTGGGTCTGGAAAACATCCGGATTCTGCGCGAAGAGAAAATCATCGAACGCGCCCATGAAGAAACGGCACCGTATTTGCAGAAACGTCTGCGCGAACTGAACGATCACCCGTTGGTGGGTGAAGTGCGCGGAGTCGGTCTGCTGGGGGCCATCGAGCTGGTGCAGGACAAGGCCACTCGCAAGCGTTACGAAGGCAAGGGTGTGGGCATGATCTGCCGCCAGTTCTGCTTCGACAACGGGCTGATCATGCGTGCCGTGGGCGACACCATGATCATCGCGCCGCCGTTGGTGATCAGCAAGGCGGAGATCGATGAGCTGGTGACAAAGGCACGCAAGTGCCTGGACCTGACCCTGAGTGCGTTGCAGGGCTAAGTGCTAGGCTCTGAGCGATGGAGCTGTTGCGCTGTCGCTCGGAGCTGTCAGAAAGGCTGGTCTTTTCTTGAAAGACCGCCTCGGATCTTGCCAGACTAGCCGCGGTTCCAGTTGTCCGGGTTCGGCCGCTGAACAAAGTGGTTCAAAAAAGAAAAATTTGGAGCATTAACGCATGAAGGCATTAGGCAAAAAGCTCGCTGGCAAGACTCTGCTCGCCATGTCCCTGATGGGCGTGATGGCGGGTGCGGTTCAGGCGGACGACAAGGTATTGCACGTTTACAACTGGTCCGACTACATCGCGCCGGACACGGTTGCCAATTTCGAAAAAGAGACGGGCATCAAGGTCGTCTATGACGTTTTCGACAGCAACGAAACCCTGGAAGCGAAGCTGCTGGCCGGCAAATCCGGTTACGACATCGTGGTGCCTTCCAACAACTTCCTGGCCAAGCAGATCAAGGCCGGCGTTTATCAGGAACTGGACAAGTCCAAACTGACAAACTGGAAGAACCTCGACGAAGACCTGCTCAAGGCCGTTGGCGACGCCAGCGACCCGGGCAACAAACACGCGTTCCCGTACATGTGGGGTTCGATCGGCATCGGCTACAACCCGGCCAAGGTCAAGGCTGCGCTGGGCATCGACAAGATCGATTCCTGGGACGTGGTGTTCAAGCCTGAAAACATCGAGAAGCTGAAAAGCTGCGGCGTGAGCTTCCTCGACGCGCCGACCGAAATGATTCCGGCGGCTCTGCACTATCTGGGCAAACCGACCGATAGCAAGGACAAGGCTGACCTGAAAGCCGCCGAAGACCTGTTCCTCAAGATTCGTCCTTCGGTGGCTTACTTCCACTCCTCGAAGTACATCTCGGACCTGGCCAACGGCAACATCTGCGTGGCGGTCGGTTACTCGGGTGACCTGGAACAATCCAAGACCCGCGCCAAGGAAGCCGGTGACAAGGTCAAACTGGCCTACACCATTCCGAAAGAAGGTGCCGGTACTTTCTACGACATGGTCGCCATTCCCAAGGATGCCGAAAACGTCGAAGCCGCCTACAAGTTCATGAACTACCTGCTCGAGCCGAAAGTGATGGCCGAAATCACCAACGCCGTGCGTTTCCCGAACGGCAACAAGGCGGCCACGGCGCTGGTGGACAAGGAAATCACCAGCGATCCGAGCATCTACCCTTCGGCTGAAGTGAAGAAGCAGCTCTATGCGATCAGCGATTTGGACGCGGCCACCCTGCGCCTGATCACTCGCAGCTGGACCAAGATCAAATCCGGTAAATAAGCCGGTTTGAAGCAGTCGCCGCTGGCCGTCGCCTTCACCCGGGCGGTCAGCGGTGCAATTAAATGACAGAAAGTTTTGCTGGAACGGTTTTTCGAAGGTAAGTTGCGCGCCGGTTTTGTTGCCGGGCAACCGTGACTGTCATGCAGCACGGGGCAACTTGGGCCCAACTAAATTAGAGGACCTCCACTTGCCTATTTTTTCTTCTTTGCGCAATGCCCTGCTGGCCGCTGCCGGCCTGACGTTCGCTGTCGGTGCCCAAGCCGCCGGTACTGTGCATATTTATAACTGGTCGGATTACATCGGCGAGACCACCCTGGCCGATTTCCAGAAAGAAACCGGGATCAAACCGGTCTATGACGTGTTCGACTCCAACGAAACCCTGGAAGGCAAACTGCTCGCCGGGCGTACCGGTTACGACGTGGTCGTGCCGTCGAACCACTTCCTCGGCAAGCAGATCAAGGCGGGCGCGTTCCAGAAGCTCGACAAGGCGCAGCTGCCGAACTATTCCAACCTTGATCCGGTGCTGCTCAAGCGCCTGGAGCAGAACGATCCGGGCAACCTGTACGCCGTACCGTACCTGTGGGGCACCAACGGCATCGGCTACAACGTCGACAAGGTCAAGGAAGTGCTTGGCGTCGACAAGATCGACTCATGGAGCGTGCTGTTCGAGCCGGAGAACATCAAGAAGCTGCACAGCTGCGGCGTGGCGTTCCTCGATTCGGCCGATGAAATGATGCCGACCGTGCTCAATTACATGGGCCTGAACGCCAACAGCACCAACACCAAGGACTACGAAAAGGCTACAGCCAAGTTGTTGGCGGTGCGTCCGTACGTGACCTACTTCCACTCGTCCAAATACATCGGCGACCTGGCCAACGGCGATATCTGTGTGGCCATCGGTTTCTCCGGCGACATCTTCCAGGCGAAGAACCGTGCCGAAGAAGCCAAGAAAGGCGTGAACATCGCCTACTCGATCCCGAAAGAGGGCGGCGCACTGTGGTTCGACATGCTGGCGATTCCGAAGGATTCGGCCAACGTCAAAGAGGCCCACGCCTTCATCAACTATTTGCTGAAACCTGAGGTGATCGCCCAGGTCAGTGATTACGTCGGTTACGCCAACCCCAATCCGGGTTCGGACAAGCTGATGGAGCAGTCCATCCGCACCGACGAGTCGGTTTATCCACCGCAGGCTGTGCTCGACAAGACATACGTGTCGATCGAGTTGCCGCCGAATATTCAGCGTTTGATGACCCGCAGCTGGACCAAGGTCAAGTCGGGTAAATAGCGTCAACGTACAAACTATCCTGGGTTCGTCTTGCGTGGGCGAACTGCACTCTTTTTTTCTGGGAGTTTCGTAAATGGCAGTTGCCTCCGGCGCCTATAAGAAAGCCCTCGAGGGCGACCAGACACCGAAGCAGGTGCTGGTCAAAATCGACCGGGTCACGAAGAAGTTCGACGAGACGGTTGCCGTGGACGATGTGTCCCTGGAAATCAAGAAGGGCGAGATCTTCGCCCTGCTCGGCGGTTCGGGATCGGGCAAATCCACTCTGCTGCGGATGCTGGCAGGGTTCGAACGGCCCACGGAGGGGCGCATTTTCCTCGACGGCGTCGATATCACCGACATGCCGCCGTACGAGCGACCGATCAACATGATGTTCCAGTCCTACGCCCTGTTCCCGCACATGACCGTGGCGCAGAACATCGCGTTCGGCCTCAAGCAGGACAAGATCCCGGCAGCCGAGATCGACGCCCGCGTGGCCGAGATGCTCAAGCTGGTGCAGATGAGCCAGTACGCCAAGCGCAAGCCGCACCAGTTGTCCGGCGGCCAGCGTCAGCGTGTGGCACTGGCGCGTTCGCTGGCCAAGCGGCCGAAACTGCTGCTGCTCGACGAGCCGATGGGCGCACTGGACAAGAAACTGCGTTCGCAGATGCAGTTGGAACTGGTGGAAATCATCGAGCGCGTTGGCGTGACCTGCGTGATGGTGACCCACGATCAGGAAGAGGCCATGACCATGGCCGAGCGCATCGCGATCATGCACCTGGGCTGGATCGCCCAGATCGGCAGCCCGATCGACATTTACGAAACCCCGACCAGCCGCCTGGTCTGCGAATTCATCGGTAACGTGAACATCTTCGAAGGCGAAGTGATCGACGACGCCGAAGGCCACGCGACCATCACCTGCAAGGACCTCGACCGGCAGATCTACGTCGGCCACGGCATCAGCACCTCGGTGCAGGACAAGTCCGTGACCTACGCGATCCGTCCGGAAAAACTGCTGGTCACCGCCGACCAGCCGACCTGCGAGTACAACTGGTCGAGCGGCAAAGTGCATGACATCGCCTACCTCGGCGGTCACTCGGTGTTCTACGTCGAATTGCCGAGCGGCAAGCTGGTGCAGTCGTTCGTGGCCAACGCCGAGCGCCGTGGCGCACGTCCGACCTGGGGCGATCAGGTCTACGTGTGGTGGGAAGACGACAGCGGCGTGGTACTTCGCTCATGAACATGCGCAAATTCAAACGCCGGCTCAATCGAATAATTCCCGGTGGCCGTCAGTTGGTCATCGGGGTTCCGTTCATCTGGCTGTTCCTGTTCTTCATGCTGCCGTTCTTCATCGTCCTGAAGATCAGCTTCGCCGAAGCGGACGTGGCCATCCCGCCATACACCGAGATCTATAGCTACGCCGAGCAGAAGCTGCAACTGCTGCTGAACCTGGGCAACTACGCGATGCTCGGCGACGACGAGTTGTACATCGCCGCCTACCTCGGCTCGCTGAAGATGGCGTTTTTCAGCACGCTGCTGTGCCTGTTGATCGGTTACCCGATGGCCTACGCCATCGCCAGCGCCCGCAAGGAAGTGCAGACGGTGCTGGTTTTGCTGATCATGATGCCGACCTGGACCGCGATCCTGATCCGCGTGTATGCGTGGATGGGCATCCTCAGCAACAACGGCCTGCTCAACGGTTTCCTGATGAGCATGGGCTTGATCGATGAGCCGCTGCAGATCCTCAACACCAACCTCGCGGTGTACATCGGCGTCGTCTACTCGTACCTGCCGTTCATGATCCTGCCGCTGTACGCCAACCTGGTGAAGCACGACACCAGCCTGCTGGAGGCCGCTTCCGACCTCGGTTCGAGCACCTTCAACAGCTTCTGGAAAATCACCGTGCCGCTGTCCAAGAACGGGATCATCGCCGGCTGCATGCTGGTGTTCATCCCGGTGGTGGGCGAGTTCGTGATCCCGGAACTGCTCGGTGGTCCGGAAACCCTGATGATCGGTAAAGTGCTCTGGCAAGAGTTCTTCAACAACCGTGACTGGCCGGTGGCGTCCGCCCTGGCGGTGGTGATGCTGGCGATTCTGATCGTGCCGATCATCCTGTTCAACCGCAGTCAGGCCAAGGAAATGGAGGGTAAAGAATGAAGCGCTTCCGTTTCTCCAGCCTGATGCTGGTGCTCGGCTTGTTGTTTATCTACCTGCCGATGCTGATCCTGGTGATCTACTCGTTCAACGCCTCGAAACTGGTGACGGTGTGGGGCGGCTGGTCGGTGAAGTGGTACGTCGGCCTGCTCGATAACTCGCAACTGATGGGTTCGGTGGTGCGCTCGCTGGAAATCGCCTGCTACACCGCGGTTGCCGCCGTAGCGCTGGGTACGCTGGCAGCCTTTGTGCTGACCCGCATCACCCGCTTCAAGGGCCGTACGCTGTTCGGCGGCCTGGTCACCGCGCCGTTGGTCATGCCTGAGGTGATTACCGGTCTGTCGCTGTTGCTGCTGTTCGTGGCGATGGCGCAGATGATCGGCTGGCCACAGGAGCGCGGCATCGTCACCATCTGGATCGCGCACACCACGTTCTGTGCGGCGTATGTGGCGGTGGTGGTGTCGGCGCGTCTGCGCGAGCTGGATCTGTCGATCGAAGAAGCGGCGATGGACCTCGGTGCGCGTCCGTGGAAAGTGTTCTTCCTGATCACCATCCCGATGATCGCGCCGTCGCTGGCGGCGGGCGGCATGATGTCGTTCGCGCTGTCGCTGGATGACCTGGTGCTGGCGAGCTTCGTGTCCGGTCCGGGTTCGACGACCCTGCCGATGGAAGTGTTTTCGGCGGTGCGTCTGGGCGTGAAGCCTGAGATCAACGCCGTGGCCAGTCTGATTCTGCTGGCGGTGTCGCTGGTGACTTTCATGGTCTGGTTCTTCAGCCGCCGTGCCGAAGAGGCCCGCAAGAAAGCGATTCAGCAGGCCATCGAAGAAGGCGCTGCGGATTCGTGGAAGCAACCGGACGTGCGCCGGGCGCCGACGCCGGAAGCGGCTTGAGCCAGTGGGGGTGATCACAACTCTGTGATCAACCCCAATCCAAACTGTGGGAGCGAGCTTGCTCGCGAAAGCGGTGTGTCATTCAACATCAATGTTGGCAGATACGCCCCCTTCGCGAGCAAGCTCGCTCCCACAGTTGGTTTTAGGCCGACCAGGGAGAATTGCGGATGACCTCGACGAAGTTCATCGGCTTGAACCCCGGCACCTGATCCTTCAGCACATCGGTCTTCACATTGCCGAACGTCGTCTGCGGACGATGACGCAAGCCATCGGCGAACGCGCAGATGATGCACTCCTTGAAACCCTCGCCCCGCGGATGCGCATGCACCACGGCTTCGCGCTGCACCGTGGTGAACGCCGCGTAGTCCATGCCCAGCACGTCCATCTCGACGCCTGCGGTCACCAGCGCCACGGTCGGACGCAGATGCTTCGGTACACCCGGCGTGGTGTGCAGGGCGATCGACAGCCAGACCTGCTCGATGTCGTCATCGCTCAACCCGTACGGCTTGAGAAACGCCGCCGCTGCGTTGGCGCCATCGACTTCGAAGCGCTCGTCGTCGCTGCGGTGACCTTCGACCAGACCCAGGTCGTGGAACATCGCGCCGACGTACAGCAGCTCCGGATCGTAGGCCAGTTGCTGGCGCTCACCGCTCAAGGCACCGAACAGAAATACCCGGCGCGAGTGGTGGTAAAGCAGGTCGGATTCGATATCGCGGATGTACTCGGTGGTGGCCCGGGCGAGGGCGCTGTCGGGGATCCGGATACCGGCGATGGTCGTGGTCATGTTGAGCTTCCTCGTCGAAAACGCCGTCACGGCGCTGATGGAGAAAGTCTGTTCCCGGGGGCAAAACCGGACAATCGATCCATGGCTGCGATCCTTGCCATTCCACCTGCAAATCGTGCCAGCTCGCTTCTGCGGCGAGGATTGGCTAGGGTTGGCGCTGATCCGCCATTCCCCGGGAGCCTTCATTGCCATGAACAGAACCGTCGCCATCGTGGTGTTCCCCGGCGTGCAGGCGCTGGACGTCAGCGGGCCGATGGACGTGTTCGCCGAGGCCAACCGCTTCCTGGCGCCGGAGGATCATTACCGGCTCGAGGTGATCGGCGTCGAACACGGGCCGATGGCGTGTTCCAACGGGCTGACCCTGAGTGCGCATCGGCATTTCAGCGACGTGCGGGAAGCTTATGACTTGCTGCTGGTGGCCGGCGGACCGCAGTTGCCGTTTCTGGATTTCGGCGAGAGGTTCGATGCCTGGCTGCGTGAGGCCTGTGGGCGGGCGCGGCGGTTCGGCTCGATCTGCAACGGTGCGTTCATGCTGGCTCGTGCGGGATTGCTGGACGGGCGCACGGTCACCACCCACTGGAATGACGCCGAGGCGCTGGCGCAGTTGTGCCCGTCCAGTCGGGTCGAGGCCGATCGGTTGTACGTCGAGGATGGTCAGCTCTACACCTCAGCGGGTGTGACGGCGGGGATTGATCTGTCGCTCTACCTGCTGGCGCGTGATCACGGGGCCGAGGTCGCGCTGAGCGTGGCCAAACGGCTGGTGGTGTTCACCCAGCGCTCGGGCGGGCAGTCGCAGTTTAGTCCGTTCCTTACGCCCCACGCCGAACCGACGTCGGCTGTGGCGATGGTGCAGCTGTATGTGCTGGCCAATCTCACCGGCGACCTGACCATTGCCGACCTGGCGAATGCCGCGAACATGAGTGCGCGGAATTTCTCTCGGGTGTTTGCGCGGGAGGCAAAAGTTACTCCGGCGGAGTTCGTCGAGCGAGCGCGGGTGGATGCGGCGCGGGTGATGCTCGAAAGCACCACGGCGCCGCTGAAGACTGTGGCGTATCAGTGCGGGTTTCGTGATGCGCAACATATGCGCAGCGTGTTCAACCGGCGGCTGGGCGTGACGCCGCAGCAGTTCCGGCTGAATTTTGCGGCGATGGTTTGAGCGGCGCTTATTGCGCCTCTCGCGCCGGCAACAGCTTCAAGGTACTGCGCGTATTCGCCGTCACCTCTTCCTCACTGAAATGCGCCTGCACATACATCCCGTCCACATACGCTTCCGCCTGATCGTCATAGTGGCTGTCGAACGGCACGCCGCTCTGGCCGACCGGGTTGATGGTCAGGCTGTGAGCCGGGTCGGCGAAGTCCACCAACCGGCGGGTCGACGGGCCGTAGGTCACCGGCCACGGCGCCGGTCCGATCTTCGCCGAGAGGTTGTTCGGCACTTCATGGGAGCCCGGTGCCGCGAACGGGCCGACGTTGAAAATGCGATCCAGCGGCTTCTGCTGGCCCAGCGGATGACCGTGGGTCAGGGTGTGGGCCTTGCCCCATTGCCAGCCGGAAACATCGTCGCCGAGGGTCGACTTCAGGTGCGCCATGCTCGCCTGCCACGCGGCGCGCACGGTATCGACGCGGGTCTCCTTGTTCGGCGTGCTGCGGTTGTCCCACCACGGTGAATCGGCATTCGCCGCGAGCCGGGGCAGGGCTGCATCGATCACTCGGGTCGACAGCAGGGTTTCGAAGAAATCATTGCCCAGCTCATCGCGCATTGCCGCGTCGGCGAGGTTGAACAGGAACTGGTTGAACACCGTCGCACTGACCGATTCCAGCGGATAGTCGCCTTGCCATTGGGCCAGTTGCTCGACCAGTTTCAGCTCGGCGGGATTGCCCGCCACTTCACGCAGCACCGGCAGCAACGGCGCCAACAGACGCGGGCCATAACCGGTGGCGGTGCCCAGTTGCAGCTTCTGGTTGGCTTCGTTGTCCCACTTCACGTTCTTGTCGGCGAGCTGGCGGTTGAGCTGCTGGCCACGGTCGGCAAGGTTGTAGTAACCGGGAATCTCCATGCCGGTCGGCGACACGGGCTGGAAGTTGGCCGAGACGATGTAGCCCCGCGCCGGGTTCTCTTCCTGCGGGTTGGCGCTGAACGGGAAGTAGCCGTCCTTGTCCGCCTGATTGCCGCTGCCGTCGAGAATGAAGCCAGGCTTCACCCCGGCCGGACGTTTGGGCAACAGCGCCGAGGCCCACCACGCGATATCGCCCTTGGCGTTGGCGTAGACAATGTTCAGCCCCGGCGCCTGCACCTTGGCCGCTGCGGCACGGGCTTTGGCCAGGGTGTCGGAGCGGTTGAGCTGGTAGAAACCTTCGAGGATCGGGTTCGGTGTTTCGAGGAACGCCCACCACATCGCAATCGGGGTTTTCCCGGCGGCGCTGCCGAGGGCGTCGTTGACGATCGGGCCGTGGGGCGACTGACGCAGAGTGATGGTCACCGGCGTCTGGCCTTTCACCGCGATCTGTTGCTCGGTCTTGACCATGTCGGTCCACTGGCCCCGATACCAGACCTGATCCGGGTTGTCCGGATTGACCTTCTCGGCGATCAGGTCCAGATCATCATTCTGGAACATGGTCAGGCTCCAGCCGAAATCCAGGTTGTGCCCGAGAAACGCGAACGGCACCAGCGCCTGATGATGGCCGTAGAGTTCAAACCCCGGCGCCGACAACTGCGCCTCGTACCACACCGACGGCACCGAAAAACGAATGTGCGGATCGCCCGCCAGCAAAGGCTTGGCGCTCTTGCTGCGACTGCCGGCAATCACCCAGGCGTTGCTGCCTTCGAACTGCGGCAGGCCATTGTCGATCAGTGCCTGTTCGCTGACGCGGGCGAGGGTGTTCAGGTCTTTCCAGTCTTCGGCGGCGAGGGCCGGTGCGCTG
Source organism: Pseudomonas sp. B20(2017) (assembly GCF_002113125.1). Taxonomy (GTDB): domain Bacteria; phylum Pseudomonadota; class Gammaproteobacteria; order Pseudomonadales; family Pseudomonadaceae; genus Aquipseudomonas. Next base: position 5,861 of record NZ_NEJP01000021.1, on the reverse strand, counting down.
CTGGCGTGACCCTTGGCGAGCACGCCCTTGGGCTGCCAGTCGAGGTCGAAGACATTGAGGTAGTCGGCGCCGAGCTGATCGCGCACGTAGGTCAGCAGCGGTTCGGTGCGAAACGCGGCGGCAAAGCTGTAGGCCATGTAGCCGGCGACGCTGATGCTGTCCTCGGCGGTGAACGGCCGCTTGGGGATGCCCAGCACGTCGAACTCGACGGGGGCGGCGTGCGAGTCCTGATATTGATTGATGCCGTCCAGATAGGCTTGCAGGGCCTTCCACGCCGGTGACTGCTTGTCGAGGCCGGCCACGTAAGTGGCAGCGCGCTCGCGGATGCGCAGGCTGCGGAACAACTTGTCGGTATCGAGCAGTTTCGGCCCGAGCACTTCGGCCAGTTCGCCCCGGGCGAGACGGCGCATGGCTTCCATCTGAAAGAGGCGATCCTGGGCATGCACATAACCGAGGGCGCGGTAGAGGTCGGTCTCGTTTTCGGCCCGGATGTGCGGCACGCCGCGCTCGTCATAACGCACGGTCACCGAACCTTGCAGGTTGCGCAGTTCCACCTGGCCCTGACGCGTCGGTTGCTTGCTGTAGACATACCACCCGCCGGCGGCGAGCAGGACAACGATGAGCAAGGCAAGAACGGTGAAGACGCGTTTCATGGTGACTCCTTGTGCATTCGGGGTTGCCGCCCGTGCGGGCTGCAAACAATTAGCACACGCCTCGTGTGCTGCGCATCGCCGTCCTTGAAATGTCCGGAATGCCTTACTTCGTCTCCACCGGCCACGGGCAGTAGCAACCGACCGCCAACGTATGAGTCGCATTGACCGGACGATCATCACTCAACGCTTGCAGGATCGGTTCGATAAAACTGTTGCTGGAGTTGCATGTCAGGCCTTCGCTGTACGGGCCGAAGTACGCCAGTCTGCCGCTGCGGTCCCAGATCGCCACGGCCGGGCTGGCGGGAATCTGTTCGGAGCCGGGCAGTACCGCGATGGTTTTGAGATTGCTGAGGGTGGCGGGCAACTGGCCGTGGCTGCCGGCCTTCTGCACCGCGAAGAATTCCACGCCCTTGGGGCCGAACTGTTCGACCATTTCGGTCAGGTGCTGTTGATTGCCGACGTTGCACGGGCAGGCAGGATCCCAGAAGTGCACCAGACGGATATTGCCGGGACCGGCGAGGTCGTTGGGCAAGCGCAGCGGGTCGCCGGAAAACACCGCGGTGTGTTCGCTGAAAGCCCGCAGGTAGCGGCCCTGAAACCAGTCGTACGCGGCCCACAGCACGCCGGCACACATGATGGCGAGCAGGCTGGCAAACAGTGCGGTGCGGTAGGGCGAACGCATGGATTTGAGTCCTCGAGAGCGCGCTAGCTTGCCATGCTTGCCTCTACAGATGAATATCGCAGGCCGATAAAGTCCGTTTACCGTTCTGGAATTGCCCATGTCTGTTGCTTTCGATCCCGATCATCTGCGCGCGAGCCTCAAGCCTCTGGCCGAGTGGCAGCCGTTGTCCGAGGAGGCGAAGGCGTATCAGCGGTTCTACCAGACCGACTTTCCGGAGCGCGATGTCTGGCGTGGGATGGGCCGGTTCGACGTCGATGGCTATCAACTGGTCAGCCATTGCTGGTGGCCGGCGGAAACAGCCAGGGCCACGCTGTTTCTGGTGCACGGTTTTTATGACCATACCGGCCTGTACCGGCATGTAATCGAGTGGGCGCTGGATCAGGGGTTTGCGGTGATTGCCTGTGATCTGCCGGGGCATGGTCTGTCCAGCGGCGAGCGGGCGAGCATCCGCGACTTCTCCGAATATCAGAATGCGCTGCAAGGCCTGTTCGCCGAGGCGCGTTCGATTGCGCTGCCAGAGCCGTGGCACTTGTGCGGGCAAAGCACCGGCGGGGCGATCATTGTCGATCACGTGCTCAATCATGGTGAAAACAGCCCGGCGCAGGGGCAGTTGATTCTGCTGGCGCCGTTGGTGCGGCCGCGTGCCTGGGGCTGGTCGCAGTTCAGTTATTACCTGCTCAGGCCCTTTGTCAGGGGCATCGCCCGGCGTTTCAGCGAGAATTCCAACGACCCGGATTTCCTGCCGTTCCTGCAGGCCGATCCGTTGCAGCCAAAACGCTTGCCGACCGCGTGGGTCGGGGCGTTGTCACGCTGGATCAATCGGGTGGAATACGCGAAGAAAAGCCCGCGCCGGCCGCTTATCGTTCAGGGCCAGGCGGACATGACCGTGGACTGGCAGCACAACCTGCAAGTGATGAAGTGGAAGTTCGACCGGCCGCAGATTCTGCTGCTGGCCGAGGCGCGGCATCACCTGGCCAACGAGACGGCGGAAATGCGCGAGGAGTATTTCGAGTTTCTGAGCAAGCGGATCAAAGGCCGGAATCACTCGTGATCCTGAGGGCCCCTTCGCGAGCAAGCTCGCTCCCACAATAGATCGCAATCCTTTGTGGGAGCGAGCTTGCTCGCGAAGGCGGTCGGTCAGGCAGCAGAGATTTATTGATTCAGGTTCGAGGTGCTCTGGCCGACGGCCAGCCCGGCGCGGATCGCTGCCAGCGCGGCCTGATAGTAAGCCTTGCCTTCGGTGGATTCGGCAAAGGTTGCGAACTCTTCCAGTTCTTCATCCGACAGGTCGCGATAGACGTACAGCAGCGTGTTGTTCAGGTCGGCACCGATCTGATCCATCAGGCGCTGGCGTTGACCGTTCAACATGCCCTGGGCCTGACCGCCGCCGAGCAGGCCGGGAATCATCGAACTCAAGCTGTCCGCCGCCACGCCGGCAATCGCCAGGCTGACTTCGGCACCGGCTTCACGGGCGGGCAGGGCCTGGGCGAGGTGGCCGATGATCAGCAGGCGGCTATCGCTGGCCGGCATCTTCGGCAGGCCCTTGGCGTTTTTCGCCAATTGATCGCGGCGGGTCGCCAGCAGTTCGGCGGCGACGATCTTCTTGCCCAGCGGTGACTGAAAGAACGACAGGGCCGGTTTCGGATCGGCGAGGTTCTTGCGCAACTGAGCTTCGGCGCGTTGATCCACGGCCTGAGGGGCGAAGCGCTGGTTGCTGTTGTTCACCAGCGCCTGAAACACCGCCGGCGGCAGGCTGTTCTGGTAACGCTGCTGCGCGGCACTCAGGGCGTCGTTGAAATGCGCGCGTTGTTCTGGCCAGCCGGCGACCTTGTACAACTGGTCGTGGCCGTCCGCCCAGGCGGGCAAAACGCAGAACATCAACAGTGAAAAAAGCAAACGGCGCATAAGGACTCCTGTCGGCAGCCGACTATTCTCCGTGCGGTGCCAGTACTTGTCGAGAATTCGTATCAAGCCGCCGCGTGGCTCTGTCGGATTTCTTGCCGCAGGCATACTATGCGCGCCATGCAAATATCCTCTGATCACCCGCTGCTGTTACGTATCGTCGACGACCTGGCCGAGCGCGGCTGGTCGCAGCAGAACATTTTCCTGCCTGCGGATTTGACCCGTGCGCTGGCGGCCGAGTGCCGTAAACGTGAGGCCGAAGGTGAACTGGCACCGGCGGGGGTCGGACGTGGCCCGTTTTCGGAGATCCGCGAGGGGATTCGTGGCGACCATATCCAATGGATCGACCCAGGTCAGGCCGAGGCCAGCGACCGTTATCTGAACCTGATGGACAGTTTGCGTGAGGCGCTCAATCGCGGTTTGTTTCTAGGGCTGGAAGACTTCGAGTGCCACTTCGCCCTGTACCCGCCGGGTGCGTTCTATCGCAAGCATGTCGACCGTTTCCGCGACGATGACCGGCGCATGGTTTCGGCGGTGATCTACCTCAATGAGGGCTGGTTGCCGGAGGATGGCGGGCAACTGCGCATGTACCTGGAGAATGACCGCGTTCATGACGTGCAGCCTACGGGCGGTTGTCTGGTGGTGTTTCTCTCCGGCGAAGTCCCGCATGAAGTGTTGCCAGCCAGCCGCGAGCGACTGTCGCTGACAGGCTGGTTCCGCCGCCGTGGCAACGAGCCGTTCTGAGATGCACAAAATTCTGGTCAGTCGCTGCCTGTTGGGTCACCGCGTGCGTTATGACGGTGGGGCCAGCGGGCCGTTCGATCTGCTGGAGCAGTGGATTGCCGAAGGGCGCGTAGTGCCGTTGTGCCCGGAAGTCGCCGGTGGTTTGCCGACGCCACGGGCAGCGGCAGAGATTCCGGGCGGGCAGGGCAGCGAAGTGCTGGACGGGCTCGCCTCGGTGATCACCACCGAGGGCGAAGATGTCAGTGCGCAGTTTCTCGACGGTGCCCGTCAAGCGCTGGAGCTAGTGCAGAAACACGGGATTCAGGTGGCGGTGCTCAAGGCCAACAGTCCTTCCTGCGGGAATCTGTTGACCTACGACGGCACGTTCAGTGGGGTGAAGGTCAGCGGCGAGGGCGTTACCGCAGCGTTGCTCAAACGCCATGGCGTACAGGTCTTCAGCGAACTCGAACTGCCGCAGGCCGCACAGGCCCTGATACAACTCAATTAATTGCACACCAGAAAACACTGTGGGAGCGAGCTTGCTCGCGATTGCGTATTGTCAGCGCCTGAATTTGTGGCAGGCACACCGCTTTCGCGAGCTGGCTCGCTCCCCCATGGAAGTTGTGTTCACTTCAGACTTTCAGTGGCCTGCACGCTCAACCACTTCTTCGACAACGCCTCCAGTCGCCCGTCCGCCCTGATCCGCTGCAAGGCATTCTCAAGGCTCGCCTGAAACGCCGGGTTACCCTTCTGAAACGGAATCGCCAGATCCACCGGCGGCCCGACCTTCGGTTTCTCTTCAGTCAGCGCCTGCACCAGCACCAACGGCCGGGGCTGCTCGTCCTTTTTCGCCAGCAATTGTGCATTGACCTGCGTGTAAGGTTCGCTGACGTCGAAACGATCCTTGAGCTCGGGTGTCAGTGCTATGTGGTTGAGCGCGACATCGTACTTGCCGCTTTCAACGCCCTGGAGCAGATCGGCTTCGTCAGTGACGATGAAGTCGGCCCGCACATCCAGTTCGTTGGCCAGCAGTTGCCCAAGCTCGACCTCGAACCCCGTGAGCGTGTCGCCGTCCTTGAAATTGAAGGGCGGTGTATTAGCCTCAAGGGCTATGCGCAACTCGCCACGGTCGTTGACGTCATCAATCAGTTCGGCGTGAGCCAGAGGGCTCAGAAGGGGAAGCAGGCAGATCAGGCCAGGCAAAAAACGCATGGTCACTCCTTTGAAATCGATATCGGCCTGTTTTCCAGGCTCGCTTTGCTATGGTTGTCGAGTGCCTTCGACAACGAATGGTCATGAAGTTGTCATGACCGTGCGGATTTTACGGAAAAACTGGAGAAGAAAATGAAAAGCTTTATGTCACGTGCAGCGTTGGCCGGTGTGCTGATGGGTGTTTCGGTACTGGCCAGTGCGGCCACACCGGCACCGAAGGGCGCCGAAGTGTTCATCGTTTCTCCCGAGGACGGAGCCACGGTTTCGCAGACCTTCACGGTCAAGTTCGGTGTAAAGGACATCGCGCTGGCACCGGCCGGTGACGTCACCAAGAACACCGGTCATCACCATCTGCTGATCGATGCCAAGGAAATCGTTCCGGCCGGCTCCGTCGTGCCGACCGACGCCAACCACATGCACTTCGGCAAGGCGCAGACCCAGGCCGACATCAAGCTCGCGCCGGGCAAGCACACCCTGCAGCTGGAGCTGGGTGACAGCGGCCACATGGCGTTCGATCCGCCGATCGTGTCGAAGAAGATCACCGTCAACGTCGAATGATGTTTTCGCGTGCATGAAAAAGGGAGCCCGAACAGACTGTGTGAAAACCTAGCAATCTGTCCGGCCCTTTAAGAAAATGCTCCGTATCGAAAGATACGGAGCATTTTTCGTTATGGCCTACATACAAGGAG
>NZ_NEJP01000020.1 GCF_002113125.1 Pseudomonas sp. B20(2017) | reverse complement strand
AACAACTTCAACCACTTGCGCTTCCGATCTCTCGTTAGCGGGAGGCGAATTCTACAGCGTTACACGCTGCTGTCAACACCTCTTTTTCTCCGCTTTCGACCGAGAAGATCGAACCGTTGAAAGCGCCAGAAAAACCGGCATTTCCAACCCCTTCCAGGCTTCGATGAACTGAAGCGACCCACCTTCGAAACCTACTTAACTCATTGAATCTCAAGGAGTTTTCCGTTTCGGCTGCGCCGGAAGTGGGGCGAATTATAGAGACTCAGAATCTGCCGTCAACCCCTTAATTTCGCTTTTCCTGAAAAACCTGCTTTTTACCCATCAAACGCGGGATCCGGCGGGTCAATGGAGGAATACGCAGCGCCAAAAGGAAAACACCTATAAAGGCATAGATTGCCCACTCCTTAAGATCAGCACGCACAATCCACAACATATGCAGCAATCCCAACCCGAGAATCACATACACCAGCCGGTGCAATTTCTTCCAGCGGGCACCTAAACGGCGCTGACTGTATCGGTTGGAGGTAATCGCCAATGCCAACAACCCCAGAAAACCCAGCGCCCCCACAATGATGTAGGGACGCTTGCGCAGCTCGACACCCAGTTGCGACCAGTCGAAACCGAGAATGAACGCCATATAGCTGCAAAGATGCAGAACCACATAGGCAAAACACCAGAGCCCCAACTGACGGCGCACGGCAATCCACCCGGCCCACCCCGTAAGTTTCTGCAACGGCGTCATACTCAAGGTGATCAACAGCAACACCAATGTCCCGAGGCCCAGTCGATCAACCAGGACTTTCCCCGGATCTGGCCCGAGCAGATCCGCAAAGGCTTGATAGAACCAGAACAGCGGCCAGATCGCCGCAGCCAGGAAAACACCTACGCGCCAGATCGGATATCGCATCAGTAGTTCTTCCGCAGATCGAGCCCTGTATATAAAGAAGCGACCTCATCCGAGTAGCCGTTGAACATCTGCGTATCACGCACATTCGGCTTGAACAGACTGTTAGGCAGTCGCCGCTCCCGCGCTTGAGTCCAGCGTGGATGGTCGACCGTAGGGTTCACATTCGCATAGAACCCATACTCATCAGACGCAATGCTCTGCCAGGTTGTCTTCGGCTGCTCGCTGACCAGACTTATCCGCACGATGGATTTGACGCTCTTGAATCCGTACTTCCATGGCACGACCAGACGCAACGGCGCACCGTTCTGGTTTGGCAACTCGCGGCCATACATACCCACCGCCAGAATCGCCAAGGGATTCATCGCCTCATCCAGACGCAAGCCTTCTACATAGGGCCAGTCGATCAGGGCAAATCCCGAACGCTGTCCAGGCATGCTCTTCGGATCCTGCAAGGTTTCGAAGCGAATGTATTTGGCACTGGAAGTAGGTTCTACCTGCTTCAACAGTGCCGAGATGGGAAAACCGATCCAGGGAATTACCATCGACCACGCCTCGACACAACGAAGTCGATAGATGCGCTCCTCCAACTGGTACGGTTTCATAAAGTCTTCCAGAGCATAACGCCCCGGCTTACCCACCTCCCCGTCCACAACGACACTCCACGGTTCGGTTTTCAACGAACCAGCATTGGCCGCCGGGTCCCCCTTGTCGGTGCCGAACTCATAGAAGTTGTTGTAATGGGTCGCGTCTTTGAAAGGTGTGATCGCCTCATCCTTGACGTTTACCGCGCCCCATTTGACAGAGGGCAGCTTCTCGGCGAACCAGGCGGGCGCCTTCCCGGCTTCGACATCGGCATATCGGGCAGCCTCTTCGGCACTGGCCCAGCGCGGCAGACTGCTCATGGCCAAACCGGCCGCGGTCGCTCCGAGCAATTGTCGGCGAGAGAGATAAATGGATTCAGGCGTGACGTCCGACTCATGGCAGTCGGACGCTTTGGGGACTTTGATCAGCATGGCAACTCCGCAGTTATGGAGGACAGATGCACCATAGACTGCGGAGTATGAGGGAAATTACATCACTCGGCGTGTTTGTGACGACGAAGATGCAACAGATACTGCACCGGGCCCGACGCGGCATAGGCGAGGAACACCAGCAGCAGAATGCGAGGCGGATCGCTGAACACCACAGCAAAGACCAGCACCACCGCGAGAATCGCCACGAAAGGTACGCGCCCCTTCAGATCCAGTTCCTTGAAGCTGTTGTACTTGATGTTGCTGACCATCAGCATCCCGGCGGCCGCTACCATCAGCGCAACCAGGAACGACATCTTCGACCCCTGGATCCCGTAATCGCTGAACGCCCAGACAATCCCCGCAACTACACCGGCAGCAGCCGGGCTGGCAAGACCAATGAAGTAGCGCTTGTCGGCAGTCCCCACCTGAGTGTTGAAGCGCGCCAGACGCAATGCGGCACCCGCCACATAGATGAAGGCAACCATCCATCCGACCTTGCCCATGTCACCCAACGCCCAGCCGAAAGCCAGAAGCGCCGGTGCCACACCAAAGGCAACCATGTCCGACAGCGAGTCGTACTCGGCGCCGAACGCACTTTGGGTATTGGTCATGCGCGCTACACGACCATCAAGGCCGTCGAGCACCATGGCGACAAAAATCGCGATAGCGGCGAAGGCGAAGTACTTGCTCGCATTCGCCGCGTCTCCGGCGCTCAACGCAGCCTGGGCACTCATCGAGTTGATGATGGAATAGAACCCTGCGAACAGGTTCGCAGTGGTGAACAGGTTCGGCAGAAGATAGATACCACGATGCCGGACTTTACGGCCTTCTGCGTCATGCCCTTCTTCGATGTGCTCATCGATGGGCAGCAGGCTTTCGGCGTCGGAAGCCTGGTTCGGCTCTTCGGGACGTTCGCTCATGGACATTACCTTGCAACGGATTGGACATTTTCGACAGGTGTCTGGGACGACGGTTCGGCCACAAACGATGCAGCTTTATACCAGAACCGCCCGCCCATACGAAAAAACGCGGCCGAGGCCGCGTTTTTTCATACAAGGTTCGACAACTTAGTTTTTGGCTTTGTCGACGATCTTGTTGGCACCGATCCACGGCATCATGGAGCGCAGTTGCTCGCCGATGATTTCGATACCGTGAGCGGCGTTGTTACGACGCTTGGCGGTCATCGAAGGGTAGCCGGTTGCGCCTTCGCTGATGAACATTTTGGCGTATTCGCCGTCCTGAATACGTTTCAGGGCGTTGCGCATGGCCTGACGGGATTCGGCGTTGATCACTTCCGGGCCGGTCACGTACTCGCCGTATTCAGCGTTGTTGGAGATCGAGTAGTTCATGTTGGCGATACCGCCTTCGTACATGAGGTCAACGATCAGTTTCAGTTCGTGCAGGCACTCGAAGTAGGCCATTTCCGGCGCGTAGCCAGCTTCAACCAGAGTTTCGAAACCGGCTTTTACCAGCTCAACGGTACCGCCGCACAGAACGGCTTGTTCGCCGAACAGGTCGGTTTCGGTCTCGTCCTTGAAGGTGGTTTCGATGATGCCGGTACGACCGCCACCCACGCCGGCGGCGTAGGACAGTGCAACGTTCTTGGCGTTGCCCGAGGCGTCCTGGTAGATCGCGATCAGGTCAGGGATACCGCCGCCTTTCACGAACTCGGAACGTACGGTGTGGCCCGGGGCTTTCGGCGCGATCATGATCACGTCGAGGTCGGCACGCGGAACAACCTGGTTGTAGTGGATCGCGAAGCCGTGGGAGAAGGCCAGGGTGGCGCCTTTCTTGATGTTCGGCTCGATTTCGTTCTTGTACAGCTGGGACTGGAACTCGTCCGGGGTCAGAATCATGACCAGGTCGGCACCGGCAACAGCGGCAGCCACGTCGGTCACTTTCAGGCCGTGGGCTTCAGCCTTGGCAACGGTAGCCGAACCTTTACGCAGACCGACAGTAACGTCGACACCGGAATCTTTCAGGTTGCACGCCTGGGCGTGGCCCTGGGAGCCGTAACCGATGATGGCAACTTTCTTGCCCTGGATGATCGACAGGTCGCAGTCTTTATCGTAGAAAACTTTCATGAATTTCCCCTTTATATCCAGGCCGTTCAGGCCATTCGCTAATTTGGTTTAGATGCTGAGTACTTTGTCGCCGCGGGCAATACCGGTGACGCCACTGCGGACGGTCTCCAGAATCGATGCGGTGCCGATGGACTGAATGAAGCTGTCGAGCTTGTCGCTGGTACCGGTCAGTTGAACGGTATACACGCTGGCGCTGACGTCGACGATCTGTCCACGGTAAATATCGGTGGTGCGTTTGATCTCGGCGCGCTGGGCGCCAGTGGCCTTGACCTTGACCAGCATCAGCTCGCGCTCGATGTGAGCGCTTTCCGACAGGTCCACCAGCTTGACCACTTCGATCAGCTTGTTCAGGTTTTTGGTGATCTGCTCGATGATTTCATCGTGGCCGACTGTGGTCAGCGTCAGACGCGACAGGGTCGGGTCTTCGGTTGGCGCCACGGTCAGGCTTTCGATGTTGTAGTTGCGCTGCGAGAACAGGCCGACTACGCGAGACAAAGCACCGGGTTCGTTTTCCAGAAGCAAGGAAATAATGTGCCGCATGATTAGGTACGCTCCGTCTTGCTCAGCCACATATCGCGCATGGAGCCGTCTTTGATCTGCATCGGATAGACGTGCTCGCTGGTGTCGACCGAAATGTCGATCACCACCAGGCGATCTTTCATGGCGAACGCCTCTTCCATCTTCGACTTCAAATCTTTCGATTCGGTGATGCGCACGCCGACGTGGCCATAGGCTTCAGCCAGCTTGACGAAGTCAGGCAAGGATTCCATGTAGGAGTGCGAGTGACGGCTGCCGTAACTCATGTCCTGCCACTGACGGACCATGCCCAGAACACCGTTGTTCAGGATGACGATCTTGACCGGCAAACCGTATTGCAGGCAGGTCGACAGTTCCTGGATGTTCATCTGGATACTGCCTTCACCGGTGACGCAAGCAACATCGCTGTCAGGGAAGCTCAGAGCGATACCCATCGCGGCCGGCAGACCGAAGCCCATCGTGCCCAGGCCACCGGAGTTGATCCAGCGGTTCGGCTTGTTGAACTTGTAGTACTGCGCAGCAAACATCTGGTGCTGACCCACGTCGGAGGTCACAAAGGCGTCGCCCTTGGTCACTTCGCATAAGGTTTCGATCACGGTTTGTGGCTTGATCTTGCTGCCGTCGCCCTTGTCGTAAGGGAACAGGCCGCGATCACCGCGCCACTCATCAACCTGCTTCCACCAGCTCGCAACCGCTTCCTTGTTCGGGGTTTCGCCGATTTCCTTGAGGATCGCGACCATTTCGGTCAGGACGCTCTCCACCGGACCAACGATTGGCACGTCGGCCTTGATGGTCTTGGAAATCGAAGCCGGGTCGATGTCGATGTGAATGATCTTGGCGTTCGGGCAGAACTTCGGCGCGCCGTTGATCACGCGATCATCGAAACGCGCTCCGACTGCCAGGATCACGTCGGCATGGTGCATCGCCAGGTTCGCGGTGTAGCTGCCGTGCATGCCGAGCATGCCGATGAACTGACGATCAGTGCCAGGGTAGCCACCCAGGCCCATCAAGGTATTGGTAACCGGCAGGTTGAGCATTTGCGCCAGTTCGGTCAGCGGCGCGGAGCCGTTGCCGAGGATCACGCCACCGCCGGAGTACAGCACGGGACGCTTGGCCGCCAGGAGCATTTCTGCCGCCTTGCGGATTTGCCCGGAGTGACCGCGAACGGCTGGGCTGTAGGAACGCAGTTTGGCTTTCTTCGGGAAGATGTATTCGAACTTCTCGGCCGGGTTGGTCATGTCTTTCGGGATATCGACCACGACCGGGCCCGGACGACCGGATTGCGCCAGGTAGAAGGCTTTCTTCATGACTTCCGGGATTTCCGAAGCGTGCTTGATCATGAAGCTGTGCTTCACGATCGGCCGGGAGATACCGATCATGTCGGTTTCCTGGAACGCATCGGTGCCGACCATGGTGCTTGGCACCTGACCGGAAATGATCACCATTGGAATCGAGTCCATATAGGCGGTGGCGATACCGGTGATGGCGTTCGTGGCGCCTGGACCGGAAGTCACCAATACCACGCCGGCTTTACCGGTGGCACGGGCGTAGCCGTCAGCCATATGGGTAGCCGCTTGTTCGTGACGAACCAGGATGTGGGTCACTTCCGGTTCTTTGAACAGGGCATCGTAAACATGAAGAAGAGCACCACCCGGGTACCCGTAGATATATTTGACGCCTTCGTCACGCAAAAAGCGGACGAGCATCTCACCGCCAGATAAAAGCTCCACGTTGTTCACCTCTAAAACGCCAGAATACCGTCCACAAAAAAAGCGAACGGGTCTTAATAGGTTTACTTCTCGGCAGAGCATGAGCGACGGTGGTCGCCGACTACGTCAGCACTGACTGAGCAAGTATTGGGATCGTCCCAAGTGTTGCGGGCCTTTCCCACCCAGCGCGAGGTAACGCGTTGCGGGTGTAACAGGTCGACGCGGATATGCGCCTCATGATCTGCCGAGAGGGTCTGCTTCTGGCAGTCCCTGTACAGCGGACTTTGGATTCTTCTGTTTCGCCCTCTGCAAGTCAAGCCGTCAATGTGCTTAATTGTGGGTAAGCACATGAGAACGCAAGAAAAAACCTGGAAACCGCTACTCTGTTAGCTTCAATTGCGCAGTTTTGCCAAGGAATCAGCATGCGAACGCTTCTCTTAACCCTGCTAATCGGCGCCAGCCCATGGTGCATGGCCGCTCAGATCTACAAATGGGTCGACGCCCAGGGCGTCACCCATTTCGATCAACAGCCACCGCAAGGACAGTCATCCACCGCAGTGAAGACGCCCTCCTCTCCCGCACCAATACCGGCCGCATTACCTGGCAGCGGCGCGCTGGGCGACCAGAAGGCCATCGATGATAAGGTCAAGAAGCAGGTGGCCGAGCAACAGAATCAACTCAAGGCATTTTGCGAACAGGCGCGCACGAATCTCGCGCAACTGCAGAACAATCCGCGTTTGAGGGAGGAAGTGGACGGAGAGTTGCGGCGGTTGAGCGAAGACCAGCGTCAGCAACGTACCGCGGAGGCACAAAAACAGATTGCGGAAAACTGCCAGTAAGCACTGGCAGTTTCCAATTCAGCGCGAAGCGGTGATCAGCAGGTCGAACTCTTTGAGCAACACCTGAAGCTGCCGATCCTTGCCCTGCAGATTGCGCTGGGCAAAAACCATCTCGGCCATTTCCTGAATGCCCGAGGCATTGGGCAATGGCAGATCCTGTTCGAGGATCATCTTCATCCGCGGCAGGAAGATCCATTGCAGCCACTGCTCGAAATCGAGAGTGTCGACCGAAAACGGCTCGACACTGCTCAGGGCCTCAGCCGAGGGCTGGACGTCATCCCACCAGCCCTGGGCGCGCAGTTCGCGCTCGATCAACAGCAATTGATCGGCGACTTTGGAGAAACGACTGTCCATCACAGCGAAACCTTGGCCTTCTGACGGGCCAGAGTGGCGCCGGCGGAATCACCTTGTTTCTCACGCGCCTGAGCGATCAATTCCCACAGACTGGCCTGCAAGTCCGGACGACCATTGGCCATGGTCAGTGCACGACGAGCAGTCTGCTCGGCTTGCGGCGCATCGCCCTGGGCCATGCGCACCTGCGCCAGGCGGTACAGCACTTGCGGCTCGCGCGGCGCTACACGCTGGGCGCGCTCCAGGCTGGAGGACGCGCCGTTGAGGTCGCCACCGGCCTGCTGCTGTTGCGCAGTGGTCAAAAGTGCGAGTACCGGGCCGTCCAGCTGTTCATCGGCAGACAGACCTCCGCCGCTGCTGGCTGAAGGAATGCCGCTCGGCGTCGAAGGCATGCTGTAGCTGCCGGAGCTGATCGGCGCCGACTCGACCGCCGACGGGTTGTACGGCCCCGGCGTGATGCCACCCGACGCCGGGCCCGGAACGATCGGCGAGGTGCTGATCGGTGCCGAAGCCGCTGCGCCGCCCGGCACCATCACCACCACGCCGGTATCGCCTTGCGGAATCGCCTGGGTCTGGGCCTGTGCAGGACGTTTTACCGTCGTTTGACGGAAACCGCCATTGGCCGAAATGCGCTCGCTGTTGGACACGGCGGTACCGGCATCCACGACCGGGATCGAACCACGCTGTACGGTGGAGCAGCCGCTGAGCAAAGCCACGGCGGTCACCGCTGGAATCAACCACTTGTTCACTTGAAACCCTCTTTGCTTAATTCATCCAGCCCTTGACCCAATCCATCACCGACTCGCCCGACGCCGGGCTTTCGCCCGCGCAGGAGGCGCCGGGTGGCGGTTCGCTGCCGCGAATATACGGCATCTGCACGGCGCCCGGACAGTTGGCATCAGAACCCTGGCCGGTACGCGAATCGACCCAGGCCTGCACCACGTTATCCGGCTGCGGCATGTCCAGCGGCAGCGGATCGGCCTTGCGCATGAAACTGGTCCAGACCTGCAACGCACCGGTGGCCCCGGTGAACGGCGTCTTGCCGTTGTCGTCACGGCCGAGCCAGACCACCGCCAGCAGATCCTGGCTGAAACCGGCGAACCAGCTGTCGCGCGAATCGTTACTGGTGCCGGTCTTGCCGGCCAGTGTCAGGGTTCTTGGCAACACGTTATAAACCGAACTGCCAGTACCTTCACGCATGACCCGCTGCATGGCGTTCTGGATCAGGTAGATCGAGGCCGGATCGAACCGCTGCTCGATCTGAAACGGATAACGCTTGAGCGGCTCGCCCTCGGCAGTCAGCACGCTGCGGATCCCGCGCATCGGCGTATTGAAGCCACCGTTGGCCAGGGTCTGGTACATCGTCGCGACTTCGATCGGGGTCATGCCGCCCGCCCCGAGCAGCATCGACGGGAACGCCGGGAACTCGCGGGTTACACCCAGACGCCCGATGGTCTTGAGGACATTCGGAACCCCCACCGCCAGCCCGAGACGCGAGGTCGACAGGTTGTAGGAATGCGCCAGCCCTTGATACAGGAACACCGTACCGTGGGAGCGACGGTCATAGTTCTGCGGTTTCCAGACCTGGCCATCCGCGCCCTTGATGGAAAGCGGGTCATCCGACAGCCAACTGGTGAGCGTGTACTGGCTCGGTTTCTCCAATGCAGTCAGATAAACCGCAGGCTTGACCAGCGAACCGATCGGCCGTACTGCATCCAGTGCCCGGTTGAACCCGGCAAAACTCGCCTGGCGGCTGCCGATCATGGCCTGGACTTCACCGGTCTCCGGATTGGTCACGACCATCGCCGCTTCCACATCATCGGAACCTTTGCGACCGGACAGACGCTTGAAGGTGTCGTTGACCGACGCTTCAGCTTTCATCTGCAGGATCGGATCGAAACTGGTAAAGATCCGCAGGCCTTCTTCGGTCAAGTCTTCGTCGCGATAGTCTTCACGCAACTGACGCTTGACCAGATCGATGAAGCCCGGGAAGGAACTGTCGGCCAATTTGCCGCGCGTGGTCACGCCCAGTGGCATTTTCTTTGCGGCGGCCACCTGTTCGGCGGAAGCGACACCCTGCTGCTCAAGCACATCGAGCACCAGATTGCGTCGCTCCAGCGCACGCTCCGGGTTGCGACGCGGGTTGTAATAGGACGGGCCTTTGACCATCCCGACCAACAGCGCGACCTGATGCAGTTTCAACTCGGACAAAGGCTGAGCGAAGAAGAACTGGCTGGCCAGACCGAAACCGTGCACTGCACGCTGACCGTCCTGACCGACAAAGACTTCGTTGAGGTAAGCCTCAAGGATTTCCTTTTTGTCGTAATGCAGCTCGAGCAGCATCGCCATCATCGCTTCGGTGAGCTTGCGGGTCAGGCTGCGTTCGTTGGTGAGGTAGAAGTTCTTGACCAGTTGCTGGGTCAGCGTACTGCCGCCCTGAGTCATCTTGCCGCCCGAGGTGTTGACCCAGACTGCGCGGGCAATCGATTTCGGCGATACGCCCCAGTGGCTGTAGAAATCCCGGTCTTCCACGGCGACCAGGGTTTCCAGCAGATACGGCGGCACCTGATCGAGCTTGATCAGAATCCGGTCTTCCAGGTTTTTCGGGTAGATGCCGCCGATCATCAGCGGCTCCAGGCGTACCACGGAGAGCTTCGAACCGTTGATCGCCGAGAGTTCGGCCACGTAATCGCCGGAGAAACGCACGCGCACTGGCTGCGGTTTCTCGAGGCCTTCATAGAACTGGAAGCCACGGGTATTCAGATCAACCGTGTTGCCATTGACCGCCGCCGCGCCGGGACCGTTGCTCACGGCTTCGCGGCGATAGCCCAGGGCATCGAGTTCGGTGAGGAAATCGTCCTTGCTCAGCTTCTGTCCGACGAATAGCTCGAGCGGACGCGCGTACACCTTGGCAGGGATGGTCCAGCGCTTGCCGGAGAACTTCTCCTGCACCACGGCATCGAGGTAAACGGCGAAGCCAGCCAGCACCACAAGGCCGACCAGACTGAGTTTAAGGGCCCAGTCCAACCATGGGCGCAGGCCCCGGGAAGCTGGTTTTTTAGGGGTACGGGGGGATCGAGTACGAGTCATGGCGGCGGATTATACGCACTTTATTCATACTCAACAGGAGCGCTCGGAGGTTTGCGTCGGGCTGGCGAGCGGCCATAATGAGCGCCTTGAATTTCCCCCAGTCTCTGAAGGATCGTCCGTGAGCCAGTCCCTGATCGCTGCCCTGCAAAACCCGGCCCTCTACCCGCACCCCGTCGAAGGGTTCCAGGTCATCGAAACCCATATCTCGTGGGTACTGCTCACCGGTCCCTACGCCTATAAAGTGAAGAAGCCGGTGAATTTCGGCTTTCTCGACTTCACCAGCCTCGAATCCCGTGAGCACTTCTGCGGTGAAGAGCTGCGCCTGAACCAGCGCCTGACCGAAGATTTGTACCTGGAAGTGATTCCAGTGACCGGCAGCGCCGAAGCCCCGCAACTGGGCGGCGAAGGTCCGGCCATCGAATACGTGCTGAAAATGCGCCAGTTCCCGCAAACCGGCCTGCTCAGCACCCTGCAAGCCAATGGCGAGTTGACCACCGCGCACATCGACGCGATGGCCGAGCAGATCGCCCGCTTCCACCTCAACGCGCCGAAAGTCCCGGCCGAGCACGATGCCGGCACGCCTGACAGCGTGATGGCGCCAGTGCGCCAGAACTTCGAACAGATCCTGCCGTTCCTCAGCGACAAGAACGATCTGCTGCAACTCGACGCCCTGCAAGCGTGGGCTGAAAGCAGTTTCGATCGTCTGAAACCGCTGTTCGCCCAACGCAAGGCCGACGGTTTCACTCGCGAGTGCCACGGTGACATTCACTTGGGCAACGCCACGCTGATCGACGGCAAAGTCGTGATCTTCGACTGCATCGAATTCAACGAACCGTTCCGTTTCACCGACGTCTGGGCCGACACCGGTTTCCTGGCGATGGACCTGGAAGACCGTGGCCTGAAATCCCTGGCCCGTCGTTTCATCAGCCAATACCTGGAACTGACCGGCGACTATCAAGGCCTGGAAGTGTTGAACTTCTATAAGGCTTACCGCGCGCTGGTACGGGCGAAAGTCGCACTGTTCAGCATGCCGGCCGATGCGACTCCGGTGCAGCGCGCCACCACCCTGCGCCAGTACCGTAACTACGCCAATCTGGCGGAAAGCTACAGCACCATTCCTTCGCGCTTCATGGCGATTACCCACGGCGTGTCCGCTGTAGGCAAAAGCCATGTAGCGATGCGTCTGGTCGAAGCACTGGGCGCGATCCGTCTGCGTTCCGATGTCGAGCGCAAGCGTCTGTTCGGTGAGCAAACCGTTGCCAATGATGTTCAGGCCGGGATCTACAGCGCCGATGCCAGCACCGCGACTTATGCTCGTCTGCATGAAATCGCCGAAGTGATCCTGCACGCCGGTTTCCCGGTGGTGATCGACGCCACTTACCTCAAGCGCGAACAACGCGACAACGCCGCCAAAGTCGCTGAAGCCACTGGCACGCCTTTCCTGATCCTTGACTGCAATGCTCCGCAGGCAGTGATCGAGAGCTGGCTGGCGATTCGTCAGGCAGACAAAAAAGATCCGTCCGACGCGACCCTCGCCGTGATCGAAGCTCAACAAGCCAACCGCGAAGCCCTGACCCCGGAAGAAATCCTGCGCAGCAAACGCGTGCAGACCAATGAATCCGGGACCCTGGATACTGTCGTGGCGCAGATTCGCCAGCGCCTGCCAGGTCTGTAAGAAACTATTTCGGCCGTGAAGCCCTCGCTCGCTTCACGGCCGTCAAATAGTGGCACTATACTGGCATCATAAAACCAACAGGTGATTTGACATGAGCCAGCCGAAACTTCTCGACACCCCGCTTTATGCCTTGCTGCACAAAGACGACATCACAGGTTTCAACAATGAACGCCCGAAAGACGGCCCGATCGACATGGTGGGCGGTGACTTTCGCGGCCTCGACCTGCGCGAACTGAACGCCGATGGCGTGGACTTCCGGGACGCCTACTTCCGTTCCGCCGACCTGCGCGGCATCGACTTTCGCAATGCCTCGCTGGAAGGCGCGAGCCTGGCGCATGCGCAGATCTCCGGGGCCTACTTCCCGCCGGAGCTGAGTGCCGACGAAATCCTGATGTCGATGAATTTCGGTACGCGCCTGCGTTATCGCACTCGCTGAAGCTTCTAAAAACCTGAACCGTCCAGCGCCCCCCCGCTTTGCGCTGGACTGCGTGCTATTGGTAATTCTCCCTCGCCCTCCCCATCCTGATTCATCAGCGAAAACTGACGTTTCTTAGAAGCGTTTGCGTGGAATCCGACCAAACAACCACGCTTTTCCTACTGATGGCTACACTCCTGAGAAGCTCGCCCACGCACCATTCGGCCGTCGCAAGGAGGCTTGATGAATGATGAACTGCAACACCTGAAGAATCTTGGCAAGACGTCGGCGCAATGGCTGCATGCCGTGGGCATCCACAGCGCCTCGGATCTGCGTCGCCTGGGCGCCGTGGATGCCTATCGGGCCGTGCGCACGCGCGGGTTCCGGGCGTCGAAGGTGTTGTTGTATGCGATCGAAGGGGCGTTGATGGACGTGCACTGGAATGACATTCCCGCCGAGCGCAAGGACGCTTTGAACAAGCAACTGGACGCCATTTCTTCTCGCCACAAGAACTGACAGGCGCCGCACTCATGTACCTGCTCGGGGAAAAATCGGCGCAGGCCGATGCATTGTTCAACCACTTGCAGAGCTTGCCTGCGCAATGGCTCGAAGGCCTGGCGCCATGTGGGCCAGCGCTGGAACTGGAAGCCACGGATGATCTGTTGGCACGTTTGCCGGACGAGCAGTTGTTCTTGCTCACGCAGGGTGTCATCACCGGCCGGCTGGGCGGACGGGGTCTGTTCTATTGGCATGAGGGCGACTTGATCGGCCTGCAACAGGGCCTGGAATGGGCGGATTGCACGCTGTACTCAGACAACCCGCTGACATTACTGCCCTATCGCCGAAGCGATTTGTTTCAACATGTGTATTCCGATTCATCGCGCTCGGAGCAGTTTCTCCGTTACTTGCTTGGGCAAATGGCGTTGCTGGCCCACGCCGTTGCGGAGTTCAAGCCGCGTGAGTTTCGCAGCACCAACGGTTTCAAGCGGGTTGAAGCTGGGAACGTTCTGATCCGCGAGGGCGATGTCGCCGACCATGTGTTCGTGATTATCGAAGGACACGCCGAAGCGTTTGTTAACGGGCACAAGGTAGGCGACGTGCCCAAGGATGAAATATTCGGTGCAATGGCTGTGTTCACGGGCGAGCCGCGCAACGCGACGGTCATTGCCCGGGAGGCAAGCACCGTGATGCTGATTCCGGGCGATCAGTTTCTGAGCATGACCCGCACCAATCCGAAAATCGCTCACAGCCTGATCGAAAGCATGGCGCGGCGTATCGACCAGCTGAACAAGCAGCTCACGGGATTTAACAGCCAGGGCTGACGCCTGTATTCACGGGGCGTTTACGCCATTGCCGGGACAAAACGACAGAAATCAAAAAACAGCAGTTGACTTGGTAATGAGAATCGCTATGATTATCACAACTGGTCGCGAGATCAGTCGATATTCTGAAAAGCCCTTGGTTCGGACTCTCAGATTATCTCCTCATCAGGCTAATCACGGTTATTTGACCCGGTTTTTACCGGGTCTTTTTTTGCCTGTGGAAAAGTCATTTCTTACTGAACTGTTTACGCATCTCGGCGCAATAATCCGGCTTCGGCGTTGCCGGTGTGAACCAGACATAATCAGCCATTGCCGCCGTAACCTGACTGCCCTGCTCCGCCAGCATCAGCACCGTCGGCGCTTCGGGCGCGCCGAGATCCAGCACATGCAGCGGCACACCTACATCCTTGCGCGCGTGATAAGCACCCGCCAACAACAATGCCGGCGCAGGCGCCGCCAACAAACGCGAGGCCATGCGCCGATCCCGTTGTTGCTGAACGGCCAGCATCGCCGGCATTTGTGATGACGGAAGCAAGCCGCAGTGAGAATCGCCGATCTGCTCCAGCAGCGTCTCTTTCACAGATTTGGCATTGCTACGCTCACCGCTCAGAACCGGCGGATCGCGATAGAACGCGCGAATTTCGATGTTATCGAGGTTGGCCGCCAGCAATGGCCAGGATTGCGTCAGAGCGAACCGCACAATCGGTCCGTAGAGATTCCAGTCCCAACCATCCTGCCAGGCCAATGCAGCAGGAAGATCAGCCGGTGGCGTTGCGGCATGGCGCACGTCATCGACGCGCGACTGTTGATCGGGCGTCAGCATTTCCAGCAGGAGACTGCCCTGGGGTCGCGTTTCTTCGAGGTTCTGCAACAACCACAATTGAAGGGCATGGTGATCGGCGTTGTCATGCTGTTCGCCAATGATCAGCCCTGACGGTCTGCTCAGTTGCGTCAGTAATTGCTGCGCCGTCAGACTCTCGCCACTCCGCAGATCACGGATCTCGCCCACGACCGGCGGCGCTGCAACATGCTGGCAACCTGCAAGCCACAACACCGCCAGCAGCAAAATCCCGCGCATACCCTCACCTCGATGACGAAATCAGCGGGCGATGATCAGCGGATGCCCGCGCTCCGGGTGCGGCTGCACCAATACTTCCAGACCGAAAACCGCCTTCAGCGATTCCGGGCGCAATACCTGTTGCGGTGTATCCAGTGCGACCGGCCGGCCGCCCTCCATCAGCAGGATGCGATCACAATAGCGCGCGGCCAGGTTCAGATCATGCAGGATGACCAGCACCGTCGCGCCACGATCGGCAAATTCGCGCACCGCTTGCAGTGTCGTGTGTTGATGCAACGGATCGAGCATTGAGGTCGGCTCATCGAGCAGTAACGTCTGCCCCGCCTGACCCGGCCAGAGCTGCGCCAGCACCCGCGCCAGATGCACCCGCTGACGCTCGCCGCCGGACAGCGCCAAATAACTGCGACCGCTCAGATGCCCGGCATCGGCCGCCGATAACGCGGCAGCGACGATCTCGTCATCGCGCACCCGCCCGCTCTGATAAGGCAGACGCCCCATGCCGACCACTTCCTCGACACGAAAGGCGAAATCCAGGGTCGACACCTGCGGCAACACCGCCAGCCGCTGGGCGCGCTGAGTGCCGCTCCAATGGCTCAATGCCTCACCGTCCAGCAGCACTTCCCCTTCGCTAGCGCTCAACTCGCCGCAAAGTGCACCGAGCAAAGTGCTTTTGCCGGCGCCATTCGGCCCCAGCACGCCAAGCACTTCGCCCGGTTCGAGTTGCAGACTGACGTCGGCCAGAACGGTTTTGCGGCCACGGCGGATATGCAGGTTGTGCGCACGCAACATCAGGCACGCCCTCGCAGTAACAGATAAAGGAAGAACGGCGCACCGATGAACGCGGTGACAATGCCGATCGGCAGCTCCGCCGGCGCCAGCGCCAGCCGCGCCACCAGATCCGCCAGCAGCAACAGGCTCGCCCCGGCCAACACCGATGCCGGCAGCAACACCCGATGATCCGGCCCCGCGAGCAAGCGCACCAGATGCGGCACTACCAGCCCGACAAAACCGATCATGCCCGCCGCCGCCACGGCTGCACCGACGCCCAGCGCCGTGCAGAACACCAGTTCGCGCTTGAGCCGCTCGACATCGATCCCCAGATGCCCGGCTTCCGATTCGCCGAGCAGCAACGCATTGAGCGCCTTCGCCCGACGTGGAAGCCAAAGTGCAACACCGGCAGTGATGATCAGCAGCGGCCACAACCGCGCATAGCTCGCGCCGTTAAGGCTGCCCAGGTTCCAGAACGTCAACGTGCGCAATGTCGCGTCGTCGGCCAGATAGGTAAACAGCCCCACCGCCGAGCTGGCCAGCGCCGTCAGAGCAATGCCCGCCAGCAACATGGTCGCGACATTTGTCTGCCCGTTACGGCGGCCTAGTCGATAGACCAATGCGGTTACGCCAAGGCCACCTAGAAACGCGCAAACCGACAGCAGATAAGGCCCGAACCACTCCGGCAGACCGCCGAAAAATGAACCGCCAACAATCGCCACCGCCGCGCCTAGAGCAGCACCACTGGACACGCCAACCAACCCAGGATCGGCCAGCGGATTGCGAAACAGCCCCTGCATCGCCACCCCGGACAGCGCCAGCACACCGCCGACTGCCAGCCCGAGCAACGTACGCGGCAGACGAATCTGCCCGAGAATCAGTTCAGCCTGTTCCAGCCCGTCCGGCGCCAGCGGCACACCGATCATCCGCAGCGCAGCGCGCAAGGTGTCGAACAGCGGCAGACTGACCGGCCCCAGCGCCAGCGACAGCCAGATCGCCAGCAAACACAGCAGAATCAGGCCGATAAACAAGCCACGGGGTTTGACCAGCGTGGTCATTGGCCGCTCTTGGCCGGATAGAAACCGTCAGTCAGGGTCTTCAGCGCCGCCGGCAAACGCGGCCCGAGTCCGCCCACCAGCAGCGTCGGGTCCAGCTCCAGCACCCGTCCGGTCTTGGCCGCACGGCTGGAATTGAGGATCGGGTTTTCCTTGAACAGCGCCGCTTTCGCCGCCTCGCCGGTCAGCGCACGGTCAGCGAACACCAGCACTTCAGGATCGAGGCTGGCCAGAGACTCCACGGAAAACGGCTTGTACCCGTTGTGCGTCGCGAGGTTATGCCCGCCCGCCTGTTCCAGCAGCCAATCAGCGGCGGTGTCCTTGCCGGCGATCAACGGTTTGCCGCCAGCATGTCCGAGCAGCAACAGCACGCCCGGCGCTTTCTGTTTAGTCTGCGCTTGGGCCACACGCGCCTTCTGCGCATCGAGTTGCTGTTGATAACTTTGCAGCAATTGCGCGGCCTGGTTTTCGGCGCCCAGCAACTGCCCCAGATGGGTAACGTTTTTCTCAAGCGTCGGCAGATCCGGCTGAGCCGAGAACAGTTCCACCTGCACCTTGGCGCTGCGAACCTGCGAGATCACCGGCGGCGGGCCCATTTCTTCGGTGCCAATGAGGATGTCCGGGCGCAGGCTGAGGATGCCTTCGGCCGACAGGCTGCGTTGGTAACCAATACTCGGCAGCGATTTGAGAGACTCGGGATGCTGGCTGGTGGTATCGACGCCCACCAACCTGGACTCACCACCCAGCGCACTCACCCACTCCGACAACGCGCCGCCGGCGCTGACCCAACGTTGCGGCAACTCGGCCGCTGCAGCCTGGTGGCTGACCAAAAGTCCGACACACAGCGCGGCAACGCGGGTACTCAGGCGCATAGACAGCTTCCTTGAAAGGTTTTCCCGGGCATCGGAACGGCAGGCCAAGTATCCTCGGCAGCGGTCACCTCGTCACGGGTGAAGGCGGCCATTTGATAATTGTTTGCATTTGAACGTCAAGCTCGGACATATCCGGACACGAGCCGACATTTGAGGATAGCCATGAAGTTTCTTTGCGCGGGTGCCGATCTGGTTGAGGGCGGCAGTCGCGGTTTCGATATCGACGGGAAAAAACTGTTTGCCGTGCGCCGCGCGGGGCAGGCGTATGTCTACCTCAATCGCTGCCCGCATCGGGGCGTCGGCCTGGAATGGCACCCCGACCAGTTTCTCGACCCGAGCAACAGCTTGATCCAGTGCGCTACCCACGGCGCACTGTTTCTGATCGAGGACGGTGAATGCGTCGCCGGCCCCTGCGCCGGGCAATCGCTGACGGCCATCCCTTGCCGTGAAGACGCGCAAGGGCTTTGGATCGACGTTTAACCGTTGAGCAGCACGTCCAGGCGCCGGTCGATCACCATCTCTTCATGGCTCAACCGCACGCCGTACGCCAGGACTTCGACCCCGCACGCCACAGCCTCGCGCAGCGCAGCGGCATAGGCCGAGTCGATTTCCTCGGCCGGGCGCACCGCTTCGACCCCCGTGAGATTGACGCAGTACAACTGCACCGCACGAATCCCGTCCCGCGCCAGATGCGCCAGCTCACGCAAATGCTTGGCGCCGCGCTGGGTCACTGCATCGGGAAATGCCGCAATCGCCGTGCCGTCGAAACCCAGAGTGACGCTTTTCACCTCAACGTAAGCCGAGCCCGTCGGGTAGTCGAGGCGAAAATCGATCCGGCTCTTTTCCTGCCCGTACGCCACTTCACGCTTGAGCCCGGTAAAACCGTTCAGCTCACTGATGACGCCGGCCTGCAAGGCTTCTTCGACCAGAGCGTTGGCGCGCCCAGTGTTGACGCAAAACAACCGGCCCTGCGGGGTTTCACCGACTTCCCAGGTGCCGGGCAGTTTGCGTTTCGGATCTGTGGAGCGGCTGAACCAGACCTGCCCGCCCTCGACCTGACAATTGAGCATCGAGCCGGTGTTCGGGCAGTGAATGGTCAGCAATTCGCCGCCAACGGTTTCGATATCGGCGAGAAAACGCTTGTAACGACGGATCAACCGGCCTTCTTCGAGAGGAGGATGAAAACGCATCAGCTTTGCCAGCTCTTCAAGCCACGGGCGATGCGTTCCACCGCTTCCTGTAAGCGAGGGAGGTTTTGTGTGTAGGCAAAACGCACATGATGGCCGGCCTGATAGCGGCCGAAATCCAGCCCCGGCGTGAACGCGACATGTTCGGTTTCGAGGAAATGCCGGCAGAACGCGAAGGCATCACCGCCGAACTGGCTGATATCGGCATACAAATAGAAAGCGCCTTCTGGTTCAACAGCGATGTTGAAGCCCAGTTCACGCAGTGCCGGCAGCAGGAAGTCGCGACGACGGCCGAATTCGGCGCGGCGCTCCTCGAGAATCGCGATGGTGTCCGGCTCGAAACAGGCTAGCGCCGCGTGCTGGGCCATGCTCGGCGCGCTGATATAGAGGTTCTGCGCGAGTTTTTCCAGCTCACTGACCGCCGCATCCGGCGCCACCAGCCAGCCGAGACGCCAACCAGTCATGCCGAAATATTTGGAGAAACTGTTGAGGACAAATGCGCTGTCATCGACTTCCAGCACACTAGCCGCGTCTGTCCCGTAAGTCAGGCCGTGATAGATCTCGTCCACCACCAGGTGCCCGTGACGCGCCTTGATGGCTGTGGATAATCCGGCCAGTTCATCGCGGGTCAGAATCGTACCGGTCGGGTTGGCTGGCGAAGCGACCAGCGCACCGACGCTGTCGTGGTCCCAGTGGCGCGCGACCAGATCCGGCGTCAGTTGATAACGGACGTCCGGGCCAACTGGTACAAGCTGCGCCGCCCCTTCGACCAGTCGCAAAAAATGCCGGTTGCAAGGGTAGCCGGGGTCGGCCAGCAGCCAGTGCTTGCCCGGATCCACCAGCAACGCACTGGCCAGCAGCAACGCCCCGGAACCGCCGGGGGTGATGAGAATCCGGCGTGGATCGATGTTCAGGCCGTAGCGCGTTTGATAGAAGCCGGAAATCGCCTCGCGTAGCTCGGGAATGCCACGGGCTGCGGTGTAGCGGGTTTTCCCCGCTGTCAGGGCTTGCTGGCCGGCGCGGATGATCGGCTCGGCGGTGGTGAAGTCCGGTTCGCCGATTTCCAGGTGGATCACGTCGTGGCCGGCGGCCTGTAACTCATTGGCCCGCGCCAGCAATGCCATCACATGGAACGGTTCGATCGCACGACTGCGCGCACTGTAGGGCTGAGCCATTGGCCTTCCTTCAACGAGGGAAAAGAAACGATTCTACCCATCTGCCGGAACGAGCGAGAACCCACAGCGGTCACAGCCTCAAGAACACTGGACTGTAACGACCCGAGCGTACGCTCCAGGATTGACTAAAATCAGTGATTGAGCAGGTTTGCAGCACCGCCGGACATGGCTTGGCAAACATTTGCAAGTCCCATCGGCCACGCGCTCGACATCCGGGAGTAGCGCGGGTCGAATTGATCTGGTAAGTTCGCCCGCTTGCAGCCGCAGGGCCGGCAGGTGTCGGTGATGGAGCAATCCTGCGCAATGGATTACAAGAGTAGAGGCGGTCCATTTCATGCCCACCCAAGCAAAGCAACAGGCAAGTCAGACACTCAGCGGTTTCGAACCTTACGTCCCTAAAGAGGGCGAAGAGTACATGGGCGCGCCTATGCGTGCGCACTTCACCAAGATCCTGACCAAGTGGAAACTGGACTTGATGCAGGAAGTCGACCGCACTGTTGATCACATGAAAGACGAAGCGGCCAACTTTCCTGATCCGGCCGACCGTGCCAGCCAGGAAGAAGAGTTCGCCCTCGAGCTGCGCGCCCGCGACCGCGAGCGCAAACTGATCAAGAAGATCGACAAGACCCTGCAACTGATCGAAGACGAAGAGTACGGCTGGTGCGACTCTTGCGGCATCGAGATCGGCGTCAAGCGCCTTGAAGCCCGTCCGACTGCCGACATGTGCGTCGACTGCAAGAACCTGGCGGAAATCAAGGAAAAGCAGGTCGGTAAATAATCCCGGCCTGAACGAAAAACGGAGCGTGCGAACGCTCCGTTTTTGTTTCTGCTGTTTTTTGACTCTCAAGTAACATCGCCCTCATGACTGCCAACACCTCCTCCGCCTACATTGGCCGCTTTGCCCCGACCCCCAGCGGACACCTGCACTTCGGTTCGCTGGTTGCCGCCCTGGCCTCTTATCTGGACGCACGCTCGGTGGGCGGTCGCTGGCTGGTGCGCATGGAAGACCTCGATCCGCCCCGTGAAGAGCCCGGCGCGCAAGCGGCGATTCTCAAGGCGCTGGAAAGCTACGGTTTCGAATGGGACGGCGAAATGGTCCACCAGAGCGATCGGCATGAAGCCTACGCCCAGGTGCTCGACAGCCTGTTCAATCATGGCCTGGCCTACGCCTGCACCTGCTCTCGCAAACAACTGGAGCCGTACCACGGCATTTATCCGGGTCTGTGCCGCAATGCCGGCCATGACCAGGAAGACGCCGCGATCCGCCTGCGCGTGCCAGAGCTTGAATACCATTTCATCGACCGGGTGCAAGGCGAATACCGCCAGCATCTGGGCCGTGACGTGGGAGATTTCGTGATCCGCCGCCGCGACGGTCTCTACGCCTACCAACTGGCGGTGGTGCTGGACGATGCCTGGCAGGGCATCACCGACATCGTGCGCGGTGCCGATCTGCTCGACTCCACACCGCGCCAGCTCTATCTGCAGGAATTGCTGGGCCTGCGCCAGCCGCGCTATCTGCATCTGCCGCTGATTACCCAGCCGGACGGCAACAAGCTCGGCAAGTCCTATCGCTCGCCACCGTTGGAAGCCGATCAGGCCACGCCATTGCTACTGCGGGCTTTGCGCGCACTGGGACAAAACCCGGGGCCCGAACTGGCCCACGCCTCGCCGCAGGAACTGCTGAACTGGGGCAGCGCCCACTGGGATGCCTTGAAAATCCCGCGCACACTGACCCTGCCCGAAGCGCAACTGCTGTGACGACACTTGCAGTGGCGCGCCCATCCGTTACCATCGCCGCACGTTTTCGGGCACGCGCATAAAAAAGAGAGGCCGGGATGTACATCTATCGCTTGGTCCTGCTTCTGGTCGTGGGGATCTACCTGTTTTCTCCCGCCATCATGGATTGGTGGATCGACGCTACGGGCGCCTGGTATCGCCCTTATCTGCTCTGGCTGATCCTGATTGTCGTGACCTTCATCCTGCAGAGCCAAAAAGATGCCGATGAGCTTTAGCCTGACCCAGATGCTGCTGATCAGCGCCGCCTACTTGGCCGCGCTGTTCGGCGTGGCGTGGATCAGTGAACGAGGCATGATCCCGCGGGCGATCATTCGCCATCCGTTGACCTACACCCTGTCGCTGGGGGTCTACGCCAGTGCGTGGGCGTTCTACGGCACGGTGGGGCTGGCCTATCAGTACGGCTACGGTTTTCTGTCCAGTTATCTCGGGGTATCCGGCGCGTTTCTGCTGGCGCCGGTGCTGCTGTATCCGATCCTCAAGATCACCCGCACTTACCAACTGTCGTCGCTGGCGGACCTGTTCGCCTTCCGCTTTCGCAGCACCTGGGCCGGTGCGCTGACCACGATATTCATGCTGATCGGCGTATTGCCGTTGCTGGCGTTGCAGATCCAGGCCGTGGCCGACTCCATCGGCATCCTTACTGGCGAGCCGGTACAGAACCGCGTGGCCCTGGCGTTTTGTGCGCTGATCATTCTGTTCACGATTTTCTTCGGCTCCCGGCACATCGCCACCCGTGAAAAACACGAAGGACTGGTGTTCGCGATTGCTTTCGAATCGGTGATCAAACTGGTGGCCCTTGGCGGCGTCGGCCTCTACGCGCTGTACGGCGTATTCGACGGCCCGCAACAGCTTGAACTGTGGCTGTTGCAGAACCAGACCGCCCTCGCCGCCCTGCACACGCCATTGCAGGAAGGCCCGTGGCGCACGTTGCTGTTGGTGTTTTTCGCCTCGGCGATCGTGATGCCGCACATGTATCACATGACCTTCACCGAAAACCTCAACCCGCGCTCGCTGGTCAGCGCGAGCTGGGGCCTGCCGCTGTTCCTGCTGTTGATGAGCCTGGCCGTGCCGCTGATTCTCTGGGCCGGCCTGAAACTCGGTGCCACCACCAATCCGGAATACTTCACCCTCGGCATCGGCATCGCCGCCAACAGCAAGTCGCTGGCGCTGCTGGCGTATGTCGGCGGTCTGTCGGCGGCCAGCGGCCTGATCATCGTCACCACGCTGGCCCTGTCGGGCATGGCCCTGAACCATCTGGTGCTGCCGCTCTACCAGCCGCCGGCCGAAGGCAATATCTATCGCTGGTTGAAATGGACCCGCCGGGCACTGATCGTCGCGATCATCATGGCAGGCTTCTGCTTTTATCTGATGCTCGGCGCCGAGCAGGATCTGGCCAACCTCGGCATCGTCGCCTTCGTCGCGACCCTGCAATTCCTGCCGGGTGTGCTGTCGGTGCTGTACTGGCCGACCGCCAATCGCCGCGGTTTCATCGCCGGTCTGCTGGCGGGGATTGTGGTGTGGGTCGTGACCATGCTGTTGCCGCTGGTCGGCAATCTGCAGGGTTTCTATATTCCGCTGCTGAACATGATCTACGTGCTGGATGACACCAGTTGGCACATGGCGGCCATCGCCTCGCTAGCGGCCAACGTACTGATGTTCACGCTGATTTCGTTGTTCACCAATGCCAGCCCGGAAGAGGCCAGCGCTGCCGAAGCCTGCGCGGTGGACAACGTACGTCGCCCGCAACGCCGCGAATTGCACGCAGCCTCCCCGCAGGAATTCGCCACGCAACTGGCCAAGCCGCTGGGCGCCAAGGCTGCGCAGAAAGAAGTCGAGCAGGCCCTGCGCGACCTTTATCTGCCCTTCGACGAGCGCCGCCCTTACGCCCTGCGCCGCCTGCGTGACCGGATCGAAGCCAACCTCTCTGGCCTGATGGGGCCGAGCGTCGCCCAAGACATGGTGGAAACCTTCCTGCCGTACAAGGCCGGCGGCGAAAATTACGTCACCGAAGACATCCACTTCATCGAAAGCCGCCTCGAGGATTACCACTCGCGCCTGACCGGTCTGGCCGCCGAACTCGACGCCCTGCGCCGTTACCACCGCCAGACCCTGCAGGAACTGCCGATGGGCGTCTGCTCGCTGGCCAAGGATCAGGAGATCCTGATGTGGAACAAGGCCATGGAAGAACTGACCGGAATTGCCGCGCAACGGGTGGTCGGCTCGCGCCTGAGCACCATCGCCAATCCGTGGAAAGATCTGCTGCAAGGCTTCATCCACCTGCCCGACGAACACTTGCACAAACAGCACCTGGCCCTCGACGGCCAGACCCGCTGGCTGAACCTGCACAAAGCAGCCATCGACGAGCCTCTCGCGCCGGGCAACAGCGGCCTGGTGCTGCTGGTGGAAGACCTGACCGAAACCCAGATGCTCGAAGACAAACTGGTGCATTCCGAGCGCCTGGCCAGCATCGGCCGACTCGCGGCGGGTGTTGCTCACGAAATCGGCAACCCGATCACCGGTATCGCCTGCCTCGCGCAAAACCTGCGGGAAGAACGCGAAGAGGATGGTGAGCTGACGGAAATCAGCGGCCAGATCCTCGAACAGACCAAACGTGTGTCACGCATCGTCCAGTCGTTGATGAGTTTCGCCCACGCCGGCAGCCATCAGCACAGCGACGAGCCCGTTTGTCTGGCAGAGGTGGCCCAGGACGCCATCGGCCTGCTGGCCCTGAACCGGCGCAATTTCGAAGTCCAGTTCTACAACCTGTGCGATCCCGATCACTGGGTCGAAGGCGATCCGCAGCGGCTCGCCCAGGTGCTGATCAATCTGCTCTCCAACGCCCGTGACGCCTCGCCTGCCGGCAGTGCGGTGCGGGTCAAGAGCGAAGCCGGCGAACACACGGTCGATCTGATCGTCGAAGACGAAGGCAGCGGTATTCCTTCGAGCATCATGGACCGATTGTTCGAACCCTTCTTCACCACCAAGGATCCTGGCGAAGGCACCGGTCTGGGCCTTGCACTGGTCTATTCCATCGTTGAAGAGCATTATGGACAAATCACCATCGACAGCCCGGCTGATGTTCAGAGCCAGCGCGGCACCCGTATCCGGGTGACATTGCCGCGCCATGTCGAAGCGACGTCCGCTGTGAACTGAGACCGTCGAGAGTATCGAATCAATGCCGCACATTTTGATCGTCGAAGACGAAACCATTATCCGCTCCGCCTTGCGCCGCCTGCTGGAACGCAACCAGTACCAGGTCAGCGAAGCCGGTTCAGTGCAGGAAGCACAAGAACGCTTCAGTATTCCCACATTCGATCTGATCGTCAGCGACCTGCGACTGCCGGGCGCTCCGGGCACCGAGCTGATCAAGCTCGGCCAGGGCACGCCGGTGCTGATCATGACCAGCTACGCCAGCCTGCGCTCGGCGGTCGACTCGATGAAGATGGGCGCGGTGGACTACATCGCCAAGCCTTTCGACCACGATGAAATGCTTCAGGCTGTCGCGCGGATCCTGCGCGATCGCCAGTCGGCGCCTGCTGCCGGCGAAGCGGCTCCCGCCAAATCGGCCAATGGCAGCGGCAAATCCGCCATCGACAACAGCAACGGCGAAATCGGCATCATCGGCTCGTGTCCGCCGATGCAGGATCTTTACGGCAAGATCCGTAAAGTTGCGCCGACCGATTCCAACGTGCTGATCCAGGGTGAGTCCGGCACCGGTAAAGAGCTGGTGGCCCGCGCCCTGCACAACCTGTCGAAACGCGCCAAGGCGCCGATGATCTCGGTGAACTGCGCAGCCATCCCGGAAAGCCTGATCGAGTCCGAACTGTTCGGCCACGAGAAAGGTGCGTTCACTGGCGCCAGCGCAGGTCGCGCGGGGCTGGTGGAAGCGGCGGACGGCGGCACGCTGTTTCTCGACGAGATCGGCGAATTGCCACTGGAAGCTCAGGCTCGTTTACTGCGCGTCTTGCAGGAAGGCGAAATTCGCCGGGTGGGCTCAGTCCAGTCGCAGAAGGTCGATGTCCGGTTGATCGCCGCGACCCACCGGGACCTCAAGAGCCTGGCGAAAATCGGCCAGTTCCGTGAGGACTTGTACTACCGCCTCCACGTGATCGCGCTGAAACTCCCAGCCCTGCGCGAGCGCGGTGCCGACGTCAACGAAATCGCCAATGCGTTCCTCGCTCGCCAGAGCGCGCGCATCAACCGCACCGACCTGAAATTTGCCGCCGATGCCGAACAGGCGATCCGGCACTATTCCTGGCCGGGTAACGTGCGGGAGTTGGAAAACGCCGTCGAGCGCGCGGTGATTCTGAGCGAAAGCCCGGAAATCTCGGCCGACCTGCTGGGTATCGACATTGAGCTGGGCGATCTGGAGGACGACGAATTCATCGGCCTGCCGGCGCAAACGGCCGGTAACGCCAGCAACAGCAGCCACGAACCGACCGAAGACCTGTCACTGGAAGACTACTTCCAGCATTTCGTGCTCGAGCATCAGGACCACATGACCGAGACCGAACTGGCGCGCAAACTGGGCGTCAGCCGCAAATGCCTGTGGGAGCGCCGTCAACGTCTGGGCATTCCACGGCGCAAGACCGGGGTCGCCAGCGAGAGCTGAACGTTACCTGTCGAGTGTGCGGGTTACCGTTGAAGATGTGAAAAAACTGTTACCTCAGTCTTTTCACGTAACAGAAGCCGGGGTTATCGGTAACGAAACCCCGGCTTTTTTTCGCCCTGCGAAAACGGTTATATCGACCTAACCCCTTGTTTTATTGGGGCTTGCAAAAGTTGGCACGGCACCTGCTATATGTTTGGTACAAGAACAATAACAAGCAATGCACAAGACAATAAAAATAAGACGAATCGACTCACGCACAACAAAAACAAGACGGCGAGAGGCGCAGCTAACTGATTCTTTTGGAGAGGCGTTGTATTTGGGGCTAGCCCCACGACCAGGCCGAGAACAACAAAAAACTGTCTTAAGACAGAGCCTGTACTGGTTGGATCGCAAGATCACTGCAACACAGCGACCAAAGCAATCCGTTTGCTCTTGGCTCCCGATTGGGAGGGTCATGAAGGAAAAGCTTCATGGCGAGGGCACTCAACAAAAACAAGAAGCCCGAATCAATAATAAAAAGAGCACGCAACTACTTCTTGGGGAGCTTCGGCTCCCCTTGTAGTTTCTCCCTTACGGCAAATCTCTCCTCCACCGCGCCCCCACCCCCCTCTAGCCTGCGGCTTGCAGCGCAAAACGGCAGCGTCCTACACCATCCCTCGACTAAATGCTAGAATCCCGGCCCATCATGCGGTCATTCTCTGGTATGGCCGAACATTCCTTCAAACAGTGCATCCCATGCTGAAGAAGCTGTTCCAGTCATTCCGAACTCCCCTGCGTCGTACGCAACACATCCGTAGCACGCCTGAAGTCCTCAACAGCGGCCAACACTCGCTGCAGAAGGCGCAATTCAGCCGTTACGCGGTCAACATCGTCGAACGTCTGCAAGGCGCCGGTTACCAGGCTTATCTGGTCGGCGGTTGCGTGCGCGACATGCTGCTGGGCATCACGCCCAAAGACTTCGACGTCGCCACCAGCGCCACCCCCGAGCAGGTTCGCGCCGAATTCCGCAATGCGCGGATCATCGGTCGCCGCTTCAAGCTGGTACACATCCATTTCGGTCGCGAAATCATTGAAGTCGCGACCTTCCGCGCCAACCACCCACAAAACGAAGACGACGAAGACAGCAACCAGTCCTCGCGCAACGAGAGCGGGCGCATTCTGCGCGACAACGTCTATGGCACTCTGGAAGAAGACGCGCAACGCCGCGACTTCACCATCAACGCCCTGTATTACGATCCGGTCAGTGAGCGCATCCTCGATTACGCCAATGGCGTGCACGACATCCGCAACCACCTGATCCGTCTGATCGGCGACCCGAAGCAGCGTTACCAGGAAGACCCGGTGCGGATGCTGCGGGCCGTGCGCTTCGCTGCCAAGCTCAATTTCGGTATCGAAAAGCACACCGTCCAGCCGATCCGCGAACTGGCGCCAATGCTGCGCGAGATACCGTCGGCCCGCCTGTTCGAGGAAGTGCTCAAGCTGTTCCTCTCCGGCCACGGTGCCATCACTTTCGAAATGCTGGTCGACCTGCAACTGTTCGCGCCATTGTTCCCGGCCAGTGCCGATGCGCTGGAACACAACCCGGAATATACCCACACGCTGATCAGCGAAGCACTGACCAACACCGACCTGCGGATCAAGCAGAACAAACCGGTGACCCCGGCGTTCCTGTTCGCCGCCCTGCTGTGGCCGGCCCTGCCGGCCCGCGTGTTGCGTCTGCAAGAGCGCGGCATGCCGCCGATTCCGGCCATGCAGGAAGGCGCTCACGAACTGATCGCCGAACAGTGTCAGCGCATTGCGATTCCAAAACGTTTCACCATGCCGATCCGCGAGATCTGGGACATGCAGGAACGCCTGCCACGCCGCAGCGGCAAACGCGCCGACCTGCTGCTGGACAACCCGCGCTTCCGAGCCGGCTACGACTTCCTGTTGCTGCGTGAAAGCGCCGGCGAGCAGACCGATGGCCTGGGCGAATGGTGGACCGATTATCAGGACGCCAACGACAGCGAACGTCGCGACATGATCCGTGACCTCAGCGGCAAGGGTGATGACAGTGGCGCACCGCGCAAGCGTCGCCGCAGCAGCGGTTCCAAGCGCAAACGCGCCGGCGCACCGAGCGCTACGGGCGAATAAGGCATGGAACGCATCTACATCGGCATGGGCAGCAACCTGGCTGACCCGGCCGAACAACTGCGCAGCGCGGTCGACGCGCTGGGGCAATTGCCCGAGACCGAACTGGTCGGCGTATCTGCCTTCTACCAAAGCGACTCGCTGCTGCCGGGCCAACCGCGTTACACCAACGCGGTTGCCGCACTCGACAGCGCGCTCGCCCCGCTTGATCTGCTCGATGCCTTGCAGGCGATCGAAAACGATCAGGGCCGCGAACGCCTGGAGCGCTGGGGCCCGCGCACGCTGGATCTGGACATTCTGCTGTTCGGAGATCGCCTGATCGACGAGCCACGCCTGAAAGTCCCGCATTACCACATGCAGGAACGCGCGTTCGTTCTCTATCCCTTGGCCGAACTGGCTCCCGAAGATCTGCGTCTGGCCGATGGCCGTACCCTTGCCGAACTTCTCGCAGCCTGCCCGTTCGTCGGCCTCGAACGCATGACCTCAAACTGATACCCAACCCTGTGGGAGCGAGCTTGCTCGCGAAGGCAATCTGACCGTCAATATCTGCATTGGCTGACTGACCGCTTTCGCGAGCAAGCTCGCTCCCACAGGGGTTCTTGTAGGACAAAAAACCCGCAGATCAGGCCCGCCGGCCCGCTGAATCGCATCAGTAACGCCGGTAACACTCCCCTCGTAACAATGCGGTAACACATGCAATTGACTTCCTGAGGCCTCATCACGACTATAGGCGTCCCGCTGCCGCCAACCCGGCATACAAGGGCGCAATCCAGGCCTTATAAGCACGACAAAAGAGCGTGCGCCTGAATAGATGACGAATCACGCGCGTTACTCGCAGTAGTTTCCAAAGCGCCTGAACGAGGATTTCTTACATGCCAGCCATCACCCTGACCACGCTCCAGAGCCTCAAGCAGAAAGGTGAAAAGATCACCATGCTGACCTGCTATGACGCGACCTTCGCCCACGCCTGCAACGAGGCCGGTGTCGAAGTGCTGCTGGTGGGCGACTCCCTCGGCATGGTCCTGCAGGGTCACGACAGCACCCTGCCGGTGACCACCGCAGAAATGGCCTACCACGTTGCCAGCGTCAAACGCGGCAACTCTGATGCCCTGATCCTGGCCGACCTGCCGTTCATGGCCAACGCCACCCTCGAACAAACCATGACCAACAGCGCCCTGCTGATGCAGGCTGGCGCGCACATGGTCAAGGTCGAAGGCGCCTTGTGGCTGGCGGACTCGATCCGCCTGCTGGCCGAGCGCGGCGTGCCGGTCTGCGCCCACATGGGCCTGACCCCGCAAGCAGTGAACATTCTCGGTGGCTATAAAGTGCAGGGTCGCAACGAGAACCAGGCACGCCAGATGCGCGCCGACGCGATCTCCCTGGAGCAGGCCGGCGCGGCCATGCTGCTGCTCGAATGCGTGCCGAGCGAACTGGCGGCTGAAATCACCCAAGCGGTGAAGATTCCGGTGATCGGCATTGGCGCCGGCAGCGACACCGACGGCCAAGTGCTGGTACTGCACGACATGCTCGGCCTGTCGATCAGCGGCCGTGTGCCAAAATTCGTGAAGAACTTCATGCAGGGTCAGGACAGCATCCAGTCCGCGCTGAAGGCTTACGTCAGTGAAGTCAAAGCCACCACTTTCCCCGGGATCGAACACGGATTCTCTGCATGAACACCGTCAAAACCGTACGTGAACTGCGCGCCGCCGTGGCGCGTGCCCGCAGTGAAGGCAAGCGCATCGGCTTCGTGCCGACCATGGGCAACCTGCACAGCGGCCACATTGCCCTGATCACCAAAGCCACTCAGCGCGTGGACTTTGTGGTCGCGAGCATTTTCGTCAACCCGCTGCAGTTCGGCGCCGGCGAAGACCTCGACAAGTACCCGCGCACCCTGGCGGCGGATCAGGAAAAACTGCTGGAAGCCGGGTGCGATCTGCTGTTCGCCCCGACCGTCGAAGAAATGTACCCCGACGGCATGGCCGGGCAGACCCGGGTCAGCGTGCCGCAACTGTCCGAAGGTCTGTGCGGCGCCAGCCGTCCGGGGCACTTCGAAGGCGTGGCGACGGTGGTCAGCAAGCTGTTCAACATGGTCCAGCCGGACCTGGCGATCTTCGGCCAGAAAGACTTCCAGCAACTGGCGGTGATCCGCGCGCTGGTGCACGACCTGAACATGCCGATCCAGATCATCGGCGAGCCGACCGTACGCGCCGCCGACGGCCTGGCGTTGTCGTCGCGCAACGGTTTCCTCAGTGAAGAACAGCGCGCCGTGGCGCCGGTGGTCTATCGCACCCTGAGCAGCATTGCCGAATCGATCAAGCAGGGCGAGCGCGACTTCCCTGCCCTGATCCAGGTGCAACGCCAGCAACTGGAAGCCGCCGGCCTGCGTCCGGACTATCTGGAAATCCGCCACGCCGTGACCCTGCGTCCTGCAACGGCAGACGATCGTGATCTGGTGATTCTGGTCGCGGCATTCCTTGGCACCACCCGGTTGATCGACAACCTGCACCTGAATCTCGACACCCCCTCCTGAACATCGACAAATGCTGTGGGTGCCTACCGGCTCCCACAGCATTTGTACCCGCCTCCAGACCGTATTGCTGAGCACCTGCCCATCGGGCAAACTGCCGCCGTTCGACTCCACGCGATAAGCAGGGAATTGCTCGCATTACCCGCCGTTTGTCGGCCCCGTCTGTTATCAATGTTAAAAAAGTACCGAAAACAGGTCAGACAAAGCCAAGACAGATCGCGGCGCTGGGTTTACTGTATTCGCCCTGCGCCAAAGTAATCGTGTCGACGCAGTTGCCCCCTCGCCCAAACATGGCGGGGAGGTCTCTTCAGAGTTCAAAAGGCCGTTCAAGTAAAAAGGAAAACCGCAGCGATGGCGTACTACCGCACTCCTCATGACGTTACCGCTCTGCCTGCCTGGCAAGCGTTGAAAGATCACCGCCAAGCCATGCAGGATTTCAGCATGCGCGAAGCCTTCAACGCCGATCCGCAGCGCTTCAATCAGTTCACCCTCAGCAGCTGCGGACTGTTTCTCGACTATTCGAAGAATCTGATCAACGCCGAGACCCGCAACCTGCTGGTGGGTCTGGCCAATGAAGTCGATCTCAAGGGCGCGATCAAGGCCCTGTTCGACGGCGAAATCGTCAACTCCTCCGAGGGCCGCCCGGCGCTGCACACCGCCCTGCGTCGCCCGGTCGGCGACAAGCTGTCGGTCAACGGCGTCAACGTGATGCCTGAAGTACACAAGGTGCTGAACCAGATCACCGATCTCGTGGGCCGCATCCACGACGGTCTGTGGCGCGGTTACACCGAGAAGCCGATCACTGACGTGGTGAACATCGGCATCGGTGGCTCGTTCCTCGGCCCCGAGCTGGTCTCCGAAGCCCTGCTGTCCTACGCCCAGAAAGGCGTGCGTTGCCATTATCTGGCGAACATCGACGGCAGCGAATTCCACGAGCTGACGCAAAAACTGCGCGCCGAGACCACGCTGTTCATCGTTTCCTCGAAGTCGTTCAACACCCTCGAAACCCTGAAAAACGCTCAGGCCGCACGCGCCTGGTACCTGGCCCAGGGTGGTTCGGAAGCCGAGCTGTATCGCCACTTCATCGCCGTATCGAGCAACAACGCGGCAGCCGTGGCCTTCGGTATCCGCGAAGAAAACATCTTCCCGATGTGGGACTGGGTCGGAGGTCGTTACTCGCTGTGGTCGGCCATCGGCTTGCCAATCGCGCTGGCCATCGGCATGTCCAACTTCAAGGAACTGCTGTCCGGTGCCTACACCATGGACCAGCATTTCCAGAGCGCGCCATTCGAACAGAACATGCCGGTGCTGCTGGCCCTGCTCGGCGTGTGGTACGGCAACTTCTGGGGCGCGCAAAGCCACGCGATCCTGCCGTACGACCACTATCTGCGTAACATCACCAAGCACTTGCAACAGCTGGACATGGAATCCAACGGCAAGAGCGTGCGTCAGGACGGCACCGCAGTGTCGACCGACACTGGCCCGGTGATCTGGGGCGGCGTCGGCTGCAACGGTCAGCACGCTTACCACCAGTTGCTGCATCAAGGCACCCAATTGATCCCGGCCGACTTTATCGTGCCGATCGTCAGCTTCAACCCGGTCTCGGACCACCATCAGTGGCTGTACGCCAACTGCCTGTCGCAGAGCCAGGCGCTGATGCTCGGCAAGACCCTGCCGGAAGCAGAAGCGGAACTGCGCGACAAGGGCATGAGCGAAGACCAGGTGCAGAAACTCGCACCGCACAAGGTGATCCCGGGCAACCGTCCGAGCAACACCCTGGTGGTCGAGCGCATCAGCCCGCGTCGTCTCGGCGCACTGGTGGCGATGTACGAACACAAAGTCTTCGTGCAAAGCGTGGTCTGGGGCATCAACGCCTTCGACCAGTGGGGCGTGGAACTGGGCAAGGAACTGGGCAAGGGCGTCTACAACCGCCTGGTCGGCAGCGAAGAAACCGCCGCTGAAGACGCGTCCACCCAAGGCCTGATCAACTACTTCCGCGGCCGTCACCGCGGCTGATTTGATCGCGCTGTAGTAACCCTGTGGGAGCGAGCTTGCTCGCGATTTCGGTTATTCATTCAACATCAACGTTGACTGAAACTCCGCTATCGCGAGCAAGCTCGCTCCCACAGTTGTTTTGCGCGTGACTTGAACCTGTTGACCTCTCGGCGCATCTTTATCCTTGTCGCACAACAAGAATAAGGAACCGTCATGTTCGATATCAGCACGTTCCCTAAAGCCGATGCCGTCCGCCGGGCTGCACAGTTGAGTCAGGACGACTACCAGCGCCTGTACCGCGAATCCATTGAACACCCCAGCACCTTCTGGGCCGAACAGGCCACCCGCTTCCTCGACTGGAGCACCCCGTGGCAAACCGTCCAGCGCTATGACCTGAAGACCGGCGAAGCCGCCTGGTTTGCCGGTGGCAAGCTGAACGTCAGCTACAACTGCATCGACCGCCATCTGGAAACGCGCGGCGATCAGACCGCCATCCTCTGGGAAGGCGACGACCCTGCCGAATCGACACAAATCACCTACAGCAAACTCCATCACCACGTCTGCCGCCTGGCCAACGTGCTGAAAAGCCGTGGCGTGAAGAAAGGCGACCGGGTGTGCATTTACATGCCGATGATCCCCGAAGCCGCTTACGCGATGCTGGCCTGCGCACGGATCGGCGCGATTCATTCGGTGGTGTTTGGCGGTTTCTCCCCGGACTCCTTGCGCGACCGCATTCTCGACGCCGACTGCCGCACCGTGATCACCGCCGACGAAGGCGTGCGCGGTGGCAAGTTCGTGCCGCTGAAACAGAACGTCGACAAGGCCCTGCAGAGCTGCCCGAATGTCAGCACCGTCGTGGTGGTCGAGCGCACCCAAAACAAAGTTGACTGGGTCGAAGGACGCGACCTCTGGTATCACCAGGCCGTGCGTGATGTCAGCGACGATTGCCCGCCGGAACCGATGGACGCCGAAGACCCGCTGTTCATCCTCTACACCTCCGGCAGCACCGGCAAACCCAAGGGCGTGCTGCACACCACCGGCGGCTACCTGTTGCAAGCGGCGATGACCTTCAAGTACGTGCTCGACTACCGTGACGGCGAAGTGTTCTGGTGCACCGCCGACGTCGGCTGGGTCACCGGCCACAGTTACATCGTCTACGGCCCGCTGGCCAATGGCGCGACCACCCTGATCTTCGAAGGTGTACCGAGCTACCCGAGCACTTCGCGGTTCTGGCAGGTGATCGACAAACACAAGGTCAACATCTTCTACACCGCCCCCACCGCCCTGCGCGCACTGATGCGTGAAGGCGCCGGGCCCTTGCAGGAAACGTCGCGACAAAGCCTCAGATTGCTCGGCAGTGTCGGTGAGCCGATCAACCCGGAAGCGTGGGAATGGTATTTCAACGTCGTAGGTGAACAACGCTGCCCGATCGTCGATACGTGGTGGCAGACCGAAACCGGCGGCATCATGCTCAGCCCGCTGGTCAGCGCCCAGCGGATCAAACCGGGCTGCGCCACCCAGCCGATGTTCGGCGTGCAACCGGTGCTGCTCGATGAGCACGGCAAGGAAATCAAAGGCGCCGGCAGTGGCGTGCTGGCGATCAAGTCGAGCTGGCCGGCGCAGATCCGTAGCGTCTACGGCGATCCGCAACGCATGGTCGACACCTACTTCAAGCCCTACCCCGGTTACTACTTCACCGGCGACGGCGCCCGTCGTGACGAGGACGGCGATTACTGGATCACCGGGCGCATCGACGACGTGATCAATGTCTCCGGCCATCGCATCGGCACCGCCGAGGTGGAGAGCGCGCTGGTGCTGCACGACAGCATCGCCGAGGCCGCCGTGGTCGGTTACCCCCACGACGTCAAAGGCCAGGGGATTTACGCGTTCGTCACACCAATGAACGGCACCGAGCCCGACGATGAACTGAAGAAAGAACTGCTGGCCCACGTCAGCAAGGAAATCGGCAGCTTCGCCAAACCGGACCTGATCCAGTGGGCCCCGGCCCTGCCGAAGACCCGCTCGGGCAAAATCATGCGGCGGATCCTGCGCAAGATCGCCTGCAACGAACTCGACAGCCTGGGCGATACCTCGACGCTGGCGGATCCGAGCGTGGTGCAGGGCTTGATCGATAAACGCCTGAACCAGTAAGGGTGCAAAAGCATCGCGAGCAAGCTCGCTCCCACCAGGACTTATGATCGTCTGTGGGAGCGAGCCTGCTCGCGATGGGAACCCCTCGATTGCCTGCCAAACTGCTAAACTCCCGCGCCCCGATTCCCTCCAGCAAGGCGCCCGCATGTCTTCCTTGAACCTGGCGCTGCGCGCCGCCCTCGACCAACGCCAGGATCTGCTCGCCGAGCTGCACCGCCAGGGCACCGACTGCTATCGGCTGTTCCACGGCAGCCAGGAAGGCGCCGGCGGCCTGACCATCGACCGCTACGGCCCGCAACTGATGGTGCAAAGCTTCCACCAGACCCTGGCGCGCGAAGACCTGCTGCAACTGCACGCCATGGTCAACCAGACTCTTGGTCTGGAAACCCTGCTGGTCTACAACGACCGCTCCCGTGGCAACTCGCGGATCGACCGTGAAGACAGCGTCTACCGCGCCGACGACGCGGCGCTGGCCGATCTGGTTGGCCACGAATGGGGCCTGAATTATCGTGTGCGTGGGCGCCATGCCGGGCAGGATCCGCTGCTGTTCCTCGACCTGCGCAACACCCGCGGCTGGGTCAAGGATCACGCCAAGGGCAAAAGCGTGCTCAACCTGTTTGCCTACACCTGCGGCGTCGGTCTCAGCGCAGCGGCCGGCGGGGCTCGCGAAGTGTGCAACCTGGATTTCGCCGAGGGCAATCTGGCGGTCGGCCGTGAGAACGGTCAGCTCAACCCGCAACTGCCGACCATGGAATTCATCCAGTCCGACTACTTCCCGGCGATCCGCCAACTGGCCGGTCTGCCGATCAGCCAGCGTCGCGGGCAGAAACTGCCGAGCTATCAACGCCTCGAACAGCGCCAGTACGATCTGGTGCTGCTCGACCCGCCCGCGTGGGCCAAGAGCGCGTTCGGCACCGTCGACCT
The DNA here is from genome assembly GCF_002113125.1 of Pseudomonas sp. B20(2017). Classification (GTDB taxonomy): domain Bacteria; phylum Pseudomonadota; class Gammaproteobacteria; order Pseudomonadales; family Pseudomonadaceae; genus Aquipseudomonas. The sequence goes on along the minus strand of NZ_NEJP01000020.1, from coordinate 78,245 downwards.
GCTGCGCGATTATCAAAGCCTGCTCAAGCCTGCCCTGCTGACCACCGCCGAGAATGGCGTGCTGATCTGCTGCAACAACCTGGCGAAAGTCAGCATGGACGACTGGCGCGAGCAGGTGCTGCGCTGCGCCGAAAAAGCCGGGCGACCGGTGCGAGAATGGAGCGTGATGACCCCGGGTCGGGACTTCCCGTCGCTGGATCAGCAGCCACCGCTGAAGACCCTGATCCTCCAGCTTTAAAAGCAATGCAGGAAATTTCCCACGGAAAAATCTGAACAATCCTGAGCATGGGCATTTGCTTCGGAACCGGAATCGCGTGCCATACTCCAAGGCACTCCGATTCAGACAGATGAAGCCGCACATGCCCAAAGGATTGATTCGCGCGATTGGCGCCCTGTTGACTGCCCTGGCCCTCTACAGCCTGCTGGGGTTCCTGATTTTACCGGGCATTGCGCTCAGGGTGGTGAATCAGCAACTGGCCAACTACGCCACGGTGCCGGCGCACCTGCAGCGCATCGAGCTCAACCCGTTCAGCCTTGAACTTACGCTGTGGGGCCTGGTGATCGGCGAGCCGGGCAAGGAACAGGTCGGCTTCGAACGGTTGTACGCCAACCTGCAACTCGACAGCCTGTGGACCAAAGCCCTGCATCTGTCCGACATCGAACTGGAAAAATCCAGGACCGAGATCCTGTTCGCCAAGGATGGCCAGCTCAATCTTCTCGGTCTGTTCAAGCTCCCGGCCAGCGAGCCAACCCCGGCCGATCCCGACGCCAAACCGTTTCCGCTGCGCATCGACCGGATCCAGCTGGCCGGCGGCAACCTGCATTTTGTGGATGCGCGGCCCAGCGAGCCGATCGAATTTCTCTACGACAAGCTCGATTTCGAGCTGAAAAACCTCAGCACCCTGCCTGAAGACAATGCCGACATGACCCTCGTCGCGATCGGCCCGGCCGGTGGGCAGATCGACTGGAAAGGCAACTTCAGCCTGGTCCCGATCGCCTCTGAAGGCACCCTCAAGATCACCGACGGCAAGATGAAAGCCTTCTGGCCCTACGTGCGCGACGCCGTGCCACTGGTGCTGGAAGAGGGTGTCGTCAGCCTGAGCACCGACTACAAGCTCAACCTCTCCAAGGAAACCGAACTGCTGCTGAGCAACGTCGCGGTCAACATCGCGCCGTTCGCCATCAAGGCGCCGGACGGGCGTCAACTGGCGAAACTCGAGCGCCTCGACGTCAGCGACACCACCGTGGATCTGGCCAAACAGCAAGTGGTGGTCGGCAAGATCCGCAGCCAGAAACTGGAAACCTGGGCGGCGCTGGAAGCGGACGGCCAACTGGACTGGCAGAAACTGTTCGCCAGCCAGCCATCGAAACCTGCCGCCAAAGCGGCTGCGGAACCGAAAAGCACTCCGGCCGCTGCCGACTCGCCGAAACCCGAGCCGACTGCGCCGAGCAAGCCGTGGCAAGTGCTGGTCAAGGACGTGCAACTGCGTGACTACAAAGTGCATCTGGCCGACCGCTCGGCGAAGCCGGAGGTCACTCTGGATGTCACCCCGCTGAACGTCGATCTGCAGAATTTCGACAGCCTCAACGGCTCGCCTTTCAACCTCAAACTCGACACTGGCCTGGGCAAGCAAGGCAAGATCAGCGCCGACGGCGTGGTCAATCTGGCCCCGGTCACCGCGCAGCTCAACGTGAAAACCCAGGACATCGACCTGCGGGTCGCGCAGTCCTACATCAACCCGTTCATTCGCCTCGAACTGCGCAGCGGCATGCTCGGCAGCGACCTGAAAGTGAACCTGAAAAGCACCGACCCGCTGGCCCTCAGCGTCACCGGTCGCGCTCAGGTCGATCAGTTGCACACCCTCGACACCTTGAAAACCCGCGACTTCCTCAAGTGGCAGCAAGTGGTGGTCGAAGGCCTGAACTATCAGCACGGCGACAGCCTGTCGATCGACAGGATCAACCTGTTCCAGCCGTATGCACGGTTCATGATCAACGATGACCGCACCACCAACATCGACGACCTGCTGATCCCGCAGCCAGCCGATTCCGGGGCGAAGACCGCTGCGGCGAAACCGGCGAGCAATGACAAACCGCTGGGTATTCACATCGGTGGCATCGCGATCAATGACGGCTCGGCCAACTTCGCCGACTTCAGCCTGACCCCGAACTTTGCCACCGCAATCCAGCAGCTCAACGGCCAGATCGGCACCATCGACAGCCGTCAGGCGAAACCGGCCAGCGTCGACGTCAAGGGCAAGGTCGACCGCTATGCGCCGGTAACCATCAAGGGCGCGGTCAATCCGTTCGACCCGATGGCCAGCCTCGACATCGCCACCAGTTTCAAACGGGTCGAGCTGACCACCCTGACCCCTTACTCCGGCAAGTTCGCCGGCTACCGGATTCGCAAGGGCCGGCTCAACCTCGACCTGCATTACCTGATCACCAAGGGCCAGCTCAAGGCCGAGAACAAAGTGGTGGTCGAGCAGCTGCAACTGGGTGAGAAAGTCGACAGCCCGGATGCCGTGAGCCTGCCGCTGAAACTGGCGATCGCCCTGCTCAAGGACGTGGACGGCAAGATCTCCATCGAACTGCCGGTGACCGGTGACCTGAACAACCCGCAATTCAGCGTGATGCCGATTGTCTGGCAGACCCTGCGCAACCTGATCGTCAAGGCCGCCGCCGCGCCATTCAAGCTGATTGGCGGTCTGGTCAGCGGTGGTGGTTCCGAAGACCTCGGCACCGTGTCCTTCGCACCGGGTTCCAGCGACCTGAGCAAAGACGCCGAAGCGGCGCTGGTGAAACTGTCGCAAGCGCTGAAGGAGCGTCCGGCCCTGCGCCTGGAAATCGAAGGCACCGCTGCAAAAAGCAGTGACGGCCCGTTGCTCGCCGAACAGCGCCTGGAACGTGAATACCAGTACAACTACTACAAGATGCTCCAGCGCCGGGGCGACAAGGTGCCGGCGCAGGCTTCGCTGATCCAGGTTCCGGATAACGAAAAAGGCCCGCTGCTCGAAGGCATCTACCGCACCCGCCTGAAAACCCAGCCACCGGCCGAATGGAAGGATCTGGGCAAGGAAGAACGCACCGCGAAAATGCGCGCCGATGTGATCAAGTTCTGGAGTTCCAGCGACGTGCTGCTGCGCCAGCTCGGTCAGGATCGTGCCAGCAGCATCAAGGACTATTTGGTGGACAAGGGCCAACTGGCCGACGATCGCGTGTACTTCATCGACGCCAACCTCGGTGAAGCGGAGAGCGATGGTCGGGTAGTGACGCAAATGCATCTGGATGCCGAGTGATGAACCGCAAATGGCTGACGGCATTGGGGCTGGCGTTGATCGCCAGCCAGGCTACGGCGTCGGATACCCTGCGCTGCGGCAGCCAACTGGTGAGCCTTGGCGACCGCGCCAGCGAGGTGTTGCAGAAATGCGGTGAGCCGGTCAGTCGCGATCTGCTCGGTTACAAGCGCAGCGCCAACCGTCGTGAAGAGTTTCAGGTCGAAGAGTGGACCTACGGCCCGAGCAACGGCATGTATCAATACCTGCGCTTTGAAGGCAATCGCCTGAAGCAGATCAACAGCAAACGCGGCAACTGACCTCCACGCTTTTTCCTCCTCTGAAATAGAACAGGCCCCGACACATGTGCCGGGGCCTGTAATGGCCACAATCCGTGTGGCCGTTCGCATGAACTCTAAAGTGCGGCAGACGTATTGCTCGGCCCGCCTGTCGCGTCTTCTCCCGGTCCAGGCGAGAAGTCTTGCCTTACTCGGCTTTCAGGCCGTCAGCGGAGACCGCTTTCACGCCTTTGATTTTCTTGGTGATGTTCACGGCGGTGGTTTTCTGAGCCTCGGTGATCGCTACGTCAGAGGACAGGGAAACCACACCTTTGTTGGTTTCGACTTTGATGTCGGTGCCAGGAATGCCTTTTTCGGTTACCAGGTCGCTTTTGACTTTGGTAGTGATCCAGGTATCGGAAGTAGCTTCTTTAGCCTTGGTGACTTCACCGGCCGCCAGGGTCATTGGCGCCTGAGTGGTCTGAGTCGATTGAGCAAATGCACCGGATGCCATGGTCAGGGTCAGCGCGGTAGCAGCAGCGGCAGTGATAGCGAACTTCTTCATACGAGTAACTCCTGTTTTTCTGGAAAGTCTGCTGGTTGTCTTGTCAGCAGGGTTACCGAGGTAGTTGCGAACACTGTGCCAACTTTTTCGAATTAAAAATATTCTTTAAATTCAACAAGTTAACCGAAAAAGAAATTTCCGAAATCATGCAATTTGCATGACATGGCCAATACTTACATGCAAGTTGCGGCTTTTCAGAAAGTTCCTAACACCCTGAAATTATTGAAGCTTTTGTGAAGTCTCGCGCCATAAAAAATGCCCCGCATTGCGGGGCATTTTTGTAGCCCATCGATAAATCAGGTACCGCTCGCAGTACAGCCTTTTGGCGAATAATCCGGCGCCACCGTTGTGGCACATGTCCATACACCTGCCCCCGTACCGGAAGAGCGGGTAAGCGTGATGGTTTTGTCCAGTACCGGACCCGGAGCGTTTTTGATCGTGCAAACAATTGAACCGGCGCCCGACGAAGCGGTGCCCGAAGCCGTAACAGAACAATTGGAGGTTGTAACCGTTGCACTGCCCGCCACATTAGTCAGCGTAGGATCAGTGCCTTGGTTAATCACATCCTCGAACGGCACTTTCATTGCCGAGATCTCGGCCAGCCCCGCCGTCACCTTCGACCGCGCCTGATATTTGGAATACTGCGGCAGCGCCACAGTAGCGAGAATACCGATGATCGCCACCACGATCAGCAGCTCGATCAGAGTGAAACCTTGTTGTTTATTCATAGACACGCTCCATGCATGAGTCGGAATCTCATGATCTGAAATGGACTCAGCACAGCCCGTGCCAAGCGCTTTCAGCCCCGGCCAGCTGGGCGTGACCCGGACGTCGTGCCGATTCCTACAACCCGTAACCGCACTATCTGACACTTTTTGTCACCTGCACCCCGCGTGTTTGGCGCTGTCACTTGACTAGGCTATAAGTCATGAACGGCAAGCACGTGGAAACCCCATGAACGACATCGCTCTGAGCGGTCTGGCCAAACAACTGGTCCAGGCCGAATTGCTCACGGAAAAGAGTGCCCAGCAAGCCTGGCAACAGGCGCAGCGCAATCGCGTATCGCTGGTCAGTTACCTGGTGCAGAACAAACTGGTGAAGAGCTGGCAGGTCGCCGAGATTGCCTCGGAGCATTTCGGCATGGCATTTATGGACCTCAACTGCCTCGACAAGGAAACCCAGCCCAAAGGGCTGGTCAGCGAAAAACTGGTGCGCCAGCACCACGCCCTTCCCCTTTGGCGGCGCGGCAACAAGCTGTTCGTGGGGATTTCCGACCCGAGCAATCATCAGGCGATCAACGACATTCAGTTCAGCACCGGGCTGAGCACCGAAGCCATTCTGGTCGAGGACGACAAGCTCACCGACGCCATCGAAAAATTCTTCGACACCCACGCCACCGGCCTGGAGGAAATGGCCGATGTCGACCTCGACGGGCTGGACATCGAGTCGGTCGACGACAGCAAGCAGGATACGCTCGGCGGGATCGATGCCGACGATGCCCCGGTGGTGCGCTTCGTACACAAGATGCTGCTGGACGCGATCAAGAGCGGCTCGTCCGACCTGCACTTCGAGCCTTACGAAAAGAACTACCGGGTGCGGGTGCGCACTGACGGAATACTGCGTGAAGTGGCGAAGCCGCCGATTCAGCTCGCCGGGCGTATTGCCGCGCGGCTGAAGGTCATGGCCAGCCTCGACATTTCAGAACGACGCAAACCTCAGGACGGGCGGATCAAGATGCGTCTGTCGAAAAGCAAGTCGATCGATTTCCGGGTCAACACCCTGCCCACCCTCTGGGGCGAAAAAGTGGTGATTCGAATCCTCGACCCGTCCAGCGCCCAGATCGGCATCGATGCCCTCGGCTACGAGCCGGAGCAGAAAGACCTGTACATGGCCGCCCTCAAACAGCCCCAGGGCATGATTCTGGTGACAGGTCCCACCGGCTCGGGCAAGACCGTCTCGCTGTACACCGGGCTGAATATCCTCAATACCGTCGACATCAATATCTCCACCGCCGAAGACCCGGTGGAGATCAACATGGAAGGCATCAACCAGGTCAACGTCAATCCGCGCCAAGGGATGGACTTTGCCCAGGCCCTGCGCTCGTTCCTGCGTCAAGACCCGGACGTGATCATGGTCGGCGAGATCCGCGATCTCGAAACCGCCGAAATTGCGATCAAGGCCGCCCAGACCGGGCACCTTGTATTGTCCACCCTGCACACCAACAGCGCGGCGGAAACCCTCACTCGCCTGCACAACATGGGCATTCCCGGCTTCAACATCGCGACCTCGGTGAGCCTGATCATTGCCCAGCGGCTGGCGCGAAAACTCTGCAGCCATTGCAAGAAACCCATCGAGATCCCCCGCGAGACACTGATCAAGGAAGGCTTCCCCGAGGAACGCGTCGGCAATTTCACGATCTATGAGCCCTCCGGTTGCGATCACTGCAACGGCGGGTACAAGGGTCGCGTGGGAATTTATGAAGTGGTGAAGAACACCCCCGAGCTACAACACCTGATCATGGCCGAGGGCAACTCGCTGGAAATCGATACCCAGATGCGCCGGGACGGCTTCAACGACCTGCGCACCTCGGGCCTGATCAAGGCCATGCAAGGCATCACCAGCCTTGAAGAAATCAACCGGGTCACCAAGGACTGAACATGGCGGTCAAGGCAGCGAAAATCAGCGTCTACGCCTGGGAAGGCACGGACCGCAAAGGCAGCAAGGTGACCGGCGAGCTGAGCGGCCAGAACCCCGCGCTGGTCAAGGCCCAATTGCGCAAGCAGGGCATCAACCCCGGCAAGGTACGCAAAAAAACCGCCTCGCTGCTGAGCTTCGGCAAGCGGATCAAAGCTCAGGACATTGCCCTGTTCACCCGGCAGATGGCGACCATGATGAAGGCCGGTGTGCCGCTGTTGCAGTCGTTCGACATCATCGGCGAAGGCTTCGAAAACCCGGCCATGCGCAAACTGGTCGACGAGGTGAAACAGGAGGTCGCCGCCGGTAACAGTTTCGCCGCCGCGCTGCGCAAGAAGCCGCAATATTTCGACGAGCTGTACTGCAACCTGGTGGATGCCGGCGAGCAGTCCGGCGCCCTGGACACATTGCTGGAGCGGGTCGCGACCTACAAGGAAAAGAGTGAAAGCCTCAAGGCCAAGATCAAGAAGGCCATGACCTACCCGACCGCCGTCGTGCTGGTGGCGGCGGTGGTCACCGGGATTCTGCTGGTCAAGGTAGTGCCGCAGTTCCAGTCGGTGTTCTCCGGCTTCGGTGCCGAACTGCCGGCCTTCACCTTGATGGTCATCAGCCTGTCCGAGTTCATGCAGCAATGGTGGTGGGCGATTCTCGGTGCGCTGGTGGCTGCGTTTTTCGGCACCCGCCATGCCCTGAAAAAATCCCAGGCCCTGCGCGACCGGCGCGACGCCTGGTTTCTCAAGCTGCCGCTGGTGGGCACATTGATGTACAAGTCCGCCGTGGCAAGGTTTGCCCGGACCTTATCCACCACCTTCGCAGCCGGCGTGCCGCTGGTGGAAGCGCTGGATTCGGTGGCCGGTGCCACCGGCAACGTGGTGTTCAAGCGCGCCGTGCTGCGTATCCGCCAGGACGTTTCCACCGGCATGCAGCTGAATTTCTCGATGCGCTCCACCGGCATCTTTCCGAACATGGCGGTGCAGATGACCGCCATCGGCGAAGAGTCCGGCGCGCTGGACGATATGCTCGACAAGGTCGCGGGGTTCTATGAGGACGAGGTGGACAACATGGTCGACAATCTCACCAGCCTGATGGAGCCGTTCATCATGGTGGTGCTCGGGGTGATCGTCGGCGGTCTGGTGGTGGCGATGTACCTGCCGATCTTCCAACTCGGCTCAGCGATCTGACATGCCTATCGACGAACTCTTCAGCCTGTATCCGCTGGCCTTTATCTTCACCGCCCTGTTGCTGGGGCTGGTGGTCGGCAGTTTCCTCAACGTGTTGATCTGGCGCCTGCCGAAAATGCTCGAGCGTGAATGGCGTCAGCAGGCTCACGATGTTTTGGGACTGCCCGGTGAATCGCCGTTGCCTACCTACAACCTGATGCTGCCGCACTCGCAATGCCCGCACTGTGGCCACCGGATCCGCGCGTGGGAAAACATCCCGGTGTTGAGTTACGTGTTCCTGCGCGGGCGCTGCTCAAGTTGCAGCGCCCCGATCAGCAAGCGCTACCCGCTCACCGAACTGGCCTGCGGCCTGCTCTCGGCATTCATTGCCTGGCACTTGGGTTTCGGCTGGCCGGCGTGCCTGCTGATCGTGCTGACCTGGGGCCTGTTGGCCATGAGCCTGATCGACACCGAGCATCAGTTACTGCCCGACGTGCTGGTGCTGCCGCTGCTGTGGCTGGGGTTGATCGTCAACAGCTTCGAGCTGTTCGTGCCGCTGCACGACGCCCTGTGGGGCGCGGTGCTGGGCTATATGGCGCTGTGGTCGGTTTTCTGGCTGTTCAAGCTGATCACCGGCAAGGACGGCATCGGTCACGGCGATTTCAAGCTGCTGGCGCTGCTCGGGGCTTGGGGCGGCTGGCAGATTCTGCCGCTGACCATCCTGCTGTCTTCGCTGGTGGGCGCCGTGCTCGGGGTGATTTTGCTCAAGCTGCGCGACCAGAAAACCTCGACGCCGATTCCCTTCGGCCCGTATCTGGCAATTGCCGGCTGGATTGCCTTGCTCTGGGGTGGTCAAATAACCGGCTTCTATTGGCAGTTTGTCGGTTTGAAATGAATACCCCTGTGGAAAAACCCTGGATTCTCGGCCTGACCGGCGGCATCGGCAGCGGTAAAAGTGCCGCCGCCCAGCACTTCATCGATCTTGGCATCCACGTGGTGGACGCCGATCACGCGGCGCGCTGGGTGGTCGAACCTGGCCGTCCGGCGCTGGCGAAGATCGCCGAACACTTCGGCCCCGGTGTGTTGCAGGCCGACGGCACGCTGGATCGTGCAGCCCTGCGCAAATTGATCTTCGAGGTGCCGGAGCAACGGCGCTGGCTCGAAGCCTTGTTGCATCCGTTGATCGCCGAAGAAATCGCCCATCACCTGGCGCTGGCAAAATCGCCTTATGCGATTCTGGTTTCGCCGCTGCTGATTGAATCCGGGCAATACGCGATGACCCAGCGAATTCTGGTAATCGACGCCCCGCAACAACTGCAGATCGAACGCACCTTGCAGCGTGACCAGACCAGCGAACAGCAGGTCCAGGCGATCCTCAAGGCCCAGTCCAGCCGCGAAGACCGCGTCAGCCGTGCCGACGACGTGGTGGTCAACGACCGCGACCTCGCCTGGCTGCACAGCGAGGTCGAGCGCCTGCATCACTTTTACCTGACTTTATCCGGAGGCCAATCATGAGCCAGACCCCAACCGTCAACTGCCCGACCTGTGGCGCGCCCGTGGAATTCACCCCGGAAAACAAATACCGCCCGTTCTGCTCGGACCGCTGCAAACTGATCGACCTCGGCGCCTGGGCGTCGGAAGAGCACAAGATTCCGGTGGCCCCGGATGCCGAGGACGAACTGTTTTCCGGCGATTTCGACCCACGTCACTGATCCCGTTCAGGGCCGCATGAAGCCGTAGTCCTGATCGTCGTCGAGGTTTTCCGCCAGAAAGCGCAACTCGTCGGCCAGGTCTTCGGCGTTGCGCACCGCCTTGCTCTGCTGCACCACCGCACTGAGCAAAGCGCGCAGGCTCAAGCCCGGATCGAACCCCACCTCCTGCGCCATCTCCAGACTCTGCCGGGTTTCCTGCCTCGCCCACTCGTACACGCTCATGCCGCTGCTCCTGAAGGGATTTGGCCGAGCATGAAATGCCGCGCGCTGGGTGGATTTGATGTGGATCAAGACTTGGGATCGTCGTCCTTCCACGGCGCCGAAAGGTAGCGGGTGCGGTTGAAGGTCTCCAGCCATTCCGGGCAAAACACCACTAGCGCGCTGACCACCATGCCGTTGATGAAGGCTTCGGGAAAAATCAGCAGCCACAGGTAACCGATGAAATCTTCCAGCCATTCGGGCATGGCAAAGAGGCCGTCGTACCAGAGCAACGTCAGGCTCAGCGTCAGGCAGAACAACGCCGACAGCGCCGCGGCGAAAAAGCCGGAACAGAAGATGTACACGAACGGATTGCGCGGCTGCGCACGCTCGACCAGGATCGCCACGCATTCGGTGATCAGCACCGGCAACAGGATCAGCAAGGCGCCGTTGACCCCTACCGCCACCAGATCCTGACGTCCCAACAGCACCAGTCCCAGCTGCGCCACCAGTCCGCCGACGATCGCCAGCGGCCAGTCCAGCAACAGTGTCACCGCTGTCATGCCGATGAAGTGGTAAGACACGCCGGTGTCGAAGTCCCTGCGCACCAGCCACAGCAGAAACAACGCGAACACCGTTCCGAACAGCAAGTGCTGACGTCGGTTGTCACTGAACAACTCGACCCACGGTGCGCGTGCAATCGCCCAGAGCAGCACCGGCAGGTAAATCAGCCATCCCAGCAGCAGGCTCGCAGACGACAGCAGCTCGGCGCCGATCATGGGCGAGCCTGCTCCAGCGCCTCACGTAGTTCAGCCGCCTGGGTGTATTCGTGCCGGGCCAGCAAACGCCCGTCCTTGAGCTGCAGCCAGAGCACCGCGCCTTCGGCCCCAGGGTAGCGAGAGGCCACGCGACTTTCGCGATCAAGCAACACTCGATAGCTGTAGTCACGCATCGCCGGAACGGCGAACATCTTCGCGATCAGCGCCGGCATGCGCTGGATATCGGCGACAAACACCGCGTGCCGCGCCTCCAGATAGCCCTTGGGCTGATCGGCCATGGCTTGCTTGAGCAGTTTCGCACCGTCCATGTCACGCGCCACCAACAGCGTCGTAGTGCGGTCATCGAGAGTAAACGGCTGATCGTACTGGTCCAGCAGCGTCCAGGGTGCCAGTCGCTCACCTATTTCCAGCGCATGGGCCCATAGCGGAACGACAGCGAACAACAACAGCCAGCGAAATTTCACATTCAGCCCCTTTCATTCGACGTTGATACACGGTGACCTCAGTCTACACCGCCCCTCCCGACTGCCCACTGATGCACTTTGCCGCGCGAACGCTTTCTGCTTGTCGCAATTGAACGCTAAGCTTGGGCCTATGGATGACTCAGATTATTTACGCCTGCTGACCATCGCGGCCGAGCAAGCCAACGCCTTTCTGTCCAATGCCCGCAAATGGGAGCGTGAGCGTTGGGTCTGCCAGCGTCTGCTGCAAGGCTTGAACATTCCTTATCGCGCCGACGAATTCGCCCCGGCCGGTGAGCCGCCGGACGTGTTGTTTCGCGATGCCAATTTCGAGGTGTTTTTCGTCCTCGACGAGGGCCGTCGGCTCAACGACGAATGGCGCGATGAGCTGCAACGTCGGCGCAGCGCGTTTTCCCTCAGCCAACTGGTGCGGCGTGAAGCCAAGCCCCGACGGATTCCGGCCAATGAATTTCTGCTGAGACTGGCGCCGACCTTGCGCAAGAAAGCGCACAACTACAAGGAACGCGGCATGGACCTCGGCGAGCTGGACATCATTGCCTTCGCCAGCCTCAAACGCGAAGTGCTCGACCTCAACAGCCACTTCCCGCCGCCCACCGAATACCTGCGTCAGGGCTGGCGTTCGCTGTCGCTGGTCGGGCCCACCTTTGCACGGGTGCTTTTCGCCCATCCCGATGCCCCGGATTTTCTGCGCGGTAACCTGGGGCGCAGCATCGTGTTCGATGTCGGGATCAGCCTGTGACGCCACTTCAACAATTGATTGCCGATGTCCCGCAGACCGGATGCGTGCGCTGGATTGGCGTGCGCCCCGAGTCCCGGGGGCCGATGCTCGCACTCGACGCAGTGGAGGCGCGACTTGAAGCCGGGCTCACCGGCGATCACGCTCGGCCCGGTGTGCGAAATGCGCGGCAGGTGACGCTGATTCAGTGGGAGCATCTGGCCGTCATCAGCGCCTTGATGGGCCGTCCCCACGAGCATCCGGTCACGCCTGAAGATCTGCGGCGCAATCTCGTTATAAGCGGGATCAACCTGTTCAGCCTCAAGGGTCGGCGCTTTCGCATTGGTCAGGCGATTTTCGAAACCACGGGCTGGTGCCAGCCGTGCGCGCGCCTGCAGAACAACCTTGGCCCGGGCACGTTCCAGGCCGTGCGCGGACATGGCGGAATCACCGCACGAGTGTTACAAAGCGGGATCATTCGCCTCGGGGATGGCGTGTCTGTCGAACCGGTCCCGGACAGTGGCTATGCTCCTTTCAATCCCGGTTGAAAACCGCTGTAGCTTGTTTTCATTCAGTAACGTCTACCTGACGAGGCCTTTATGACCAGCCGCCTGAACCCCGAAGACCAGAAGCATGTCGAAGAGTACCTGCAGTTGTCCCAACACCGTGTCGAGCGCCGGCCATTCCGGCCGTGGATGCTCCTGGTGCTGGTGCTGGCAGTGACCATTGGTCTGGGCCTGTTGAGCCGATTTATCAGTTACCTGACGCTATGAGCTGCATCGCGCTCGCTCGGGTTACGACGACAAAGATTTCCTTTAAAAACCTTGCGAGCTATCCCTATGTCCCATCGTATCGTCATTGTCGGCGGCGGCGCCGGCGGTCTGGAGTTGGCTACCCGTCTGGGTAAGACTCTGGGCAAACGCGGCACCGCCAGCATCATGCTGGTCGACGCGAACCTCACGCACATCTGGAAACCACTGCTGCACGAAGTGGCCGCCGGATCGCTGAATTCTTCCGAAGACGAACTCAACTATGTCGCCCAGGCCAAATGGAACCACTTCGAGTTCCAGCTGGGGCGCATGAGCGGGCTTGATCGTGAGCAGAAGAAGATCCAGCTGGCTGCCACCTACGACGAAAACGGCGTTGAGCTGGTCCCGGCGCGCGAAGTGCCCTACGACTCGCTGGTGATCGCGGTCGGCAGCACCACCAACGATTTCGGCACCCAGGGCGCCGCGCAGCACTGCCTGTTCCTCGACACCCGCAAACAGGCCGAGCGCTTCCACCAGCAACTGCTCAACCACTACCTGCGTGCCCACGCCGGGCAGACCGATGCGGTCCAGCAGATCAGCGTGGCCATCGTTGGCGCCGGCGCCACGGGCGTCGAACTGGCGGCCGAGCTGCACAACGCGGCTCATGAACTGGCGGCCTACGGTCTGGACCGGATCAAACCGGAAAACATGCACATCACCCTGATCGAAGCCGGGCCACGGGTGCTGCCAGCCCTGCCGGAACGTATCAGCGGGCCGGTGCACAAGACTCTGGAAAAACTCGGGGTCAACGTGATGACTAACGCGTCGGTCAGCCAGGTCACCGCCGACAGCCTGATCACCGCCGATGGCAACGAGATCAAGGCGAGTCTGAAAGTCTGGGCCGCCGGGATCCGCGCACCGGGTTTCCTCAAGGACATCGACGGCTTGGAAACCAACCGCATCAATCAGCTGCAAGTGCTGCCGACGCTACAAACCACCCGTGACGAAAACATCTTCGCCTTCGGTGACTGCGCCGCGTGCCCACAACCCGGCTCGGATCGCAACGTTCCGCCTCGGGCCCAGGCCGCGCATCAACAGGCTTCGCTGCTGGCCAAATCGCTGAAACTGCGCATCGAAGGCAAGACCCTGCCGGAATACAAGTACACCGACTACGGCTCGCTGATTTCGCTGTCGCGTTTTTCGGCAGTGGGTAACCTGATGGGCAATCTGACCGGCAGCGTGATGCTCGAAGGCTGGTTGGCGCGGATGTTCTACGTGTCGCTGTACCGCATGCACCAGATGGCGCTGTACGGCCCGTTCCGCACGGCGATGCTGATGCTGGGCAGCAAGATCGGACGCGGCACCGAGCCACGCCTGAAGCTGCACTGATGTAACACCCTGTGGGAGTGAGCTTGCTCACGAAGACGGTGGATCAGTCGATAAATGCATCGGCTGACCTGCCTCATTCGCGAGCAAGCTCGCTCCCACAATGATTTGTGTTGATTGAAAGTTCTGTTTCCTACTGTATCTGCGCCACACGTTCGCACCTTCGATTACAAACTCCCCCGCTCCTCGACACAGACGCGATACACCGCCACCGCTTAATGGCCACACCCGAGCACACCTGCTCCGGCTTGATCGCCCTTAACGTGTGGTTGCGCTGTGCAACCGAAGGAGAATGCAATGTCCCGTACTTCGAAAATCGGCAAAAACTCCCTTGGCCTGGTCGGTGCCGTACTGGCCGGCGGCCTGATGCTGTCCGGCTCGGTGTTCGCCGCGCAACCGCTGGCCCAGGGCTACATGGTCGCTTCGGCCGAGACTTCGGTGAAAACCCCGGAAGGCAAATGCGGTGAAGGCAAATGCGGCGATGCGTCGATGGCCAAGACCGACACCGATGGCGACGGCAAGGTCTCGCGCGCCGAGTTCCTGAAGGTCGCGCCGAAATCCGACTTCGACAAGATCGACACCAACCACGACGGTTTCATCGACGAGCAAGAGGCGTACAACAACGTCAAAGCCAACTTCGAAGCCAATGGCAAGAAAATGCCGAAAGGTCTGTTCGAACACCTGAAAGACCAGGACGGTGCCTGATTTTTCAGACGCCCGACAAAACAAAGCCGCGCTTTCTCTGACGAGAAGCGCGGCTTTTTCACGTCTGCATGATTACAGCTGGAAGCGCCGCACCATGCCCTGCAAGGCGTTAGCCAGTTGCGACAGTTCATGACTCGACGCGTTGGTTTGATCAGCACCCGCCGCCGAGCGCACCGACAGATCGCGAATGTTCACCAGATTGCGATCCACCTCCCGCGCCACTTGCGCCTGTTCTTCGGCGGCGCTGGCGATCACCAGATTGCGCTCATGGATTTCGTTTACCGAGGCTGTGATCGTCTGCAACGCTTCACCGGCCCGCTCGGCCAGCACCAGCGTGGTGGCCGCCCGCGAGGCACTGGCCTGCATCGACTCCAGCGCCAGGCTTGAACCGTTGCGCATGCCCTGCACCATCTGCTCGATTTCCTGGGTCGATTGCTGCGTGCGATAAGCCAGCGCCCGGACTTCGTCGGCGACAACCGCAAACCCGCGCCCGCTCTCCCCGGCCCGCGCCGCTTCGATGGCAGCGTTGAGTGCCAGCAGGTTGGTCTGTTCAGCGATCGCACGAATCACGTCCAGCACTTTGCCGATGTCTTGCGACTGGTTAGCCAGTGATTGCACCAACTCGCCGGTGTGTTCGACTTCGCTCGCCAAGGCGTTGATGGCGCTCGCGGTTTCGCTGACACGTTCCTGTCCCAGTTGTGCCGACTCGCTGGATTGACGGGTAGCGTCGGACGTCGACACCGCATTGCGGGCGACTTCCTCGACCGCCGTGGTCATCTCGTTAACGGCAGTGGCGGCCTGTTCGATTTCGTTGTTCTGTTGTTGCAGTCCTTGCGTGCTGTCGTGGGTAACCGCGCTCAGTTCGTCGGAAGCGGTCGCCAGCTGCGTGGCCGAGCCGCTGATGCCCTGCAGGGTTTCACGCAGGTTCTGCTGCATGGTCGCCAACGCTTTGAGCAACCGGCTGACTTCATCGTTGCCGTGGGTTTCGATCGGACGGGTCAGATCGCCTCTGGCAACGTGTTCAGCAGCGTCGACGGCGGCGCTCAGAGGGCGAACAATGCTGCGGGTCAGCAACGTCGCAAGGGCCACGGTTGCCAGCGCCGCCAGAGCAATGAATAGGGTCACGATAGTGCGCGAGGTTTCGTAGTGGGCGGCAGAGTTCTGGCTTTCGGCGGCGACCTGGCGGGCGAACAGATCGGCCAGGTCATTGAGTTGTTTGCCAGAGCCGTCGACCACGGTTTTCATGTCGACCAGCAGCAACTTGGTCAGCTCATCGCGCTTGCCTTGCTCGGCGAGGGTGAACGACTGGGCGATCCCGGTACGGTAGGCGGCGAAGGTTTTCTTGAACTGATCGTATAACTGCTGGCCTTCCGGAGTGGTCACCAGTCGGTCGTAAGCGGCGATTTTCTCGCTCAGTTCCTTGTCGCGGGTGTCCATCTGGCTGCGGTACGTGGCGATGTTGGCCGGATCCTGATCCAGCGCCATGCGCAGGGAAATGGTGCGAATGCGCAACATGATCTCGCGAATCTCGTCGCCACCACGAATGCTCGGCAGCCACTGCGTCTCCACTGCCACTTCGCTGTCGCGGATGCTCGACATCTGCCCCAGCGCAAACACCCCGAGCAACGCCACCAGCACCGCGATCAGGGCAAAGCCCAGGGCGGCACGGGGAGCAATATTCAACTGACGAAGCAACATGACGAACGCCCTTTTTCTTGTATTGGCAGAATTCAGGGGCGCTTGATGCGGCAGGCCCCTTTCGTTAGCGGGCTATCGGCAAGTTGTACGACGACTTGAATGAAACATTTCTGGAGGCAAAAAAAATCCCCGTATCTTTCAATACGAGGATTTTTAATATGGTCGGGGTAGGGGGATTCGAACTCCCGACATCCTGCTCCCAAAGCAGGCGCGCTACCGGACTGCGCTATACCCCGGTAAAAAAAAGGCGACCTTTCAAAGATCGCCTTCTTCGATCAGCGCTTTTGGCCTCTGATCTTAAGATTCGATCCCAGTGTTACCTGGTTTCAAAAATGGTGGGTCGTGTGGGATTCGAACCTACGACCAATTGGTTAAAAGCCAACTGCTCTACCAACTGAGCTAACGACCCAAAAATGGTCGGGGTAAGGGGATTCGAACTCCTGACATCCTGCTCCCAAAGCAGGCGCGCTACCGGACTGCGCTATACCCCGGTTTGAAATTGGCTCCGTGACCAGGACTCGAACCTGGGACCCAATGATTAACAGTCATTTGCTCTACCGACTGAGCTATCACGGAACTACATATTTCAATTTACTACGGTGAAACTTGCAGCTTCTCGACACCGTTTTCGCATCGCTGCGTTCGTGTGTCTGAGGCGCGCTATTCTACAACCTAGAACACCTCTGTCAACCCCCTAAATTGCTTTCAAGTTAATGATTTGCAACTTATTTCAGATTTCTGCCCAGTGAGCTGAAACCGTGTTGGTGACTGACTGCGGGGCGCACTTTACAAGCCTTTTCCTTTGAGTTCAACAGCCTGGCGAAAAAAAAGGCCTCGCATTGCGAGGCCTTGATTACTTCACCACCGTCGAGCGTCAGTTGAACGTGATCTCGTCGTTCTCCACCACGCCGGTCGCAGTCTCGCCTGGCAGGAAACGCCCCGACAGGATCAACTGCGCCAACGGGTTCTCGATCCAGCGCTGGATCGCCCGTTTCAGCGGACGTGCGCCATAGACCGGGTCGTAACCGACGGCAATGAGCTTGTCCATCGCCTCCGGGCTCAGTTCCAGTTTCAGCTCGCGCTCGGCCAGACGGCTGCGCAGACGGCCCAGCTGGATCTCGGTAATGCCCGCGATCTGATCTCGCGCCAATGGCTCGAAGATCACCACTTCGTCGACCCGGTTGATGAACTCCGGACGGAAGTGGGTGGAAATCGCATCCATCACCGCTGCCCGTTGTGCTTCACGATCACCGACCAGTTCCTGGATCTGCATCGAACCGAGGTTGGAGGTCATGACGATCACGGTATTGCGGAAGTCCACCGTACGGCCGTGGCTGTCGGTCAGGCGTCCATCCTCCAGCACTTGCAGCAGGATGTTGAACACGTCCGGGTGCGCCTTCTCGACTTCGTCCAGCAGGATCACCGAGTAAGGCTTGCGCCGTACCGCTTCGGTCAGATAACCGCCCTCTTCGTAGCCGACATAGCCCGGTGGCGCACCGATCAGTCGTGCCACGGAATGTTTCTCCATGAACTCGGACATGTCGATCCGCACCATCGCCTCTTCCGTATCGAAGAGGAATTCGGCCAGCGCCTTGCACAGCTCGGTTTTACCGACACCGGTCGGGCCGAGGAACATGAACGAGCCGCTCGGGCGATTCGGGTCGGACAACCCGGCACGGGAACGCCGCACCGCGTTGGCCACCGCCACCACCGCTTCGTCCTGGCCGATCACGCGTTGGTGCAACAGGCTTTCCATCTTCATCAGCTTGTCGCGCTCGCCTTCGAGCATTTTCGACACCGGAATACCGGTCCATTTCGAAACGACTTCGGCGATTTCCTCTTCGGTCACCTTGCTGCGCAGCAACTGGTTTTCGCTCTTGCCGTGCTGGTCGACCATTTGCAGGCTGCGTTCCAGATCCGGGATCACCCCGTACTGCAACTCGGCCATGCGGTTCAGGTCGCCTTTACGGCGCGCGGCTTCCAGTTCCTGACGGGACTGTTCGATCTTCTGCTGAATCTGCGCAGAACCCTGCACCTCGGCTTTTTCCGAGTTCCAGATTTCTTCCAGATCGGAGTACTCACGCTCGTGGCGATCGATTTCTTCTTGGAGTTTCTCCAGACGTTTCTTCGCCGCGTCGTCGCTTTCTTTCTTCAGCGCCTGGGATTCAACTTTCAACTGAATCAAGCGCCGCTCCAGACGATCCAGCACCTCCGGCTTGGAGTCGATCTCCATGCGGATGCGGCTGGCCGCTTCGTCGATCAGGTCGATCGCCTTGTCCGGCAGCTGTCGGTCAGTGATGTAGCGATGGCTGAGCTTGGCCGCCGCGATGATCGCGCCGTCGGTGATCGCCACCTTGTGGTGAACCTCGTAACGCTCCTTGAGGCCACGCAGGATCGCGATGGTGTCTTCTTCGCTCGGCTCGTCCACCAGCACTTTCTGGAAGCGCCGCTCGAGGGCCGCGTCCTTCTCTATATATTGGCGGTACTCGTTGAGCGTGGTCGCGCCGACGCAATGCAGCTCGCCACGGGCCAACGCCGGTTTGAGCATGTTGCCGGCATCCATCGAACCTTCGCCCTTGCCGGCGCCGACCATGGTGTGCAGTTCGTCGATGAACAGAATGATCTGCCCTTCCTGCTTCGACAATTCGTTGAGCAGCGCTTTCAGGCGCTCTTCGAACTCACCGCGATACTTGGCACCGGCAATCAACGCACCCATATCGAGGGACAGCAGACGCTTGCCGCGCAAGCCATCCGGCACTTCGCCGTTGATGATGCGCTGGGCCAGCCCTTCGGCAATCGCGGTTTTACCCACGCCAGGCTCGCCAATCAGTACCGGGTTGTTCTTGGTGCGGCGTTGCAGGACCTGAATGGTGCGACGAATCTCGTCGTCACGGCCGATCACCGGGTCAAGCTTGCCTTCTTCGGCGCGCTTGGTCAGGTCGACGGTGTATTTATCCAGCGCCTGTCGCGACTCTTCGTGGTTGGCGTCGTTAACGGCTTCGCCACCGCGCAGGTTGTTGATCGCATTCTCCAGCGCCTTTTTGCTCACGCCCTGGCCGAGCAGCAACTTGCCGAGCTTGCTGTTCTCGTCCATCGCGGCAAGCAGCACCAGCTCGCTGGAAATGAACTGATCGCCCTTCTGCTGGGCCAGACGGTCGGCCTGGTTGAGCAGACGCGCCAGATCCTGCGACATGTTCACGTCGCCGGTCGGGTTCTGGATTTTCGGTAACTGATCGAGCTCTTTGGTCAGTTCTTTACGCAAGCTGTTGACGTCGAAGCCCACCTGCATCAACAGGGGTTTGATCGAACCACCCTGTTGTTCAAGCATGGCCTGCATCAAATGCGCCGGCTCGATGGCTGGATGATCGTGGCCGACGGCCAAAGATTGGGCATCGGACAACGCCAACTGCAATTTGCTGGTTAAACGGTCTATACGCATGGGTCACCTTCCTTTTGAGCAGGCCGGACCTGAAAACCGTCCTGAATAAAGAAACCTGCCAGATACCGCTATAGATGCGGTCGATTCTGGAAGATTCAAGCGTCAGGGAGTTGATGCAGATCAGAGAGTTTAGCGGGTAAGCCAGATTAAGGAGGCAAAGCGACCGGTGCGTGACGCCCGGCGATAAGAAAAGAAGCGCGGATCGGTCACGGTACAGAAACCGCCACCATAAACAGCGGTGACACCGCGGACCGCCAGACGCAGTCGCGCCAGCTTATAGATGTCGGCCATGAACTTGCCAGCGTTGTGGCTCGGGACAAAGGCTGTCTCGGCTTCGGGCAATTGATTGATGAAGACGTCCCGGACTTCCGGGCCGACTTCAAAGGCTTGCGGGCCGATGGCGGGGCCGAGCCAGACCAGAATGTCTTCGGCAGGCACATCCAGACTGTCGAGGGTGGCTTCCAGCACGCCGGCCGCCAGCCCTCGCCAACCGGCGTGCGCCGCTGCCACGCGAGTACCAGCACGGTCGCAGAACAGCGCTGGCAGGCAATCGGCGGTCATCGCCGCACAGGCGATACCGGGTGTCGCCGTCCAGCTGGCATCCGCCGTGGCCACCACGGACGGATCCGCATACGCCACGGCAATCCCGTGCACTTGCTGCAGCCAGGCAGGCTTTATAGAGAAGCGTTCGGTCAGACGCCGACGGTTTTCGGCAACAGCCTCCGGACGGTCATCGACATGATCGCCCAGGTTGAGGCTGTCGAACGGCGCCTCGCTGACGCCGCCCTCGCGGGTGGTGACACAGGCCTTGACGCTGGCCGGCGCGGGCCAGTCCGGCGTCAGCCAGTTCATCCGACGAATGCCTCGCGATCCTGCTTGAGCAGGGTCAGCAGCCACACCAGATCTTCCGGCAGCGGCGATTCCCAGCTCATGCGCTCACCGGTGGTCGGATGATCCAGCTCGAGGAACCGCGCGTGCAGGGCCTGACGCGGGAAGTGCTTGAGGGATTCGACCATGGTCTGGCTCGCGGCCGGCGGAATGCGGAAACGACCGCCGTATGCCGGGTCGCCGACCAACGGGAAGTTGATGTGCGCCATGTGTACGCGGATCTGGTGAGTACGACCGGTTTCCAGCTTCACCCGTACATGGGTGTGGGAACGGAAGCGCTCCAGCACGCGATAGTGGCTGACAGCCGGCTTGCCGCCTTCCATCACCGCCATGCGCTGGCGCTGCTGGCCGTGACGGCCGATCGGGGCGTTGATCTTGCCGCCGGCGGTCACCACGCCGATCACGATGCACTCGTAGATCCGGCTGACGCTGCGGCTTTGCAGCTGCGCGACCAGCTTGGTCTGCGCCTGAATGGTCTTGGCCACCACCATCAGACCGGTGGTGTCCTTGTCCAGACGATGCACGATACCAGCGCGCGGGACATTGATGATGTCCGGCACGTGGTGCAGCAAGGCGTTGAGCAAGGTGCCATCAGCGTGACCGGCAGCCGGGTGCACCACCAGGCCCGCAGGCTTGTTGATCACCAGAATGTCGTCGTCTTCATAGACGATGTCGAGTTCGATGTCCTGAGCGACCCATTCACCCTGGGCCTCTTGCTCGGCAGTGAGTTCAAGGATGGCACCGCCATGAACGATGTCGCGCGGGCGGATGACCGCCCCGTCCACAGTCAGGCGACCTTCTTTGATCCAGGCGGAAAGGCGCGAGCGCGAGTGCTCGGCGAAGAGTTGGGCGGCGACTTGATCGAGGCGTTGGCCGCCCAATTCGGACGGCACCTCTGCGCGAAGTTCAATTTTATCGGACATGCTCGGACTGGGCGTCGGCTACAGCCTTTGGTTTCGGCTGCGCGCTTGTGGTTAAATACGGCGTCTTTTGCCCCGGGGCTTTTCAACGGGGCGCTCATCATAACAGGACGGCCCCGCCCAAGACAGCGGCCGTCATAGGGACGCAAGCCGCCATGCAAGTGAAACACCTGCTGCTGATCGCCATCCTCGCATTGACCGCTGCTTGCTCATCGAAGGAAGTCGTAGACGAAAACCTGAGTGAAGCCGAGCTGTACCAGCAGGCTCAACAGGACCTGGACAACAACAGCTACACCAGCGCCACAGCCAAGCTGAAGGCTCTGGAGTCGCGTTATCCGTTCGGTCGCTATGCCGATCAGGCGCAGTTGGAGCTGATCTACGCCAACTACAAGAACGCCGAGCCGGAAGCTGCAAAGTCCGCCGCCGAGCGTTTCATTCGCCTGCATCCGCAGCACCCGAACGTGGATTACGCCTACTACCTCAAGGGCCTGACCTCGTTCGACCAGGACGTCGGCCTGCTGGCGCGCTTCCTGCCGCTGGACATGACCAAGCGTGACCCGGGTGCCGCTCGCGACTCCTACAATGAGTTCGCCCAGCTGACCAGCCGCTACCCGAACAGCCGCTACGCGCCGGACGCCAAGCAGCGCATGATCTACCTGCGCAACCTGCTGGCCGCGTACGAAATCCACGTGGCCGACTACTACCTGACCCGTCAGGCCTATGTTGCTGCCGCCAACCGTGGTCGTTACGTAGTTGAAAACTTCCAGGAAACCCCATCGGTCGGCGACGGCCTGGCGGTGATGACCGAAGCCTACCAGCGCCTGCATCTGGACGACCTCGCAGCCACCAGCCTGGAAACCCTGAAACTCAACTACCCGAATCACCCGAGCCTGCAAGACGGCCAGTTCGTGCCACGGGTCGCCGAAGCCGACAACCGTTCGTTCCTGAGCAAGGCCACTCTGGGCCTGATCGAATCCCGTCCGCCGCTGCCGCCGGGAGAGACCCGCGCCAACCAGGACGTGCAGAAGCAGTTCCAGGACGCAAAAGACGCGATCCCGAACGAACTCAAGCCAAAAGACGAAAACGGCGACGTGATCGAAGAGCCGGAACCGGAGTCGAGCGACAGCGACCGTTCCATCTTCAGTTACATGACCTTCGGTCTGTTCGACTGATCACTGCGGTGATGCCAAAAAGGGAGATCTTCGGATCTCCCTTTTTTTGCGGCGTGTGATTGGGCTGTGCGCTTGTCGGGTCCTTGGCTAAACTGCCGAATCATTAGCCGAAAAGCCGCCCATCATGCTTCGTTTACTGTTCTGGATTGCCTTGATCGCCGCTGCTGTCTGGTTGTGGCGCAAATTCAAGGCCCCCGCC
This sequence comes from Pseudomonas sp. B20(2017), assembly GCF_002113125.1. GTDB lineage: Bacteria > Pseudomonadota > Gammaproteobacteria > Pseudomonadales > Pseudomonadaceae > Aquipseudomonas. Next base: position 55,231 of record NZ_NEJP01000020.1, on the reverse strand, counting down.
TCGTCCGTCCAATCGCCCCGCGAACAGGATGCTGCGCCGATGGTGCGCTGCGCCCACTGCGGCGTGCACTTGCCCCGCGACCGTGCGCTGAACCTTCAACAACAGTGGTATTGCAGCCAGGCTCACCTTGAGCAAGGCCCAGGTTCCAGTGATCGCTGAGGCCGACAACGCCGACAGCAAACAGGCCCAGCGACTGCTGCGCCTCTATCATCTGTACCGTTTGAGTGTCGGCATCACCCTGGTGTTGCTGATCTCCAGCAACATGGACAACCGGCTGCTCACCTCCACCAACGACGAACTGCTGCGCAATGGCAGCTGGTTGTACCTGGTGCTGAACATCCTGCTGGTGGTGTTCCTCGAGAACATCCGCCGCCCCGCCCAGTTGTTCGGCCTGGCACTGGTCGACATCCTGCTGCTGTGTGGCGTGTTCTATGCGGCGGGCGGCGTGGCCAGCGCGATCGGTAACTTGCTGATTGTCTCGGTGGCGATCAGCAATACCTTACTGCGACGACGCATCGGTTTGCTGATCGCCGCCATCGCCACCCTCGGCATCGTCGGGCTCAGCTTTCTGCTGAGTTTCAGCCATCCCCTGAGCGCCAACGATTATCTCCAGGCCGGCACACTCGGCGCCCTCTGCTTCGCGGCGTCATTGCTGGTGCAAGGATTGATGCGCCGTCTGGAGGTCAGCGAGAACCTGGCCGAGCAGCGCGCCAGCGAAGTCGTGGGGCTCGAAACCCTCAACACGCTGATCCTGCAACGCATGCGCACCGGCATTCTGGTGCTCGACGAACAGCGCCGGGTGCAACTGGCCAACCACAGCGCCAAGACCCTGCTGGGCCAGGCACACCTTGAAGGCGAGTTGATCGACGAGTACTCGAGCGCATTGGTCGAGCGCCTGCAACTGTGGCTGAACAACCCGACGCTGCGCCCGCAAAGCCTGAAGATCGGCGGCAACGGCGTGGAGCTGCAACCGAGCTTCATTGCGCTGGAACAGAGTCCGAACCGCCAGACCCTGGTATTTCTCGAAGACCTCGCACAGATCGCCCAGCAGGCCCAGCAATTGAAACTCGCCGCGCTGGGCCGGCTGACCGCCGGTATCGCCCATGAAATCCGCAATCCGCTGGGGGCCATCAGTCATGCCGCGCAGCTGTTGCAGGAATCGGAGGAACTCGACGGCGCGGATCGGCGTCTGACGCAGATCATTCAAGACCACTCCCAACGCATGAACCGAGTCATCGAAAACGTCCTGCAACTGTCCCGCCGCCAGCAGAGCGCACCGCAACGGCTGGATCTCAAGCCGTGGCTGGAGCAGTTCGTCAACGAGAGCCGCGAACAGGCCGGCGAGCGCCAGCACATTCACCTGCACATCGGTCCGGGGGATTTTCGCACGCTGATGGATCCTGGCCAGCTCACGCAGATTCTCGACAATCTGTTACGCAACGGCTGGCGCCACAGCGCCCTTTTGCACGATCCGGCCGAGGTCTGGCTGACGCTGCTGATCGACCCCGAAAGCACGCTGGCCGTGCTCGAGGTGCAGGACAATGGCCCTGGCGTACCGCTGGATCAGCAGGCCCACCTGTTCGAACCGTTCTTTACCACCAGCAGCCAGGGCACCGGCCTTGGGCTTTATCTGTCCCGTGAGCTGTGCGAAAGCAATCAAGCGCGCCTAGACTTCAAATCACGCCAAGGCGGCGGCTGCTTTCGCATCACCTTTGCTCACGGACGGAAACAAAGTTGAACACGAGCCCACGGCAAAAAATCCTCATCGTCGACGACGAGCCGGATATCCGCGAACTCCTGGAAATCACCCTGGGACGGATGAAACTCGACACCTTCAGCGCACGTAATCTCAATGAAGCCCAAGCGCTGCTGCATCGTGAGGCCTTCGATCTGTGCCTGACCGACATGCGCCTGCCAGACGGCACCGGACTGGATCTGGTGCAGCATATTCAGCAGCGCTATCCACAACTGCCGGTGGCGATGATCACCGCGTATGGCAGCCTGGAAACGGCGATAAACGCCTTGAAGGCCGGGGCTTTCGACTTCCTCACCAAACCGGTGGACCTGACGCGCCTGCGCGAGCTGGTCGGCTCCGCGTTGCGCATGCCAGCGGCGGGCAAGGTCTGCACCTCGATCGACCGGCGGTTATTCGGCGACTCCCCACCGATGCGCAACCTGCGCAAGCAGATCGACAAACTGGCCCGCAGCCAGGCACCGGTCTATATCAGCGGCGAGTCCGGCAGCGGCAAGGAGCTGGTGGCCCGTCTGATTCATGAACAGGGTCCGCGCGCCAGCCAGCCGTTTGTGCCGGTGAACTGTGGGGCGATTCCTTCAGAGTTGATGGAAAGCGAATTTTTCGGCCATCGCAAAGGCAGTTTCAGCGGTGCGGTGGAGGATAAACCTGGGCTGTTCCAGGCGGCCCATGGCGGCACGCTGTTTCTCGATGAGGTGGCGGATCTGCCGCTGCCGATGCAGGTCAAGCTGCTGCGGGCGATCCAGGAAAAAGCCGTGCGCAGCGTCGGTGGCCAGCAGGAAACCGTGGTCGATGTGCGCATCCTTTGTGCGACGCACAAGGACCTCGACGCGGAAGTGGCTGCCGAGCGTTTCCGTCAGGACCTGTATTACCGGCTGAACGTGATCGAGTTGCGTGTACCCTCTCTGCGCGAGCGTCGCGAGGACATCGAAGCGCTGGCCGACCATATGCTCAAGCGCCTGGCCAATGGCACCGGGCAACCGGCGGCACGTCTTCATCCTCATGCCCTGGAGGCGCTGAAAAACTACCGGTTTCCGGGCAATGTGCGGGAGTTGGAGAACGTGCTCGAGCGGGCGCACACCCTGTGTGAAAACCGCACGATCGAGGCCGAGGATTTACGCCTGAGTGAAGGCAACGGCACCGCCGAGGGCGGCATTGCCGACCTCACACAGATCGACAACCTCGAAGACTATCTGGAAAGCGTCGAGCGCAAACTGATTCTGCAGGCGCTGGAAGAGACTCGCTGGAATCGCACGGCGGCGGCGCAGCGGTTGAGCCTGTCGTTTCGGTCGATGCGCTACAGGCTCAAGAAACTGGGGCTGGATTGAGGGCCCCTTCGCGGGCAAGTCGAATCGTCGCACCGCCGCTCCCAAAGTTTTGTGCCGTGCTCAACTTTTGAGTAAAGCGCCGTACCCTGTGGGAGCGGCGGTGCGACGATTCGACTTGCCCGCGAAAGCGATTTATCAGGCACCGCTAAAAAACTGACTAGATGCGTCCGACTGGCGCATACGGCGCCGGATCAATGATCGGCGCACGCCCCAGCATCACGTCGGCAAACAACTGACAGGACGCCGGCGCCAGCACCAGCCCGTTGCGGTAGTGCCCGCAGTTCAGCCACAGACCATCAAAACCCGGAACCTGGCCTATGTAAGGAATGCCTTCCGGTGAACCCGGGCGCAGCCCTGCCCAATGCCCCACCACTTCGGCATCGGCCAGCGCCGGCAACAACTCGACCGCCGATGCCTTGAGGCTTTCCAGCGCGTTGTCCGTCGGGGTCTTGTCGAAGCCTTCGTGCTCCAGCGTGCTGCCGATCAAAATGTGACCGTCACGGCGCGGAATCGCGTAGCGCCCCTTGGCCAGCACCATGCTCGGCAGGAAGTCCGCCGCGCACTTGTAGAGAATCATCTGGCCCTTGACCGGCTCCACCGGCAGGGAAAGGTTCAGGGTCTTGAGCAATTCTCCGCTCCATGCGCCCGCCGTCAGCACGATCTGATCGCCAGCGATCACACCGGTTGAAGTCTGCACGCCCACCACCCGTTCGTCTTCACGGACGAACCCACTGACTTCGCACTGCTCGTGAATCGTCACGTTCGGCAGCGCCTGCAACGCTGCTTTCAAAGACTTCACCAGCCGCGGATTGCGCACGTTGGCCACGTCAGCCATGTAAATCGCCCGGGAAAAACCGCCACCGAGCACCGGCACCGCATCATGCGCCGCGGAGATATCCACAGCCCGCAGCGGACGGTTTTCCCGCGCGGCCCAGGCCAGCGCTTCGGCTTCGTCATCCAGGTCCAGCCAATACAGGCCGGTGGTGTGCACTTCGGGGTCGACCCCGGTATCGGCAAACAGGCGCTCGCCCAGCTGTGGATAAAAATCCTGCGACCAGTGCGCCAGCGCGGTGACGGCCGGGCTATAGCGCCACGGGTACAGCGGAGAGACGATACCGCCGCCAGCCCAGGACGATTCCTGGCCGACGTTCGAACGATCCAGCAGCACCACGCTGCCGACCTCGGAGGCGAGGTTGTACGCAGTGAGCAGGCCAATCACCCCGCCACCGACAATCACCACTTGCTGTTGCCTGGTCATGTTTGATCCAACCGTAAAAAAGACAGTGGGCGCAAAAGGCGCCCGAAATAAAGCGGCTCAGCGGCCCCAGCAATCCTTGGTGGTCAGCCCGGTGGTCGCGTTGTTCATGCTTCTGACACCAGTGTTGGTGAGGGTGAAATCCCCGCACTTGTCAGTGGCCATGGCCGTGCCGGTCTTGCGGGTCGCGGTCAGCAGGAAGGTTTGATCGGTGATCGTCGGCGTGATGGTGTAGAAATCGTTGCCGGTGCTCAACCCGGTGACACCGGTGTAGACGTTGTTCTTCGAATAGAAGCGTTCGAGGATCTGTGCCTGTTCCGACAAAGTGCTGACCACGTCGGCACGGCGGCCCTTTTTCACGTATTCGTTGTAACTTGGGAGGCCAATTGTGAGCATGATCCCAATGATCGCAATCACGATCATGATTTCGATCAGGGTGAAACCTCGGTTGGATCTGCGCATGCCTCGAACTCTCGCTTACTGAATTTGCCGCCACATGATACGACGGCTGCCGCCGCCGGATTTTTCCACCAGGGTGGTGATACCGCCACTGGAATCGTTCACGACCTTGCGTGATGCACCGTTGACGATGGCGTTCAGGGTCGGGATACCGCCGGTGAACACCACGCCGCTGGAAATCGTGTCGTTGCTGTCGACCACGCCATCGGCGTTGGTGTCGAGCACCGCGTAGTTGAGCATCTTACCGCTGAACGCATCGAGTTCGATCAGTTTGCCGGTACCGAAACTGGAACACGGGTCGGTGGTATCGACACTGGCCGTGGTGAACACGATGCGTCCCAGCACCAGACTGGCCTGATTGATCACCCGTTCGCCAGTCAAGGCGTTGTTGTACACCAGCGGCAGATACCAGCCCTTCTCCGCCGGATAAGTCGTGTCGTTCTGGCTGGTGGTGACGAACTGCCCGGTACTGCCGGAGAACACCCCGGTAATCGCCTGCGCCTGCAAACTGCTGACCGTGATCTGACCCGACCCGCCATCGGCATCCCACACCGAATAGAACGCCTGCAAATCCTTGTTGGTCTTGTCGGCGGTTTCGTTGAACTTGCCGGTGCCGACGAAAATCTGTTTGCCGCCCAGAGCATTGTCCGCCAGCAACGGTTGCGCGGTGATCGGCTGAGTTGCCCCGCCAGCCGTGGTGAACAACGGCTTGCCGGAAAACGCTACGCCCCAGCTGTCGGAGGACGTGGCGCTCAGGTCGAACTTCCACAACCGCCCTTTCAAGTCACCGCCATACGCGGCCTGCACCACGTTCTGCGAATTGACTCGCAGCTTCACCGAGGACAAACCGTTGGTGGTTTCCGTACCGTCGATGACAATTTTTCTGATCAGCGAACCATCGCGCACATCCAGCACATACAGCGCCGCCACGCCGGAGTTGCTGCCGTAACCATTGGCAATGAACGCCGCCCAGCGACCATCGGCCAAGCGTGCCACTTCCGGACGGGCATAGGCGTAACCCAGATCATTGAAAGCGTTGGAAGTACTGGCGGTTGTCGGCGCGCTGACTTCCCACAAGGCACGGATGACGTTGCCCGCCGAGGCGTCGAACAGCTGAAGCCCGTAGAAACTCTTGCCGCCGGCGCCCGTGCCGCCGATGGCCAGGGTTTTCCACGCCGTACCGAATTGCGCGTCGAATACACCGAGCTGACCATCCACCAGAAACTTGTGGCTGACGCCGTTGACGTAGTTCGGATCGGCAATCAGGCGCAGCGAGGGCAATACGCTGGACGGCATGTAGGCATACCGGCGGGTACCGTTGGCCGAGTTGATGACGCTGACAAAGCCGTCGTTGGCATTCACCACCAGGCTGGCATTCATGTTCGAAGCCTTGGTGGTCAGGTAAGTGCTGTAGGTCGTGTCACCGGCCAGATCGGAAGCGGTTTTTTCCGTGGGCGAAGCCAGCACCAGCGGCGAGTTGATGATGTCTCCGAGCAACACGCTGCGCACTTTAAGGCCGGCCTTGTTGGTGCCCTTGCTCCATTCGACCAGGTCAATGCCGCTGATGCCGGTGGGCAAACCCTGGCTGAGAACGGTCTGCTGGGCCGGGGAGAAGTTGCCGTAGGCCAGCGTTACCGCCGCGTTGTTCAGGGAGTTCCACGACTGGTAGGTCGGCGCAGTGGCACCGGGCACGATGGCCGTATCGGTGGTCCACAGCACCGCCGACGTATTGACCGCCCCGGCCGAGGTAAAACCAAAGGACTTGATCGTGCCGCGCCAGTCCTTGGGGTCATAACTGGTCTGGAAATAACTGGTGCCGCTCGCCAGCGTGGTGCCACTGGCCACACCGCTGCCGCCGGAACCAGCCTTGGAAGTGATATCGCTCAACGCCGAAGACAACGCGGCATTCAGACCGGCGCTGTCGGTCGCCTGGTAGTAGCGGCCCTGTCCGTAATCGGCGGCATCCGAGAGCATGTCGTTGGAAGCGGTGAAACCTACGGTGTAGGTGTTCATGTTCTGCCTGGGGAAATCCACCGCGTTCCAGCTCTTGCCCGCTGCATCGGTGCCGGTGGAACGCATGTCGATGTCGAAGGCGAACTTGGCGATATCGTCCAGGTACAGCGTATCGCCCTCCCCGTCCCCGTTCAGGTTGTTCCCGTCATTGTTGATGCCGTCCCAGTTCGGCAGGCGGCTGCCACCCAGCGGGTCGTTGCTGGGAAAGGTGCGGTCATAGGTCGGCAAACCATCAGTGATCACCACCCCGTAGTTTTTCTGGCAGCGGTACTGGATCGGGCTGGTGTAAGTGCTCGGCGTGCTGTTGTAGTACGGCGCCATCCCGCGCATGTAGCGAGTGATTTCGTAATAGGTCTCGGCCAGTGGTGTATTGGCCACCGCGCTCAGGCCGTTGATCGAGGAAATCAGCGCGTTGTAATTGGTATCGGCCTGGGCCTGGGTCACGCTGCCGCTGACCGGTGACAGGTCGCTGATGGAGCGGGCAATGAAACCGCCGTTGCCGGGATTGTTGCTGGTGGCCGGGTTGAAGGTGGCCAGACCCATGCGCAGGTTGCGGTTGCTGGTGACCAGTGCGGTGGAAACGTTGCGCGCCACGTTGATCCGGTAATCGTTGGGAATGGCTCCAGTGGTGAAGTCGCGCGTTCCGTTGCTGATCGCCAGACTCACCACGTAGGAAATGTAATCCGCCGAATAGCGGGTGTTGCCGCTGCCCACCGGATCCGGCAGCTTCAGGCAGAGCGGCGTCAGGCTGTTGTTGTAGAACGCATAGGCGCCGCCGGAGCAGCCGGAGGTTGGCAGGCTTGAGAGAAAGATCGTATCGCCGGTAATGGCGGTCGAGCTCAGGCACAGGCCAATGACTGCGTTGCACTGGCGGGCCGGCGTGCGATCCACGGTCGGATCGAACCCTGTCGCATAGATGATGCTGTTCATGCTGCCCGAGTCGTCGATCATCAACATGACGTTCGGCGGCACGGCGGCCGCGCTCAACAGCGGCGAATCGGACGGCGTGAAAGCATACGCCGGTGCCGCCAGATAGAGCCCGGTCAGCATGCCAAGCAGCAGCGACAGCCACTTGAAGCGTCGCTCAATACTTCGCATAGACACTCTCCACCACACTGCGCGAAGTACCGGCGATGCCGACGGCCGTGACCCGGTACAAGGTCGCCGAGGTGTTGCTCGGTACGTTCACCGCCGTCAGGGTCGTGCCGATATTCTGCACCCCGTAGAACCCGCTGCCGGCAGCGACCCAGGTGACGCCCGAGGTGGAATTGAACCCGGCCGCGCTGACCACCGAGGACTCCGCCGGCGGCGCGCATTGGGTAGGGCTGGCGCACACCGCCAGCGCGTAGCCATCCAGTTGCACCGCACTTTCGCCGATGCGCAGCGCCGCCTCGGCAGTCTGGAAAGACTGATTGCGCAAGCTGACGCTGCCGGCCATTTTTTCCTGCAGGTTGGCGCTTTGCATCGATGACAGGCCGATCACCGTGAGGAGCAACAGAAACACCAGTGTCACCAGTAACACCATGCCTCGTTGAGTCCGATGTTTCGTTAAAGAAAGGCTCATTCCCGGCCCTCACTGCAACCGGTTGCGCAAAGCGGCAACCACGTTGAAGGTTTGATTGCGGACCCGATTATTCGGATCAGTGAGGGTCAGGCTCAGGCGTACGCTGCGAATCCGCGCCGGATCACCGGGGTTGGCGCTGTAGGTGGACGCCGCAACATCGGTCGCGGAACTCGCCAGACCAAACATCACGGTGAACGCACTGACATTGTTCACCAGCACCTGCTGGGCGGGGTTGCCGCTGCCGGTGCCCATCAGAATCTGGTTGTTGCTGAAACTGTAGACCAGCCGACGGATCGGGAACGCGATCTGTCCCGTCGCCGCAGCCCGCAAGCCGGTATAAGCGGTGGCGCTGTTGCGGCAATCGGAGACCACGGTCCAGGTCGGAGTACCGCCCGCGCTGCCGACATCGGCGGTGACCAGGGTCAGTTTGAGATTGGCGTTGTCCCAACTGATCGGCGTGATCTGGGCCGCATTGAAATCTCCCGCCGAGCTGGAATCGGTAATCGTGCCCAGGCAGCCGAACATGCCCACCATGCGCAGTTCCTGAATCATCTTGCTCAACACGAACCGCGCGTCCTCCTGCATGGCGGCCGCACTGTTCTGGCTGACGTAAGTGTTCTTCGCCGCCAGGAAGATCTGCACCACGCCGAGCACCACGATCAGCCCCAGCGCCAGAGCGACCAGCATTTCGATCAGGCCGAAACCCAGGTTATGGCGCTTCATGGCGTGGCCACCGGATCGACCGCGGCGCGGCTGGTCAGGACAAAGCTGCGGGTTGCACCGGTCGTATTGGCGGCGCGCGCGTCACTCCAGGTGATGGTGATGGTGTACACGCGTTGATTGAGGGTGATGCTGCCGGTGGCGGTCGGGCCGCCGAAATTGACGATGTTGGTGGTGAAGTCGTAGAGATCCTGATCCCGGGCGACACTCAGGTTACCCGTGGTCGGCGGTGTGACGGTGTAGTCGGCGCCGGAATTGGCGCGAATCCGGTCCATCATGTCGTAGGCGATGAAACTCGCCTGGCTGGTCATCCGCGAGCTGTCGGTGTACTTCAGCGCATTGAGCTGAACCGCCGCCGCGCCCAGCAACCCGACCGTCAGAATCAACAACGCGACCAGCACTTCGATCAGCGTCATGCCCTCCTGTGCGTACTTGCTCCCTGCCTTCATCCGCAACTTCCACCCAATTGAATTCGTCCGTTCAGACACACGTTCAGCGTCCTGCTTTGCGTGCCCAGCGTGTAACTGATGACCACCGCCGTGGATGGCGCCGCCAGCCCGCCCAGATTGTTGAAATCCAGCGCGGTCACTCCAGAGGGTAGCGTCAGAGTCGCGCCGCTGCTCATTGCTGGAACAACCCGCAATACATTGGCCGGAGTGCCAGTACTGTCGTAGACCGATAACTCGCCGGTCCAGACACTGCCGCCGGCGCTCGGCCGCAGGCGGGTTGTGATACCCCGGTTGATCGCCTCGAGCCTGGCGTAATTGAGGGCCCGTTGCAGGTCGCCGACCTCGGTGTCGGCCTTGCTGCCCTGCACCGAACGGGTGAATGCCGGCACCGCCATCGTGATCAGGATCACAAACACCGCGACCGCCACCAACAGCTCGATCAGCGTGAAACCTTTTGTACGATGATCCATCGATGCCCTCCGTTGCCGTCGGCTATACCTGTACAAACCTAGAACATTCGACCGGCATGCGCCGGTTGATTTACCGCGTGCGGCGCACGGATTGCGCCGCCGTGCACAATCCAGGGAGGAGGCGCACATGCCGCAACAGGGTTTCAGTCTGGTCGAACTGCTAATGGGACTGGCGATCGGCGTAATTGTTCTGTCGCTGGTCAGTCCGGCACTGGCGGACTTCACCGAATCAAACCGACGGCAACAGGCTGCGCAGTCTTTGCTCGACGGGATTCGTAATGCCCGCACCATGGCCATCACGCGCAACCAGAGCGTGGTGATTCATGGCATCAACGGTGATTGGAGCCAGGGCTGGCGGATCATTCTGGATATCAGCGGAAAAGGATCGGAGGACACCGATAATCCATTGCTGATCGAGCAGGCGAGTGATGGACGGATACCGATTGTCGGCAACTGGTTGGTGAGCCGGTACATACGCTTCAGCAGCCTGGGCCAGCCACTGGTGCCGGACCGCAAGTTTCAGGCAGGGACGTTACATCTATGCTCGGCTCGCGAGCCGGTCAGCCAGCTCCAGGTGGTGCTGGCGGCGACCGGTCGCATACGCCTGGCCAGACAAAAGACTGAACAGGCGCTTTGCCGAAAGGATAAAGCGATCAGATCGAGCGAACGCGCAGCTCTTTAGGCATCGAGAACGTGATGTTCTCCTCACGCCCGGCCAGTTCGTCGGCGCCAGTGGCGCCCCAGGCCTGCAACTGCTGGATCACGCCACGCACCAGCACTTCCGGAGCGGAGGCACCGGCCGTGATGCCGATACGCTCGACACCGTCGAACCAGCTCTTCTGCAGGTCTTCGGCGCCATCGATCAGGTAGGCCGGCGTGGCCATGCGCTCGGCCAGCTCACGCAGGCGGTTGGAGTTGGAGCTGTTCGGGCTGCCCACTACCAACACCACGTCGCATTCGTCGGCCAGTTGCTTGACTGCGTCCTGACGGTTTTGGGTGGCGTAGCAGATATCGTCCTTGCGCGGTCCGCCAATGGCCGGGAAACGCGTACGCAGCGCATCGATGACACGGCTGGTGTCATCCATGGACAACGTGGTCTGGGTGACGAAGGCGAGTTTTTCAGGGTTGTGCACCTGCAACTCGGCGACATCCTTCTCGTCTTCGACGAGGTAGATCGCGCCGCCATTGCTGGCGTCGTACTGGCCCATGGTGCCTTCGACTTCCGGGTGACCGGCGTGGCCGATCAGGATGCACTCGCGACCGTCACGGCTGTATTTCGCGACTTCGATGTGCACCTTGGTCACCAGCGGGCAGGTGGCGTCGAATACTTTCAGGCCACGGCCGGCGGCTTCGGTACGCACGGCTTGCGAAACGCCGTGGGCACTGAAGATCACGATCACGTCGTCCGGTACCTGATCCAGTTCTTCGACGAAGATCGCGCCACGACTGCGCAGGTCTTCAACCACGAACTTGTTGTGCACCACTTCGTGACGCACATAGATCGGCGGCCCGAAAACCTCCAGGGCGCGGTTGACGATTTCGATCGCCCGGTCCACGCCGGCGCAGAAGCCACGGGGGTTGGCGAGTTTGATTTGCATGCTGTGCCTCGTGTCTTGCGCGCAAGAAAATGGATCATTGCAATCCCTGTGGGAGCGAGCTTGCTCGCGAAAGCGGTGTGTCAGACAACTTTTATGTTGAATGTCAGTCAGCATTCGCGAGCGAGCCCGCCCCCACAGGGGTTCTGCTGTGTTACTCAGAGCGCTTTGACGGAGAAGATTTCCACGTCAAAGGTCAGCGTCTTGCCAGCCAGCGGGTGGTTGAAGTCGACGGTCACTTGCGCGTCGTCGAACTCTTTCACCACACCCGGCAGCTCAGTATTGGCCGCATCGTTGAAGATCACCAGCAGACCCGGCGAAAGCTCCATGTCCGCAAACTGCGAACGCGGAATAACCTGTACGTTTTGCGGGTTCGGCTGGCCGAAGGCGTTTTCCGGCTCGACGGTCAGCGTACGCTTGTCGCCCGCCTTGAAACCGAACAGTGCCGCCTCGAAGCCCGGCAGCAGGTTGCCGTCGCCGACCTTGAAGGTCGCGGGGGCTTTGTCGAAAGTGCTGTCGACCGTGTCGCCGTTCTCCAGGCGCAATGCAAAGTGCAAGGTGACTTCCGTGTTCTGGCCGATACGTTGCTCAGCCAATACCTGTTCAGTCATGAACGGTTTCTCCGGTTTTCTTACTTTTGAACATGTCCAGTGCCAGCATCACCGCGCCAACGGTGATGGCGCTGTCGGCGAAGTTGAACGCCGGGAAGTACCAGCGGTTCTGCCAGTGCACCAGAATGAAGTCGATTACATGGCCCAGGGCAATGCGGTCATAAAGGTTGCCCAGTGCGCCACCCAGAACCAGCGCCAGCGCGATGGCCAGCCAGGTTTCATTGCGACCCAGGCGCTTGAGCCAGACCACCAGCACCGCACTGACCGCAATCGCGATCAGCGCGAACAGCCAGCGCTGCCAGCCTGAGCTGTCCGCGAGGAAGCTGAACGCAGCGCCGGTGTTGTAGGCCAGTGTCCAGCTGAAGTAATCAGGGATGATCACGATCTGCTGGAACATCTCGAGCTTGCCTTCGAAGTAGAACTTGCTGGCCTGGTCGATAACCAGAACCAGCAAGCTCAACCAGAGCCAGCTCAGCCGTCCGAAACGGCCAACGGCATTAGGCATAGTGACGAACCTCGCCGGCGCCATCGATGTTGTCCACGCAACGGCCGCAGATTTCCGGATGCTCCGGATTCACGCCGACGTCTTCGCGGCAGTGCCAGCAACGGGCACATTTCGGGAAGGCGGACTTGACGATCTTCAGCTTCAGGCCGCTGACTTCGGTGGCCACAGCATCAGCCGGAGCCTGCACGAACGGCGCAACAGTGGCCGTCGAGGTGATCAGGACAAAGCGCAGCTCGTTGCTCAGTTTGGCCAGGTCGGCGGTCAGCGCGTCTTCTGCGAACAGCGTCACTTCGGCTTGCAGGTTGCCACCGACGGCCTTGGCCGCGCGCTGGATTTCCATCTCTTTGTTGACCGCGACCTTCACTTCCATGATGCGATCCCAGTACTCGCGACCCAGCTCGAAGCCTTCCGGCAACTCGGTCAGGCCTTCGTACCAAGTGTTGAGCATCACCGATTCGTTGCGCTCGCCCGGCAGGTATTGCCACAGTTCGTCGGCGGTGAAGGCCAGGATCGGTGCGATCCAGCGCACCAGCGCTTCGGAGATGTGGAACAGCGCGGTCTGGCACGAACGACGGGCCTTGCTGTCGGCGCCAGTGGTGTACTGGCGATCCTTGATGATGTCGAGGTAGAAACCACCCAGCTCCTGCACGCAGAAGTTGTGGATTTTCGAGTAGACGTTCCAGAAACGGTATTCGCCGTAGCTCTCTTTCAGCTCGTTCTGCAGCAGCAGGGTGCGATCCACGGCCCAGCGATCGAGCGCCAGCATTTCTTCAGCTGGCAGCAGGTCGGTGGCCGGGTTGAAACCGGTCAGGTTGGAAAGCAGGAAACGCGCGGTGTTACGGATACGGCGATAAGCGTCCGCACTACGTTGCAGGATCTGATCGGAAACAGCCATTTCGCCGGAGTAGTCGGTCGAGGCGACCCACAGACGCATGATGTCGGCGCCCAGGGTGTCGTTGACTTTCTGCGGCGCGATCACGTTGCCCAGGGACTTGGACATCTTGCGACCGGACTCGTCCACGGTGAAGCCGTGGGTTAGCAGCTCGCGATATGGCGCGTGGTTGTCGATGGCGCAACCGGTCAGCAGGGACGAGTGGAACCAGCCACGGTGCTGGTCGGAACCTTCCAGGTACAGGTCGGCACGCGGGCCGGTCTCGTGGCCCATCGGGTGTGAACCGCGCAGGACGTGCCAGTGCGTGGTGCCCGAGTCGAACCAGACGTCGAGGGTGTCGCTGATCTTGTCGTACTGCGGCGCTTCATCGCCCAGCAGCTCGGCAGCGTCGAGTTTGAACCAGGCTTCGATGCCTTCGACTTCGACGCGTTTGGCGACTTCTTCCATCAGCTCGACCGTGCGTGGGTGCAGTTCGCCGCTTTCCTTGTTCAGGAAGAACGGGATCGGCACGCCCCAGTTACGCTGACGGGAGATGCACCAGTCCGGACGGTTGGCGATCATCGAGTGCAGGCGCGCCTGGCCCCAGGCCGGCACGAACTTGGTGTCTTCGATGGCTTTGAGCGAGCGCTGGCGCAGGGTGTCGCCGGACACCGGCTCCTTGTCCATGCCGATGAACCATTGCGCAGTGGCGCGGTAGATCAGCGGGGTCTTGTGACGCCAGCAGTGCATGTAGCTGTGTTCGATGACGGTGGTGTGCATCAGCGCACCGACTTCGGTGAGTTTTTCGACGATGGCCGGGTTGGCCTTCCAGATGAACTGGCCGCCGAAGAACTCCAGCGACGGCACGTAAACGCCGTTGCTCTGTACCGGGTTGAGGATGTCGTCGTTGACCATGCCGTATTTCTTGCAGGTCACGAAGTCGTCCACACCGTAGGCCGGGGCGGAGTGAACCACGCCGGTGCCGGCGCCCAGTTCCACGTAGTCGGCCAGGTACACCGGCGACAGACGGTCGTAGAACGGATGACGGAAGTTGATCAGCTCCAGCGCCGACCCCGGCGCGGTGGCCAACACGGTGCCTTCAACGCCGTAACGGGTCAGGCAGGACTCGACCAGCTCTTCAGCCAGCACCAGCAGCTTGTCGCCGATGTCGACCAGCGCATAGGTGAATTCCGGGTGAACGTTGAGTGCCTGGTTGGCCGGGATGGTCCACGGGGTGGTGGTCCAGATCACGATCGAGGCAGGTTTGCTCAGCGATGGCAGACCGAACGCGGCGGCCAGTTTGGCCTCGTCAGCGATCGGAAAAGCCACGTCGATGGTCGAGGACTTCTTGTTCTCGTACTCGACTTCCGCTTCGGCCAGGGCCGAACCGCAATCGAAGCACCAATTCACAGGCTTCAAGCCCTTGAACACGAAACCGCCCTTGACGATTTCGGCGAGGGCGCGGATTTCACCGGCCTCGTTCTTGAAGTCCATGGTCTTGTACGGGTTGGCGAAGTCGCCCAGCACGCCGAGACGGATGAACTCGGACTTCTGCCCTTCGATCTGCTCGGTGGCGTAGGCACGGCACAGCTCGCGGGTCTTGTCCGCGCCCAGGTTCTTGCCGTGGGTCACTTCAACCTTGTGCTCGATCGGCAGGCCGTGGCAGTCCCAACCCGGAACGTACGGCGCGTCGAAGCCCGACAGGGTCTTCGAGCGGATGATCATGTCCTTGAGAATCTTGTTCAGTGCGTGACCGATGTGAATCGTACCGTTGGCGTACGGAGGGCCGTCGTGCAGGACGAACTTCGGACGATCCTTGCCAATCTCGCGCAACTTTCCGTACAGGCCAATACTGTCCCAGCGCTGCAGGATTTGCGGTTCGCGCTGTGGCAGGCCGGCCTTCATTGGGAAGGCGGTGTCCGGAAGGTTTAGCGTGGCTTTATAGTCGGTCATTTAAGGCTCTTCATTAGCGATGGGCGCTAGGTGCGGCTAGTGCACGGGCGGCGGCGACATCCGCATTGATCGCCGTTTTCAGTGCCTCCAGGGAGGCGAAACGCTGCTCTTCACGCAGCTTCTGGTGGAAAACCACCGTCAAACGCCGGTCATACAGATCGCCGGCAAAATCTAAAAGATGAACTTCAAGGTGGGCCTTGCCATCACCTTGCACCGTGGGCCGCACGCCGATATTGGCGACGCCGGGCCAGGTCTTGCCGTCGATATCGACGTCGACCAGGTAAACCCCGGTGAACGGCACGCGACGGCGTTTCAGTTGAATATTCGCCGTGGGCGTACCCAACTGGCGGGCCAGTTTCTGGCCATGCAGCACGCGACCGGCAATCCGGTACGGGCGACCGAGCAACCGCTCGGCCAAGGCAAAATCGGCGGCGGCCAACGCGTTGCGTACCTGGGTGCTGCTGACGCGAATGCCATCCAGCTCGACGGTTTGCGCAGCTTCCACGGTGAAACCGTGGACCTGGCCGGCCTGCAACAGGAAATCGAAATCGCCGAGACGGTCGCAACCGAAGCGGAAATCGTCACCGACCTCCAGATGCTGCACGCCGAGGCCATCGACCAGGATGGTATCGACGAACTCGCTGGCGCTGAGTTTGCTCAGGCGCTGGTTGAAGGCCAGGCACAAGACCCGGTCGACGCCTTCGGCCGCCAGCAGTTGCAGCTTGTCGCGCAACCGGGCCAGGCGCGCGGGCGCGGTCTCCGGGGCAAAGAACTCCCGTGGCTGCGGTTCAAAAATCACCACGCAGCTGGGTACACCCAACTCGAGCGCACGCTCACGCAGTCGGGCCAGAATGGCCTGGTGACCACGGTGAACACCGTCAAAGTTGCCAATAGTGGCGACGCAGCCCCGATGCTGGGGGCGCAGATTGTGGAGGCCTCGAACCAGCTGCATAACGCGCTTCTTGCTCATAAAGTGGCCGATTATAACCACACCCGACGGCCGACGACAGGCAACACCGTAACCCAAAGTGTTCGAGCCGACAAAACTGCCGGCTCGCGTCCGTTTTTCAAGGGTAAAACCTCAGCTCAACGCCTTGCGATTGAAGTCACGCAGGCGGAAACCGAGCAACAGCAACATGCCGAAATAAGCGACCACGCCAGCAACCACTAGCACGCCCAGGCGCAGGAAACGCTCAAGCATGTGGCCCTGATCCCACGCGGGCATGAAATGCATGCCGATCAGCAGCACTCCCGACATCACCGCCACAGCGACCAACAGCTTGAAACCGAACTTCAGCCAGCCTGGCTGCGGCTGATACATCTGTTGCTTGCGCAGTTGATAGAACAGCAGGCCGGCGTTCAGGCAGGCACCGGCACTGATCGCCAACGCCAGACCGGCGTGCGCCAGCGGGCCGATCAATACCAGGTTGAACAGCTGAGTAACCACCAAGGTGAAGATTGCGATTTTTACCGGTGTACGGATGTTTTGTTGCGCATAGAAGCCTGGCGCCAACACTTTGATCACGATAATACCGAGCAGACCGACAGAATAGGCAATCAACGCCCGCTGGGTCATGGCCGCGTCAAATCCGCTGAACTGGCCATACTGGAACAGTGAAACGGTCAACGGCTCGGCCAGAATCCCCAGCGCCAGCGCACACGGAAGCACCAGCACGAAGCACAGGCGCAGACCCCAGTCGAGAATCCGCGAATATTCGTGGCGATCCTTGCTGGCGTAGGTCTTGGCCAGTGTCGGCAGCAGGATAGTGCCCAACGCCACACCCAGCACGCCGGACGGCAATTCCATCAGACGATCGGCGTAGTACATCCACGACACCGAACCTGCTACCAGAAACGAGGCGAAGATGGTGTTGATGATCAGGGAAATCTGACTGACCGAGACACCAATGATCGCCGGCAACATCTGCTTCATCACCCGCCAGACACCGGTATCACGCAGATTAAGGCGCGGCAGCACCAGCATGCCGATCTTTTTCAGGTGCGGCAGTTGATAGAGCAACTGCGCCAGGCCGCCGACCAGCACCGCCCAGCCGAGGGCCATGACCGGTGGATCGAAGTACGGCGTCAGGAACAGCGAAAACACGATCATGCTGACGTTGAGTAGAGTCGGCACGAATGCCGGCACCGAGAAACGGTTCCAGGTATTGAGGATCGCACCCGCCAGCGAAGACAGGGAGATCAGCAATATATAGGGGAAGGTCACTCGCAGCAGGTCGGAGGTCAGCTGGAATTTTTCCGGCGTATCGGTGAAACCCGGCGCCGTGGCCCAGATCACCCAGGGCGCGGCGATCATGCCCAGCGCAGTGACCAGCGCCAGTACCAGCGTCAGCAGGCCGGAAACGTACGCAATAAAGGTGCGGGTCGCCTCTTCGCCCTTCTGGCTTTTATATTCGGCCAGGATCGGCACAAAAGCCTGGGAAAATGCCCCCTCGGCGAAGATCCTGCGCAGCAGATTGGGCAGTTTGAAGGCGATGAAGAAGGCGTCGGTCGCCATTCCGGCGCCGAAAGTGCGGGCGATGAGTGTGTCGCGAACGAACCCGAGAATCCGGGAAAGCATCGTGATAGAGCTGACGGCGGCCAACGATTTGAGCAGATTCATTGAAGGAATGTGTGCCTGTCGATAAACAGCAGGCGAATAACGCGCCCACTTGTGCGATACTCCGCGCCGCAACAGCACAGAGCCAAAGCTCGCGAGTTTACAGGTCAAGCGCCGGAAATAAATATCCCGCCTCTTTATACCTACCACTTAGCGGAACGTCTCAAGCGCCCTTGACAAGACATCTCTTCATCGGCATGATTCGCGGCCTATTTTGTTTGCTATTTCCTAAAAAGTCTTTCGAGGAGCTCGACGGTGGCCAACTCACCTTCCGCCAAAAAACGTGCAAAACAGGCTGAGAAGCGTCGCAGCCACAACGCCAGCCTGCGTTCCATGGTTCGTACCTACATCAAGAATGTAGTTAAAGCCATCGACGCAAAAGACGCTGAAAAAGCTCAAGCTGCATACGTTCTGGCTGTGCCTGTTATCGACCGTATGGCCGATAAAGGCATCATCCACAAGAACAAGGCTGCTCGTCATAAGAGCCGTCTGAATGGTCACGTCAAGGCACTGAAAGCTGCTGCCTAAGCGACGTAATCATTAAAAAACCGACCCAAGGGTCGGTTTTTTATTGCCTGCGATTTGCCAAAAGCAACGCAAAAAAAAGAGGAGCCAACCGACTCCTCTATTTATTTACATCCAAATCAATGAACTGGCGCCCACGGCAGAATCGGTATCGCCGTCACCGCATTTTGCGGGCTACCCTCGATCAGACGATCGCTATAGACCAGATACACCAGCGTATTGCGCTTCTTGTCGAGGAAACGCACCACCTGCATCGTCTTGAACACCAGCGAAGTGCGCTCCTTGAACACCTCTTCGCCATCCTTCAATTCACCCTTGAAGTTGATTGGCCCGACCTGACGGCAAGCTATGGACGCCTCGGCACGATCCTCGGCCAGACCCAACCCACCCTTTACACCGCCCGTCTTGGCGCGGGACAGATAGCAGGTCACACCCTCAACCTTCGGATCATCGAATGCCTCGACCACAATCCGGTCGTTCGGCCCGACAAATTTGAACACCGTCGACACTTGGCCGATTTCCTCGGCCGAGGCCAGCAACGGCAACGCCATCAGCAAGCCCAAAAATCCTTTTGCCATACGCATCGCGTTTTTCCTTACACCAGAATCAGGTTGTCACGGTGAACCAGTTCCGGCTCAGCCATGTAACCCAGCAAACCGACAATCGCATCCGACGACTGACCGATGATTTTTTGTGCTTCCAGCGCGCTGTAGTTAGCCAGACCACGGGCAATCTCACGACCGTCCGGCGCCACGCAAACCACCATTTCGCCGCGACGGAAACTACCCTGAACCAGTTTGACGCCAACCGGCAGCAGACTTTTATTGCCTTGGGACAACGCGGAAACCGCACCGTCATCCAGCACCAGCGTGCCACGGGTCTGCAGGTGACCGGCCAGCCACTGCTTGCGCGCCGCCAGCATGCCGCGCTCGGGCGACAGCAACGTACCAATGCGCTCACCCGCTTTCAGACGATCGAGCACGCGCTCCAGACGCCCGCCAACAATGATGGTGTGCGCCCCGGAGCGCGCCGCCAGACGCGCCGCGCGCAATTTGGTCTGCATGCCGCCTCGACCCAGCGCACCACCAGTGCCGCCGGCCACCGCATCCAGGCTCGGATCATCGGCGCGCGCTTCGTAAATAAGCTGTGCATCAGGATTGTTGCGCGGATCAGCGTCGAACATACCGTCGCGATCCGTCAGGATCACCAGCAGATCAGCCTCGACCAGATTCGCCACCAGCGCTGCGAGCGTGTCGTTGTCGCCGAAACGGATTTCGTCGGTGACCACGGTGTCGTTTTCGTTAATTACCGGGATGACCTTCAGCTCGACCAGCGCACGCAAGGTGCTGCGGGCGTTCAGGTAGCGCTTGCGGTCGGACAGGTCGTCATGGGTCAGGAGAATCTGCGCGGTGTGTCGGCCATGCTCGGCAAAGCTCGATTCCCAGGCCTGCACCAAGCCCATCTGACCGATTGCTGCAGCGGCCTGAAGCTCGTGCATCGCACTGGGTCGAGCGGTCCAGCCCAGGCGACTCATGCCCGCCGCCACTGCCCCTGAGGACACCAGCACCAGCTCGACGCCGGCCTCATGCAAAGCCACCATCTGCTCGACCCAGACACCCATTGCCGCGCGATCCAGCCCTTTGCCATCCGCTGTCAGCAAAGCGCTGCCGATCTTCACGACCCAACGCTGCGCACCTGTCACCTTGCTCCGCATCATCTTCAACCTTAGCTTGAGGGCAGCGCGACCTGGCACTGCCCGTGACGTTATTCGTGATTCTTCGTGACCAACAATCGATTTCCAGATACTAAAACGCCGCTCGATTGAGCGGCGCTTAAGTTTACTGCAACGAATCAGTCACGCACGTAAATGATTTCCGGACCGTCTTCATCATCCACATCTTCTTCGTCCCAATCATCGTCACCGATGTCGTGGACCGACTTCACGCCACTGCGACGCAGGGCACGCTTGTCATCCAGCGCCTGCAACTGCGCACGGGCTTCGTCTTCGATGCGCTGATCGAGGTCGGCGAGCTCTTCCTTGTAGGCCGGGTCATTGGCCAGTCGATCGGCACGATCTTCCAGATAACGCATGATGTCGCGCGTCAGGCGCTCGGTGCCTTCTTTGGCGATGGCCGAGATCACGTAGACCGGACCGGTCCACTCCAGACGATCGACGATTTCCTTGACCCGCGCTTCGTGCTCTTCTTCGAGGATCTGGTCGCACTTGTTCAGCACCAGCCAGCGATCACGCTCGGCCAGCGACGGACTGAACTTGATCAGCTCGTTGACGATCACTTCAGCGGCGTCCGGCGCACTGCTTTCATCCAGAGGCGCCATGTCGACGAGGTGCAGCAACAGACGGGTACGCGCCAGGTGCTTGAGGAAACGGATCCCCAGACCGGCACCGTCGGAAGCGCCTTCGATCAGACCCGGAATGTCGGCGATGACGAAGCTCTTCCAGCGATCGACGCTGACCACACCCAGATTTGGCACGAGCGTGGTGAACGGGTAATCGGCGACTTTCGGCTTGGCAGCCGACACCGAACGGATAAAGGTACTTTTACCGGCATTCGGCAGCCCCAGCAGACCGACGTCGGCCAGCACTTTCATTTCCAGCTTCAGATCGCGCTGCTCGCCCGGCTTACCCGGCGTAGTCTGGCGCGGCGCACGGTTGGTACTGGATTTGAATCGGGTGTTACCCAGACCGTGCCAACCACCCTGAACCACCATCAGTTTCTGACCGGCCTTGGTCAGGTCACCGATGACTTCCTGGGTAGCGGAGTCGATCACGGTAGTGCCGACCGGCACGCGCAGGATCAGGTCTTCACCCTTCTTGCCGGTGCAGTCGGTGCTGCCGCCGTTGGAGCCACGCTCGGCATCGAAGTGCCGGGTGTAACGGTAGTCCACCAGGGTGTTAAGGTTTTCGTCGGCCATCATGAAGATGGAACCGCCGTCACCGCCGTCACCACCGTTCGGGCCACCGTTTTCAATGAATTTTTCCCGACGAAAACTCATGCAGCCATTGCCGCCGTCGCCAGCCTTTACGCGGATCGATACTTCATCAACAAACTTCATAACCAACGCCTCTCGCCGTACGGACGAGCCGAAAAACAATCAAGACATAAGACTCTTGCAAAAATGAGCGCAGCGACCCCAATCCACGACCTGCATCGCACGCCGGCAGCCCATACAAACAGCTTTGCAAGAGACTCACCCCACAAACGAAAAAGCCCCGTCGCAAGACAGGGCTTCTCCAGCACTCTCGCAGTTAGGCTGCGACAACGCTCACGTAACGACGACCGAAGGCGCCTTTTACTTCAAACTTGATCACGCCTTCGATTTTCGCGAAGAGGGTGTGATCTTTACCCATGCCAACGCCGTAGCCAGCGTGGAATTGGGTGCCGCGCTGACGCACGATGATGTTGCCGGCCTTGATGACCTGGCCGCCATACATCTTCACGCCAAGGCGTTTGGCTTCTGAGTCGCGACCGTTACGGGTACTACCACCAGCTTTTTTGTGTGCCATGAGTTCAATTCTCCTAGTGAGGAATTAGGCTGTAATTAAGCCTGAATACCGGTGATTTTGATCTCGGTGAACCACTGGCGGTGGCCCATACGCTTCATGTGGTGCTTACGGCGACGGAACTTGATGATGCGGACTTTATCGTGACGACCTTGGGAGATCACTTCAGCCTTGACGGTTGCGCCAGCAACAACAGGTGCGCCGATGTTCACGTCGTCGCCGTTGGCGACCAACAGAACGCGGTCAAAAGTCACGGATTCGCCAGTAGCGACTTCCAGTTTTTCGATCTTCAGGTATTCACCTTCAGCGACCTTGTATTGCTTACCGCCGGTAACGATTACTGCGTACATGGTATTTCTCCGATAATCCTGCTCACCCAGCTCTTTATAAGAAGAGGTATTGGCTGGCATGGCTGCATGGGGCTGGAACGGCCCAAGTGCAATTGCGTAAGGCAGGTGCTGCCCAGGAAGTTCAGGGTGCGCGATTGTACGCAAGCCTTCGAAGTCATGCAAGGGGCCGTCCATCGCGCCTTGACAGGCCCGGACGTGGGTCCTAGCATGCCGCGCAACCCTTCTGGAGCACCTGTCGCTGATGCAACCCCAAGCTTTCTACCGCGCGGTGGCGGACGATTTTAGCGCCGTCGACGGCATCATCAAGAAGCAGCTGACTTCCCGAGTGCCGCTGGTATCGAAAATCGGCGATTACATCACGTCGGCCGGCGGCAAACGCCTGCGTCCTTTATTGGTGCTGCTGTGTGGCAAGGCCCTGGGTCGCGAAGGCGACGACATGCGCCTGCTGGCCGCCACCATCGAATTCCTGCACACCGCGACCCTGCTGCATGACGACGTGGTCGACATGTCCGGCATGCGCCGTGGCCGTTCGACCGCCAACGCCATGTGGGGCAACGCCCCGAGCGTACTGGTCGGCGACTTCCTGTACTCGCGCTCGTTCGAAATGATGGTCGAACTGGGCTCGATGCCGGTGATGAAGATCCTGTCCCAGGCCACGCGCATCATCGCCGAAGGCGAAGTGCTGCAGCTGTCCAAGGTTCGCGACGCCAGCACCACCGAAGAAACCTACATGGAAGTCATCCGCGGCAAGACCGCGATGCTCTTCGAAGCGTCGACCCACAGCGCCGCCGCGCTGGCCGGTGCCACCGCCGAGCAGAGCGAAGCCCTGCGCACCTTCGGTGACCACCTGGGCGTGGCGTTCCAGCTGGTCGACGACCTGCTCGACTACAAGGGCGACGCCGAAACCCTGGGCAAGAACGTCGGTGACGATCTGGCCGAAGGCAAGCCGACCCTGCCGCTGATCTACACCATGCGCGAAGGCACGCCAGAGCAAGCCGCACTGGTACGCCAGGCGATCCAGAAAGGCGGGATCGAAGACCTGGAAAGCATCCGTATCGCCGTGGAAGCCTCCGGTTCGCTGGAGTACACCGCGCAACTGGCCCGCGATTACGTGGCCCGCGCGATCAAGTGCCTCGACGCGCTGCCGGCCAGCGAATACCGCGATGCACTGGTTGAGCTGAGCGAGTTCGCGGTCGCCCGTACGCACTGATCAACGCCGCATCATCATAAAACCGCAGCCTCCGCCGGAGCCTGCGGTTTTTTGTTGCCTGCCATCGGCGGCTAAAACCCTATACAATGTGCGACTTTTAGTGATCCCCTCTCCAAGGAGCCTTAGTGAGCACGTTGCCACCCTGCCCGAAATGCAATTCCGAATACACCTACGAAGACGGCACCCAACTGGTGTGCCCGGAGTGCGCCCACGAGTGGTCTGCCGGCGGTGAAGCCGAAGTGGCGTCCGATGACGCCGTGAAGAAAGATTCGGTCGGTAACGTCCTGCAGGACGGCGACACCATCACCGTGATCAAGGACCTGAAGGTCAAGGGCACCTCGCTGGTGGTCAAGGTCGGCACCAAGGTCAAGAACATCCGCCTGTGCGATGGCGATCACGACATCGACTGCAAGATCGACGGCATCGGCCCGATGAAACTCAAATCCGAGTTTGTCAGAAAAGTCTGAGTCTGCTGTCTTCCATCCCGCGCCCGCCGTGGGATGGAGCTTCGCCCTCCCCCGCATCCCCCAACAAATCCTCGCAATAGCCAAACGCCAGCCGTTTTGACCTTACGCAATCTTTACCCGCAAAAAATCACAAACCGCCAATAGGCGCTTGCTATTTGACGAATAAGAATTATTCTCATTTAAACCTTTTCAATGGAGATGAGAACCATGACTTATTTGATCGACGCCTGGCTGGATCGCCCGCACCCGTACCTCAGGATCCTGCATCGGGAAACCGGTGAAGTTTGCGCCGTACTGGAAGAAGAAGCCCTGCACGAGTTGCAGGATCAAGGGGATCTGGACGTCAGCGGCCTGAGTTCCAGCGAGCCGTTGGTGCTCAAGGAGCTGGTGCGCAATCTGTTCCTGTTCTGCTATGCCCGGGCCTTGCGCCCGACCAGTGAACTGCACAACAAGATCGAAGTATGAGAACGACGGAGAAACCCTGCACAAGCCACGCTTGTGCAGGGTAACGGGATTACAGAACGTCGAGCAGCTCGACGTCGAACACCAGAACGCTGTGCGGCGGGATGCTGCCAACGCCTTGAGCGCCGTAGGCCAGCTCGCTCGGCACGTACAGACGCCATTTGCTGCCGGCATTCATCAGTTGCAGGGCTTCGGTCCAGCCAGCGATAACGCCACCCACCGGGAATTCAGCCGGCTGGCCACGCTCGTAGGAGCTGTCGAACACGGTGCCGTCGATCAGCGTGCCGTGGTAGTGAGTACGCACGGTGTCTTCGCGGGATGGCTTGGCGCCTTCACCTTGAGTCAGCACTTCGAATTGCAGACCGGAAGCCAGCGTGGTGATGCCGTCTTTCTTGGCGTTTTCAGCCAGGAACGCACGGCCTTCACCAGCGGCGGCTTCAGCCTTGGCAGCGGCTTCGGCTTGCATGATCTCGCGGATCACTTTGAAGCTGGCGGACAGCTCTTCCTGACCCACGCGGCTTGGCTTGCCGGCGAATGCGTCAGTCAGACCGGCCAGGATGGCGTCCAGGCTGACACCCGGTGGCGGGTTGTCGCGCAGCTGGTCACCCAGTTGACGGCCGATGCCGTAGCTGACGCGGGTTTCGTCGGTGGACAGATTTACTTCGGACATGACACTGCTCCGCTGTGCGGACGGCCTCAGGACATGCCGTGCGTACACAGCGCGTCCCGGCGCGCCCGGAACCAAAAGGGCGAGCAGACTAGCACAGATGCTCCGGCATTGATCAGGCCCTCGGGCCTACAGCGCGGATCGCCAGGCCAGCGGCACCTTCAGGCTTTCTTCGGCACTGGCGCCAAGACCGCACATTTCATCGTGCACCGAGGTGTGCACCAGGTTGAACGGCAGCACCGGCAAGTCATGCAGCACATCCCGGGCATGCTCGACCGAACGCAGCGTCAGCATTTTCCCCTGTGCATCGCTCAGCGGGTACGCCGCACCATGCATCCGGGCTTCGAGCAGATAGATTCCGCCTTCCATGGAGATCAGATTCAGTTCGTCGACCTTTCTGGCGACGGCAAACGCATTCAACTCTTGCAGGTTCATGAACGCACCTCACGCGGTGGCGAGCCTTGAGACCTACAGGGATATGCCTCGGCGCCACAAAGCACAAGTCACAAACGACACCGCCCGTCTGTTTCGCAACAGACGGGCGGTTTTGTTACAGCCTTCGACACCTCATCAATGCTTGGTGAGCTTGTCCAGGTAACCCATGGCAAACGCCGAAACCACGAAGGTCATGTGGATGATCACATACCACATCAGGTGCTCGGGATCGACGTTCTTGGCGTCCATGAAGATCCGCAGCAGGTGGATCGAGGAGATCGCCACGATCGACGCCGCCACTTTCATCTTCAGCGACGAGGAGTCCATGGTGCCCAGCCAGCTGAGCTTCTCTTTGCCTTCATCGATGTTCAGCTCGGACACGAAGTTCTCGTAGCCGGAAATCATCACCATCACCAGCAAGCCACCGACCAGCGCCATGTCGATCAGCGACAGCAGCACCAGAATCAGCTCGGACTCGGCCATGGAGAAGACGTTGGGAATGACATGAAACACTTCCTGGAAGAATTTCAATGCCAGCGCCAGCAGCCCCAGGGACAGCCCGATGTAGATCGGCGCCAGCAGCCAGCGCGTGGCGTACATTGCATTTTCGATAAAGCGTTCCATTGACTCTCACACAAAAAGGGTTGAAATCGGCGGCGAGTATACCAGCCGCCCATGACAGCCAGAAACCGCTCGAAAATCCGCCACCTGCACGTGTGTGTCAAAGTTTTTCTGCTAGTGTCCAAATGATTGACAGCCCAGCGACAGTGGACAGGACGACTGGAAATGGATGTGCGATTGCCGATAACGACTGCCGGAATTTGCTTCGCCCTGTTGCTGGGCGGGTGCTCGCCCGGCGATGAAAAACCCGTCGTCAGCCTCGAAGAAAAGACCGCGCAGTTCGAGCAATCGCTGGACGCCATCACCGACCCGAAACTCAAGGACGCCGTGACCGAACTCGGCGGTTCGCTACTGTTGCTCGAACGCGCACAACAGAAGCTCGACAACAAACCGCCCCGAACCGAATACGGCGAAGACGCCCTCGGCGTACTCCGGCACTACCCGACACCCCAGGCACTGGTCGACACCTTCATCAATGGCCTGTTTGTGTTGCACAAGGATTCCAGCTCCGATTACCTCACCGATCTGCAACCAGTGTTCCCCTTTGTGCTCAACATCCCCGGCGGTTTTCTGTTCCCCCATGGCGTGGAATGGCAATCGGTAACCCTGAGCAACAAACGGGTCATCGCGTATCAGCCGGAATGGTCGGAAACCGATCCGGGCATTCAGTTGAGCCCGTCCAGCTCCAACGTCACCAACCCCGATGATTTGACCGTCACCTACCCGTTCATCGAAGGGCTGAATGTCGACAAGAAGAACCTGCCGCGCCCGGTCAGCCTGCAAGGCCGGGTGGATGTCATCGCCCCGAAACGCCTGCACAGTTTCAATCTGGATAAAAAAGACGTCGGCCAGACCCGCTCTGACGGCAACCTCAGCGTGACCCTGCTGAAACTGGATACGCACTACGCCGAACTCGAGTTCAGCAACCAGCTGCCGCTCGCCCCGGAAGTCGCCAATACCCGGCTCAATCCGTTGATCGTCCAGGCCCGCGACTCGACGGGCCAGTATCTGGTGCGTGCCGGCGCCATCAACGAAAACCCCGAACAGGTGGCGTTCTATCAAAAGCAGCTGGCTTATCTGCAACAGCAAAAAGCCTGGAGCGAGGCGCTGGAAAAAAAACTGGACGATGAACAACAGGCCTTTGAGCAACAGCACCCGCGCCACTACAACAAGGTGTACTTCAACGGCCCGATCGACACCCTTGAAGTCAGCCTGCTGGATTTTTCCGAAGCGACCGTCACCCGCAAGGCGCTGGATCTGCCCGTGCGCGAGTTCGATCCGCACACCACGGAAAAAACCGTGCAGCCGCTGGACCTGCCGATCACCGTCTACGACGACCAGGCGCCCGACTGGCTCAAGGGCGCATCCCTGACAGAAGAACAGCTGAAAAGCGGCGTTCATATCCGCCAATCGGTTGAAGAACCAAGCGCCGCGCGCATCGAGTTCGACCACCGCAAAACCTTCAATGATGAAATGCTCGGCGACGACTTCAGCCCCGGCGAAAGCCCGGTGACGTTTTTCACTGAAAAACACAACGGCAAACTCGACGAGCCCATCGAACTGCCGCCCGAGGCATACCAGGTCGATCCGCTGCAGGCGACCATCACCTACGACCTGAATCTGTTCCCGGAAACCCCGGCGATTGCCGTCGGCTCGATGCCATTGTTCCTGGCCGCAGTGGACAAAAAGGCTTATGAAGCCAAGGCCCTGCCCAAAGGTCTGGAAATCAGGAACAACGCCTTGGTGGTGGATTTGAAGCGATTCCCCGCCAACGAATGGCGATTCTTCGTCAAGGACGACAGCGGTCATTACCTGAAGCAGATTCTGTCGGTCAGTCACGACGCGAGCGCGGAAGGGCCGGCGTTATTCGGCGTGCATTATTTCTACGGCCATCCGACGCACGTGGAAACCTACCAGCGAACCGACCTCGCCACCGTGCAATACGGCTTCGAGGTCAAACTCGACAAAGCGCAGACCCAGGGCGCAGCGCCCTGATCGGCACTGGTGATCGACGCTGACGCTAATGGTCGAAAGTGCCGATGCTGCGTCCGCGTCCACCATTGATCTGCCGCAACTGCGCCTGCAGATGCAACGACCAGATCTGTGGATCATTGGCCAGTTCATAGCCGTGCATCGTCAGGCTTTCAACGATGGTGTCGAGAATCGACTCGGCGGCGATAGGCCCGTGAAACGGGCCCTGAGCCTTGATGGCGGAAGGTTGTTCACCGGCCATGCCGGCGGCGAAGAGCAGCGTCCACATGCCGTTATCGCCGGCCAACGGCTTGATGGCGCATTCGATACGGGTCACAAGACCCAGGCATTGACGGGTGAGGCAGAGGTTGCGCGACATGGCGGCGACCCTCGGTAAAGCCGGTGTTCAGCCCTTGCTGAAGAGCTGTTTCGATCCAGTGATACTGTCGATGTCCTTGAGCAGAGAATAGAAGAAAAGTCCGGCGCGCAAGCCGCGCAGAACCAGAAGGCGCCGAATGGTCATTGTGTGAATATTGACGCCAGAGTGATGGCACTTTTGCTCGAAACTCATCCAAAACAAATGTGGGAGCGAGCTTGCTCGCGAAAGCGTTTTATCAGGCAACGTATTCGTAGACTGGCAGGACGCCTTCGCGAGCAAGCTCGCTCCCACAGGGAACAACAGTAACGAGATCAGGCCGGTTTTGCCTCAGCCAGCGCCTCCTGCACCAGTTCCTTCTCGGCCTCTTTCAGATCGTCTTCGCTGATCATCTCGGCAATCACTCGCAGGCGCTCCACCACCCGCGCATTGACGCTGCCTTCGGGGAATTCGCCTTCCTCGTTCGGCTCACCGGCCGGCTCGCCCACCAGCAGGCTCAACGCTTCATCGGCCTGGCGCACCGCGTAAACATGGAACTGCCCGGCACGCACCGCCGCCAACACCTTCTCGTCGAGCATCAGCGTGGCGACGTTGGCCTGCGGAATGATCGCACCCTGCTCGCCCGTCAAACCGCGTGCTTCGCAGAGACGGAAGAAGCCTTCGATCTTTTCGTTGACCCCGCCCACTGCCTGCACTTCACCGAACTGGTTGATCGAACCTGTGATCGCGAAGCACTGCTTGAGCGGGGTTTTCGACAACGCAGAAATCAACGTGCACGCCTCGCCCAGCGACGCACTGTCGCCATCGACGTAGCCGTAGGATTGCTCCAGCGCGATGCTCGCGGAAATCGCCAGCGGGAATTCCTGGGCGTAACGGCTGCCCAGATACCCGGTGAGAATCATCACGCCCTTGGAGTGGATCGGCTGACCGAGGTTGACCTCGCGCTCGATGTCGACGATGCCGCTGCCGCCCGGGTACACCGTGGCGGAAATCCGCGCCGGCACACCGAACGCCGAGTCGCCGACTTCGAGCACGGTCAGGCCGTTGCACTTGCCGACTGCGGCGCCGTCGGTGTCGATCAGAATGATCCCCGCCAGCATGTCGTCGAGAATCCGCGCCGAGACACGACCGGTGCGGGTGGCCTTGGCCTTGAGCGCACGCTCGATGTGGCCGGCGTCGGTCATTTCATCGTTGGCCAGATGCCGGATGAAATCCGCCTCGCTGACCAGCTGGAACAGATCGCCGATCCGCGCCGACAAACGCCCCTGATGCTCGGCCAGGCGCGCACTGTAGGTCGCCAGACGCGCCACCGCGTCGGCGGTCAGCGGCGCCATGCCTTCTTCCGATGTACGGGTTTTCAGCAACTGGGCGAACTGCTCAAGGCTTTCATCGACCATCGGGATGTCTTCGTCGAAGTCCACCAGAACGCGGAACATCTCCTGGAAGTCCGGATCGAGGTCTTGCAGCGTGTAATACAGCTGACGCGCACCGATGATGATCACTTTGACCTGCAACGGAATGTGTTGCGGGGTGAGCGTCACGGTGGCGAAACGGCCCATCTCGCCCAGCGGCGATTCCATCTTCAGCTTGCGCGATTGCAGGGCGCGCTTGAGCGCATCCCATACGAACGGCTCGCCGAGCATTTTTTCCGCTTCAAGGATCAGGAAACCGCCGTTGGCGCGGTGCAACGCACCCGGGCGCAACTGGCGATAAGTGGTGTAGAGCGCGCCCTGATCGGTGGTGTACTCGATGCGGCCGAACAGGTTTTCATAGGTCGGATGCGGTTCGAACACCACCGGCGCACCGCCGCTGGCCGGATGACCGACCACCAGACTCGGCGCGTAT
The DNA here is from genome assembly GCF_002113125.1 of Pseudomonas sp. B20(2017). GTDB lineage: Bacteria > Pseudomonadota > Gammaproteobacteria > Pseudomonadales > Pseudomonadaceae > Aquipseudomonas. The sequence goes on along the minus strand of NZ_NEJP01000020.1, from coordinate 24,616 downwards.
TGCTCTTCCAGCAGCTTGCGCGCGGCCGCGTCGGTCTTGCTGTCGTCGACCAGTTGCTCGACCACGGTTTTCAGCAGATACACCTGCATCGCTTGCAGGTAACCGCAGACGGCAGCGTTTTCCGCGTACTTTTCCGACAGCGGTGCGAGCAAGGGCTGCAAGGCCAGGGTGATGGTTTCTTCGTTGAGCTGACGCAGCTGGTTGTTCGACTCGCGCTTCCATTGCGGCAGGCTGGCGAGCTCTTCGTTCAGGCGCTCTTCAAGGCTGGAAATATCGTCGTGAAAGCGTTCGCGCTCGGCTTCCGGCAATTGGGCGAATTCAGCTTCATCCAGCGCCTTGCCTTCGAGCATCGGGGTGAAGGCGATGTTGCTGCTGTCGCGATACAGGGCGACGTCTTTTTCCAGGGCCAGGCGCTCGATGACGTCCAGTGCCTTGTCGTAGCGCTGGTTGAAGGCGCGATCGATGGCGCTCTTCTTCTGCTGGTAGGACGGGTGCTCGAAAACCGCAGGAAAGGTCGCCAGCAGGTTGTCGATCAGACCGTTGATATCGCCGATGAACGCAGCGGCGCTGCCCGACGGCAACTCCAGGGCGCGAGGTTCGCGCGGCTCATCGAAATTGTTGACGTAGACCCAGTCCGCCGGGGTCTGCAGGCGTTTGCCTTCGGCTTTCAGGTAGCGTTTGACGAACGAGAAACGGCCGGTGCCGGGCTCGCCCATGACGAATACGTTGTAACCGGGGCGTGGCATGGCCACACCGAACTGCAAGGCTTCGACCGCACGTTCCTGGCCAAGCACACCGCGAAAGGGCTCCAGATCATTGGTGGTAGTGAAGCTGAACTGTTCAGCGGAAAACGGACGGGTCAGCGCTTCGGGCGCTAGACGCAAGCTGGCAGCAACAGGATCAGGCATCGGGCTTCCTTAACAATCAGGCGGGGCAGATAGCGGCATTCTGGCGTTGCCCGTGCCCCACTGGCAAGGCGCGCCATACGACAAAGCATAGACAACCGGCCTGCCTGCACTCGGGCCCCGCCAAACCGGGGTTTATTCCAAATATTGTGCAAAAACTCACGGAACCCTCGGAACGTGCCTAAACTCCAAACTGCGCGGCTGGAACTAATACCGGCCCACTGGCTTCGTCTGGATCTGTTTCGTACAGAGCTTGGGGGCCAGAACCCTGTCCATTGGTATGCACATAAAGAGAACAAAGCTATGAAACGGATTCTTCTCGGTACTCTCTTCACCGCTGTATCCATCAACGCGATGGCGCAAGCTCCAGGGGGCCCGGATTGCGGTTGGGGCAACATGCTGTTCGAAGGTCAGCGTGGCACCCCGGCTCACTTCCTGGCATCCACCACCAACGGCACCTCCGGCAACGCCACCTTCGGCATGACGTCCGGCACCAACGGTTGCTCCACCAACGCTTCGCTGACTTACGGCGGCAAATCCTGGTTTGCCATGAATGGCATGATGAACGAGCTGTCCGAAGACATGGCAAAAGGCAACGGCGAAGCGCTGACGACCTATGCCGTGGTACTGGGCGTGGCGCCGGAAGACCGTGCGCACTTCGCCGCCGTCACTCACGAGCACTTCCAGCAGATCTTCAGCAAGGCTGACGTGACCGCCGAAGACGTGCATACCAACACCCTGGCCGTCCTGAAGGCAGACCCACGTCTGGCCAAGTACGCGACTCAGGCTTAAGCTCGACCCACCCGCTTCCTTCGGGAAGCGGGTTTTATTTTTTCGGCCCGCCCTCCTTGGGTCTTTGTTTCTTTCGACTTAAGTTGCCATTTATGCTCAAACGCCTTGCCTGGCTGGCGCTGTGTGTCTGCGCCCCGCTGTCCGCCGCGCCCCACATCGACCCTCAACGTTTGCAGCAACTGGCCAACGACCGTTTCTGGATTTCCCTCGGTCATTACGAAACCGCCAAGCTCGGCGGCTGGCGCAGCTACGTCAGCGACAAAAAATTCTTCCTCGCCCCCGATGGCAACGAACACCCCGACCATGAACTGGCCGCCACCGTGCAAGCGCTGTACGCCCCCGCCAGTCTCGGTGAGCAACACGCCCAGTGCGTCTACCCGGCACGCACCCGCTGGTTGAAAGATCAACTCAAGCTGACCGACCTGCCGACGCCGGACTGCGCCGAATTCAAGAAATGGTTCAAGGACGTCTCGCCCCACAGCGCGGTGATGATTTTCCCGGCGGCCTACCTCAACAGCCCGTCGTCGATGTTCGGCCACACCCTGCTGCGCATCGACCAGGCTGACGTACAAAGCGACAAGACTTCGCTGCTCAGTTACGCGATCAATTTCGGCGCCTACATCGAAGGCTCGGACAACAGCATTCTTTACGCCTGGAAAGGCCTGATGGGTGGTTATCCGGGGCTGTTCGCGCTGGTGCCGTATCAGGAAAAACTCTCGGAATACCGCAGCCTGGAAAACCGCGACCTGTGGGAATACCGGCTCAATCTGACGCAAGCCGAAACCGCGCGAATGGTCGAGCATGTGTGGGAGTTGAAGCAGGTCCAGTTCGACTATTTCTTCTTCGATGAAAACTGCTCCTATCGTCTGCTCGAACTGTTGCAGGTCGCCCGTCCGAGTCTGCGCCTGACCGAACAATTCCCGCTGACCGCGATCCCCACCGACACCGTCAAAGCGGTGAAGGAAGCCGGGCTGGTCGAGCACATCGAATATCGCCCGTCCCGCGAGCGTGAATTGCTCAGCCGCGCCGAGCCGCTGAGCGGTGAGGAACAGGACTGGGTGCTGAAAGTCAGCGCCGATCAACAGCAATTGCAGGATCCGACGTTCAAGGCACTGCCCCGGGATCGCCAAGCGCTGATCATCGACGCGGCGTATCGGCTGGAACGCTACCGCGCCAACGGCCAGGAACGTGATCCGCAGCGGGCGCAGCGCAGTTTCGAATTGCTGCGGGCGATCAACAAGAACCCGGCGCCGGAGCTGCAAATTTCGCAACCGGGCCTGCCCGAGGACGGCCACGAATCGCGCACCTGGCAGGCAGGTCTCGGCACTCGCGGTGACCGCGCGTTCGGCGAGTACGGCTTGCGCATGGCCTATCACGACCTCAACGACAACGCCGAGAGTTTCCCCCTCGGCGCACAGATCGAAATCCTGCAGATGAAGCTGCGCCAGTACGAAGGCAATCACTGGCAATTCCAGCAACTGGACCTGGCGACTATCCGCTCGCTGACGCCGCGCAACGCGCTGCTGCAGCCGCTGTCTTGGCAAGTCACCGGGGGTCTTGAACGTGTGCCGGGCAAGCATGACGACGAAACCCTGGTCAGCCACGTCAACGGTGGTGGTGGCGGCACCTGGGCGCTGGGTGACGATGTGCTGGGTTTTGCCCTCGGCACGGTGCGCGTTGAACACAACAATGATTTCGCCGAGTTCGTTTCCCCTGCAGGCGGTTTCAATACCGGCGTATTGTGGAAAAACCCGCTGGGCAATCTCAGCCTGGAGGCCAAAGGCGATTACTTCTTCAATGGTGAAGTGCGCCGCAGCCTGAGTCTGAACCAGCAGTGGGAATTGTCGCGCAACCTCGGCCTGCGCCTGAGCGCCCAACGTGAGTTCAGCCATCTGGCAACACCGGAGACCGAGGTGATGCTGGAAGTGAAGTGGTATCACTACTGATCCCGAACATTTCCTTGAACCTGTGGGAGCGGGCTTGCCCGCGATGAGGCCATCAGACTCAACATCTCTGTTGACTGATCATTCGCTATCGCGGGCAAGCCCGCTCCCACAGGGATCTCCACTGGTTAACGAATTACTGACAGGCCTTTCACCAAAGCCCGACGAATCACCTTCTACACTTTCCCTATCAGCCGTATGACGGCTCGGGAGAGTGTGATGTGGCGGTGTGCGGTTTTTGCGGGCGTGTTGCTGTTGCTGGGTGGCTGTCAGAGCACCCACGAAGATCTGATCGCCAAGGGTTATCCACCGGCGTTTGCCGACGGTTTCGATGACGGTTGCATCAGCGGTCGTCAGGCGGCCGGCTCGATCAGCGGCGAGTTTCGCAAGAACGTGCCGCGCTATCTCAAGGACAAGCAATACGCCGAGGGCTGGAGCGACGGCTTCCGCCAATGTCAGGCTATGCTGGAAAACAAGGATCGCGAAGAGTATCGCAACGAACACTGGGATGAGCGCGAGCGCGCCTGGCAGCAAGAGAAGGATCAGGGCGCCGCGCGGGCTTATCGTTCGCAGTAGGTCGTTTCCAGACATCCAGCGAAACCTTTTGCCTGCGACCATGGCCCAACGGTTGTAACAGGAGCCCATCATGAGTCGCGCCTTCGTCAACGAAGACAACGCCGCTGCGCAAGCCGACCAGCCGGTCGAACGGCAGGTCAGCACACAGCCCAATTACGTTACGCCGCAAGGCCTTGCCCAGTTGCAGGCGAAAGTCGCCGAACTGCAAACCCTGCACGCCGAACAGTCCGCCAAGGGCGAACAGGCCGACAAGCAGCGGCTGGCCGATCTCGAACGGGATTTGCGTTATTTCAATCAACGGGTCGGCAGCGCCCAGGTCGCGCCGGCCCCGACATCTACCGACAAAGTGCAGATCGGCAGCTGGGTGACCTACGCCGACGAACACGACACGGAACGCCGGGTGCAACTGGTCGGCGAAGATCAGGCCGATGCCGCCAACGGCCTGATCAACTGGGCCTCACCGCTGGGCCGCGCACTGCTTGGCGCGCGGCTCAACGATGAAGTGCTGTGGCAGCGCCCGGCCGGAGATCAACTGATTGAAGTGATCCGCATCGAGCGCTCTTGAACCCCGTTGCTTAAACCACGCCTTGGGCGAGCATCGCGTCGGCCACTTTGACGAAGCCCGCGATGTTCGCGCCTTTGACGTAATTGATGCGGCCGTTTTCCTCTCCGTAATGCACGCAGGCGTGGTGGATCGACTGCATGATCCCGTGCAACTTGCTGTCCACCTCGCCGCCCGTCCACAGCAGGCGCATGGCGTTCTGCGACATTTCCAGACCGCTCACCGCCACGCCGCCGGCATTCGAGGCCTTGCCCGGCGCAAACAGAATGCCGGCTTCGATAAAGAGATCCACAGCCTCGAGGGTGGTCGGCATGTTCGCGCCTTCGGCCACACACACGCAGCCATTGCGCAGCAAGGTGCGGGCGGATTCGGCGTCGAGTTCGTTCTGGGTCGCGCATGGCAGCGCGATATCGCACGGCAACGACCATGGCAACTGACCGGCGCGGAACTCCAGGCCGAATGCCGCCGCCAATTCGCTGATCCGCCCGCGCTTGACGTTCTTCAGTTCCAGCAGCGCCAGCCACTGCTCTTCGCTCAGGCCGGCCTCGCAATACAACGTGCCTTCGGAGTCGGACAGGGAAATCACCTTGCCGCCCAGGTCCATCACCTTGCGAGCCGCGTACTGCGCAACGTTGCCGGAACCGGAGATCGCCACGCGCTTGCCTTCGACGGTCTGCTCGCGGCGCTTGAGCATTTCCTCGGCGAAATACACACAACCGAAACCGGTGGCTTCCGGACGGATCAGGCTGCCGCCGTAGGTCATGCCCTTACCGGTCAGCACGCTGGTGAACTGGTTGCTCAGGCGTTTGTATTGGCCGAACAGGAATCCGATCTCCCGTGCGCCGACACCGATATCTCCTGCCGGCACGTCCACGTCGGCACCAATGTGGCGGTACAGCTCGCTCATGAACGCCTGGCAGAAACGCATGACTTCAGCGTCGCTCTTGCCCTTCGGATCGAAGTCCGAGCCACCCTTGCCGCCGCCCATGGGCAATGAGGTCAGGGAGTTCTTGAAGGTCTGTTCGAAGGCGAGGAATTTCAGCACGCCCATGTTCACCGAAGGATGGAAGCGCAAACCGCCCTTGTACGGGCCGATGGCGCTGTTCATCTGGATGCGGAAACCGCGATTGACCTGGACCTTGCCCTGATCGTCGACCCACGACACCCGGAAAACCACCGCCCGCTCCGGCTCGCAGATGCGCTCCAGAATCCCCGAGGTCAGATAGTGCGGATTGGCTTCGAGAAACGGCCACAGGCTGCGCAGGACTTCTTCGACGGCCTGGTGGAATTCGGGTTGATCCGGATCGCGCTTTTTCAGACGGGCGAGGAAGGATTCGACGGATTCGATCATAGGAAAAGTCTCAGCAAATTTGTTGTCGTTGGAGGAGATTGAGCCGGACTGTAACAAACGACATGTACACAGCAACAGACAAAAATGTCGCATTTATGAAAACAAATAGTACACACGTTATAAAACAGTCTGCATCGCAGGCAAAAAAAAGCGGAGTCCGAAGACTCCGCTTTTTCATGCAACCAACCTGTAATCAGGCCAGTTTCTTGTGGCGTACCCGGTGTGGCTGGGCCGCTGCTTCGCCGAGGCGTTTTTTGCGATCGGCTTCGTACTCGGTGTAGTTGCCTTCGAAGAACACCGCTTGCGAGTCGTCTTCGTACGCCAGGATGTGAGTCGCGACGCGGTCAAGGAACCACCGATCGTGAGAGATCACAATGGCGGCGCCCGGGAAGTCCAGCAGGGCTTCTTCAAGGGAACGCAGGGTTTCAACGTCGAGGTCGTTGGACGGTTCGTCGAGCAGCAGGACGTTACCGCCCTCCTTCAGGGTCAGCGCCAGGTGCAGACGACCGCGCTCACCACCGGACAGGTCCTTGACGAACTTCTGCTGATCGCCACCCTTGAAGTTGAAGCGACCGACGTAGGTACGCGACGGGATCTCGTAGTTGCCGATGCGGATCTGGTCGGAACCGTCGGAGATCTGCTGGAACACGGTCTTGCTGCCGTCCAGGTCTTCGCGGCTCTGGTCCACGCAGGCCAGCTGCACGGTTTCGCCGATCTCGATGCTGCCGGAGTCCGGAGTTTCCTTACCCATCAGCATGCGGAACAGGGTCGACTTACCGGCACCGTTACCGCCGATCACGCCGACAATGGCGCCTTTGGGCATCGAGAACGACAGGTTGTCGATCAACACGCGATCGCCGTAGCCCTTGGTGACGTTCTTGAATTCGATGACCTTGTCACCCAGGCGCGGACCGGCCGGGATGTAGATCTCGTTGGTTTCCGAACGCTTCTGGAATTCCTGCGACTGCATTTCTTCGAAGCGCTGCAGACGAGCCTTGGATTTGGACTGGCGGGCCTTGGCGCCTTTGCGCACCCACTCCAGTTCTTCCTTCATGGCTTTTTCGTGGGCCGATTGCTGCTTGGATTCCTGGGCCAGACGCTCGGACTTGGCTTCCAGCCAACCCGAGTAGTTGCCCTCGTAAGGAATGCCCGCGCCGCGGTCGAGTTCCAGAATCCAGCCGGCGACGTTGTCCAGGAAGTAACGGTCGTGCGTGATCGCTACCACGGTGCCCGGGAAGTCGTGCAGGAAGTGTTCGAGCCACGCAACGGAGTCGGCGTCCAGGTGGTTGGTCGGTTCGTCGAGCAGCAGCATGTCCGGGGCGGACAGCAGCAGACGGCACAGGGCCACACGACGCTTTTCACCACCGGACAGGTGCTCGACCTTGGCGTCCCAGGCCGGCAGACGCAGCGCATCGGCGGCGACTTCCAGCTGGCGCTCCAGGTTGTGACCGTCGCTGGCCTGCAGGATTGCTTCGAGCTTGGCCTGTTCGGCGGCCAGTTTGTCGAAGTCGGCATCAGGATCGGCGTAGGCGGCGTAGACCTCGTCCAGACGCGCTTGCGCATCCTTGATCACGCTGACCGCTTCCTCGACTACTTCACGCACGGTCTTGGTCGGATCCAGTTGCGGCTCTTGCGGCAGGTAACCGATGTTCAGCTCCGGCATCGGGCGCGCTTCGCCTTCGAACTCGGTGTCGACGCCGGCCATGATTTTCAGCAGCGTGGATTTACCCGAACCGTTGAGGCCGAGTACGCCGATCTTGGCGCCGGGGAAGAAAGACAGCGAAATGTTTTTCAGGATTTCCCGCTTCGGCGGAACAACTTTGCCCAGCCGATGCATGGTGAAGACGTATTGAGCCATGGAGAACCTTGGGTCAGTGACTGATGAATGATTGGGACACAGGCAATGCCCGGCCAGACCGTGCGCGTCGTTCACTGGAAGATATCAATGCGTGCGCGCGGAAAGTCTAGGAGCTGGAACGCTCCCGCGTAACCGGCAAAGCTACCTGAATGACGGAAGGCAGTCCAGCCGAGCGGGGCTGGCACTTCGCCACAACTCAAGGCATGCTAGCCGCCCTTTGGGCGTCCGGCTTATAGTGCACGTCGCGCCAGTCCAGCCAAACCGCAGGATTACAGCTTGTCCAATGTCACTCCGCCAGCTTCTGTGAGCAGCACCCTACCGGCGCCCGGCTCGTCCCTGCGCGGAACATTGAAAGGCGCGCTGGCGACACTGGTGCTGTTGCTGCTGGCGCTGCTGTTCTGGCAATTGCTCGATCAACTGCGCGAAACCCAGAAAAACCAGCGTCAGTACACCATCGACTACACCGCCGACCTCGCCTCGCAGGTCAGCCTGAACATGGCGCTGAACGCGCAGATCGCCCTCAATCTGCTACCGATCGTCGAACAGCCCCAGTCGGCCGACGAACAGCAGGCGCTGCTGCGCAAGCTTCAGCAATCGTTGCCCGACCTGCGCAGCCTCGCGCTGCTCACCCCGTCCGGAAAAATCCTCAGCGACAGCGCCACCGACAGCCACGACGCCGATTATCTCAGCGATCTGGTGCGCCGCAGCCGCGCTCAAGCCCATTATTTCAGTAACGCCGACGACGGTTCGGTAGTGCATCTGTTGCTGCATCAGGCCAGCGGCAGCACGCGCGGTTACTGGGCGCTGCGCCTGACGCCGACCTTCTTCGACGCGCTGACCAAACAGGGCGACAGCGGTATCCGCCCGTTGTGGCTGGTGGAAAACCGCGTCAATCATCAGATCATCAGCCGTGACAAAGCCCTGCCGTCCACCAAGACCAGCACCCTGACCCCGGACGATCTGGCCAACAGCGTGCTGACCGTGCCGCTGAGCAGCAGCGACTGGCAACTGCGTGGCCTGTTCGACCGCCAGCATGTGCTCGAACAATTGCTGCCGGCATTCATCGGCAAATGCCTGCTGGGCCTGGCGCTCTCGCTGCTGCCGTTTATCGCATTGCTCAACATGCGTCGCCGCCAGCGCCAGGTGCATGAAGGGCGTCGGCGTTATCAGGATATTTTCGAAGGCACCGGCGTGGCGTTGTGCGTGCTCGATCTTTCGGGGCTCAAGCAGGTTTTCGAAAAGGCCCAGATCCAGACCAGCGACCAGCTCAAGGCCTGGCTCGACCAGCCGGCGCAGCGCCAGCAATTGCTCCACGAACTGCGGGTGACCGAGGTCAACCAGGTCGCGCTGCAACTGCTCAACGTCAACTCCTGCGACCACGCCTGGCAACTGTTGATCGACGGTCAGCCGCACAGTCAGTGCGCGATCGGCAATCAGGTGCTCGACGCCGTACTCCAGCAGCAAAAGCAGCTGGAACTGGAGATCAAACTGCCGGACATCAATGGCCGCGACCAGCATCTGTGGCTGGTGCTGCGCCTGCCCCATGAGCAGCACGACTACAAAGCCGTGATCCTGAGCATCAACGACATCACCAGCCGCAAGCTGATCGAACTGTCGCTGCTGGAGCGCGAAGGCTTCTGGTCGGACGTGGTGCGTACCGTGCCGGATCACCTGTATGTGCAGGACGTGATCAGCCAGCGGATGATCTTCAGCAACCACCACCTCGGCCAGACCCTCGGTTACAACCGCACCGAGTTGCATCAGATGGGCGAGTACTTCTGGGAAATTCTCCTGCACCCGGAAGACGCCGACTACTACCATCGCTCGCGGCAGATGCAGCGCCACGCCGGTTACAGTCAGTTGCTGCAATGCCAGCTGCGCTTCCGTCATCGCGACGGCAAGTGGCGGCGCTTCGACATTCGCGAGCAGGCGCTGGCCCGGGACAAGCACGATCAGGTCACACGGATCATCGGTGTGGCCAAGGACATCACCGATCAGATCGAGGCCAGCGAGTCGTTGCGCGACAGCGAGCAACGTTACCGGATGCTCGCCGAAAGCATCAGCGACGTGATTTTCTCCACCGACAGCCAGCTGTCGCTGAACTACGTCAGCCCGTCGGTGCAAGCGGTGCTGGGTTATGACGCCGAATGGATTTTCCAGAACGGCTGGCAGTCGACCATCGCCAACCCACAGCAACTGAGCGGCATTTATCACTTGATGGATCGGGTCAGCAAAGCGTTGGGCAAACCCGAGCAACTGGTGATTTTGCGTAGCCAGGTGCAGACCCAGTTGTTCCTGTTCGACTGCCTGCGCGCCGATGGCCGCAAGATCCCGATCGAACTGCGTCTGGTGCTAGTGTGGGACGAGCACGGCGCCTTTGAAGGCGTGCTCGGGGTCGGTCGCGACATCAGCCAGCAGCGCCGCGCCGAAAAAGACCTGCGCATGGCGGCCACGGTATTCGAGCACTCGACCTCGGCGATTCTGATCACCGACCCGGCCGGCTATATCGTCCAGGCCAACGAGGCGTTCAGCCGGGTCAGCGGCTACGCGGTGAGCGAAGTGCTCGACCAGTTGCCGAACATGCTGACCGTCGACGAACAGCAGGACGCGCACCTGCGCTACGTGCTCAAGCAGCTGCATCAGCACAGCACCTGGGAAGGCGAAGTCTGGCTCAAGCGTCGCAACGGCGAGCACTACCCGGCGTGGGTCGGCATCACCGCCGTGCTCGACGACGAGGGCGACCTGGCCAGTTACGTGTGCTTCTTCAGCGACATCAGCGAGCGCAAGGCCAGCGAGCAGCGGATTCACCGCCTCGCCTACTACGACGCCCTGACCCATCTGCCGAACCGCACGCTGTTCCAGGATCGTCTGCACACCGCGCTGCAATCGGCCGAGCGGCAGAAGTCGTGGGTGGTGCTGATGTTCCTCGACCTCGACCGTTTCAAACCGATCAACGACTCCCTCGGCCACGCCGCCGGCGACCGCATGCTCAAGGACATGGCCACGCGGTTGCTGGCCTGCGTCGACGATGACGACACCGTGGCGCGGATGGGTGGCGACGAATTCACCCTGTTGCTGCAACACCGTTCCAGCCGTGAGATGGCGCTGAACCGTGCAATCCACGTGGCCGAGCAGATTCTCGCCAGCCTCGTACGACCGTTCGTGCTCGAAGGCCGCGAGTTCTTCGTCACCGCCAGTATCGGCATCGCCCTGAGCCCGCAGGACGGCAACGAACTCAGCCAGTTGATGAAGAACGCCGACACCGCGATGTACCACGCCAAAGAGCGCGGCAAGAACAACTTCCAGTTCTATCAGGCCGACATGAACGCCAGTGCGCTTGAACGTCTGGAACTGGAAAGCGATCTGCGCCACGCCCTCGAGCAGAACGAATTCGTGCTGTATTACCAGCCGCAGTTCAGCGGCGACGGCAAACGCCTGACCGGCGCTGAAGCCCTGCTGCGCTGGCGTCATCCGCGTCGCGGGCTGGTGCCGCCGGGGGATTTCATTCCGGTGCTCGAAGAACTCGGGCTGGTGGTGGACGTCGGCGACTGGGTGATCAGCGAGGCCTGCCGTCAGCTCAAGACCTGGCACCAGAGCCGCGTACGCGTGCCGAAGGTCTCGGTAAACATTTCCGCCCGGCAGTTCTCCGACGGCCAGCTCGGTACGCGGATCGCCACCATCCTCAAGGAAACCGGCCTGCCGCCGGCGTGTCTGGAACTGGAGCTGACCGAAAGTATCCTGATGCGCGAAGTCAGCGAGGCGATGCAGATCCTTGCCGGTCTGAAGAACCTCGGCCTGAGCATTGCGGTCGACGACTTCGGCACCGGTTACTCGTCGTTGAACTACCTCAAGCAATTCCCGATCGACGTACTGAAGATCGACCGCACCTTCGTCGACGGCCTGCCGTCCGGAGAGCAGGACGCGCAGATTGCCCGGGCGATCATCGCCATGGCCCACAGCCTGAATCTGGCGGTGATCGCCGAGGGCGTGGAAACCCATGAGCAACTGGACTTCCTGCGCGAGCATGGCTGCGACGAGGTTCAGGGTTATCTATTCGGACGGCCGATGCCGGCGGGACGGTTCGAGGCGCAGTTCAGCAATGATGCGCTGTTCATGTTCGACTGAAGATCGGCGGCGCGATCTTCGCGAGCAAGCTCGCTCTCACAGGGATTGATGTCGATCACAAAATCGCGGGCCGGCCTCGGTTATTGTGCGAACCGGCTGGTCAGCGAAGGCCGGCACGGACGCCACATATCTGGTCATGAACGCCACTTGTCTGCGACATGATGTCGTTTCATATGCCATCCAAAACCCGATGGGTTAGAATGCCCCCCTTTTCTGCCCCCGATCCTTGAGGACCGCCATGTTCAGCCGTGATTTGACTATTGCCAAGTACGACGCCGATCTTTTTGCCGCCATGGAGCAAGAAGCCCAGCGCCAGGAAGAACACATCGAGCTGATCGCTTCGGAGAACTACACCAGCCCAGCGGTGATGGAAGCTCAAGGCTCGGTACTGACCAACAAGTACGCCGAAGGCTACCCGGGCAAGCGCTACTACGGTGGTTGCGAGTACGTAGACGTCGTTGAGCAACTGGCCATCGACCGCGCCAAGGAACTGTTCGGCGCCGACTACGCCAACGTTCAGCCGCACGCCGGTTCGCAAGCCAACGCCGCTGTTTACCTGGCCCTGCTGTCGGCCGGTGACACCATCCTGGGCATGAGCCTGGCACATGGTGGTCACCTCACCCACGGCGCCAGCGTTTCCTCCTCCGGCAAGCTGTACAACGCCATCCAGTACGGCATCGACGCCAACGGCCTGATCGACTACGACGAAGTCGAGCGTCTGGCAGTTGAGCACAAGCCGAAAATGATCGTGGCCGGTTTCTCTGCGTACTCGCAGATCCTCGACTTCCCGCGCTTCCGTGCCATCGCCGACAAGGTTGGCGCCTACCTGTTCGTCGACATGGCTCACGTAGCCGGTCTGGTCGCCGCTGGCGTCTACCCGAACCCGGTTCCGTTCGCTGACGTCGTGACCACCACCACCCACAAGACCCTGCGCGGTCCACGTGGTGGCCTGATCCTGGCCAAAGCCAACGCCGACATCGAGAAGAAGCTGAACTCCGCCGTATTCCCGGGCGCCCAGGGTGGCCCGCTGGAGCACGTGATCGCCGCCAAAGCGATCTGCTTCAAGGAAGCACTGCAGCCTGAGTTCAAGGCTTACCAGCAACAAGTGGTGAAAAACGCCCAGGCCATGGCCGGCGTGTTCATCGAGCGCGGTTTCGACGTAGTTTCCGGCGGTACTGAAAACCACCTGTTCCTGCTGTCGCTGATCAAGCAGGAAATCTCCGGTAAAGACGCCGACGCCGCTCTGGGCAAAGCGTTCATCACCGTGAACAAGAACTCCGTGCCAAACGACCCACGCTCGCCGTTCGTCACTTCCGGCCTGCGCTTCGGTACTCCGGCTGTGACCACTCGCGGCTTCAAGGAAGCAGAGTGCAAAGAGCTGGCCGGCTGGATCTGCGACATCCTGGCTGACCTGAACAACGAAGCAGTGATCGACGCCGTTCGTGAGAAAGTCAAAGCCATCTGCAAGAAACTGCCGGTATACGGCGCTTAATTGCGACGCTAAATCCGCAGCATGAAAAACCGGCCAGTGATGGCCGGTTTTTTTTCGCCCGCAAAAAAGTTTCGAACTGCGAATGGCTCAAGGTCGGGGCCTGGCGCTTAACTGGTCAGACCGGTCATGCCAATCCGTCATTTTTCACTTGCGATCCGTAAAAAACAGCGCCTAGACTGCACCCGCACTGGACATACCGGTAAGACCACAATAATTAAGTCCTGAATCTGATGCGCCCCGCGCACGGCAGCCAGGACACCGACCAGGATTCCTCCCATGCTCAGATGGTGCTCGCGTTCAATCTTCCTCCAAGTGGTTCTCGGACTGGTGCTCGGCATCGTCTGCGGGCTGACCCTTCCTGAATACTCGGCCCAGCTCAAACCGCTCGGCGACGGTTTCATCAAACTGATCAAGATGCTCATCGGCCTGATCGTGTTCTGCGTGGTGGTCAGCGGCATCAGCGGCGCCGGCGACCTGAAGAAGGTCGGGCGCATCGGCCTCAAGTCGGTGATCTACTTCGAAGTGCTGACCACCATCGCCCTGGTGATCGGTCTGGTGTTCGCGTTCAGCACCGGGATCGGCAGCGGCGCCAACATCCATCTGGAGCAGTTGTCCGCCGCCGATATGGGCGACATCGCCGAACGCGGCCAGCACATGCACACTACCACCCAGTTCCTGATGGACCTGATCCCGACCTCGGTGCTCGGCGCCTTTGCCGACAACAACATTCTGCAAGTGCTGCTGTTCTCGGTGCTGTTCGGCAGCGCGTTGAATCTGGTGGGCGAAGCCGCTTCCGGGATCTCCCGGCTGATCAACGAATTGAGCCACGTGATCTTCCGGATCATGGGCATGATCGTGCGTCTGGCGCCGATCGGCGTGTTCGGTGCCATTGCCTTCACCACCAGCAAATATGGCCTGGATTCGCTGCAACACCTGGGCAGCCTGGTCGGCTTGTTCTACCTGACCTGCATCGCCTTCGTCGCGCTGATTCTCGGTCTGGTAATGCGTTTGTCTGGCCTGCGCATGTGGCCGCTGCTCAAGTACCTGCGCGAAGAACTGCTGATCGTCATGGGCACCGCCTCCTCCGACGCCGTGCTGCCGCAGATCATGCGCAAGCTTGAGCATCTGGGCATCGGCAGCTCGACCGTCGGGCTGGTGATTCCAACCGGTTACTCGTTCAACCTCGACGGTTTTTCGATCTACCTGACCCTGGCCATCGTGTTCATTGCCAATGCCACCGGCACGCCGCTGGCCATGACCGACCTGCTGACGATTTTGCTGGTGTCGCTGATTACCTCCAAAGGCGCCCACGGCATTCCCGGTTCGGCGCTGGTGATTCTCGCCGCCACCCTGACGGCCATCCCGGCGATTCCGGTGGTCGGTCTGGTGCTGGTACTGGCGGTGGACTGGTTCATGGGTATCGGCCGGGCGCTGACCAATCTGATCGGCAACTGCGTCGCCACCGTGGCCATCGCCCGCTGGGAAAAGGACATCGACGTGCAACGGGCGAACAAGGTGCTCAACGGCGAGCAGGGCTATAACTTTCAGCCGAGAAAAACCGTCGCTCAAGCGGCGGCCAAAGAATTCTGAATGAGTGCCGTGCCTGCGCAAATGCAGGCACGGCTCATGGAGCGAACACGTGATTACTACATCAACCGTCGTCAACTCAGTGGTAGAAAAACTCCGGGCCGCCCTCGCCCGCGGCCAATGGCGCTCCGGCGAAATGCTGCCGGGCCAGCGTGAACTGGCCGAACAATTGGGCATCAGTCGCCCGAGCCTGCGCGAAGCGGTGATCGTACTGGAAACCCTCGGCCTGGTGCGCTCGATGCCCGGCAAGGGCGTGGTGGTCCTCGACGCGCAGGCCAGTGACAGCCAAAGCCACGACAGCGCGGTAGCCGGCGCCAGCCTCGAAGACGTGCTGCAACTGCGTTACACCCTTGAGCCGTTCATCGTTGGCCTGGTGGCGCAGTCGATCAGCAGCAAGGAAGTCGGGCAACTGCGCCTGACCCTGATGGACATGCGCGAAGCCCTCGAAGCGGGCGACAGCGAAGCCGGGGTCAGCGCCTACATCGCGTTCCACGAAGAACTGTTCACCCTGACCTCGAACCCGATTTTCCAGAGCGTGGTGCAACAGACCAGCAACGCCCTCAAGCAAAGTGCCGAAGTACTGCGCAACTCGCCGGAGCACCTGGCCGAACGCCTTGAGGAAAACGAAGCCGTGGTGCGCGCGATCCGCAGCAAGAACAGCGCCCAGGCCAGCGCCGAAATGCGCCGGCACATCCTGCGTGAAGGACAGCGGATGGGCATCGAACTGAATATCCCGGATGACAACCTGAGCCACTGAAAACGCCTCACACTGGAGACCGGCCATGAACAGCCTTGCCACGCCGTCGCACCCTCGCCCGACTTCGGCGGCCCTGCCCTTCTCCCGCCTGCACGCGCCGGTGGAGGATCTGTATCCGCGCCTGTTCGACGCGATCCTCGAGCAACGCATCGATGCCGCCAGCCGGTTTACCGAAGAGAGCCTGAAGCAGATGTTCGGCGTCAGCCGCGCCGATGTGCGTCGGGCGCTGACACAACTGTCCCACGAACAGATCATCGTGCTGCGGGCCAACCATCGACCGCGGGTTGCCGCACCGGACGCCGAACAGACACGTCAGGCCCTGCACGCCCGGCGTCTGGCCGAGAACACGCTGGTAAGGCTGGCTTGTCAGCATGCGCAGGCTGAAGATCTGAAACGCCTGCGAGCGTTGATCGAACGTGAGCGTCAGGCTGTGGATAAAAATCGACGGGGCGCAGCGATTCGTCTGTCCGGTGAATTTCATTTGCAGTTGGCAAAAATGGCGGGGAATGCACCGTTGGCGCATTTTCTCGGCACGTTGGTGCCGCTGACCTCACTAGCGATTGCGCTATGTGGCGAGCAGACGCACAGCTGTTGCGCGTGGCAGGAGCATCTGGCGTTGGTTGAGGCGTTGGAGCGTAGAGATGTTTCCAGAGCCGGTATGTTGATGAATCGGCATTTGGAACATCTTGAGCAGACGTTGCTGGGTTCAGCTCTTGAGCCATGCGTTGTCGGTTAGATCGCCATCGCGAGCAAGCTCGCTCCCACATTGAATGGCATTCCTCCTGACAGAATGCGATCTATTGTGGGAGCGAGCTTGCTCGCGAAGAGGCCCTTCCAGTCTCCACAAATTCAGTTTTGCTGTGCAGCCACCCTGGCAAACCCCTCCCGGATCTTCTCTTCCGGCAAATCGTCGGCGATAAACACGATCACGCTTTCCCGCACCTCGCCTTCCGCCCACTCGGTGTCCCAGTCGAAGCCATACAGCTTCAATACACCCTGGAACACCAGCCGCCGATCTTCGCCTGCAATGTTCAACACGCCTTTGTAACGCAGCAGTTGCTTGCCGTGCTCTTCCAGCAGTTCATTCATGAACTCGCTGAGCTGATCGATATCCAGCGGCTGGTCGGTACGCAGCACCAGGCTGGAGATCCGGTCGATGGACGGCGCCTTGCTGACCGGCCGCAGACTCACCCCGCCACCGAGATCGGCGTTCAGGTTGAAACCGCGCACATCGAGTAGTTCGGCCAGATCGATGTTGCCATGTTCCACCACGTGGATCGGTGCCCGGCGGTTGATGCGGGTCAGGCGTTCGCTGAGCGCGGTGAACGCGGCCTCGTCCACCAGATCGGTCTTGCTGACCAGCAAGCGGTCGGCAAAACCAATCTGCGCCTGGGCGATGGTCTGGGTCAGGTGCAGCTCGGCGTGGGCCGCGTCTACCAGGGTGATGATGCCGTCGAGCAAATAGCGCTCGCGCAATTCTTCGTCGATGAAAAAGGTCTGCGCCACCGGAGCCGGGTCGGCCAAGCCGGTGCATTCGATGACCAGCCGATCGAAGGCGATTTCGCCGCTGTCCAGCCGTTCGAGCAGCAGGTACAAGGCCTTGGTCAGATCGGTGTGAATGGTGCAGCAGACGCAGCCGTTGGCCAGGGTCATGACTTGCACTGGCTCGTCGCCCAGCAGTTGGGTGTCGATACCGGCGTCGCTGAATTCGTTTTCGATCACGGCGATTTTCAGGCCGTGCTCGGCTTTCAACAGATGGCGCAGCAAGGTGGTCTTGCCGGCGCCGAGGAAACCGCTGAGTACCGTTACAGGTATTGGAGAAGACAACATCGATCCCCTTCGCAAAATTGATGAACAACACAAAACAAATGTGGGAGCGGGCTTGCTCGCGAAGGGGTCGTGTCAGTCGACATCATTGCTCAATGACACACCGCTTTCGCGAGCAAGCTCGCTCCCACAGTTGGGGACTACATCAACCGAAGGCTGTCAGTTCAACAGCACTTCGGCCCACCCTTGCCACCGTAACGAGCTTCCTGACGTTCGCGAAAGAACATCTCGTAGCTCATCACCGGTTTGTCCGGGTGTTTGGTCTGCATATGCTCGACGTAGGTGTCGTAGTCGGGCATGCCGACCATCAGGCGCGCGGCCTGACCGAGGTATTTACCGAGGCGACTCAGGTCATTGAACATGCTGCAATCCTCTGGTTACGCGTCCGGCAGGGCCTGGAATGGCGATTCTTTGTCCGTACGCTCTTTTTTGCCCCAGGCGGCGATGCCGACCTTGAGCGCATAGAACAGGATGCTGAATACCACGAACAGGAACAGCGCGGTCAATGTAGCGTTGGTGTAGGCGTTGAAGATCACGTGCTGCATCTGCTCGACGCTTTTCGCCGGCGCCAGCACCTGACCGTTGGCCAGTGCATCACTGTACTTCTTGGCCAGCGACAGGAAGCCGATCGCAGGGTTAGCGTCGAACAGCTTGATGAAGCCTGCGGTCGTGGTGCAGATCAGCAGCCAAGTGGCCGGCAGCAGGGTGACCCAGATGTAGCGCTGGCGCTTCATCTTGATCAGGACCACGGTGCCGAGCATCAGCGCGATACCGGCCAGCATCTGGTTGGAGATGCCGAACAGCGGCCACAAGGTGTTGATACCACCCAGCGGATCGATCACGCCCTGATACAGCAACCAGCCCCACATCGCCACACAACCGGCGGTGGCGATCAGGTTGGCAGTCCAGGATTCGGTACGTTTCAGTGCGGGTACGAAGGAACCGAGCAGGTCCTGCAGCATGAAGCGACCGGCACGGGTGCCGGCATCGACTGCGGTCAGGATGAACAGCGCTTCGAACAGGATCGCGAAGTGGTACCAGAACGCCATGGTGTTTTCACCCGGCAGGACACTGTGCAGGATCTGCGCGATACCGACCGCCAGGGTCGGTGCACCACCGGCACGGGCCAGGATGGTGGTTTCGCCGATGTCATGCGCCACGGCTTGCAGGGCTTCCGGGGTAATTGCAAAGCCCCAGTTGCTGACTGCGGTTGCCACGGACACCACGTCACCGCCGACCACGGCGGCCGGACTGTTCATGGCGAAGTACACGCCAGGCTCGATCACCGAGGCAGCGACCATGGCCATGATGGCCACGAACGATTCCATCAGCATGCCGCCGTAACCGATGTAACGGGCGTTGGTTTCGTTATCCAGCAGCTTCGGCGTGGTCCCGGACGAGATCAGTGCATGGAAACCCGATACCGCACCGCAAGCGATGGTGATGAACAGGAACGGAAACAGACCGCCCTTCCATACCGGGCCGGTGCCGTCGACGAACTGGGTCAGGGCCGGCATTTTCAGCTCGGGCATGGTCACCAGGATGCCGATCGCCAGGGCGACGATGGTACCGATCTTGAGGAAGGTGGAGAGGTAGTCACGCGGGGCAAGGATCAGCCACACCGGAAGAACGGCGGCGACGAAGCCATAACCGATCAGCATCCAGGTGATTTGCACGCCGGTGAAGCTGAAGGCCTTGGCCCAGACCGGATCGGCGGCAATCTGCCCGCCCAGCCAGATAGAACCGAGCAGCAGCAAAACGCCGATGACCGAAATCTCGCCGATGCGGCCCGGACGGATGTAGCGCATGTAGATGCCCATGAACATCGCGATCGGAATGGTCGCCATCACGGTAAAGATGCCCCACGGGCTTTCAGCCAGGGCTTTCACCACGATCAGCGCCAGCACCGCGAGGATGATGATCATGATCAGGAAGCAGCCGAACAGCGCGATGGTGCCGGGGATACGGCCCATTTCTTCACGCACCATGTCGCCCAGCGAACGACCGTTGCGACGGGTCGACATGAACAGGACCATGAAGTCCTGCACCGCGCCCGCCAGCACCACGCCGGCGATCAGCCACAACGTACCGGGCAGATAGCCCATCTGTGCCGCCAGTACCGGGCCGACCAGAGGCCCCGCGCCGGCGATGGCCGCGAAGTGGTGACCGAAGAGAATGTGTTTGTTGGTCGGAACGTAGTCCAGACCGTCATTGTTGAGCACGGCGGGAGTGGCCCGACGCGGATCGAGTTGCATCACATTGTTAGCGATGAACAGACTGTAGTAACGATATGCAACCAGATAGATGGCCACGGCGGCGACCACAATCCACAAGGCGTTGATCGCCTCGCCTCGGCGCAATGCCACTACGCCAAGGGCGCACGCTCCTACGATTGCCAGCAGCAGCCAGGGTAAGTGGCGTAGCAGGCTATTATTATTTTTCATTTTATTATTCCAGCCAGGGTGGACAAGAAAGACAGCCACCCCGAGTTTAGCGCTGTTGGCGGCAAAGGCCATACCCCGACATTGGTCTAGACAGTCCATTCGTTGGCATCACCCCGCTGGTCGGGTCTATAGTCAGCTGACCTTCCTGAGGATTGCGCCATGAGCGAGCCCCCGTCCGAGCGTCGCCGCTTCAAACGTATCGCGTTCGACGCCAGAACCGAATTGAGCCAGGGCGAGTACATCTGGCCGGTGAAGCTGATCGACCTGTCGCTCAAGGGCCTGTTGATCGAAAAACCGGAACCGTGGCTGGGGGATGAAACGCAGGACTTCAACGTCGACATTCATTTGAGCAAGGACATCGACATTCAGATGGATGTGCAACTGGCGCACGACGATCATGGCCAACTGGGTTTCCAGTGCCGGCACATCAGCCTGGAGTCGATTCAGCGCCTGCGGCGCCTGATCGAACTCAACCTCGGGGATGAGGCCGAGCTCGAACGGGAGCTTGGCGCGTTGATGGAGCTCTGATTACTCGAACAACGAGTCCAGCGCCTGCTCCAGACGTGTCACCGCAATGATCTGCAACCCTGCCGGCGCTTCCTTCGGCGCGTTGCCTTTGGGCACGATCGCACGCTTGAAGCCGTGCTTGGCGGCTTCCTTCAATCGCTCCTGACCGCTCGGCACCGGGCGCACTTCGCCGGACAAACCGACTTCACCGAACACCAGCAAGTCATGAGGCAGCGGACGGTTGCGCAGGCTCGACATGACGGCGGCCATCAGCGCCAGGTCGGACGCAGTTTCCAACACCTTCACCCCGCCGACCACGTTGAGGAACACGTCCTGATCGTGAGTCGGAATGCCGCCGTGACGGTGCAGCACCGCCAACAACATCGCCAGACGATTCTGGTCCAGACCCAAGGTGACTCGACGCGGGTTGGCCAGATGACTGTCATCCACCAGCGCCTGAACCTCCACCAGCATCGGCCGGGTGCCTTCCCACGTTGCCATCACCACGCTGCCCGGGACTTCTTCCTGAGCGCGTGTGAGAAAAATCGCCGAAGGGTTGGAGACTTCTTTCAGGCCCTTATCGGTCATGCCGAACACGCCGAGTTCGTTGACCGCGCCGAAACGGTTTTTCACCGCTCGCAGCAAACGCAATCGCCCGTCGGACTCGCCCTCGAAATACAGCACGGTATCGACCATGTGCTCCAGAACCCGCGGCCCTGCGAGCGCGCCTTCCTTTGTCACGTGGCCGACCAGGAAAATCGCCGTGCCGCTTTGCTTGGCATAGCGCACCAACAATGCCGCACTTTCGCGCACTTGGGACACGCCGCCCGGTGCCGATTGCAGTTGTTCGGTGAAAATCGTCTGGATCGAGTCGATCACCATCACCTTGGGTTTTTCCTGACGGGCAGTGGCGATGATGGTTTCGATGCAGGTTTCGGTCATGACCCGCAGTTGATCCTGCGGCAGACCCAGGCGGCGTGCGCGCATGGCGACCTGTTGCTGGGATTCCTCACCGGTGACGTACAGCGCCGGCATGTTCTTGGCGAGGTTGCACAGGGTCTGCAAAAGGATCGTCGATTTGCCAATGCCGGGATCACCGCCGATCAGTACCACCGAACCGTCCACCAGACCGCCGCCGAGCACTCGGTCGAGCTCGCCAGAGGCTGTGGAAAAACGCGGAATCTCTTCGATGCTGACTTCGGCCAGCGTCTTGATCTGGGCTTGCTGCCCTGCCCAACCGGTGCGCCCGCTCGGAGCGGCGGCACCGCCGCTCTCGACCATGGTTTCGGTCAGGGTGTTCCAGGCGCCGCATTCGCCGCACTGCCCGGCCCACTTGGGAAAGGTTGCGCCGCACTCGGTGCAGCCGTACATGCGCTTGGCCTTGGCCATCTGAACCCCCGGCAAAAACCGCGATGATAACGCAGCCATCGCCGATCAGCGCGGCGCACCGGGACGGATTTCTCCGCTGGCCAGACGCGCGGCGCTGCTGCCGGTCAAACCCCGACAAGTGCCGGACTTGAAAGTGTCGCGGTCAGTCGACCAGTTTGGCCGCCAGGGCCTTGACCCGATCCAGGTCACCGTTGGCCACTTTGGTCACACCGGCGCCGTATTCCGGATCCGCCTTATAGAGGAAGGACAGCATGATGTGCTTGCTCTCGTCATCGGCGCCGGCCAGCGAACCGCCGAAGCTCTCGATCAGATCCTGGCGCTCCTTCTTGCTGAACGAGCGATACAGATCACCGGCCTGCTTGAAGTTCTGCTCGCGCTGGATCTTCGCCTGTTGCGTACTGCCCTGCAGTGCGGTCTGGCTGTATCGCGCAGCTGGCGTCTCTTCACGCGGTTGCAAACGGCTTGGCTGATAGTTGACACCCGAGCTGCTCGCACCGGCATTCATCGCGCCATCCTGGTTGCCATTGTTGACGGCGGTTTTGGCGGCATTGATCGGCAATTGCAGGGCGTTGGCGCCGAGGCGATACATTTGCGTATCGGCATAGGCAAATATCCGGCCTTGCAGCAAACGGTCTTCCGAAGGCTCGATGCCCGGAACAACATTTGAAGGCGCCATGGCCACTTGTTCGGTTTCCTGGAAGACATTCGCTGGATTGCGGTTCAACACCATTTGTCCAACTTTGCGCTCAGGGATACCCGGCCAGATTTTGGTTGCATCAAGGGGATCGAAGTCAAACCTGGATAAGTCTTGCGGATTCAAGACCTGGATGTACAAGTCCCACTTGGGAAAATTCCCTTTGTTAATATTTGTTACCAAATCGTGACTCATGTGACTGTAATCCCGGCCCTGAACTTGCACCACTTGTTGCGGATCGAGATTTTTGATGCCCTGCAAACTTTTCCAGTGAAACTTCACATAGTGCACATCACCCTTGGTATTGACCAACTTGTAGGCGTGCACACTGTTGCCATCCATCTCCCGATAACTGGCCGGCGTTCCCGAGTTGGAATACAACTCGGTCAATGTGCGTGTGGCTTCCGGTACATGGGAGAAGAAATCGAAGCGACGGGAATCATCATCCAGATTGGTGCGAGGGTCTGGCTTGAAGGCGTGCACCATGTCCGGGAACTTGATCGCATCACGGATGAAGAACGTCGGAAAGTTGTTGCCCACCAGGTCCCAGTTACCGTCGGCGGTGTAGAACTTGGTCGCGAAACCCCGCGGGTCCCGTAGGGTTTCCGGGGAGTGATTACCGTGAACCACCGCCGAGAAACGCACGAACACCGGGGTGACCTGGCCGGCGGTAAACACCTTGGCCTTGCTGAGATCGCTAAGATCGTTGGTTGCGGTGAACGTGCCATGGGCACCGGTGCCTCGAGCATGCACGACGCGTTCGGGAATGCGCTCGCGGTCGAAGCGTTGCAGCTTCTGGATCAGTTGCACGTCCTGCAACAACACCGGGCCATTGGCTCCGGCGGTTTGCGAGTTCTGGTTGTCGCCAACCGCAGCACCGTTGTCACGGGTCAGCGGCGCGGCATTGACGGAAAGGGTCAACAGGCCGGCGGCCAATACGCCGACAGTACGGCGGTAGGGAATAATCCCTGAACCAAGTGTGGAATTCATTTCAGGTTCCTCTGTTTTGTGAGGCGCATCCAGGTGCGCCAGACAGAGGCTAGAAGCTCGATTCGCCAAACCTAAATAGAAAGATCACAACGCCGTGATTGAATATTTTTTCTTCGGGATCAGCGGCTTGAGGCGTATTCCGCGCGCGATTAGTGGCACTTTGCAAACTAATTGCGAAATGGTGTGTCGATAAAAACGGGCTTTGTAAGAAGGTGTTTCGCGCAGGACGCGTTATGCTGATTTACACTGCGTACACCAAACTCATCTGTAACAAGGAAATAACTATGGGCGTGCTCAGCGAGTTCAAGGCCTTCGCGGTCAAAGGCAATGTGGTCGACATGGCCGTCGGTATCATCATCGGCGCGGCCTTCGGCAAGATCGTTTCGTCGTTCGTCGGCGACGTGATCATGCCACCCATAGGTCTGCTGATCGGCGGGGTGGATTTCAGTGACCTGGCCATCACGCTGAAAGCCGCCGAGGGCAACGCCCCCGCGGTGGTGCTGGCGTACGGTAAATTCATCCAGAGCGTTCTTGACTTCGTGATCGTCGCCTTCGCGATATTCATGGGCGTCAAAGCCATCAACCGCTTGAAACGCGAAGAAGCCGTGGCGCCTACCTTGCCGCCGGTACCGACCAAGGAAGAAGAACTGCTCGGCGAGATCCGCGATCTGCTCAAGGCCCAGAACAACCGGCCTTGAAGACTGAAACGGCGCCTGAGCAGACTGTGTGAAAACACACTGACAGGCCTTAGACCAAACGCCCCGACTTATTCGGGGCGTTTGTTTTTGTGCTGAAAAAGGCTCTTCAGCCCATCAGT
>NZ_NEJP01000002.1 GCF_002113125.1 Pseudomonas sp. B20(2017) | reverse complement strand
TAAACTTGCTCGGGTCGTATTCGCACTACTAAAGGGGCAGAGCGAATACCAGCCGAAAGCAAGTTGAGGGTTGCCCCTCAACCATAGAATCTCCCACAGGTTCACTAATGATCCTGTGGGAGCGAGCCTGCTCGCGATTTTTGTTTCAGGACCCCGAAAACCGGGACTTTCAAGGTGTTATAGGATTTTTGCTCTAAAATGACTGCCAGTGGTTCTTGAGTCATGAAAATGACTGTAGGGGCCGCTTTTGGCTCTAGTCGACCCTTGGCAAAGCTGCTACTCTCGGCGCGCTTTGTGACTTCTCGGCCTTGTAAAAAGCCAGACTCACCAATAAACAAACACCAATAATAATCGCATCAAATGCGGTGCTGAATTCGCGTTGCTGAGGAGTGGGCTTCCATGATCGAAGACTTTTGGAAGGATAAGTACCCCGCTGGAATTGCTGCCGACATCAATCCAGACGAGTACCCGAATATTCAGGCAGTGTTGAAGCAATCCTGCCAACGCTTCGCCGACAAACCGGCGTTCAGCAACCTGGGCAAGACCATCACCTACGGTGAACTGTACGAATTGTCCGGTGCGTTTGCCGCTTATCTGCAACAGCATACCGATTTGCAGCCCGGTGATCGAATCGCCGTGCAACTGCCCAACGTGTTGCAGTACCCGGTCGCCGTCTTCGGTGCCATTCGCGCCGGGCTGATCGTGGTCAACACCAACCCGCTGTACACCGCGCGGGAAATGGAACACCAATTCAACGACTCCGGTGCGAAGGCGCTGGTGTGCCTGGCGAACATGGCGCACCTGGCCGAAGCCGTGGTGCCGAAAACCGGCGTCAAACACGTCATCGTCACCGAAGTCGCCGACCTGCTGCCGCCGATCAAGCGCCTGCTGATCAACAGCGTCATCAAGTACGTGAAGAAAATGGTCCCGGCCTATCACCTGCCAAAAGCCGTCAAGTTCAACGACGTGCTGAGCAAGGGGCAGGGCCAGCCAGTCGCCGAAGCCAACCCGGACAGCGGTGACGTCGCGGTGCTGCAATACACCGGTGGCACCACCGGCGTGGCCAAGGGCGCGATGCTCACCCATCGCAACCTCGTCGCCAACATGCTGCAGTGCAAGGCGCTGATGGGTTCCAACCTCAATGAAGGTTGCGAGATCCTGATCACCCCGCTGCCGCTGTACCACATCTATGCGTTCACCTTTCATTGCATGGCGATGATGCTGATCGGCAACCACAACATCCTGATCAGCAACCCGCGTGACTTGCCGGCGATGGTCAAGGAGCTGTCGAAGTGGAAGTTCAGCGGCTTCGTCGGCCTCAACACGCTGTTCGTGGCCCTGTGCAACAACGAAGGTTTCCGCAAGCTGGACTTCTCGGCGCTGAAAGTCACCCTGTCTGGCGGCATGGCCCTGCAACTGGCAGCAGCCGAGCGCTGGAAAGCGGTCACCGGTTGCCCGATCTGCGAAGGTTACGGCATGACCGAAACCAGCCCGGTGGCCACGGTCAACCCGATCCAGAACATCCAGATCGGCACCATCGGCATTCCGGTGCCGTCGACCCTGTGCAAAGTCATCGACGATGCCGGTGTCGAGCAGCCGCTGGGCGAAATCGGCGAGCTGTGCGTCAAGGGCCCGCAAGTGATGAAGGGCTACTGGCAGCGTCAGGAAGCCACCGATGAAATGCTCGACAGCGAAGGCTGGCTGAAGACCGGTGACATCGCGCTGATCCAGCCGGACGGCTACATGCGCATTGTCGATCGCAAGAAAGACATGATTCTGGTTTCCGGTTTCAACGTGTACCCGAACGAGCTGGAAGACGTGCTGGCGGCCTTGCCGGGCGTGTTGCAGTGCGCGGCCATCGGTATCCCGGACGAAAAATCCGGCGAGGCAATCAAGATCTTCATCGTCGCCAAACCGGGCGTCACCCTGACCAAGGAACAGGTGATGGAGCACATGCGCGCCAACGTCACCGGCTATAAGGTGCCGCGTTCCGTGGAGTTCCGCGATGCGCTGCCGACCACCAACGTCGGCAAGATCCTGCGTCGCGAACTGCGCGACGAAGAGCTGAAGAAGATCAAGGCGAAAAGCGCCGCGTAAAACAAAAAGCCCCGCAGATGCGGGGCTTTTTGTTGGCGGTTCACTGTTGATCGTTCCCACGCTCCGCGTGGTAACGCATCCCGGGACGCTCTGCGTCCCTGCCGTGCTGGACGCGGAGCGTCCGGGGCAGCGTTCCCACGCAGAGCGTGGGAACGATCATAGGGTTTACTGGCGGAACGGCGCGAAGTTCACATTGGTGCCTGCCGGGCGCATGTCCTGCAGGTACGAGTCCTTGTCGGCGCTCAGTTCCAGGCTCAGGGCTGCCTTGCGTTTGCCTTCGTTGCGGATCACCAGGCCTTCGAGCTTCTCACGCAGGAACACGGTCGGCACTTTCAGGTGCAGCAGCTCGTCGGTGGCCGGGGTGTGCATCAACAGGTGAATCCACTCGTATTGACCGATCGCCAGGCGCGACACCGGCAAGTCGAACCACCAGATGTTGCGGTTGCGGTTCAGTTCGGCGAAGTGGCAGTTATTGGTGCCGAGCACGGCACCGCCCAGTTCCTGGTTGCGACGGGCGATGGCCTGCTTTTTATCGAGTTTCATAACATTCCTGCGGGATCGGTTCTGTGGCGCATGGCGCCCTTATGCTGGGCATTCTCGGGGGTACGCTCGCAAACATAAAGCCCAACCTGCATGCCGCGACGAAATGAAGCCCTGAAAATAAATGAAACTTGGCGCAAACCGGGCCAGTCAATCATTACGTACTGACTTTCCCCGTTAATGTTCCAAGGAGAAACACCATGGGCAGCACAGGCGATAAAGTGAAAGGCATGGCCAATGAAGCGGTCGGCAACGTCAAGCAAGGTGTCGGCAAAGCCACCGACAACCAGAAGCTGCAAGCCGAAGGCAAACTGCAGGAAAAGAAAGGTGAAGCCCAGCAAGCAGTGGGCAAAGCCAAGGATGCCGTCAAAAAAGGCGTCGACAAGGCTTGATCGAGCCTTGAACGAAACAACGAAGCGGCCATCCAAGGATGGCCGTTTCTGTATCCTGTTCACATCAAGTCACGGATCCCTGTGTTTCAAAGTCGCCAGGTAAGCTACTTTGATGAGAGAAAAACGGCCCCTGAGTCGCCACGACTTCAACCTGTTTTGCGGCGAAAGGAGACGCGAATGATTTTCCCCGACATGAAAGGCCTGCCCCTGCACCGGGTCATCGTGCGCACCGTCACCGAGTTCATGGACGACGAGATGTCGACCTATGCCTCGGCACTGGCCTACCAGATGCTGTTTTCGCTGTTCCCGTTCATTCTGTTCCTGATTGCCCTGATCGGTTTCCTGCACCTGCCGGACTTCTTCTCCTGGCTGCGCCTGCAATCGGAACTGGTATTGCCGCCCCAGGCGCTGGAGCAGGTCAACCCGGTGATCGATCAACTGCAGCAATCCAAGGGCGGTCTGCTTTCGGTCGGTATCGTCATCGCCCTGTACACCGCGTCCGCCGGCGTGCGCCTGATGATGAGCGCGATGAACGCTGCCTATGACGTGGTCGAGGGGCGGCCCATCTGGAAGCGCTTCCCGCTGTCGATTTTCTATACCGTCGGCATCGCCGGCATGCTGCTTGTGGCCGCAGCGTTGATGGTGCTCGGTCCGCAGGTGATGGGCTGGATCGCCGCGCAGGTCGGGCTGGAAGATTTCATCGTCACGGTGTGGACCATCGCCCGCTGGCCGGTGATCGTTATTCTGATGATGGTGGCCGTGGCGCTGATCTACTACGTGATGCCCGACGTCAAACAGGAGTTCCGTTTCATCACCCCGGGCTCGGTGCTGGCGGTGGTGGTGTGGATCATCGCGTCATTGGGTTTCGCGTTCTACGTCAAGACGTTCGCCAACTACAACGCCATGTATGGCAGCATCGGTGCGATCATCGTGCTGCTGCTGTATTTCTACATTTCCGCTGCTGTGTTGTTGCTCGGCGCTGAGATGAATGCGGTGATCGAACACATGTCCAGCGAGGGCAAGGATCCGGGCGAGAAGGTCCCCGGCGAACTCGATGAACATCCCAAAAAACACGTTTCCGGACTTGGGCGCGATCATTCGCTCGATCCGAACACAGACGAAGCCTGATCATGATCCGTGAAATTCTGAAGATGGGCGACGAACGCCTGCTGCGCATCGCCCCGCCAGTGCCCGCCGAGATGCTCGACAGTCCGGAGCTGTGGCAACTGATCGACGACATGTTCCAGACCATGGAAAGCGTCGGCGGTGTCGGCCTGGCTGCGCCGCAGATCGGCGTCGACCTGCAACTGGTGATCTTCGGTTTCGAGCACAGCGAACGCTACCCGGACGCCGAAGCAGTGCCGCAGACGATCCTGATCAATCCGCTGATCACGCCGCTCAGCCCGCTGATGGAAGAGGGCTTCGAAGGTTGCCTGTCGGTGCCCGGCCTGCGGGGTGCGGTGGATCGTTACCAGCAGATTCGTTACGAAGGCGTCGACCCCAAGGGCGAGCCGATTGTGCGTGTGGCTTCGGGGTTCCATGCGCGGGTGGTGCAGCATGAATGCGATCACCTGATCGGGCGGTTGTACCCGTCGCGCATTACCGATTTCAGCAAGTTCGGTTTCACCGAAGTGATGTTTCCGGATCTCGATCCCAACGCTGACGACTGAACCTGTGGGAGCGAGCTTGCTCCGGGCGGCGTTCCGACGATAGCGGAATGTCAGCCAATTTATTCGCAGCGGATGGACCGCATTCGCGAGCAAGCTCGTTCCCACAGGGATCACCGGCGTTCAAAAAGCTCCATGGCAATCATCGGCTTGCTCCGCGCATAACGGCTCAAGCGCTCGGCCATGGCCTGTGGCAGGGCGGGGTCGAAAGTGAAGCCGCGCCGCTCGTAGAAACCACGCAGGTCCGGATGGCAGAACAGCCACACCGGCGCCTCGACGCCCTTCACCGCTTCGGCGATCAACTGCGCAGCAATGCCTTGCTCTCGGCACGCCGGATCAACGAACAGCCCGGTCAGCCAATGCCCGCCGGACACCGGCCGCAGACACAACGCCGCCACGATTTCCTCCCGCCGCGCCACCCACAATTGCGCCTCGCGCACCGCTTTCATCGACGATTGATGCTGGCGGTAAAACTTGTTCAGCAAGGGCCAGGACAGGTCGTCGAGCTGGCTGTAACGGATGTCGGTCATGAATCGGACTGCCGGTGCAAAAGCCGTGGATTATAAAACAACGTGCTCGCCGGGATAGGTGTATACCTGATCTCACATCCCCTCTGAGTGGAGTACGCATCATGTCCAAAGGTATGGATTCGAAAAAAGCCGCGAAGAAGAAACCGGCCAAGACCGCCATCGAGAAACGCCACGAGAAAAGGGCGAAAAAAGTCGACATCTTTGGCCATTGATCACGCCTTTCGGGAGCCCGGATCCGGGCTCCCGTCTTGTCCTTCAAAACAGCCTGCAAAAATAATCTGCAAGATTTCCCGTTGGTGTTGCACAGAACGATCAGACCCTCGTTCCGAGCCATGCCATGCCTCATTATTTCGACGATACCCATCGCCAACAGATCGAAACCCTGCGCCAGCGCTTCACCGCCCGCACCGAGTGGCCGACCTGGCTGCTGCTGATCGGCGTGTACGGCGGCTGGTTCGCGATTGTGCTGGGCAGCGAGCGGCTCGGCGTCTGGTGGAGCACACTGCTGCTGATTCCGTTGCTGGTGCTGTGGTTGTCGGTGCAGCACGAACTGCTCCACGGTCATCCGACGCGCTGGACCTTCGTCAACAAAGTCCTCGGTTATGCACCATTTGCGGTGTGGTATCCGTACACGCTCTATCGCGACAGCCATTTGCAGCACCATCGCGATGAAGAGCTGACGATCCCCGGCGTCGATCCCGAAAGCCGTTACCTGAGTGCCGAACGCTGGCAGGGCAGTTCGCTGTTCGAGCGCAGCCTGCACTGGCTGAACAAGACCGTATTGGGCCGATTCATTCTTGGTGCGCCGCTGGCGTTGCTGGCGCTGGCGGGTGAAGAACTGCAACGCCTGAAAAACCGTGAGCGCCAGGCCTGGCTGATGTGGCTGAGCCACGGCGCCCTGACCGTGCTGATGCTGTTTTTCATCGCCCGCTACAGCGTGTTGCCGATCTGGCATTACCTGTTTTTGATCAGCGTCCCGGCGCTGTCGATTGCGATGGTTCGCTCCTACTATGAACACCGGCCGCACACACAACCGGAACAGCGTACGGTGCTCAACGAAGCTGGATGGCCGTGGCGCTGGCTGTTCCTGAACCTGAATTTTCATTTGGTGCACCACGACTTGCCGAAGCTTTCGTGGTACGACTTGCCCGAGGCTTATCGCATGCGCCGAGAGCAATGGGTGGCGCGCAGCGGCGGTTTTGTGGTGCAAGGGTATGGGCAACTGTGGCGCCGGCACGGCATCAAACCGATCGACAGCCCGCAGCATCCGTTTATTTGAGGCCACCATGACGTCAGGTTACGCAGAGCTGTTGATGTACATCGCCCCCGAGTCGATCCGCGCGGCGAACGAGCAGTGGCTGGCGCGGATTCTCGAACACCTGGGCCGTTCGCGGCTCGATGCCGATGGCCTGTCGCTGCTGGAACTCTGGCGCTCGCCTGAGTTGCTGCTGACCCAGACCTGCGGCTATCCGCTGATGACCGCACTACGCGGGCAGGTCAGGATTGTCGGCCGTCCGCGCTACGAATTGCCGGACGCCAGCGCCGGCAATCATTGCAGCCTGATCCTTGCCCGCGCCGATGATCCGCGTCGCAATCTGGCGGAGTTCTTTGACAGTCGCGGAGTGATCAACAGCGAAGACTCCAATAGCGGCATGAACCTGTTTCGTCAGCGTCTGGCGCCGTTGCACCGGGACGGGCAGTTTTTCGCCTCGGTCGGCATCAGTGGCGGTCACCGCGATAGCCTGCGCTGGTTGCGCGAAGACCTTGCTGATCTGGCGGCCATCGACAGCGTGACCTTCGCATATCTGGCGCAGTACGCCGTCGAAGAGGTCAGCGGATTGCGGGTGGTGGCACGCAGTGCGTTCAGCCCGACCTTACCCTTCATCACTTCGGCCAGCACGACGGACGAACAGATCGATCACCTGCGCCGGGCGATGAATCGCAGCCTTCAAGACCTACCCGATGTGGCCCGCATCCTCGGTTTGCCCGAAGTATTGCCCGCCAGCGAAAGCGATTACCTCGTCCTGCTGGATTACCAGCGCGAGGCCGAAGAACTGGGTTATGGCCGCTTGCGTTAGCGGTTTCTTATAATTCACTAATGGAATATAAAAATTCTTTTTAAGTATTTTTAACGCATAAGGCACCTTGCTAGGATCGCGCCACCGGACGACCGGACATTCAGCGACCCTTTATCAAGGAGCCCCCATGTCCGGCGCCGACTCATCCCATCGCAATTATGTGAACACGTTGTTTCGCGACCATTACCAGTGGTTGTGCACACGTCTGCGTCGGCGATCGAATGATGCGGCCAGCGCCGAAGACATTGCCGCCGAAACCTTCGCGCAACTGCTCGAAGCCCCGGGCCTGACCGCCATTCGCGAACCCCGCGCCTTGCTCACCACCATCGCCCAACGCTTGTTGTACGGGCGCTGGCGGCGGGGCGATCTGGAGCGTCGGCATCTGCACCAATTGCAACAGGGCGACCTCGATCATGCGCCGTCTCCCGAAGAGCTCGCCGACCTGTCGCAGAGCCTCAAGCAACTGGACCGGACGCTCCAGCGCCTGCCGGGCAAGGTGCGCTCGACCTTTCTGCTGGCCCGCATCGACGGCCTGACCTACCCGCAAATCGCTGCCGAACTGGGCATTTCCCAGCGCTCGGTGAGCCTGTACATGACCCGCTCCCAGGCCCTGTGCAACCGCCACAGCGCCAACCAGACCCTGATTTCCTCCCAGAACAAGAGGTCCGCATGAGATCAATCAAAACCCTGCTCGGCAGTTCGCTGCTGGCCCTGACCCTGACAGCCGGGCACGTTGTCGCCGCGGAAACGAGAGCGCCGATCCACTTCGGTGACATCACCTGGGAAAGCGGCAGTTTCATCACCGAAGTGCTGCGCCTGATCGTCGAAAAAGGCTACGGATACCCGACCGATACGCTGCCGGGCAGCACCGTCAGCCTCGAAGCGGCGCTCGCGAAAAACGATATTCAAGTGATCGGCGAAGAGTGGGCCGGGCGCAGTCCGGCGTGGGTCAAGGCTGCCGCCGAGGGCAAAGTGTTCGGCCTCGGTGACACCGTGAAGGGCGCCACCGAAGGCTGGTGGGTGCCGGAATACGTGATCAAGGGCGACCCGGAGCGCGGGATCAAACCGCTGGCGCCGGAACTGAAATCGGTGGCCGACCTGCCGCGCTACAAGGATGTGTTCAAGGATCCGGAAGACCCGAGCCGTGGGCGTTTCCTCAACAGCCCGACCGGCTGGACTTCGGAGATCGTCAACAGTCAGAAGCTCAAGGCGTATGCGCTGAACGACAGCTTCGTCAACTTCCGCACCGGTTCCGGCGCTGCGCTGGATGCCGAGGTGGCGTCGTCGATCAAACGCGGCAAACCGGTGCTGTTCTACTACTGGTCGCCGACGCCGCTGCTCGGTCGCTTCAAACTGGTGAAGCTGGAAGAGCCGCCATTCGACGCCGAAGCCTGGAAAACCTTGGCCGATGCCAACAATCCCAACCCGAAAGGCACCCGCTCGATGCCGGCGAGCCTGGCGATTGGCGTGTCGGCGCCGTTCAAGGCGCAGTACCCGGAGCTGGTGACGTTCTTTGAGAAAGTCGATTTGCCGATTGATCTGCTGAACCAGACTCTGGCCGGGATGAGCGAAAAGCGCCAGCAACCACGCCAGGTGGCCGAAGCGTTTCTGCGCGATCAACCGCAAGTGTGGACGCCTTGGGTGCCGGGAGATGTGGCGAATAAGGTGAGCGGGAGTCTGTAGTTCTTTTCCGATATTTCTGTAGCGGCTGTCACTCCGTCTTCGCGAGCAAGCTCGCTCCCACAGAGTCCTGCGCATGTTCAGGCAAGCGCAACACCTGTGGGAGCGAGCTTGCTCGCGAAAGCGGTAAATCAAACAAAACACATTCGCTGAACCGTTTCTCGTCCGCTTCCTGTCCGAATTCACTCAATGCTGGCCGACTAGTGGCCTTGCGCAAAGCATTGCGCTGTCTATGCTCATTCATAACTAACTATGTCGAACGCCTTCAGTGTGGTTCGACCGCTAGCAGTTACCGATCTCAAAGCTGCCAGAGTGCGCAATCCAAGGCACCGACACTTGACCGACAAGGAGCTGTTTTTTAAATGGAAGTTCTTCTGCATGTTAGGAATGGCCCGCCCGCGGGCTATCAAGAAAAGGATGTCTTGATTAGAGCGTCGCTGCATGGACTCTTTGATTAATCATCGTTTATCACCTGACAACTTCCTCCCGTGGAGGAAGGCGTGTGCCTGTTCTGTGGAACGTAGTGGTGGATTCTGAAAGACCTGAACTTTCATCAAATCAAAAGAACGCGCGGAAGGTGATAGAAACATGTTCAACCTACATCACAAGGCTGATCTGCAGGAAATCGAACGTTTCAGCTGTGCCCTGACCGAAGCCAACGCCAAGCTGGCGGCGATCAGCCGTTCGATGGCAATGATCGAATTCACTCCCGAAGGCATCGTGCTGGATGCCAATGAGAACTTCTGCAAGACCATGGGCTACAGCGCCGAAGAAGTGCGTGGCAAGCATCACCGGATCTTTTGTGAAGAAGAGTTCTATCGCAGCGAGGAATACGCCAAGTTGTGGCGTGACCTGGCCCGGGGTGAACCCATCAGCGGAACTTTCCTGCGCTTGAACAAGAGTGGCCGGGAGATCTGGCTCGAAGCCAGTTACATGCCGGTGTATGGCCCGGACAAACAAGTCCGCAGTGTGATCAAAGTGGCGTCGGACATTACGGCGCGAGTGAACAAGGAAAAGGAAGAGGAAAGCATGCTGGCCGCGATCGGTCGCTCGATGGCAGTGATCGAGTTCACCCCGGAAGGCAATGTGATCACGGCCAACGACAACTTCCTCAAGACCATGCAGTACTCGCTCAACGAAATCGTCGGCCATCATCACAGCCTGTTCTGTCACCGGGTCGAGGCCGAGTCCGCGCAGTACAAGGCGTTCTGGGCATCGCTCAATCGCGGCGAATATCACTCGCACCGCTTCGAGCGCAAGAACAAGTCCGGGCAAACCGTTTACCTCGAAGCCTCGTACAACCCGCTGTTCGACGCCAAGGGCCGGTTGTACAAAGTGGTGAAGTTCGCCAGCGACATCACCCACCAGATGACCACCTTGCAGACTGCTGCGGAATCGGCCCACAGCACCTCGGTACAAAACGACGCCTGCGCGCAAAAAGGCTCACAGGTCGTGCAGCAAACGGTGCAGATCATTCAGGACATTTCCCGCGACCTCAACGAAGCGGCGCTGAGCATCGATGCGGTCAGCAAGCAGTCGGACATCATCGGCACCATCGTCCAGACCATTCGCGGGATCGCCGATCAGACCAACCTGCTGGCGCTCAATGCGGCCATCGAAGCGGCGCGGGCAGGTGAGCACGGGCGTGGTTTTGCCGTGGTGGCGGACGAAGTGCGCAGCCTCGCGGCGCGGACCAGCCAGGCGACCCTGGAGATTGTCGATGTGGTGCGCAAGAACCATGAGTTGTCATTGAGCGCAGTGTCGAGCATGCAGTCGAGCCTGAGCCGCACCGGGCTCGGCGTGGAACTGGCGAACGAGGCGGGGGATGCGATCCGCGAGATTCAACAGGGTTCGCGGCACGTGGTGGATGCGATCAGCCAGTTCAACGAGACGTTGCAGTTGAACTGACTTTACGCAACATCCGAAAACCTGTGGGAGCGGGCAAGCCCGCTCCCACAGGTGTCAGTGTTTAATCCGATTCAAGCGGCAGCAGTCAGAGTGCGGCGAGAAACTTGTCCGCCGACTCGTCGCTGATCTTGGCCGAGTTGGCGTCTTGTTTGTTCTGCTTCTCGGCTTCAGCCAGCTTCATCTTGTCCTGCAGGCGCTCGGCGATCTCTTTGCCGATGGCCAGTTGTTTCTCCGGCGGCATGGCTTTGATATCGTCTTCGGTCAGGCCCATCTCTTTCAGGATACTGTCGCGCACACGCTGTTCCGGCGTTTTGCTCATGTAGTCCTTGAACTCGTCCAGGGCCGATGAACCTGAGGATTTGGTCGGCGAGGTATCGGAGGTTTGCAGGGCGACACGGGTCTTGGCAAATGCCTCGTCGACGTTGTCGCTGATGCGCGTGGCTTCGCTGACTTGCTGAGTGGCGAGCTGGGTGGCCGACTCTTGCACTTTGGCGGTGGCTTCGGCGGTTTGCGCCTGGGCCTGGTTTTGCAGGGTTTGCAGCATCGCCCCGTGCAGTCCGCCTTGCAGTCCGGCTGCGGCGGTGGAGGTGGCGTCATCATTCAACTGCTTGGGCAGATGAATGATTTGTTGTTGTTTTGCACTGACCAACATGATGAGAGAACCTGTAGGTAATGACTGTCAGTCCTTGGCAGCAAATACCGTGCCCACCAAATAAGTCCTTTTATTTCAAATGCTTGTGATTTTGCGTGAACAGGCAAAGCGGTCATCCCTTGCCGCTGGGCGGCAGAGGATGACCGTTGTCCGTCAGCGATGGGCGATGTTTTCCAGCGCCAGGTTGCGGGTGCGGGGGCCGAAATAACCGATGGTCAGCATCACGATCAGCATGCTGACAACGATGAACGCCAACACGCCCGGCGTGCCGAAATGATCGAGGAACAAACCGATCAATAGGCTGCTGAACACCGTCGACAAACGACTGAACGAATAGCAGAACCCTACCGCCCGGGCGCGGATGTTGGTGGGGAACAGTTCGCTCTGATAAGAGTGATAACTGAAGCTCAGCCAGGCGTTGCAGAAGGTGATCATCACACCGCAGAAGATCAGGCCGAAGGCACTGGTCTGCAGCGCGAACAAGGTGCCGAAGGTCATGGCGCCGAGGGCCGAGCCGACGATCTGCCATTTGTTCTCGAAACGGTTGGCGAATTTGACGAACAGCAGCGGCCCGAGCGGGTAGGCGAGGGTGATGATGAACGCGTACATCAGGCTGTGCGTGACGCTGACGCCCTGACCGGAAAGCAACGCCGGCAGCCAGTTGCCGAAGCCGAAGAAACCGATGGCCTGGAAAATGTGGAAGACGATCAGCATCAGCGCGCGGCGGCGGTAGGGCGGTTGCCAGATATCGGCGAAACGGCCCTTGCCTTCGACGTCGACTGCCACGGCTTCCGGTGCGTCCAGTGGCTGGCGGTGATCTTTCTCGTAGCGCGCCTCGATGCCATCGAGAATCCGGTTCGCCTCATCGAAGCGGCCATGTTGCGCCAGCCAGCGCGGCGACTCCGGCAGACGTTTGCGCAGCCACCAGATGAACAACGCAAACACCGCACTCGCCAGCACCACCCAACGCCAGCCGGACACCCCGAACGGCGCCTGCGGCACCAGCCACCAGGACATCAGCGCCACCGCCGGCACCGACAAAAACTGCACGAAAAACGCGAAGGCAAACGCCGAACTGCGCATGCGTTTGGGCACCAGTTCCGAGAGGTAGGCGTCGATGGTTACCAGCTCGATGCCGAGGCCGATGCCCACCAGAAAGCGCATGCAGATGATCCCCAGCGCCGAACTCTGCACACCCATCAGCACCGTGGCCACGGTGTACCAGACCAGCGCGAAGGTGAAGATTGCGCGCCGCCCGAATCGATCCGCCAAAGGGCTGAGCAGGCTGGCGCCGAGAAACAGGCCGAGGAACGTCGCCGAGGCAAACGCGGCCTGATCGGAGAAACCGAACACGCCCTGATTGCCGGTGGCAAAGATGCCGTCGCGGATCAGCCCGGGGCTGATATAGGCGGTCTGGAACAGGTCGTAGAGTTCGAAGAAACCACCGATCGACAGCAGCGCCACCAGCCGCCAGATTGTGGCGACGGCCGGGAGGCGGTCGATGCGGGCGGAAATCTGTGCGGCGCGTATCGGGTCGATGCCGTCGCGTTGTGCGGCGGGGGCGTGTGCAGTCATGGGCTGATCCATTTTTTATTGATGGAAAAGCTTAGCCTGCTATCGGAAATCAAGGATTGTTTATATCGGCGGTTG
This sequence comes from Pseudomonas sp. B20(2017), assembly GCF_002113125.1. Lineage (GTDB taxonomy): Bacteria > Pseudomonadota > Gammaproteobacteria > Pseudomonadales > Pseudomonadaceae > Aquipseudomonas. The sequence continues at coordinate 451,982 of NZ_NEJP01000002.1, read as the reverse complement.
ACGCGGAAAAACCGCCGATTTCTTGCAATATCTGCTTACCAATTAACGATTTATGTCGCGGGCTGCGGATCCGGCAATGCCGAGGCCGGAAGGCCGAACACTTTATCGAACAGCCAGTTGAAGGCGAAGGTGTAGCAAGGGATGAACACGATCAGCGCCAGATCCAGCAAAAAGGCCTGCACAAGGCTGATGTTCATCCACCACGCGATCAGCGGAATCAGGAACACGATCAGCGTCAGCTGGAAGCCGACGGCGTGGGCGATGCGCCGTTTCACCGTGCGGGTGCGCGACACTTGACGGCTTTCCCAGCGCTCGAACAGCGAGGTGTAGATGAAGTTCCAGGTCACGGCGATGGTGGTGATGATCACCGCCAGCGGGCCGGTGCTGCCGGGCGAGGTGCCGGACAACAGGGCCAGGCCGAGGGCCGAGAAGGTCATGCCGATCACTTCGTAGAGCGACACATAGACCAGTTTGCGTTTGACGCCTTGCATGGGGAGTTGCCTCTTTCTTGCGACTTGTGGCCAGTGGGACTGGCGAAGGCGACGAAAGATAGCTTCAATAGAGGTGACAGAAAAAGTCAGAAGCTTTCAGTTTTATTGATAGGTAAGTGAAGTGAATTTCAACAGCGAAAGCATCGAGCTGTTTCTCGCCGTGATCGAGCGCGGCTCGTTTTCCGCCGCTGCCAGGGCATTGGGCAAAGTCCCGTCGGCGGTGAGCATGGCGATCGGCAATCTGGAGGCGGAGCTCGGCTACTCGTTGTTTGATCGCAGCCACCGCGAACCGCAACCCACGGCAATGGCGCTGTCGCTGGTGCCCCATGCGCGGTTGATCGCCGATCAGCTCAAGCAATTGCAGGTGCACGCGGTGCAGTTGTCGCTGGGGCTGGAGAGCAAATTGTCGATCGGCGTGGCGGCGGATATCGACCGGCGACGGTTGCTGACGGCGATCAAGGACATCAGCGAGCGCCATCCGCTGCTCGACATCGAAGTGCTGACTGCGCCGCAGGATGATGTGCTGGCGATGCTCCACAGCGGTCGGATCAGCGTGTGCCTGGCATTCGCCGGGTTGAGCGTGAATGTGCTGGAACGGTTTCAGTTTGTCGGCAGCGAACGGATGATCGCCACGCTGGCAGCGGACAGCCCGTTGTTGCAGGGGCAGGATCTGTTTCTCGAGGATCTGGTGCATGTGCGGCAGATCGTTGTCGGCAGCCGCGACTTGCCGATCAGCGAAACGCGGCCGCTGGTGGCCGAATCCCACTGGCGCACCGACAACCTGGAGACGGCACTGGAGATGGTCGAGGCGGGGTTGGGCTGGGGCAATTTTCCGCTGTCGGTGGTGCAGCCCTGGCTCGATAGCGGACGGCTGAAACGCCTGAATTTTCGCAACATCGAAAACGGCCTGGTGCTGCCGGTGCACGCGGTGTGGCTCAAGAGCCAGCCGTTGCAGAAGGGCGCGCTGGCGCTAGTGGAGTTCCTTGGGAAGTGATCATTAGGCGGTTGATCGTTCCCACGCTCCGCGTGGGAATGCCTCAATGGACGTTCTGCGTCCGGCTCTGGAAGGGACGCAGAGCGTCCCGGGCTGCATTCCCACGCGGAGCGTGGGAACGATCAAAGTCCGGGAGTGATGCGGGGTCAGGTGCTCTCGCGAATCTTCAGCTCGAAACCCATGTCCTCCACCGGCCGCGCCACGCTGTTGCCGGCCATCAGCGTCAGCATCTGCTCCGCCGCACGCCGGCCGATGGCTTCACGCGGGGTGTTGATGCTGCTCAGGCGCGGCACCATGTGCTCCGACATCGGCAGGTCGTTGAAGCCGAGGATCGCCACTTGCTCGGGGATCCTGATCTCGTTGCGCAGCGCTTCGAGCAAGGCGCCCTGAGCCAGGTCGTCGTTGCCGAAGAAGATCGCATCGACGTCCGGATGTGCCGCCAGCAATTGCAGGAACAACTCGCCGCCCAAGCCTACGGACGATGCACGCGGGGTCAGCACTTCCAGATCCGGGTCGTAGCGACCGGCCTTTTGCAGCGCCTTGCGAAAGCCCTCACCGCGCAGCAGGGTGCGCTGATCAAGCTGCGCGCCGATGTACGCCAGACGCTTGCGGCCACGGGACAGCAAATGCTCGGCTGCGGTTTCGCCGGCGCTGAGCTGGGAGAAACCGACGCAGTTCACCCCGGCGGCGCTGTCCAGTTCCATCATGTACACGCAGGGAATGTTGCTGGCCTCGATCATCCGCCGCGAACTTTCGGTGCGGTCGAAGCCGGTCAGCAACAAGCCGCGTGGCTGATAGGCCATGTAGTTGCGCAGCAGGTTTTCTTCTTCGTCGCGGGAATAGTGGAAGTTGCCGATCAGCACTTCGAAGCCCTTCGGCGTGAGCACCCGATGAATGGCTTCCAGGGTGTCGATGAACAGCAGGTTGGACAGCGAAGGCACCAGAACCACCACCGAATGGCTCTGGGCCGAGGCCAGGGCGCGGGCGGCGGGGTTGACCACATAGTTGAGTTCCAGCGCGGCTTTCTGGACTTTTTCCACAAGCTCGGTGGCAACCGTGCTGACACCGCGCAGGGCGCGGGAGGCGGTAATCGGGCTGACGCCGGCCAGACGGGCGACTTCATTGAGGGTGGGACGGCCGGTGGTGCGGGTGTTTTTATCGTTTTTAGGGGTGGTCATCGGGCGGCTTGCCAAACAAAAATCAAGGCACTAAGGTAGCGCTGTCCTTATGCAGCTGCAAATGCGTAAGCGAGGTCCTGCCTGATCCTCGCTTTTTGGCGTATCGACAAAACCTGCTGCAACCCAAAAAAACGACAAGAAGGCGTCGGCAACTTCTGCCTGTGCACTAGAGTCATAGCTAGCAAAGGTAGCGCTGTCTGCGCGCTGAGGTGTTACATGAATCATCCCATCACCGCCCTGGTCATCATGGGCGTTGCCGGTTGCGGCAAGACGTGCGTCAGCGAGGCCCTGTGCCAATTGAGCGGCGCCACTGCCATTGAAGGCGATACTTTCCATCCGGCCGCGAACATCGAAAAGATGAGCGCGGGGATCCCCCTGAACGACGAAGACCGTGCCGGCTGGCTCGACAGCCTGTGCGACGAACTGCGTCGCGTCGACGCCCTGGGCGAACGCCCGGTGCTGACCTGCTCGGCCCTCAAGCACATTTACCGCGAACGCCTGCGCAGCGCCTTGCCGGGCCTGGGCTTCGTATTCCTCGAATTGACGCCTGAAGTCGCCGCCGACCGCGTTTCCCATCGCCCGGGCCACTTCATGCCGGCCACCTTGATCGAAAGCCAGTTCGCCACCCTCGAATCGCCGATAGGCGAGCCGTTGACCCTGGCCCTGAATGCTTCGATCCACAGCGTTGAAGAACTGGCGTCGCAAGCCCACGTCTGGTGGCAGGCCCATGGCCTGAAACAGGCGGTATGAGTGTGATTGCGAAGATAGCGCTGTCCTTACGGCTTCTGATTAACCCGCTTTAATAACAACAACAAACCAGGAGACACCCCCTCATGTTTGGCATGTCCCATGACGCCTACCTGCTGCTAGATGCAGTGGTCACGGTGATCGGACTCATCGTCCTGATCACCAAATTCAAGATTCACCCCTTCATTGCCCTGACCATCGCCGCCGCGTTCCTCGGCCTGACGTCCGGCATGCCGATCGGCACCATCATCAAGGCGTTCCAGGACGGCTTCGGTGGCGTGCTCGGTTTTGTCGGCATCATCCTCGCCTTGGGCACGATGCTCGGCAAGATGATGGCCGAATCCGGTGGTGCCGATCAGATCGCCCAGACCCTGATCCGCGCGTTCGGCAAGGACAAGGTGCAGTGGGCGATGATGTTTGCCGCGTTCCTGGTGGGCATTCCGCTGTTCTTCGAAATCGGCTTCGTGCTGCTGATTCCGCTGGTGTTCATCGTCGCTCGCCGCACCGGCGTGTCGATCATCAAGATCGGTATCCCGTTGCTCGCCGGCCTGTCCGCCGTGCACGGTCTGGTGCCGCCGCACCCGGGTCCGCTGCTGGCCATCGGCGTATTCGGTGCCGACATTGGCAAGACCATTCTGTACGGTCTGATCGTCGCGCTGCCGACCGCCATCATCGCCGGCCCGATCTTCGGTACGTTCATCGCCAAGCACATTCCGGGTCATCCGAATCAGGAATTGGTCGATCAACTGGCGCGTGAGTCGGACTCGCAGGATCTGCCAAGCTTCAGCATCACCCTGGTCACCGTGCTGCTGCCGGTGTTCCTGATGCTGCTGAAAACCTTCGCTGACGTGGCGCTGCCGGACGGTCATTTCTTCCGCACCTGGATGGACATGATCGGTCACCCGATCTCGGCACTGCTGCTGGCATTGCTGCTGTCGCTGTACACCTTCGGCTACAAGCAGGGCATCGGTTCTCAGCAGATGCTTAAATGGCTCGATGCGAGCCTGGCGCCGACTGCCGCGATCATCCTGATCATCGGTGCCGGCGGCGGTTTCAAGCAGATGCTGGTGACCAGCGGCGTGGGCGACGTGATCGGCCACATGGCGGTCAGCGCGCAAATCTCGCCGATCCTGCTGGCGTGGCTGGTGGCGGCGGTGATCCGCATCGCGACCGGTTCGGCCACCGTGGCGACCATCACTGGCGCGGGCATCGTGGTGCCGGTGGTCGGGATGATCCCGGGCGTGAACCGTGAGCTGCTGGTGCTGGCCACCGGTGCCGGTTCGCTGATTCTGTCCCACGTCAACGACGCCGGTTTCTGGCTGGTGAAGCAGTATTTCAACATGACTGTGGCCGAGACCTTCAAAACCTGGACGGCGATGGAAACCATCCTGTCGGTGGTGGGTCTGGGCTTTATTCTGTTGTTGTCGTTGTTCGTTTAACCCGAACGCAAGACACAAAAAAACCGCAGCGATGCGGTTTTTTTGTGGGTGATGACTTTTCACGGAATCCACAAATCTTTGTGGGAGCGAGCTTGCTCGCGATAGCGGTGGTCCAGCCAACCTCTTTGTTGCAGTGACGGCCTCATCGCGAGCAAGCTCGCTCCCACAGGTTTTGCGTCAACCGCTTGTTTTCGGTGCCAGGCCATCCGCCCGGAACATCCCGCGAATCCCGCGTACTGCCTGGCGAATCCGGTCCTGGTTCTCGATCAATGCGAAGCGCACGTGATCGTCGCCGTACTCACCAAAGCCGACACCCGGCGAGACGCAGACCTTGGCCTCGGCCAGCAGTTTCTTGGCGAATTCCAGCGAGCCGAGGTGCGCGTAGGCTTCGGGAATCTTCGCCCAGACGTACATCGAGGCTTTCGGGTTCTCGACCATCCAGCCCAGCTCATGCAGGCCCTTGACCAGCACGTTGCGGCGCTGGCGATATTGCTCGGCGATGTCGCGCACGCATTGCTGATCACCTTCCAGCGCAGCAATCGCGGCCACCTGCAGCGGGGTGAAGGTGCCGTAGTCGTGGTAGCTCTTGATCCGCGCCAGGGCGCTGACCAGTTCCGGGTTGCCGACCATGAAACCGATGCGCCAGCCCGCCATGTTGTAGCTCTTGGACAGGGTGAAGAACTCCACCGCAATGTCCTTGGCGCCCGGCACCTGCATGATCGACGGGGCTTTCCAGCCGTCGTAGACGATATCGGCGTAGGCCAGATCGTGCACCACCAGTACGTCGTACTGTTTGGCGAGGGCGATCACCCGCTCGAAGAAATCCAGTTCCACACATTGCGCGGTGGGGTTGGACGGGAAGCCGAGGATCATCATCTTCGGTTTCGGGATCGAACCGCGAATCGCCCGTTCCAGTTCGGCGAAGAAGTCCACGCCCGGCACCAGCGGCACCGACCGCACCTGGGCGCCGGCAATCACGGCACCGTAGATGTGAATCGGGTAGCTCGGGTTCGGCACCAGCACGGTGTCGCCCTGATCCAGGGTCGCCAACATCAGGTGCGCCAGGCCTTCCTTGGAACCGATGGTGACGATGGCTTCGCTTTCCGGGTCGATCTCGACCTCGTAGCGTTCCTTGTACCAGTTGGAAATCGCCCGACGCAGGCGCGGAATGCCCTTGGACGTGGAGTAACCGTGGGTGTCTTCGCGTTGTGCAACCTGCACCAGTTTTTCAACGATGTGCGGCGGCGTGGCGCCGTCGGGGTTGCCCATGCTCAAGTCGATGATGTCTTCGCCACGACGTCGGGCGGCCATCTTCAGCTCGGCAGTGATGTTGAAAACGTAAGGGGGGAGTCGATCTATGCGCGCAAAGCGGCGCGGCGAACCTTGTTCAGCCATTGTTGCCTCGGATAACGTAAGCGCCCGGAACCGTCCGAGCGACGCTGGTCACTGCGGTGACCTGTGGCGGAAGATAAGGGCAGCGATGGCGGACTGTCCAGCCCCTGAGTACAAACAATTTTTCCCAAGGAAATCGGTAGATGGAATTCACCAGCGGCTTTTTGTTGAGCCTTTCGCTGTGCCTGGATATCGGCGTGGCCAACATCGCGATGATCACCCTGGCGATGCAGCGCGGTTATTTTCAGGGCTTCGCGCTGGGGCTCGGCACCTGTGTCGGCGACTTGATCTACGCGGTGCTGGCGCTGGCCGGAATGACCGTTCTGCTGCAATACGAAACCGTGCGCTGGGTGCTGTGGATCGGTGGTTCGGCGCTGTTGATCTACTTCGCGGCGAAGATGATCTATTCGGCGATCCACCACGAAGCGCAATTGGCGGCGACCGCCGAGGTCGGCCAGAACTCCCATCGCAAGGAATTCTTCCGTGGGATTTTTCTCGCCATGTCGTCGCCGAGCGCCATCCTCTGGTTCGCGGCAGTGGGCGGCACCTTGATCGCCCGATCCGGTGGCGGCGGTCCTTTGAGCTCGGCGCTGTTTCTCGGTGGTTTCCTCTGCGCCGGGCTGTTGTGGTCGGCAGGCCTGTGCTTCGCCGCGAGCCATGGCGGCAAGTTGCTGGGCGACAAGCTGCTGCGCTATTCCTACCTGGCATCTGCGGCGATCTTCTGCTATTTCGCGGTCTACGTGATCGTATCCGGCTACAACGAATTCGTGGGTTCCGGTGCCTCCGACATGCTGCACACGTTGTAACCTTGCGAATCGGGTTTGGCTTCTATACTTGCAGCCGAACCCACTTTTTTGTTCCAGGAGTCGAGTCATGGATGAGCAAAAACGCGTCGAAGTGGCTGAACCTCGCTTCGAACATGGACACTTCCTGCTGATTGCAGGTTTTCGCGATCGCTTTACCAAAGAGACTGTTCGAGACATCCCCGCGCTGTGGGAAAAACTGATCCCGCACATCGGCAATATTCCGGGGCAGAAGGGCGAAGTAACCTACGGTGTTTGCAGCAATTTCGACGGTAACGGCGGGTTTGACTACATGGCCGGCGTCGAGATCAGCAAGCTCGACGAGTTCCCGCAGGAAAAATATCCGTGGATCGAAGTCCTGCCGCGCCAGTACGCGGTGTTCGAACACAAGGGTTCGCTGGATCTTCTGCCGCAGACCATTGATTACATCTACAACACCTGGCTGCCGGCGTCTGATTACAAGGGGCTCAACGCCCCGGAGCTGGAGCGCTACAGCGCCGATTTCAACCCGAAGCACAATACCGGCAAGCTGGAAATCTGCGTCCCGGTGGAAAAGAAAACCTGACAGCTGAGCGGCAGCGCGAACCCGCTTCGCGCTGCCGTTCGAGCCTTACTTGCCCTTGACCCGTCGTGCCCGCAACAGGTCGATGCCCAGGGTAATGAAGCCGAAGAAGCTGATGCCCAATACCATCAACAAACCGATTTCCACGCTGCTCATAAACGGTTCCCCCCTCGGGTGATCAGAGACAGGCGTCAGAAATAGACCGTCCCGAATCCGAAGAAAAGCGCTTATACGCAGGCTTTACGCCCCCCGCGCGGATCGATATGAACACCTTATTCCTTTATCCTTGGCCGCCTTGTTTCCACTGATTTCGAGCCGCCATGAACACCGTCATCCGCCACGTCACCGCCGCCGACCTGGACCGCTGCTACGCCATCGAAACCCTCGCCTACGAGGGCGATGAAGCCGCGACCCGCGAAAAGATCGCCACGCGCATCGCCACCTGGCCGGACGGTTTCATCGTCGCCGAGGTGGACGGGCAGGTGGCCGGCTTCATCAACTCCGGCGCGACGTTTGATGTGCAGATGTCGGACGAGGCGTTCAAGGAATTGATCGGCCACGACCCGGCCGGGCCTAACGTGGTCATCATGTCTGTGGTGGTGCACCCGGATTATCAAGGCCTGGGCCTGGCCAAGCGCCTGCTGGGCGAGTTCATCGAGCGCATGCGCGCCCAAGGCAAGGCGACGATTCACCTGATGTGCAAGGAGCGGCACATCCCGCTGTACGCCGGATTCGGTTTTGCCTACATCAAGCCGTCCGAGTCCGACCACGGCGGGATGGCGTGGCACGAGATGATCCTGACGCTGTAAATACTTCAGCTCTGATCGTTCCCACGCTCTGCGTGGGAATGCAGCCTTCGACGCTCTGCGTCATGACGGTGCCAGGCGTTGCATCAGCGGTGCGGCAGGAACGCGGAGCGTCCCGGTATGCATTCCCACGCAGAGCGTGGGAACGATCATGGGCGGGGTCAGTAGAGGGTGTCACGCACCCGCACCGGGGCCTCGCGATCATAGGCATCGGCATCAAACTGCCCATCATTCAGCCGCTTGTGAAACGCACCCGCCGTCGGCAGCGCCGAGCGTGGCAAGTGAGTTTCCGGATTCCACGCATCCGAACGCACGAATGCCTTGGAGCAATGAAAGAACGCCGCTTCCACCGTCACCAGCAACACCGTGCGCGCCGGTTTGCCGTTCACCGCAAAGCTTTCCAGCAACTCCGGATCAGCGCTGATTGTTGCGGTGCCGTTCACCCGCAACGTCTCGCCAATCCCCGGAATGATGAACAACAGCGACACCCGTGGATCGTGGAGCACGTTGCGCAGGGTATCGATGCGGTTGTTGCCCGGGCGATCCGGCAGGGCCAGGGTGCGCTCGTCAATGATCCGCACAAACCCCGGCGCATCGCCGCGCGGGGAACCGTCGATGCCATCGGCGCCGACCGAGCTGACAATCACCAGCGGCGAGACCCGGACCATCGCCTGATAGTCCTCGTTGAGAAAGCCGATCTGCTTGCGCACCGCCCGTTCGTGGGGCCTTCCGTAAATGGCTTCCAGCGCTTCGATTGAATCGATCATCGTTGTTCACCCGACGATTAGAAGAACAGCCCCATGCGCCGCTCGTAACCAATGCGGCCCTTATATGCTTCGCCGCTGTCGACGAAGCCGTACTTGGCGTACAGCGCAATCGCGGCGTCGTTGTCGGCGTCCACCGACAGTTCCAGCCCTTTGATTTCCGGCCAGGCCTGGCGCGCCACGTCCGGCAACGCCAGAAGGCAGGCCTTGCCATAACCCTTGCCCTGGGCGCGGTGATCGACCTGCAATGCATGCAGGGTCGCGCTGTGCTCATCGGCCCATTCCGGCAGAACCGGCGGGCGTTTGAGCAGCAGGAACGCCACTGGGACCTCTTCGGCGAGCAATGCAAAACCTTTCACGCCGGGGCCGGGTTTCGACAGCAGCGTGTGCAGGGCGCCGTGGATGTCGCCGGAGAACTTGATCTGCTCGGCGTGGATCTCAATCGCCTCGACCTGCTGGCGTTGGGTGGCGTTGAGGCTTTCGTAAGGCACGAGTCGGGCTGACACGGGAATTTCCTTTTTCCTACAAAGATGAGCCCCGGATTCTAGCGATTTTGTGTTCTTCGGAAATTTTTTGTTTCGGTTGTCGATCCGGCAAATCGCCAAGCGACTAAGGGTGTCTTCACAACAAAAACCAGGGAGAAACCCCATGAGTACGCAAGCGCAGATTCAAACCCTGATCGACACCTACCGCGAGGCGGTGATGACCAAGGACGTGGAAAAAGTCATGGCCCTGTATGCCGACGACATCGTTTCCTTCGATGCCATCAAGGCCCTGCAATTCAAGGGTAAACCGGCCTACCGCGCGCACTGGGTGGATTGCATGGAAATGTGCCCCGGCCCTCACATCTTCGAGTTTCACGAAATCGCCATTGAGTCCGCCGACAACATCGCTTTCGCCCACTGGGTAGCCAATTGCGGCGGGACCAATGAAAAGGGCGAAACCCAGAGTTGCTGGATGCGCGTCACCGCGTGCTACCGGCAGGTCGGCGGGGCGTGGAAGATCGCCCACGAACACTGGTCGGCACCGTTCGACCCGATGAGCGGTGCGACCCTGTTCGATGTGAAACCCTGATCTTCAGCCATAGTTGATCCGTCCGATTCAGGAGAATGCCATGAAGTATTTATGCCTGGTCTACAGCGATGAGCGCCTGTTGCATTCGTCGCCCGACAGCCCGGAAGACGCCGAGTGCTGGGCTTACGCCGAGTCAATCCAGGGCAGCGGCAGGATGGTTGCCGCCGAAGCGTTGGAGTCGGTGCAGACCGCCACCACGGTGCGCATGCGCAACGGCAAGCTGTCGATCACCGACGGGCCGTTTGCCGAGACCAAGGAGCAGTTGGCCGGTTTCTACCTGATCGACGCGCGGGATCTCAACGAAGCGATCCAGGTCGCCGGCAATATTCCGGCGGCCCGGGTCGGCAGCGTCGAAGTGCGTCCCGTGCGCCAGTTGAATGTCTGAGGTCCGGGCGCGGGTCGAGCAGGTCTATCGCGAAGACTCGCGGCGGATCCTCGCGACCCTGATCCGTCTGCTCGGCGATTTCGACCTCGCCGAAGAAGCCTTGCACGAGGCGTTCTTTGTCGCGGTCGAACGCTGGCAGCGCGACGGCGTGCCGGACAATCCACGAACCTGGCTGGTGTCCACCGGGCGCTTCAAAGCCATCGACGTGTTGCGTCGTCGCGCGCGGTTCAAGGCCTCGCAACCGTTATTGCTGGCGCAACTGGAAGAACTGGAACAGTCCGAATGGGACGCCGAAGACGTGGAAGACGATCGCCTGCGCCTGATCTTCACCTGCTGCCACCCGGCGCTGGCGGCGGACGCGCAAGTGCCGCTGACCCTGCGTGAAGTCTGCGACCTCACCACTGAAGAAATCGCTCGGGCATTCCTCTCGGCCCCGGCGGCGATTGCCCAGCGCATCGTGCGGGCCAAGGCGAAGATTCGCGATGCGAAAATCCCTTATCAAGTCCCGAGCCTGAGCGAATTGCCTGAACGCCTCGACAGCGTGTTGCGGGTGATTTATCTGGTGTTCAACGAAGGTTACTCGGCGTCTGGCGGCGCCCAGGTGACCCGCGAAGACTTGACCCGCGAGGCGATCCGTCTCGGAAGGTTGCTGCTGGAGTTGCTGCCGGACCCGGAGGTCATGGGGTTGCTGGCGTTGATGTTGTTGCATGAATCGCGGCGGTCTGCGCGCTCTTCGCCGGATGGGGAATTGATTCTGCTGGATGACCAGGATCGCCGATTGTGGAATGCCGAGCTGATCGCCGAAGGCTGCGATCTGGTGGAGCGGGCGCTGACTACCGGACGTTTCGGGCCGTATTGCCTGCAAGCGGCGATTGCGGCGGTGCACGCCGAAGCGCCGACGGCGGGGGAGACAGACTGGGAACAGATCGTCGGGCTGTATGACGTGTTGCTGCGGGCGGTGCCGTCGCCGGTGATCGAATTGAACCGGGCGGTGGCGGTGGCCAAGCGTGATGGGGCGCTGGCGGGGTTGATCTTGATTGAGGGGATTCTGGGGCGTGGGGAGTTGCAGGATTACCACCTGGCGCATTCGGCGCGGGCGGAGTTCTGTCGGCAGTTGGGGCGGGTGGAAGAGGCGCGGGTGGCTTATTTGCGAGCGCTAGAGTTGACGCGGCAGGAGCCGGAGCGGCGGTTTATCGAGGGGCGGCTTAAAGCATTGGGCTGATCCGAAAGGATCGTTGGCAATATTGGCCTCTTCGCGGGCAAGCCCGCTCCCACAATTGGAATGCGATCAAATGTGGGAGCGGGCTTGCCCGCGAAGGGGCCGTTAAGGTCTGTAACAATGGATCAGGCCTGCTGGCGCGTGGCAGCCATCACAATCTCGCGAATACAAACCCCCTGCGGCTGCCCATACGCATAGGCAATCGCCGTCGCCACATCTTCGGCGCTCAACACCGTCCCACCCATATCCTGCTTCCACGCCTGATACCCGGTCTTGATCGCCTCATCCGTGGTGTGGCTCAGCAACTCAGTCTCCACCGCACCCGGCGCAATCGTGGTCACCCGCACGTTATGCGGCGACAACTCTTCACGCAGGTTCTCCGACAACCCATGCACCGCAAACTTGGTGCCGACATACGCCACATGGTTCGGGAAGGTCTTGCGCCCGGCCACCGAGCTGACGTTGATGATCGTGCCGTGCTTGCGCTCGATCATCCCGGCGACCACCGCGTGCACGCCGTTGAGCAGGCCTTTCACGTTGACGTCGAGCATCTGGTCCCACTGCGCCGGGTCCTGTTTGCTCATCTCGCCCAGCAGCATCACCCCGGCGTTGTTGATCAGCGCATCGGCCGGACCGAACTGCGCTTCCGCTTCGGCCACTGCGGCCAGCAATGCGGCGCGGTCGGTGATGTCGACGCGGCGGCTGAGGGTGTTCGGCAGTGCCAGTGCTTCAAGGCGTTCGATGCGCCGGGCCAGCAACAGCAGCGGATGGCCGGCCGCGCTCAAGCGGCGGGCGGTGGCTTCGCCGATGCCCGAGCTGGCGCCGGTGATGATGATCAATGGCTTGCTCATGATTGAACTCCTGAGATAAGAAAAACAAATAACCAGATTCGCGACGCAGTATATTTAGCCCGCCGGAGGCTGAAAAATGCCTTATTCCTCTGTCTGCTATCGGAATCTCCTATGGATATCCGCCATCTCAAAGCCTTCCTCGCGGTGTTCGAAGAACGCAACATCACCGCTGCCGCGCAACGGCTGTTCATCAGTCAGCCCACGTTGTCAGTGACCATCAAACAGTTGGAAGAAGAACTCGGCGCGACGCTGTTTGTGCGTCAGCCCCGTGGTGTGGAAGTCAGCGACGAAGCGCGGTTGCTGTACCCGCAGGCACGACGAATGGTGGCCGAATCCGAGGCGCTGAGCCGGATGTTTCGCGGCCGCGAAAACCGTGCGCCGCTGACCCTCGGCATCGAGGGCGACATCGCCGCCAGCCACATCGAAGCCTTTGTGCGTATGGCCCATCAGGCGTTGCCCAATCTGCTGCTGACCCTGGAGGAGGGCTGTCACGGCGAGGGTCGGTTGGCGGTCGAGGAAATGTGCTGCGAAGACGAACTGTTCCTGCCGCTGTGGGAAGAGTCGTATGTGATGGCGCTGCCCCTCGATCACCCGATGGCCAACGCGCAGGCGGGCTGGGCGCCGATCGAGGACTGGATCACCTGCCCGCAGCATCCGTCCCATCAGCGGTTGATGGCGCTGTACGGACGCTCGCCGGAAACGGTGGCGGGGCACGCCGGTTCATTGCAACAGGCGTTGCACATGGTGGCGGCGGGTGTCGGTGTGGCGATGTTGCCGCAGTCGCTGGTCAGCGGGCATGAACGCATCGTCGTGCGCGCGCTGCACCTGCCGGCGCCGACCCGACGGGTGGGATTGTGTTACGCGGCGCAGGCGCTGGAGTTGCCGACGATGCGCGGGTTGCACGAGTATTTTCAGGTGAACCGTCCGGTCGATATTGCAGCGGCCTGAGCGACCGCTATCGCCAGCAGGCTGGCTTCCACACCGGATGTGTGTTGTTCACAAATCATCTGTGGGAGCTAGCCTGCTAGCGATTGAGGGCACCGCTATTCCAGCATCTTGCTGAGCAACCAGCTCCCCGCCGGCCCCGGCGGATACAGCCGCGACCACAGCGCATCGACGAACACCGGTTTCGGCCAGCCGCGCACCTTCAGTTCAACCAGCAAATCATTACCGAAACGCTCCACCAGCCAGCGCGGCAACGGTGCCCAGCCGAAGCCTTTTTCGGCCATTTCCAGCAGCATCAGATAACTCGGCGCCGACCACACCCGGCCTTTGCCGCGACTGTCGTAAGGATTGACGATGGTGGCCAGGCGCAGCTCGCGATGCTGTTCAAGGATTGTTTGATCGATGGATTCCTGCGTCGCCAGCGGATGGCCACGACTCACAAACAAGGCGATTTCAGTACGCTCAGCAACGGTCGCTGTCGCCAGATCCGGCGGATAGTTATCCTGCATCTCGACGAACGCAAGATGCGCTCGACCGCGCTGCACCAGTTCGACCAGGTCATCGCATTCGGCGATCAGGCATTCCAGCTCCAGATCCGGATATCGGTGCTCGAAACCCACCAGTGCCGCCTCGAAACGGTCGGACTGATAAGTGTCGGAAATCGCCACCGTGAGTTTCGGCTCGACGCCTTGGGCCAATTGTCGGGCAGTCATTTCCAGTCGGCTGGTAGCCGACAGAATCGCCTCGGCCCGTTGCAGCATCACGTGGCCGGCCGGGGTCAGCGTCGGCTTGCGGCTGCTGCGGTCGAACAGTACCAGGTCCAGATCGATCTCAAGACTCGCCACCGCCGCACTCACTGTCGACTGACTGCGCCCGAGTTTGCGCGCTGCCGCTGAAAACGAGCCTTGAGTCGCCGCTTGGACAAATGCCAGCAACACTTCCTGAGAGGCCATAAACTATCGCCTTGATCGATGGTTATTGGTTATGAAGTATCGGTGGGGTACTGGATCATGGCAACCATCTTCACAGAGGACTTCGGCCATGACTGCCAACAAATCCATCACTGAACGTATCTTCCAGGCCATCGGTTTCGAACTGCTGGCGATCCTGATCTGTACCCCGCTGCTGGCGTGGATCATGGGCAAACCGCTGGTCGAAATGGGCGCCGTCACGATCGCAATCGCGATGCTGGCCCTGGGCTGGAACGTGGTGTTCAACGGCTTCTTCGACCGCATGCTCAAGCGCTGGAATATCGCTCACAACGCCTGGGTGCGGGTGGCGCACGCGCTACTGTTCGAGGGCGGGCTGATCGTGATGGGCGTGCCGCTGATTGCCTGGTGGCTGTCGGTCAGCCTGTGGCAGGCGTTCCTGCTCGACATCGGCGTGCTGCTGTTCTTTTTGCCGTACACCTACGTCTACCACTGGGGTTATGACGTGGTGCGCGAGCGGCTGGTGATGCGCCACGCTTGCCAGAGCTGAAACAAAAAATCGCAGCCTGAGAGGGCTGCGATTTTTTTTGTCCGGACTTTGTTCGGGCTTACAGAAACATCCCGCCCGACGCTTCAATCCGCTGACCGTTGATCCACTGCGCCCCCGGCGACAGCAGCAGCGCCAACGCGCCGCCAATGTCATCCGGCTGACCGGCACGGCCCAGCGCGGTGTTGCTGGCGACCATCGCGTTCAGCGCCGAATTGTCGCGCACCGCGCCGCCGCCGAAGTCGGTTTCGATAGCGCCCGGGGCCAGGATATTCACGGCGATCTGCCGTGCGCCCAGCTCCTTGGCCTGATAGCGGGTCAGCACTTCCATCGCGCCTTTCATCGCCGCATAAGCGGCATAACCCGGCAGGGTGAAACGGGCCAGACCGCTGGAGATATTGATGATCCGCCCGCCATCGTTGATCAGCGGCAGCAGTTGCTGAGTCAGGAAGAACGGCCCTTTCAATTGCACATTCATCAGCAGGTCGAACTGCTCCGGCGTGGTGTCGGCGAAGGACGCATGCACGCCAATCCCGGCGTTGTTGATCAGGAAATCGAAGCGCGGACGATCAAGCTGTTGCAGCGCCTGCTCGACCCGCACGGCGAACTCGGCAAAGCCTTCGCTGCGGCCGACATCCAGTTGCAGCATCACGGCTTGGGCGCCGAGTGTTCCCAGTTCCTGCACCAGCGCCTGGGCTTCATCGGCGCGGCTGTTGTAGGTGCCGATGATGTCCACGCCTTGCGCGGCGAGGTGCAAGGCGGCGTTCTTGCCGAGGCCACGGCTGGCACCGGTGATCAATGCGATTTTGCGGTTCATGGGTCTTCCTCGTTGGCGGTGACGGTTGATGAGGCAAAGTTTATTTATC
Source organism: Pseudomonas sp. B20(2017) (assembly GCF_002113125.1). Classification (GTDB taxonomy): domain Bacteria; phylum Pseudomonadota; class Gammaproteobacteria; order Pseudomonadales; family Pseudomonadaceae; genus Aquipseudomonas. The sequence goes on along the minus strand of NZ_NEJP01000002.1, from coordinate 435,990 downwards.
CGCCGTGAGGTGATAAACAGACTGAAACCGGAATCACTGGTCGGATTGTCCGAACAATCAATGGGTGGCCCATGAACAAACTGGAACTGCTGCGCACCTTCGTCCGGGTCAGCGAATTGTCGAGTTTCACGATGGCGGGGGAGAGTCTGGGGTTGCCGCGTTCGACGGTGTCTGAGCAGGTTCAGGCGCTGGAAACCCTGCTCGGCACGCGCCTGCTGCAACGCAACACGCGCAAGGTCCAGGCAACTCAGGACGGCCTTGCGTTGTACGAGCGGAGCAAGGATCTGCTGTCGCACATGGACGAAATCGAAAACCTGTTCCGTCAGGACGAAGCGTCGCTGACCGGGCGGATTCGGGTCGATATGCCGAATATTCTGTCGCGGCGGCTGATCATGCCGAAGTTGCCGGAGTTCATGGCCCGTCATCCGAACCTGGAACTGGAAATCAGCAGCACCGATCGCCGGGTCGACCTGCTCGCCGAAGGTTTCGATTGTGTGCTGCGCGTCGGCGCGCAGCCGGATCAATCCGTGGTGGCGCGGCATCTGGGGGATTTCAGCATGATCAACTGCGCCAGCCCTGCATATCTGGAGCGTTACGGCGTGCCGCAAACGCTTGAGGATCTGGCGCAGCATCGGCTGGTGCACTACGTCGGTGTGCTGGGTTCGCGATCGGAAGGGTTTGTTTACGAGCAGGATGGGCAGCTTCACCGCGTGCCGATGGTCGGCAGCGTGACGGTCAACAGCACCGATGCCTACGAATCGGCGTGCCTGGGAGGATTCGGTCTGATCCAGGTGCCGCGCACCGGCATGAACACCTATCTGGACAGCGGCGAGATCGTCACCGTGCTGCCGCAATACACCGCGCCGGCGATGGGCATTTCACTGTTGTACGCGAGGCAGCGGCATCTGCCGTTGCGGGTGCGGGTGTTCATGGACTGGCTGGGGGATTTGATTCGTTCGACGCTTTAACAGTCCTGCACAGATCAAAAGTGGGAGCGGGCTTGCTCGCGAAAGGGGACTGTCAGTCGACATCATCGTGACTGGCAGACCGCATTCGTCGGATCGCCGCCCGGACCAAGCCCGCTCCCACAAGGACCTGAAGTGTTCAGAATATCTGGGTAAACAGCCAATACAGACTGCCCGACAGCAGAATCGCCGCCGGCAAGGTCAGCACCCACGCCATCAGCAGATTGCGGATGGTCTTCATCTGCAAGCCGCCGCCGTTGGCAACCATGGTCCCGGCCACGCCCGAGGACAGCACATGAGTGGTCGACACCGGCAGGCCGAACATGTCGGCGGCGCCGATGGTCAGCATCGCTACCGTTTCCGCCGACGCGCCCTGGGCGTAGGTCAGGTGGGTTTTGCCGATCTTCTCGCCGACCGTGACCACGATCCGCTTCCAGCCGACCATGGTGCCCAGCCCCAAGGCAATCGCCACCGCGATCTTCACCCACAGCGGAATGAACCGGGTGGCGTTGTCGATCTGTTGCTTGAACAATTGCAGCTTGCCGGTGGTGTCGGCGTCGAAGGTGTCGACCTTGTTCTTGTCCATCAGGCGAATGGTTTCGCTGGCCAGGTACATGTCGTTGCGCACGTTGCCCATGGCCTCGGCCGGGACTTTCGCCAGCGAGCCGTAGCCCTTCACTTCTTCACCGATGTGCCCGGTCAGGGAGGCGAGGGCAGGGATCAGTTGCGGCGTGGCCTCCTTGCTGCGCACGTAGTCGGAGAGCACTGCGCGTGGATCGGCCGGTGCCGGCAGTGGTGCACTTTTCACCAGCGCTTGCTGGGTGACTTGGGCGACGGCAGCGAATTGCAGCGATTGTTCCTCAGGCATGGTGCGGTTCAGCGCATAAGCCATCGGCAGGGTGCCGACCAGAATCAGCATGATCAGGCCCATGCCTTTCTGGCCGTCGTTGGAACCGTGGGCGAAGGACACGCCGGTGCAGGTCAGGATCAGCAGACCACGAATCCACCACGGCGGCGGGGTGTTGCCTTCCGGCGCCTTGTACAGCGAACGGTTCTTCACGAACGCGCGCAGCGCCAGCAGCAACAGCGCCGCGCAACCGAAACCCACCAGCGGCGACAGCAGCAGTGCGTAACCGATCTTGGTCGCTTGGGCCCAATCCACACCGCTGGTGCCGTCGCGGCCGTGCATCAGGGCATTTGCTACGCCGACGCCGATGATCGAACCGATCAGCGTATGCGACGACGAAGCCGGCAGGCCCAGCCACCAGGTGCCGAGGTTCCACAGGATCGCCGCGATCAACAGGGCGAAGATCATCGCGAAACCAGCGGACGAACCGACTTGCAGAATCAGCTCCACCGGCAGCAGCGCGATGATGCCGAACGCCACCGCGCCACTCGACAGCAGCACCCCGAGGAAGTTGAAGAAGCCCGACCAGACCACCGCGAAATGCGGCGGCAGCGAATGGGTGTAGATCACCGTGGCCACGGCGTTGGCGGTGTCGTGGAAACCGTTGACGAACTCGAAACCCAGCGCAATCAACAGTGCCACGCCGAGCAGCAGGAACGGGGTCCAGGTGGTGACCACCGTGCCGAGTTCGTGCATGTCGTGCATCAGGCTGTAGGCGGTGAACAGCAGCCCCATCGCCAGCACCGCGAAAAACACCACGTAGGTGAACGGGCCGGTTTTCTTGTCGAGGGCCGGCCTGCCACTGGCAGCGGAGGCCGGGCTGGCGGTCAGGGAGGGAGTAGCCATGGGAGGACAATCCTTAGCGGGGGAAGGAGTGTCGCCCATGATCGTTGCTAAATATTACAGAGAGGCTGCGACAGATCAGTGTTTGGTCTATTAGCCGATCCACTGATCCGAATTCAGCCAGTAACACTGTGGGAGCGAGCTTGCTCGCGATTGCGGTGTGTCAGCAAAGGAGATGTCATCCGGGTGTCCGCATTCGCGAGCAAGCTCGCTCCCACAGGAGATCGGCGCTTAGTAATCCCGCCGCTTGCGAAACGCCCAGCGTCCGGCAATCACGGTGAACGTCGCCACCAGCGCCACCAGAATCCAGAACCCTTCCGGATCGGTAGCCAGTGGCACACCGCCAACGTTCATGCCGAAGAAACCGGCAATGATGTTGATCGGCAACGCCAGCACCGTGACCACAGTCAGGGTGAACAGCGTGCGGTTGCTCTGTTCGTTGAGGTTGGCGGCGATCTCTTCCTGCAACAGCTTGATCCGCTCGCCGAGGGCGGTGAGGTCGTTGATGATCAGCGCGAACTCCTCGGTGGATTTGCGCAACTCCTTCACGTCCTCCTTCTGCAACCACGGCGGCGGCCGGTTGAGCAGACGCAGCAGCGAACCCGGCTCCAGCGCCAGCAGCCGTTGCAGGCGCACCAGCACCCGCCGGTTGGCACCGAGTTCGGCGCGGTTGGTCGACAGCCGCGAGGAGAGCAATTCGTCCTCGACCTGATCGACGCTCATACTGGTCTTGCGCACGATCTGGGTCAGCACTTCACCCTGATCGCGCAGCAGGTGCACCAGCAGTTCCAGCGGCGAACGAAAGCACTCGCCGGACTTCACCGAAGAACGCAGCTTGTCCACCGAGTGCAGCGGTTGCAGGCGCGCACTGACGATCAGTTTGCTGCGCACGCAGACCCACAGCGTCGACACGTCCGACGACACCATGCTGCTGAGGTTGAACACCACGTCGTTGACCACCGCCAGCAACGCCGAATCGACATGTTCGATGCGCGTCGAGCGCGAACCTTCGTGCAGCGCTTCGAAAAACTCTTCGGGCAATTGCAGATGACTTTTCATCCAGCGCTCGCACGCGGCGTGGGCCAGGTTCAGGTGCAGCCAGAGAAATTCATCGCCCTCGCTGTCGTCTTGCAGGCAGCGCAGGGCGGTCGCCGAATCCACCTCGCGCCCGCGTTCGCCTGGGCGGAAGCGAAAGCCGTAAAGCAGGCCGAACAGGTCAGGATCGCGATGACTGATATCGAGGCTGTGGTTCATGAAGGCTCGCTGCGAGGAGGCGTCTGTCGCGGGATTTGCAGATTCACCTGAGCCGCATCATCGCCATGTCACATGACGGTTGTGTGACGGCAGGGTGACGTGAAATCTGATCGGCCAATGACTGTGTACCGGTTCGGATACCGAGTCGGTACACAGTCGATCTCAATTCGTGCAGACCGCCGCCGATGCCCGGTTATCTATCACCGGCATTGGAAATTCCCCATGGTCAGCATCACGTCTGTTTCGATCAATCAGACCGTCACCACGCCCACCAGCAAAACCTCGATTGCCGACACCGGTGACGACACCTCGACCACCGCGGCGGCCAGCACCGGCGTGAAAGCCGACACCAGCCAAGTCGCGGCGGGCGGCGGCGCGGCGCCGGCGGGGGACAGCAGTTCCAGCAGCGATGAATCCGATACCGTGAAAGAACTGCGCAAGCAGATTGCCGAGCTGCAGAAGCAGTTGCAGGAAGAGCAGCAGGCGTTGCAAGCAGCCCAAGCCAAAAAGGAAAGTGATCAGGCCAAGATGACCGAAGTCGCCGCCGCGCAAGCTCAGGTCACCAGCACCTCGGCTTCGTTGCAAACGGCGACGGCGGCGTTGTTGCAGGCGTTGCAAGATTCGGATTCGAGCACGTCGGGTTCGCTGGTCAGCACCTCAGTCTGAACTCAAACATAAAAAATGTGGGAGCGAGCTTGCTCGCGATGGCGGTGGTTCAGTCAACCTCTTGGTTGGCCGACCGGACGCCGTCGCGAGCAAGCTCGCTCCCACAGGGAGAGTTGGGTCAATCACGTGTCTTGCTTGTTGCTCAGCACTTTGCCGGTGGTAGCGTCGAAGTCCACATCGAACTCCTTGCCATCAGCAGTACGCAGTTCAACTTCGTACTCATAACCATTGAAGTGGTTATCCAGATCCGTGTCGGTAATGGTCGCACCCGGATGCAGTTTCAGCGCTTCTGCGTTCATCGACTCTAGCGACTTGATCTTGCCTTCCTTGACCAGTTGCGGGATCTGGTCAACGCGAACGTCAGCCTGGGCCAGGCCAGCGGTGAGGGTCAGGGCGGCAGCGGTAAACAGGGCAGTCAGGGTTTTCATCGGTTATTCCTTTGGGTGATTCGTTTAAGTGCGTTCAGGTTAATCACCGCAACTTAATTCACCCTTAAAAACACCCGAGCGGTTTGCGTCGTTTGTTCAATTGCGGTTTTGCGCCAACTTTCATGCTCAGCCTTCGATTAATGGAGGTGGGCATGAAACGCATCTTTTCGTGGCTGTACGCGCCGTTGTTCTGCGTTGGATTTATTGGCGGCGCAATAGGGTTGGCGGGGTATTCGCTGGTGTGGTTGTTGCCGCTGTTTGTTGTGGCGCTGGCGGTATCGTTTGCGGGTGAATGGCTATTGCCTTATGAAGTGAACTGGAACCGTCCCGCCGGTCACCGCCGTCGCGACATCCTGCACGCGCTCGTCAACGAAGCGCTGAATGCCGTCGGCCTGCTGGCATTGCCGGGGCTGGTGGCGCTGCTGGCGATTGACGGGGCCTGGCCGTCGAACTGGCCGTTGTGGCTGCAAGTGCTGCTTGCGATGTTCATCGCCGATGCAGGCATGAGCCTGATGCATTACGCCAGTCATCGCGTGCCGTGGATGTGGCGTTTGCACGCGATTCATCACAGTGTCGAGCGGCTCTACGGGTTCAACGGTTTGATGAAACATCCACTGCATCAATTGCTGGAGGCGACGGCGGGGTTGTTGCCGTTACTGGTGCTGGGCATTTCGTCCGAAGTTGCGGTGTTGCTGGCGTTCGCGATTGCGATCCAGCTGTTGTTGCAGCATTCGAATGTCGACATACGTATTGGCCCGTTGCGCTGGATTTTCGCCTGGGCGCCGCTGCACCGCTTTCATCACATGAAGTACGGGCGCGCCGGTGACGTCAATTTCGGGCTGTTCTTCACCTTGTGGGACTGGCTGTTGGGGACCGGTTTTTACACCGAGAAATACCGGATCGGCGAGGGCGATCTGGGCATCGGCAGCCGTCCGGATTTTCCCCGTGACTACGTGGCCCAGTTACTCGATCCATTCGAACCGGCAACGCTGGGCAAGGAGCCGAAAGTGCCGGAGGGCTTGAGACGTTGAGTCAGTCCAGCAGGCGCAATTCGATGTGCTGCAACGCCTGACGCGCCGTGACCCCAAAGAGTTTTTTCAGGCTGCGGGAGAAGTGTGCGGAGTCGGCAAACCCGGCGGCGTGTGCGGCGTCGGTTACCGGGCTGCCCGCCAGAATCGCGGCCATTGCCAGCCGCAGTCGCCGCCACAGCACCAGCCGTCGCACCGGCAAACCGACCTGGCTGACGAACAACCGCTGCAACTGGCTCAGCGACACATGGGCTGAATCGGCCACGGCGCTGGCGGCGACTTTGCTCGACAGCGAAGCATCGACATTGGCGAGGGCCCGTTCGATTCGCGGGTCATTCAGAGGGCGACGCGGGCATTGTCCAATGGCGTGATCCAGCGTCGGCAGCGACCACTCGATGTCGAACAGCGCATCGCGCAATGTCTCGGCATCAAACCGCAACGGTTCGGCGTAAACGGTGAACACTGGATCCGTCGCCTCGACAATCGCATGCCGAGTCTGCGAGGCAATCAGCAGGCGGGAAGTGGTGACGGGGTTGTCCTCGACCAGCACAGTCACCGGGCGGTCAGGGGCAAGAATCAGTTGGTGTGCGTAGTGAGAGTGGGGCGCAGTGCGCCCCGACATCCCGTGGATCAGGCCATGGTCGTGCCCCAGCCAGAGGCGGCCTGTCCACGGGGTGTCCGGTTGCATCAGAAACCGTTGTTCTTCAACACCTGATCCACACTGGCGGCGGCCGGGCGTTTGTAGAACTTCAGCAGTTCGCTGGCGCGGTTGGTGAAGATGCCGTCGACGCCAGAAGCCATGACTTTCTTGAAGTCCACCGGCTCATCCACGGTGTAGACGTGCACAAGCAGACCCTTGTCGTGGGTGTACTTGTTCATCCAAGGCTGCACCAGATCCGAATAGCTCTGATCGCCGCCGTGGGTCAGCTTCGCCGAAGGGCCGGTGCCGATTGCTCCCTGAGCCTTGGCGTAGTCGATCCACTGCTTGAATTCGGCTTCGGATTTCGGCTCTTGCTTGCCGTAGAACGCGTTCTTGTCCTTCTCGCCGGATTCGGCAAAGGTCACTTTGGATTTCGGCTCGATGCTGCCTTCGCCCACCCACAGCAACAGGATCTTCGGCACCTGCGGCATTTCCTTTTGCAGCATTTCCAGGCTGCTCTTCTCGAAGGTCTGCAGGATCACCTTGCCGTTGCTCTCGCCGACGCTGGCGACGTTTTTAGCCTGTTTGGCGCCGGCCGGTATCAGCCAGCCGCGGGCCTGGAGTTTTTCCTTCAGGTCATGTTCGATCCCCGGGAACAGCTTCGGCTCCTTGGTTTCGATGTACAGGCCCGGCTTGTGCTTCGGATTGGCCTGGGCGATGTCGATGATTTCGTCGAGGGTCAGAATCTTCAGACCGACATAGGACGGGCGCGCGCGATCCGGGTACTTGGCGTTGTACCAGCTGCCGGCGTCGAGGGTTTTCAGTTCGGCCATGGTGAAGGCATTGGCCGGGCTGTCCTTGCGCTCCGGAAATTTGGTGGCGACGTCGGTGGTGCGCTGCAGATTGTCGTCGTGCAGGGCGAACAGCACGCCGTCCTTGCTGCGCTGCAAGTCCATTTCCAGGTAGTCGGCGCCCAGGTCACGGGCCAGTTTGTAGGACGCTGCGGTGGATTCCGGTGCGTCGAAGGAGGCGCCACGGTGGGCGATCACCGCCGGGTGCGGAATGCCCTCGGAGGCAGCGAGCGCAACCGGTGTTGGCTGGCTGGCGGCGTGGGCCTGACCGAGGCCGAGCATCAGACTCAGCAGCAGAGCGCTTTTGGTAAAAGTGGCGGGCATGTCGAGGTCCTTTCGCAGGTATTTTCGAAGATGTCCCTTTTAGCAACTCAAACGAAAACGTGCTATCGCAAGACCGACATAAACGTACTGAAAGCGAAAATTTCCGCACTTTTGTGCGTTTGTTTGCAGTACGCTTGGCCACGGCAACCGCCCCGGCAGAGGGCGCGCCACTCATTGCCCTGCGTGTAGACCATCGATCCTTTTCGTGAGGTTTACCATGCGCATCACATCGCAACTCATCTGCCAGGCCGCCGACGACCTCAAGGGCTTTGTCGGCCTCAACCGCAAGACCGGCCAGTACATCGTGCGCTTCAGTGAGGATTCGTTTGGCATGGACGTGGCCGATGACGGCATCATCCCGTGCAGCGAATTCGTCTGGGCACCGACCACCGAACAGACCATGACCCTCAAGCGCGAACTGATCCAGTTGCTGCTGGACCAGAACATCGATGACCGGATCAACATTACCGAGCCGTTGCGCGTTTATATGAATAAACGGGAAGTGCCGGAGATTGAGGCGGTGCGTAGTCTGGTGAAGGGCTGAAGTCTGGTCGTGACTGTTCCGGCCTCATCGTCGGAACGCCGCCCGGGGCAAGCCCGCTCCCACAGGTCCCGCGTGATCTTGAGAACAACGCAGTACCCTGTGGGAGCGGGCTTGCCCGCGAAGGGGCCAGTGAATACACCTTAGTACTCACTGGCCGAACCGATACTCCCGCTCCACCCGACACACCCGCGTATGAAACGCCGAATACCACTCGGCCCGCCCACGCGCCTGAATCACCCGGTGCTCCGGATGGTCACGCCAGGCCAGAATCGCCGCCTCACTCTCCCAGTACGAAACCGTAATCCCCACCCCGTCCGCCCCCCGGATCGAATCGATGCCCAGAAAACCCGGTTGCTCGGTCACCAATTGCATCATGCGCCCGGAGGCCTCGGCATAGCCGTTGTCGCCCTCGGTGCGGGTCGAGGTGAAGATCACGGCGAAACATTCAGTGTTCGGTTTCATCAAGGTTGCTCCGAGCAGGCTTCGACAAACGCTCGCACCAATGGCGGCAATTTCCCCTTGAGCGCTGCGCGTTCCGGCTGGAACAGTGTGGCGACAAAGAACACATGGTTTTTCAGTTCGATGGCGCGCAGATCGCCTGCCGAATCGTGACCCACGGCGTGTAGTTCATGGGTCAGCAACTCTCGTTCGAACTGCGGATTCACACCGTAGCGGCAGCGATAGCCTTCGTGAATCTCCGACGTTTCGTACGCGTTGGCGATCAACGAACCGGGCACCAGATGGATGCTGTCCACGGCTTCCACCAATGAACACGTCAACGGCGAGAGCACCGCGCGACTGGAGTCGGGCGAAGTTTCGCCATGTTCGGCGTCGGCCCAACCCAGCACGTTGCGGGAGAACTCCAGCACCGCATGCTGAAAACCGCCGCAGGTGCCGAGGAACGGGCGCTGCCGCTCGCGGGCAAAGCGGATGGCCCGCAGGGCACCGTCTTCGCTTTTATAGGGGCTGGCCGGTACACACCAGAAACCGTCGAATGTTTGCAGCGGCGTTTCGGGCAGGATTCGGTCGGTGGCCAACCATTCGAAATCGACCGGACGGCGAAGGTGCTCTGCCGCAAGTCCGAGGGCGACCGGGATGGCCTGGTGGGCGGTGACTTGCGGATCGAAATCACCGATCAGGGCGATGCGCAGGGCTCTGGATTCCATGAGTACTCGCTGTGCTTGTTGAGTGATGACGCTCACTATAGATTGGCGTTCACGCACTCTAAATTGGCGTTTGCCCAAGTGATCAATGCAGCTACGCAATATCGACTCGACTTTCCGGATCTGGCCCTGATCCTCGCTTTAGTGCGCGGCGGCTCTCTGGCCCGGGCGGCGCAGCTGTTGAAGGTCGATGTGTCGACGGTGTTTCGCGCCGTGCGCCGACTGGAAGCGTCACTCGGTCAGCAACTGTTTGAAAAAAGCCGCGCCGGTTATTTGCCCACCAGCCTTGCGCAGACCCTTGCTGAGCAGGCAGAACGTGCCGAGCAGGCACTGGAAGCGGCGCGGGTCGGAGTGGAGCAGGGCGGGGAAGTGGTCAGCGGCACGGTGCGTCTGACTTGTACCGACTCGGTGCTGCAAGGTCTGCTGCTGCCGGCGCTGGCGCAGTTCATGCCGAACTACCCGGCACTGACCATCGAGCTGAGCACCTCCAACGATTTCGCCAACCTCAGCCGTCGTGATGCCGACATCGCCGTGCGCCTGACGCGTACGCCGCCGGAGCATCTGGTCGGACGGGAGCTGGCGAAGATTTCCTACCGGGTCTGCGCCAGTCAGCGTTATCTACAAAAGGTTGAAGCGGCCGATCTGGCGGCGCTGACCTGGATCGCGCCGGACGACTTTCTGCCCGATCACCCGACCGTCGCCTGGCGCCGTCAGCAATTGCCCGGTGTGACGCCGAGCTATCGCTGCAACAGCATGCTGTCGGTGACGGAGTTGGTCCGCGCCGGACTGGGCGTGGCGGCGTTGCCGGACTTTCTCATCAATGAAGGGCTGCAAACCCTGAGCGAACCCTTGCACGGTTACGACACCGCGCTGTGGCTGCTGACCCGCCCGGACTGCCGCGCATTGCGCTCGGTGGTCACGTTGTTCGATGAACTGGGGCGGGCGCTGCGTTTGCCGTGATCGTGTTTAACCCGGCGCCCGGTCATTGGCGAACATGCTCACGGCTTCCACCGCTTCGCTGGCGCCGTCACGGATCTGCAAAATCACCGTACCAGCCTGATCCGCCAGTTCAACACCTTGTGCCGCGCGTCCTCGAGTGCCTTCCATACTCTTGATCGCCTGACGGGTTTCATTCTGGATCAGGCCGATCATGCTGGATATTTCCGCTGTTGAACCGCTGGTGCGCGCCGCCAGTTGTCGGACTTCATCGGCCACCACGGCGAAACCGCGACCTTGCTCGCCGGCACGGGCGGCTTCGATGGCAGCGTTCAGGGCCAGCAGATTGGTCTGATCGGCAATCGAGCGGATGGTGTTGACGATGGCGGTGATCTGTTCGGAGCGTTCGCCCAGTTGTGCGATCAAGGTCGAGGATTCGGCAATGTCGTCGGCGATGTCGCGCATTTCACTGGCCGCCTGCTGGATCACCTGCGTACCTTGCTCGGCGACTTTTCGGGTGGCGACGGAGATGTGATAAGCGGCGCTGGCGCTGCGTGCATCCTGCTCATGCTGCTCGACCCGGGCGGTTACGTCGGACGCGAATTTTACGACTTTGCACAAGCGGCCGGCGGCGTCGTAGACCGGGTTGTAATTGGCTTCAAGCCACACGGTCTGCCCGCGTTTGTCTACGCGTTCGAACTGGCCCTGAAACAGTTCGCCCTGATTCAACCGGCGCCAGAAATCCTGGTAGGCGCTGCTGTTGACCAGTTGAGCGGTACAGAGCAAGCGGTGATGTTTACCTTTCAGTTCGGCAAGGGTGTAGCCCATGCGTGTGAGGAAATTCTGATTGGCAGTGAGAATATTGCCGTCGAGATCGAATTCGATCACCGCCATGGCGCGGTCGATCGCCTGCAATTTCGCATTGGCTTCGCTTTCCTGCTGCACCTTCGAGGTGACATCCATGGCGTACTTGACCACTTTCACCACGCGGCCCGAGTCATCCTTGATCGGGTTATAGCTGGCTTCGAGCCAGATCGGTCGGCCCTGGCTGTCGATACGTTCAAAGGTGCCAGACTGAAATTGGCCGCTTTTCAATCGCGACCACAACTCGGTGTACTGATTGCCACGGGCAAACTCTGGGGAACAGAAATGGCGATGGGGCTGGCCGACCACCTGTTCACGCGTGTAACCCATGGTTTTCAGGAAATTGTCGTTGGCGCGCAGAACCACACCGTCGACATCGAATTCGATCACTGCCATGGAGCGGTTGATCGCCTCCAGCAGGCCGGCTTGTTGGTTGATGGTGTTTTGGAGATCGACGAGGGCAGTCTTGTAGCGGTTGAAAATCATGTTCATGGCACTCTGGAAATAGGACTGAAGGTGGGGTCCCTGTTTCCGCGTCAGCCAGCCAGATATCTCGATGGCTGGAAGCAGTGTGCCAGCATCCCGGCTGGCGGATTAACTTATACAAAACTTTATAAACTTGTACAAGAAATCGATTTTTCTCAATTTTGTACAAGTTTTTCAGGCGGGTGTTCGGCTCAACGCTACGCTGATCGTGTTACGTCCCGTGTGCTTGGCCGTGTACAACGCCTTGTCGGAATCTTCGAACCACTCAAGGGCATCGGTGTAAGAGGTTTGATAGCGAGCAAGCCCAATACTCAGGCTGACTCGCAGCTCGGAAACGTCGGGATGGCGGTATCGATCCAGTGCCTGACGCAGTTGCTCCATCAGCGCTTCAGCCTTGCTCAGGGGCAGGTTGGGCAGGATCACGCAGAATTCGTCGCCGCCGTATCGTCCGGCCAGCTCGCTTCCGTCGAGCACGAACTTCAGTTCGTGACTTAATTGCCGCAGCACCGCATCGCCGACGATGTGCCCGTAACTGTCGTTGATCGACTTGAAATGATCGATGTCGATCAGCGCCAGAATCGCGTGGGAATTGTGCTGCCGGCACTGCTGGAACTTGAGATGCAGCAAGTCTTTCCAGGCGCCGTGGTTGAGCAGGCCGGTCAGGCTGTCGGTGCGGCTCAAGGCGCTCAAGCTGCGTTTGTGTTCGGCGAGTTTGATCGCCAAACGGTAACAAACCATGCCCAGCGCCAACGGATAAAGGGTCAGCATCGGCAGGCAGGCCCAGACCTGAGTCTGCGTGGCCGTCAAGGTGAAATTGACGCCGAACACCGACCAGCCCAGCAGCACGCCAATCACTTGGGCGAGGGCGCCGAGCAGGAACAGACGCTGGCCGCCGGCGGCCACGTTGTTCATGGTCATCATCGACAGGATGGTCACGGTGGTCAGCGGGTTGAACTGGAAACATGCGGTCCAGAAACCGCCGCACACCGAGTCATAGAGCAGGTTGCGGCGTTCGGCGCGATAGGGGAAAGCCGAGCGGGTCGACCATTGATAAGCCACGTGCGGCCAGAGAAAACCGTTGAACAGCAACAGCGCCCAGAGCCAGCCCGGCATGTTCAACGGATACAGCGCGGCACCGACACTGAAAAAACCGATGCCCAAACCGATGGCCCGTGGCAAATAAATGCGCTTGGCGAATGACAAGCCTTTGCCGCGTTGGTTTTCCATGATGTTCTGCGCCAGATTCATTCTGAAACACTTTGCAGTGTAATACTTCAGACAGACCGTTCATCGGCCAATGACAGACATTGTCATTTATTCCAGCGAGAAAATTCAGTGTCCTTGTGAGCCATTTACCGTGGCGCAGGCCTTGTCTAGAGCTGGTAGCAGGCCAGGAACATGTCGAGCGCAGAATCGACCACGGCATTTTGCGTAGTGCTGTCGAGGGAGGGCTGGCCCATGGAAATCTGTGGCCAGAAGGCAAACGTCTTCAACAGCCCCTGCACCTGATGCGCGGCGAACTCAGGATCCACCGGTTTCAACCGACCGTCCGCCTGGGCTGCGCGAATCCACACGGTCACGCTTTCTTCTCGTTCGCCCATGCGCGCCACCATGTTTTGCGCGCGCTCTGGCGAGTGGATCGCGGCCGCGATGGCGACGCGGGCCAGATCCATGAAATTGTCGTCCGCCATCATCTGCAGTTTGGCCAGCAGCATTGTTCGCAGTTGATCACGCAATGGCTGGTCGGGCTGGTACGACACGGCTTGCTCGGTGCTGATCCGTGCCCACAACTGGTTGAGAATTTCGGCGAACAGCTCTTCCTTGCTGGGGAAATGGTTGTACACCGTGCGCTTCGATACCCCGGCGGTGGCCGCGATCTTGTCCATGCTGGTGACCTCGAAACCGTTGGCACGGAATTCGGAAATGGCCGCCAGAATGATGGCTTCGCGTTTGCGATCGGTGAGGCGCGTTGGAGCTGTCATAAATTCGATTCGGCAGAAAAAGGGTGAAATTACACTCGGCAGTTTACTTGCCATCCGGATTGATGCAACCTAGAAACTACACCGGTGAGTGTAATGTTGCCTTAATCGGTGAATCCTAAAACCAGATGTCCGGCTGATGCGTGCGTGCTTTGGCCCTTTATCGTCCCACCGTGGAAAACCGTGAATTGCGCGGTTTTTCTGGAGTCATTCAGCTATGGCCAAATCGATTTCCTCTGCGGTTATTCAGTCCCCTGAAGCCTCGCGACAGTCAGAAGGGACGTTTCGCAACCACGCGCCAGTGCAGCGCGAAGGTCTGCGCAAGATGCTGCGGATCATGTGGAACATGATTTTCCACAAGCCGCGCAACACCCGGCCGGCGGCGGCCATTCCGGTGCAGCCGTTGACCCGCGCGGACCTGATCGCGGCGCCTAACCACAGCGTCTATCGCCTCGGTCACTCGACCTTGCTGCTCAAACTGCAAGACAAGTTCTGGATCACCGATCCGGTGTTCGCCGAGCGCGCCTCGCCGGTTCAATGGGCCGGTCCGAAACGCTTTCACCAGCCACCCATCAGCATCGATGAATTGCCGCCGATCGAAGCGGTGATCCTGTCGCACAACCACTACGACCACCTCGACTACGAAGCGGTGTTGAAACTGGCCGACAAGGTCAACGTCTTCCTGACCCCGCTGGGCGTCGGCGACACCCTGATCAAATGGGGCATCGATGCCGGCAAGATCCACCAGTTCGACTGGTGGCAGGGCACCGAAGTCGCCGGCATCCGTTTCATCGCCACCCCGTCGCAGCACTTTTCCGGTCGCGGTCTGTTCGATGGCAACCAGACCCTGTGGGCTTCCTGGGTGATCATCCACGGCGACACACGGATTTTCTTCAGCGGTGACAGCGGCTACTTCGACGGCTTCAAACGCATCGGCGAACAGTACGGCCCGTTTGACCTGACCCTGATGGAAACCGGCGCCTACAACGTCGAATGGCCCCACGTGCACATGCAACCTGAGGAAACCCTGCAGGCCCACATCGATCTCAAGGGGCGCTGGCTGTTCCCGATCCACAACGGCACGTTCGACCTGGCGATGCACGCCTGGCATGAACCTTTCGACCGCATTCTTGCACTGGCCTGGGAACGCAGTGTTTCCATCACCACGCCGCAAATGGGCGAGGCGTTCAACTTGGCACAGCCGCAACGCGGGAGTGCGTGGTGGTTGGCGGTTGAAGGGGAGAGTGAGGTGGTGGTCCAAGGGGCCTGACTCACTGGTGCAGGTTCGCCTCCATCAGGCGAACCGAATCACTCCGCCATCGCATAATCCCCACGCACTGATTCGGCTGTCGAACCATTGCTTGTCGAACGCCCCGGCGCAAAACCCGGAAAGAACACCAGCCCCTGCGCCTCAAACCGATAGGTCAACGCCAGCCGCACCTCATCCGCCACGTCCTGTTGCGCTTCGAAGCGCTGAATCTCGTCTACTGAAACCTTGGCCTCTCGCGCCAACTGTTCAATGCTCCAGCCCAACATCCCTCGGGCCTGGGCGCAATGGGTCGGGGTGAACTGGAAAAGGGCGATACGTTCGAGGATGAGGTTCATCGCAGAAGAGGCCATGGTGTGCTCCGGGCTCGAGAGTGCTGATGGAAAATGTACTGTGTTTTTGTACAGTTGTTTTCGGCCGGGATCAAACGCATTTTTTGATTTGCCCTAGTTCGCCGCCTCCAACCAGACGGACGGTGCCTGACCGAGGATCCGGCGGAACATCGTCGAGAACGCCGCCGGGCTGTCATAGCCGAAATCCAGGGCAATCCGCGTCACCGATTCACCGGCCGCCAGCCGTGCCAGCGCCAATACCACGCAGGCGCGCTGGCGCCATTGGCTGAAACTCAGGCCGGTCTGCTGACGAAACAGTCTGTTGAAGGTGCGTAAGCTTACGTGCAGCTGATGAGCCCATTGCTGGGGTGATTGGTGGGCATTCGGCTGATGCAGAAAGGTCTGACACAGTTCGAGCAGTCTTCCGTCAGGCGGCAGCGGGATATGCAGCGGCAACGGCGCACTGCGTACCAATTCATGCAGCAACAAATCGATCAGCACGCCGTCGCGCCCGCTCAGGTCATACGTCAGCGGCAACTCTACGGCCGCCATCAGCAAGTGCCGCATCAACGGCGACACACTGATCACCTGACAACGCTCACCCAGATCCACCGCTCCCGGCTCGATATACAAACTGCGAGTGCTGACCCCGAGCATCAACACCTCATGCGCCACACCCGGCGGAATCCACACCGCCCGCTGCGGCGGCACCACCCAGTTGCCGTCATGCGTGCTGACCTGCATCACCCCGGTCGCCCCGTACAACAATTGCGCCCGCCGATGCGTATGACGTGGCAACAGATAGCCGTGGGAATAATCCGTACCGATCGCCACCAGCGGGCGCGGCGTGTCATCCAGCAGATTGATCGAAACATTGCGCATCGAGCGGCACCCAGCAGTTGGCGTAAACGCAAACATTATTGGCTTACTTGCTGAGGCAGGCCAAGTGTCGCCGCTCTATCGTCGACCGCTCCCCAACAACGGACGACACGCTATGTTCTATCTCCTGCTGACACTCTTCGGCTGCCTGACCGGCGTCACCGCCGTGCTCTTCGGCTTCGGCGGCGGCTTCGTCGGCGTGCCGCTGCTGTACCGCATGCTCACCGCCAGCCACGGCGCCGACGACCCGATCAGCCAATCCGCCATGCACATCGCCGTCGCCACCTCGACCTGCGTGATGATCGTCAACGCCTTGGTCGCGACCGACAAACATCGCCGCGCCGGCAACCTCATCCGTGATTACCTGTGGCCCTTAGGCGGGTTCATCGGATTGGGCGCAGTCGTCGGCGCAGTCGCTGCGGTGTGGGTCAGCGGCGAAATCATTCGTTATGCCTTCATCGCCTACCTCGGCGTGACGATTGTCGATTGCCTGTTGCGACGCGGATTTCTTACGCAGTCCGAAGGCGCCATCCCACGGCGATTGGGAACACTGGAAACGTGCGGCGGCGGTGTAGGCATTGGCGCCATCGCAACCTTTCTCGGCGTAGGAGGAAGCGTCATGACCGTGCCGTTATTGCGGCGTTGTGGGTTGAGCATGTCGCAGGCGACGTCGATGGCCAATCCGTTGAGCGTGCCAGTGGCGCTGGCGGGAACGCTGACGTACATGCTGTTGGCGGGGTACAGCGAGACAGAACTCGGGCCGTGGTTTGTCGGGTATGTGGATCTGCTGGCGTTTGCGGTGCTGACGCTGGGCTCGATGCTGGGGATTCGACTGGCCACACGGTGGATCGGGCGGGTACCGGATCGGGTGCATGCTTGGGTCTATATTGGATTGTTGTCGGTAGTTCTGCTGATTATCTCAATGAAGTAATCAATTACCCGGTCTCACTTGAATATGGGCGAGAGGTGAGGTTCATGTCGATTTCCGAAAGTGACTGGAAAAAGTACAAAGAATTACGAAAGCTTGCGTTGGACCGTTTTTGCCAAGGTGTTTTGGCTGAGACCAGAACCGTTGCTCAAAACGGTGCTCTCTCGGCTCACGCTCGTTATCTGACGCTCTATCGACTTATACGAAGTCGAGACAAGGATATGGCAATGACCTTTGATGGACTGAGCCGCAAAGATGCATGGTTGTCGTTGAGGCTGATGGTTGCACACAACCTGCTGACCGATGCAGAGTTATCAGTCCTTAGCGACAAGATGCGCGAGATTATTTCGGATGCTGATCGCCAGCCATACGAAATCGAATGGGCGGAGGAGCGCGTACCGGACTATTGATGATCCCCTCACGACAAACAGAGAAACATGATGTTGATCTTCAACTGCACAGAAGCCGCCAGCAAGTTCTTCAGTCGCGTCCACAAGGGCGAAACGATCACGCCGGTTGAATACAACGCACCGTCACCCTTCATCGAAGATGACGAGCCGGACAGTTCGACCGAGCAGTGGCTGGTTCACGCCATCACCGTGCAGCGCAAGAATGTGTTGTTCGTCATGCACGTAAAAACGCGGTATTGCGTGATTCTCGCTGATGCGAAAAAAGCGGACGTTGAGGGCGTTGTCCAGCGCTTTGCTGATCGCTGGCTCAACGGTGTAATGGTTCATGCGATCAATCACGATCTTGCGCAATGGATCGACGCTGACCAGATGATCGAGCACTTCAGATCAGTTTGTCACTCACAGCAGTTCTATCGGCGCAGTCATCGCAGTGCGCAAAAACACATCGACGAGATCGCCTGGATCTTCAAGGAAAGGGTCGCCGAAAGAGGCAGTTTGCCGCCTGATGAAATGGCCGCAATGGTATTTGACGAGGATATGAATGACACCCCGAGAAGCAGCAAGGGTGCTAAGGATTACTACTGGCCACTTGAAGAAATGATTGTTCATTGGCTACGTCAGTATTGCGCTCTTGAGGAGGCTGAAGTCGAGGAAGCCAAAAAACGGCGCAAACAAGTGCGCCGAGAGATCGAAGCGTTAAAGCGCGAAGCCTGGCTGGAAGAGTACAACCGACAAAATTCGATTAGTTAAGCCACCCCCGCCATAATCCGCCCCGCATTTACCAGCGCCGGCACTCACGTCCCGGCGCGACCTCCGACTCACTCAGGGATCGATCCATGCTCAAGGGACTGTTGCGCCTGGCGCCATATGCCGCCGCGTTGTTTTCACTGCTTTCTACTGCTCAGGCTGATGACGGCAGACGTGTGTTCACTGGCACGCTGGGCAAGACGCCGATTGTGGTGGAGCTCAACACCCAGCAGCCGGATGAAGTGACCGGTCGTTACTTCTACGAGAAGTATCACCGCGATCTGCCCCTCAGTGGCGCGTTGCAGGACAGCACGCTGACGCTGGTCGAGGGCAACAATCGCTTCAGCGAGGACAAGCCACTCCCAACCCTAAATCTGAAATCCACCGCCAATGGTTGGCAGGGCGAATGGCAAAACCCGAAGGGCAAAAAGCTGCCGGTGCAACTGGTCGAGGCCAAACTTCCAGCGCCGACTGCAACGACGTTGCCCTTTATTGCCACGTTGGCGAAGGACGATCCGTACGAGTATTTGCGCTTACAGGGGCTCAAGCTCAAACCGGGGAAGAAAGACAACTTCATGGGCTACGACCTGCAATGGTGGGCAGAGCCTGAGTCCAAAATCTCTTTCTTCAGCATTGAGTCTGGTTATCCCAAAGAAGAGCAACAGCGGATCAACGAGCAATTGTTGGGACGGCTCTGGAAAGAGGTCATCAGTTATCACGGCTGCATGCTGCAAGGTGGTGAAAATGCCGAGCAATGGCAAAGCGTCGCGCCCACGTTTCTGTCGTCCGATATCGTCAGCCTGAACATCAACACCGGTTACGACTGTGGCGGCGCGCATCCGGATGTCGGCAACTCCCCGATCAATCTCAATGTTCATACTGGGGAGGCGATAAAGCTGGAAGACGTTTTGGCGGTGGGTGGGCGTGAAGGCAATTCGACTGGAACAAGCGAAGGCAAACAGAGGGAGGAGTTTGCGCAATGGCTTATAAAGCAATTCACCTCGCTGTATCCCGACGAAATGAAGAAGCCAGCCGAAGGTGATGAAGACAGTTGCGACTACACCGATGAAAACATCTGGGGCGTTTTCGATTGGTACTTCACCGCCAAGGGCATTTACTTGGGGCCGTACTTCCCGCGAGTACAACGTGGTTGCGATGAACCCGAGTGGTCGATCCTGCCGTACTCAGTCGTCAAGCAACACCCCGGCGCCGTCAAACTGCAACTGCCCTAGGGCTGACCATCACGCCAGACCCGGCGCTTCACGAATGATGAAGTGATCCAGGTTCTCGATATTGGCATTGAAGACCTCGAAAGGCTTTTCGGGGTTCTTCTTGCCCGGCACCTGCTTCAATTCCGGCGTCACGCCATAAAAGAAACAGAACAGCTTCTTATCACTGTCGATCGCGTGCTTGATCTCTTCCAGAAACGCCTTGCGCTTACGGTAGTTGTCGATCAGCTTTTTGTTGAGATAGACACTGACCGGATAAGGCTTCTTCTTGCTGTCATCCGGCTTCTTGAACCAGACCTTGTCCTCGAAATCGATCCGGAAACTGGCGCTGTGGAAGTCCTCGATCTTCTTGATCCGGCCCCAATAAATCAGCCCCTTGTTGTCCATCAAGTACTCGATCTTCTTGAAGAACGAACTGTACGGCGCCGTATGCTCGCCAATCTTCAACGGCATACGCTTGAGCAAATCCTTATCCGCGAAGTTCGACACAAAACATTCCACGGGGTGAGCGAAAACACTGGTCTTGTCCGGCGTCGTCTCACGACTCGGCGATTCTTTTGAGGGAGTAGCCGCCACCCGCATCGGATCATCCCGCAACACATCCGCAGCACCCGCTGGCGCGGCAGGCTTACGCACATACTCACGGCGCGTCAGCAACAACTCCGACGGGAAATGTTCCTCCCGTCCGTCATCCAATTCCCCATCCGCCGCCTCAACCCCCGCGGCCGACGTCTTCAAACTCACATACGGACAACCCGCCACATGCTGCGTACCGGGCAGATTCTTGAAGTGCGGCGTGCGCACGTAATTCACGTTCTTGGCGTTGAACGTGCCTAATTCGTTGGAGGCATCGAACGCCGCACGACAGGCGTCGTTGGGGCACTGGAAATGCTCCTTCGCAGAATCGAACGCCACCGTCTCATCGAAATTGAGATCGCGAACATCATAGATCGACAACTTGTCGTCGAGGCTGAGGCAGTAGGCGAGGTCGAATTTCATGATGGGGCTCGGGTCCTTGAGTGGGGGGATTAGTAGCGAGAGGCGGGTTGGATTTCTTCCCTCACCACATCCTCTATTGGGCAGAGAATTTACTGCCGCTTCAACCGTTTCACTTTTTTATAGAGCGAATCAGTGAACTCCACTCGGTCGCTCGAGTGGTGGCAGCGCCGATGGCAATTCGGACAGAGCGCAACAGTATTGTTTTTGCGATCCTTACCCTGCTGTGCCAGGTGCTTAACGTGATGAACCTCAAGGTACGGTTTTCCATCCATTTCGAATGGACCAGGTTGACCACAGGCCTCACAAATACCTTTAGCGTTTTCTAGAATCCAGCCTTTGATTTTGGAGTTTCGAACGAAGTACCGGGTAACTGTCACCCCTTGTTGTGGGGGCGAGTCATCTTCTGGAACGTCTACGAAATTCTGTGCTTTAGCTGGCTTAACGTGTCGACTCCGAACGCCACCCTCGGTAGCAAGCAGCTCGGTGCTCTGAGTCAGAAGGCCTTTGGCTTCTAAAATTTTGGTCAGGCGCGCAGTGATCCCCGAGCCAATGTTGACTTTCGGCTTGTAATGGACAATTGGCTTCAGTCCCAGCGCATCAAAGAGAGCCGAAATGTTTTGTAGGCGATAGTCGATCGACTTGCTATTACGACTGGCGAGCACGCCATCCTGCAGAAGCTTGTGCTCCGCAGACTTGTTGAATTTTTCATCGTTTGGATATTTCGCTTGAATCGCGAGATAGGCGTCGATCGATGCTTCCAACTCGTCATTGGTCCAGCCTTTTTGTTCCTTTTTCGTATCCATACAGTCGCCGAGGGTTGTTAACCCTCGGACGATACTGAGTGGCCATCACCGCTGTCTACGAAAATTCCTACAGAAAATCGCGACGGATCTCGCACGGTCCTACAACCACAGCTTTAACCCATCGAGTGCTTCGAAGACTGGAATGCTTGCGCAATTCTCCGCCACCAAGGTTTCGCCGCTCTAGCCCGCTCTTGGCTCTGATCATTCAGCAGGTAAGGCATATCTCTCAGCTGAATCCAGCCTTCATCTCGCCAATGCAGCAAGCTCAGCGACATCTCCGGCCAATCCAGCAAACTTAACATCGGTCAATCCGTGTTTTCAGACGGATCCGCGTCGCGCAAGGCTGCCACAACCTGATTGGTTAGCCACTCACGTAGCAGCCGGTTTCCTGGGACGTAGTGATATACCAACAGCGCATACACACCAGATTCGCTAAGCATCAGCTGTTTTTCGGGTTGTCGGTAATAGTCGATCCACAGGACACGGTGCTGATCTTTATCTAGCTTGTTGACCATGCGATCGCATAGGTGGACTCCCATCAGGCGGCCGATATCGCGGGCACAGAACCACGGTTGGTTTTCAAGGAGGAGGGCGTGAAGGGCAAGGTTGTGACGATTGAAAACTGTGGGTGTGATGACTTCAGACATGATCGACCTCCTTGTGTGGAGGCGTAAATGCAGCAGTAAAGCTGTAGGTGATTTCCTTCACTGAGAAGGGAAAAATCTTAGGCATATCCATTACCTCTACTTGAGCTTTCTTAGGGCTAAGGCGCCGGGAGTTAAGAAACCCCAAGTAGAAGGTCGGACATATTCCCCTTTCGGGTCTTGTATTAGCCCACTCCCAGCATAGCAAAGGTTTTTTGCGCGCACGAAAATACCTTAGGCGCAAAAAAGCCGCATCTTTCGGGGGCGGTCAGGCCGCTACTTGAGGCGTTTCTTAGGTGCCGGAGTACGAAAGATATGGGGAAATAGCGGTGAGGTCAAGGTCAAAGTTCGGGAGGAAATATATATATAATAGAGGGGGTTAGGTTGGCAGTGGCTTGAGTTCGTATGTAATTATCTTTGATTTTTAAAAGTTGGAAACATCTTGAAAATTTGCGTTTGTTGGTGTTCTTTTTTGTTTGGGGCATGTGGCGCTACATTGATGCGGTTTTTATTGGTAAAGAGCTTTTTCTGCGGCTGTTAATATAAGATTTTCATCTAAAAGATGAGTGAAGAATTGTGGGGGTTGGAAGCCGTCTACATGTGTGCGCAATGTGGTTAGGGAAAGAGGTTTTTTTAGTGTTTTTGCGTCGACAAGTTCAAGTGCAACCCCCTTTTTAACTCCGTCAAAATATTTAAAGAATTCTATTCTGGTAAGACCGCTGACGGGGCCAAATTTTTTCCATAATGTTCTTGGGGAGAAAGTGTGTATCGCGCTAACTGTAACGCAGCCAGTTATAGCGCCGATAGGAAGCTTTACATAAATCCAAGTGGTAGTACCTGGTTGGATATTCATAGAGCGCCGTCGTAGCTCTACCGTTTTAGAACCAGAGAATACATTGCTAGCATGACGAGGCGTTAGAGAGATTAATATGTTATCGCTTTTCATTTCTGGAACGCCTGCTGAAGTATTTTTTCAAGTTGATAGTTGGTTATTGGTTTTGTTGTGATTAGGTCGGTGGGTTTTCCACAGCCGATTTCTTGTAAAAACTTCAGAGGTACAGGGTTTGGTAGTGGAAATATATTATCAAAAACAGTGATGGTTTTCATTTTTGACTTGCCGATTGACGATAGACTTTCTGTGTCTAATACAGATTGCTCCAATGTTTTGTTGTCTAGCGATTCAGTTGGTTTTAAGTAAGCCTGCCGCACCCTAGCAATGGCGACCAATTCACATCGTCCTTTTTGTTTTGTTGACTCATAGAAAAATATTAATGTGCCGGTTTTGAAGTGCTTAAGAGTATTGCTGCTACTCACGTAGTGGCGATCTTGGAAGAGCGAAGCAGTTGAAAAAGGAAGGAATGAACCTTGTAATGAGTGACCCAGAAGAGGCTCTGAAAAGCTTCGCTGTACAGGTGTTATTACTGCGGGTCTTCCAGGAAGGCAAAACAAAGCTGGAGATAAAGAAGACTCTAATATTTCAAGAGATACATGTTCTCGATTTCCACTTGGAGTCAGAATTTGAATGTACTGTTCTTCCTTCGAAAAAGTAGGAGGCTTAGCCGGTAACTTCAGACCACTCTTCATAAATAGAGTGTCTTTGGTGTGACTCCAGTTTTTCTGTGTGATGACTTGCCCTAAAACTAGTTTTGTTAGGCAATGCATGCTGCTGGTGCCTTTGAACCCAAATCCTACAGCAATCTCGCGTGAGTGAGACTGATGAGTAGGTAGCTCCAGGTTTACTTGAGTTGGGCCGTGAGGCAGTAATTGCTCAAGTAAGTAAATAAGTAAAATGCGAGCTGCGTGCAGGGCATGAGGATTTTTTTCATCTACCGCCAATCGAGCTGTCGTTGCGCCGCTCGTGCTCCTTGATGACCAAGTTAAGTAACCGATCAGTTCATTCTGGTCCCATACGGCGCGACGCATTGCTATTTTTTCTTGTTCTACAGTGGGGATCCATCCACTAGCTATGGTCGAACCTGTTAGGCGAAGAGTTGACAGTAGTTTGTGTACTTCTGGATCGTTTTCACGTTTGATTTCAAGAAGGTTTAATGTAGAGTTATTAGATGTGTAGTGTGAGCTTTTATTTCTAGGAGGGACGTCATTTAGCTCAAAAGCCGCAGTTGATATGATTTCGATGCCATACTTTATCTTGATTTGAGGCGCTGACGAAAGTATTGCAGCGTCGTTAGTGATAAGGCCAGCTAAATCGTGTTGAATTGCAGTTGCGACGTGGCTAAGATCAGACCAATCATTTGAACTAAAGCTGTCCTTCTGTTTATGTGGAAAAACTATGGACGACAGCTCGTTAATTAGTTGGGTGGTTTCTTTTGGTTTTACAAGCGGGAACGAAGGAAATATATCGATAAAACCTTCCATTGGATCGGTTTTTTCTACGAGACGCGTTCGTTTTAGTTCTTCCCTAATTTCTGTGCTTATCGCTAGTCGGCAAAAGTTCATACGTTCTGCTTGAAATATGCTCAAAGCGTTATCGTGACGCTTTCTTCTTGGACCAGCCAAGTCGAAAAGAACATTTAGGTCAAGCAGGTAAAGGGGGACGATGTCGGATGGTGTAAATGTCAGGCCAAGTGGGTTTTCTGAGCTTATTCCACTTGTTGGAAATAACTGCGGAGATTCGAGTTCGTGGCAGCGGACTAAAATTTTTCTATTTTTAGTAACGCCACCCTTTTCCTGTCGTTGTATGTAAAAGCGCTGTCTTTCCCAGAATTTATTAGAGTCTAATAAGTCTAGTGCAACTCTGGCATAAATAGAGGTGAACCCGAAACTTGTTAGAATGTCTCTAAGGTGATCAAGAAGAAGTGTCGCGAGCCCGCCTCTGCGATGTTCTGGGTCAACGAACATTTGACGGATCGTAGCTCGAGGATATCTCATGTCAAAGAGCAGATGGCCAGCGTAAATTCTACCATCGGGTAAGTCATTAACTAAAACGTAAAGTCGTTCGTTTCGAGCATATTCTTCATATACGCTACTTGCTAGGAATCCGAGAGCAGAACGTTGACTGTCTGCAGACTTTTGTACGTGAGGTATTAGTGACTTTATCTCTGGGTATTTAGTGGCTATTTTATAATTCTTAATAATCCTTTGAGTCACTATAGAGATCCTTTCTGCTTACTCATGGCATATGTGAAAAAGGGATCGCTATGATAGCGATCCCCTTTGATACTTCTAGCTTAGTGCTTTTTATGTTAATCCCAGCTCAACGCACCACCAGTCTGATACTCAATAACCCGCGTCTCAAAGAAATTCTTCTCTTTCTTCAAGTCCATAATCTCGCTCATCCAAGGGAACGGGTTAGTCGTCCCTGGGTACTCTTCCTTCAAACCAATCTGCGACAGACGACGGTTAGCGATGAACTTCAGATAGTCCTCCATCATCGCAGCGTTCATGCCCAGTACGCCGCGAGGCATGGTGTCACGCGCGTATTCGATTTCCAGCTGAGTGCCTTGCAGAATCATCTGCGAAGCTTCTTCCTTCATTTCGGCGTCCCACAGGTGTGGGTTTTCGATTTTGATCTGGTTGATCACGTCGATGCCGAAGTTCAGGTGCATGGATTCGTCGCGCAGGATGTACTGGAACTGCTCGGCGACGCCGGTCATTTTGTTGCGGCGGCCCATGGAGAGGATCTGGGTGAAGCCGCAGTAGAAGAAGATGCCTTCCAGAACGCAGTAGTAGGCGATCAGGTTGCGCAGCAGTTCTTTGTCGGTCTCTACGGTGCCGGTGTTGAATTCCGGGTCGGAGATGGCGCGGGTGTATTTCAGGCCCCAGGCGGCTTTTTTCGCGACCGACGGGATCTCGTGGTACATGTTGAAGATCTCGCCTTCATCCATGCCCAGTGATTCGATGCAGTACTGGTAGGCGTGGGTGTGGATCGCCTCTTCGAACGCCTGGCGCAGGATGTACTGGCGGCATTCCGGGTTGGTGATCAGGCGGTACACGGCCAGGGCCAGGTTGTTGGCAACCAGGGAGTCGGCGGTGGAGAAGAAGCCGAGGTTGCGCATCACGATGCGGCGCTCGTCGTCGGTCAGGCCTTCCGGGTTTTTCCAGAGGGCGATGTCGGCGGTCATGTTGACTTCTTGCGGCATCCAGTGGTTTGCGCAGCCGTCCAGGTATTTCTGCCAGGCCCAGTCGTACTTGAATGGCACGAGCTGGTTGAGGTCGGCGCGGCAGTTGATCATGCGCTTTTCGTCAACGGCGACACGGGCAGCGGAGCCTTCGAGTTCGGCGAGGCCTTCGGCGACGTCGAGGGAATCCAGTGCAGCCTTGGCGCGGGCCACGGCGGCCGAGTCTTCGGCGGTCACGGCACGGGCTTCGAGGGCGGCGGCACCGCCGGCGCTGTCGAGGCGGTCCATGTTGGCTTCGCTAGCGTGGCCGGCGTTGGCGCCTTTCACTACTGCTTCTTCACTGTCTTCTTTGTCGAATTCGTCCCAGCTCAGCATGACGTGTCGTCTCCTGCGTGAGGGCCTGTGCCCGTGTGAAAACTGATGGGTTGGTTTTTCACACGGCCGTACAGGCCGCGTTGGATGTCGTTTTTTGCAGCGGTGCTACGCAGGCAATAAACAGAAAATTTTTTCGGGTTTCCGAGAGCCTCTGACGGGCGCGAGTCAGCGTTGACGCTGCTGCGGGGCTTCAGAATGGCTTTGATCCCTGTAAGGGAATATTGCTGACCCGATGGGGCGGCATTATAGGGAAAAAAACAACCGCGTGGGGGAGGGCGAAACAGCGCAGGGTGTTCGAGCGGGAAGGTGATTTCGTTCGGAGCGAGGGTTTACAGGGCTTTCGCCGGGATTGGCCCCGGAGAATTTTTTTTCATTAATTTTTTGGCGTGTGATTGATTGCTCAAAAAACGAGCAAAAAACCGTGTTTTTTACTATATCTTGTGTTTTGCAACCCTTTTGCGCCGCTTCAAACACAACTGAGCCCGACCGAAGCCGGGCTGGAATAGACCCTCGATGTTGCGCTGAGCGATCCGATTCGGTGCAGTCTCAAAACATCAATTGGTGCAGCCGTTGCCCATGATGCTGTAACGCAGGATGTGACGCTGACCCTTGGAGTCGTCGTACTCCATTTTCATCGGTACTACTTCGCAGACATTTGGAACTTCGCTCATGGAAACAACTTTGGCGATGTCCAGGTGAGTGGAGTAAGTGTATTCCTCGATGGCTGGTTGTTGCTGTGCGACATCAGTCGGAACCTCGTCTGCCATGGCGGTTGCGCACAGACTGCTGAGGGCCAGAACCAATAAAGCTTTCATTTGAAATTTACCTTCTTGAGGTCGAGTGGGGTCACGCAACCTTTTTGGGGTTGCGTGTGGAACTTCATCGTTTTGCTTTGTTACTTCAGAACTGGATTAACGGCCTTCGTGGGGGCTGTAACCTTGTTAATCGCTTTGCCTTGTCGGCGAGGTGAATTTTAGGGAGGCGGAGTAGGGGTAAACAGACCCGGTTTTGATAAACACCTTTGGCAAATTTGGTAACAATCCCTGGATATCGTGTGACCACCGCTGCGGCTTTCTCGGGAAACCGGGTCGTCTGAGTCGCTCGCAAGCCAGCTCCCACAAGGGTTGTGTCGTTTGCTTCAGGGGTGTTCCGGGCATTTCTGGATGTTTTGTAGGGGCTTGTTACTACCATCGTCGAATGGTTCTATACGGGCGCCCCGGCTACAACAGGGTCATACAAAAACAACTATTACACCGAGGTAGGAAAGATGAGTGCGGCTTCCCTGTATCCCGTTCGTCCCGAGGTTCTGGCCAATACGCTGACCGACGAGGCGACCTACAAAGCCATGTACCAACAGTCGGTCGTCAACCCTGACGGCTTCTGGCGCGAACAAGCCAAGCGCCTCGACTGGATCAAGCCTTTCACCACGGTGAAACAGACTTCGTTCGACGATCACCATGTCGACATCAAGTGGTTTGCCGACGGCACCCTGAACGTTTCCTACAACTGCCTCGACCGTCATCTGGCCGAGCGCGGCGATCAGGTCGCCATCATCTGGGAGGGCGACGATCCTTCCGAAAGCCGCAACATCACCTACCGCGAACTGCACGAACAAGTGTGCAAACTCGCCAACGCCCTGCGTGGCCAGGACGTTCATCGCGGCGACGTGGTGACCATTTATATGCCGATGATTCCCGAAGCCGTGGTCGCCATGCTGGCCTGCACCCGGATCGGCGCGATTCACTCGGTAGTGTTCGGCGGTTTCTCGCCGGAAGCCCTGGCCGGTCGCATCATCGACTGCCGCTCGAAAGTGGTGATCACTGCTGACGAAGGCATCCGTGCCGGCAAGAAGATTTCCCTCAAGGCCAACGTCGACGACGCCCTGACCAACCCGGAAACCAGCAGCATCCAGAAAGTCATCGTGTGCAAGCGCACCGGCGGTGACATCAAGTGGAATCAGCATCGCGACATCTGGTACGAAGACCTGATGAAAGTGGCGGGCACTGTCTGCGCGCCGAAAGAGATGGGCGCCGAAGAAGCGCTGTTCATCCTTTATACCTCCGGCTCCACCGGCAAGCCGAAGGGCGTGCAACACACCACCGGCGGTTATCTGTTGTACGCGGCCATGACCCACGAGCGCGTGTTCGACTACCGTCCGGGCGAAATCTACTGGTGCACCGCCGACGTGGGCTGGGTCACCGGTCACTCCTACATTGTTTACGGCCCGCTGGCCAACGGCGCGACCACGCTGCTGTTTGAAGGTGTGCCGAACTATCCGGACATCACCCGGGTGGCGAAGATCGTCGACAAGCACAAGGTCAACATCCTCTACACCGCGCCGACCGCGATCCGCGCGATGATGGCCTCCGGCACCGCTGCTGTTGAAGGTGCGGACGGCAGCAGCCTGCGTCTGCTGGGCTCGGTGGGCGAGCCGATCAACCCGGAAGCCTGGGACTGGTACTACAAGAACGTCGGCAAGTCCCGTTGCCCGATCGTCGATACCTGGTGGCAGACCGAAACCGGCGGCAACATGATGAGCCCGCTGCCGGGCGCTCATGCAATGAAGCCGGGTTCTGCAGCACGTCCGTTCTTCGGTGTGGTGCCGGCGCTGGTGGACAACCTCGGCAACATCATCGAGGGCGAGGCCGAAGGCAATCTGGTGATTCTCGATTCGTGGCCAGGTCAGGCGCGCACGCTGTACGGCGATCATGACCGTTTCGTCGACACCTACTTCAAGACCTTCCGTGGCATGTACTTCACCGGGGACGGCGCCCGTCGCGATGCCGACGGTTACTACTGGATCACCGGTCGCGTGGACGACGTGCTCAACGTGTCCGGCCACCGCATGGGTACTGCCGAGATCGAAAGCGCGATGGTCGCTCACCCGAAAGTCGCCGAGGCGGCGGTGGTCGGTGTGCCGCACGACATCAAGGGGCAGGGCATTTATGTCTACGTCACCCTGAAGAATGGCGAAGAGCCGAGCGAGCAACTGCGCCTGGAACTGAAGAACTGGGTGCGCAAGGAGATCGGGCCGATCGCTTCGCCGGACGTGATCCAGTGGGCGCCGGGGCTGCCGAAGACTCGTTCGGGCAAGATCATGCGCCGCATCCTGCGCAAGATCGCGACCGCCGAATACGAAGGGTTGGGCGACATCTCCACCCTGGCCGATCCGGGTGTGGTGCAACACCTGATCGATACGCACAAGACCATGAACGTCGCGTAAGAGTTAGAGCCATAGAAGGCCCTGCCCGGTAATGCCGGGCAGGGCTTTTTTATGCCTGCAGGGTTTGTAGTGGGCTTGCTGACCTCTTCGCGAGCAGGCTCGCTCCCACAGGGGGTTGCATTTCAATGTGGGAGCGAGCCTGCTCGCGAAGGCAATTTGTCCGGCATCGGTGTTGTCCGCTGTCGGAACTCAAAACCATCCAACCAATAATTATCGATTTCAGCCGTAGGACATTTCCCGTTGTTACCCAAGGGATTGCACGTAACTGAATGTGTAACCGCCTGCTCCGCAACGGGGCGTCCGGAAACGCATTGCCCCGTTTTCGGGCCTCAAAACCCCCGGTGAAAAATAAGACATAACCCCGCGCTTGCCGGATTAGAAGGGTTTGCGAATAATAGGCCCGCAATTTGCAGCATAGATCGGTTCACTGTCTTTCGCTCTTGCATGAAATTGCAGGGCTGTCAATGTGCTCAAGCGGGTTTCTCGGTGCATCTGTAATTAGTTGTCGCATTGAAGAAATATCGGCTTCGGGCCTGTCGTTAGAATGCCGATCACTCGCTCGTCGTGGCTTGCGTTGAAGCCTTCGCGGTTTTGACTGGAATTGTCCCACGCACGCAGCAACCGATTTCGTTACACCCATTCGCATATTGGGCTGTCGCTCACTCTGCCGTTTTTGCCCTTTACCGATGGAGTCCCAAGATGAAGAAACTTGTGCTGCTTGGCGCCCTGGCACTGTCCGTGCTGTCCCTGCCGACATTCGCCGATGAAAAGCCTCTGAAAATCGGTATCGAAGCGGCTTACCCTCCATTCGCCTCCAAAGCGCCGGACGGCAGCATCGTCGGTTTCGACTACGACATCGGCAACGCACTGTGCGAAGAGATGAAGGTCAAGTGCCAGTGGGTCGAGCAAGAGTTCGACGGTCTGATCCCGGCACTCAAAGTGCGCAAGATCGACGCGATCCTCTCGTCCATGTCGATCACTGAAGACCGCAAGAAATCCGTGGACTTCACCAACAAGTACTACAACACCCCGGCCCGCCTCGTGATGAAGGAAGGCACTCAGGTCAGCGAAGGTCTGGCTGAGCTGAAGGGCAAGAACATCGGCGTGCAGCGTGGTTCGATCCACGAGCGTTTCGCCCGCGAAGTCCTGGCCCCGCTGGGTGCCGAGATCAAGCCGTACGGCTCGCAGAACGAAATCTACCTCGACGTGGCCGCCGGTCGCCTCGACGGCACCGTGGCGGACGCTACGCTGTTGAATGACGGCTTCCTGAAAACCGACGCCGGCAAAGGCTTCGCGTTCGTCGGCCCGGCGTTCACAGACGTCAAATACTTCGGCGACGGCGTAGGCATCGCGGTACGCAAGGGCGACGCCCTGAAAGACAAGATCAACACCGCCATCGCGGCCATCCGCGAGAACGGCAAGTACAAGGCAATCCAGGACAAGTACTTCGACTTCGACATTTACGGCAAGTAAAGACGTCGCTCGACCCGTCCGAAATGGCGCAAGCAACAGGATCTCTGCGGTTTGCGCCATTTTTTCATCCCAACTTTCGAGGACCTGAATCATGTTGAAAGGCTACGGGGCTGTCATCCTCGATGGCGCTTGGCTGACGCTTCAGCTCGCCTTGTCGTCCATGGCCCTGGCCATCGTTCTCGGGCTGATCGGCGTCGCGTTGCGCCTGTCGCCGGTGCGCTGGCTGGCGTGGCTGGGCGATCTGTATTCCACGGTGATCCGCGGGATTCCCGACCTGGTGCTGATCCTGCTGATCTTCTACGGCGGTCAGGACCTGCTCAACCGCGTCGCACCGATGCTCGGCTATGACGACTACATCGACCTGAACCCGCTGGCCGCCGGTATCGGCACCCTCGGTTTCATCTTCGGTGCGTACCTGTCGGAAACCTTCCGCGGCGCGTTCATGGCGATCCCCAAAGGTCAGGCCGAAGCCGGCATGGCGTACGGCATGAGCAGCTTCCAGGTGTTCTTCCGGGTGCTGGTGCCGCAGATGATTCGTCTGGCGATTCCGGGCTTCACCAACAACTGGCTGGTGTTGACCAAGGCCACCGCGCTGATTTCCGTGGTCGGTCTGCAAGACATGATGTTCAAGGCCAAGCAGGCGGCCGATGCCACCCGCGAGCCTTTCACCTTCTTCCTCGCAGTGGCGGCGATGTACCTGGTGATCACCAGTGTCTCGTTGCTGGCGCTGCGTCACCTTGAGAAGCGCTACTCGGTAGGCGTAAGGGCGGCTGATCTATGATCTTCGACTACAACGTCATTTGGGAGGCCCTGCCGCTGTACTTCGGCGGTCTGGTCACGACCCTCAAGTTGCTCGCGCTGTCGCTGTTCTTCGGTCTGCTCGCGGCCCTGCCGCTGGGGCTGATGCGCGTATCCAAGAACGCTGTGGTCAACGGCGCGGCGTGGCTCTATACCTACGTGATTCGCGGCACGCCGATGCTGGTGCAGCTGTTCCTGATCTACTACGGTCTGGCCCAGTTCGAAGCGGTGCGTGAAAGCTTCCTCTGGCCGTGGCTGTCCAGCGCAACGTTCTGTGCTTGCCTGGCGTTCGCGATCAACACCAGCGCCTACACCGCCGAAATCATCGCCGGCAGCCTGAAGGCCACGCCGAACGGCGAGATCGAAGCGGCCAAGGCCATGGGCATGTCGCGGGTCAAGATGTACAAGCGCATTCTGTTGCCGTCGGCCCTGCGCCGGGCGCTGCCGCAGTACAGCAACGAAGTGATCATGATGCTGCAGACCACCAGTCTGGCGTCCATCGTGACCCTGATCGACATCACCGGCGCGGCCCGTACCGTCAACGCGCAGTTCTACCTGCCGTTCGAGGCGTACATCACCGCCGGCGTGTTCTACCTGTGCCTGACCTTCATTCTGGTGCGCCTGTTCAAGCTGGCCGAGCGTCGGTGGCTGAGCTACCTGGCCCCGAGGAAGCACTGATATGGAACGCATCGACCACGTTCTGCCGTGGAGCCACCTGGGCAGCGAGCGCCGGATTTCGGTATTTCGCTTCGGCAGCGGCGAGCGCAAGGCCTACATCCAGGCCAGCCTCCACGCTGACGAATTGCCCGGCATGCGCACCGCCTGGGAACTGAAAAAACGCCTAGGCGAACTCGAAGCCAAGGGCCTGCTCAACGGCGTCATCGAACTGGTACCGGTGGCCAACCCGCTGGGTCTCGGCCAGTTGCTGCAAGGCAATCATCAGGGCCGTTTCGAGGCCGGCAGCGGCAAGAATTTCAACCGTGATTTCGTCGAACTCAGCGCTCCCGTGGCCGCTACGCTTGAAGGACAACTCGGTGATGATCCGCACGCCAATATCCGTCTGATCCGTCAGGCGATGGCCGATCACCTGGCCGCATTGCCCGAGCCCAGCAGCCAGTTACAAGGCATGCAGCGCATCCTGCTGCAACATGCCGCCACCGCCGATGTGGTGCTGGACCTGCATTGCGACTGCGAAGCCGCGTTGCACATGTATGCGTTACCGCAGCACTGGCCGCAGTGGCGTTCGCTCGCCGCGCACCTGGATGTGAAGGTCGGCTTGCTGGCGGAAGATTCCGGTGGCAGCTCGTTCGATGAAGCCTGTTCGCTGCCGTGGCTGCGTCTGTCGCGTCTGTTCCCGGACGCGCAGATTCCACTGGCGTGCCTGGCGACCACCGTCGAACTGGGTGGTCAGGCTGACACCACGCCTGCGCAGGCTGAAGCCTGGGCCGAAGGCATTCTGGCGTTCCTCGCCGAGCAGGGCCTGATCCGTGGCGAGTGGCCGAACGCCGTGCACGAACCGTGCGAAGGCATGCCGTTCGAAGGCACGGAACTGCTCCTGCCGCCGCATCCCGGCGTGGTGAGTTTTCTGCGCAAGCCCGGCGAGTGGGTTGAAGCCGGTGACAAGATTTTCGAAGTGATCGATCCGCTGTCGGATCGGGTCAGCACGGTGTGTGCTGGTACGTCCGGGGTGCTGTTTGCCATTGAGCGGCTGCGTTACGCCCAACCCGGTTTCTGGCTGGCCAAAGTGGCGGGGCGCGATGCGCTGCGCGACGGCCCTTTGCTCAACGACTGACTGTTTTTGTGAGAACCGACCGCATGTACAAACTTGAAGTCCAAGACCTGCATAAACGCTATGGCAGTCACGAAGTGCTCAAGGGCGTTTCCCTGAAAGCGGCCGCCGGCGATGTGATCAGCATCATCGGCTCCAGTGGCTCCGGCAAAAGTACTTTCCTGCGCTGCATCAACCTGCTCGAGCAGCCGCACGCGGGCAAGATCCTGCTCAACAACGAAGAGTTGAAGCTGGTAGCGAACAAGGACGGCGCGCTGAAGGCCGCTGATCCGAAGCAACTGCAACGCATGCGTTCGCGCCTGTCGATGGTGTTTCAGCACTTCAACCTGTGGTCGCACATGACTGCGCTGGAAAACATCATGGAAGCGCCGGTTCACGTGCTGGGCGTGTCCAAGGCCGAAGCGCGCGAGAAAGCCGAGCACTACCTGAACAAGGTGGGCGTGGCTCATCGTAAGGACGCGTTCCCGGGGCACATGTCCGGTGGCGAGCAGCAGCGTGTGGCAATCGCCCGTGCGCTGGCGATGGAGCCTGAGGTGATGCTGTTCGACGAACCGACTTCGGCCCTCGACCCGGAGCTGGTCGGCGACGTGCTGAAAGTCATGCAGGCCCTCGCTCAGGAAGGCCGGACCATGGTGGTGGTAACCCACGAAATGGGCTTCGCCCGTGAAGTGTCGAACCAGCTGGTGTTCCTGCACAAAGGCGTCGTCGAAGAAAGCGGCAACCCGCGTGAAGTGCTGGTCAATCCGCAGTCGGAACGTTTGCAACAATTCCTCTCGGGCAGCCTCAAGTAATCGCTCCCGTTATGCACCAGATTAGGTCATGCTTCGGGATCTGACGGCGGACCAGACTCCTCTGTGGGAGCGAGCTTGCTCGCGAATGCGATGGTTCAGAAGCAGTGATGCCAGCTGACACACCGCTTTCGCGAGCAAGCTCGCTCCCACAAGGGGTCTGCGCCAGTTTCAAGATTTGTGTTCATTTTCGGGCTAGCATTGGCCCTTGCCTTCATCACCGTTCTTCGCTTCGGATCGCCCACCATGACTGCCCATCGAATTGGTTTCCTGATTTGGCCCAGCACTAAAGCTCTGACTTTGGCGCTGGCAGAGGAGGCCTTGCGTGTTGCCCAGCGTGTGCATCCGGACGTGGTCTATGAGTTGTCGTTCCTGCAGGCCGAAGCACCGGCCGAAGGTGAGTGGCAATTGCCCGGGGAACCCTGGGCCGGCAAACTCGAAAACTTCCAGAAACTGTTCCTGCTCGCTGACGAGCCACCGACCACGTTGGCGCCGGCTCTCAGCAGCGCGCTCAAGCAACTGGTACGCGCCGGTTGTGTGATCGGCGGTCTGTCGGCCGGTGTGTATCCGCTGGCGCACCTCGGTCTGCTCGACGGTTACCGCGCGGCGGTGCATTGGCGCTGGCAGGACGATTTCGCCGAACGCTTCCCGAAAGTCATCGCCACCAGTCATCTGTTCGACTGGGATCGTGATCGTCTGACGGCGTGCGGCGGCATGTCGGTGCTCGATCTGTTGCTGGCAGTGCTGGCTCGCGATCACGGTGCGGAACTGGCCGGTGCGGTCTCGGAAGAGCTGGTGGTCGAGCGCATCCGCGAAGGCGGCGAGCGTCAGCGGATTCCATTGCAGAACCGTCTCGGCTCCAGCCATCCGAAACTCACGCAAGCCGTGCTGCTGATGGAAGCCAACATCGAAGAGCCGCTGACCACCGACGAAATCGCCCAGCATGTGTGCGTGTCCCGTCGCCAGCTGGAGCGGATCTTCAAGCAATACCTCAACCGCGTGCCGAGCCAGTACTACCTGGAGTTGCGCCTGAACAAGGCCCGGCAGATGTTGATGCAGACCAGCAAGTCGATCATCCAGATCGGCCTGTCCTGCGGTTTCTCCTCGGGGCCGCACTTTTCCAGCGCCTATCGCAACTTCTTCGGCGCCACCCCGCGAGAAGACCGCAACCAGCGGCGCAGTAGTAGCCCATTCGAATTGTCGTCGGTGCCGCCCGAGCGGGGTTGAGACGGAGGCCTTCAAAAAGCGCCATGGAACAGTTTTCCATGGCGCTTTTTTTTGCGTTGGAGAAATGCTTTTTTGTAGTGGGTTGCGTGTGCTCTTATCAGTTGTCTGTCGAGGGTGTGCGGTACATAGATATCGCAGGCAAAACCTTTCCCGTTGATATGCTCGCAAGGCGTGCTGCAACTGGCGTCGACAGTTTAAACTGCGCCTTTGCGACGCTATATGTCGCATTGCCGTAAACCCGGGAAAATCCGGGGTTTGCGCTATAAGAAGTTGTCGCTTGGCGACAAGGCCGGGCTGAAAACTGTCCTTACAATCCCCCCATCGCTCGCCAGTTTCAGGCGGGTGGCCCTCATCAGGAGACTCCGATGTCCGTTGAGCACGCTGCGGTACAACGCGCCGATTTCGACCAGGTTATGGTTCCCAACTACGCGCCTGCCGCTTTCATTCCGGTGCGTGGCGCCGGTTCCCGCGTCTGGGATCAGGCCGGCCGCGAGCTGATCGACTTCGCCGGCGGCATCGCCGTCAACGTATTGGGCCATGCGCATCCGGCGCTGGTCGGTGCCTTGACCGAGCAAGCGAACAAGCTGTGGCACGTGTCCAACGTGTTCACCAACGAACCAGCCCTGCGCCTGGCGCACAAGCTGATCGACGCCACTTTTGCCGAGCGCGTGTTCTTCTGCAACTCCGGCGCTGAAGCCAACGAGGCCGCCTTCAAGCTGGCCCGTCGCGTCGCGTTCGACCGTTTCGGCACCGAGAAGTACGAAATCATCGCCGCGCTCAACAGCTTCCACGGCCGCACCCTGTTCACCGTGAACGTCGGCGGCCAGTCGAAGTATTCCGACGGTTTCGGCCCAAAAATCACCGGCATCACCCACGTGCCGTACAACGATCTGGCGGCGCTGAAAGCCGCTGTTTCGGACAAGACCTGCGCGGTCGTTCTGGAACCGATCCAGGGCGAGGGCGGCGTACTGCCGGCCGAGCAGGCGTACCTGCAAGGCGCCCGTGAGCTGTGCGACGCGAACAACGCGCTGCTGGTGTTCGATGAAGTGCAGACCGGCATGGGCCGTACCGGCAACCTGTTCGCCTATCAGCATTTCGGTGTGGTTCCGGACATCCTGACCAGCGCCAAGAGCCTGGGCGGCGGTTTCCCGATCGCCGCGATGCTGACCACCGAAGCACTGGCCAAGCATCTGGTCGTCGGCACTCACGGCACCACTTACGGCGGCAACCCGCTGGCGTGCGCCGTGGCTGAAGCGGTAATCGACGTGATCAACACTCCTGAGGTGCTGAACGGCGTCAACGCCAAGCACGACAAGTTCAAGACCCGCCTGCAACAGATCGGCGAGAAATACGGCCTGTTCACCCAGGTGCGTGGTCTCGGTCTGCTGATCGGTTGTGTGCTGAGCGACGCCTGGAAAGGCAAGGCCAAGGACATCTTCAACGCCGCTGAAAAAGAAGGCCTGATGATTCTGCAGGCCGGCCCGGACGTGATCCGTTTCGCCCCGAGCCTGGTGGTTGAAGACGCGGACATCGACGCCGGTCTGGATCGTTTCGACCGCGCTGCCGCAAAACTGACTCAAGCCTGATAGACCCTTCGGCGCCTGACCTCGTCAGGCGCCGAACCCAATTTTGATGCCGGGCAAGTTTCATTGTGGGAGCGAGCTTGCTCGCGAAAAGGGAGTTTCAGTCGCCATCTATGCTGACTGATACACCGCTTTCGCGAGCAAGCTCGCTCCCACAGTGTCCGGTGTATTTTTCTGTGAATTTATAAGAGAAAGGAGTGACACCATGCTGGTGATGCGCCCCGCGCAAATGGCTGATCTGGGCGAGGTACAGCGTCTGGCTGCGGACAGCCCGATTGGTGTCACTTCCTTGCCGGATGACGTTGAACGCCTGAGCGACAAGATCGCTGCGAGCGAAGCCTCGTTTGCCGCCGAAGTGAGCTTCAACGGCGAGGAGAGTTATTTCTTCGTCCTCGAAGACACCGCCACCGGCAAACTGGTGGGCTGCTCGGCGATCGTTGCGTCGGCCGGTTACTCCGAGCCGTTCTACAGCTTTCGCAACGAGACCTTCGTGCACGCTTCCCGCGAGCTGAAGATCCACAACAAGATACACGTGCTCTCGCAATGCCACGACCTGACCGGCAACAGCTTGCTGACCAGTTTCTACGTGCAGCGCGAGCTGGTGGGTTCGCCTTGGGCCGAACTCAACTCCCGTGGCCGTCTGCTGTTCGTTGCCAGCCATCCGGAGCGTTTCGCCGATTCGGTGGTGACCGAGATCGTCGGTTACAGCGACGAGAACGGCGACTCGCCATTCTGGGACGCCATCGGTCGCAACTTCTTCGACCTGAACTACGCCGAGGCCGAGCGTCTGTGTGGCCTGAAAAGCCGCACGTTCCTGGCTGAGCTGATGCCGCATTACCCGATCTACGTGCCGCTGCTGCCGGACTCTGCTCAGGAAGCGATGGGCCAGGTGCACCCGCGTGCGCAGATCACCTTCGACATCCTGATGCGCGAAGGCTTCGAGACCGATCACTACATCGACAT
This sequence comes from Pseudomonas sp. B20(2017), assembly GCF_002113125.1. Taxonomy (GTDB): domain Bacteria; phylum Pseudomonadota; class Gammaproteobacteria; order Pseudomonadales; family Pseudomonadaceae; genus Aquipseudomonas. The sequence goes on along the minus strand of NZ_NEJP01000002.1, from coordinate 397,576 downwards.
CTTCGACGGTGGCCCGACCCTGCATGCGCGTGTCTCGGGGATCCGTTCGATTGCCCAGAGCCGCGTGGTGCCGGTGAAGCTCGGCGAGCCGGTCAAAGGTGCAGGTCGCCAGTATCTGGTGGCCAATGCCCAGTTGCAGGATTACCGCGCGGTATTGCTCGAGCTGGATTACGCGCCGGGCAAACCGGTGACCCTGGATCTGGAAGCGGCCGAAGCCCTGGGCGTCGGTGAAGGTGCCAGCGTGCGCCTGGTGGCGGTTTAACGCCTTAGCGAGTTTCACGGGTGGCCACGGCGGCCCGTTTGAGGAGATAGCATGATTGTTCGTCCCGTACGCAGCAGCGATTTGTCCGCTCTGATCGACCTGGCCCGCAGCACCGGCACCGGCCTGACCACCTTGCCGGCCAACGAAGAACGCCTGACTCACCGGGTCGGCTGGGCCGAGAAGACCTTTCGCGGTGAAGCCGGTCGTGGCGACGCGGACTACCTGTTCGTGCTCGAAGACGACAATGGTCGCGTGGTGGGGATTTCCGCCATCGCCGGTGCCGTCGGTCTGCGTGAGCCTTGGTACAACTTCCGTGTCGGCCTGACCGTCAGCGCCTCGCAGGAACTGAACATCTATCGCGAGATCCCGACGCTGTTCCTGGCCAACGACCTGACCGGCAACTCCGAGCTTTGCTCGCTGTTCCTGCACGCCGATTACCGCACCGGCCTCAACGGCCGCATGCTGTCCAAGGCGCGGATGCTGTTCATCGCCGAATTCCCTGAATTGTTCGGCAACAAGATCATTGCCGAGATGCGCGGTGTGTCGGATGACGCTGGCCGTTCGCCGTTCTGGGAAAGCCTGGGCCGTCACTTCTTCAAGATGGAATTCAGTCAGGCCGATTACCTGACCGGCGTCGGCAACAAGGCATTCATCGCTGAACTGATGCCGAAATTCCCGCTGTACACCTGCTTCCTGTCGCCAGACGCACGCAACGTCATCGGCCAGGTGCACCCGGACACCGAGCCTGCGCTGGCGATGCTCAAGAGCGAAGGCTTCAGCTATCAGGGTTACGTCGACATCTTCGACGCCGGCCCGGCCATCGAGTGCGAGACCAGCAAGATCCGCGCAGTGCGTGACAGTGAGGCGCTGGTACTGGCCATCGGCACGCCGGGCGACGACGCCACGCCGTTCATCATCCATAACCGCAAACGCGAAGACTGCCGCATCACGGCTGCGCCGGCTCGTCTGGCCGCCGGTACGCTGGTGGTCGATCCGCTGACCGCCAAACGTCTTCAACTCAACGCTGGCGATCAGGTTCGCGCCGTGGCGTTGTCCGCTGCACGGGAGTCGAAATAATGAATTCGCTATACATCGCAGGTGAGTGGCTGGCCGGTCAGGGCGAGGCCTTTCAATCGCTGAACCCGGTGAGCCAGCAAGTGCTGTGGTCGGGGGAGGGCGCTACCGCCGCTCAGGTCGAGTCCGCCGTGCAGGCTGCGCGCCAGGCGTTCGCGGGCTGGGCCCGTCGTTCCCTGGAAGATCGCATCAGCGTGCTCGAAGCGTTCGCCGCCGCACTGAAAAACCACGCCGACGAACTGGCCCGTACCATCGGTGAGGAAACCGGCAAACCGCTGTGGGAAGCCGCGACCGAAGTCACCAGCATGGTCAACAAGATCGCGATCTCGGTGCAGAGCTACCGCGAACGTACTGGAGAGAAGAGCGGCCCGTTGGGCGACGCCACTGCCGTGTTGCGCCACAAGCCGCATGGCGTGGTCGCGGTGTTCGGCCCTTACAACTTCCCCGGCCATTTGCCGAACGGCCACATCGTGCCGGCGCTGCTGGCCGGTAACAGCGTGCTGTTCAAGCCAAGCGAGCTGACCCCGAAAGTCGCCGAACTGACGGTCAAGTGCTGGATCGAGGCCGGTCTGCCGGCCGGCGTGCTGAACCTGCTGCAAGGTGCCCGCGAAACCGGTATCGCACTGGCGGCGAACCCGGGTATCGACGGTCTGTTCTTCACCGGCTCGAGCCGTACCGGCAATCACCTGCATCAGCAGTTCGCCGGTCGTCCGGACAAGATTCTTGCGCTGGAGATGGGTGGCAACAACCCGCTGGTGGTCGATCAGGTCGCTGACCTCGACGCCGCGGTGTACACGATCATTCAGTCGGCGTTCATTTCTGCCGGTCAGCGTTGCACCTGCGCCCGTCGTTTGTTGGTGCCGGAAGGCACGTGGGGCGACAGCCTGCTCAAGCGTCTGGTGGAAGTCAGCTCGACCATCGAGGTCGGCGCGTTCGATCAGCAGCCGGCGCCGTTCATGGGCTCGGTGGTTTCCCTCGGCGCGGCAAAAGCGTTGATGGATGCCCAGGCGCATCTGCTGGCCAATGGCGCAGTGTCGTTGCTGGCGATGACTCAACCTCAGGCGCAGTCGGCGCTGCTGACCCCCGGCATCGTTGATGTGACGGCGGTTGCCGATCGCTCCGATGAAGAACTGTTCGGCCCCCTGTTGCAGGTGATCCGCTACGCCGACTTCGCGGCGGCGATTGCCGAAGCCAATAACACCGCGTTTGGCCTGGCCGCCGGCCTGCTGTCGGATTCCGAAGAGCGCTACCAGCAGTTCTGGCTGGAAAGCCGTGCCGGGATCGTCAACTGGAACAAGCAACTGACGGGGGCTGCGAGCAGCGCACCGTTCGGCGGTGTCGGCGCTTCGGGCAACCACCGCGCCAGCGCCTACTACGCGGCGGATTACTGCGCGTACCCGGTGGCCTCGCTGGAAACCCCGAGCCTGGTGCTGCCGGCGGCCCTGACGCCTGGCGTGAAGATGGCGTGATGCTAATCGCCAGCAGGCTGGCTCCCACAGGATGGGCTGCGGACACGAATTTTGTGAACGACACAATCCACTGTGGGGGCCAGCCTGCTGGCGATGGCCGCGCCGCGGTCGTACTGAATAGTTACTGAAGCCTATAACAACAGATTCTCGTGGAGCCTCGCTGATGAAATCCTATGAAGTCAATTTTGACGGTCTAGTGGGGCCGACCCATAACTACGGTGGTCTGTCCTACGGCAACGTTGCGTCCCAGAGCAACAGCCAGCAGTCTTCGAATCCGAAGGAAGCGGCGCTGCAAGGCCTGGCGAAAATGAAAGCGCTGATGGAAATGGGCTTTCAGCAGGGCGTCCTCGCACCGCAGGAACGGCCGGACGTGGCAGCCTTGCGCCGTCTGGGTTTCAGCGGCACCGACGCTCAGGTGATCGAGCGCGCTGCAAAAGAAGCGATGCCGCTGCTGGTCGCCAGCTGCTCGGCGTCGAGCATGTGGGTGGCCAACGCCGCCACGGTCAGCCCGAGCGCCGACACCGCTGACGGTCGCGTGCACTTCACCGCCGCCAACCTGAACTGCAAATACCACCGCAGCATCGAACACCCGACCACCAGTCGCGTGCTGGGCGCGATGTTCGCCAACCAGCAACACTTCGCTCACCATGCCGCATTGCCGGCGGTGGCGCAGTTCGGCGACGAAGGCGCAGCCAACCACACGCGTTTCTGCCGTGAGTACGGCGAGGCCGGTGTCGAGTTCTTCGTGTTCGGTCGCAGTGCGTTCGACACCCGCTACCCTGCACCGCAGAAATACCCGGCGCGCCAGACCCTCGAAGCGTCGCAAGCGGTTGCCCGTCTGCACGGCCTGCGTGACGACGGCGTGGTCTACGCGCAGCAGAACCCGGCGGTGATCGATCAGGGCGTGTTCCACAACGACGTGATCGCGGTGGGCAACGGCGAGGTGCTGTTCTATCACGAGGACGCGTTCCTCGACACCGATCAGATGCTGGCTGAACTGCAAGCCAAACTGGCCAAGGTCGGCGGCAACTTCCAGTCGGTCTGCGTGCCGCGTTCGGCGGTCACTGTGGACGACGCGGTACGTTCCTACCTGTTCAACAGCCAGTTGCTGTCGCGTCCAGACGGTTCGATGCTGCTGATCGTGCCGGAAGAGTGCCGTGGCAACGAGCGCGTGTGGAATTACCTGCAAGGCCTGACCAGCTCCGGCGGCCTGATTCGCGAAGTGAAAGTCTTCGATCTCAAGCAAAGCATGCAGAACGGCGGTGGCCCGGCGTGCCTGCGACTGCGCGTCGCGCTCAACGAAACCGAGCTGGCGGCCGTCAACCCAGGGGTTATCATGACCGCCCCGTTGTACGGTTCGTTGACCGCATGGGTTGAAAAGCACTATCGCGACCGCCTGACCGAAAGTGATCTGGCGGATCCGCAATTGCTGCTTGAATGCCGGACGGCACTGGATGAACTGACGCAAATCCTTAAACTGGGCGCGGTTTATCCATTCCAGATCAATTGATGACCGGTGCGCCGCTTCGTCGCGGTGCACGGTTCCATCTCCCCAAGAGAGCGTAAAACATGAGCGATTCCCTGCAGCTGATCCTTGAAGACACTGACGGCACGCAACTGCAAACTTCCTGCACCCGCGTCGCGGTCATGTGGCAAGGCAAAGAGCTGTGGATCCAGCAGGACGGCCGCGGCCAACTGTTGATCGGCGTGGACGTCGAAGAGGGCGACGAAGAGTACGCCAACCTGCTGTTGCGCCCATTGGCGACTAATCTGGTAAGTCTGCAACTGGAGATGGAACCGGCTGATCTCGGCGACGATGACGGCCATGTGCACGGCCCGGATTGCAATCACGACCACTAAGGAAACCGCTCTATGCTCGCCCTCGGCAAACTGCTTGAACTGACCCTCGCCGGCCGCGAACCGGCGGAGAAGACTCAACTGACTGTCGAAGGCGTGCGCATGCGCTGGTTGAGCGAGGGTGCGCTGGAAGTCCGGCCACCCGAAGCACGCGACAATGGCCTGGACCTGCTGCTGTCGGCAGGCATCCACGGCAATGAAACGGCACCGATCGAATTGCTCGACCGGTTGCTGCATGACATCGCCCGCGGCGATCTGAAGCCGCGCGCACGTATTCTGTTCCTGTTCGGTAACCCGGAAGCGATTCGCAAGGGCGAGCGTTTCATCGAGCAGGACGTCAATCGGCTGTTCAACGGCCGTCACGAACAAAGCAGCGGTTCCGAAGCCCTGCGCGCCTGCGAGCTGGAACGTCTGGCGGCGAGTTTCTTCAGCCTTCCTGATCGTCAGCGCCTGCACTACGACCTGCACACCGCGATTCGCGGTTCGAAGATCGAGCAGTTCGCCCTGTATCCGTGGAAGGAAGGTCGCCAGCATTCCCGTCTTGAGCTGGCCCGTCTGCGCGCCGCCGGCATGGAAGCGGTGCTGTTGCAGAACAAACCGTCGATCGTCTTCAGTTCCTACACCTACGACAAGCTCGGGGCCGAGTCCTTCACGCTGGAACTGGGCAAGGCGCGGCCGTTCGGCCAGAACGCCGGGGTCAATGTGTCGCTGCTGGAGACCCGTCTGAAGCAGATCATCGAAGGCACGGAACCTGAGATGGCCGAGCAAGGCCTGGACGGTCTGCAACTGTTCAGCGTGGCACGGGAAATCATCAAGCACAGCGATGCGTTCCGCCTGAATCTGCCGGCGGACATCGAAAACTTTTCGGAACTGGACATGGGCTATGTGCTGGCCGAAGACCTGGCCAATACCCGCTGGATCATCGAAGAGCAGGGCGCGCGGATCATCTTCCCCAACCCCAAGGTCAAGAACGGCCTGCGGGCGGGCATACTGATCGTGCCGACCACTGACGAAAATCTTGCCTGATAGCACCGTATCACCAATGTGGGAGCGAGCTTGCTCGCGAATGCGATCTGATATTCAACACTGATGTTGACTGTCAGTCCGCTTTCGCGAGCAAGCTCGCTCCCACAGTTTTTATGATGCTTAGACCGCGACAGCACGCGGCTCGGTACGGCGCAACGCACGCACTTTCTGCAACGTGTCGGCGCATGTCTTCGCCGCTTCCTGACCCTTGTGCACGAAATGCTCGAAGAAGAACTTCTGGTGTTCTTCGCCGGCATGGAAGTGGTGCGGGGTCAGCGACACCGAGAACACCGGCACTTCGGTTTCCAGCTGAACCTGCATCAGGCCGCTGACCACCGACTGGGCAACGAACTCGTGACGGTAAATTCCGCCGTCCACCACCAGGGCGGCGGCAACGATACCGGCATAACGACCGGTCTTGGCCAGCAGCTTGGCGTGCAGGGGCATTTCAAAGGCGCCGCCGACTTCGAAGAAGTCGATGTCCGATTCTTGATAGCCCTGAGCGATCATTTCGGCGAGGAAACCTTTACGGCTCTGGTCGACGATTTCCTTGTGCCAGCAGGCCTGGATGAACGCGACGCGCTCGCCGTGAGGGTGTTTGCTTTTGCTGTCGATAGCGGTGGGTTGCATGTTCTGACTCCTGTTTGTGTGAAAAACAGGGCGTTATGAATCGAAAGGGATTCAAGGGTACGCACGCTCGCGCGAACACGGCGGGCGGCCCTTTGGCGTCAATCCCGTTCTCTCTTCATCCGGACTGTGACCGTCGGCCCCGGAATCACACCGGGTCTGCTGACCTTGCCGCCGCTCACGGCATTTGCCGTGTACGTCACCAAGCGCTCGCGGGCTATGCGCATTGCGCGCAATTACCGCCGGTGGGGAATTGCACCCCGCCCTGAGAACGTTTCGCCGCCCTTTATCGGGCGGCGCAGCGTTTTTAACACAGATTTCCGGGCAGTGCATTGCGCCTTTGTGATGTTGCCATCGAGTTTTTCGAAGCGCGCAAACGACTTTTCCTTGCTCAAGGGTTGATTAATCCGCGCCATGCCCGCAGTAATTCGTCTTCGTAAAGGGATTTCCCCTGCTGACCAGAGGCCAGGTTCATGAGCGTTATCGATCTTCGCAGCGACACCGTCACCCAACCGACTCCCGCCATGCTCGATGCGATGACTCGCGCCGATACCGGCGACGACGTGTATGGCGAAGATCCGACGGTCAATCGTCTGGAGACCGAACTGGCAAAACGGCTGGGTTTTGCTGCGGCGCTGTTCGTCCCGACCGGCACCATGAGCAACCTGCTGGGGTTGATGGCGCACTGCGAGCGCGGCGACGAATACATCGTCGGTCAACAGGCACACACCTATAAATACGAAGGCGGCGGCGCAGCGGTGCTCGGCTCGATTCAGCCGCAGCCGCTGGAAGTGCAGGCCGATGGCTCGCTGGACCTGGATCAGGTGGCAGCGGCGATCAAGCCTGACGACTTCCACTTTGCCCGCACCCGTCTGCTGGCGCTGGAAAACACCATGCAGGGAAAAGTGCTGCCGCTGGACTATCTGGCCCGGGCCCGCCAGTTCACTCGAGACAACGGCCTGCAACTGCATCTGGACGGCGCGCGGCTGTACAACGCAGCGGTCAAGCTCGGGGTCGATGCCCGGGAAATCACCCAATATTTTGATTCGGTCTCGGTGTGCCTGTCCAAAGGTCTTGGTGCGCCGGTCGGTTCGGTGCTGTGCGGTTCGTCGGCGTTGATTGCAAAGGCCCGGCGCCTGCGCAAAATGGTCGGTGGCGGTATGCGTCAGGCCGGATTGCTGGCGGCGGCGGGGCTGTATGCGCTGGATCACAACGTCGAGCGTCTGGCGGATGACCATGCCAACGCGCAGTTGCTGGCCGAAGGTCTGTGCGAGGCCGGTTTCAGCGTCGAGCCGGTGCAGACCAACATGGTTTACGTGCAGATGGGCGATCGTGCCGAGGCGATCAAGGCATTCGCTGCCGAGCGCGGGATCAAATTGAGCGCTGCGGCCCGGCTGCGGATGGTCACTCACATGGACGTCAACCGCGCGCAAATCGAGCAAGTGGTCGCGACATTCGTCGAGTTTTCGCGCAAGTGACAGCGTTAGCCACCCAATTGACCGTTTCTATCGTATAAACACGCTGTACCCCGCGCGCAGGGCCGATATAATGCGGCCCTTTGCCGTCGTTTCGTCTGTTGACGTTTCGTACAGGCCTTTGGCCGCAGCCTCCGTGGAAGAACCTAATGAAAAGCGCAGAAATCCGTGAAGCCTTCCTTCGCTTCTTCGAAGAGCAAGGCCACACCCGTGTAGCCTCCAGCTCTTTGATTCCGGGCAACGACCCAACCCTGCTGTTCACCAACGCGGGGATGAACCAGTTCAAGGACTGCTTCCTGGGCCAGGAAAAGCGCGCGTACACCCGCGCCGTCTCCAGCCAGAAATGCGTGCGCGCCGGCGGCAAGCACAACGACCTGGAAAACGTCGGTTACACCGCCCGTCACCACACCTTCTTCGAAATGCTGGGTAACTTCAGCTTCGGCGACTACTTCAAGCGTGATGCCATCACCTACGCCTGGAACTTCCTGACCTCCGAAAAGTGGCTGAACCTGCCGAAGGAAAAGCTGTGGGTCACCGTCTACGCCAGCGATGACGAGGCCTACGACATCTGGACCAAGGAAGTCGGTGTGCCGGCCGAGCGCATGGTGCGTATCGGCGACAACAAGGGCGCGCCTTACGCCTCCGACAACTTCTGGACCATGGGCGATACCGGCCCGTGCGGTCCTTGCACCGAGATTTTCTACGATCACGGCGCCGACATCTGGGGCGGCCCACCGGGCTCGCCGGAAGAAGACGGCGACCGTTACATCGAAATCTGGAACAACGTGTTCATGCAGTTCAACCGCACCGCCGATGGCGTGTTGCACCCGCTGCCAGCCCCGTCGGTGGACACCGGCATGGGCCTTGAGCGGATCAGTGCCGTGCTGCAGCACGTTCACTCGAACTATGAAATCGACCTGTTCCAGAGCCTGCTGGCCGCTTCGGCCAAGGCCATCGGTTGCAGCAACGACAATCAGGCGTCTCTGAAAGTCGTGGCTGACCACATCCGTTCCTGCGGCTTCCTGATTGCCGACGGCGTGCTGCCGTCCAACGAAGGTCGCGGCTACGTGCTGCGCCGGATCATTCGTCGCGCTTGCCGTCACGGCAACAAGCTGGGCGCCAAGGGCAGCTTCTTCTACCAGATCGTTGCCGCACTCGTGGCCGAGATGGGCGATGCCTTCCCTGAGCTGAAATCCCAACAGGCGCACATCGAGCGCGTACTGAAAGCCGAAGAAGAGCAATTCGCCAAGACCCTGGAGCAGGGCCTGAAGATTCTCGAGCAGGATCTGGCCGAGCTCAAAGGTGACGTAGTTCCGGGCGACGTGGTGTTCAAACTCTACGACACCTACGGTTTCCCGATGGACCTGACCGCGGACATCGCCCGCGAGCGCAGCCTGACCATCGACGAAGCCGGTTTCGAGCGTGAAATGGAAGCCCAGCGCGTCCGTGCACGTTCCGCCAGCTCGTTCGGTCTGGACTACAACAGCCTGGTCAAGGTTGACGTCGACACCGAGTTCACCGGATATCACGCCACCAGTGGTTCGGCGAAAGTCGTTGCTCTCTATAAAGATGGCCAGTCCGTGGACGTCTTGAGTGAAGGGCAGGAAGGCGTTGTGGTGCTGAACCAGACCCCGTTCTACGCCGAATCCGGTGGCCAGGTTGGCGATTGCGGTTACCTGCAGGCCGGCAACAGCCGTTTCGACGTGCGCGACACCACCAAGACCGGCGGCGCGTTCCTGCACCACGGCGTACTGGCGTCGGGCAGCCTGATCGTTGGTGCACCGGTGGAAACCCACGTCGAAGCCGACGTGCGTCACGCCACCTCGCTGAACCACTCGGCCACTCACTTGCTGCACGCTGCACTGCGCAAAGTGCTGGGCGATCACGTTCAACAGAAAGGCTCGCTGGTCGACAGTCAGCGCCTGCGCTTCGACTTCAGCCACTTCGAAGCGATCAAGCCTGAGCAGATCAAGGCGCTGGAAGACATCGTCAACGCCGAGATCCGCAAGAACTCCGCCGTTGAAACCGAAGAAACCGACATCGAAACCGCCAAGCAGAAAGGCGCGATGGCGCTGTTCGGCGAGAAGTACGGCGACAACGTGCGCGTGCTGAGCATGGGCGGTGATTTCTCCGTCGAGCTGTGCGGCGGTATCCACGCCAACCGTACCGGCGACATCGGCCTGCTGAAAATCATCAGTGAAGGCGGTGTGGCATCGGGCGTGCGTCGTATCGAAGCGGTCACCGGCGCTGCGGCGCTGGCTTACTTGAACGCTGCTGAAGAACAACTCAAGGAAGCGGCCAGCCTGGTCAAGGGCAGCCGCGACAACCTGATCGACAAGCTGTCGGCTGTGCTGGAGCGCAACCGTGCGCTTGAAAAGCAGCTCGAGCAGTTGCAGGCCAAGGCCGCTGCTGCAGCAGGCGACGATCTGTCGGCTTCGGCCGTGGACGTCAAGGGCGTGAAAGTGCTGGCCGTGCGTCTGGATGGTCAGGACGGCAAGGCGCTGCTGGCGCTGGTCGATCAGCTGAAAAACAAACTCGGCCGCGCAGTGATCCTGCTCGGCAGTGTCCATGAGGAAAAGGTCGTACTGGTTGCAGGCGTAACCAAGGACCTGACTGGCCAACTCAAAGCCGGTGATTTGATGAAACAGGCTGCTGCGGCAGTGGGCGGGAAGGGCGGTGGTCGTCCGGACATGGCGCAGGGCGGCGGTGTCGACGCCGGTGCACTGGATGGCGCACTGGCGCTGACCGTTCCATTCGTCGAGCAGGGTTTATAAGACGGCCCGTCGGGCCCGCAGTCTAGTGGCGGGCCCGGCGGCTGTTTGAGTGATTATTGGGCGCCCTTCATGGGCAGAGGCGGCTTTGAAATGGCTTTGATCGTACAGAAATTTGGAGGCACCTCGGTCGGCACTGTCGAGAGAATCGAGCAGGTCGCCGACAAGGTTAAGAAATTCCGCGATGCCGGCGATGACCTGGTGGTTGTGCTGTCTGCAATGAGCGGCGAAACCAACCGTCTGATCGATCTGGCCAAGCAAATCAGTGGCGAAGATCAACCGGTTCCGCGTGAACTGGACGTGATCGTTTCCACCGGTGAGCAGGTGACGATCGCCCTGTTGGCCATGGCGCTGATCAAGCGCGGTGTGCCGGCGGTGTCGTACACCGGCAACCAGGTGCGAATCCTGACGGACAGCGCGCACAATAAAGCGCGTATCTTGCAGATTGATGACCAGAAGATTCGCGGTGACCTGAAAGCAGGTCGCGTGGTGGTGGTCGCCGGTTTCCAGGGCGTCGACGAGCACGGCAACATCACGACCCTGGGGCGTGGCGGTTCCGACACCACCGGTGTGGCGCTGGCCGCTGCGCTGAAGGCTGACGAGTGCCAGATCTACACCGACGTCGATGGTGTCTACACCACTGACCCGCGCGTGGTCTCGGTTGCTCAGCGTCTGGACAAGATCACCTTCGAAGAGATGCTGGAAATGGCCAGCCTCGGTTCCAAGGTGCTGCAGATCCGCGCGGTGGAGTTCGCCGGCAAGTACAACGTTCCGCTGCGCGTACTGCACAGCTTCAAGGAGGGTCCGGGCACCCTCATTACTATTGATGAAGAGGAAACCATGGAACAGCCGATCATTTCCGGCATCGCTTTCAACCGCGATGAAGCCAAGCTGACCATCCGTGGCGTGCCAGACACCCCGGGCGTGGCGTTCAAGATTCTCGGCCCGATCAGTGCCGCGAACATCGAAGTCGACATGATCGTGCAGAACGTCGCGCACGATAACACCACCGACTTCACCTTCACGGTGCACCGCAACGACTACCAGTCCGCGCAGACCGTGCTGGAAAACACCGCTCGCGAGATCGGTGCCCGTGAAGTGGTGGGCGACACCAAAATTGCCAAGGTCTCGATCGTCGGCGTCGGCATGCGTTCCCACGCAGGTGTGGCCAGCCGCATGTTCGAATCCCTGGCCAAAGAAAGCATCAACATCCAGATGATCTCGACCTCGGAAATCAAGGTTTCCGTGGTGATCGAAGAGAAGTACCTGGAACTGGCTGTGCGCGCCCTGCACACAGCTTTCGAACTCGACGCTCCGGCCCGTCAGGGCGAGTAAGGCGTTGTCTTGAGGGCGCGGTCTGACCGCGCCCTTTATTTTTGATGGTGCGAAGCGTTTTGCTCGCGCTGGTCAATACTCAGGCATACAGGGCTACGATCGCTCCGGTTGTAGGTCGGGTGCCTTTTTTTTGCAGACTATTGTCCCTGAAATGATTCGCGTGAGGAGAAAGGTATGCTGATTCTGACTCGTCGGTGCGCAGAAAGCCTGATTATCGGTGATGGCGAAATCACCGTGACCGTGCTCGGCGTTAAAGGAAATCAAGTGCGTATCGGCGTCAACGCCCCGAAAGAGGTGGCCGTGCACCGTGAGGAAATTTACCTGCGTATAAAGAAAGAGAAGGACGAAGAACCAAGCCATTAATTTTTATCGATTTTTATGTTTGCAAACGGGGAAGAAGCTGGTTAATATACGCCCCGTGTTGCGGAGAGCTGGCCGAGTGGCCGAAGGCGCTCCCCTGCTAAGGGAGTACACCTCACAAGGGTGTCGGGGGTTCGAATCCCCCGTTCTCCGCCATTATTTGCTTAGTACGTTGTAATCTGGCTTTTTCTGTAAGTTGTTGAAATTTATAGAAAAAGTGGTTGGAATAGAGATTAGACGGGCTATAATGCGGCGCAACAAATGCACTCGTAGCTCAGCTGGATAGAGTACTCGGCTACGAACCGAGCGGTCACAGGTTCGAATCCTGTCGAGTGCACCATTTAAGAGTCATTTATAGCAATGTAAGTGACTCGGCTTCAGCCAGTTGTGATCTGGTTTAAAAACACAAATGCACTCGTAGCTCAGCTGGATAGAGTACTCGGCTACGAACCGAGCGGTCACAGGTTCGAATCCTGTCGAGTGCACCATTTAAGAGTTATTTATAGCAATGTAAGTAGCTCGGGTTCAGCCAGTTGTGGTCTGGTCTAAAAACACAAATTGCACTCGTAGCTCAGCTGGATAGAGTACTCGGCTACGAACCGAGCGGTCACAGGTTCGAATCCTGTCGAGTGCACCATATACCGAAAAGCCCGCGTTTAACGCGGGCTTTTTGCTGTCCGGGATTTGGCTTTTTCCGTCACGCATCCTTTCTCATCAAAATCGATTTGAGCACTGCGGCCTCGCTTGAGGTCGTAACGATAACTCGTTGCCGAATTACGGATGTTCACCTTGTCGGGTTTGCCCAGCGCGCTTTCAACATCCTGTTGGCTCATGCCGGCGATGATTCGTTGATTGATGATCGCCTCGCGTTTCTGTCGCGCGTCGATCAAATCTCCACATTTGTCCTGGGTGCGCCCGACGACGGCCATTTCTCGCTTTCTGATATTCATACCGGATATTTCTTCGTGCCGGGCTTCGGGTATCAGGGTGACTGTCGAGCCGGGCGAGTAGGGGTGAACTTCCTGCAATGAAAGGTGCTCATCGTTCGCGCAGCTCAATGTCGTGAACGTGACGCTACCATCAGAAGCTTCGCAGCGATGAAGTGTTGTTGCGCTCCCGACGGTGGGCAGGCAGAGCAGGGTGGTCAGCATTAATCGGGATGTTTTTGTTGGCATTTGGCGTCCTCCTTGACGATCCTCCTCAAGCGTAGCCGGCAGTTTTTTCACTGCCGGTGTGTTTTCTTTTCAGGATGAGTCGTCGCAATCAGAAGAGTCAGGACAGCGCTCAGCTTTGTCTCGCAAGCGCTTGTTTCAGCCACTATTTTTTAACGTTTAAAAACGGCAAGCGGTGTATCATTGCGCCCGTCAGCCCCGCCGGGGCTTATGGAAAAATTCCATGGACTTACCCAGTAGTTACTCAATAGCCCGTTTCACCAATCATGAATTGACTGATTGATCCTTCCGGCGTGCCCCGCTGCTGGGAGTGGAGTTCGCCTATGTCCGAAATCGAAGTAAAGAAAACACAGGAAAGCCTGCAGGATCGCTTGGCTCAGGTCGTCGAGCTGCTGCAGCGCCAGCGGGTCGTCGAAGACCTGACTCATCGCCAGGAAGGCCCGCATCATGACCGGGTCGAGAACCTGGTCCACCGGCAAAACCTCGTCGAGCTGCAACGCAAGCTCGATGATCTGCACTCCGCCGACGTCGCCTACATTCTTGAAGCCCTGCCGCTGGACGATCGTCTGACGCTCTGGCAGCTGGTCAAGGCCGATCGCGACGGCGACATTCTTCTCGAAGTATCCGATTCCGTCCGCGAGACGCTGATCGCCGACATGGACGATCACGAGCTCCTGGCTGCGGCCAAGGACATGGATGCCGACGAACTTGCTGACCTGGCCTCCGAGCTGCCGCGAGACGTCGTCCATGAACTGATGGAGACTCTGGATCAGCAGCAACGCGAACGTGTGCGTTCGGCGCTCTCCTACGACGAAGAGCAGGTCGGTGCGCTGATGGACTTCGAGATGGTGACCATCCGTGAGGATGTCAGTCTCGAAGTGGTTCTGCGTTACCTGCGCCGCCTCAAAGAGCTGCCGGGCCATACCGACAAACTGTTCGTGGTCGACTACGACGGCGTGCTCAAGGGCGTGCTGCCGATCAAACGTTTGCTGGTCAATGATCCGGAGAAACAGGTTTCCGAAGTCATGGCGAGTGACCCGGTGAGTTTTCACCCGGACGAAGACGCCTATGACGCCGCTCAGGCGTTCGAACGTTACGACTTGATCTCGGCCCCGGTGGTCGACAAGAACGGCAAGCTGATCGGCCGTCTGACCATCGATGAAATGGTCGACCTGATTCGTGAGGAAAGCGAAAGCGAAGTCCTCAACATGGCGGGTCTGCGTGAAGAGGAAGATATCTTCGCCTCGGTCTGGAAGTCCCTGCGCAACCGTTGGGCGTGGCTGGCGATCAACCTGATCACGGCGTTCGTCGCATCGCGGGTGATCGGCCTGTTCGAAGGTTCGATTGAGAAGCTGGTGGCTCTGGCGGCGCTGATGCCGATTGTGGCGGGCATCGGCGGCAACTCCGGCAACCAGACGATCACCATGATCGTTCGCGCCATGGCGCTCGACCAGGTCAGCACCGGCAACACCTCGCGCCTGATGCGCAAAGAGCTGGCCGTGGCGTTGATTAATGGCCTGGTGTGGGGTGGAGTGATCGGTGTGGTCGCCTACATGCTGTATGGCAGTTGGTCGTTGGGCGTGGTGATGACGGCAGCCATGACGTTGAACCTGCTGCTGGCAGCGTTGATGGGGGTGTTGATCCCGATGACCCTGGCCAAGATGGGCCGCGATCCGGCGATGGGTGCCAGCGTGATGATCACGGCCATGACCGACAGTGGTGGCTTCTTCATCTTCCTGGGGCTGGCGACGATCTTCCTGCTCTGACCGACTGCAATGAAACGGCCCGCCAATTGGCGGGCTTTTTTTCGCCCATGAAAAACCCGAATTGCGGGCAAAAAAAAGCCAGCATTGATGCTGGCTTGAGATGTTCGGTTTGACTCAGGATGCGTCTGCGGCCATTTCGGCGTCGTGGGCGATCAGAGAAACCAGCGCGTTCTGCTGGCGATGGGAGAGTTGGCGGAAGCGTTGCAGCAACTCGCGTTCGTGCAACGACAGCTCCGGGCTGTCCAGGCGCATGCTCAGCTCTTCGCCCAGTGCACCTTCCTGAATAAGACTCTGCTCAAGGCGCGCAATGATCTCGGAGTTCATGCTGCGATGATGATTGCGAGCCACCTCGGCAATGCGTTCACGCATTCCGTCTGGCAGACGTACGACGAACTTGTCAGCCGTACGGCTGGAATAAATTGCCTGTTTCAATGGGCGCATATATTTAACCGGTTAGTTCAGGGGAGCGGTTCTCGGGATTGGCCGCAGGATGTGTGGTAGGACAAGCATCCGCGCCAAATGGTTCAACCTGAATTGTTAAGAGGCGCGCATCATGCCTCAAAATTGCCAGATCATTGGCGTCAATTCTGTGACAAATATTGATCCGGGTAAAGGCGTAATGCCAGCACCAATTATCAGAAATGCGGACTGGTTTGAAAAGAAAGCATCGGCCCGTATCGCTGACCGCGTCCTGAAGCACATCGACTGATGCCCGAAGGCGTCAGAACGTGCATGCTATGCGGGTTGAATCGTTGTTCCTTACCTTGTACAGGATAGTGGCAAATGGCCGATTTACTAGGGCAAATGCCCGCCGGAGGGCGTTTTCAGGATGGATGGCAGGCTGATTTACCTCATGGGACCTTCCGGCTCCGGCAAGGACAGTCTGATCGAGGCTGCGCGTGAACCCTTGCGGGCATTGAACTGTGAAATCATCAGGCGAGTGATCACCCGTTCGGCCGAATCAGTGGGCGAGGATGCGATCGGCGTGACGCCGCAGGAGTTCGAGCAGCGTCAGCGCGCTGGCGAGTTTTCGCTGGCATGGGAGGCCAATGGTCTCGCTTACGGGATTCCGGTGGAAATGGATCAATGGTTGAAAACCGGCAAACACGTCCTGGTGAACGGTTCTCGGGCGAACCTTCGGCAAGCGCTGGAACGCTACCCGACGCTGGTGCCGGTACTGCTGACGGTCAGGGATGATGTCTTGCGTGAGCGCCTGCTCCGGCGTGGTCGGGAGACGCTTGAGCAGATCGATGCGAGGCTGGCCCGTAACACGCTGTTCAAGGACAGGCGTTCAGCAGACAGCCCTGTGCACCTGATCGACAACTCGGGCGACCTGGCCGTTGCCGTCAATCATCTGCTGGAGCTCGTCAGGTTCAGCGCAATACCGGATCAAACTTGATCTTGCGCCCGGCCACCAGCGCCAATACGAACAGTGCCGAAAAGACGCCGCATCCGATCAGGGGCAGGGATATTTCGGTTTCCTCGAATAGCGAAAAATGACTGAGGCCACTCAATAAGGCGAGGATCAGAAATCCTGCAGCTGACTTGGACATGCTGTACTCCTGAAGATATTTCAAAACACCAGACGTTCAGTCGAACGCGCCGGCAACGCCTGTTCAGACTCGCTGACGGCTTGTGGTGCGAAGCTCTGATCGCTCAACACCGCCCATTGCGGCGCCTTCTGCACTTGCAGGTAATGCGGCATGCGCGCGGCCACTTTCTCGTTGTCCTCGGGGACAAAGTGAAAGCCCACCAGGACAGCCAGTGCGATTGCGTTTGCGAACACGAGGGCGCTGTTCATCAGACGAGTCTCCGATTGTTCTTGTATAAGAACCGGTAAAGCAGCCGTCGTGCCAATAGTCTAACCGCTGTTAAGTCCTTTAAAAACAAGCATTTAACAGGGTTTTTCGGAAGGGTCGCATTGCATTCTGCAATGATGGCTTTTTGCGAGGATGCAAATTGCACGGTAAAACGTCCGGCACCCTTGCGAGGCGCCTGCCTACACTTAAAAAGCCCTGCGGACGACATGACAAATCAGGGCCCGGCCGTTAACATGCACGCCGTCTGTCGCACCGACAGTTCTGTGTCTCAGTAGCTCAATTGGATAGAGCATCCCCCTCCTAAGGGGAAGGTTGGCAGTTCGAACCTGCCCTGGGACACCATCTATTGAAAAGCCCCGCGCAGAGCGATCCAGGACGCTAAAGGCTAGATCCCGTCATCCGGCTCGACTTTTCCAATTGAAGTGCTTACTCCGGTCAGATGTCGACGCCCATTAACTTCGTAAGTGCGCCCATCTTCGTCTGAATCCGGTTTACGCAGTGCCAGCTGTGCTGAAAGCCCTCCGTTTTCGCTGTAATTGCCAAACCAGTCAACCAGCGCCCCGATGTAGCAATTGCTTCCGATGAACACGGGTAAATCGGCCACCATTTCGATGGTGTAATGCGTCGGACCATAACTGTAGTAATCGTTTTCCCCGGCTCCTTCTGGAGGAATGGGGCAGAGCGGACTCTTCTGAGCGGTGGCGTTCGCGGAATCGTCTTCGTTCAATTTTGCCAATGCCTGGTTGAGCGTCTGGCGCAGAGTCGGTTCGAGCTCGTAGGTAGTTGCACCATCCTCTTTGTGCTGGGTGAGGGGCACATCAAGGTCATACCGGTAACTCACCGTTAGGGTGGGAACGTCGCTGTTGATTTTCAGGGGGTTGAGCAAGTAGACCTGATCAATACCGTAGGATCCGTTGCGATAGGCCGAATACACTTTGCCGTTGACCTTGATCCATTCGTTGGATTGGTTTGCACCTCGATCGTTGGTGTAAAAAAGATAGCTCTCGGCGCTCTTTTCGGGGCCGAGCGCAACGGCTCTTCGAATGAACCGGTCTTGAGCGCGGCGGTAAGTTTCCGTGTAGGTGAACAACCCCGTGCCGCCGGCATAAGTCGACACAATCAGATCGCGCTGCTCATCGCCATCCAGTTCAATCAGGGTGTATGAGGTCTGCCCGAAATCAACCGCTCCGGTGATATCCGATGCGGTTAGCGCTTTCCACTCGTCCTTCGTGACATTTTTGGGCCGCGTCTTCGGAAAGAGGGTTTGGTCATCTTCACCGGTCTCGCCAGAGAATGAGGTCTCAGTGGTTTTGGTCCGCAGAGATTCAAGAGTTCGTTCCAGTGCAAACTCGGGATGGTTCTTGCTCATCTCCTGAATTTGTTGCTGCAGATCGGCCATTGCCTGTCTATCAGTCTCGTCTGGCTGGTAAGCCAGTACAGCAATCCACTGCGCGTTCAGAATCTTCAAACGCTCCTGATAACGCTGACTCAGGCAACTGACCTCCTCGCCACACCGATCACGCTCCTTCAGCCACTGACGCTGAGCCTTTTTCACTTCGGCCTGCGCCGGTGCAGCCTTCATCAATTTCCGGTAAGCCGCCCCCATCTGCGCATCCAGCTCATACAACGGTTTGTCCGCGCAAATCGCGTTCTCCACAACGCTCGCAGCCTTTGTGCAGTCCATTCCGCTCGCCAGTGCCTGCTGAAAAAACAGCAGCGCACAGGCCGACACGATGTAGCGTCCCTTGATGTACACGATGAATCCTTTGTATTTGGAAGGTTAGAGCAGGCGCGCAGGGTAATAGCAACGCAACGAATCTTGAACCCCCGCTTCAAGAGAACCGCTGATCCGGCCGATAACCCGTTCGGTGACTTCAGAGTCGCGCGAAATCGCTTGATAGCATTTGGCCGGCAGCTATCATCTGCGCGCCTGAATTTTGCCCTCGGCCCATCTACTTCAATTGCCTGGAAATCCTCGATGCTGTCGTATCACCAAAAGAGTTTTCTGATCGTCGATGATTTCTCGGATTTCCGCAGTTCCGTGCGTTCGATGTTGCGCGAGCTGGGCGTCAAGGATGTGGACACCGCCGACACCGGTGAGCAGGCGCTGAAAATGTGTGCGCAGAAGTCCTACGATTTCATCCTCCAGGACTTCCACCTCGGTGACGGCAAGAAGAACGGTCAGCAGGTGCTGGAAGACCTGATGATGGAGAAGCTGATCAGTCACGAAGCGGTGTTCGTGATGGTCACCGCCGAGACCAGTCAGGCGATGGTGCTCAGTGCCCTGGAACACGAGCCGGACGCGTACCTGACCAAGCCGTTCAACCGTATCGGCCTGGCTCAGCGCCTGGAGCGTCTGGAGCAGCGCAAGACCCTGCTCAAGCCGATCTTGCAGGCTCTCGACCGTGGCAAACCGGTCGAAGTGCTCAACGCCTGCATTGCTCTGTGCAAGCAGGACATCCGTTATTCGCCGCTGTGCCTGCGTTATCGCGCCGATGCATTGCGCGACATGAATCAGAACGAAGCGCTCGAGCGCCTCTACGACAGCATCATCGCCGACCGGCCGTTGCCGTGGGCGTTTGCCGGTTTGGGCAAGTTGCTGTTCAAGCGTGGTCAGGTCAGTCAGGCCAAGGGCGTTTACGAGAAAGCCCTGAAAACCTTCCCGATGATGCCGGCGCTGTATGACGGCATGGCTGACGTGCTGGTCGCCGAAGGCGATACCAAAGGCGCGCAACAGGTGCTGGAGGAGGCGATTCGCCTGTCGCCGCTGGCCGTGCGTAGACAGGCGCTGCTGGGCAAACTGGCGATGGCCAACGAAGATTTCGACACCGCCTCCCGGGCTTATCGCCAGGCGGTGAATCAGGGCGCGCAATCGCGGTTCAAGGATCCGGAAAGCAATCTGGGCCTGGCGCACGCGCTGATCAGCAAGGGCAGCGAGCGCGGGCTCGATACCCGTACGCGTCTGGAGATCAACACCACACTGAGTGCGGTGGCGAAAGAAAATCCGACCGATCCGGGCCTGCAGATTCGGGCGCGCCTGATGAAGGCCACGAGCCTGTTGCTCAACGATGCCGAGACCGCCGAAAAACTCACCGAACAAGCACTGATGCGCCTCGACGGCATGGAGCAGTTCATGAGCCCCGAGGCGGCGTTGCTGGTCGCCAAGCAATTGCAGATGCTCGGTCAGGCCGAGGCGGGCACCTCGATGCTCAAGAGCTGTGCGGAAATCTACGGCGATGACCCGACGGTGATGAAAGACATCGCCAAGCTCACCGACGACCCGACTATTCTCAGCTCCAGCAACGCTGCCGCCGACCTCAACCGTCAGGGCGTGCGCGTGTACAAGACCGGCAACCTGGTGGAGGCCCGCGAGGTGTTCCGCAAGGCGCTGAAGATGCAACCGAAGAACATCAGTATCGCGCTGAACATGGCCCAGTCGTTGCTGCACGGCACTGACACCAATGTGCCGTCGGCGGAGCTGGAAGAATGTCGGGCCTGCCTGAAACTGGTGGGCATGATGCCCGATACCGACGCGCGTTATCCGCGTTATCAGAAGCTGAAAAGCAAGGCGTTTGGCGAATGAACCAAGACGAGCAGGCACTGGATTTTTCCACGGTGATCGCCTCCACCGTGCACGACATGAAGAACTCTCTGGCGATGCTGATGCAGGCCCACAGCCAATGGCTGGCGCGTCTGCCCGACGCACAGCGTCAAGGGGCGGAGCAGGGCGTGATCGACTTCGAGTTCGCCCATCTCAACGGCATGCTGGTGCAGCTGCTCGGGCTGTACAAGCTTGGGGTGAATCAGATGCCGTTGCAGCCGGCCTATCATGAGCTGGACGATTTCATCGAGGCGCAACTGGCGGCACATCAGGAAGTGTTCGCCAGTCGTGGAATCATCGCCACTTACGAAGTCGACCCGCTGAGCCCGCTGGGTTTCTTTGATCGCGAACTGATAGCCTCGGTGCTGGGCAACTGCATCAACAATGCGATCCGCTACGCCCGTGAATCGCTGCTGATCACCGTCAGCGACGAAGCCGGGCAATTGGTGCTGAGCATCAATGACGACGGCGACGGTTACCCGGCCGAAATGCTCGAGCGCCAGTCCGATTATGTGCAGGGCATCAACCACAGCAGTGGCAGCACCGGCCTCGGTCTGTACTTCGCCGGACGCATTGCGGCACTGCATCAGCGCAACGGTGTTGGCGGCCGGACCGAGATCCGTAATGGCGGCCCGTTGGGCGGCGGTGTGTTCAGTATTTACCTGCCCTGAATCACGGATTCATCGACCGGAATTCTTTTTGTTGGCTGCTGCTTGATATTCCGAACAGCCGAAGCCTATTTTGTCCGGGTCGCCGTTCGCGGCTCGCACAATAACAAGGATTGCGTCATGACAACCGATGGCCAGCGTTCACTCGCGCAGCGATTGACGGGCATTGATGAGATTGAATGTGTCACGCCGGATTTGAACGGCGTGCCACGTGGCAAGGTAATGACCGCCGAGGGTTTCCTCGAAGGGCGGCGTTTGCAGTTGGCCCGGGGGGTGCTGCTGCAATGCATCATGGGCGGTTATCCCGCCGCGAAGTTCTATGGCAGCGATGACGGCGATCTGGCGCTGGTGGCCGATCCTGCGCAGATCCATCCGTTGCCATGGAGTGAAGAGCCACGGGCCTTTGCAATCTGTGATGCCGACGAGCTGACCGGCGAAAGCTCCAACCTGTCGACCCGTGGTCAGCTCAAGAAAGTCATTGCCCGCTACGCAGCCCTCGGTCTGGCGCCGGTGGTGGCGACCGAACTCGAATTCTTTGTGTTCGCTCCGAACACCGACCCGACCCAGCCGTTCCAGCCGCCCGTCGGTCTCGACGGTCGTCGCGAGGACGGTCATTCAGCGTTCAGCGTCAGCTCCAACAACGGTCTGCGGCCGTTCTTCAGTGAAGTCTATAAATGCATGGCGGCCCTCGGTCTGCCGCGCGATACCTTCATGCATGAAATGGGCGTCAGCCAGTTCGAGATCAACCTGCTGCACGGCGATCCGCTGCTGCTGGCCGACCAGACCTTCCTGTTCAAGCACCTGCTCAAGGAAGTTGCGCTCAAGCACGGCCTGACCGTGGTGTGCATGGCCAAACCGCTGGCGCATACGCCGGGCAGTTCGATGCACATTCACCAGAGCATCGTCGAAATCGGCAGCGGCAAGAATGTGTTCAGCGACGCGGACGGCCAGCCGACCGCGATGTTCCGCCACTTCATCGGCGGGCAGCAGGCGGGCATGGCTGACTTCACTGCGCTGTTTGCGCCGAACGTCAATTCGTACCAGCGCCTGTGCCATCCGTTTGCTTCGCCGAACAACGCTTGCTGGTCCCACGACAACCGCGCTGCCGGGCTGCGTATTCCGGCCAGTTCACCGGTTGCGCGTAGGGTCGAGAACCGTTTGCCGGGCGCCGATGCAAACCCTTATCTGGCGATTGCCGCGAGTCTGGCGGCCGGTCTGCATGGCATTGAGCATGAGCTTGAGCCCAGCGAAGCGATTCAGGGCGAGTTCGAAGTGCCGGACAATCTTTCGCTGCCGTGCACGTTGCACGCGGCGATTGAGCGTTTGAAGCGCAGCCAGCTTGCAAAGGAACTGTTCGGCACGGAGTTCATCGAAGGCTACATCGCTTCGAAGACCATGGAGTTGACCAGTTTCTTTGATGAAATCACTCCCTGGGAACGCCGTGTTCTAGCCGCCCAGGCCTGACGAAATGTTGCCGTCGGGCTATCGTTTGATAGCCCGATACTTACCGCAAGGAGCCGCTCGGAACGCCGATGCGCCAAATCTGGAAATCCTTTCGAGCGCTGTATTTCGCCTCGCTGATGATGTTGATCGGCTCGGGCCTTCTTTCTACTTATCTGGCTTTGCG
Source organism: Pseudomonas sp. B20(2017) (assembly GCF_002113125.1). GTDB lineage: Bacteria > Pseudomonadota > Gammaproteobacteria > Pseudomonadales > Pseudomonadaceae > Aquipseudomonas. Next base: position 374,666 of record NZ_NEJP01000002.1, on the reverse strand, counting down.
TCTGGCTGCCGACCATGTCGACGGGTTGTGGGTCGGTGCGTTGATGGCAGCCAACTATTTCGGTCTGGTGCTGGGCGGCAAGATCGGTCACCGCCTGATTGCCCGGGTCGGGCATATCCGCGCTTACTCGGCGTGTGCCGGGATCGTCGGCGCGGCGGTGCTCGGTCATGGTCTGGTGGACTGGCTGCCGGCCTGGCTGGTGCTGCGGACCATCGTCGGCCTCGGCATGATGTGCCAGTACATGGTCATCGAGAGCTGGCTGAACGAGCAGGCCGACGCCAAGCAGCGCGGTCTGGTGTTCAGCGGCTACATGATCGCGTCGTATCTGGGGCTGGTGCTCGGTCAGCTGATTCTGGTCATGCACCCGGGCCTGGGCCTGGAACTGCTGATGTTGGTCGCGCTGTGCTTTGCCCTGTGTCTGGTGCCGGTGGCACTGACCCGGCGGATTCACCCGGCGCCGCTGCATCCGGCGCCGATGGAGCCGCGCTTCTTTATCAAGCGCGTGCCGCAGTCGTTGAGCACGGTGCTCGGGGCAGGGCTGATCATCGGTTCGTTCTACGGTCTGGCGCCGCTGTATGCTTCACAGCAAGGGCTGTCCACCGAGCAGGTCGGTCTGTTCATGGGTAGCTGCATTTTTGCAGGACTGCTGGTGCAGTGGCCGTTGGGTTGGTTGTCCGACCGCTATGACCGGGCGTTGTTGATCCGCAGCTTTGCGCTGGTGCTGGCGGTGGCCGCATTGCCGTTGGCGATACTGCCGCAGGTGCCGCTGGAAGTGCTCTTCATCGTTGGCTTCCTGTGCTCGCTGGTGCAGTTCTGTCTGTACCCGTTGGCGGTGGCGTTCTCCAATGACCATGTCGAAGGCGAGCGCCGGGTGTCGCTGACGGCGATGTTGCTGGTGACCTACGGCGTGGGTGCCAGTGTCGGGCCGCTGGCGGCCGGGGTGCTGATGAAGCTGTTCGGGCCACAGAGCCTGTATGCGTTCTTCACCTTTTTCGCGCTGGTACTGGTGTGGCGGATCCGGCCGAAAGCCGTGACCAATCTGCATCAGGTCGACGATGCGCCGCTACATCACGTGGCGATGCCGGACAGCATGTCCAGTTCGCCGCTGGTGGCAGCGCTTGACCCACGGGTCGACGAGCAGGTGGTGCAGGAGCAGATGCAGAATACGGTCGCTCCAGAACCTGAACCTGAACCTGAACCGGAGCCTAAGCCCGAGCCAGAACCTGTCACGCCAACCGACTCGACAGTCGAGGGCGAAGGGCCGGACATCAGCCCCGCCAGGCCTTGATCCGGGCATAAAAAAACGGGCAGTCACCGCAATGACTGCCCGTTTTTCATGCCTTCCGATCAGAAGTCGTCTTTATCAAACCGACGCGCTTCGCGTTGTAGCTGATAAACGAAACGCTCCACGTTGCGGGCCGCCGGGCCGCTGATGTTGTGAAAGCGCAGGCCGGCGAAGGTGATGTTGAGTTTTTCTTCGAAGTGCAGGTAGCGCAGCTCGACCGAGGCCGGTTGGTTGCCGAACAGCGGTGCGGCGATCAGGCGATCGTAGACCTGGCCCAGTTGCAGGCGGTCGGTGATGTCGCCTTCGAAACGCAGTTTGCAGCCAGTGGCGGAGATATCCAGCAGCTTGCCGTCGATCGGTGACTTGAGCTTTTCGCCACCGAGCACGACGCTGACCAGATCGGTCAGCTTCAGGGCTGCGCGGAAGGCGTTGCGGCGCTGGTGATAAACCACTTCGGAGGGCAGGTCGCCGGTGTAGAAGCGGTCGCCACTGGATTCTTCGATGTTCAGCTTGCCGTCGCATTCCCAGGCAATGCGCACGCCGTCATGAAAACCTTCGACCTTGAACGGTTCGCCGGCGAGCAGGAAGCGTTCGCCATCGCGCGGGATCATTTCGTCCAGGGCAATCGTGGCGGTTTCCCGATCAACCTTGATCAGGTAACTCTGGAAGCGCTGGCTGCGCTCGTGGAAGGTGATGATCAGCGGATCGTGGCTCTCTTGCAGCTGGCGCAGGTTGCTGGAGATTTCCAGAGGTGTGGTGAGCACCTTTGGGGGCTGCGGAGCATCATCCGCGCTGAGGACGTTGGACACGTTAAATCAATCTCCAGACAAAATTTGACTACGGCTGGCCAGTATTTTGCCAGCATGTTTCGCACGTTGATAGGGCGCAAGCATAGAAGAAAGCATCACGCCTGGCTGAGCGCGCGTGGTTTCTGCAGTTTGGAGAAGGTGCCACTGGCATCGTAGAGCGCGGGAGGCTCGCCGCCGGTGAGGATTTTCAGCTGATTGGCCGTGGCGGCCTGCTGCATGATGATCGACTGGCCGTTCTTGGCGTTGGCTGCCTGGCACTGGGCAATCAGGTCGGTCAGGACATCGCTCTGGCTCAGCAACTGGTCGCCGATGCTCGACTGGCTGGCCAGTTGTTCCAGGCCTGCGCGGTCGAGCGACAGATTGAGACTGGCGAGGATTTCGCTGCGCTTGCGGCCATGCTGTTCGAGCAGAATGATCAATGCCTGCTTGCGCGCCAGAATTTCTTCCAGCAGAGGCATGTCGCGACCGTGCAAGGCGAGGGACTCGGTTTGCAGTAACTCCAGCAATTGTTGCGCTGGAGCAAAGTCGTCGGTGATCAGTTGCAATAAATTAGTGTCGTGCATGGCTGGCCTTGGGTTTTAAGCGTCCAAAAGCCTGGCGCTGACCGAGGCCTAGCGCTGGGCTTCGAAATTAAGCAGTTTGCTGGCTACACGGTTGCTGTCGACCTTGTAGCTGCCATCGGCAATCGCTGCTTTCAACTCGGCCACGCGGGCCTTGTCGACGGCAGGCTGATCGCGCAGCTTGTCAGTGACCTTCTGCAACTGTTGAGCCTCATTGCTGAGGTGTACCGATTCCCCGCTTTTTGCGGTACTGGCCTGTTCGGCCGGGGTATTCAGCGGCGCGGAGGTGCCGGTTTCGGCGGTTTCCTTGGCGTTGCTGGTACGTGTACTGCCCGTAAGTGACGAGGAGCTGTTCAAACGGCTGAAATCGATGACCATGTTAAAAACCTCTGGGAATTTGGACGCTTGCCATGTTTTCGGCTATCCCCTGGAAAACTTTAGGCTCATTTGCCAATGAGCTTGCATGCGCCGTAGCAAACCCTGCTGCGGCACAGTTTAGGGAACAGCTCTGGTCAGCGCCAGTTTTCTGCCCGGGTGATTACGGTCTCCTCGTCTATCCGCCACGCCGCGCACTCACAGGCTCTCACATCGCCACTTCCACCTGGCCCGGCGCGATGACCTGCGCCTTGATGACCCGTTGGGAGTTGAGGTTTTTCACGCGAATCTGTTCTCTCAAGCCACCATTGGACAGGGCTTCGCCTGGCATGCGCACGGCGAGGGTGCCGCTGCGGGCCGTGATCACGACTTGATCACCTTTGCGAACCACTTCCGCCTGTTCCATGTGCACCAGGGTCAGTACCTGATCAGCGACCGTTGGTCGGGTTAATTTTTGCCCGATGGCTTCGTTTACCGACGTCAGGAAGCCCTGATTGATCTGACTCACATCATGCTCGCGCAAGGTCACATCCTGAGGCTCGATTATTCCGGCGCGCTTGAGGGGGCGAGTGGTGGTCACCACCTCGCGAAACAGGCGGACTTGAGCGGGCACGAACACTGTCCAGGGGGCAGCGCCTTCACAGCGGACCTTGACGGTCACGCGACCCAAAGGACGCCCCGGGCTTTCCAGCGAGGCTGTCAATTCCTTGTCGCACATGGGCATGCGCATGCGTGGATCGAGCTGCTTGACCTCGATTTCATAACGGCCTTCCGTTTGACTGGTAGCCAGATAGTCTTCTACGGTGAATTCAAGAAAGCCCTGAGTGACGCCGATAAGCATGTCAGGCAAGGTAACCGCATCAGCAACGGCAGGGCTGCCAGCGAAGCAGAGCCAAATGGCGGACACTGCACAGAGCCCTCTGCGGAGAGGGGATGTCAGGCGTCGGAAAAATGTCGTTTGAGCGTTCATACGAGTTAAAAAGCAAGCGCCGTGCCGTTTAGTAATGAATGTGCGTCGCAACAACACTTGGCGTTGGTGTAGGAGTCTGGGCATGGCTGGTGTAATGGATTCGGTGAACCAGCGCACGCAACTGGTGGGGCAGAATCGCCTGGAGCTGTTGTTGTTCCGTCTCGACGGCCAGCAGCTCTACGGGATCAACGTTTTCAAGGTTCGGGAAGTGCTGCAATGCCCGCAACTGACGCTGATGCCCAAGTCCAGTCCTGTCGTGTGCGGGGTGGCGAATATCCGGGGGGCGACCATTCCGATCCTTGATCTGGCGATGGCGACCGGCTCCGGTGCTTTGAAAGACAAGAACAGTCCGTTCGTGATCATCACGGAATACAACACCAAGACCCAGGGTTTCCTGGTGCGCTCGGTGGAACGTATCGTGAACATGAACTGGGAAGAGATTCATCCGCCGCCCAAGGGCACTGGGCGCGATCATTATCTGACTGCTGTGACTCGGGTCGACAATCAGTTAGTCGAAATCATCGACGTCGAGAAGGTGCTGGCGGAAGTCGCGCCGACGCCGGAAGCGATTTCGGTCGGCGTGGTGGATGTCGAGACCCAGAGCAAGGCATTGTCGTTGCGGGTGCTGACGGTCGATGACTCGTCGGTGGCGCGCAAGCAGGTGACGCGTTGCCTGCAGACGGTCGGCGTCGAAGTGGTGGCGTTGAACGACGGCAAGCAGGCGCTGGATTACCTGCGCAAGCTGGTCGACGAGGGCAAAAAGCCGGAAGAAGAGTTCCTGATGATGATCTCCGACATCGAAATGCCGGAGATGGACGGGTACACCCTGACGGCCGAGATCCGCAGCGACCCTCGCATGCAAAAGCTTCATATCATCCTGCATACTTCGTTGTCGGGTGTGTTCAATCAGGCGATGGTAAAGAAAGTCGGTGCCGATGACTTCCTGGCCAAGTTCCGTCCTGATGACCTGGCATCCCGGGTAGTCGACCGGATCAAAGCAGCAGATATCAGCTAAGGGCCTTCTGCCCTGGCGTTCAACACGATTTAAGAGGCGGCATCATTTGTCTACGGGTAATTTGGATTTCGAACAGTTCCGGGTCTTCCTGGAAAAAGCCTGTGGCATTTTGCTCGGTGAAAACAAGCAGTACCTGGTGTCGAGCCGTCTCAACAAACTGATGGAGCAGCAAGGCATCAAGTCCCTGGGTGAGCTGGTTCAGCGTATCCAGACCCAGCCGCGCAGCGGTTTGCGCGAGCAGGTGGTCGATGCCATGACGACCAACGAAACCCTGTGGTTTCGCGATACCTATCCGTTTGAAGTCTTGAAGAACAAGGTGCTGCCCGAGGCGATCAAGGCCAGCCCCAACCAGCGTCTGCGGATCTGGTCGGCGGCCTGCTCATCGGGTCAGGAACCCTATTCGCTGTCGATGTCGATCGATGAGTTCGAGCGGACCAACATCGGTCAGTTGAAGATGGGCGTGCAGATCGTTGCCACCGATCTGTCCGGCAGCATGCTGACCAACTGCAAGACCGGCGAGTACGACAGCCTGGCGATCGGTCGCGGTCTGTCCGCCGATCGTCTGCAGCGCTACTTCGACCCGAAAGGGCCGGGGCGCTGGGTGATCAAGGCGCCGATCAAGAACCGGGTGGAATTCCGCTCGTTCAACCTGCTCGACAGCTACGCAAGTCTGGGCAAGTTCGACATCGTGTTCTGCCGCAACGTGCTGATCTACTTCTCCGCCGAGGTGAAGAAGGACATCCTGTTGCGTATCCACAGCACGTTGAAGCCAGGCGGTTATCTGTTCCTTGGTGCTTCCGAAGCGCTGAACGGTTTGCCGGATCATTACCAGATGGTTCAGTGCAGCCCGGGGATCATCTACCAGGCGAAGTGATCAAGACCGGCAACACAAGAAGCGGGAGTCCTCAGGGGCTCTCGTTTTTTTATGCCTGAAGGTTTTGCCGGTGGTGGCAGGGCGGCAGAAAAGCGGCATCCGGCGGAAACCGGTTGCCGCTTTTCTGGCATTGCCGCGTTGCCGATTCCATGCAAAGCCCCGGATTATGGGGCTTTCTCAAACTGGCACGCCGCTTGCTACAACCCTGTTACGAAAAATCCGGTCACCTGAAGGTTCCCGACATGAGCATCAGCTTCGATAAAGCGCTCGGCATTCACGAAAAGGCTTTGGGCTTCCGCGCCCAGCGTGCCGAAGTGCTGGCCAACAACATCGCCAACGCCGACACCCCGAACTACAAGGCACGGGATCTGGAGTTCTCCAAAGTGCTCGAAGCACAGAGCCAGAAGAACGCCAACGGCACCATCGCCCTGAACATGACCAACAGCCGTCACATCGAAGCTGAAGGCCTGGGCAATGGCGACGAGTCGCTGATGTATCGCACGCCGATGCAGCCGTCGATCGACCAGAACACCGTGGACGCCCAACTGGAACAGTCGAACTACGCAGAAAACGCCGTCGGCTTCCAGGCCAGCTTCACCCTGCTCAACAGCAAATTCAAAGGGCTGGTGTCAGCCCTGCGCGGAGAGTAATCCATGTCCCTGTCCAGCGTTTTCAACATTGCCGGCAGCGGCATGAGCGCCCAGACCACCCGTCTCAACACCGTGGCGTCGAACATCGCCAACGCCGAGACCGTCTCGTCGAGCATCGACCAGACCTACCGTGCCCGTCACCCGGTATTCGCCACCATGTTCCAGGGCGGCCAGAGCGGCGGCAGCAATTCGTTGTTCCAGAACCAGGATGCAGCCGGTCAAGGCGTGCAAGTGCTTGGCGTGGTCGAAGACCAGAGCAACCTCGAAGCGCGCTACGAGCCGAACCATCCGGCGGCCGATGCCAAGGGCTACGTCTACTACCCGAATGTCAACGTGGTGGAAGAAATGGCTGACATGATTTCCGCGAGCCGGTCGTTCCAGACCAACGCCGAGATGATGAACACCGCCAAGACCATGATGCAGAAGGTACTGACCCTCGGTCAGTAATAAGGGGCGACTGCCATGAGTGTTACCGATACCACCAGCAGCCTGACGATGAACGACATACTGGCCAACTCTTCGAAGAAGACCAGTAGCACGACCACCGGCGGCATCGCTTCGGCCACCAACAGCTCGACTGGCGGCCAGGCCCTGGGCAAGGACGCGTTCCTGCAACTGCTGGTTACCCAGCTGAAGAACCAGAACCCGCTCGACCCGCAGGACAACAGCGCATTCGTTGCCCAGCTGGCGCAGTTCAGCAGCCTTGAGGGGATCACCACCCTCAACAGCACCGTCAGCTCGCTGGCCGGCAACTACAACTCGTCGCAAGCCCTGCAGGCTTCTTCGCTGGTGGGTCGCAACGTGATCGTGCAGACCAACACTGTTCAGCTGGATGACCCGAGCAAAGGCATGACGGGTTCGGTCACCGTTCCGTCGTCGATCGCCGGCGGTACCGTCTCCATCACCGACAGCAGCGGCGCCGTTGTTCGCACCATCGATCTGGGCAGTCGCGCCGCAGGCAATGCGAGCTTCACATGGGATGGCAAGGACAAGGACGGCAACCTGGTGAAAACCGGTACCTACACCGTCAAGGCGAACGCCTCGATCAACGGCACCGCGACCGATATGGCGACCTACCTGCCAGCCACGGTCACCAGCGTGACGATCAGCCAGACCGGCGGCGAGCTGATGCTCAACCTGTCCGGCAAGGGCACCGTTGCCCTGTCCAAAGTACAAACCATTGGTATATAGAGCCGACTAACCGGCACAAAGGAGTGGAATATGTCTTTCAATATCGGCCTTAGCGGTCTCTATGCAGCCAACAAACAACTGGACGTGACCGGCAACAACATCGCCAACGTCGCGACCGCCGGTTTCAAATCGTCCCGTGCAGAATTCGAAGACGTCTACTCGGCCACTCGCCTGGGTAGCGGCAGCAAGGTCATCGGTAACGGTGTGCGTCTGGCCAACGTTTCCCAGCAGTTCACCCAGGGCGACATCAACAACACCGGCAACGTGCTGGACATGGGCATCAACGGTTCGGGTTTCTTCACTCTGAGCAACAACGGTTCGATCTCCTACACCCGTGCCGGTACGTTCAAGGTCGACAAGGACGGTTTCATCACCAACACCGACTACACCTCGCGTCTGCAAGGCTACGGTGTGGACTCCAACGGCAAGATCATCAACGGCGTGTTGACCGATCTGAAGATCGACACCTCGAACCTGGCACCGAAGTCCACCTCGCTGGTGACCTCGACCATCAACCTGAACTCGACCGCTCCGGTGATCGACGATACGGCCGCAACTGGCGTACCGTTCGATCCAACGAATACCGCGTCTTACACCAAGTCATTCAGCACGCCTATCTATGACAGCCAGGGCAACCAGCACACCATGGATCAATACATGGTCAAGACCGGTGCCAACACCTGGAAGGTCTACACCCTGGTGGACGGTCGTAACCCGGACGCTACCGGCAGTGATCCAAAGGTCACCGCGCCAGTGGCTTCCACCATGACCTTCGACTCCACTGGCAAACTGACTCAGGTCAGCACTCCACCGGCTACGATCAGCAGTGACCTGAAGCTCACCGGCTGGGTGCCTGGGAGTGTGACCAACGGTGTATGGACTGCCAACGGCGCTTCGGCGAACCCGGCCGGCATCACCATCTCCATGGCCAAGACCACTCAGTACAACGCTGACACCGCGCGATCGATCCCGACTCAGGATGGCTACGCCACCGGCCAGATTACCAACCTGACCATCGATGGCACCGGTACGCTGTTCGCCAACTTCAGCAACAACCAGAGCAAGGCCATCGGCCAGGTTGCGCTGGCCAGCTTCACCAACGAACAGGGCCTGCAGCCTATCGGCGGTACCAGCTGGAAAGAGACTTTCGCTTCGGGTATCCCGGGCTACGACGCACCGGAAACCGGCACCCTGGGTTCGGTCGTATCCAACTCGCTGGAAGAGTCGAACGTTAACCTGACCAATGAGCTGGTTGATCTGATCAAGGGTCAGAGCAACTATCAGGCGAACGCCAAGACCATTTCGACCCAGAGCACTATAATGCAGACCATTATTCAGATGACCTGAGGCAAGGTACTCGCGACAAGGAAAACCGACGCTGTGGCGTCGGTTTTTTTATGTCTTTTTTTTGTGGAACTCATGACCTTTGCCGATAACGATTCGTGCGTATCGAATCCTGGTGCGCAACCTGCTCCATTGAGCCGGGAGATTATTCTGCGAGATGGAGATCAGGCATTTTTAGCCCTTCTGCTTCACACTTAAACAAGGACGATGTAATGGCGATAATCAACGGAACTCCCGGTGCAGATACTCTGACAGGAACTGCGGACGCTGATCAGATGCGAGGTTTAGCGGGGAATGATGTTCTGAATGCCGGAGACGGTAACGATGTATTAATGGGAGGGGACGGCGCTGACCAACTCATTGGCGGCGCAGGTTTTGACATCGCCAGTTATGAGGATGTGCCCACCAGCGTGGGTGTGAGCCTGAACCTGAAAACCGGTGTGCATACCGGCTTCGCGGCAGGCGATACCTTTGTCGGTATCGAAAGCTATCGAGGTTCGAACTACAACGATACGTTCTACGCCAGTGCTGCGGCCGACAACCTCGACGGCTACAACGGCACCGACACGCTGAGTTACGCGCAGTCGGAACAGGGCATCAACATCACCATGACGGCCGCGCGGTCGGGTACCGGTCTGGGTGGCGACGCTCAGGGCGACACTTTCTCCGACTTCGAAAACATTATCGGTACGAACTACAACGACGTGTTTACCGCATCGGCTGGTACCACAACCTTCTACGGCGGCGCCGGCAACGACGTGTACATCATCAACGGTTCCGCCAGTCAGAACGTGGTGGAAATGGCCGGTGGTGGTGATGATGAAGTCCGTACCACCCTGAACGTTATCACCCTGGTGTCGGAGGTCGAGCGCCTTACGTTCACCGGGACAGGTAATTTCATCGGGCGTGGCAATGCATCGGACAACGTCATCACCGGTGGTGCCGGAAATGACACCCTGATGGGCGGCGCAGGTGCCGACCAACTGATTGGCGGTGCAGGTTTTGACATCGCCAGTTATGAGGATGTGCCCACCAGCGTGGGTGTGAGCCTGAACCTGAAAACCGGTGTTCATACCGGCTTCGCAGCAGGCGATACCTTTGTCGGTATCGAAAGCTATCGAGGTTCGAACTACAACGATACGTTCTACGCCAGTGCTGCGGCCGACAACCTCGACGGCTACAACGGCACCGACACGCTGAGTTACGCGCAGTCGGAACAGGGCATCAACATCACCATGACGGCCGCGCGGTCGGGTACCGGTCTGGGTGGCGACGCTCAGGGCGACACTTTCTCCGACTTCGAAAACATCATCGGTACGAACTACAACGACGTGTTTACCGCATCATCTGGTACCACAACCTTCTACGGCGGCGCCGGCAACGACGTGTACATCATCAACGGTTCCGCCAGTCAGAACGTGGTGGAAATGGCCGGTGGTGGTGATGATGAAGTCCGCACCACCTTGAACATCATCACCCTGGCTCCAGAGGTCGAGCGCTTGACGTTCACCGGGACAGGTAACTTTATCGGTACTGGCAACGCATCCGATAACATCATTACCGGCGGTGCCGGCAATGACACCCTGAAGGGGGGGGCAGGTGCCGACCAGTTCAACGGTGGAGAGGGTTTCGACACAGTAAGTTATGCCGATAGCACGACAGGATTAACCATCAACACGAAAACCGGTCTTCATACCGGAATTGCGGCCGGCGATGTCTACTCCAGTATTGAAGCCATCATTGGTTCGAACTTCAGTGATGTGTTTGTTGGGGACGCGGGGGTCAACCGCTTCGACGGCGGTAGCGGCATGGACATGCTGAGCTTCGCCGACGAGAGTACCGGCATTGTTCTTGATTTGAGTGCGCCGATTCTGACCGGGATTGCTGCGGGCGATATCTATTCGTCCATCGAAATATTCCAGGGAACTTCTCAGACTGACAGTTTTACCGGCAGCGCGGCAGCAGCGGAAAACTTTGTCGGTGGCGCGGGCGCGGATCTTTTGACGGGCGTGGGACGAGGTGATGGTGCCTGGTATCTGACAAGTGCAGGGAGCGTGCAAATCAATTTGCTGGATGGAACTGCTTCGGGCGGTGACGCTCAAGGTGATGTATTAATCAATATCGATAATCTGATGGGGTCGAACTTCAACGATTCGCTGACGGGCAATGCCTATTCGAACAAGCTGGAAGGTGGAGCCGGTAACGACGTTATTTATGGCGGTGACGGAGATGACGTTATCTACGGCGGCACTGCCACCGATACCAGCGCTTTTGGTGGCCAGCCAATCAGAGGTGTTCAAGCCGATATGCTCTACGGTGGTAACGGCAACGACACAATGCGAAGCGCTGACGATGACGCTGGTAGCGTTCTATATGGCGAATCCGGGAATGACAATATCACTGTGTCGTCCGCAATTGCCGATGGCGGTGACGGCAACGATACATTGACCGGCACGGGGTATGGTTATGTGCTCCAGGGTGGGGCCGGTTCAGATATGTTGAACTTGCATGGTTCTGGTGACGCTTTGGGGGGCGAGGGTGGTGATGCTTACATCGTCTTCTCCAAAACTATGGTTGGTATTCAAGACCTGGGGAGCACGGGTATCGATACCGTTACCCTGAAGAACATCCAGAGCCTCAGTGAGGTCCGGATCGTCAAAAATGATCTGGGAGCTTATATCTTCAACGCAGCTGACCTGCAAAGCGGTAATCTGGACTCCGGCGTGTTCCTCAAAGACTGGTACAAAGGCGCCAACACAATCGAAACTTTCTACACCAACAACGGTGAGTCATTCACCATTCCGGTAGTAGGGCAGGCATCGGCCGAGCTGTCGATGGTCTGACGGTAAGTCGCTACTCGCAAAAAAACGGCGAACCTGTGATTCAGGGTTCGCCGTTTTTTTTTGCCTTGAGTTGTTTTCACCGGGCAAAAGAAACCCCCGACAAACCGGAAGTCTGTCGGGGGTTTCTCGGATCAGGCGTTTCGCAACGCCCGATTCAGCTCAGCTTATTGGCAAGCTTCGCAATCCGGCTCGTCGATGGCGCAAGCCTTCGGCACTGGAGCCGGGCCGGCAGGGGCTGCCAGGACCGAGTCGTCGCCGTGGTTGCCACCGGCGGAAACAGCGTTCAGCTTGCCGGTGTTGATGGTCGACTTCTCGGTGCTGGTCGCGGCCAGGGCACGGAGGTAGTAGGTGGTTTTCAGACCACGGTACCAAGCCATGCGGTAGGTCACGTCGAGTTTCTTGCCCGATGCGCCGGCGATGTACAGGTTCAGCGACTGGGCCTGGTCGATCCACTTCTGACGACGGCTGGCGGCGTCAACGATCCACTTGGTGTCCACTTCGAACGCGGTCGCGTAGAGCTCTTTGAGTTCTTGCGGGATGCGCTCGATCTGCTGAACCGAACCGTCGTAGTACTTCAGGTCGTTGATCATGACCGAGTCCCACAGACCGCGAGCCTTCAGGTCGCGAACCAGGTACGGGTTGATCACGGTGAATTCGCCCGACAGGTTCGATTTCACATACAGGTTCTGGTAGGTCGGTTCGATCGACTGCGATACGCCGGTGATGTTGGCGATGGTCGCGGTCGGTGCGATGGCCATGATGTTCGAGTTACGGATGCCTTTCTGCACACGGGCGCGAACCGGTGCCCAGTCCAGGGACTCGGTCAGGTCGACGTCGATGTACTTCTGGCCACGTGCTTCGATCAGGATCTGTTGCGAATCCAGCGGCAGTACGCCTTTGGACCACAGCGAACCCTGGAACGTCTCGTACGAGCCGCGCTCGTCGGCCAGGTCGCAGGAAGCCTGGATCGCGTAGTAGCTGACCGCTTCCATCGACTTGTCGGCGAACTCGACGGCAGCGTCGGAACCGTAAGGGATGTGCTGCAGGTACAGCGCGTCCTGGAAGCCCATGATGCCCAGGCCGACCGGACGGTGACGGAAGTTGGAGTTCTTCGCCTGCGGAACCGAGTAGTAGTTGATGTCGATCACGTTGTCGAGCATGCGCACGGCGACGTCGATGGTGCGCTTGAGCTTGGCGGTGTCCAGCTTGCCGTCGACGATGTGGTTCGGCAGGTTGATCGAGCCCAGGTTGCAGACCGCGATCTCGTCCTTGTTGGTGTTCAGGGTGATCTCGGTGCACAGGTTCGAGCTGTGAACAACGCCGACGTGCTGCTGCGGGCTACGCAGGTTGCACGGGTCTTTGAAAGTCAGCCATGGGTGGCCGGTTTCGAACAGCATCGACAGCATCTTGCGCCACAGGTCTTTGGCCTGGATGGTCTTGAACAGTTTGACCTTGCCCGGGTACTCGGTCAGGGCTTCATAGTACTCGTAGCGCTCTTCGAAGGCCTTGCCGGTCAGGTCGTGCAGGTCCGGTACTTCGGACGGCGAGAACAGGGTCCACTTGCCGTCATCGAAGACGCGCTTCATGAACAGGTCAGGGATCCAGTTGGCAGTGTTCATGTCGTGGGTACGACGACGGTCATCACCGGTGTTCTTGCGCAGCTCGATGAACTCTTCGATGTCCATGTGCCAGGTTTCCAGGTAGGCACACACAGCGCCTTTGCGCTTGCCACCCTGGTTAACGGCGACGGCGGTGTCGTTCACCACTTTGAGGAACGGAACCACGCCTTGCGATTTGCCGTTGGTGCCCTTGATGTACGAACCCAGCGCACGCACCGGAGTCCAGTCGTTGCCCAGGCCGCCGGCGAATTTCGACAGCATGGCGTTGTCGTGGATCGCGTGGTAGATGCCCGACAGGTCATCCGGAACGGTGGTCAGGTAGCAGCTCGACAGCTGTGGACGCAGGGTGCCGGCGTTGAACAGGGTCGGGGTCGACGCCATGTAGTCGAACGAGGACAGCAGGTTGTAGAACTCGATCGCACGGTCTTCTTTCTGCTTCTCTTCGATCGCCAGGCCCATGGCCACACGCATGAAGAAGATCTGCGGCAGTTCGAAACGCACGCCATCCTTGTGGATGAAGTAACGGTCGTACAGGGTCTGCAGGCCCAGGTAGGTGAATTGCTGGTCGCGCTCGTGGTTGATCGCCTTGCCCAGTTTTTCCAGGTCGAAGTCGGCCAGCACAGGGTTCAGCAGTTCGAACTCGATACCTTTGGCGACGTAGGCCGGCAGGGCCTTGGCGTACAGGTCGGCCATCTCGTGGTGAGTGGCGCTTTCGGCGACGTTCAGGAAGCCCAGGCCTTCGGCACGCAGGGTGTCCATCAGCAGGCGGGCAGTCACGAACGAGTAGTTCGGCTCGCGCTCGACCAGGGTGCGCGCGGTCATTACCAGGGCGGTGTTGACGTCGTTCAGGGCCACGCCGTCGTACAGGTTCTTCAGGGTTTCGCGCTGGATCAGGTCGCCGTCGACTTCGGCCAGACCTTCGCAGGCTTCGGTGACGATGGTGTTCAGGCGGCCCATGTCCAGAGGCGCAAGGCTGCCGTCGGCGCGGGTGATGCGGATCGACGGGTGAGCCTGGACCGGGGTTTCGGCGGTGGTGCGGGTGGCGCGCTCTTTCGAACGGGCGTCACGGTAGATCACGTAGTCGCGAGCCACTTTCTGCTCGCCGGCGCGCATCAGGGCCAGTTCGACCTGGTCCTGGATTTCTTCGATGTGGATGGTGCCGCCCGATGGCATGCGACGCTTGAAGGTCGCGGTGACCTGTTCGGTCAGGCGGGCAACGGTGTCGTGGATTCGCGACGAAGCGGCAGCGGTGCCGCCCTCAACTGCGAGAAACGCTTTGGTGATAGCGACGGTGATCTTGTCATCGGTGTAAGGAACGACAGTGCCATTACGCTTGATCACGCGCAGTTGGCCAGGCGCGGTGGCAGCCAGATCCGAATTCGAATCGGCGGCCTGCGGCAAGGTGCCCTGCGGGTTCTCGCGAGTTGTGTCGGTTTGCATGGGTGTCTCCACGTTCTCTATGTTTGTTTGGGCACCATCACGGTGCCCACCGTTCCGTCCTGAAGCACTACGACCGGCAGTTGCCGGGTAACGACTTCGGAACAGTTCAGGAAGGGGGCCTTGTGGGCGCCGCTTCCATGCCGAAGTCTTCGGTTCGCGCGATACGCGTGAAACCGCATTCCGTTCTGGGGGCAGTTTCGGACTGCAACACCCGTACCGTTATCGTCGTGGTCGACTGAAAAACGGCAGCCATCCGCAGGAGCGGTTTGGTCTACTGAAAATCTGTTTGGTTCCACCCGACAATGGCAATAAAAAGGCTTGAACTCACTGCCGGGTTTGTGATTGGTTTTTTAACGCCAACCCCTACATGTAGGGTTTTTTTTAGCGCGGGCTACAAGATAATGCGTTTTGGGGGGCGATTGCAACGGACAGCCTGTGGATAACCCTGTGCGTAAATTGTGTGCGAAACAGGGAAAACCTTTGTAGGCCGTGAACCTGCTGAGCTAGACCGTTTGTCACTGTTTTTTCTTCGGGAAAAACGCTTCAGCGGATTTTTAAGGGCGCGAACCCTATCACAGAATCCGAGCTTCTCCGAACGCATTTACCGACTTGTTTTCTCGCTGTACGCCGTTTATACAATCGGCCCATGCGCACGCATTCTTATCCTCCTTAAAGATGACAAAAAGACGGGAGGATCCTTCCTTTATAAGCAGCATCGGCAAGCAGAGGTCACCCGTGGAGCAAGAAGCCTGGCAGGTATTGATAGTCGAGGACGACCAGCGTCTGGCCGAACTGACCCGCGAATACCTGCAAGCCAACGGATTGCGCGTGGAGATCGAAGGCAACGGTGCACTGGCGGCGGCGCGGATCATCAAGGAACAGCCGGACCTGGTGATCCTCGACCTGATGCTGCCCGGTGAAGACGGCCTGAGCATTTGCCGCAAAGTACGCGACAAGTACGACGGGCCGATCCTGATGCTCACCGCTCGCACTGACGATGCCGACCAGATCCTCGGTCTCGATATCGGTGCTGATGACTATGTCTGCAAACCGGTGCGCCCACGACTGTTGCTGGCGCGCATCCAGGCGTTGCTGCGACGCAGTGACACACCGGAACCCGTTTCGGGGAATCCGCGCCGTCTGCAATTCGGCCCGCTGGTGGTGGACAACGCCTTGCGCGAAGCCTGGCTGAGCGACAGCGGCATCGAGCTGACCAGCGCCGAATTCGATCTGCTGTGGCTGCTGGTGTCCAACGCCGGACGGATCCTGTCCCGGGAAGAAATTTTCACCGCGCTGCGCGGCATCGGCTACGACGGCCAGGACCGCTCGATCGATGTGCGCATCTCGCGCATCCGTCCGAAGATCGGCGATGACCCCGATCACCCGCGCTTGATCAAGACCATCCGCAGCAAAGGCTACCTGTTCGTGCCGGAAGCCTGCGCAGACCTGCCGCTGTGAATTCGATCTTCCTGCGCATCTATGGCGGCATGTGCGCGGCGCTGATTCTGGTGGCGGTGCTCGGTGTGCTGGCGCTGCACCTGCTCAATCAGGTGCGCAGCGAGCAATACCGCGAGCGTCTGGCCCACGGCACATTTTCGCTGATGGCCGACAACCTGCAACCGATGAACGAAACAGAGCGCCATCGCGCCTTGCTGGTGTGGGAGCGGCTGCTCGGGATTCCGCTGGCGCTGAAGACCTTTGCCCAGACCGACCTCGACCTGACCCAGCGCACTCGGGTGCAGCGCGGGCAGGCGCTGGTCGAACAGACCGGCCCGCATGCGGCCAAGGTCTATCGACTGGTCAGCGACAAGGATCAACTGGTGCTGGTGGGCGAGGTGCAGCAGATCAGCGAGCAACTGGCCCGGGCAACCATTTACTTGTTGGCCGATGAACTGGTGCGGGTGCCGGTGGGCGAGCAGCCCAAACGGCTGGCGCAATTGAAGGAAGACAAAGGCTTCGGTTTCGACTTGCGGCTGGTCACCGTCAGCGATGCCGACATGGACGAAGACCAGAGCCGTCGGGTGGCCGAGGGCGATACGGTGATGGCGCTGGGCAAGGGCGGCGATTCGATCCGGGTGTTCGCCGGCATGGTCGGCACGCCGTGGGTGCTGGAAATCGGGCCGTTGTATCAGATGAATCCGTACCCGCCGGAGTGGCTGGTGCTGATCGCCGCCCTCGGCCTGACCCTGATCGGCCTGATCGTCTATTTATTGGTGCGCCAGCTCGAGCGACGTTTGCGCGGGCTCGAAGCCGCTGCCACGCGAATCGCCAAAGGCAGCCTGGAAACTCGCGTACCGGCCCGGGGTGCCGACTCGGTGGGCAAACTGGCAGCGGCGTTCAACGGCATGGCCGAGCACTTGCAGCAGTTGCTCGCCATTCAACGTGAACTGGTGCGCGCGGTGTCCCACGAATTGCGCACGCCGGTGGCGCGTCTGCGTTTCGGTCTGGAGATGATCGGCTCGGCCACCACCCCGCAGGCGCTGGAAAAATACCGCGAGGGCATGGATCACGACATCGAGGACCTCGACAAACTGGTCGACGAAATGCTCACGTACGCCCGGCTGGAGCAGGGGTCGCCGGCGCTGACGTTCCAGCGCATCGATCTGGATGCACTGGTCAATCAGGTGATCGAAGAGTTGGCGCCTCTACGCGCCGAAGTCACGGTGCAGCGCGGCCTGTGTCTGTCGGCAGCCGATTGCGACGATGCCTGGGTCGAGGCCGAGCCGCGCTATCTGCATCGGGCCCTGCAGAATCTGGTGGGTAATGCCATGCGCCATGCGCGCTCGAAGGTCACGGTCAGTTTTCAGGTCGGGCAGATGCGTTGCCGGGTGGATGTCGAGGACGACGGCCCCGGTGTGCCGGAAACCGCCTGGGAGAAAATCTTCACGCCGTTTTTGCGCCTGGACGACAGTCGTACCCGCGCGTCCGGTGGGCATGGCCTAGGCCTGTCGATCGTGCGCCGGATCATCCACTGGCATGACGGCCGGGCGCTGATCGGCAAGAGCAAGAGTCTGGGCGGGGCGTGCTTCAGCCTGAGCTGGCCGAGGAATCAGGAGCGGCGCTGAATCTCGCATTGGTCAAGCTGACCCATTCGCGAGCAAGCTCGCTCCTACAGGTCAGCGGGCTTCGGGTGGGAGCGAGCTTGCTCGCGATAGGGCCATTCCAAACAGTACAAACCTTCAGGCAGGAATGCTGACCAGGCTCAGCAACTGCCCGTCCTGCACCCCGAATTGCGCATCGAGTTCGGTGCCGTTGCGCCATTCGCTGGAAAGGTCCGTCAGCAACCGCAAACGCACATGACCGTGCTCATTCCACTCCAGCACCTCGGCGTGTTCGAAGTAGAAGCGCTGCTGCACGATCGGGTACAGCGCCTTGAACAGGCTTTCTTTCACCGAAAAGGTCAGGGTCACCCAGAGCGCGATCTGATCTCGAGAACCGGCGGCCATGCGCTGCATTTCCGGTGGGGTCAGGATCTCTGCGGCCAGTCGCTCGGCGCGTTCGGCGTTGAGCAGGTTTTCCAGGTCCATGCCCAGCCCGCGCCAGTGCTGTTTGTTGGCGACAATCGCCGCCGCGCGGCCGGTGCTGTGGGTGATCGAGCCGCAGATGTGTGCCGGCCAAATGGGCGCGCGATCCTCGCCGATCGCCGGAACGCTGCTTGAGCCTTCCAGCTGCTGCAACGCCGCCCGGGCGCAAATCCGCCCGGCGAGGAATTCCGCCTGCCGCTTGGCCACCGAACGCTGGATACTCGGCGGTGGCTCGATGGCGCTGCGGCGAAAGTCATCGCCGAGCAGTTGTGACGGATCGAAATGGGTGCTCAGCAGCACAGTGTCGGGCAATACCGTCGGCAGCGGCCAATGGGCATCGAGCGGCGTGCAGCAGGCGGGGAGGAATGGGCTGGCAGTCATGTCGGGCATTTTGCCGGGTTGTCTTCTGGCTGGATAGTGCCGACATGATCGTTCCCACGCTCTGCGTGGGAATGCCGCCCGGGACGCTCCGCGTCCCTTCGCCGGGTGACGCAGAGCGTCACTGTATGCATTCCCACGCAGAGCGTGGGAACGATCAGCGTTTGAGGGCGACCGGGTTCAGCCGAAAATCTTCTTGAAGAACGCCTGCATGTCCGCCCAGGATTTTTCATCGGCAGCCTTGTTGTAGCCGATATCCGGGCCACCGTGATCGCCGTGGCTCAGGCGATCCGCGTCGGGATTGCTGAACCCGTGCTTGGCGCCGTCGAGGCTGACGAATTGATAGTCGGCGCCGGCCTTGTCCATTTCCGACTTGAACGCCGCGACGTTGTCCGGGGTGACCATGCTGTCCAGCGCGCCGTGCTCGACGAGGACTTTCGCCTTCACGCTGCCAGGCGTGGCTGGGGTCTTGGTGGCCAGCGCACCGTGGAAACTCACCACACCGGCCAGCGGCACACCCTGACGCGCCGCATTCAGCACCACGCCACCGCCGAAGCAGTAACCGATGGCGGCGACTTTATCCTTGTCGGTCTGCGGCTGTTTCTTCAACAGATCCAGCCCGGCCTGAAAGCGCTTGCTGGCCGCATCAGCGTTTTGCGTAGCCGCCTGCATGAACGCCATCGCATCTTTCGGGTGCTCGGTGTTCTTGCCCTCACCGTACATGTCGATGGCCAGCGCGCTGTAGCCAAGCCCGGCGAGATCCCGGGCGCGGCGCTTGGCGTAGTCGTTCAGGCCCCACCATTCATGCACCACCACCACGCCGGGGCGCGGGCCCTTGATCGCGTCGTCGTAGGCGTAGTAACCGATCAGCTTCGTGCCGTCGGCACTCTGATAGGGGATTTCCTCGGTCTTGATCGCAGCCTGGCTGAGGCCGCTGAAGACGAGCAGGGCGAGGGTTAATAGCAGGCGCATGATCGGGTCTCCTGACAATAAAGGGTCAAAACAGCCTAGTTCATTTCATTCAGGCGAGGTTCAGAGAGCGTTCAGGGGCGGTACAGGGGAGGGCCAGTAACCTTGCGCCATACCCGAAGAGCACAACTGAGGAACACTCAATGACTCGTTTGAACAAACTGCTGCTGGCTTTCACCGTCATGAGCGCAAGCATCGCCGCCCATGCCGACACCACCACCAATTTCGCCGGCCTGACCTTTGGCCAGACCAGCGACAAGATCAAAAAATCCAACGCCCTGAACGACAACCTCGGCCACCCGGATGCCACTGCGGCCATCGACGGCAATAACACCTACGGCCTGCGCCTGGGTCAGCAAAATAGCCAGGGTCGCTACTACGCCACCTACGACAACGTGTCCGGCTCGCACAATGGCATTAAACTGCGCCAGGAAAACCTGCTGGGCAGCTACGATCTGTTCTACCCGGTGGGCGGCAGCACCAAGCTGTTCGGCGGTGCGACCGCGGGCCTGACCAAGCTGACTCAGGATTCGCCGGGCTACAGCCGCGACAGCGACATCGGTTACGCCGTCGGCGGCCAGTTCGGTGTGCTGCAGCAAGTCTCGCAGAACACCTCGGTCGAACTCGGTTACCGTTATCTGCGCAGCAACGCCAGCACCGAGATGAAAGAGAGCGGCGGCAGCAAGCAAGGCTCGCTGGATTTGACCAGCAGCGCCCAGACTTACCTGTCGGCCAACTACGCTTTCTAAAGCGCGGTTTGCTCTGGCCCCTGTGGGAGCGGGCTTGCTCGCGAAAGCGGTCTGTCAGTCGACAACAATGTTGGCTGATACATCGCCTTCGCGAGCAGGCCCGCTCCCGCAGGCGGTTGTCTGGAGATTTCGTTTTACCCGGGAGAAGGTTATGAAACTGTTGGTCGTCGAAGATGAAGCGCTGTTGCGCCATCACCTGCAAACCCGCCTGACGGAGAGCGGTCACGTGGTCGAGTCCGTGGCCAACGCCGAAGAGGCGTTGTACCAGACCGGGCAATTCAACTTTGACCTGGCGGTGATCGACCTCGGCCTGCCGGGCATGGGCGGGCTCGACCTGATCCGCCAGTTGCGCTCGGGCGGCAAGACCTTTCCGATCCTGATCCTCACCGCGCGCGGCAACTGGCAGGACAAGGTCGAAGGCCTGGCCGCCGGCGCCGACGATTACGTGGTCAAGCCGTTCCAGTTCGAAGAACTCGAAGCGCGGCTCAATGCGTTGCTGCGCCGTTCCAGCGGTTTCACCCAGTCGACCATCATCGCCGGCCCGCTGTTGCTGGATCTGAATCGCAAGCAGGCGACCCTTGATGAGCAACCGCTGGCACTGACCGCCTACGAATACCGGATCCTCGAATACCTCATGCGTCATCACCAGCAAGTGGTGCCCAAGGATCGGTTGATGGAGCAGTTGTACCCGGATGACGACGAGCGCGATCCGAACGTGATCGAAGTGCTGGTCGGCCGTCTGCGCCGCAAGCTCGAAGGCCCGGCGGGGTTCAAGCCGATCGACACCGTGCGCGGCCTCGGCTATCTGTTCAATGAGCGCTGCACTTGATCCGTTCCCTTCGCGTCCGGTTGATGCTCGCCGCCACCACCCTGGCGGTGTTGTTCATGCTCGCGTTGCTCCCGGCGATGCAGGGCGCGTTCAGCCTGGCGCTGCAGGACTCGATCGAGCAGCGGCTGGCGTCGGACGTCACCACGCTGATCTCCGCCGCGCGGGTTGAAAACAACCGCTTGATGATGCCGGCACAGTTGCCCGACGAGCGCTTCAACCTTACTGACAATCGCCTGCTCGGTTACATCTATGACCGCGAAGGGCATCTGGTCTGGCGTTCGAAGGGCACCCAGGAAGAGAAGATCAACTACACGCCGCGCTACGATGGCCTCGGCAACGAGTTCGCGCGGATCCGTGAGGCCAACGGTCAGGAATTCTTCGTCTACGACGTTGAAGTCAAACTGCTCGGCGGCAAGAGCGCGGCCTTCAGTATCGTGGCCCTGCAACCGGTGCGCGAATACGAAACCACCCTCGAAGGTCTGCGCGAAAATCTCTACCTCGGTTTTGGTGCGGCGCTGTTGGTGCTGCTCGCCTTGCTGTGGATCGGCCTGACCTGGGGCTTGAAAGCCTTGCGCCGGCTCAGTCAGGAACTCGACGAAATCGAAGGCGGAACCCTCGAAAGCCTCAGCGAACAGCACCCGCGCGAACTGCTGCGCCTGACCGGTTCCCTCAACCGCCTGCTGCACAGCGAGCGTCAACAGCGCAGCCGTTACCGCGATTCCCTCGACGATCTGGCCCACAGCCTGAAAACCCCGCTGGCGGTGTTGCAAGGTGTCAGCGAAGACATGGCCCAGCGTCCTGAAGACCGCGATCAGGCCTGGGTGCTGCAGACCCAGATCGAACGCATGAGCCAGCAGATCGGCTACCAGTTGCAACGCGCCAGCCTGCGCAAAAGTGGCCTGGTGCGCCATCAGGTTCGCCTGCGGCCGGTGCTGCAAAGCCTGTGCGACACACTGGACAAGGTCTACCGCGACAAACACGTACGCGTCGCCTTCGATCTGCCGGAGCACTGCTACGTGCCGATCGAGCAGGGCGCCTTGCTGGAAATGATGGGCAATCTGCTGGAAAACGCCTATCGCCTGTGCCTGGGCGAAGTGCGTATCAGCGTGCGCGAAAGCCATTCCGGAAGCGAACTGTGCATCGAAGACGACGGCCCCGGCGTACCACCGGATCAGCGTGCGCGCATTCTCGAGCGTGGCGAACGGCTGGATCGCCAGCACCCGGGGCAGGGCATCGGGCTTGCGGTAGTCAAGGACATCATCGAGAGCTACAGCGCCAAATTGACCCTAGGGGACTCGCCGATGGGCGGGGCGGCGTTCAGGATTCATTTTCCGGCGGTGTGACGGCCTACTGCTCCTGCGCCCGATACGCCCCCGGCGTCAGCCCCGTCCATTTCTTGAACGCCCGATGAAACGCCGACGGCTCGGAGAACCCGAGCTGTTCGGCGATCTGTTGCAACGACAGATCCGCTCGCCCCAGGTGATAAATCGCGATGTCCCGGCGCAACTGATCCTTCAATTCCTGAAAGCTGGTGCCTTCTTCGCGCAAATGCCGGCGCAGGGTTTGCGGGCTGATGTGCAGGTGCGCGGCCACCGCTTCGAGGTCCGGCCAGCGTGCGCTGTCATGGCTGAGCAAGCGTCGCAGTCGGCTGCTCAGGCTGTTGCCGTCGTCCGGGCGGGACAGCAGGTCGGCGGGGGAGCGTTCGAGGAAATGCTTGAGGGTGCGTTCATCCTGCAACAGCGGCATGTGCAGATAGCGGCTGTGAAACACCAGGCTGCTGTGCGTTGCCGAAAATTCCAGCGGGCAGGAAAACAGCAGATCGTATTCCGCCCCGTGCGCCGGTTTCGGGTAGCTGAAGCTCGCCTGTTCCAGACGAATCCGCTGGCCGATCAGCCAACTGCCGAGGCGATGCCAGATCACCAGCAGGCTCTCGCTGAGAAAGTGATCCGGGTCCCATAACTGCGCATCGTCGAGGCTCAGGCGCACCCATTCGTCTTCATGGGTCAGGGTCAGACGCGGGGCTTCGGGGAATAGGCTATAAAACAATAAGCCGCGTTGCAGAGCCTTCTCCAGGCTACGGCAATGAATGATGGCGTGGCACATCATGGCGAAGCTGCCGGGTTTGCTCGGTGCATTGCCAAAGCCCAGGTATTCGTCGTCCAGGGCCAGCCACAGGTTCTGGATCAGTTGGGTGAATTGCTCCGGGGCGATCCGCGCGCGCGGCTCGTCGAGCAGTTCGGGGCTGATGCCCAGTTGCTGCAGCAGGTCCGAATAGTCGTAACCCGAGCGCCGTGCGCCACCGAGGGCGGCGCGGGCAAAGTGACTGGCGATGGTGCGTTCGCGCATGGGCGGCAGATCCTTCCTCTGGCGACCGATGGTAGCGGCTGCCTTTGATCGGTAACAAGGCGGATTTCCGCCAAATTGTAGGACGAGGTCGGGTGAGTTGGCGGAAATCCGCCACACTCGAGTAACCGGTTAGTGACAAAAAAATACCCGCATCCCCTGATATCAAAAGGCTTGCAGCGATTTGCACCAAAGTGGCACGACGTTTGCGATAAGAGCGACAGAAGCGTGCGCCGAGCCGGTCCGGAAAGCGCCGTTCGACACAACAAATCCCTCCAGTGCAGGAGGGTTCGCAATTCAAGTGTCGCGTTCAACAGATGGATGTTGCTACGCGGGACTCTTGAGGAACTTTGCAATGACGACTCGTCAGCCACTGTACAAATCCCTGTATTTCCAGGTGATCGTCGCAATTTGTATCGGTATCGCGCTCGGCCACTATTACCCGCAGTTCGGCGTGGCGGTAAAACCGCTGGGTGACGGGTTCATCAAACTGATCAAAATGATCATCGCCCCGATCATCTTCTGCACCGTGGTCAGCGGCATCGCCGGCATGCAAAGCATGAAATCGGTTGGCAAGACCGGCGGTTATGCACTCCTGTACTTCGAGATCGTTTCGACCATCGCCCTGCTGGTCGGCTTGATCGTGGTCAACATCGTGCAACCGGGCAACGGCATGCACGTCGATGTCAGCACGCTGGACGCCTCGAAAGTCGCGACCTATGTACAACAAGGTGCTGACCAGAGCGTCGTCGGCTTCCTGCTCAACGTAATCCCGAACACCATCGTCGGCGCGTTCGCCACCGGTGACATCCTGCAAGTGCTGATGTTCTCGGTGATCTTCGGTTTTGCCCTGCACCGCCTGGGCGCCTACGGCAAGCCGATCCTGGACTTCATCGATCGCTTCGCCCACGTGATGTTCAACATCATCAACATGATCATGAAGCTCGCGCCGATCGGTGCCTTCGGTGCGATGGCGTTCACTATCGGTGCCTACGGCGTCGGCTCGCTGGTGCAGCTGGGTCAACTGATGATCTGCTTCTACATCACCTGCCTGGCGTTCATCCTGATCGTGCTCGGCGGTATCGCCCGCATGCACGGCTTCAGCGTGCTGAAGATGATCCGCTACATCCGTGAAGAACTGCTGATCGTGCTGGGTACTTCCTCGTCGGAATCGGTACTGCCACGCATGCTGATCAAGATGGAGCGTCTGGGCGCGAAGAAATCGGTAGTGGGTCTGGTGATCCCGACCGGCTACTCGTTCAACCTCGACGGCACCGCGATCTACCTGACCATGGCGGCCGTGTTCATCGCTCAGGCGACCGACACCCACATGGACATCACTCACCAGATCACTCTGCTGGTGGTGTTGCTGTTGTCCTCCAAAGGCGCAGCCGGTGTGACCGGTTCTGGCTTCATCGTACTGGCGGCCACCCTGTCGGCGGTAGGTCACCTGCCGGTGGCCGGTCTGGCGCTGATCCTGGGTATCGACCGCTTCATGTCCGAAGCCCGTGCCTTGACCAACCTGGTCGGCAACGCCGTTGCAACCATCGTTGTGGCCAAGTGGGTCAAGGAACTGGACACCGACGTGCTGGATGCCGAGCTGGCGTCGGGCGGTCGCGGTATCGCCGATACCCGGCCTGAAGATGACCTGGGCGTGGCCGAAGGCCCGACCCCGAGCAATGTGAAGTAAGCATCGCTTGAATGGAAAAACCCGCTTCGGCGGGTTTTTTCTTGCCTGCTGTATGAGCGCAACGGTCAGCGCAACTGATGGATCCGGTAATTGCCCCATCGCCGATGGCTGCCTAGGCTGCATGCATCGTTGATGGAGATCGCCCATGTCTGCACCGTTGGCCTCACTGAAGATTCTGGATTTCTCGACCCTATTGCCGGGGCCGTTCGCCTCGCTGCTGCTGGCGGACATGGGCGCCGACGTGCTGCGCATCGAATCGCCGACCCGCCTCGACCTGGTGCGGGTCTTGCCGCCCCACGATCACGGCGTTTCGGCCAGTCATGCCTATCTCAACCGCAACAAGCGCAGCCTGGCACTGGACCTTAAGCAGCCCGAAGCGCTTGAGCTGGTGAAGCAGTTACTGGCGGATTACGACATCGTGCTGGAGCAGTTTCGCCCCGGTGTGATGGAGCGGCTGGGGCTGGGTTACGAGGCGCTGAAGGCGATCAATCCGAAGCTGATTTATCTGTCGATCACCGGTTACGGCCAGACCGGGCCGTACAAGGATCGCGCCGGCCACGACATCAACTATCTGGCCCTGGCCGGGCTCTCCAGTTACACCGGGCGCGCCGACAGCGGGCCGTTGCCGCTGGGCATGCAGGTGGCGGATGTTGCGGGCGGCTCGCTGCACGGGGTGATCGGCCTGTTAGCGGCGGTAATTTCTCGCCAGCAGACCGGGCAGGGCACCCATCTGGACGTGAGCATGACCGACTGTGCATTCAGCCTCAACGCCATGGCCGGTGCCGGGTATCTGGCGTGCGGCGAGGAGCCGGGTTGGGAGGATCAGATGCTCAATGGCGGCAGCTTCTACGACTATTACCGCTCCCGCGACGGGCGCTGGATGTCGGTGGGCAGTCTGGAGCCAGCCTTCATGCAGCAACTGTGTGCGGCGTTGGGCCGGCCTGAGTTGGCGGCGCAGGGCTTGTCACCCAAGCCTGAGCAACAACGCGCGCTGAAGGACGCCTTGAAGGTCGAGTTCGAAAAGCATGATTTTGCCGAACTGTGCGAGCTGTTCGCCGGGATCGATGCCTGCGTCGAACCGGTGTTGAACCTGGGGGAAGCGGTGCAGCATCCGCAATTGCAGGCGCGGGAACTGGTGACGCAGGTGCCGCGTGGGGATGGCTCGGCGCAGGCGCAGATCGCTTGCCCGTTGAAGTTCTCCGAAGCATTGCCGGCGCCGCGGCATGTCGGCGCGGCGCTGGGGCAGCATACGGATCAGGTGTTGGCGGAGTTGGGGTTGAGTGCTGAGCGGATTGCCGAATTACGTGCCGCGAAAGTCGTCGCGTAGCTCGCGGCTCCCAGTTAGCGGATCATTCCCACGCTCTGCGTGGGAATGTATCCCGTGACGCTCTGCGTCACAGTGGACGCGGAGCGTCCATGGCGGCATTCCCACGCAGAGCGTGGGAACGAGATGGGGACTTACTCGACCCGCATCTCGCCACTGAACACCAATGTGTTCCGGCATCTGCGGCACAAATACCGCCGCCCCTGCCGGACCAGACTGTGACGCTGCGCCGAAAACGGAAAATCGCTATCCGCACACGGGCATTTATAGATGTAACGGGTCACGCTGCGGCGCTTGACTTCATAGGTATGGCAGCGGTCCGGCGGCAACTCATAGACCCCGCGCATGATCAATTGCCACTCCTCGCCATGGGGCTGGATGCGGTCGCCGAACAGTTGATGGGCGATCAGGTGCGCGACTTCGTGGGCCACGGTCTGCTTGAGGAAATGTTCGGTGTTTTCCCGGTACAGCTGCGGATTGAAGCGCAGCAGGTTCTCGTGCAGATGCGCGACCCCGGCTTTTTGCCCGCGCAGCTTGAGGCTCACCACGGGGCGTTTGAAGGGACGTTTGAAAAAGGATTCAGCGAGTTGGAAACAGTCTTCGACGCGGGTATTGAGTTGCTCGGGCATGCTTGATGGATCTCCAGAGGTTTGGAGTATGCCGCAACCGTCCGGTCTTGCGCATCGCCAGACTGCCGAATGGTCGCAACGTCTCTTTCAGGCATGAGAAGGCCGCCTCGCGGCGGCCTGTGTTGGCGGATCTTGTTCTTTTCGGCGTTGCAGCCAGCTAATTCGTGTAGACGGGACCCACGCCCAGTCCCCAGACAATCACGGTAAACGCCATGATGGCGACCAGCACCACCAGACCCACCGCCAGCACCGAGCTGGAAAACAGGAAACCCTCATCGGACGGAATGTTCATGAAGGTCGGCAGCCCCACATACAGCAGGTACACCGTGTAGCAGATGGCCGCCGTGCCGACGATCATCCCCAGCCACATGTGCGGATACAGCGCTGCCAGCCCGCCGACGAACAACGGTGTCGCGGTGTAGGTGGCAAATGCCACGCAACGGGCCAGGCTCGGGTTGGCGTCATAGGTGCGGGCCATCCAGTGCACGAAGGCACCCATGACCGCGACCCCGCCGAGCATTGCCAGGTAAGACATGATCGTCATCCACAACGCGCTTTCGACGGTGAGCATCACCGGTGCGCGGTTGCCGATCACCCAGCCGACCTGAGTGGTGCCGATAAAGGCCGAAACAGCGGGGATCGCCGCCAGAATCAGCGTGTGCGTCAGGTACATGTGGCTGATGCTTTCCTCTTGGTCGCCACGGATTTCCTTCCATTCCTGATCGGGGTGGGTAAAAAGTCCCACTACGTGATGGATCATGCCAGTCACTCCTCTCGTTATTGCCATCGCCCCCCAGCGGAGCGCCTACGGGCCAATGTGGCCCAGCAAATACAGGTCTTCAGATTGTGTGCGACCTTATGTCGCAGTATAGAAAGGTCTTAACCGCACAGGTGATAGGGGCTTAGAGCAAATCGCGCTGTAAAACCTCGGGGTAATCGCGTCGGGGTCTGTGCGGACGGGCATTTGAGGGGGCGACAACCTGTGGCCACAAACCCAGTGTTTTTGCGTAAAATGCCCGCCTTTCGTCACACCTCACGGATTTCGCGTCATGGGCACTCTTACGGTCAACCAGAACAAACTGCAAAAGCGCCTGCGCCGCCTGGCCGGCGAAGCCGTCACCGACTTCAACATGATCGAAGACGGCGACAAGGTCATGGTCTGCCTGTCCGGGGGCAAGGACAGCTACACCATGCTCGACGTGCTGATGCACCTGCAGAAGGTTGCACCGATCAAGTTCGAGATCGTCGCCGTGAACATGGACCAGAAGCAGCCGGGTTTCCCCGAGCACGTGCTGCCGGCCTATCTGAAAGAGCTGGGCATCGAGTACCACATTGTCGAGAAGGACACTTACTCGGTGGTCAAGGAGCTGATCCCGGAAGGCAAGACCACCTGCTCGCTGTGCTCGCGCCTGCGTCGCGGCACGCTGTACACCTTCGCCGACGAAATCGGCGCGACCAAAATGGCCCTCGGTCATCACCGCGACGACATCGTCGAGACGTTCTTCCTCAACATGTTCTTCAACGGCAGCCTAAAGGCGATGCCGCCGAAGCTGCGCGCCGACGACGGCCGCAACGTGGTGATCCGTCCGCTGGCCTACTGCAACGAGAAAGACATCCAGGCCTACTCGGACTTCAAGCAATTCCCGATCATCCCGTGCAACCTCTGTGGTTCTCAGGAAAACCTGCAACGTCAGGTGGTCAAGGAAATGCTCCAGGACTGGGAACGCAAGACCCCGGGCCGCACCGAAAGCATTTTCCGCAGCCTGCAGAACGTGATCCCGTCGCAGCTGGCTGACCGTAACCTGTTTGACTTCACCAGCCTGAAGATCGATGAAACCGCTGCTTCGCGTTTCGTCAACGTCGTAAACCTGTAAACACGATCCAAGTGGGAGCGGGCTTGCTCGCGAAGGCGGCGTACCAGTCGATGCATGAGTCGACTGACACTCAGTCTTCGCGAGCAAGCCCGCTCCCACATTGGTTTTTCGTTTCATTCAAAAGGAGAGGGCATGCGCGACTACAAGTGGCTGCACGAATACTGTCTGAACCGCTTCGGTTCGGCGGCTGAACTGGAAGCCCATCTGCCCGTTCCCAAGACCCCGGCGCAACTGCGCAAGATCAGCGACGACCGTTATCTCTCGACCATGGCTCTGCGGGTGTTTCGCGCCGGACTCAAGCACAGTCTGGTGGACGCCAAGTGGCCGGCCTTCGAGGAAGTGTTCTTCAAGTTCGACCCGGAAAAGGTCGTGCTGATGAGCGCCGAACACCTTGAGCGATTGATGCAGGATGCGCGGATCATCCGCCACCTGGGCAAGCTCAAAAGCGTGCCGCGCAATGCGCAGTTCATTCTGGATGTCGAGAAAGAGAAGGGCAGTTTCGGTGCATTGCTCGCCGACTGGCCGGTGACCGACATCGTCGGTTTGTGGACGTACCTGAAAAAGCACGGCCATCAATTGGGTGGGTTGTCGGCGCCACGGTTTTTGCGGATGGTTGGCAAGGACACGTTCGTGCCGAGCTACGACGTGGTCGCGGCGCTGAATGCGCAGAAGATCGTCGACAAGGTGCCGAGCAGTCTGCGGGATCTGGCCACCGTGCAGAACGCGTTCAACCAGTGGCATGAAGAGAGTGGTGGGCGGCCGATGAGCCAGATTTCGATGATGCTGGCTTACACCGTCAATCATTGAATTTAAAGCGATCGTTCCCACGCTCCGCGTGGGAATGCATAAAGAGACGCTCCGCGTCTCAGGGACGCAGAGCGTCCCGGGCGGCATTCCCACGCAGAGCGTGGGAACGATCCCGAAACCTGTGGGAGCTGGCTTGCCAGCGATAGCGGTCTGTCAGGCGACAGAGATTTCGCCTTCGCCCGCCAGTTTGCGATTCAACTGATACCGCCACCGCACATACAGCAACGCCGAGCAGAACACCGCCAGACTGGCAATCATCTCCAGCACGCCAAACAGCTGCCGGCTCGGGTCATACGCGGCCAGTGCGCCCTTGATGAAATACAGATTCACCACAAAGCACATCCACGAGTGCCCCCGTGCGCTGCCCATGATCATGCCCGGTGCGAGCACGATCCACGGGATCAGCTCGATCAGCAGAATCACCCACGGCCGCGCGCCGTGCAGGTCGGCGAACACCAGGTAATAAGCGGCGAGCAGTCCGGCCAGGCCGAAAAAGCACAGCAGACTGATCACCCGCATCGCCCGCACCCGTGGCTCCAGCCATTCGACGGCGGGCAGGACTTTCGGCTTTCTGGCCATCTCAGTTCCCCAGTTTCTGGGCCGTCTTGGCCAGGCGAGCGCCAAGAGCGCGGCACAGCGCCACTTCGTGCTGATCGAGACCGCTTTTACCGTCGGCCCCGGCGTGATGGCTGGCGCCGTAAGGCGTGCCGCCGCCCTGGGTTTCCAGCAGCGCCGATTCGCTGTAGGGCAGGCCGGTGATCAGCATGCCGTGGTGCAGCAGCGGCAGCATCATCGACAGCAGAGTGGTTTCCTGACCGCCGTGCAGGCTGGCGGTGGAGGTGAACACTCCGGCCGGCTTGCCGACCAGCGCGCCGGTCAGCCACAGGTTGCTGGTGCCATCGAGGAAATACTTAAGCGGCGCGGCCATGTTGCCGAAACGGGTCGGGCTGCCGAGGGCCAGGCCGGCACAGTTCTTCAGGTCATCCAAAGTGGCGTACAGCGCGCCTTCATCCGGAATGTCCGGCGACACCGCTTCGCACTCGGTGGAGATTGCCGGCACGGTGCGCAGGCGCGCTTCGAGGCCGGCCTGTTCGACGCCACGGGCGATTTGCCGGGCCATCTCGTTGGTCGAGCCGCTGCGGCTGTAATAGAGAACCAGAATGTACGGCGCACTCACGGCAGCAGCTCCAGGATCTGCTCCGGTGGACGGCCGATGACGGCTTTGTCGCCGGCTTCAAGAATCGGTCGCTCCATCAGCTTCGGATGTGCGGCGATCGCGTCGATCAATTGTTTCTCGGTGAGACTGGCATCGGCCAGGTTCAGGGTCTTGTATTCGTCTTCGCCGGTGCGCAGCAGTTGCCGTGCGCTGATTCCCAGCTTGCCGAGCAAGGCCTTGATCTGCACGGCGTCCAGCGGCGTTTCGAGGTAGCGCACCACGTTCGGCGTCAGGCCACGGGCTTCGAGCAGTTCGAGCGCACCGCGGGATTTCGAGCAGCGCGGGTTGTGATAAAGCGTCAGATCGGTCATGGGCGGGTCGCTTCTTGCGTAGAGTGGCGGCTATTCTAACTGTGCAGCGCGCAATCCAGAACCTTGAGAGGCGATGGGTCGCAGGCGCATTCAATTTTGCACAAGGAACACGACATGACACGGGCACTGGCAGCGGCATTGACGATCATCGGGGCGTTGATGCTCGGGGGCTGCGGTAACGACTACGGCATCGACCAGAACGGGCAGAAAGTGGCGTCCGAGCGCCTCGACAAACAATGGGTGGTAATCAATTACTGGGCCGAATGGTGTGGCCCGTGCCGCACGGAAATTCCGGAACTCAATCATCTGGCCGATGAACTCAAGGGCAAGAAGATCGGTGTGTTCGGGGTCAATTTCGACAACGTGCAGGGTGAAGAGCTGAAGAGCGCCAGCGAAAAACTGGGCATCAAATTCACCGTGCTGGCGCAGGATCCGGCGGATCTGTTCGAACTGCCGCGCAGTGAAGCCTTGCCGGTGACCTACATCATTGACAACAAGGGCAAGGTACGGGAACAGTTGATGGGCGAGCAGACGGCGGCGGGGGTGATGGCGAAGCTTGAGGCGTTGCAGGCGACCAACTGATTCGCACTTGATGATCGCTGGTCTTCGCTGATCGTTCCCACGCTCTGCGTGGTAACGCCGCCCCGGACGCTCCGCGTCCGCTGTGACGCAGAGCGTCACTGGATGCATTCCCACGCGGAGCGTGGGAACGATCAAGCGCTATGCGTGGGAATGATCTAAGGATCAGCCTTCTTCCAGCCACCAGCGCAACGGCTTGCCTTCAGCCGGCCAGAAGCGCATCTGCTCGATCGGCGAGATGTCCCAGCGCTCCACGTGCTCCAGGGCCTGGAGGAAGCGTTGCTCCTGCTCCATGAGCGCCGGTGCGCAGAGTTTGCGGGTCTTGCCGATCTTGCCGAAGCTCAGCTTGTCGCCTTCCAGGGTGTACGGCGCAAACCAATGGTTGCAGCCGCCATTGCCATACGCCCGGCCATCATCGCCGAGGGTCACGGTCAGGTGGCTGTAGTCCATCAGCGGACGCTCGCCGATCCATTCCAGAATGTAGCTGCGGTTCTGTTGCAGTTGCACAGGCTCCGCGGCGCAACCCATCAGGCCGGCGCCGACAGCGGCGGTCAGGGCCAGGTGTTTCATCACGCCGGCTCCTGGCATTTCGGACACAGGTGCTTGTCGCCGACAGCTTTCCAGCCCAGTTCCGCGATGCGTGCCGTGGCGGCCGGTTTTTCCGCAGGCTTGCCCAGCTTGGCGTCCACCGCGAATTCGAAGCTCAGCTCCTTGGCGCAGCTGTCGCAGTTGACCTGCCAGGTGTGGATCGCCAGCTCACCGAACATCGGGCCGGTGGTCATGGCAGTCCATTGACCCGGCGGGTTGATCAGGTGGCGGACGGTGTCGACGGTCAGGCGCATGGACAAGTCCTTGCTGCCTTTGAGGGTCACGACCAGCACGTCGCCGATGCGGATCGAGCCACCGTTGCCGGTGACCTGATAACGGCCCGGAACCAGGGCGCGGCATTCGGTGAGAGTGTGTTGCGGGTTCATCAGGGTGTAGCGGAAATCGTGTTCGACCATGGGTCCTCCAAATATGCGCGACATGCTAGCACGGGCTTGATTGCAGAATGATGCGCACGTGCGACCTTCGATCCGGTTCAAATCGACACCGCAGTCGTGGCAAACTGCCGCCTTCATTTTCAAGGAACGGAACATGGCGCTGATCGAATGTTATGAATGCAAGCGGAGTATCAGTTCCGAAGCCACGGCGTGCATTCATTGCGGGGCTCCGCTGGCAGAGGCGCAGGCGCCTCAAGCCGAAAAAGGCACGTCGACGATTTCCTTTGGCAGCCTGCCGCGTAACAAGGCTGTGCCCGAGGCGCACGTTCCGCCGCCGGCCCCCGAACGGCCGAAGATCATGCCGGCCGCTGCGGGGCGACGCCGTCGAGCGCAGCTTGTCGAACCGGTGGTGAACCCGGATGGTTCGCGCCCGGTGGAAGGCTGGCTGAAGATCATGGCGTTTCTGATGCCGCTGGTGTTTGTCTGGTTCCTGCTGCGCAGCGGGCACTCCCTCAAGCAACGTTTACTGGGGTTCGGCTGGCTGGCGCTGTTGATCCTGTGTGTGGCGATTACCCCGACGCCGCCCCCGGTCTGAGTCCGATCGCTCAGCCTTCGACCTGGTTCTGCGGCGTACCCGCCGCCCAGGTCGCGATGTTGTGCAAGGTGGTCGCGGCAATCGCGCCCAGCGCCTCATGGGTCAGGAATGCCTGATGCGCGGTGACGATCACATTGGGGAACGTCAGCAGCCGCGCCAGCACGTCGTCCTGTAGCGGCAGGTCGGAACGGTCCTCGAAGAACAGCTGCGCTTCCTCTTCATACACATCCAGTCCCAGATAACCGAGCTGGCCGTCCTTCAGGGCGTCGATCAGCGCCGGCGTGTCTACCAGACCGCCGCGCCCGGTGTTGATCAGCATCGCCCCCGGTTGCATGTGCGCCAGCGAATCGCGGTTGATCAGGTGTTTGCTCTGTTCGTTGAGCGGGCAGTGCAGGCTGATGATCCGCGCTTGCGCCAGCAGATCCGGCAGGCTCAGGTAGCGCGCGCCCAACGCTTCGACGGCAGGATTTGGATACGGGTCGTAGGCCAGCAGCTCGCAGCCGAAACCGTGCATGATTTTCGCGAAGGTCGCGCCGATCTGTCCGGTGCCGACGATACCGACCGTTTTGCCCACCAGATCGAAACCGGTAAGACCGTGCAGGCTGAAGTCGCCTTCGCGGGTGCGGTTGTAGGCACGGTGCAGACGGCGGTTGAGGGAGAGGATCAACGCCACCGCATGCTCGGCCACCGCGTGGGGCGAGTAGGCCGGTACGCGCACGACGGCCAGTCCCAGACGTTTGGCGACGGCCAGATCCACATGGTTGTAGCCGGCCGAACGCAAGGCGATCAGGCGTGTGCCACCGGCGGCCAGACGTTCCAGCACCGGGGCGCTCAGGTCATCGTTGATGAAGGCGCAGACCACCTCGTGATGTTCGGCCAGCGCCGCCGTGTCGAGGCTGAGCCGGGCCGGCTGGAAATGCAGTTCGATCCCGGACGGGCGATCGGCGGCGAGGAAACTGTCGCGGTCATAGGTCTGGCTGCTGAAAACGATCGTGCGCATGAAATCCTCCTGGAGCATCGACGCGGGCGCAAATCACCCGCGACAACTGTAGCCGCGTCGGCGTTGACCGGCATTGCCGTGGATCAGGCGCTGATCTTCGCCTGGGCCGCCAGACGATTGATCGCCCGTTCCAGCTCGTCCAGGGCGGTCGAGGCCTTGGGGTCCTGCTGCTTGAGCAGGGTTTCGCTGCGCTGGCAGGCGGCGCGCAATTGCGGTACGCCGCAGTAACGGGTGGCGCCATGCAGGCGGTGCACCCGCTCCAGCAGACCGTTCTGATCCTGATTGTCGCGGGCGGTGCGGATGGCTTCGCGGTCGGCCTCGAGCGAAGCCAGCAGCATCGCCAGCATGTCTGCCGCCAGATCCGCCTTGCCGGCAGCCAGGCGCAGACCTTCCTCGTGATCGAGTATCGGCAGTTCCTGATTGCCCAGCAGACTCTCACCGCCACGTTCCGGCGCCTGATTGCGCAACGCAAGGCCCGTCCACTTCAGCACCACCTGCGCCAGTTGCCGCTCGCTGATCGGCTTGGTCAGGTAGTCGTCCATGCCGCTTTGCAGCAGCGCGCGTTTTTCATTGGCCATGGCGTGGGCGGTGAGGGCGACGATCGGCAACGGCGTGCAGTGCCGCTCGCTTTCCCACTGGCGAATGGTTTCGGTGCTCTGGCGTCCGTCCATGCCGGGCATCTGCACGTCCATCAGCACCAGATCGAAGGTTTCGTTCTGCACCGCCTTGACCGCCGCGTAACCACTTTCCACGGCCAGCACCTTGGCGCCCATGTCTTCGAGCAGCGTCTGCACCAGCAAAAGGTTGGCCGGGTTGTCGTCGACGCACAGCACTTTCGGCGCACGGCTCGACAACGGTTCGCCGGGTTCGCTGCGCGGCTGGCGCGGGTTGACCATGTCCGACAAGGCCCGGCGCAGTTTGCGGGTGCAGGCCGGTTTCGATTGCAGTTGGCTGTGAGGGTTGGGCACCGACAGGTGATACAGCGTCAGTTCGGTGGTCGGGCATAACACCAGAACCCGGCAGCCGAGGTGCTCGAGGTCCCAGATGTGTTGGTTGAGGCGTTCGGGCGGCATGTCGTTGCTGGTGATGCCGAGTACCGCCAGATCGATCGCCTGATCGGTCTGATGGGCGCCGGTGACGCCATTGGTCAGGCTTTCCAGGGTATTGAACGGTGTGACATCGAGGCCGCAATCCTCCAGTTGATGCTGCAGGGCCTGACGCGCCAGTTCGTGGTTTTCCAGCACCGCCACCCGGCGCCCGAGCAATGGCGCGGAAGGCAGGTCTTCGGCATCGTCGCGGGTCTTGGGCAGGTTCAGGCTGATCCAGAATTCCGAGCCTTCGCCCGGCGTGCTGTCGACGCCGATTTCGCCGCCCATCTGTTCGATCAGGCGCTTGGAAATCACCAGCCCCAGTCCGGTGCCGCCGGGTTGGCGCGACAGCGAGTTGTCAGCCTGGCTGAACGCCTGGAACAAGGCGCGCACGTCCTGGTTCGACAGGCCGATGCCGGTGTCCTGAATGCTGATGCGCAACTGCACGCTGTCGTCGTTTTCCTCTTCGAGCATGGCGCGGGCGACGATGGTGCCTTCGCGGGTGAACTTGATCGCGTTGCTCACCAGGTTGGTCAGGATCTGCTTGAGGCGCAGCGGATCGCCGACCAGCGACAGCGGCGTGTCGCGGTACACCAGACTCACCAGTTCCAGCTGCTTGGCGTGGGCAGCGGGGGCGAGGATGGTCAGTGTGTCCTGCAACAGGTCGCGCAGGTTGAACGGAATATGGTCGAGCACCAGTTTGCCGGCCTCGATCTTCGAGAAATCGAGGATCTCGTTGATGATCCCCAGCAGGCTGTCGGCGGATTTTTCGATGGTGCCCAGATAGTCGAGCTGGCGCGGGGTCAGCTCGCTTTTCTGCAACAGGTGGGTGAAACCGAGAATGCCATTGAGCGGCGTGCGGATCTCGTGGCTCATGTTGGCGAGGAATTCGGATTTGATCCGGCTCGCTTCCAGCGCTTCCTTGCGGGCCAGGTCCAGCTCGATGTTCTGGATCTCGATGGTTTCCAGGTTCTGGCGCACGTCTTCGGTGGCCTGATCGACACTGTGCTGCAATTCTTCGCGGGCGTTTTGCAGGGTACCGGCCATGCGGTTGATGCCGGACGCCAGTTCATCCAGTTCCTGACTGCCCAGCGGTGGCAGACGGGTTTCCAGGTGACCGTCCTTGAGCTGCGCGACGGCCTGTTTGATCTGGCTCAGCGGGCGGTTGATCGTGCGGCCCATGCGCAAGGCCAGTAGCGCGGCGCCGGCCAGTCCTGCGCCGATCAGCAGCAGGCTGGCGAACAGGCTTCGATAGCCGCGCAACAGCATGCCGTTGTGCGACAGCTCCAGTTCGACCCAGCCGAGCAGGCGGTCGGACTCTTGCGGGATCAGTTCGCCGGCGAGGTTGCGGTGTTTGCCGAACACCGGCAGCAGATAGCGGGTGGCGTCGTTGCCGCTGCGCCGCAACAATTGGGTGCTGTCACCGCTCGGTGCCTGATTGAGCATGGTCGGACCGGCATGCGCCAGAGGAGAACGGTCGGGCGCGAGGAACGTCACGGCGCGCACGTCCGGTTGTTCGAGGGACTGGGTGGCGATGCGCTCGAGCAGTTCGGCATCGCCATGGCCCATGGCCGGCGCCACCAGCGGAGCCAGTTGTTCGGCGATCATTTCGCCGCGCTGCATCAGTTGGGCTTGCAGGTCGGACTGCTGCGTCCAGGTGAAATACCCGCCCAGCACCAGTGCCATCAGGCTGGTCGGCAACAGGGTCAGCAACAATACGCGACCTTTGATTCCCAGTTTCTTGAGCACGCCTTTCTCCTGCATCCCGCTGATCGTTGACTCACACGTGCGTCCGGCACGCGGTATCGGCGCAGTGTAGCGATTTGCTCAGGGACGTTGTCGGGAAAAATGATGTCGTTGTTCTTCGCTTGGGCACCTGTCATCTGTCCGACAGGTCAAGCTTGGGTTGCCGGGCGCGGGGCAATCTTGAATAATCGCCCAACTGAGAATTATTTGCAGATAGTCATGACTCCTGTCTCTATTGGCCAACCCCGCATTCTTTCCATCGAAGATGATCCCGTCCTCGGTGCCTATGTCCATGAACAACTGGGTCGCAGCGGCTTCCAGGTCACCTGGTGCCAGAACGGCAGCGAAGGCCTGAGCATCGCCCGGCGCCAGCCGTTCGACGTGGTGTTGATGGATATTCTGTTGCCGGGACTCGACGGATTGAATGTCCTGACCCAACTGCGTCAGAGCCATTCCACGCCGGTGCTGCTGATGTCAGCCCTCGGTGCCGAAGCCGACCGTATCAGTGGGTTTCGCCTCGGTGCCGACGACTATCTGCCCAAACCCTTCAGCATGGCCGAGCTGCATGTGCGGATCGAAGCGATCCTGCGCCGTGTTGCTCTCGATCGTCGTCCGGCTGCCGTCACCCCAGTGGTGCCAGTCGGCGGGCTGCGTTTCGACGACGATCAATGCGACGTGTTCTACCTCGACCAGCCCGCCGGCCTGACCCGCAGCGAATACCGCCTGCTGGAAACCCTCAACCGCAACGACGAGGAAGTGCTGAGCAAGGCCTTCCTTTATCAGCACGTTCTTCAGCGCGGTTACGCGGCCCACGATCGCAGCCTCGACATGCACATCAGCCAGATCCGCCGCAAACTCAAGTCGGTCGGCTACACCGAGCGGGAAGTGCGCACGGTGTGGGGCAAGGGTTACGTCCTGAGTGCCGTCGATGAAAGTGTCTGACCTGCCGGGCCGGCACTCGCTGTTCTGGAAACTCGCCTGTCTGCTGGTGGCGTTCTGTCTGCTGATGATCTGGCTGAGCTGGTCCTGGGGCCGGTACATGGAACAGCGCAATCAGTTCCTCTCCGATGACGCCCGTCGCACGCTGAGCCGTTATGCCGCCGAGGCCGAGCGCGCCTGGCAGCAGGGCGAGCGTGATGGCATCGATAGCTGGTTGCAGAGCATGGAGTTGCGCGAAGCCGGCTGGGTCGGCGTGATCGGTGGCAACCTGCAGTCGCTGGGCAGCCAGCCGTTCAATGCTCAGGAGCTTCAGCACCTGACCTTCCTTCGAGGCCTTGACTGGCCGATTCACAAAAAGGGTCGGCCGTGGCTGCGCGTACCGTTCCCCACTGACCCGACTGCCGGCAGTCTGGTCATCGAGTTGCCCGAGCGTTTCCTGCCGGGGAAATACCGGGTTTTCTGGCGCGTCATCACCAACGGTGTGATTCCCGGTCTGTTCACCTTGCTGCTGTGCGTCGGCCTGTATCGCCTGCTGGTTGTCCCGCTGAACAATCTGCGCGAGCAGGCCAATGCGTGGCGCGCCGATCAACTGAATGTGCGATTGTCGAGCGGCATCACCCAGCGCCCTGATGAGCTCGGTGAACTGGCCCGCGCCTTCGACTCGATGTCCGAACGCTTGCAGTCCACCGTGGCCCTGCAACAGCAATTGCTGCGCGACCTGTCCCACGAACTGCGCACGCCCCTGAGCCGGTTGCGAGTTGCCAGCGAAAGCGAGCAGCAGCTGCAACCGTTGCGCGAACGCATCGGTCGCGAAGTCGACGTGATGCAGCGATTGGTGGAGGACACCCTGCAACTGGCCTGGCTCGACACCGAGCGCGCACCGTTGCCGGACGAAGCGATCCAGATTCAGGCGCTGTGGGAAATGCTCACGGAAAACGCCTGTTACGAAAGCTGCTGTCCGGTGGGGCAGTTGCAGTGCGCGGTGGAAGCTTCCTGCTGGGTGCGCGGCAATCTCAACACCCTGGCCCAGGCCCTGGAAAACATTCTGCGCAACGCCGTTCGTCATTCGCCAGTGGGCGGTATCGTGCGACTCGATGGTCGACGGGACGGCGATTACTGGCACCTGTGGCTGGAGGACGAGGGTGGCGGCGTGGCCGAGGCGGATCTGGAGCGGATCTTCTCGCCCTTCATCCGACTCGACGGTTCGCGGCCGGGGGACGGCGGATTTGGTCTGGGGCTGAGCATCGCGAGGAACGCGGTGCAACGCCAGGGCGGAACATTGTGGGCCGAGAACGGGCCATCGGGATTGCGACTGAATCTGCGGTTGGTGGCGGATGACAGTGCTGTCAGTCCCGACGTCTTCGCTGGCAAGCCAGCTCCCACAGTGGACATGGGCCGCCCGCAGATTGTGTGAGCGGTACAGGAAAGTCTCACCGCTGGTGAGACTTTTACTGCTTATTCCAAGAAACCATAAGCACCACACTTTGCGTGATATGGCCTGCGCAGGTTTGCCGGTATGATAGGCGCCCCCGCTGTCCGGATTGCGAAAAACGCCATGACCTTGCAGTACCCAACCATCGCCGATTGCGTCGGCAACACGCCGCTGGTGCGTTTGCAGCGCCTGCCCGGTGTCACCAGCAACACCCTTTTGCTCAAGCTCGAAGGGAACAACCCGGCGGGTTCGGTCAAGGATCGTCCGGCGCTGTCGATGATCACCCGTGCCGAGTTGCGCGGGCAGATCCACGAAGGCGATACGCTGATCGAAGCGACCTCGGGCAACACCGGGATCGCCCTGGCGATGGCCGCCGCGATCAAGGGTTACAAGATGATCCTGATCATGCCGGACAACTCCAGTGCCGAACGTAAAGCGGCGATGACCGCGTACGGCGCGGAGCTGATTCTGGTCAGCCAGGAAGAGGGCATGGAAGGCGCTCGCGATCTCGCCCAGCGGATGGAAGCCGAAGGCCGTGGCAAGGTGCTGGATCAGTTCGCCAACGGCGACAATCCTGAAGCGCACTACACGACCACCGGCCCGGAAATCTGGCGTCAGACCCAGGGCTCCATCACCCATTTCGTCAGCTCCATGGGCACCACCGGCACCATCATGGGCGTGTCGCGCTACCTCAAGGAGCAGAACGACAACGTGCAGATCGTCGGCCTGCAACCGATGGAAGGCTCGGCCATTCCCGGCATTCGCCGCTGGCCGCAGGAATACCTGCCGAAGATCTATCAGGCCGAGCGCGTCGACCGCATCGTCGACATGGCGCAAAGCGAAGCCGAGGACGTCACCCGTCGTCTGGCCCGCGAAGAAGGCATTTTCTGTGGCGTGTCCTCGGGCGGTGCGGTGGCAGCGATGCTGCGCCTGTCCAAAGAAGTTGAAAACGCGGTGATCGTCGCGATCATCTGCGACCGTGGCGACCGTTACCTGTCGACCGGCATTTTCGACGCGCCCAACTGATGGCCAAGCACGAGAGAGGCCTGCGTTTCCAGCCCACCGGCGGCAGCAAGGCCCCGCAAATCCCGACCGGCAAAAAGCAGCGCTTGAGCATCGAGCGCCTGGCCAATGACGGTCGCGGCATCGCGTTTTTTGAAGGCAAAACCTGGTTCGTCCTCGGCGCCCTCGCCGGTGAAGAGGTCGAAGCGCGGGTGCTCGGCGCCCACGGCAAAGTGGTCGAGGCGCGCACCGAACGAGTGTTCAGCTCCAGTGAATTGCGTCGTCCCGCACCTTGTCAGCACGCCGGCCGTTGCGGCGGTTGCAGCGTTCAGCATCTGCCCCACAACGAACAGCTTGCCCTGAAACAGCGCATGCTCGCCGAGCAGTTGTCGCGAGTCGCCGGTGCCGAACCGGAGGAGTGGGCGGCGCCGTTGACCGGTCCCGAATTCGGCTACCGTCGCCGCGCCCGGATCGCCGTGCGCTGGGACAGCAAGGCCAAAAAGCTTGAAGTCGGTTTCCGTGCCGCCGGCAGCCAGGACATTGTCGCGATCAGCGAATGCCCGGTGCTGGTACAGCCCTTGCAGCCGATCATGACCCGCTTGCCGGAGATGCTTCGTCGCCTGAGCAAACCTCAGGCGCTGGGGCATGTCGAATTGTTCAGTGGCTCGTCACTCGCCGTTCTGCTGCGTCACGTGGCGCCGCTGTCCGAGGCTGACCTGGCGATCCTCAAGGATTTCTGCGCGTTCCATGAAGCGCAGCTCTGGTTGCATGGCGAAGGCGAACCGCAGCCGGTGGATGAGGCGCAGTCGCTCGGTTACCGCCTGGAACAATGGGACCTGCAACTGGCCTATCGGCCGGGGGATTTCATCCAGGTCAATGCCGGGGTCAACGAGGCCATGGTGGCGCAAGCGCTGGACTGGTTGAAACCGAAGAGCGATGAGCGCGTACTCGATCTGTTTTGCGGTCTGGGCAACTTCGCCCTGCCGCTGGCGAAAGCCGCGCGTGAAGTGGTGGCGGTCGAAGGCGTGCAGACCATGGTCGATCGCGCGGCGGCGAATGCCGCTAGCAACAATTTGCATAACACAAAGTTTTTTCAGGCCGATTTATCCCAGCCTTTGACCGATGCCCAGTGGATCGGAAACGGCTTTTCTGCGGTACTCTTGGACCCACCGCGCGACGGTGCTTTCGAGGTGGTGCGCAAACTGGCGACCCTGGGCGCCGAACGGTTGGTGTACGTGTCGTGCAACCCTGCAACTCTGGCGCGCGATACGGTCGAATTGATCAAGCAGGGCTACCGGTTAAAACGTGCCGGGATTCTCGATATGTTTCCTCAGACGGCGCATGTCGAGGCCATGGCGTTATTTGAAGCGAGCCAGGATGGCTCGTCTGATCCGACTGGTCGTCCGTAGCGCTCGCATTGGCCCCGCGAGCGCGAACGGGCATTGAAGGTCAGTGATTTGACGCATTGAATCTGCGTCGTAGGGAAGGTAAAGCAAGATGGTACAGGTGAGAGCACACCAGCCGATCAACACTGACGGCAGTATCAATCTCGAGGCTTGGCTCGATCATGCGGTCAGTGTCGATCTGGCACTGGATCGCGAAGCCTTGAAAGAGGCCTGCGAGTACGCTCGCCAGGCCGAGCAGCAATCCAATGCGGCGAAGAATCTCTGGTCCGAAGGCAGCGGCAGTTTCAGCACGGGCCTTGAGATCGCCGAGATCCTTGCCGACCTCAAGCTCGATCAGGATTCGCTGGTGGCTGCGGTTCTCTATCGCGGCGTGCGCGAAGGCCAGATCGAGCTCGCGGCGGTCAGCCAGCGCTTCGGGCCGGTGGTCGCCAAACTGATCGACGGCGTGCTGCGCATGGCGGCAATCAGTGCCAGCCTAAGCCCCCGCCAGTCGATGGTGCTCGGCACCCAGGGCCAGGTGGAAAACCTGCGCAAAATGCTGGTGGCGATGGTCGACGACGTGCGTGTCGCGCTGATCAAGCTCGCCGAACGAACCTGCGCGATCCGCGCGGTGAAAACCGCCGACGACGAAAAACGTAACCGGGTCGCCCGGGAAGTGTTCGACATCTATGCGCCGCTCGCGCATCGACTCGGCATCGGTCATATCAAATGGGAGCTGGAGGACTTGTCCTTCCGTTACCTTGAACCCGATCAATACAAACAGATTGCCAAGCTGCTGCACGAGCGGCGGCTGGATCGTGAGCGTTTCATCTCTGACGTGATGACCCAGCTCAAGGACGAATTGCAGGCCACTGGCGTCGAAGCCGACATCAGCGGCCGGGCGAAACACATCTATTCGATCTGGCGCAAAATGCAGCGCAAGGGTCTGGAATTCAGCCAGATCTACGACGTGCGTGCGGTCCGCGTGCTGGTGCCGGAAATGCGCGACTGCTACACCGCGCTCGGCATCGTCCACACCCTGTGGCGGCACATCCCGAAAGAGTTCGACGACTACATCGCCAACCCGAAAGAAAACGGCTACCGCTCGCTGCACACGGCGGTGATCGGTCCGGAAGGCAAGGTGCTGGAAGTCCAGATCCGGACCCATTCGATGCACGAAGAGGCCGAGCTCGGCGTCTGCGCGCACTGGCGCTACAAGGGCACTGACGTCAAGTCCGGCTCGAATCACTACGAAGAGAAAATCTCCTGGCTGCGTCAGGTCCTCGAGTGGCACGAAGAGCTGGGTGACATCGGCGGTCTCGCCGAACAGCTGCGGGTCGATATCGAGCCGGACCGGGTCTACATCTTCACCCC
This sequence comes from Pseudomonas sp. B20(2017), assembly GCF_002113125.1. Classification (GTDB taxonomy): domain Bacteria; phylum Pseudomonadota; class Gammaproteobacteria; order Pseudomonadales; family Pseudomonadaceae; genus Aquipseudomonas. Next base: position 330,925 of record NZ_NEJP01000002.1, on the reverse strand, counting down.
GGACGGTCACGCCATCGACTTGCCGAAAGGCGCGACGCCGCTGGACTTCGCCTACCGTGTGCACACCGAAATCGGCCATAACTGCCGTGGCGCGAAGATCAACGGGCGCATCGTTCCGCTCAACTACAGCCTGCAGACCGGTGAACAGGTCGAGATCATCACCAGCAAGCACGGTACGCCGAGCCGTGACTGGCTGAACTCGAACCTCGGTTACGTCACCACGTCCCGGGCGCGGGCCAAGATCGTTCACTGGTTCAAGTTGCAGGCCCGCGATCAAAACGTTGCGGCCGGCAAGACTCTGCTCGAACGAGAACTCACTCGCCTCGGCCTGCCGGCGGTGGATTTCGACAAGCTGGCCGACAAGGCCAACATGAAAACCGCCGAAGACATGTTCGCCGCCCTCGGGGCCGGCGACCTGCGTCTGGCGCAACTGGTCAACCTGGCGCAACAGCTGGTCGAGCCGGAACGCGGCAACGAACAGCTGGAACTGATTCCGCGCAAGGCGACCGGCTACAAACCGGGCAAGCGCGGCGACATTCAAATCCAGGGCGTCGGCAACCTGATGACCCAGATGGCCGGCTGCTGCCAGCCGTTGCCGGGCGATGCGATCGTCGGCTACATCACCCAGGGCCGTGGCGTGAGCATTCACCGTCAGGACTGCGCCTCGGTGCTGCAACTGGCCGGGCGCGAGCCGGAGCGGATCATCCAGGTCAGCTGGGGCCCGGTGCCGGTGCTCACCTATCCGGTGGACATCGTCATCCGCGCCTACGACCGTTCCGGTCTGTTGCGTGACGTCTCGCAGGTGCTGCTCAACGAGCGGATCAACGTGCTGGCGGTCAACACCCGCTCGAACAAGGAGGACAACACCGCACTGATGTCCCTGACCATCGAGATCCCGGGGCTGGACGCGCTGGGGCGGTTGCTGGGGCGGATTTCCCAATTGCCGAACATTATCGAAACGCGGCGTAACCGGACTCCATGAAACCGATCTACAGCCTTGAAGACCTGTTGCACTTGATGAACCGTCTGCGCGACCCGCAATACGGTTGCCCATGGGACATCAAACAGACTTACACGACTATCGTCCCGCACACCCTTGAAGAGGCCTACGAAGTCGCCGACGCCATCGAGCGCGGCGACTTCGATCACTTGCAGGGCGAGTTGGGCGATCTGTTGTTTCAGGTGGTGTATTACAGCCAGTTGGCGCGGGAGGAGGGGCGGTTCGAATTCGCCGGCGTGGTCGACAGCATCACCCGCAAACTGATCCGTCGCCATCCGCATGTGTTCCCCACCGGCGATCTATACGCGCCGCTGGATGTGCCGCGCCTGAACGAAGAGCAGGTCAAGCAGCGTTGGGAGGAGATCAAGGCCGAAGAGCGCGCCGAGAAATCCGCCGAGCCGCAGCAACTGTCACTGCTCGACGATGTGCCGGCTGCGTTGCCGGCGTTGTCCCGCTCGGCCAAGTTGCAGAAGCGCGCAGGGCAGGTCGGTTTCGACTGGCCGGATGCGTTGCCGGTGCTGGACAAGGTCCGTGAAGAGCTTGATGAAGTGCTCGAAGCCATGTCCGAAAATGACCCGCAAGCGGTGGCCGACGAGATCGGCGACCTGCTGTTTTCCGTGGTCAATCTGGCCCGGCATCTGAAGGTCGATCCGGAAACCGCATTGCGTGGCGCCAACGCCAAGTTCGAGCGACGTTTCCGTTTTATCGAACAGGCATTGCGCGACACCCACCGACCCATGGAAGATTGCACCCTCGAAGAGTTGGACGCCCTGTGGGGCGAAGCCAAACGTCAGGAAAAGAATTTGCCCAGCTGCGGCTGAGCCGTTGCCCAAGTGAGTAAGCATCAATGAGCCTTTCCCTTCGCGATCAGTTGCTCAAGGCAGGACTGGTCAACCAAAAGCAGGCCAAACAGGTCAGCAAAGACAAACAGAAACAGCAGCGTCTGGCCCACAAAGGCCAGATCGAACTGGACGACTCCCAGCAGCGTGCTGCCCAGGAAGCCATGGCCGAGAAGGTCAAGCGCGACCAGGAGCTGAACCGTCAGCAGCAGGAGAAGGCTGAGGCCAAGGCCCGCGCCGCCCAGGTCAAGCAGTTGATCGAAGTCTCGCGTCTGCCGAAGCTGACCACCGAGGACTACTACAACTTCGTCGACGACAAGAAGGTCAAGCGCATCTCCGTCAACACGCTGATGCGCAACAAGCTCAGCAGCGGTTCGCTGGCGATCGTGCACCATGCCGGCGGCTACGAAGTGATTCCTCGTGAGGCGGCCCTGAAGATTCAGGAGCGCGATCCACAGCGCATCGTACAGCTCAACGAGAAGGTCGAAGAGGTCAATGCCGAGGACGATCCGTACGCGGCCTACGTGATCCCTGATGATCTGATGTGGTAATCGGGTCTCGCCGGGCTGCGAAGCGGCCCTGAAGCACTCAACAACGACAAACCCCGCTCTGGCGGGGTTTGTCGTTTTCAATGCTGTGGTTTTGTTTCAGGCGGATTTCCGATCCCGCTGCTGTTCCTGCAGTTCCAGTTCGGCCTTGTAGTTGTGGGCATCGATCTCGTTGTGGAACATGCCGACCAGCAAGTCTTGTTGATGCACATCCCAGATCCGTACGCCGGCGGCTACGCCTTCATGGGACATGTGTGAATCGTCGCGTTCAGTTACTTTTACAGTCATCTGCTAGCTCCAAATCTCAAGTTATCTGCAGCAAGGCGTGTGCAGGACTCTGTTATAGATTTTGTTAGCCTGCTAAGTAAACGCCCGATTCGTGCAATGTATTCTTGCGAAATCTGCAACAGCGCTGGAGCCCGCAGAAACCGCGACATTCAGTCGCAGGGCATTGAGTTCCATGACAAAAGCTTCATGTTCCTGACGGCGATTTTCAAGCAATACACCGACCCTGTGGGAGCGGGCTTGCTCGCGAATGCGATTTAACATTCAACATTTTTGTCGACTGACCCACCGCTTTCGCGAGCAAGCCCGCTCCCACAGGAGGTTGTGTTTATGGCTGGCGAAAAAAAACGCCCCGAACCAGTCGGGGCGTTTTCATGTGCGGCTCAGCGGGAGGGAATTACTTGCCTTCCCAGCGCTTCAGTACGAGGGTGGCGTTGGTGCCACCGAAGCCGAAGCTGTTGCTCATCACGGTGTTGATGGTGGCGTTTTCGCGGGTCTTGGTCAGCACCGGCAGATCGGCCACTTCAGGGTCCAGTTCGTCGATGTTGGCGGAGCCGGCGATGAAGTTGCCTTCCATCATCAGCATGCAGTAGATCGCTTCGTGAACGCCGGCGGCGCCCAAGGAGTGACCCGACAGGCTCTTGGTGGAGCTGATGGCCGGGGCCTTGTCGCCGAACACTTCACGCACACCTTTCATTTCCGCGACGTCGCCGACCGGAGTCGAAGTGCCGTGGGTGTTCAGGTAGTCGATCGGGGTGTCGACGGTGGACAGCGCCTGCTGCATGCAGCGGATTGCGCCTTCGCCGCTTGGAGCCACCATGTCGTAGCCGTCGGAAGTCGCGCCGTAGCCAACGATCTCCGCGTAGATCTTCGCGCCACGGGCCAGAGCGTGTTCCAGCTCCTCGACCACGACCATGCCGCCACCGCCAGCGATGACGAAACCGTCACGGTCGGCGTCGTAGGCGCGGGAGGCTTGTTCCGGGGTGTCGTTACGCTTGCTGGACAGAGCGCCCATTGCGTCGAACAGGAACGACTGGCTCCAGTGCTCTTCTTCACCGCCACCGGCGAACACGATGTCCTGCTTGCCCATCTGGATCTGTTCCATGGCGGTACCGATGCAGTGAGCACTGGTGGCGCAGGCAGAAGCGATGGAGTAGTTCAGGCCCTTGATCTTGAACGGCGTGGCCAGGCAAGCCGAAACGGTGCTGCTCATGGTCCGCGTTACACGGTATGGGCCGACGCGCTTGACGCCTTTCTCGCGCAGGATGTCCAGCGCTTCCATCTGGTTCAGGGTCGACGCGCCGCCGGAACCTGCGATCAGGCCGGTACGCGGGTTGGACACCTGCTCTTCGGTCAGGCCGGAGTCAGCGATGGCGTCTTTCATGGCCAGGTAGGCGTAAGCCGCTGCGTGGCCGACGAAGCGATAGATCTTGCGATCGATCAGCTCTTCAAGGTTGAGGTCGATGGAGCCGGAAACCTGGCTACGCAGACCCATTTCGGCATATTCCGGGTTGAACCGGATGCCAGGGCGGCTTGCACGCAGGTTAGCGGAGACGGTCTCTTTGTCATTGCCCAGGCACGAAACAATGCCCAGACCAGTGATAACGACGCGGCGCATGCGAATAACCCTTAGAAGTTGTCAGTGGAGGTGAACACGCCGACGCGAAGGCCTTCGGCGGTGTAGATTTCGCGACCGTCGACAGTCACCGAACCGTCGGCAATGGCCAGGTTCAGCTTGCCCTTGAGGACGCGCTTGATATGAATGTTGTAGGTGACTTTCTTGGCGGTCGGCAGGACCTGGCCGAAAAATTTCACTTCGCCCGAACCCAGCGCACGGCCGCGGCCCGGCAGACCTTGCCAGCCCAGGAAGAAGCCGACCAGTTGCCACATGGCGTCCAGACCCAGGCAGCCCGGCATCACCGGATCGCCTTCGAAGTGGCACGCGAAGAACCACAGGTCAGGGTTGATATCCAGCTCGGCGACCAATTCACCTTTGCCGTACTTGCCGCCTTCTTCGCTGATCAGGGTGATGCGATCCACCATCAGCATGTTCGGGGCGGGCAGTTGCGCGTTACCTGGGCCGAACAGCTCACCGCGACTGCAGCGCAGCAGGTCTTCCCGAGTAAAGGCGTTTTGTTTGGTCATGCGAGCTCCTCAATAATCCCATGCGGCAGGTGGGGCAAATCTTCCCGGCCGATCGACGCGTTCATGCCTCGAACCGGCAGCCTACTCATAGACTATTGCGTTGTGGTGAAAGTCACAGCACCAAGGACATGAATGTACACTTGTGCACTGAAATTTTTAATCAAGCCCCTTTTGAGGCTCGTTCGGGTGCCTAAGACTGCCGCACTTTCGCTTTTCATGCCAGTCGCAGATGGTCGAAAGGGCTTCACTACTGCACCCAACGCTGCAGAATCTGCTGCAGATCATTGCGTTTGAATGGCTTGGCCAGGTAATCGTTCATGCCCGCCGACAGGCAGTTTTCGCGATCACCCTGCAACGCATTGGCGGTCAGGGCGATGATCGGCACCTGACCGCCGCCGGGCAGGCCCCGGATCTGCCGGGTCGCCTCGTAACCGTCGATGATCGGTAGCCGGCAATCCATCAGGATGGCTTCGAAACGGTTTTCCCCGGCACTTCGCACCGCCTGCAAACCATCGGTGGCGACGCTGACAGTAAACCCCAGACTGCGCAGCATGGCTTCGATCACTGTCTGGTTGACCGGGTTGTCTTCCACCAGCAGTACATTACGGCCCTCGCCGTGGCCGGTACCGTTCAGCGTGCGGGGTGCGTCCAGCGCGGGCAGGTCCTGCTTATATAAAGCCAGTGGTATTTCCAGGGTGAATACTGATCCGCGACCTTCCTCGCTCTGAGCGCGCAAGGTGCCGCCCATCCGTTCGGCGAGGGTGCGGGCAATCGGCAGGCCTAGACCGGTGCCGCCATAACGACGGGAAATCGAACTGTCGGCCTGCTGGAACGCGTTGAACATCAGCTCAAGGCTCTCCGAGGAAATACCGATGCCGCTGTCACGCACCGCGCAGGTGAACCACAGCAATTCGTGATCCAGCGACTGCCACTGCGCCTCGATGCTGACGCGCCCCTGTTCGGTGAACTTCAGCGCATTGCCGACCAGGTTGACCAGAATCTGCCGGATCCGCGTCGGATCGCCCTGTACCTGCAAGTCGCGCATGTCTTCGGGGATTCGCAGTTGCAGGGCCAGCCCGCGTTGCGCCGCGCTGTGCTGGAATGACTGGGCGCACGCGCCGATCAGGTCGGCGAGGTTGAACGGAATGTGCTCCAGCTCCAGTTCCGAACGCTCGATGCGCGAGAAATCGAGAATATCGTTGATCACCTTGAGCAAATGCTCGGTGGACTCCGAAGCCAGCGCCGCATACTCGACCTGCTCCTCGGTCATGTCGGTGGTTTCCAGCAATTGCAGCATGCCCAGCACGCCGTTCATCGGGGTGCGCAGCTCATGGCTCATCATCGCCAGGAAATCCGATTTGGCGTTGTTGGCCTTTTCCGCCTCTTCGCGGGTCTGGATCAGTTGCGCCATCGCCTGATGCTGTTCGCGGCTGGCCTGCTCCAGCGCCTGGGCCAGGTTGTTGATGTGCTGGGACAGTGCGCCCAGCTCGGTGTCATCGACGATCGGCAGCGGGGTCTTGTAGTCGCCCTCCTGAATCGCCTTGACCGCATTGCCGATGTCGCGGATCGGCTGCGACAGGCTGCCGGCCAGTCGCCGCGCCAGAACAAAGGTGAAGAGCAGGGCGAACAAGGCCAGAATCCCGGCCTTGAGCAGGATCTCCTGTTGGCGCTGACTGAAGGCATCGTTGGACAGACCGACGATCACCCGCCCCAGATAATCCTCGCTGGCCACCCCGGAGCTGCTCTTGCCGTCCTGAAAGAAATCGTTGTGCAAGGCGATGCGTTGCAGCCGCACCGGCGCCTGAAACACTTCGACCTGATGCGGACGGTTGTGCGCATCCGCCGGCTGTTCGACGTAGGCCAGAATCCGGTTGGCGCTGTCCTGCACTTCCAGAAACCGCACGTTCGGCGTGGCCAGCGTGGCCTTGAGCAGGCTTTCCAGGACTTCGTTGTTGCCGGAAATCACCCCGTACTCGGTGGCCGGTGCGAGTTGGTTGGCGATCAACTGGCCGGTGTGGTTCAGCTCCTGACGCAAATCCTGAATGCGCACGAAGGTGAAAAAGCTGATCAGCAGCAAGGTCAGCAACAGCGCAGGGCCCAGACTGATCAACTGAGTGCGGGTGTTGATGTCCCAACGGCGGAAAATCATGGGCGGCGCTCTCCTTCGGCCAGCTCTGCGGCGACAGACGCTTCATTGATCGGTTCTATCCCTAAGGAACGAGCCACCTGCGCATTACTTGAGACTTTAAAACGCCCGGGGTAGAGCGTGCGCGGCCAGGTGCCCGGTGGCCGGTCCAGCAATTCGTCGAGGACGGCCAGCCAGTCGTTCTGATCGCTGTAGGTACTGGCCAGGCTGCCGGCGCGAACGAACGCGATATTCGGCCCGATCAGCGCCAGTTGCCGAGAGTAACTGCTGAGCAACAGGTTCTTCGCGGTTTTCGGGTTGTACAGGTCGGGGTCGTCGAGGCCCAGTAGCACGTCGCTGCTTTTCAGCACGGTCTGCAAGGGGCGGCTGTCATGGGTGTTGTCCCAGCGCTGCGGGACGATTTGCAGATTCAGCGGCTGGGCGGCCGATTGCAGCTCCTTGAGCAGGAACTCGCTGTGCTGATCGAACAGCACGCCGACGCGCCCGGCCTGGGGCAGGATCCGGCGGATCAGTTGCAACTGACGGCTCAGCGGCGGATCGGCCCACAGCAGGCTCAAGTGGGGTGGTTGCGCGTCGCCGAAGCGTTGCCGGGCTTGCAGGCGGCTGATGCGCAGGACCAACGTCGCCGGGCCTTGGCTTTCCTGCATGCGCCAGTCGAGACTCGGGAGATCCAGCAGGATCAGGCGCAGGCTCGACGGCAACTTGCCCGGCGCCGGCAAACTGGCCAGCGGCTGGAAATGCACGCGGTCGGTCGGGCGCAGTTCGCTCAGGGCCTGAACGAAGGACTGCACGCCGGGGCTTTCCTCGGCGCCGGTCAGCAAAATGTCGGCCGCCTGCACCGCCACGCCATGCAGCCACGCTGTCAGGAACAGACAAAGCCCGGCCAGCCATTGGCCGAGTGTTGGCATCTTCCGTGACATGGCGTAGCGCATCTAGAACTCCAGCTCGGCGCTGAAATACACCACGCGGCGTTCGTCGTAATTGTTGTCGACGAAGGTGGTCGGCTCATGGTCGAGGCGTTGTTGCAGCACGCCGGCCAGTTGCAGTTGGGCCTTGCCCAAGGCGATGCGTTTGGCGATGCGCGTGTCGACCCGCTCGAAGCGGTAACCGTTGAGCGCGTTGTCACCGTAATAGAAGAGGGCGCTGTTCCAGCCGTGGCCCCAATCGCGCAGCCAGCCCGCCGAGCCGCTGTTGCGCGCGGTGAATTGCTGGTCCAGTGGGTTGCTCGCCTCGGCGTCGACGAAGGCGTAGGTCAGGCGCAGGCGGTCGGCCGCACTCAGGCGCCAGTCCAGTTGCGTCTCAGTGCCGCGAAAGCGCGAATCGTTGGCGTTGCTGGCAATGTATTGATTGTTGCGCAGCGGCTCGCTGATCATCCCGGTGATTTCGTCGTAGAACAGCTTCACATCCAGCGCCAGGCCCCATTCCGGGAAAAAGCCGTTGTAGCCCAGTTCCCGCGAGCGCATGTGTTCCTGGTCCAGATCGCCGGGGCCCCGGGTCTTGACGAAGTAGCGGGCCGAAGACTGGCCATAGGCGGCGGGCCGCAGGTTGGTCACCTGATAACTCCAGTTGACGTTGTTCTCGAACATGTCCGGCGAACGGATGGCTTCCGAATACACCGCGCGCAGGCTGTGGCGCGGATTGAACAGGTAGTTGACCGCAAACCGGGGCGTCAGCGAGCTGCCGATCAATTGCGTGTCTTCGAACATGGTGCCGCCCTGCAACAGCCAGTGTTCGCTGGCGCGCCATTCCAGCTGGCCGAAGGCGCGCCAGGTGGTGTCGTCCAGCGTGCCGTTGAAATAGGTCTCGGAATCGGCACGGTCGTAACGATAGTTCAGGCCGCTGACCAGACGCAGGCTATCGGACAGGCTGAGGGTGTCCTGCAACTCCAGGTCGTAGCGCGATTCCCGGGCACTCTGGTCGATGTCGCCGCACAGGGTCTGGCGCGCGCCGTTGCGCCACTGATCCAGCACCTGATTGGCCAGGGCCATTTCCTGCGGCGTGCCGGCGGGTGCGCCGGGGCCGGTGAACAGGGTCATGTTGCGGGCCAGGCGTTCGGTGTAGTTCGGGTTGAGTTGCCACAGCTCCGTGAGCTGCGGGCTGAACGACACCTCGGCGTCACAGGCGCGCCAGGTTTGCTGACGATCCCAGTGTTGTGCCGAGCCCTGCACATAAAGACTGTGATCGGGGTTGAGGTCCAGATTCCAGCGCACCGAACCGGCATAGTCCTTGGCAACCACGTCGGAATTGTTCCCGGCAGCCGTAATCCCGGAGAACACCGGACGGTAGGTATAGGGCCGTTGATTGGCCCCGTCCTTGGCGTTGATCTGCCAGTCCAGGCTCTGGTTGTCGCTCAGGGTCTGGCTGACGGCGAGGCTGAAGCGGTTCAAGCGGCGGCTGTCGCGGTAATCGGCGCCGGTGCGGTCGCTGTCGAAGCCGTCGTCTTCCTGGCCGGACAGCGACAGACGCAGGTCGCCGCCATTCCAGCCGGTGCTCTGGCTGGCATAGAAGTCGTTGATGCCGCGTTGGCCGCGCGTCAGCTTCAGCCGCGTGCCGTGGCTGTCCGCCGGGTTGCGGGTGATGATATTAACCACTGCCATCAGCGCGTTGGCGCCGTAGCTGACGGTGTTGGGGCCGCGAAAGACTTCGATGCGCTCAATGTCTTCCATCGCCACCGGGATGTCGCTCCAGTCCACGGTCGCCAGACCGGCGCGGTACACCGAACGGCCGTCGATCAACACTTGCATGCGTCGGGCTTCAGTGGCGTTGGTCCCGTGGTAGTTCACCGCCGCCTGATTGCCGCTGATATTGCCGACCATCATCCCCGGCACCAGCCGCAACAGTTCGCTGATGTCCCGGGCACCGCTGGCGGCGATCAGTTCGCTGTCCAGTACGGTCATGCTGCCCGGGACTTCCGCCGGCGACTGTTTCAGGCGCGTGGCGGTCAGGATCTGCGGCAAGGCCTCACTGTCGACAAACAGGTCGTCCGCCAGCAGCATCGGGCTGAACAGCAGCGCCAGCAGCAGGGACGAACGCGGGGAAGGGGGGCCAGAAAACACGACGCAGCCTTGATAGCAAAGAATTGGCGCGCATGTTAACTGAGGTCGACGACTTTTCCAGTCACGTTGCAGGCATTTTCCTCGGTTTTATTGGTCTTCTTCCTACAAGTGCGGGTAATTGACGCCGGGGCTGTCCGAGAAGGGGACGCTCCGTATAATGCCGGCATCGCCACTGGTATGGATTAACGGATTACATATGACTGAACAGCGCCCGATTGCGGTCCTGGGAGGCGGAAGTTTCGGTACCGCCGTGGCCAATCTGTTGGCCGAGAACGGCCATCAAGTCCGGCAGTGGATGCGTGACCCCGAACAGGCCGAGGCCATCCGGGTCAATCGCGAGAACCCGCGTTACCTCAAAGGCATCAAGATTCTGCCGGGCGTGACCGCGGTCACCGACCTGCAGGAAACCCTCGACGCCTGCGATTTGTGTTTCGTCGCGTTGCCGTCCAGCGCGCTGCGTACGGTACTGGCGGCGCACGCCGAACGCCTGAGCGGCAAGATGCTGGTCAGCCTGACCAAGGGCATCGAAGCCCACACCTTCAAACTGATGAGCCAGATCCTCGAAGAGATTGCCCCGCAGGCGCGCATCGGCGTGCTGTCCGGGCCGAACCTGGCGCGGGAAATCGCCGAGCACGCACTGACCGCCACCGTAGTCGCCAGCGAAGACGAAGAACTCTGCAAAGCCGTGCAGGCTGCATTGCATGGCCGCACCTTCCGTGTCTACGCCAGCGCCGACCGCTTTGGCGTGGAGCTGGGCGGCGCACTGAAAAACGTCTACGCGATCATTGCCGGCATGGCAGTCGCGCTGGAGATGGGCGAGAACACCAAGAGCATGCTGATCACCCGTGCACTGGCCGAGATGACCCGGTTTGCGGTGAATCAGGGCGCAAACCCGATGACCTTCCTCGGTCTGGCCGGAGTTGGTGACCTGATCGTCACCTGCTCGTCGCCGAAAAGCCGCAACTATCAGGTCGGTTTCGCCCTCGGTCAGGGCTTGAGCCTCGACGAAGCGGTGTCGCGCCTCGGCGAAGTGGCCGAAGGGGTCAACACCCTGAAAGTGCTCAAGGCCAAGTCCCAGGACGTCGGCGTGTACATGCCGCTGGTCGCCGGACTGCATGCAATCCTGTTCGAAGGGCGCACGCTTGAACAGGTGATCGGTCTTCTGATGAGAGGCGAGCCGAAAACCGACGTCGACTTTATTTCCACCAGTGGTTTCAACTGATTCAGCAGGGAGCAGGGCATGAACGATCCGAAAACCGAAGCCAAATATGAATCCATCCTCCTGCGGGTGTTGTGGATGATCGTCTACGTGCTGGTCTGGCAGGTAGCGCAGTTCATCCTCGGCGCGGTGGTGCTGGTGCAGTTGATCTATCGTTTGATCTATGGCGCCCCGAGCGCCAGCCTGATGAATTTCGGCGACAGCCTGAGCCAGTTTCTGGCGCAGATCGGTCGTTTCGGCAGTTTCCACAGCGACCAGAAACCCTGGCCGTTCGCCGACTGGCCGACGCCGCGTACCCCGGAAGGTGAAGCGCCACACGTTGTCGCGCCGGCACCGCATCCGGCCCGGGATGAGGAACCCAAGCTATGAAACTCTGGGTATTGCGTCACGGTGAGGCCGAGCCCTATGGCTCGCGTCCCGACTCCGAGCGGGAACTGACCGCCCACGGTCGCAAGGAAGTGTTGAGCAGCGCGGCCCGTTTGATGGGCCAGCCTCTGACCGCCATCTACGCCAGCCCGTACCTGCGGGCGCAGCAGACGGCGCAACTGGTGCGCGAAGCCCTGGGCTTCGAGCCGGAGATCCGCACAGTCGAGTGGCTGACCCCGGAAGTTGACCCGGACCGTGTGGCCGAACAACTGGTGTCGGTGAGCAACGTGCTGTTGGTCAGCCACAATCCGCTGGTGGGAAACCTGCTCAGCTACCTGCAACACGGTGCGGGCTATCCGCCGGAAAAGGTCAGCACCGCCGGGTTGGCCGAGCTTGAACACAGCGAATTGCTGATCGGTTCGATGACGCTCAACAGCCTTAAACATCCCTGAAATTTTTTGTACGAAATAGTCAACCAAGCACTTGCTTGGTTGACTACGCTTGCTCCAGACCAAAAAACAGGAGCGAGTCGAATGTCTTCCGCCTTCCGTTTGCCGCTGGACGTGTTTTACGAACGCGAGGCCCGGCACCCGCGTCAGCGTTTCCTGGTGCAGCCGATCGGCGGCGGGCAGGTCGAGACGCTGACCTGGGCCGACGTCGGCCATCAGGCCCGCTGCGCCGCGCACTGGTTACGGTCCCGGGAATTGCCGCAAGGCAGCCACATCGCCCTGATCTCGAAAAACTGTGCGCACTGGATCATCGCCGACCTGGCGATCTGGATGGCCGGGCATGTCTCGGTGCCGCTCTATCCGAACCTCACCGCCGAATCCGTGAATCAGGTGCTGACTCACTCGGAAAGCGTGCTGGCGTTCATCGGTAAGCTCGATGACTGGCCGGGCATGTCGCCAGGCGTGCCGGCCGGCCTGACCACCGTCAGCCTGCCGCTGCATCCGCCGGGTACGTTCGATTTCAACTGGGACGATGTGCAGCGCAGCTCGCCGATCCAGGACGATCCGCGTCCCGCCGCCGAGCAACTGGCGACCATCATTTACACCTCCGGCACCACCGGCCTGCCCAAGGGCGTGATGCACAGTTTTGCCAACCTCGGGTTTGCGACGACGCGTGGCACGCAGTTGTTCGGTCTTAATGAAAACGACCGGCTACTTTCATATTTGCCGCTGTGCCATGTGGCCGAGCGGATGTTCGTCGAGCTGGCTTCGATCTACACCGGGCAGACGGTGTTTTTCGCCGAGAGTCTCGACACCTTCCTCGCCGATCTCAAGCGGGCGCGGCCGACGGCGATGTTCGGTGTGCCGCGGATCTGGACCAAGTTCCAGATGGGCGTCTACAGCAAGATCCCGGCGAAACGTCTGGATTTCCTCCTCGGTCTACCCTTCATCGGCAAGCGGATAGGCCACAAGGTGTTGGCCGGGTTGGGGCTGGATGCCCTGCGCGTGGCGCTGTCCGGTGCGGCGCCGGTGCCGCTGACCCTGTTGCGCTGGTATCAGAAACTCGGGCTCGACGTGCTGGAGGTCTACGGCATGACTGAAAGCTGCGGGTATTCGCACATCTGCCTGCCGGGGCAATACAAGGAAGGCTGGATCGGTCGGCCGTGCCCCGAAGTTGAGGTGCGGATCGACGAGTCCGGCGAAGTGCAGGTGCGCAGCCAGGCGAACATGCTCGGCTATTTCAAGGAACCGCAGAAAACCTCCGAGACCCTCACCGAAGACGGTTTCCTGCGCACCGGCGACAAGGGCGAGCAGGACGCTGAAGGACGTTTGCGCCTGACCGGGCGGCTCAAGGAAATCTTCAAGACCAGCAAGGGCAAATACGTCGCCCCGGCGCCGATCGAAAATCGGCTGGCGGTGCACTCGCGGATCGAGCAGGTGTGCGTGGTCGGCGATGGCCTGAGCGCGCCGCTGGGGTTGTGCGTGCTGTCGGCCGTGGGCCGGGAAGAGGCCCGCGCGCCGCTGCATTCGAGCCTGGAAAAACTGCTGGAGGAGGTCAACGCCGTACTCGACAAGCACGAGCGCCTGCGCCGGCTGGTGGTGGTCAAGGACAGCTGGGCGGTGGAGAACGGTTTTCTCACGCCGACTTTGAAGATCAAACGCAACATCATCGAAGACACCTACGGAGCACGTTTCGAAGAATGGAGCGAGCGCAGCGAGGCGGTGCTGTGGCAGGATTGAGCGTCGATCAAAACAACAAAGGAAGCCTGCGATGACCTTGTGGCGCACCACTCCGAACATCGAGCAGTTGAACGCAATCCAGAAAAACACCATCGGCGAAGTGCTGGACATCCGCTTCGAATCCTTCGACGAGGAGTCGCTGACGGCCAGCATGGTCATCGACCATCGCACCCATCAGCCTTACGGCTTGTTGCACGGCGGCGCCTCGGTGGTGCTGGCGGAAACCGTCGGTTCGATGGCCAGTTACCTGTGCATCGACGCCAGCAAGTTCTATTGCGTGGGCCTGGAAATCAACGCCAACCATTTGCGCGGCCTGCGCAGCGGACGGGTGACGGCGGTGGCCAAGCCGATTCACATCGGCCGCACCACCCACGTCTGGGACATCCGCCTGACCAGCGATGAAGGCAAGGCCAGCTGTGTATCGCGCCTGACCATGGCGGTGGTGCCGCTGGGAGAACAACCGCCGGCGCGTTGATGCCGAAGCGTCATAGCCCTGACCGGACTGTCATCATTCCTGGCAGTTACGGTCATTGCTGTAGGACGCGGTCTTACGGACAATCAACGCCTGTTTTCCGCTCATGGATTTGCCGGTATGTCGCAACCGATCTTCTTCGCCCACGCCAACGGTTTCCCTTCGGGCACCTACGGCAAACTGTTCGCGGCGCTGGCGCCCGAGTACCGGGTCGCGCATCTGGAACAACACGCCCATGACCCGCGTTTCCCGGCGGGTGACAACTGGTACCACCTGGTCGATGAGCTCATCCACCACCTGCAACAGCAAGATGAACCGGTGTGGGGCGTCGGCCATTCCTTCGGCGGCATGCTGCATTTGCACGCCGCACTGCGTTGCCCTGAACTGTATCGGGGCGTGGTAATGCTCGACTCACCGGTGCTGACTCGCACCGATCAATGGGTGATCCGCGCCGCCAAGCGTTTTGGTTTCATCGACAAACTGACCCCGGCCGGCCGCACGCTGGGGCGCCGCGAAGAGTTTGCCGATCTGGACAGTGCCCGTGGTTATTTCGCTGGCAAGACGTTGTTCCGCAGCTTTGATCCGGAATGTTTCGATGCCTACCTGCAGCACGGTCTGCACAAGGTCGGTGACAAGCTGCGTCTGCGCTTCGATCCCGCGACCGAGATCAGTATCTATCGCGGCGTGCCGCACACCAGTCCTGCGCATACCCGGCAATTGAAAGTGCCGCTGGCGGTGGTACGTGGACACAAGAGCCGCGTGGTGATGAACCACCACACCCGGTTTGTCGGACGCCTGCCTCAGGGCGAATCGCTGACTGTGCCTGGCGGGCACATGTTTCCGCTTGAACGCCCACAGGACACCGCACAATTACTGAAAAACCTGTTCGATCGCTGGGAGCGCCGGCAAGACAAGGATTGCGCATGAACCCCGCCGTCGAAGAAGTGCGCCTGAGCCTGCCGCATATCGAACTGGCGGCGCACCTGTTCGGCCCGGAAGACGGGTTGCCGGTGATCGCCCTGCACGGCTGGCTGGACAACGCCAACAGCTTCGCGCGCCTGGCGCCGAAGCTCAAAGGCTTGCGCATCGTGGCGCTGGACATGGCCGGTCACGGGCACTCCGGGCACCGCCCGAACGGCGCCGGTTACGCACTGTGGGATTACGCCCATGACGTGCTGCAGGTCGCCGAACAACTGGGCTGGAAACGTTTCGGCCTGCTGGGGCATTCCATGGGCGCGATCGTGTCGCTGGTGCTGGCCGGCTCGTTGCCCGAACGCATCACCCATCTGGCGTTGATCGACGGGGTGATTCCTCCTACCGACAAAGGCGAAAACGCCGCCGAGCGCATGGGAATGGCCCTGCAGGCGCAGCTCGATCTTCGGGAAAAGCGCAAACCGGTCTACAACACCCTCGACCGGGCCATCGAAGCGCGGATGAAAGGGTTGGTGG
This sequence comes from Pseudomonas sp. B20(2017), assembly GCF_002113125.1. GTDB lineage: Bacteria > Pseudomonadota > Gammaproteobacteria > Pseudomonadales > Pseudomonadaceae > Aquipseudomonas. The sequence goes on along the minus strand of NZ_NEJP01000002.1, from coordinate 315,211 downwards.
CGGTCAGTCGCGAAGCCGCCGAACTGCTGGCGCAACGCGGTCTGATGCCGGTGCCCGGCGGTTACACCTGGCGCACCGACAACCGCCTGACCTTGCCGTCGCCGCTGCGTCTGACCCAGGAACAGGCGATGGCGTTCGTGCAGCGCATTGCCTGCCCCGCGCAATTGGTGGTTGCCGCCGACGGCATGCTGGCCAAACATCCGGAGCTGCTGGAGCGTCTACCCTTTGACCGGGAACAGCTGCCGGGCGGGCACCATCTGCACCTGAACGATGAGGCCGGGGCCGACCTTGTCGCAGACTGTTTCAATCGGTTCTTCGCCATTCCTTGACTTGCTCCCGGCAACTGTCGAGGCTGGGCGGGTTGAAATGGGAGACAACCAAGATGGATTTCTACACCGCTGCGACTTCGAACTGCCCCAAAGGCACCCAGGCCATGCCCCTGCGATGAGCCTGTCCATGCGATCTATCAGTCTGCTGGCGCTGTGCTGTTTCAGTCCCTTTCTATTCGCTGCCGACTTGCCGGGCAGTCAGGACCTGCCGATCGTGCCGCGTGTGGCCGATGCGCAGATCGTCGACTATCGCCCCGCCGTGGAGCTGGAGCGGATCTACCCGCTCGGCTCGATCCGCAAGATCAGCGGCCAGTTGCGTTTCGACGGCCAGGTCAGCGCCCGGGGGCAAACCACCTCGGTGACCTATGAATTGCCGCCGGAACATTCCGCCACCGAAGCTTTCACCCTCGCTCGCGAAGCCCTGCAAAAGCAGGATGCCCAGCTGTTGTTCTGGTGTCAGGCCCGGGATTGCGGCGAGAGCAGCCTGTGGGCCAACGAGGTGTTCGGCAACGCCAAGCTGTACGGTGCCGACGAGCAGCAGGCCTATCTGCTGTTGAGGCTCGCGGCCCCGCACGACAACACGCTGGTGGCGCTGTACAGCATCACCCGCGGCAATCGCAAAGCTTATCTGCACGTTGAACAGTTTGAAGCACTGGCACCGCTCGGTGAGCTGCTGCCGACCTCGGCCACGCTGCTGCGGGAGCTGAAAAGCACCGGCGAACTGGATTTTCCAAAGCTGGCTGGCGATCCGGATGACACCTGGCTGCGCTTGTTGTCCCGTGGTCTGAACCTCGACACCACGTTGCGGGTGACAGTGTCCGGGCCGAAAGCCGAGGCCTGGCGGCAGGCGCTGATCGGGCAGGGCGTGCGCGCCGCGCGAATGGAAACCGGCAGTGTCGACGGCGAAGGCCTGCGCATCGATCTGTTGCGATAAGGTGTCTTTGGCGGACACGCTCGACGTGTTCGCCTACTCTTTGCCTGACTGATTTTTTCGAGATTTCACATGCCCAACAATGATCGTCTACTGGTGCAGATTCTGTTGCTGGTGCTGTTTGGTGCCAGTTTCTGGGTGATGGCGCCGTTCTGGTCGGCGCTGTTCTGGGGCGCGGTGCTGGCGTTTGCCAGCTGGCCGCTGATGCGCTTGCTGACCCGCTGGCTCAATGGCCGGGAATCCCTCGCGGCTCTGGTTCTGACCATGGGCTGGATGTTGCTGGTGGCGGGGCCGCTGGTGTGGCTCGGCTTTAACCTGGCCGATCACGTGCGTGATGCCACGGCGTTTATCAAGGATGTGCAGGTCGACGGATTGCCAGAGGCGCCGAGTTGGCTGGGCGGCGTGCCGTTGGTGGGTGAGCGTCTTGTCGGGATCTGGAACAGCATCGATCAGCAGGGCGCGGCGCTGATGGTGACTGTAAAACCTTATCTGGGGCAGGTCGGCAACTGGTTGCTGGCGCGCAGTGCGCAGATCGGCAGCGGGATTCTCGAGCTGACCCTGAGCATTGTCTTCGTGTTCTTTTTCTACCGCGACGGGCCGCGACTGGCGGCGTTCGTGCACAGTCTGCTGGAGCGTTTGATCGGTGATCGGGCCGGGTACTACATCGATCTGGTGGCGGGTACGGTGCAGCGGGTGGTCAACGGGGTGATCGGTACGGCGGCTGCGCAAGCGGTGCTGGCGCTGATCGGGTTCCTGATCGCCGGGGTGCCCGGGGCGCTGGTGCTGGGGATTGTGACGTTCCTGCTCAGCCTGATTCCGATGGGGCCGCCGCTGGTGTGGATTCCGGCCACGGCGTGGCTGGCCTGGAAGGGCGAGTACGGGATGGCGGTGTTTCTCGGGATCTGGGGGACGTTCATCATCAGTGGCGTGGATAACGTGCTCAAGCCGTATCTGATCAGCCGGGGCGGGAATCTGCCGTTGGTGATTGTGCTGCTTGGGGTGTTTGGCGGGTTGATTGCGTTTGGGTTTATCGGGTTGTTTATCGGGCCTACGCTTTTGGCTGTTGCTTATAGTTTGTTGACGGATTGGAGTAAGAGTCAGGCTCGGGTCGACGATCGGCGTTGATGGTGAACCTTGGCGGCCGTTGGGCCGGCCAGGCTCTGGTTCTACTGTGTACATATCCGTTTCTACGGGTGCTGCCGCTGACGGTTTCGCCCTTACGGCGAGTCCCTTTTTCAAACGCCAAAAAGGAACCAAAAGGCTGGGCCCCTGCGTTCGGCCTCTCGCTGAGGCTCGAGGTTCCTTCGTTCCGGGATTCATCCGCGGGCATCGCCTACGGTTTGCTTCGCTGCACCTCCTCTCGATGCATGCGGCTGCGCCGCACGGTCGCTGCGCTCCCACCCCCGGATAAATCCCTCCACTCAGCCTTCCAATGGGGCCGGTACGTCAAGAGCGATACTCGAGCTAACGCTCATTGTGTTGAGTGGTGAGGGGCTTTTGCTCTTGCTCTTATGTGGGAGCTGGCTTGCCAGCGATGGCTGCGTGACAGTCAGGCCATGTCCAGCTGAATGTACGCTCCCCTGCAGGAATCGCTGCAGGGGAAGCGTTTTAACTCATGGCTTCAGGTCGCCACATTCAAATACTTGCCCACCGATGCGGTGTTTTCGAGCGAGTACTGCTTGCTCAGGTTGGCGATCATGCGGTTCAGCGCTTCGGTGGTGGTCTGGGTGGTGCTGGCGGTTTGTTCGTCATCCGGGCGCTCACGACCTGCATGAAGCGCAGCTTTCAGTTCGTCGCTGCTGACGCCTCCGCTGCTGTCGCTGTCCAGAACCTTGAGGAGGGCGGTGGCGGTGTCGGTGGTGTTCGAGGAGGTGCTGTCGCTGATCTGCAACGCGTTGTTCAGTTCGGTGGCGGTAACAGTGCCGTCGCCGTCTGCATCGAGTTGGCTGAACAGTTCGTCGCTGGAGGCTTGCGGCGGTGGGGGTGGCGGTGGGGTGAGGCTGGTGGCGAGTTCGTCCTGGCTGACGACGCCGTCTTCGTTCTTGTCCAGGGCCGAGAAGATTTTGCTGCTGTCGGCGGCGCTGCCGGCGCTGGTCAGGCCGTTGCTCAATTCGTCGCTGCTGATGGCGCCGTCGCCGTCGGCGTCCAGGGCGCTGATCAGGGCGTCGGCCAGTTCGGTGTTGGGGGCCTGGTCGCCTGAGGGTGGTGGGGGTGGGGCCATGGCGGTCATTTCTTCGGCGCTGAGGCTGCCGCTGGCGTCGCTGTCCAGATCGCCGAATTGTTTGCTCAGGCTGACCAGCAGGCCGTCGTTGGACTTTTGCGACAGGGCGCTGCCGAGTTCGTCCTGATCCACCGCGCCGTCGCCGTTGCTGTCGAGTTTGGCGAACAGTTCCTTTTGCAGTTGCTGGCTGCGGGCGTTTTGGGTGGAGGTGCTGCTGGTGCTGGTATAGCTCGTGTAGTTGCTGACGCTACCGATCATCGGGCTCACTCCTTGGACTGGAAAACCGGTGGGTGTACCGGCTTATGCAGCCTCCAGTCGCAAGGTGTCGTGGGTATGTGGGGTTTGTACCGGCCGGTACACAGTCGGGATCAGTGGCGGGGCAGTTGGATCACGGCGGTCAGGCCGCCGCCGGGTGTTTCTTCCAAGGTCAGTTGTCCGCCCTGGCGTTGCGCCGCTTCCCGGGCGATGGTCATGCCCAGACCGACGCCGCCGGAGTTGCGGTTGCGTGAGCCTTCGAGGCGGAAGAACGGCTCGAACACGGCTTCGCGCTTGTCCGCCGCGATGCCTGGGCCGTGGTCGATGACGCGGATCAGCAGTTGTTCGCGCTGGTCTTGCAGTTCGATGTGCGCTTGGCCGGCGTAGCGCAAGGCGTTGTCCATCAGGTTGTTGATGCACGAGCGCAGTGCCATCGGTTGCACCTGCAAAGGAGCGCAGTGGCCGCTGACCTGAACGTCGGCGCCTTGATCCTGGGCGTTTTCGCACAGTGATTCGACCAGTGCCTGCACGTCCATCAACTGCAAGGCTTCGCTGGTGCGCTGTTCGTGCAGGTAGGTGAGGGTGGCGTCGAGCATGCCGATCATGTCGTCCAGATCCTGGCGCATCTGGCCTTGCAGCTTGTCGTCGTTGATGTTTTCCAGGCGCAGTTTCAGTCGCGACAGCGGGGTGCGCAGGTCGTGGGAGACGGCACCGAGCATCCGCGCCCGTTGCTGCACCTGTTCGCGGATGCGCTGCTGCATCAGGTTGAACGTATGCGCAGCCTGCCGTGCTTCCCGAGGGCCGGTTTCGTCCAGCGGCGGGCTGTCGAGGTCTTCGCTCAGGCGTTCGGCTGCGTCGCTCAGGCGCTGGATCGGCCGGGTCAGCAGCTTGGCGCCGTACCAGGCGGCGATGATCAGCGAGATGAACTGGAAGGTCAGCGGCACGATCGGCCCGCCGAACCAGGGTCGCGGCGGACGGGGCGGGTAACGCGGATCCTGAGCTGGCTGTTTGCCGTCGATGTTTTCCGAAAACTCCGGTGGGGGTGGCGGTGGTGGCGGGCCGTAGAGGCGGAACCAGGCAAAGGCCAGCAAGTGCGCCAGGACGATCGCCACCAACAGCACGCCGAACAGGCGGCCGAACAGCGTGTCGAAGCGCGCCCGCATCAGCCGATGTCCCGCGCGTCGAACAGGTAGCCTTCACCGCGAACGGTCTTGATCAGTTGCGGGGCTTTCGGGTCGTCGCCGAGTTTTTGCCGCAGACGCGAGACCAGCAGGTCGATGCTGCGGTCGAAGGCTTCGATCGAGCGGCCACGGGCGGCGTCCAGCAACTGTTCGCGACTGAGCACCCGGCGCGGACGTTCGATGAACACCCAGAGCAGGCGGAACTCGGCGTTGGACAGCGGCACCACCAGGCCATCGTCGGCGATCAATTGGCGCAGGACGCTGTTCAGGCGCCAGTTGTCGAAGCGAATGTTCGCACGCTGTTCGGTACGGTCGTCGCGCACCCGGCGCAGAATCGTCTGGATTCGCGCCACCAGTTCCCGAGGCTCGAACGGTTTGGCCATGTAGTCATCGGCGCCGAGTTCCAGGCCGATGATGCGGTCGGTGGGTTCGCAGCGGGCGGTGAGCATCAGGATCGGGATGTCGGATTCGGCGCGCAGCCAGCGGCACAGCGACAGACCGTCTTCGCCGGGCAGCATCAGGTCGAGCACCACCACGTCGAAATGTTCGGCCTGCATCGCCTGACGCATCGCCGCGCCGTCGGTGACGCCGCTGGCGTGAATGTTGAAGCGGGCCAGGTAGTCGATCATCAGTTCGCGGATCGGCACGTCATCGTCGACGATCAGGGCGCGGATGCTCCAGCGCTTGTCGTCTTTCTGCTCGTCGTTCACGGAGGCTTGGGAGTTGTGCATGAGGCTGTTCATCTGCCAGTAGGCCGCCAACCACAAAGATAGGCTGCGAGGTTGTGGTTTCAGCATAGGCGTCCGGCCGTGAGGCGGGAAGGGCTGCTGTAAGGACTTGTTGCGGCTGGCGAGGCTAGCGCGGGCGCATGTTGCCGGCGTGTCGGTTGTGTATCGGCTTCGACACAATATCCTGCAGGGCTATGCTGATCACGGTTGGCGCGACGATTTACCGATCATCGGGTGCCGCGCCGCCGCCGGTTCCGCTACAATGCGCGCCGATTTCGACTTGCCTGAGAGCCCATCCATGTCCGCCTGCCAGACTCCTATCATCGTCGCCCTGGATTTCCCCACCCGTGACGCCGCACTGAAGCTGGCCGACCAGTTGGACCCGAAACTGTGCCGGGTCAAAGTGGGCAAGGAACTGTTCACCAGTTGCGCCGCGGAAATCGTCGGCACCCTGCGTGACAAGGGTTTCGAAGTATTCCTTGACCTGAAATTCCACGACATTCCCAACACCACGGCAATGGCGGTCAAGGCCGCTGCCGAGATGGGTGTGTGGATGGTCAACGTTCACTGCTCCGGCGGCCTGCGCATGATGGCGGCCTGCCGTGAAGAGCTGGACAAGCGCAGCGGCCCGCAGCCGTTGCTGATCGGCGTGACCGTGCTGACCAGCATGGAACGTGAGGATCTGGCGGGTATCGGTCTGGACATCGAGCCGCAGGAGCAGGTGCTGCGTCTGGCGGCACTGGCCGAGAAGGCCGGGATGGACGGTCTGGTGTGCTCGGCGCTGGAAGCCACTGCGCTGAAAACCGCGCATCCGTCGCTGCAACTGGTGACCCCGGGGATTCGTCCGGCGGGCAGCGCCCAGGACGATCAGCGTCGCATCCTGACCCCGCGTCAGGCGCTGGATGCCGGTTCCGACTATCTGGTGATCGGCCGTCCGATCAGCCAGGCGGCGGATCCGGCCAAGGCACTGGCCTCGGTGGTTGCCGAACTGGCCTGAGCGAACAGCTGAAGCATCAAATAAGGGAGCCCGATAGCTCCCTTCTTTGTTTTCAGACCTTCAACACCAGTTTGCCGAAGTTCTCGCCGCTGAACAGTTTGCCCAGTGTCTCAGGGAAGGTTTCCAGGCCTTCGACGATATCTTCCTTGCTCTTGAGCTGACCCTTGGCCATCCAGCCGGCCATTTCCTGGGCGGCGCTCGCGTATTGTGCGGCGTAATCCATCACCACGAAGCCTTCCATCCGCGCGCGGTTGACCAGCAGCGACAGGTAGTTGGCCGGGCCTTTGACCGCTTCCTTGTTGTTGTACTGGCTGATCGCGCCGCAGATCACCACCCGCGCCTTGAAGTTCAGGCGGCTCAGTACCGCGTCGAGGATGTCGCCGCCGACGTTGTCGAAATACACGTCCACGCCTTTCGGGCATTCGCGTTTAAGGCCGGCCAACACGTCTTCGCTCTTGTAGTCGATGGCGCCGTCGAAGCCCAGTTCATCGATCAGAAACTTGCACTTGTCGGCGCCGCCGGCAATGCCGACCACCCGGCAACCCTTGATTTTGGCAATCTGCCCGGCAATGCTGCCGACCGCGCCCGCTGCACCGGACAACACCACGGTATCGCCGGCCTTCGGTGCGCCGACATCCAGCAGGGCGAAGTAGGCGGTCATGCCGGTCATGCCCAGTGCGGACAGATAAACCGGCAGCGGTGCCAGTTTCGGATCGACCTTGTAGAAACCTCTTGGCTCGCCGAGGAAATAATCCTGCACGCCAATGGCACCGTTGACGTAGTCGCCAACGGCAAACCCCGGATTGTTTGACGCGATGACTTTGCCTACGCCCAAGGCACGCATGACTTCGCCCAGACCCACCGGCGGAATGTAGGACTTGCCTTCATTCATCCAGCCGCGCATGGCCGGGTCGAGGGACAGATATTCGTTCTTGACCAGAATCTGCCCCGCCGCCGGTTCGCCGACCGGTACTTCCTGATAGGTGAAGGTCTCGCGGGTGGCGGCGCCCACCGGGCGTTTGGCGAGCAGGAACTGGCGATTGGTCTGGTTGGTCATGACAGGCACTCGAAATGAATGAAGCCTTGTTGATAGACCTTCATGCGCGATGCCGCAAGGTTGGCTCACGGGGCGAATGCAGGTTGATCCAGTACGGTGATAGTCCCCGGCGGGGTTTCATCACTGCGATTCATGAACGGCTAACCGGCCTTTTGATAGTGCTGACGTCACTCAGGCCCCAGTGGCTATGCTGCCTTCATCAATCCCCCCGCATTCGAGGACATAACAATGAGCATGACGTTTTCCGGTCAGGTAGTCGTCGTCACCGGCGCGGCCAACGGCATCGGCCGCGCGACGGCCCAGGCATTCGCCGCCGAAGGTCTGAAAGTGGTGGTGGCCGATCTGGATGCGGCCGGGGGCGAGGGCACCGTGGCGCTGATTCGTACAGCCGGTGGCGAAGCGACCTTCGTGCGCTGCAACGTGACCGTCGAAAGCGAAGTGAAAAATCTGATGGACGAGGTGATCAATACCTACGGCCGTCTCGACTATGCCTTCAACAACGCCGGGATCGAGATCGAGAAGGGCAAACTGGCCGAAGGCTCGATGGACGAGTTCGACGCGATCATGGGCGTCAACGTCAAAGGCGTCTGGCTGTGCATGAAGTATCAATTGCCCTTGCTGCTGGCCCAGGGCGGTGGGGCGATCGTCAACACTGCGTCGGTAGCTGGATTGGGCGCCGCACCGAAGATGAGCATCTACGCCGCCTCCAAGCATGCGGTGATCGGCCTGACCAAATCGGCTGCGATCGAATACGCCAAGAAGAAAATCCGCGTCAACGCCGTATGCCCGGCGGTGATCAACACGGACATGTTCCGTCGCGCCTATGAGGCAGACCCGAAGAAAGGCGAATTCGCCAACGCGATGCACCCGGTCGGTCGCATCGGCAAGGTTGAGGAAATTGCCAGCGCCGTGCTGTACCTGTGCAGCGACGGTGCAGCCTTCACCACCGGCCATTCGCTGGCGGTGGATGGAGGCGTGACTGCTTTCTAAGATTGCGTCGACTGATACAGAAAAGGACCCGCCCACCGGCGGGTTTTTTTTCGCCTCGGGAGCGGTTCCGTGAATCCGCTAAACAATGTGTTTCAAATGGTGAGAACGGAGGCTTTTGGCGGTTTTGTCGCACAGCCTCAAGAGCGTGGCTGTGATTTACTGCCGCCAGCAAAACGGACAGGAGTTTGCGTGCTCATGGAATTGAGAATTGACCGACTGGCAATGGTGCCGGTCGTACAGCAGATTGTTGACGGGTTGACCGAGTGGATCATGCAGGGGCCGGTGCCGCCGACGACGCGCCTGCCCTCCGTACGAGAGATCGCGCGGTGCAATCTGCTCAGCCAGTCCTGCGTCATGGAGGCTTGCGAGCGTCTGGTGGCGCAAGGGGTTCTGGCCTCGCGTCAGGGCTCGGGTTTCATGGTGGCGGCTTCGTTGCCCGGGTGTTGCAAGGCGGTCGATGGCTCAGGGTGTGAAGGGGAGCGCAGCGGGGGCGATCCAGCCGCCCGATGGCGCGGCGGTTTGACGCTGGGAAGTGGCGTCCTGCCGGAGAGTTGGCGCGAGCCCGATGATCTCGGTTATGCGATCCGCGAGGTGACACGCGCCGACATGGCCAGCCTGTTCAACTACAGCACGCCTCTGGGGCTGCCGGCGTTGCGCGAACAGACCGTCAAACGCCTGGGGTTGCTGAGTATCAAGGCAGTTGAAGAACAGGTGATGACCACCGCTGGCGCCAGCCACGGACTGGATTTGATCGTGCGTACCCTGCTCAAGGCCGGTGATTGCGTCGTGGTCGAGACCCCCGGTTATGCGCCGCTGTTCGATCTCCTGCGCTTGCATGGCGTACGTATGCTGGAGGTTCGCCGCACGCCGGGCGGGCCGGATCTCGAGGCGCTCGAAGCGTTGCTGCAGCAGTTTCGGCCCACCGCGTTGTTCATCAACAGTCACCACCACAATCCCACGGGCAGTTGCCTGCTGCCGGCGGTCGCCCGACGTATCCTGGAGTTGAGCAGGATCTACGATCTGCGGTTGATAGAAGATGATGTCTACGCTGACCTGCACAACGGCAGCGGCACTCGACTGGCAGCGCTGGATGACGAGGGACGGGTGATTTACGTCGGCAGTTTTTCCAAGACCCTGAGCAGTTCGCTGCGGGTGGGTTTCGTGTTGGCCGATGGCGAGCTGATCGAGCGGATGGCGCGGGTCAAAATGATCAGTTGCATGGGCACCTCGAGGTTCTGCGAGGCGGTGCTGGCCGGGATGCTGGCCAGTGGCGCCTATCGCAAACTGGTTCAGCGCCAGCGTCAGCGGCTCAATACCGATCGTGCGGCTGCGTTGCAGGCCCTGGAAGATGCCGATTGGGAAGTATTCGGCAAGCCCACGGGTGGCCTGTTCATCTGGGCGCGCGCGCCGCTGGCCGATGAGTCGCACTTGCGCAGGCAAGCCGCGCGGTGCGGGGTGCAGCTGTCCTGCGCAACCTCGTTCAGCCCCAGTGGCGAAGCCTGCGAATGGCAGCGCATCAACGTGGCTTACGCTTGTGATCCCCGGGCGCGACAGTTTTTTCGCAGCACCACCGTGGATCGACCTCAAGCGTTCTGAAAACGACGCCTGCGTAGCTTTTTGCCATTATTCCGACGCCAGAGACTTGTGCTGGTTCAAGGCCGTTGCGAATCTTCGACAACAGACTATGGCGGGGGGCTACGCGCAATGATTTCGGCCGTGCAAGGACGTTTTGCCAACCTCGGTATGGCAAAAAAACTGGGTATCGGGTTTGTGCTGGTGTTGCTGCTGACTGCTCTGGTGGCAGCCATTGGCGTCTGGTCCCTGCAAACCATCAGTCATCGCTTCGACGGCCTCAAGCAGATGTCATCGCTCAACAGTGGCCTGCTCAAGGTGCGGCTGCTGGAGCAGGACTACGCCTTGCATGGCAACCCGAAAACCGTCGATGCCTTGCACGAGGGTGTCGACGGTCTGATCGCCATGGCCGACCAGCTCAAGATTTTGTCGCCGGGCAATGAGTCGGTCATGAACGACGTCCAACAGTCATTGGGCGCTTACCGCAAGGCGTTCGATGAATTCGTCTCGTTGTCTCAGGCCAAGGATCTGGCGCTGGAGATGGCCAGTTGGTCGGTGTCCAGCGTCGCCAACAATCTCGATGTGTTGCAGGCCGGTCTGGCCGACGACGGTGCTTACACGCTGAAAGACAGCGAGGGCAAGGACGGGTCGCAGTTCATCGAGCAGGCTGGTCAGGTCAGTCAGGTCTCACGCTTGATGTTGCAGGCAATGAACGAGGCGCGGGTACGCCTGGATCAAAGCCGCAAGGGTGATGACAGTGCCGGTCAGGGCAATATCGAGCAGGCTGCCCAGGCTCAGGTTCAGGCTGAACAGCTCAAGTCCACGGTCAAGGACGAGGGTTACCTGACGGTACTCAATGAGGTCTCCGGGCACATCGCCGGTTTCAGCGACAAGCTCGCCGAGTACACCGGGCTGCTGGCCCAGGAAAAGACTGTCTATCAGCAGTTGCACCAGCGGGCCGACGAAGTCGTGGCGCGGGTCGATCAGGCGTATGTCGCGCAAGATGGCGCCATGCAGGGCGAACTGAAAAAGAATTCGGTGCTGATCATTGGCTCATCGGCGCTGGCGTTGCTGGTCGGGCTGATTGCGGCGTGGGTGATTACCCGGTTGATCGTCGCGCCGTTGCGCAGTGTTATTCATGTGGCGCAACAGATTGCGGCTGGCGATTTGAGCGCAACGATCGAGGTCTCCCGACGCGACGAAATCGGCCAGTTGATGCTGGCCATGCAGCAGATGGGCGCGGGTTTGAGCACGATTGTCAGCGGGTTGCAGGCGGGGATCGAACAGTTGGCCAGTTCGGCGCAATCGCTGTCGGCGGTGACCGAGCAGACCAACCTTGAGGTCAGCAGCCAGAAAGAGGAAACCGAACAGGTCGCCACGGCAATGAACCAGATGACTGCCACCGTGCACGATGTGGCGCGCAATGCCGAAGAGGCGGCGCTCGCGGCGCAGACCGCCGATGGCAAGGTCGAAAGCGGCCAGCAGGTGGTGCGTCAGAGCATGGCGCGGATCGAGCAGTTGGCGGATTCGGCGACGTCGGCCAGTTCGAGCATCGAAAGCCTCAGTGCGGAAATCCAGAATATCGGCACGGTGCTTGAGGTGATCAAGAGTGTTGCCGAGCAGACTAACCTGCTGGCGCTCAACGCGGCGATCGAAGCGGCGCGGGCGGGCGAGCAGGGCAGGGGCTTTGCGGTGGTCGCCGATGAAGTGCGGGCGCTGGCTCGGCGCACTCAGCAGTCGACCGAGGAGATCGAGCGGCTGGTCAGTGCCTTGCGTTCGGCGGCGCATTCGTCGGTGCAGCAGATTCAGAGCAGCGGCGAGCTGGTGAAGCTGGCGGTGAGTGATGCGTTGCAGACCGAGAGTGCGTTGGGGAGTATTGCGGCGGCGGTTTCGTTGATTCAGCAGATGAATCAGCAGATTGCGGCGGCGGCGGAGGAGCAGAGTTCGGTGGCGGAGGAGATCAATCGCAGTGTGACGAGTATTCGGGCGAGTGCGGATCAGTCTTCGATTGCCATGCGGGGGAATGCGGCTTCGAGTGTTGAGCTGGCGCAGTTGGGGAGTGAGCTCAAGGGGATGGTTGGGCATTTTCGGCTTTGATTTGGATTTGACCTTGGCGGCCTTTGGGCCGACCAGGTTGCTGGTTGTTTGGTGTGAATATCCGTTGCTTCGGGTGCTGCCGCTGGCGGTTTCGCCCTTACGGCGAGTCCCTTTTTCAGACGCCAAAAAGGAACCAAAAGGCTGGGCCCCGGCGTTCGGCCCCTCGCTGGGGCTCGGGGTTCCTTCGTTCCGGGATTGATCCGGGGGCATCGCCTACGGTTTGCTTCGCTGCACCTCCTCTCGATGCATGCGGCTGCGCCGCACGGTCGCTGCGCTCCCACCCCCGGATAAATCCCTCCACTCAGCCTTCCGATGGGGCCGTCACCTCAAGAGCGGTACTTGAGCTAACGCTCATCGTGGTGAGTGGTGAGGAGTGGGTGCGGGATGCTTTTGCTTTCTGTGGGAGCGAGCTTGCTCGCGAATGCGGTTTGCCAGTCGGCTGAGGGTTATCTGGTTCACTCCGGAACTTAAGCCAATAAAAAAGCCACCTTCCGGTGGCTTCTCTTTTTGACTACACTCAGTCGTAAATCACTTTTTTCTTCCAGTCTGCATCGGCTTCGACATCTTTGAGGCCGGCGGTCAGTTGGTTTTCTTCGCCTTCGACCGGGGCGATTTTGTCCATGACCTGGGCGTTGGCGCGGGCCAGGAGTTTTTCCAGGTATTGGAGTTGTTCGGCGTAGATTTGCGGGTCCTGCTGTTTGCGCAGGTATTGCACGCCGCGTTCGAAGGCGAGGCGGGCCTGGCCTGGCTGATTTTGCTGGAGGGCGTGTTGGCCGAGGTTGTTGAAGAACTCGATGTGCAGCAGCACAAGGATGTGGCGGACTTCGCGGATCCAGTGTTTGGCTTCGTTCGGTGGCAGGAAGCCGTCCTGGGCGGCACGGGTGATCTGGCCGTGGAGGGCTTCGAGGAGGAAGCGAACGTCTTTGGCCTTGGCTTCGGTCTGGATCGGCGCCGGTGGGTTGTTGACCGGGATCGATTCGCCCTGGGCGACGAGGGCGCTCAGTTCGGTGATGCGGGCCTTGGTGGTGGCGCTGGTTTTTTCCAGGTTCAGCAGGCGCTGGCAGACATTCAGCTCAAGGCGGGTCAGCAGCAGCTTGAGGGCCGGGGTCATGAACTGGCCGGGGAAGGTTTCGGTCAGTTCGCCGCAACGGCGCAGGCGGTCGTTGAGTTCGACCTTGGTGCGGGCCTTCTCCAGTTTGGTGTTTTCCACCACATGGTTCATGTAGCCAATGGCGATCAAGATTGCGATCCCGGCTATGACTAGCAGGGTGATCATGAGTGGTGTCACCGGTAAGACCTCTTTATAGGGTTCGCGTGCGAGTGTAGTGGCTTGGCATGGAGGAGCCTAGCGCCGCTCGACGGGTTTGGATCGGCGAAGCTGTTATCTGTATCGGCCAAGGAGCCGCTTATATAAATGCTGGCCCTTGGGGTGCAGATTGCCATCACCTTTGCGGTGGACTATAACGCCTTGGCGAGTGTCGGAATATAGGCGTCAATCGTCGGGCGACGCAAAAGCCGGAAACGGCCGGTAAAGCAGGTCGAAGTCATTGATTTAAATAAATTTATATCTGGGGGTTGACGACCTTTCAATCCATCCATAGAATGCGCGCCACTTGCAGCGTAAAGCACACAGCGAAACGCGGCAGGGAGTGAATGTTGTAGTGTGTCCCCTTCGTCTAGTGGCCTAGGACACCGCCCTTTCACGGCGGTAACAGGGGTTCGAGTCCCCTAGGGGACGCCAATGCGGGAATAGCTCAGTTGGTAGAGCACGACCTTGCCAAGGTCGGGGTCGCGAGTTCGAGTCTCGTTTCCCGCTCCAATTTTAAACAGCAACGCTTTCGGGCGGTGCTGAGTGAAACCAGAACCGAATCTTCGGAGGCGGATCTGGACACCGAAACACACACCATGTGTTCCGGGTAGCGTGTCCCCTTCGTCTAGTGGCCTAGGACACCGCCCTTTCACGGCGGTAACAGGGGTTCGAGTCCCCTAGGGGACGCCATTTGCGGGAATAGCTCAGTTGGTAGAGCACGACCTTGCCAAGGTCGGGGTCGCGAGTTCGAGTCTCGTTTCCCGCTCCAAATTCAAAAAGCGCCGCTTTGCAAAGAGCGGCGTTTTTATTAGTGAAAGTTGTAGCCTGTGTCCCCTTCGTCTAGTGGCCTAGGACACCGCCCTTTCACGGCGGTAACAGGGGTTCGAGTCCCCTAGGGGACGCCATTGCGGGAATAGCTCAGTTGGTAGAGCACGACCTTGCCAAGGTCGGGGTCGCGAGTTCGAGTCTCGTTTCCCGCTCCAAATTCACAAAAACGCCGCTCAGTGATGAGCGGCGTTTTTGTTTGTGCTGTTTTTGTCAGGCAATAGAAAAGGACCTCACGGTCCTTTTTTTGTGGGCCCGCCAATGTGGCGAGCCCGGTACGTGATCAGAGCTTCGGCAACTGCCCGATGCGTCCCATCATTTCGGTGACGATCTGCAGGTCCAGCAGGAACTGGTCAACGGTCTTGAATTCGCCATCGGTGTGACCGGTGTACTTGACCTCGGGTCGCGCCAGGCCGAATTGCACGCCGTTCGGCAGTTCATGCACCGAGGTGGCGCCGGCCGAGGTGCCGAATTCGTGTTTCATGTCCAGGTTTTCGGTGGCCACGGCCAGCAGCGCCTTGACCCACTCACCTTCTGGGTTGCGGTACATCGGTTCGGCGATCGAATAGTCGAAGTTGACCGCGACATGGGTCTTCTTGCTCCAGGCCGCCAGTTTGTCGGCGATTTCGCGCTTGAGCACTTCCGGCGACTTGCCCTTCGGCACGCGCAGGTTGACCGCGAGTTTGAAGGTTTTGTCGTCCATGCCGACGTAGGTCGGGGACGTGGTCAGCGGGCCCATGAAATCATCGGCGAAACCGACGCCCAGCTTGCTGCCCTTGTAATCCAGGCCCCAGTTGTCGGCGGCGTAGTGCGCAGCGTCGGTGATGTGGTTGTGCTTGAAGGCAATCTTGCCATCCACGCTGTGGATGAAGTCGAGCATGCGAGCGACCGGATTGACGCCGGATTCAGGCTCGGACGAATGCGCAGAAACACCGGTGACGGTGAGTTTGACGTCTTTGCCATCGACCTTGGCGTTCACTTCGAAATCGCCGCCATTGCGTTTGGCGTATTCGGTGCCGGCCTTTTGCAGGCTGGCCGCCAGGTCGGCGGGTTTGTCGGTCACCAGCGTGACGACCGAAACAGAAGGGATCTGGTTGGTCGCCAGGCCACCGGTCATCGAGATGAGTTCTGCGCCTTTGCCCTCGGCGTTGCGCTTGGCGAACTTGGCCATGACGGTGCCGTAGCCTTTTTCCGCAATCACTACGGGATAGCCGCCATCCAGTGCCAGGTTGTACTCCGGCGTCGGGTTGCGTTCGAAGTAGTAGGGAATCGCGTCACCGGTGGTTTCTTCGGTGGTGTCCACCAGCAGTTTGAAGTTGCGCGCCAGTGGCAGCTTCTCTTCCTTGATCACCTTCATGGCGTACAGCGTCACAACGATGCCGTTTTTATCGTCCTCGGTGCCGCGGCCGTACATGCGGTCGCCGATCAGCGTGACCTTGAACGGGTCGAGTTTTGTGCCGTCCTTCAGCACCCAGTTCTCCGGCGTTACCGGCACCACGTCGGCGTGTGCATGAATGCCGACGACGTCCTTGCCGTTGCCGTCCAGGGAGATTTCGTAAACGCGGTTGTCGATGTTGCGATACTTCAAGCCGAAAGACTCGGCCAGCTCCTTGATCTTGGCGGCGATCTTGATGAATTCGGGATTGTTGTGCTGATCGACACCGTCCTTGCGGAAGGTCGGGATTTCCACCAGTTCACGCAGGGTTTCCAGGGCGGCTTTGCCGTACTTCACGCGAGTGTAGAGACCGAGCAGGCGATGGATTTCGTTCTGCTGTTCGGCAGTCAGCGTCTTGTTGTCGAGGAAAGCGCTGATGGCTGGACGCAGATCGTCGGCCTTGCTCAGGTCGTTCTTGGCCAGATCACCGAGAAATGCTCTGAAATCACTGACCTTTGCCTCATTGAATGTCTTGAGGATGGTCGCGCTCTGCTGCTCGGTAAGGTTGGCGTGGGCTGGCAGTGTGACAGACGAAAGGCTGGCCAGAATCAGCGTCGACGCGGCCAGTTGCTTGAGTGAAAAGTCCATTGCTAAGGGCATTCCTTTGCAGGCAGTGAGTAGGAGGTGTCTGATCGAAGCGTCAGACGGTTTCGCAAACTAACACCACCAGCGAGTGATAGGGGAGCCCCCGAAGTGGGACGCGTCGCACAGAAATGCAAAAGCGGCGCAGAAATGAAAAAGCCCGTCCAATCCGTCTGGATCGGGCTTCTCCGATCAATGCGCTTACATCGACAACACCAGCCGCCCGGCAAACAGGATCAGAATCACCCCCATGCTGCGTTCGAACCAGTGCCCCATGCGCATGAACAGCACGCGCACTTTGTTGCTGGAAAAGAACAGCGCGACGATCACGAACCACAGCGCATTCACCCCGCACATCCACAACCCGTACAGGGCCTGGATTTGCAGCGGCGTGCTGGCGCTGATGATTGTGGTGAAGATCGCCAGGAAAAACAGCGTGGCCTTGGGGTTGGTGGCGTTGGTCAGGAAACCGGTGGAAAACGCCTTGAACAGCGATTGCTCGACCAGCGGTTCGTCGCTGGTCTTTTCGCCTTCCATTGTCGTCTTCGGTTTGCTGCGGATCAGGCTGACGCCCAAGTAAAGTATGTAAGCACCGCCGACCACTTTGGCGACGGTCAGCAGCCAGGGCGTGGTGTGCATCAAGGCGCCGACGCCCAACAGGGTGTACAGCACGTGCACGGAAATTCCCGCGCCGATGCCCAATGCCGTGCAGATGCCGACCAAGCGGCCGAAACGCACACTCTGGCGTATGGTCACGGCGAAGTCCGGTCCGGGAGCGACTACGGCCAGAAAGTGGATGGTGGCCAGCGCCAGAAACTCGCCCAGGTAATTCGATGTCATTTCAGCTCCAGAAAGTCAGGGGTGAAGCATTGCCGCGATAGCCGACAAAAAACGAAAGGCTCAAGCGCGGGTCGGCCACGCCCGGCGTGACCGAGTGCATGCGACGCGAATTGAACATGATGAAATCCCCCGGTTCCGGGCGCACTTCGAGGGCGGGCGGGCCGAGCAGCGCCGGGTCGATGCCGTAGCTGTCGCCGCGCATTTCGTCGAAGCGGTCCGGCGAGATGTCGTCTTCCCACATCTGCAACGCGCCGCCCTCGGTCGGCATGTTCAGGTAGACGTTGCAGGCGAACTGCGCCTCCAGACTACGGGCCTGAAAACTCTCCGGCGCGTCCTTGGCGAAGATGTCGTGGTGGGCCAGGAAGCACACGCCAGGTTTCACTACTCGGGACAGGCCGACATACATCTTGCGACCGTAGAGGTTTTCCAGGTGGGCGCCCGCCGGCCAGGATTCGTCGAGCATGCAGCGCAGGGTGTCGACCGGCGACGAGTAGGGCGCGCAGCGGTTACGCAGTTCGGCGATGTTGCTGGTGGCGCGCTCGAAGTAGTCTTCGATCAGCAGGGGCTGGTTCTCCGCCTCGTAGAACGCCATGCCGATGCGACCGATGCTGGGCGCGTTGATGTAGCCCTCGAAGCCGGGGGCGAGGATCTTGTCGCCAATCCGGATCGCCTGCGCCTGGGGCAGAAAACCTTTGACGCGGATGGCGAGGACTTCTTCGTTGGCCAGTTTTTTTATGCACGTCTCATCGAGACGCTCGACGTCAAGCATCATGGTGTCAGGTCCATCTATCGAATAGTCAACGGAACCGGCGAATGCGGTTCCCCCGGCGTCGGACGCTGCATCTGGCAGCGTCCGAAATCCTCAATCCACGCTGTAGTGGACGGACAGCGTGCCTTTCTTCTGCGAAAGGGACGCGATCGTGACTGTGCCCAGATCCTTCAGGCTGCGTACATGGGTGCCACCGCAGCCATAGGCTGGCAGTTCACCGAAACCGATTTCCCGCGCGCCTTCGCGCAGGGACGTCAGGCGTGGCAGATCGTGCTCGATCCACTGGCCGATGCCGTATTGAACGATTTGTGCATCGACTTCCTGGGCAGAATCACCGGGTTTGAACTGCACCCGGCCCTCGTCCGGCCAGTGGTGGGCCTTGATCGGCATCCAGCCCATGGCCTGGACAAAGTGGCCGATCAAATGCCCGGCAGAGTGCATGCGGGTGTTGAAGCGGCGACGATCTTCGTCGACGCGAATCTGGGTCATGCCCAGCGGCACCGGTTGATCGACGAAATGAATGATCCGGTCCGGTTCCTGGACGACCCGCAGCACCTGGCTGTCGCCAATCCAGCCGGTATCACAGGGTTGGCCACCGCCCTGGGGATGAAAAAGCGTGGCGCGCAACACAACGGCGAATTCGTTCTCGTGGGGCGTGCAGTCGAGGACTTCCACATTGGCCTTGAGGTCATCACTATGGAAAAAGAGGCGAAGCGTCATATTCCATGCCCTTATTAAAGTTTCTTTTTTAATTATATGAATCGTGCAATAACGTGATAATCCGTTCAAACATCAAAGGACTGTTGCGCTGTGAGCATAAATCTCCCACTGCCGCTGCTCGGTGAAATGGCGATTTTCGTCAAGGTCGTCGAGACCGGCAGCTTCTCCGAAGCCGCTCGCCAATTGGGCTCATCGCCGTCGGCGGTCAGCCGCAGCATTTCCCGGCTGGAGAAGGCGCTGGCCACGCGGCTGCTGCAACGCACCACGCGCAAACTGCGCTTGAGCGATGGCGGGGAAGAGGTGTTCAAGCGCTGCCAGGAAATGGTCAGCGCGGCGAAGTCGGTGATGGAGATCAGCGGCCAGTTCACCCACGAAGCCGAAGGTCTGGTGCGGGTCAGCGTGCCGAAAGCGGTGGGGCGCTTCGTGATTCATCCGCACATGCCGGAATTTCTGCGGCGCTATCCTAAGGTTGATGTGGAGTTGTTGCTGGAAGACCGCCAGGTGGACTTGATCGACGACCATGTCGACCTGGCGATTCGTATTACGGAGCGGCCGCCGGCCGGACTGGTCGGGCGACAGTTGCTGACCATCGACCATTTGCTCTGCGCGACGCCGCAATACCTGGCCGAACATGGCACACCGACGCATCCCCATGACTTGCTCAATCACAGTTGCATCTATCTGGGCGAAACCCCGAGCGATGCGCGCTGGAAATTCAAGAAAGGCACGAAAGCCGTCACCGTCGGCGTGCGCGGGCGCTATGCCGCCAATCACACCGGCGTGCGTCTGGGCGCGGTGTTGCAGCACATCGGTATTGGCAGCTTGCCGTATTTCACCGCGCGTTATGCCCTGGAGCAGGGGCTGATCGTGCAGGTGCTGCCGGACTGGACATTCCTGGCGTCGTACCACGGCGGATTGTGGTTGCTGCATTCGCCGACGCGCTATCTGCCGCCGAAGTTGCGGGTGTTCATCGACTATCTTGTGGAATGCCTGGAGAAAGAGCCGACATTGAGTAAACCGGGGAAAACCACCGGTTCAAAAGCGTTGGCTGAATATGAATTGCCCGAGAGTGAAGGGCTGCTTTAACAGATCAAAAAAAGGCCCGCATGGATCACCATGCGGGCCTTTTCCTTACCGGGCGAAAATCAGTGCTTGCTGTCCTGGGCGGACATCGCCAGCAGCTGCTTTTCCTGATTCCAGTCGAACGGCTCGTCGTTCTGTTCGGCTTCGTAGCGGCGTTCTTCCAGCGCCTGATACATGTCGATTTCTTCGTCGGACAGGTAATGCAGGCAGTCGCCGGCGAAGAACCACAGCAGATCTCGCGGGATCAGGTGGGCAATTTGCGGGTAACGGGTAATCACTTGAGTCAGGATGTCCTGGCCCAGATATTGGCTTTCGATCGGCTCGATCGGCAGTGACGCCAGCAGTTCGTCGAAACGCTCCAGGAACAGGGCATGGCTTTCTTCGGGAACCTGATCGGCCTCACCTACGGCGACCAGGATACTGCGCAGGTGGTCGAGCAAAACCAGATGATCGGCAACGACGTTGGACACGAGATAAGTCCTCAAGAGCAAAACGGGCGCGGGAGTATAAAGCCCCTGCGCCCGTTTTTCACTGATTGAAGGGATCAGCGGATTTTGCCTTCCGCGGGTTTCAGTTGCTCCTTGTCGAAATCATCGACATCGATCACCTTGCGTCGCGCCGCTTCGGCATCACGCAGGGTCTGGGCTTCCACGGCTTGCAACACCCCGGCTTCCAGTGCCGCATCGATGGCGTGTTCGCCAGCTACCGGTTTGACCTGACCGCTTTTGAGCGAGGTGTGCAGTTTCTTGTGCAACGGTTGCGCCGCGTTCAACTGATCGCAGGCGTGTTGCAGCGCACCGACCGCATCGTCGGCCGATTGCGGGCGATAGCAGCCGGCAAGCAGTTCTTCCAGCGCCGGATCGCCCTTGGCCCGGCCGATGACCGCAGCCACCTCGGCACCGAGTTTGTCCGAAGGCCCTTTGTGACGGCGGCCGAACGGGAACACGATCACGCGCAACAGGCAGGCAAAGGCCCGGTTCGGGAAGTTGGTCAGCAGTTCATCCAGCGCTTTTTCCGATTGGCCGAGGCTTTCTTCCATGGCCCATCGGAACAGCGGTTCCATGTACGCCGGGGAATCGAGGTCGTGGTAACGCTTGAGCGCCGCCGAGGCCAGATACAGGTTGCTCAGCACATCACCCAGACGCGCCGACAGACGTTCGCGGCGCTTCAGTTCGCCGCCCAGCAGCATCATGCTCAGGTCGGCGAGCATGGCAAATGCGGCAGCCTGTCGGTTGAGGGCGCGGAAGTAACCCTGGCTGAGTTTATCTCCCGGCGCATGTTCGAAATGGCCGAAGCCAAGGTTCAGCACCAGCGTGCTGGCGGCGTTGCTCACGGCAAATCCGATGTGCTTGAGCAGCAGGCCATCGAATTCCTTGAGTGCCTGATCCTTGTCCTCGCGCCCGGCGAGGGCCATTTCCTTGAGCACGAACGGATGGCAGCGGATTGCGCCCTGGCCAAAGATCATCAGGTTGCGCGAAAGAATGTTTGCGCCTTCCACGGTGATGAAGATCGGCGCACCGTTCCAGCTGCGGCCCAGGTAGTTGTTCGGGCCCATGATGATCGCCTTGCCGCCGTGCACGTCCATCGCGTGGCTGATGCACTCGCGACCGCGTTCGGTGAGGTGGTATTTGAGGATCGCCGACAGCACCGACGGCTTCTCGCCCAGATCCACCGCGTTGGCGGTCAGCATCCGCGCGGCGTCCATCATCCACGCGTTGCCGCCGATCCGCGCCATGGCTTCCTGAATGCCTTCGAAGGCAGACAGCGGCACGTTGAACTGCTCGCGAATCTGCGCGTATTGCCCGGTCACCAGACTGGTGAACTTGGCCGCGCCGGTACCCACTGCCGGCAACGAGATCGAACGCCCGACCGACAGGCAGTTCATCAGCATCATCCAGCCTTTGCCGAGCATGTCCTGGCCGCCGATGAGGAAGTCCAGCGGGATGAACACGTCCTTGCCGGAGTTCGGGCCGTTCATGAATGCGGCGCCCAGTGGCAGGTGGCGACGGCCGATTTCCACGCCGGGAGTATCGGTCGGGATCAGCGCGAGGCTGATGCCGAGGTCTTCCTTGTCGCCGAGCAGGTGATCCGGGTCATAGGCCTTGAAGGCCAGGCCGAGCAAGGTCGCGACCGGGCCCAGGGTGATGTAGCGTTTTTCCCAGTTCAGGCGCAGGCCGAGGGTTTCCTGGCCTTCCCATTCGCCCTTGCAGATGATCCCGGTGTCGGGCATGGCGCCGGCGTCGGAACCGGCAAGCGGGCCGGTCAGCGCAAAGCACGGAATGTCGTCGCCCCGGGCCAGCCGTGGCAGGTAATGATTACGTTGTTCGTCGGTGCCGTAATGCAGCAACAGTTCGGCCGGGCCGAGGGAGTTGGGCACCATCACGGTGGAGGCGAGGTCACCACTGCGGGTCGCCAGTTTCATCGCCACCTGGGAGTGGGCGTAGGCGGAGAAACCCTTGCCGCCGAACTCCTTGGGAATGATCAGGGCGAAGAAACCGTGTTCCTTGATGTGGGTCCAGGCTTCTGGCGGCAGATCCATCGACTGGCCGATCTGCCAGTCGGTGACCATCGCGCAGAGCTCTTCGGTCGGGCCGTCGATGAACGCTTGTTCCTCGTCAGTCAGTTGCACTTTTGGATAAGACAGCAGTTTGTCCCAGTCCGGACGGCCGCTGAACAATTCGCCGTCCCACCACACCGTGCCGGCGTCGATCGCGTCGCGTTCGGTCTGCGACATCGGTGGCAGGGTTTTCTGGAACCAGCTGAACAGCGGCGCGGTGAAGTGTTTGCGGCGCAGGTCAGGCAACAGCAACGGGGCGGCAACCAGCGCCAGCACAACCCAGAAAATCAGCAGCAACCAGCCCGGTGCGTGGCTGAAAATCCCCATCGCCAACAGGTAAGCGGCAACGATGCCCAGTGCAGGCAACGGGGCGATGCGCCGGTGGGCCAGATACGCCACGCCGACGATCAGAACCAGTATCCACAACAACAGCATATTTAATCCTCCGTGAACCAGGGCGAACCGACCCAACAGAGCTTAGACGGCATCTGCAAAACGGGCAGGTCAGAGCAAGGTGATTGAAATCGTGGGAAACCCCGGATGTCTTTTGTAGGTTCGGTGGGCAACACGCGTGGGAAATCGTTCGCAGCTTCCGCGTCTTTGCGTGCATGTTTGGCCGAAACGTCGTTATCTCTGTGCTGAACCTCTCGCTAGACTCGGGGCTCAACCAGGAGAATGTCGTCATGCACGAGTATCTGAGCCCCGGCCGCTTCATCGATAGTGACCACCCCTCGGTGGTGGAGTTCGCCGAGCAGCACCGTGGTGCCAGCCGCGATCCGCTCGCGCAGGCGATCAGTCTTTATTACGCCGTGCGCGAGGCGGTGCGTTACAACATGTACACCTTCAGCCGCGACCCGCAGACCTTGCGCGGCAGCTACGCGCTGGCGGCGGGTGAAAGTTATTGCGTGCCCAAGGCCACGTTGCTCGCCGGTTGTGCGCGCCATTGCGGGATCCCCGCACGCATCGGTCTGGCGGATGTGAAAAATCATCTGTCGACGCCGCGTCTGCTTGAACTGCTGAGAAGCGAGGTGTTCGCCATGCATGGTTATACCGAGCTGTTTCTCAATGATCGCTGGGTGAAGGCTACACCCGCGTTCAACCAGAAGCTCTGCGAAATGTTCAACGTTGCGCCGCTGGAATTCGACGGCATGAACGACAGCGTTTTCCACCCGTACAACAGCGATGGCGCGCTGCTGATGGAGTACCTGGTCGATCACGGTCAGTTCGCCGATGTACCGGAATCCTTTTTCTTCGAACATCTGCAGAAATGTTATCCGCACCTGTTCAACGACCAGCAGACGCCACTGTCCAGTGACATGCGCGGTGATGTCGGCAGCCTCTGATCCGGCGTATGCTGCCTGCCCATTTACTGGAAAAGAGGCGGTCATGCTGAAGATCTGGGGTCGCAAGAATTCGTCGAATGTCAGAAAGCCGTTGTGGGCTGCCGAAGAGCTCGGGCTGGCCTACGAGGCCATCGATGCCGGTGGCGCGTTTGGTGTGGTCGACACGCCGGAGTACCGGGCAATGAACCCGAACGGGCGGGTGCCGGTGATTCAGGACGATGGCTTTGTATTGTGGGAATCGAATGCCATCGTGCGTTACCTGCTGGCAAAACATGCGGCCGACACGGCGTGGTATCCGGCGGATCTACAGGCCCGCGCCACTGCCGACAAGTGGATGGACTGGACGACTTCCAGTTTTGCCGGACCGTTTCGCACGGTGTTCTGGGGCGTTCTGCGTACCCCGGCAGACAAGCAGGACTGGCCGGCAATTCATGCTGGGATCAAGGAATGTGATGGTTTGCTGGCGATGGCCGATCAGGCGCTGAAGCATCAGCCGTATCTGTCCGGCAATGAAATCGGTATGGGCGATATCCCGCTCGGCAGTTTCATTTACGCCTGGTTCGAGATGCCGATCGAGCGCGCGCCACAACCGAATCTTGAAGCCTGGTACGCGCGGTTGAAGCAGCGTCCGGCGTATCAGAAAGCCGTCATGACCGCGTTGACTTAATACCTACTATCGACACACTTGACTGTACTTGTGCGGCGACGGCAAGCACCATTGCGCTCGAGCGCTGCGGTTGTCTTCCTCGCCGCCGGCTTTTTATCAGTCCTTTTTTCCTTACTGGGTGCGTAAATCCGATATGAGTTCCGCTCTGTCCATCCGGCAGCTAACCAAAACCTACGGCAACGGGTTCCAGGCCTTGAGTGGTATCGATCTGGACGTCGCCGAAGGTGACTTCTTCGCCTTGCTCGGCCCCAACGGCGCCGGCAAATCCACGACCATCGGCATTCTCTCGACCCTGGTCAACAAGACCAGCGGCACCGTGAACATCTTCGGCCACGACCTGGACAAGAACCCGGCGGCGCTCAAGCGCTCCATCGGCGTGGTGCCCCAGGAGTTCAACTTCAACCAGTTCGAAAAGACTTTCGACATCGTCGTGACCCAGGCCGGTTACTACGGCATTCCGGCAAGGATCGCCAAGGAGCGCGCCGAGCAATACCTGACCCAGCTCGGCCTGTGGGACAAGCGCGATGTGCCGTCGCGTTCGCTGTCCGGCGGCATGAAGCGTCGCTTGATGATCGCGCGGGCGCTGGTGCATGAACCGCGTCTGCTGATCCTCGACGAGCCGACTGCCGGCGTCGACATCGAACTGCGTCGCTCGATGTGGACGTTCCTCACCGAACTGAACCAGAAAGGCATCACCATCATCCTCACCACGCACTATCTGGAAGAGGCTGAGCAGTTGTGCCGCAACATCGGCATCATCGATCACGGCACCATAGTCGAGAACACCAGCATGCGTCAGCTGCTCGGGCAACTGCATGTGGAAACTTTCCTGCTCGATCTGAAGGGCGATCTGGAAGTCGCGCCGCAACTGGTCGGTTACCCGGCCCGTCTGGTGGATGCGCATACCCTGGAAGTCCAGGTCGACAAGTCCATGGGCATCACCGCGCTGTTCGGCCAACTGGCCCTGCAGAACATCGAAGTGCTGAGCCTGCGCAATAAAACCAATCGCCTCGAGGAGCTGTTCGTGTCCCTGGTGGAGAAAAATCTGTCGAAGGTGGCGGTATGAGTTCCGAGCTGCGCCCCAACCTCGTTGCCCTTAACACCATCGTTTACCGCGAAGTCAGACGCTTCACCCGGATCTGGCCGCAGACCCTGCTGCCGCCGGCGATCACCATGGTTCTGTACTTCGTGATTTTCGGTAACCTGATCGGCCGGCAGATCGGCGACATGGGTGGCTTCACCTACATGGAGTACATCGTGCCGGGTCTGATCATGATGTCGGTGATCACCAACTCCTACGGCAACGTGGTGTCGAGTTTCTTCGGCAGCAAGTTCCAGCGCTCCATCGAAGAACTGATGGTCTCGCCGGTGTCGCCGCACACGATTCTGATCGGTTACACCATTGGTGGCGTACTGCGCGGCCTGATGGTGGGTGTGATCGTGACGATTCTGTCGCTGTTCTTCACCCATTTGCAGGTTCACCATCTCGGTGTGACGGTGCTGGTGGTGGTGCTGACGGCGACGATCTTCTCGCTGCTGGGCTTTATCAACGCGGTGTTTGCGCGCAACTTCGATGACATCTCGATCATCCCGACCTTCGTGCTGACCCCGCTGACCTACCTCGGTGGCGTGTTCTACTCAATCACCTTGCTGCCGCCGTTCTGGCAGACCGTGTCGCTGGCCAATCCGGTGTTGCACATGGTCAACGCCTTCCGTTACGGCATCCTCGGTGTGTCGGATATCCGCATCGGTATCGCGATCACCTTCATGCTGGTGGCGACGGTGGTGCTGTACATCGGTTGTTCGCGGTTGCTGGTGAGCGGGCGCGGAATGCGCACCTGATCCCTTCGATGCTGCAATGAAAAACGGCCTCCCACAGTGGAGGCCGTTTTGCATTCACGCCTGACGTCTTTTCTTGCGCCGCGCCCATTGTCGGGCCACCCACCAGCGCCAGTACATCATCACCAGACAATAGGCGAGGGCGCCCAGTGCCAGTCCGACCACCACCGAACCCAGCAGGAACGGTTGCCACAAGGTCGAGAGTTCGCCGCTGATCCATTCCCAGGTCAATTCGTCGGGGAGCGTGCGGGCGGGTACATCCATCAGCCAGGCCCCGGCCTGATACGTGCAGAAGAACACCGCCGGCATGGTGATCGGATTGGTCAGCCAGACCAGGCTCACGGCAATCGGCATGTTGCCGCGCACCATGATCGCGAGGACGGCGGCCACCAGCATCTGTGCGGGAATCGGCAGGAATGCGGCGAACAGGCCCACGGCCATGGCGCGGGCTACCGAGTGACGATTGAGGTGCCAGAGGTTCGGGTCATGCAGCAACGTGCCGAGAAAGCGTAAGGATTTGTGTTCCCTGATGCTCGTCGGGTCGGGCATGTAACGTTTGAATAAGCGCCGGGGCATAAGGCTTCTCGGTCGGTCAAGGCGGCAAGTATGTCTGGATTCTATGAACCGCCCATTCAGACTTTGTGACAATTGATAACGACGCACGTGCTCCGCAACCGCTATGCCTGAGGGTGGGACTCTCAAGGACGGGCTTATGCGCACAGGGATGATGGCGCTGGCAGTCGGTCTGCTGGCCCCGGTTTTTTTACCGGTCTTGCCGCCGGTCGGGTTATTGCTGGTATTGCCGTGGGTGGCGCTGATGCTCCTGCCGTTTCGCAGCTATCCACTGGCGTTTTTACTGCTTGGATTTACATGGGCGAGCTTCAGCGCGCATCTGGCGTTGAATGATCGACTGCCTTCTCGGCTGGATGGCGAAACGCGCTGGGTGGAGGGGCGGGTCGTTGGCTTGCCGCAGAATGCCGAAGGTGTCGTGCGCTTCGAACTGGCCGATGCGCGCTCGCGTCGCGAGAAACTGCCATCGCTGATGCGTCTGGCCTGGTATGCCGGGCCTGAGGTCAAAAGTGGCGAACGCTGGCGACTGGCGGTCAAGCTCAAGCGTCCCGGCGGCCTGCTCAATCCGGATGCGTTCGATTACGAAGCCTGGCTGCTGGCGCAACGCATCGGCGCTACCGGGACGGTGAAGGATGGCGAGCGCCTGGCGCCGGCGCAGTGGGCCTGGCGCGACAGCATTCGCCAGCGCCTGTTTGCAGTGGATGCCCAGGGACGCAACGGAGCCTTGGCTGCGCTGGTGCTCGGTGATGGTTCGGGACTCGGTCGCGAGGATTGGCAGACTTTGCAGGACACCGGCACCGTGCACCTGCTGGTGATTTCCGGCCAGCACATCGGGCTGTTGGCGGCGTTGATGTATGCGCTGGTCGCCGGGCTGGCGCGGGTCGGGATCTGGCCGTTGCGTTGGCCTTGGCTGCCTTGGGCGTGCGGTCTGGCAGTCACGGCGGCGCTGGGTTATGGCCTGCTGGCCGGATTCGATGTGCCGGTGCGGCGGGCCTGCGTGATGGTTGCGTTGGTGCTGCTGTGGCGTTTGCGTTTTCGCCACCTCGGTGCGTGGTGGCCGTTGTTGCTGGCCTTCAATGGTGTGCTGTTTATGGATCCGCTGGCCAGTCTGCGTCCGGGGTTGTGGCTGTCCTTTATCGCGGTCGCCGTGCTGATCTTCACCTTCGGCGGCCGTCTGGGCCCGTGGCGCTGGTGGCAGACCTGGACGCGCGCGCAGTGGCTGATTGCGATCGGATTGTGCCCGGTGCTGGTGGCGCTGAGCCTGCCGATCAGCCTCAGCGGACCACTGGCCAATCTGCTTGCGGTGCCGTGGGTCAGTTTTGCGGTGCTGCCGCCGGCGTTGCTGGGGACATTGCTGTTGCCGATCCCCTATGTCGGGGAAGGGCTGCTGTGGCTGGCCGGTGGCCTGATCGATGGATTGTTCCGGGCGCTGGCCCTGATTGCCGGGCGCTGGCCCGCGTGGGTGCCGACGACGATGGAATGGTGGGTCTGGGCGCTGGGAGGTCTTGGTGCCTTGTTGTTATTGCTGCCCCGAGGCGTTCCCTTGCGTCCATTGGGCTGGCCGTTGCTGCTGGTGCTGGCATTTCCGCCCCGGGAGCGTCTGGCCGAAGGCGTGGCCGATGTCTGGCAACTGGATGTCGGCCAGGGCCTGGCGATTCTGGTCCGCACCCGGCATCACACCTTGTTGTACGACAGCGGCCCGCGTTTCGGCGATTTCGACCTCGGTGAGCGAGTGGTGCTGCCGGCGTTGCACAAACTGGGGGTGGAACACCTCGACCTGATGCTGCTCAGCCATGCCGATGCCGATCACGCGGGTGGCGCACTCGCGGTGGCGAAAGGATTGCCGGTCAGCCGGGTCATCAGCGGCGATCCGCCGGGGCTGGCCGAAGAACTGAACGCTGAGGCCTGTGAAAGTGGCCGGCAATGGCAGTGGGACGGCGTTGCCTTTCATCTATGGCAGTGGACCGACGCCCATGACAGCAACCAGCGTTCCTGCGTGTTGCAGATCGAAGCCAGCGGCGAACGGTTGCTGCTGACCGGCGACATCGACAGCGCCGCCGAGCGGGACCTGCTCAATAGTGTGCTGGCAGTTCCCACCCAGTGGCTGCAAGCCCCGCACCATGGCAGCCGCAGTTCCTCATCGATGGCTTTGCTCAAGGTTTTGCAGCCTCATGCCGTGCTGATTTCCCGGGGGCAGGGCAATTCGTTCGGCCATCCGCACCCGACGGTCATCGCCCGTTACCGCAAACAGGGAATACACATCCATGACAGCGCCGAACAGGGCGCCATTCATCTGCAACTGGGGCGGTTTCAGCTGGCCCGGTCGATGCGTCAACAACGCCGGTTCTGGCGCGACCCGCCGTTGCCGGGGGCGGAGTACCGTTGAGCACGGTCGTCGGGGCGACGAGTCTTTATCGCGAACCGGTATGGTAAAGTGGCGCACTTTTTCGAGGGGGCTGTCACTGTGTGGGAATTGGTCAAATCCGGCGGCTGGATGATGTTGCCGATCATTCTGAGTTCCATCGCCGCCATGGCGATCGTCGCCGAGCGCCTGTGGACCCTGCGCGCCAGTCGCGTCACCCCTGAGCATCTGCTGGGTCAGGTCTGGGTCTGGATCAAGGACAAGCAGCTCAACAAGGAAAAACTCAAGGAATTGCGCGCCAACTCGCCGCTGGGGGAAATCCTCGCCGCGGGCCTGGCCAACTCCAAGCATGGTCGCGAGATCATGAAAGAGTGCATTGAAGAAGCCGCCGCCCGGGTGATCCACGAACTGGAACGCTACGTCAACGCGCTGGGCACCATCGCTGCCATGTCGCCGCTGCTCGGTCTGCTGGGCACGGTGCTGGGCATGATCGACATTTTCAGTGCTTTCACCGGTTCCGGCATGACCACCAACGCTTCGGTATTGGCCGGTGGTATCTCCAAGGCGCTGATCACCACGGCAGCGGGCCTGATGGTCGGTATTCCGTCGGTGTTCTTCCACCGTTTCCTGCAACGCCGCATCGATGAACTGGTGGTGGGCATGGAACAGGAAGCGATCAAACTGGTGGAAGTGGTGCAGGGCGACCGTGACGTCGATCTGGCCGGGGGCAAAGCGTGAAATTCCGTCGCAAGCCCCGGGAAACGATCGATATCAACCTCGCGTCGCTGATCGACGTGGTGTTCATCCTGTTGCTGTTTTTCGTCGTGACCACCACCTTCACCCGCGAAACCCAGTTGCGCGTCGATCTGCCGGAAGCGGTGAGCGGCTCGCCGGCCGAGGATCAGCAGGTCAAACAACTGGACGTGGCCATCAGCGCCGAAGGCGTGTTCTCGGTGAACAACAGGATTCTGCCGAAAAACGATCTGGCCACTCTGATGGAAGCCATGCAGAAAGAATCCAACGGCGACACCAACATGCCGTTGTCGATCAGTGCTGACGGCAAGGCTCAGCATCAATCCGTGATCACCGCCATGGACGCGGCCGGCAAGCTCGGTTTCAGCCATCTGCGCATGACCACGGTCGAGGCGGCGCCCAAATCCTGATGGCCATGTCCGATCGTCTGCTCGCCGCGTGGTATCAGGGGCACCCGGCCCTGACGCTGTTGCGGCCGCTGGAGTGGCTGTACCGCCGCGTCGTGGCCGGCAAGCGTCAGCGCTTTCTCGATGGCGAAGGTGAGATCTACCAGTCGCCGGTGCCGGTGGTCGTGGTTGGCAATATCACTGTCGGCGGCACCGGCAAGACCCCGATGATCCTTTGGCTGATCGAGCACTGCCGACGCCACGGGCTGCGGGTCGGTGTGGTCAGTCGTGGTTACGGCGCCAAACCGGCGCAACTGCCATGGCGAGTCCAGGCCGATCAGACTGCCGACATCGCCGGCGACGAACCTTTGCTGATCGTGCAGCGCACCGGCGTACCGTTGATGATCGATCCCGATCGCAGCGCCGCTGTCAGGGCCTTGCTGGACAGCGAGCCGCTGGACCTGATCCTGTCCGATGACGGCATGCAGCATTACCGCCTCGCGCGGGATCTGGAACTGGTTCTGATCGACGCCGCCCGTGGCCTTGGCAACCAGCGCTGCCTGCCCGCCGGCCCCCTGCGCGAACCGGCCGAGCGCCTGCAAAGCGTTGACGGTGTGCTGTTCAACGGCGCCCTTGAGGATCGCGACGGCGGTTTTGCTTTCCGTCTGCAACCTTCGGCGCTGGTCAATCTGCACAGCGGTGAACGCAAGCCCCTCGATCATTTTCCACCCGGTCAGGCCGTGCACGCGGTCGCCGGGATCGGCAACCCGCAACGTTTCTTCAATACCCTCGAAGCGCTAGACTGGCGGCCTGTGCCCCACGCCTTCGCCGACCACGCCGAATACAGCGTGCAGGCCTTGAGTTTTACGCCGTCATTGCCGGTGGTGATGACTGAGAAGGACGCGGTGAAGTGCCGTGCCTTCGCCGCCGTCGACTGGTGGTACCTGGCGGTCGATGCCGTGCCGTCGCTGGCCTTTGTGGCCTGGTTCGACACACAGTTGATGCGCCTGTTGCCGGATCGTCTTTTGCCTTAATCCGTTTTTATCCAGGGAATGTTCATGGACACCAAATTGCTCGACATCCTCGCCTGCCCGGTCTGCAAAGGCCCGCTCAAGCTCAGCGCCGACAAGACCGAATTGATCAGCAAGGGCGCCGGTCTGGCGTACCCGATCCGCGACGGCATCCCGGTGATGCTGGAAAGCGAAGCCCGCACCCTGACCACCGACGAGCGTCTGGATAAATGACCACCGCCTTCACCGTTGTCATCCCGTCGCGTTATGCCTCGACCCGTCTGCCGGGCAAACCGCTGCTGGACATCGCCGGCAAGCCGATGATCCAGCACGTCTGGGAACAGGCCAGCAAAAGCAGCGCCAGCCGTGTGGTGGTGGCGACCGACGATGCGCGCATCGTCGAAGCCTGCAAGGCCTTCGGCGCCGAAGTGGTGCTGACCCGTGAAGATCACAACTCCGGTACCGATCGTCTGGCTGAAGTGGCCGCGAAGCTCGGTCTGGAGCCGGATGCCATCGTGGTCAACGTGCAGGGTGACGAACCGCTGATCCCGCCGAGCGTGATCGATCAGGTCGCCGCGAATCTTGCGGCCCACACCGAAGCGCGCATGGCCACTCTGGCCGAGCCGATCGAAGACGTGGAAACCCTGTTCAACCCGAACGTGGTCAAGGTCGTCAGTGACCTCAACGGTCTGGCGCTGACCTTCAGTCGCGCGACCCTGCCCTGGGCCCGCGATGCCTTCGCCAAGAGCCGCGATGTACTGCCGGAGGGCGTGCCGTACCGTCGCCACATCGGCATTTATGCCTACCGTGCAGGCTTCCTTCAGGACTTCGTGAGCTGGGGGCCGTGCTGGCTGGAAAACACCGAATCCCTCGAACAGCTGCGTGCCCTGTGGCACGGCGTGCGGATTCACGTGGCTGACGCGTTGATCGCGCCGCCGACCGGGGTCGACACCGCCGAAGACCTCGAGCGCGTCCGTCGCCTGCTGGAGGCCTGATGCGCGTTCTGTTCGTGTGCCTGGGCAACATCTGCCGTTCGCCCACCGCCGAAGGCGTGTTGCGCCACAAGTTGCGCGAAGCGGGGCTGGCGGATCAGGTCGAAGTGGCCTCCGCCGGCACCGGTGACTGGCACGTCGGCAATCCGCCGGACAAGCGCAGTCAGGCTGCGGCCAAGGTGCGCGGTTATGACCTGTCGGCGCAACGCGCCCAGCAGGTCAGCCGCGCCGATTTCGCCAGCTACGATCTGATCCTCGCCATGGACAACAGCAACCTGCGCAACCTCAAGGCCTTGCAGCCGTCCACCGGCAAGGCCGAGCTGGACCTGTTCCTGCGCCGCTATGCAGGCGTGGTCGACGAGGTGCCGGATCCGTATTACGACGGTGATCAGGGCTTCGATCAGGTGCTGGATCTGATCGAGCGTGCCTGCGATCAGCTGTTGATCGAAGTGAAGGGGCGGTTATGAGTTTGCAGGTACAGCCGCAGGTTTCCCTGAAACCCTTCAATACCTTCGGCGTCGACGTTCGCGCGCAGCTGTTTGCCGAAGCCCACAGTGACGCCGATGTGCGCGAAGCCCTGGCTTACGCGACTGCCCACGACGTGCCGTTGCTGGTGATTGGCGGCGGCAGCAACCTGTTGCTCACGGCGGACATCCCGGCGCTGGTGCTGCGCATGGCCAGCCGTGGCATCCGCGTCATCAGCGACGACGGCAACCGCGTGGTGATTGAAGCCGAAGCTGGCGAGCCGTGGCACCCGTTCGTGCAGCACACACTGGCGCAGGGGTTTTCCGGGCTGGAGAATCTCAGCCTGATCCCCGGCACTGTCGGCGCCGCGCCGATGCAGAACATCGGTGCCTACGGTGTCGAGATCAAGGATGTGTTCGCCGGCCTGACGGCGCTGGATCGCCAGACCGGCGAGTTGCGCGACTTCAGTCTGGAGGAGTGCAACTTCGCCTACCGCGACAGCGTGTTCAAGCAGCAGCCGGGTCGTTGGCTGATCCTGCGGGTGCGCTTCGCACTGGATCGAGTCGCGCATCTGCACCTTGAATACGGCCCGGTGCGTCAGCGCCTGACCGAACAGGGCATCGAGCAGCCAACGCCGACGGATGTCAGCCACGCGATTTGCAGCATCCGCAGCGAGAAACTGCCGGACCCGGCCGTGCTGGGCAATGCCGGCAGCTTCTTCAAA
The DNA here is from genome assembly GCF_002113125.1 of Pseudomonas sp. B20(2017). Classification (GTDB taxonomy): domain Bacteria; phylum Pseudomonadota; class Gammaproteobacteria; order Pseudomonadales; family Pseudomonadaceae; genus Aquipseudomonas. The sequence goes on along the minus strand of NZ_NEJP01000002.1, from coordinate 281,622 downwards.
AATCCGTTGGTGTCAGCGGCGGTGGTTGCGCAGATCAAGGCGCAGCACCCGGATCTGGTGGCCTATGCGCAACCGGACGGGCAGATGAAGCTGGCGGCGGGTTGGTTGATCGAGCGAGCGGGCTGGAAAGGTTTCCGTGAGGCCGATGCCGGCGTGCATAAATTGCAGGCGCTAGTGCTGGTCAATTACGGCGCGGCAACCGGGCTACAATTGCTCGATCTGGCCCAGCGCATTCAGAAAGACATTGCAGAACGTTTCAATGTCGAGCTGGAAATGGAGCCCAATCGCTATTGAGGCTACGCTTTCAAGTCTGGACCCAAAGCCCTGCACTATTAAAAAATTGCAGGGCTTTTTTGTTAATCGCGGGTTAACGTAGCCAGCTAACGATACCAACTATTTGCTCCACCAAAGGCCCGGTGCAGACGTTCCCGTCGGCACAAGAGAGCCTGATTAGCCTGAGCCGATCTGCGCGAACCACTACCGTCCCTGCGGTGGCAGATGGCTCGACCCCATAACCTCCAAGAATATGCGGGCATGCCCATGATTACCCTGAAACTCAATGGTCAAGATCATCCACTCGATGTCACCGAGGACATGCCACTGTTGTGGGCGATCCGTGACGTCGCCGGTTACAACGGCACCAAGTTCGGCTGCGGCATGGGCCTGTGCGGTGCATGCACCATTCATATCGACGGCGCGCCAGCGCGCAGTTGCATCACCCCGATCGGTTCGGTGGTCGGGCAGAACGTGACCACCATCGACAACCTGCATGCCGACCCGGTCGGTCAGATCGTTCAGCAAGCCTGGCTCGATACGGCTGTGGCCCAATGCGGTTACTGCCAGGGCGGGCAGATCATGTCCGCCACCGCGTTGCTCAAGACCAACCCGAACCCGAGCGACGAGCAGATCGAAGAGGCGATGGTCGGCAACATCTGCCGCTGCGGCACCTACAACCGGATTAAGACCGCGATCCGTCAGGCATCCACTCACCTGAAGGAGGCCAAGGCATGAGCCGTCTACCGAACGATTTCGCCCTGAGCAACCTCAGTCGCCGGGGCTTCCTCAAGGGCGTCGGCGCTACCGGCGCGTTGGTGCTGGCGGCGAGCTGGGGCTGGCAGGATGCGCTGGCCGAAGACAAGCCGAAGCAGTTTGGCGCAGACGGCATGCCCAACGGCTGGATCGACGATCCGAAGGTTTACGTCAGCATTGCCGCCGACGGCACGGTGACCGTGGTCTGCAACCGTTCGGAAATGGGCCAGGGCGTGCGCACCAGCCTGACCATGGTGGTCGCCGATGAACTGGAAGCCGACTGGGCGCACGTCAAGGTTCAGCAGGCGCCGGGTGATGAGGTGCGCTTCGGCAACCAGGACACCGACGGCTCGCGCAGCATGCGTCACTGGTACGAACCGATGCGTCGTTGCGGCGCTGCCGCGCGGACCATGCTGGAGCAGGCCGCCGCCGCGCAGTGGAAGGTGCCGGTCGGCGAATGCCGCGCGCAACTGCATAAAGTCATTCACACACCGTCCGGTCGCGAGCTGGGTTACGGTGAGCTGGCCGCTGCGGCCAGTGCGTTGACGGTGCCGGCCCGTGACAGCCTGCGACTCAAGCAACCGTCGGAATTCCGCTACATCGGCAAGGAAGGCACCAAAGCCATCGACGGTGCCGACATCGTCAATGGCCGCGCGGTGTACGGGGCCGACGTGCATTTCGACGGCATGCTGTTCGCGGTCATTGCGCGTCCGGCTGTGTACGGCGGCAAGGTCAAGTCGGTCGACGACAGCGCCGCGTTGAAAGTGCCGGGCGTCCTCAAAGTCATCCAGATCGAACCCCGGCCATTGCCTTCGGAATTCCAGCCTTTGGGTGGCGTGGCCGTGGTGGCCAGCAACACCTGGGCGGCATTGAAGGGCCGTGAAGCGCTGAAAATCGAGTGGGACGATGGCCCGAACGCCACTTATGACTCGGTCGCCTATCGCAAGGAGATCGAAGCCGCTTCGCTGACGCCGGGCAAAGTAGTGCGCAATACCGGCGATATCGACAAAGCCATCGGCAGTGCCGCCAGCACGCTCGAGGCCTCTTATTACTTGCCGCATCTGGCCCAGGCACCGATGGAACCGATGGTCGCCATCGCCCGTTACAAGGATGGCACCTGTGAGGCATGGGCGCCGAGCCAGGCGCCGCAGGTCACCCGCGAGCGCATCGCCGAACGCCTGGGGCTGCCGTTCGATAACGTCACCTTCAATGTCACACTGTTGGGCGGTGGTTTCGGCCGCAAGTCCAAACCGGACTTCGTCGTTGAAGCTGCCGTGCTCGCCAAGGAATTTCCTGGCAAAGCCGTGCGCGTGCAATGGACCCGGGAAGACGACATCCACAACTCGTATTTCCACACGGTGTCCGCCGAATACCTCAAGGCCGGTGTGGGCAAGGACGGCTTGCCGTCCGCCTGGCTGCACCGCACGGTAGCGCCGAGCATTACCGCGCTGTTTGCGCCGAGCATGAATCACGAAGCTGCGTTCGAGCTGGGCATGGGCTTTACCAACATGGCCTACGCGATTCCCAACGTGCGCCTGGAAAACCCTGAAGCCACGGTGCATACGCGGGTGGGCTGGTATCGCTCGGTGTCGAACATTCCTCATGGTTTTGCGATCCAGAGTTTCGTCGACGAACTGGCGCACAAAGCCAAGGAAGATCCGCTCAAGTACCAGATCAAGCTGCTCGGCCCGGATCGGCAGATCGACCCGCGCACGCTCAGTGAAGAGTGGAACTACGGCGAATCCCCCGAGCGTTATCCGATCGACACCGGGCGCATGCGCACCGTGCTCGAAACCGCGGCCAAGGCGGCGGGTTGGGGGCGTCAATTGCCTAAGGGCCGTGGTCTCGGATTGGCCGTGCATTACAGCTTCGTCACCTACGTGGCGGCGGTGATCGAAGTCGAGGTCAAGGACGACGGCACGCTGATCGTGCACAAGGCCGATATCGCCGTGGATTGCGGCCCGCAGATCAACCCCGAGCGGATCCGTTCGCAGTTCGAAGGCGCGTGTGTGATGGGCCTGGGCAACGCCGTGTGGGGCGAAATCAGCTTCAAGGACGGCAAGGTGCAGCAGGACAACTTCCATATGTATGAAGTGGCGCGCATGTCGCTGGCGCCGAAGGAAGTCGCGGTGCATCTGGTGACGCCGCCGGGCGAGGTGCCATTGGGCGGTGTCGGTGAGCCGGGCGTGCCGCCGATTGCGCCGGCGCTGTGCAACGCGATCTTCGCCGCCACCGGTCAGCGCATCCGCAACCTGCCGGTGCGTTACCAGTTGCAGGGCTGGCAAAAGGCGCAAGCGTGATGGACAGCGCTGATCTCAATGTCCTGCGCAGCGTGCTCGAATGGCGCCGCGCCGGGCAGCGGGTGGTGTTGTTTTCGGTGGTGCAAACCTGGGGCACCGCGCCCCGGGCGCCCGGCGCGATGCTGGCGTTGCGTGAGGATGGCGTGGTGATCGGCTCGGTGTCCGGCGGTTGCGTCGAGGACGATCTGATCGCCCGGCTGCACGATGGGCGGATTCCCGCCAACGGGCCGCCGGTGCAGTTGATCACCTATGGCGTGACGCAGGAAGAAGCCGCGCGCTTCGGCCTGCCTTGCGGCGGCACCCTGCGCCTGACCGAGGAGCGAGTCGGCGATCCGGCGTGGGTCGCCGAGTTGCTGGATCGCTGCGAGGCCCATGAAATCGTCGCGCGTGAGCTGAATATCGGCACTGGCGAGGTGGTGTTGCGACCGGCCGGCAAGACTGACACCTTGAACTTCGACGGCCAGAGCCTGCGTGCCATTTACGGCCCTCGCTGGCGCCTGCTGTTGATCGGTGCCGGGCAGTTGTCGCGGTATGTGGCCGAGATGGCGCAACTGCTGGATTTCGAAGTGCTGATCTGTGATCCGCGAACCGAGTTCGTCTATGGCTGGGAAGAGCAGCATGGACGGTTTGTGCCCGGCATGCCGGACGAGGCGGTGCTGAATATCCAGACCGATGAACGCACGGCGATTGTCGCGCTGACTCACGATCCACGGCTGGATGACATGGCGTTGCTCACGGCGCTCGACTCCAAAGCGTTCTATGTCGGTGCGCTTGGCTCACGGGTCAATAGCCGCAAGCGTCGGGAAAATCTCGCTGAGCTAGGCTTGTCAGAAGCGGCCATCGCCCGTTTGCACGGGCCGATCGGTTTGCATATTGGCAGCCATTCCCCGGCGGAAATCGCCTTGTCGCTGTTGGCGGAAATCGTCGCGATCAAGAATGGTGTCGAGCTCAAGCAGAAGAAAACAGTGGAGAGTGTATGAGCCGATCCATCGGAGTGATTGTGCTGGCGGCGGGCGAGGGCAGCCGCTTTCGCGAGGTGGCGGGCGCCGACAAGGACAAGCTGCTGGCCGATTGCACCGGGCGTGATGGCGCGGTGCGTTCGGTGATCGAGCAGGTGTTGGTGAACCTGCCGGCGAGTCTCGACAAACGAGTGCTGGTGACGACCGAGGCGCGTCCGCAGGCGATACGCATGGGGCAGGCTTACGGGTGTGACATTGTCTCGATCGAGACCACGGGAATGGGCGACAGCATCGCGGCGGGTGTGGCGGCTTTTCCGGATGCCGATGGCTGGCTGATTGTGCTGGGCGATATGCCGTTCATCCTGCCATCGAGTATTGAGCGGGTCGTGGCGGCGATGGCCGAGGATGCGGTCAGCGTACCGACGTTGAACGGTGACTATGGGCATCCGGTCGGGTTTGGTCGCTCGTTCGCCGCAGGGCTGATGGCTTTGTCCGGTGACCGGGGCGCCAGACCTTTGTTCAAGCAGGGTCGGGTGGTGGAAGTGGTGGTAGATGATCCCGGCGCTCTATGGGATATCGATGTGCCGCAAGCACTGGTTTTCCCTCAAGTTTGAAGTACGCACAGATTCCTGTGGGAGCGGGCTTGCCCGCGATGGCGGAGTGTCAGGTAGTGGAGCAGGTATAGACAGACCCTATCGCGAGCAAGCTCGCTCCCACAATTGAGTTGTGTGAATTTTGAGGCATAAAAAAGCCCCGCCTGGATTACCAGGCGGGGCTTTTTATTGGCTTTTGGAATCAGACGAGGGGTTTAGGCTCGTGTTCTTTTTCCTGGGCCTCTTCGTGTTGCTCGACCGCTTCCTGAACGGAGCGTGGAGCTTCGGCAATCACGGCTTCAACGGCAACTTCTTCAGCGACCGGGGCAGGAGCTGCCTCGACCACTTCAGGAGCTGGAGCAGCAGCGGCGGCAGCGGCAGCCAGTTCGGCTTCCTTCTGCAGACGCTCTTCTTCACGCTTGCGACGACGCACTTCACGCGGGTCGTTCGGCGCGCGGCCGCTTGGGGTCAGGGCGCTGACCGGGGCGCTGACCGGAGCAGCTTCAACCACTGGCGCTGGTGCTTCGGCGACAACAGGCGCTTCAACCACAGGGGCTTCAACGACCGGTGCCGGTTCAGCAACAACTACTGGCTCGGCAGCCTTGGCTTCTTCAACGACAGGCGCTTCAACCACTGGCGCTGGTGTTTCAGCGACAGCCGGCTCGGCGACCCAGTTGAAAGCGGTCTGCTCTTCGCGAACTTCACGCACGGTTTCGGTCACGGTTTCAGCGACGGTCTCGACAACCGACTCTTCGACTGCGGCTGGTGCTTCGAAGGTCACCGCTGGTTCAGCGGCTGCTTCAACCAGGGGCTGAGCTTCGCGAGCCGGAGCCACTTCGACTTCCGGAGCGGCAACTACTTGTACCGGAGTGGTTGCTTCAACAACCGGCGCTTCTACTGGAGCAGTTTCCAGCGTTGCAGCGGTAGCGCGTTCAGCTTGCTCGTGGGCCTGAGCTTCAGCCGGAGCGCTGATCACGGTGCTGGCAACAGCAGCGGTAACAGCCAGACCAGCAGCCAGATCGGCAGTGCTTGGCGCCTGGGCGTTTTCGCCGGACTCTTCCGAACCTTCGATCACGTTGCCGTTGGCATCACGCTGACGCTCGCGACGGTTGCTGCGACGACGCTGACCACGGGAGCGGCGGCGTGGACGATCGCCTTCGGCGTTCTCCGAACCGTCTTCCGGCAGTTGCTCTTCGTTGGTGGTGATTTCTTCTTCAGCGACGGCAGCAGCGGCCTGTTCGGCACGCGGTTGACGCTCTTCACGCGGAGGACGTGGCGCACGTTCTTCACGCGGCTGACGGGCCGGACGCTCTTCAGCGGTGGCGGCGGCAGCAACGGCCGGAGCGGCATCCAGAGGCTCGCGCAGTTCACGTACGCGCTCTTCACGCTCGCCACGTGGCTTGCGATCTTCACGCGGAGCACGTGGTGCACGTTCTTCACGAGGGGCGCGTGGTGCGCGTTCTTCGCGGGCTACCGGTGCTTCGTCACGGGATTCGCGTGGCTCGCGGACTTCACGTGGTTCGCGCGGTTGACGCTCTTCACGCGGCTCACGTGGGGCGCGCTCTTCACGCGGTGCACGTTCTTCGCGCGGCTTGCGTTCTTCATCGCGGCGACCGTTACGGTTGCGGCTCTGCTGACGACCGTTGCGACGCTCTTCGTTGCGGGCCGGACGCTCGGCGGCAGGTTTTTCAACCACAACCGGAGCAACTGGCTCTTCCTTGGTGGCGAACAGACTGACCAGCGACTTCACCAGGCCTTTGAACAGGCTTGGCTCTGGCGCGGCAACCGGAGCAGGTGCCGGGGCCGGCGCTGCGACTTCGGTGGGAACCGGAGCGTTGGCGCGGGCCGGAGCGGTCTTGACGGCGGCTTCCTGGCGAACCAGAGTGCGGGTCGCGGCGGCTGGCTGGACATCTTCGACATCGGCAGCGGCGGCAGCGATTTCGTAGCTGGACTGGTTGGTCGCGGCTTCCGGGCTGTCATCACGCAGGCGCTGAACTTCGAAATGCGGCGTTTCGAGGTGATCGTTCGGCAGGATGACGATGCGGGCGCGGGTGCGCAGTTCGATCTTGGTGATCGAGTTGCGTTTTTCGTTGAGCAGGAACGCGGCCACCGGGATCGGCACTTGAGCGCGAACTTCGGCGGTGCGGTCTTTCAGGGCTTCTTCTTCGATCAGGCGCAGGATCGCCAGGGACAGCGATTCGACGTCACGGATGATGCCGGTGCCGCTGCAGCGCGGGCAGACGATGCCGCTGCTTTCGCCCAGCGAAGGACGCAGGCGCTGACGGGACATTTCCAGCAGGCCGAAGCGCGAGATGCGGCCGATCTGCACGCGGGCGCGGTCGGCTTCCAGGCATTCGCGGACTTTCTCTTCCACGGCGCGCTGGTTCTTGGCAGGGGTCATGTCGATGAAGTCGATGACGATCAGGCCGCCGATGTCGCGCAGGCGCAACTGACGGGCGATTTCTTCAGCCGCTTCAAGGTTGGTCTGCAGGGCGGTTTCTTCGATGTCGCTGCCTTTGGTGGCGCGCGCCGAGTTGATGTCGATGGACACCAGGGCTTCGGTCGGATCGATGACGATGGAGCCGCCGGACGGCAGTTCGACGACGCGCTGGAAAGCGGTCTCGATCTGGCTTTCGATCTGGAAACGGTTGAACAGCGGAACACTGTCTTCGTACAGCTTGATCTTGCTGGCGTACTGCGGCATCACCTGGCGGATGAAGGTCAGGGCTTCGTCCTGGGCTTCAACGCTGTCGATCAGCACTTCGCCGATGTCCTGGCGCAGGTAATCGCGGATGGCGCGGATGATCACGTTGCTTTCCTGGTAGATCAGGAACGGCGCGGAACGATCCAGCGAAGCTTCTTTGATGGCGGTCCAGAGTTGCAGCAGGTAATCGAGGTCCCACTGCATTTCTTCGCTGCTGCGGCCAAGGCCTGCAGTGCGCACGATCAGACCCATGTCGGCCGGAGCGACCAGACCGTTCAGCGCTTCACGCAGTTCGTTGCGTTCTTCGCCTTCGATGCGACGGGAGATGCCGCCGGCACGCGGGTTGTTCGGCATCAGCACGAGGTAACGACCGGCCAGGCTGATGAAGGTGGTCAGGGCTGCGCCCTTGTTGCCACGTTCTTCTTTTTCGACCTGAACGATGACTTCCTGGCCTTCGCTCAGGACGTCCTTGATGTTGACGCGGCCTTCAGGGGCTTTCTTGAAGTATTCGCGGGAGATTTCTTTGAGGGGCAGGAAGCCGTGGCGCTCGGAGCCGAAATCGACAAAGGCAGCCTCAAGGCTTGGTTCAATGCGAGTGATACGGCCTTTATAGATGTTGGCCTTCTTCTGCTCGCGTGCACCGGATTCGATGTCCAGGTCGTAGAGGCGCTGGCCATCTACCAGTGCAACACGCAACTCTTCGGGTTGAGTTGCGTTAATCAGCATTCTTTTCATGTAGTACCGTCGGTTTCCGGGCTGCCGGAAACGGCGTTCGGCACACACGACTTCTCACGGTCGGTGTCAGGTGCGTCGGGAGTGGTTGGCCATTCCCGTGTCCAGCGATGTCCGGCCAATTGGGCCGTTATCGCGACGTACGCGTCCTGCTTGCTGTGGCTACTTAAGCACTCAGTCAGGAGGAGGAATCAACCGGTGGCTGTGGACGAGATGAAGCGTCTTGATAAAGCCTGTTGCTACACAGTCCAGCGGTTGTGCATCTCCACCCTACACGTATCCCTGATAATTCGGGTGCTGCCGCGCGCAGAATCCGCAGCGGGTTGGCATTTACCGTGAGCTCCGAAAGGGGAGGTCACGCATCATGGCTAATTCAGGCGGTGTTTCCGGAGCCTTCGCTCGGGGTCATCCGCGGCTGACTGCACTTTGTGAACTGGCCGTGAATATGGCTCGCGTGGCGAGTGAAAACTCTGCTTTGCGGCGTGATTCAGGCCTCATGTCACCTGCGCTTGTTACAGCTGCAAACTCCACCGTTACGTAGCAGAAGCCCCGTAGGACGGCCTCGCGTCCTGGTGAATTGCGTTGGTCAGGGCCGGTTTTTGACCGTGGTTCCGCTGTCCAGGCCGCTTTTGGCGGCGTTCGCGACTATAGCAGCAATGATTAAGTGCTTCAATTCCATAAAAATTGTTATCATCCGCGCCATGACGACTACTGCCCCTTCGACTCCAGGCGTTCAATTGCTTGAGGTCTCGCCGGAATATGCCGGCCAACGAATCGACAATTTCCTCCTCGCCCGGCTCAAAGGCGTGCCCAAGACCTTGATTTACCGCATTTTGCGCAAAGGCGAAGTGCGGGTTAACAAAGGTCGGATCAAGCCCGAATACAAGCTGCAGGCCGGTGATATCGTGCGCGTGCCGCCGGTTCGCGTGCCTGACCGTGACGAACCGGTGCCTTTGGCCCAAGGCCTGTTGCAGCGCCTGGAAGCCTCGATTGTCTACGAAGACAAAGCCCTGATCGTGATCAACAAGCCCGCCGGCATTGCGGTTCACGGTGGCAGCGGCTTGAATTACGGCGTTATCGAAGCCTTTCGTCAGTTGCGCCCCGACGCCAAGGAGCTCGAGCTGGTTCACCGTCTCGATCGCGACACCTCCGGCCTGCTGATGATCGCCAAGAAACGCAGCATGTTGCGTCATTTGCATGCCGCGTTGCGCGGTGACGGTGTCGACAAGCGCTACATGGCCCTGGTTCGCGGCAACTGGGCGACCTCGATCAAGCAGGTCCGTGCGGCGCTCGGCAAGAGCAATCTGCGCTCCGGTGAGCGTATGGTCGAGGTCGACGAGGAGGAGGGCAAGGAGTCTGTGACCGTGTTCAAGGTCCTGCGTCGCTTTGGCGATTTTGCCACTTTGATCGAGGCCAAGCCGATTACCGGTCGCACGCACCAGATCCGCGTCCACACGTTGCACGCCGGACACTGCATTGCCGGTGACACCAAATACGGCGATGACAATTTCAGCAAGGAAATCCGTGATCTGGGCGGCAAACGCCTGTTCCTGCACGCCTACATGCTGACCGTGCCGCTGCCCGACGGCGGTGAGCTCAAGTTGCAGGCGCCGGTCGATGAAATGTGGGCCAAGACTGTGGAGCGATTGAGTGCGCCCATCTGATTACAAGCTGCTGATTTTTGATTGGGACGGCACGCTGGCCGATTCCATTCATCGGATTGTCGAGGCAATGCATTCGGCATCCGGGCGTTCAGGTTTCGAGTTGCGTGATGATTTTGCCGTCAAAGGCATCATCGGTCTGGGGTTGCCCGAGGCGATCCGCACGCTGTATCCGGAAATCAGCGATGCCGAAATGACCTTGTTTCGCGAGTATTACGCGGATCACTACATCGCCGCGGAGGCCGTGCCTTCGCCGTTGTTCGAGGGCGTAGTCGAGTCGATGGCGTCCTTTCGCGAGCAGGGCTATCACCTGGCTGTCGCGACCGGCAAGAATCGTCGCGGGCTGGATCGGGTGCTCAAGGCCAATGGCTGGGAAGATTATTTCGATATCACCCGTGCTGCCGATGAAACTGCAAGCAAGCCGCACCCTCTGATGCTGGAGCAGATCCTCGCTCACTGCGGTGTGCGTGCCGAGCAGGCGCTGATGGTCGGTGACTCGTCCTTCGATCTGTTGATGGCGCGCAATGCGGGGATGGATTCGGTGGCGGTCAGCTATGGCGCGCAATCGATCGAATCTCTGCAACAGTTCGCGCCGCGACTGTCGATTGACCATTTTTCCGAATTGCATGCCTGGCTGGGGCAGCAGGCTTAATACGTTTTTTGCTGGGGTGGATGGCATGACCGACGAATGGAAAGCACCGGCCAAGGCAACTGCCGACGACGGTGATGCGAAAAGCTGGAAGCTGCTGGAAAAGACCCTGCTGGCCGGCGTGCAGGAGCAGCGTCGTTCGCGCCGCTGGGGCATCTTCTTCAAGCTGTTGACCTTTATTTATCTGTTTGTTGCGTTGATCCTGTTTACGCCGTTGATGGATATGGAGAAAAGCGCCACGCGCAGTGGCAATTACACCGCGTTGATCGACGTTACCGGCATGATCGCTGATAAAGAACCTGCCAGTGCCGACAATATCGTAGGTAGTCTGCGCGCGGCGTTCGAGGACAAGAAGGTCAAGGGCGTAATCCTGCGCATCAATAGTCCGGGTGGCAGTCCGGTGCAGTCGGGTTATGTGTATGACGAGATCAAGCGCCTGCGCGGTCTGCATCCCGACACCAAGCTGTACGCTGTGATTTCCGACCTGGGCGCTTCCGGTGCCTATTATATCGCCAGCGCGGCGGATCAGATCTATGCCGACAAGGCCAGTCTGGTGGGCTCCATTGGTGTGACGGCAGCCGGTTACGGCTTTGTCGGCACCATGGAGAAGCTTGGCGTCGAGCGTCGCACTTACACCTCTGGCGAACACAAGGCGTTCCTCGACCCGTTTCAGCCGCAGAAGCCGGAAGAGGCGGCGTTCTGGCAGGGTGTGCTGGATACCACGCACAAGCAGTTCATCAACAGCGTCAAGCAGGGGCGTGGCGACCGTTTGAAGGACAAGGAGCATCCGGAGTTGTTCTCCGGGCTGGTCTGGTCTGGCGAACAGGCGCTGCCGCTGGGGCTGATCGACGGTCTGGGTAACGCCAGTTCGGTGGCGCGTGACGTGATTGGCGAAAAGGAGTTGGTGGACTTCACCGTTCAGGAATCGCCGTTCGACCGCTTCTCGAAGAAGCTCGGCGCCAGCGTTGCCGAGAAACTGGCAATGTGGATGGGTTTCAATGGCCCGTCGTTGCGCTGATCGAATGCTGCAAGAAAAACCGGCCTGAGGGCCGGTTTTTTGTGGGTCAGGGAAGCTCTACGCCTTCTGCCAGCAGCATGTCGATCAGGCGAATCAGTGGCAGGCCGATCAGGCTGGTCGCGTCCGGGCCTTCGGTGGATTGAAACAGGCTCACGCCCAGCCCTTCGGCCTTGAAGCTGCCGGCGCAGTCGTAGGGCTGCTCGGCGTGCAGGTAGCGCTCGACGCGAGCGTGATCCAGTACTCGCATGTGCACGGTGAAGGGTACGCAGTCGACCTGGCAGTGGCCTGTCTGGCTGTTGAGCAGGGCCAGGCCGGTGAGGAAGGTCACGCTGGCGCCGCTGGCGGCCATCAGTTGTTCGCGGGCGTTTTCGAAGGTGTGTGGCTTGCCGATGATGCGCTCGCCGAGTACCGCAACCTGATCGGAACCGATGATCAGATGAGCGGGGTGGCTGTCGGCGAGGGCTCGGGCCTTTTGTTCGGCGAGGCGCTTGACCAGCTCGATTGCCGACTCGTCCGGGCGGTGGCTTTCATCGATGTCCGGCGAGCTGCAGACGAACGGCAGGCGCAGGCGGCTGAGCAATTCCCGACGATAGGTCGAGCTTGAAGCGAGTAATAAAGGCAGCATTCGCATCTCCAGAGGCAGGCGACAGATTCTAGCGGAGCTGCGCAAGTGACGGACAGGGCACAATTTCCTTTGACATGGGTGGGTGCATCCCTATAATGCTGCGCCTATGTTGAATGACCCGATTCCACCTCACGTTGACCCGCGCAAATTGGCTGACCGTGGCACCACCCTTCAAGGTGAACTGCTGCTGGCCGATTTGAAGAGACTCTGCGACCCGCTTTCCGACGATGTCGGTATGGTGCAGGCAAAATTCGTTTTTGAACGAGATGAACGTAAATCTGTGGTGATCCACAGCTTTATCGACACCGAAGTCAAAATGGTTTGCCAGCGTTGTCTTGAGCTGGTCACCCTGCCGATCCACAGCGAATGCAGTTACGCTGTTGTGAAGGAGGGTGCGAATACCCAGTCGTTACCGAAAGGTTATGACGTGCTGGAACTGGGCGAAGATCCATTGGATCTGCAGTCACTGATCGAGGAGGAGCTTCTGCTCGCCTTGCCCATTGTGCCTGCTCATCATCCGGAAGAATGCCAGCAGCCGGCGGGAGCAGATGAGCCCGAACCGAGCGAGGACGAGGTAACGCGGTCCAACCCGTTCAGTGTATTGGCGCAGTTAAAGCGTGACCCAAACGTTTAGGAGTTAATCAATTATGGCTGTTCAGCAGAACAAAAAATCCCGCTCTGCCCGTGACATGCGCCGTTCGCACGACGCTCTCGAGGCTAGCACCCTGTCTGTAGAAAAAACCACTGGTGAAGTTCACCTGCGTCACCACGTATCGCCAGAAGGCGTATACCGTGGCCGTAAAGTGATCGACAAGGGCGCTGACGAGTAATCACTTGTCCGCTCAAGTCATCGCGATTGACGCAATGGGCGGGGACTTCGGTCCCCGCAGCATTGTTCAGGCCAGCCTTGCTTGCCTTTCTGCTACACCTTCGCTGCACCTGACCCTCGTCGGTCAACCCTCCCTTCTTGAAGAATTGATCACCGGCCAATCGGCTGCCGATCGCGCGCGCCTGACGATTATTCCGGCGTCCGAAGTCATCACCATGGACGAAAAACCTGCCCAGGCCTTGCGTGGCAAGCCGGATTCGTCGATGCGTGTCGCTCTCGAATTGCTGCGTGACGGCAAGGTTCAAGCCTGTGTCAGTGCCGGCAATACCGGTGCATTGATGGCGCTGTCGCGATTTGTGCTCAAGACTCTTCCGGGGATTGATCGTCCGGCCATGGTCGCGGCGATCCCTACTCAGAAGGGCTACTGTCAGTTGCTCGATCTGGGCGCCAACGTCGATTGCAGCGCTGAGCATCTGTTGCAGTTCGCCGTGATGGGTTCCGTGGCGGCGCAAACCCTGGGCATTGCTCGCCCGCGTGTCGCGTTGCTGAATATCGGCACCGAAGACATCAAGGGCAATCAGCAGGTCAAGCTGGCTGCGACGTTGCTACAGGCTGCCCGAGGCATCAATTACATCGGCTTCATCGAAGGCGACGGCTTGTATCGCGGCGAGGCGGATGTGGTGGTTTGCGACGGTTTCGTCGGCAATATCCTGCTCAAGTCCAGCGAAGGTCTGGCGACGATGATCGCCGCACGCATCGAGGCCCTGTTCAAGAAAAATCTGGCTTCCCGTGCTGTCGGCGCCCTGGCGCTGCCATTGATGAAGCGTCTGCAGGCTGATCTGGCGCCGGCGCGGCATAACGGCGCAAGCTTCCTCGGTTTGCAGGGTATTGTCGTGAAAAGTCACGGTTCGGCCGGAGTTCAGGGGTTTCAGAGTGCCATTCAGCGAGCGCTGATCGAGATTCAGGAGAATCTTCCCGAGCGCCTGCACGGCCGTCTGGAGGATTTGTTGTCTTAGGCGTTTTCGTCGGACAATGCTTAAATGTGACCGCCCGGTTCAAAGGGCCATCCAACTGTCAGTTTCTTGCGTCCCTCTAGCGGGATGCCATTTTTCCGACGACAAGATCATTAGGGGCTTGTTACATGTCTGCTTCCCTCGCATTCGTCTTTCCAGGACAGGGTTCGCAGTCCCTCGGCATGCTGGCCGAGCTGGGCGCGCAACATCCGCTGATCCTCGAAACTTTCAAAGAAGCTTCCGATGCTCTGGGCTACGACCTGTGGGCGCTGACCCAGCAGGGTCCGGAAGAGCTGCTCAATCAAACCGATAAAACCCAACCGGCCATTCTGACCGCTTCGATCGCCCTGTGGCGTCTGTGGCTGGCAGAAGGTGGTGCGCGTCCGGCCTTCGTTGCCGGTCACAGCCTGGGTGAATACAGCGCGCTGGTCGCTGCCGGCAGCCTGAGTCTGGCTGACGCGGTGAAGCTCGTCGAGCGCCGTGGCCAGTTGATGCAGGAAGCCGTTCCGGCCGGGCAGGGCGGCATGGCTGCCATCCTCGGTCTGGAAGATGCCGACGTTCTCGCTGCCTGTGCCGAAGCGGCGCAAGGCGAAGTGGTCAGCGCGGTGAACTTCAACTCCCCGGGCCAGGTAGTGATCGCCGGTGCCAAGGCTGCCGTTGAGCGCGCCATCGAAGGCTGCAAGGCCCGTGGCGCCAAACGTGCCATGCCGCTGCCGGTCAGCGTGCCGTCGCACTGCGAACTGATGCGTCCGGCTGCCGAGCGCTTCGCCGAGTCCATCGCTGCCATCGACTGGCAGGCGCCGCAGATCCCTGTGGTACAGAACGTCAGTGCTCAAGTGCCGGCGGATCTGGAAACCCTCAAGCGTGATCTGCTCGAACAGCTCTACAAGCCGGTACGCTGGGTCGAATCCGTACAGACTCTGGCCGCCAAAGGCGCCACCAATCTGGTCGAGTGCGGCCCTGGCAAAGTGCTGGCAGGTCTGAACAAACGTTGCGCCGAAGGCGTTTCGACTTCCAACCTCAATACCCCAGACGCTTTCGCTGCTGCTCGCGCAGCGGCTGTCTGAATCAGGAGAAGCTTGCATGAGTCTGCAAGGTAAAGTTGCACTGGTCACCGGCGCAAGCCGTGGCATCGGCCAGGCTATCGCACTGGAACTGGGTCGTCAGGGCGCCATCGTTGTTGGCACCGCGACTTCCGCTTCGGGCGCCGAGCGTATTGCTGCGACCCTGAAGGAAAACGGCATTCAGGGCGCAGGTTTCGAACTGAACGTCACCAGCGACGAATCGGTCAGCGCAGTGCTTGCGAGCATCCAGGAGCAGTTCGGTGCGCCAGTCGCGATCCTGGTCAACAATGCCGGCATCACCCGCGATAACCTGATGATGCGCATGAAAGACGACGAGTGGTACGACGTGATCGATACCAACCTGAACAGTCTGTATCGCCTGTCCAAGGGCGTTCTGCGCGGCATGACCAAGGCGCGTTGGGGCCGAATTATCAGTATTGGCTCGGTGGTGGGTGCCATGGGCAACGCTGGCCAAGTAAACTATGCAGCCGCCAAGGCCGGTCTGGAAGGTTTCAGCCGTGCCATGGCGCGTGAAGTCGGTTCGCGTTCGATTACGGTCAACTCGGTAACCCCAGGGTTCATCGACACCGATATGACTCGCGAGCTGCCTGAAGCACAGCGTGAAGCCTTGCAGACGCAGATTCCGCTGGGCCGTCTGGGACAAGCTCAAGAGATCGCGTCCGTGGTCGCTTTTCTTGCGTCCGACGGTGCGGCATACGTGACCGGGGCTACAATCCCGGTTAACGGCGGGATGTACATGTAATTCAAATGTGACGGATTGCTTCAAAAAAATGTCATACGAGCTGTCTAAAATCCGTTATAAAGCTGCAATCTATTTATAGGCAGAGGGCCGCAGGGTTTGAGGAGTGAAGCTTTCAGTTGAAAAGCTGAAAAGTCTTTCTATACACTTACCCACTGGCCAGCTGCCTGAATTTGTCCATTAGGAGTGAAAACAAGGTATGAGCACCATCGAAGAGCGCGTCAAGAAAATCGTTGCCGAGCAACTGGGTGTTAAAGAAGAAGAAGTGGTCAACACCGCTTCCTTCGTAGAAGACCTGGGTGCCGACTCCCTTGACACCGTTGAGCTGGTGATGGCTCTGGAAGAGGAATTCGAGACCGAAATCCCTGACGAAGAAGCTGAGAAGATCACTACTGTACAAGCTGCAATCGACTACGTTACTAGCCACCAGGCGTAATAGTTTGTAATCGTTGCTTGCTGTCATGGAAAAACCGCACTGCCATCATGGCGTGCGGTTTTTTCTTTAGGCCTGATGCAAAGTCGTCATTTGAAAAAGGAGAGTGCTGTGTCGCGTAGACGCGTCGTAGTCACCGGTATGGGTATGTTGTCGCCACTGGGCACGGATGTGCCGAGCAGTTGGCAGGGCATTCTGGCTGGCCGCAGTGGCATTGGTCTGATCGAACACACCGACCTTTCTGCCTATTCCACCCGCTTTGGCGGCTCGGTAAAGGGCTTCAATGTCGAGGAATACCTGTCGGTCAAGGAAGCGCGCAAGCTCGACCTGTTCATTCAGTACGGTCTGGCGGCCGGCTTTCAAGCCGTACGCAATGCCGGTCTGGAAGTCACCGATGCCAACCGTGAACGCATTGGCGTGGCCATGGGTTCGGGTATCGGCGGTCTGACCAACATCGAAGAAACCAGCCGCACCCTGCACGAGACTGGCCCACGCCGGATTTCTCCGTTCTTTGTGCCTGGCTCGATCATCAATATGATTTCAGGTTTCCTGTCCATCCACCTGGGTGCACAGGGGCCTAACTACGCCATCGCCACGGCGTGTACCACGGGTACGCACTGCATCGGCATGGCGGCGCGCAACATCATGTACGACGAAGCCGACGTGATGATTGCCGGCGGTGCCGAGATGGCGGCGTGCGGTCTGGGCATGGGCGGCTTCGGTGCTTCCCGTGCGCTGTCGACCCGCAACGACGAGCCGACCCGCGCCAGCCGTCCGTGGGACAAAGGCCGTGACGGCTTCGTGCTGTCCGACGGCGCCGGTGCCCTGGTGCTCGAAGAGCTCGAACACGCCAAGGCCCGTGGCGCGACCATCTACGCCGAACTGATCGGTTTCGGCACCAGTGGCGACGCCTTCCACATGACTTCGCCACCTGCCGACGGCGCCGGTGCGGCACGCTGCATCACCAACGCGCTGCGCGATGCGAAGATCAACGTCGATCAAGTGCAATACATCAACGCCCACGGCACTTCGACGCCGGCCGGCGACCTTGCTGAAGCCAACGCGATCAAGTCGGTGTTCGGTGATCACGCGTACAAGCTGGCGGTCAGCTCCACCAAGTCCATGACCGGTCACCTGCTGGGTGCGGCAGGCGCGGTCGAGGCGATCTTCAGCGTGCTGGCGATCAACAGCCAAGTGGCGCCACCGACCATCAATCTCGATGAGCCGGACGAAGGCTGCGACCTCGATTTCGTGCCGCACACCGCGCGCAACATGGATATCGATGTCGTGCTGTCCAACTCGTTCGGGTTTGGCGGCACCAACGGTACGTTGGCGTTCCGTCGGTTCGCCGGCTGATGGACTGCTGGGTCGACGGTCTGCCGGCTGACGCTCTGTCGCTGAAAGATCGCGGCCTGGCTTACGGCGACGGTCTGTTCGAGACCATCGCCGTGCGTGCTGGCCAGCCGTTGTTGCTGGATCGGCATCTGATGCGACTGGCCGACGGCTGTGCGCGTCTAGCCATCGCATCCGACATCGAACGGGTTCGTCATGAGCTGCAATCCTATGCCACCGCGATGGGCGAGGGCGTGCTCAAGCTCATCCTTACTCGTGGTGACGGATTGCGCGGTTATGCGCCGGACCCTTCGGCGCAGGGCCGACGCATTCTGCAAGGCAATCCTCCCGCGGCGTATCCAGCGGCCCACGCCGAGCAGGGCGTTCGCCTGTTTCCGTGCAGCACGCGCCTGTCCAGGCAGCCGTTGCTCGCCGGGCTCAAACACCTCAATCGACTGGAACAGGTCATTGCCCGTGCCGAATGGCAGGACAGTGAGCATGCCGAAGGTTTGATGCTCGACCAGGCCGGTCGGGTAATCGAAGGTGTGTTCAGCAATCTGTTCCTGGTGCGTGACGGTGTGCTGATCACGGCGGACTTGAAACGCTGCGGCGTGGCCGGTGTGATGCGCGCAGAAATATTGTTTCAGGCCGAGTCCCTGGGCATTCCTGTGCAAATCACCGACATCCCCCTCGAACAGCTGCAATGGGCCGATGAAGTCTTTGTCTGCAACAGCGTGTATGGCGTCTGGCCGGTACGCGCCTGTGCTGCTCTGAGCTGGCCGGTTGGCCCGCTCACCCGTAAACTGCAAACCATTGCCCGCGCGCTACTGGATGCCTGATTCGTGAGACGTAAACTTTTGCTGCTGCTGGAAACCGGACTGGTTCTGGCAGGGCTGCTGTTGGGCGCCAGCGCCTGGAAGATTCATTCGGCACTGGAACAGCCCCTGAACATCACGCAGGAAGAACTGCTGGATGTGCCCAAGGGATCCACCCCGACCCGTACTTTTCTTGGACTCGAAGCCGATGGCGTCATCAAGGACGCGTTCTGGCTGCGGGTCTATTGGCGTTTCAATCTTGCCGGCACGCCGATTCACAGCGGTGAATACCGCATGCAGCCGGGCATGACCGTCAACGGCCTGATTGACCTGTGGAAGCGCGGCGATGTGGTTCAGTACAGCCTGACCCTGGTCGAAGGCTGGAATTTCCATCAAGTGCGCGCCGCGCTGGCCAAAGATGAAAAGATCGAGCAGACCCTCAACGGCCTGAGCGACAGTGATGTGATGGCCAAAATCGGCCACAAGGGCCTGTTCCCTGAAGGCCGCTTCTTCCCCGACACCTACCGCTTCGTGCGCGGTGTGACCGATACCGAACTGTTGAAAAAGGCCTTCGACCGCCTCGACGAAGTGCTGGCCAAGGAGTGGGAAAAACGCTCCGCCGACGTGCCTTACACCGAGCCCTATCAGGCGCTGATCATGGCGTCGCTGGTGGAGAAGGAAACCGGCGTGCCTCAGGAGCGTGGCCAGATTGCCGGCGTCTTCGTGCGTCGCATGGCACTGGGCATGCAGTTGCAGACCGATCCGACGGTGATCTATGGCCTGGGCGACCGCTACAACGGCAAGCTGACCCGTGCTCATCTCAAGGAAGCCACGCCGTACAACACCTACATGATTCCCGGCCTGCCGCCGACGCCGATCGCCATGGTCGGACGCGAAGCCATTCACGCCGCGCTCAATCCGGTGGATGGCACCAGCCTCTACTTTGTTGCCCGTGGCGATGGCAGCCATGTGTTCTCCGATGATCTGGATGCGCACAACAATGCGGTGCGCGAGTACCAGCTCAAGCGGCGCGCGGATTACCGCTCGAGCCCGGCGCCTGCGACAGCGCCCGAAACCGCTCCGGCAGCCGAGGAGGCGATTCCTGCCGCCTCACCCGATACCGCACCGGAATCATTGCCGCAGCCGCCTGCTCAAGAGCCTGCGCCGACGCCGGAACCGGAAGCGTCCGCTCCCCAAAACACGCAATGACTTTGATTAAGGACTGCCTGTGACTGGCTTGTTTATTACCCTGGAAGGCCCGGAAGGCGCCGGCAAAAGCACCAACCGCGAATACCTCGCCGAGCGCCTGCGCGCCGCCGGTATCGAAGTGGTGCTGACCCGCGAGCCCGGCGGTACGCCGCTGGCCGAGCGCATTCGTGAGGTGTTGCTGGCCCCGGTCGACGAAGTGATGAACCCGGACACCGAGCTGTTGCTGGTGTTCGCCGCCCGTGCCCAGCATCTGGCTGAGGTCATTCGCCCGGCGCTGGCCCGTGGCGCGGTGGTGCTGTGTGATCGTTTCACCGATTCGACTTACGCCTATCAGGGCGGCGGTCGCGGCTTGTCGCTGGAGCGCATCGCGGCGCTGGAGACTTTCGTGCAGGGCGACCTGCGTCCCGACCTGACGCTGATTTTCGATCTGCCGGTGGAAATCGGCCTGGCCCGCGCCAGTGCCCGTGGACGTCTGGATCGTTTCGAATTGGAAGGCCGTGAGTTTTTCGAGGCCGTGCGCAGTGCGTTCCTCAAGCGCGCCGAAGCCGATCCGGCGCGTTACGTGCGGATCGACGCCGGTCAGCCGTTGGCCAAGGTTCAACAATCGCTGGATACCCTGATTCCGAACTTGCTGGAGTTAAGCCGTGGCTGAGGCCTATCCGTGGCAGGACAGCCTCTGGCAGCAACTGGCCGGTCGCACTCAGCACGCCCACGCGTATCTGCTGCACGGGCCAGCCGGGATCGGCAAGCGTGCGCTGGCCGAACGACTGATGGCCAGTCTGCTGTGCCAGCATCCGACGCCTGAAGCCTGCGGTGAGTGCAAATCCTGCCTGCTGCTCAAGGCCGGCAGTCACCCGGACAATTACATCCTCGAACCGGAAGAAGCGGACAAGGCGATCAAGGTCGACCAGGTGCGCGATCTGGTCAGTTTCGTGGTGCAGACCGCGCAACTGGGCGGGCGCAAGGTGGTGCTGATCGAGCCGGTGGAGTCGATGAACATCAACGCTGCCAACGCTTTGCTCAAGAGCCTTGAGGAGCCGTCCGGCGACACCGTGCTGTTGCTGGTCAGCCACCAGCCGAGCCGGTTGTTGCCGACCATCAAGAGCCGCTGCGTGCAGCAGGCCTGCCCGCTGCCGAGCGAATCCATGAGTCTGCAGTGGCTGGCTCAGGCACTGCCGGAATGTTCCGAAGACGAACGGGTCGAACTGTTGACCCTGGCTGCCGGCTCGCCGTTGGCCGCCGTCACGTTGCAGGGGCAGGGCGTACGTGAACAGCGCGCACAGGTGGTGGAAGGCGTGAAGAAGCTGCTCAAACAGCAGCAATCGCCGACGCAACTGGCCGAGGAGTGGAAAAACATTCCGATGCTGCGTCTGTTCGACTGGTTCTGCGACTGGTCGAGCCTGATCCTGCGCTATCAATTGACCCAGGATGAATCGGGTCTCGGCCTGACCGACATGCGCAAGGTCGTGCAATATCTGGCGCAGAAAAGTGCCCAGCCTAAAGTGCTCGATATCCAGGACTGGATTCTCGCCCAGCGCCAGAAAGTCCTGAGCAAGGCCAACCTCAATGCGGCGTTGCTGCTGGAAGCGTTGTTGGTGCAATGGGCGAGCTTGCCTGGTCAAAGATAAGAATGTGTACCTAGACTCTGAAAATCAGCAGTGGAGGTCAATATGAATGAACCTGTCAGCCCGGGGCCGCGCAACGGCATCTTGTCCCTGACCATCAAGGACAAGTCGGTCCTCTACGCCGCCTACATGCCGTTCATCAAGAACGGCGGTCTGTTCATCCCGACCAACAAGAACTACAAGTTGGGCGACGAGGTGTTCATGCTGCTGAACCTGATGGACGAGGCGGAGAAGATTCCGGTGGCCGGCAAAGTGGCCTGGATCACCCCCAAAGGCGCCCAGGGCAACCGCGCAGCCGGCGTCGGCGTGCAATTCAACGATGGCGACAATACCGCGCGCAGTCGCATCGAAACTCATCTGGCCGGAGCCCTGAAGTCCGACCGTCCCACTCATACGATGTAAGTTGCAGTCTTTTTTATGCTCGTAGATTCCCATTGTCACCTTGATCGCCTCGACCTTGCCGTTCACGACGGTTCCCTGGATGCCGCGCTGGATGCGGCCCGTCAGCGCGGAGTCGGACACTTCCTGTGCATTGGCGTCAGCGCCGACAACGCGGCCGACGTCAAAGCCCTCGCCGAGCGTTACGACGACGTCGATTGCTCGGTTGGCGTGCATCCGCTGGATGTGCAGCCGGGCGCGGCGCCGGCGCTGGATTGGCTGCTGCACGAGCTCAATCACCCGAAAGTGGTGGCGATCGGCGAAACCGGTCTGGACTACCACTACGAGCCGGAAGCCGCCGAGTTGCAGCAGGAATCGTTCCGTCTGCACCTGCAAGCCGCGCAGCAGACCGGCAAACCGGTAATCATCCACACCCGTGGCGCCCGCGCCGACACGCTCGAATTGCTGCGCGAAGCCGCGTTGCCCCAGGCCGGCGTGTTGCATTGCTTCACCGAAGACTGGGACATGGCCAAGGCAGCGCTGGACATGGGTTATTACATTTCCCTGTCGGGCATCGTCACCTTCCGCAATGCCGATGCGCTGCGCGATGTGGCGAGCAAGGTTCCGGCCGATCGCCTGCTGGTGGAAACCGATTCGCCGTACCTGGCGCCGATCCCTTATCGCGGCAAACCGAACCTGCCGCAATACGTGCGGGAAGTGGCAGAGTTTCTGGCGATGCTGCGCGGCGAGAACTACGAGCGTTTTGCCGAGCAGACCACCGAGAACTTCAAGCGACTGTTTCCGCTGGCGAATGTAAAAGCCTGAATCGCAGGCAAAAAAAACCCGGGTTCTGGGGGGTGAATCCGGGTTAAGACCATTAGGAGTAAAACAAAGGCACGCGGTCCCTTGGTACCTTTACCGGCGCGACACTTGGGGGAGATGTCGCCCGACAGTTCAAGTATTGATCAGTCTGGCGCCGAGTCCAGTTGGCCGGCCGGGGTTTTTAAACAAATTTGGAATACGTTCGCTTCGGTTATGTTCTCATTGCCCCCGAAACGTTCGTGAAATGAACAAGAAACACAGATATGGTCGGATGATCCGTGCATTTTTGCGCAAGTTAGGCATAATACGCGGCTTCGAATTTTGACCCCTACAGACCTTTTCTTATGCACAAAGAACCTCGTAAGGTCCGTGAGTTTCGTCGCCGCGAGCAAGAAATTCTCGATACCGCGCTCAAGCTGTTCCTCGAACAAGGTGAAGACAGTGTCACCGTCGAGATGATTGCTGATGCCGTGGGTATCGGCAAAGGCACGATCTACAAGCATTTCAAGTCCAAGGCCGAAATCTATCTGCGCCTGATGCTCGATTACGAGCGCGACTTGAACGAGCTGTTGCATTCGGCCGATGTCGACAAGGACAAGGAAGCGCTGTCCCGTGCCTACTTTGAATTCCGCATGCGCGACCCGCAGCGCTATCGCCTGTTCGATCGCCTGGAAGAGAAGGTGGTCAAGGGCAATCAGGTGCCGGAGATGGTCGAGGAGCTGCACAAGATCCGTGCCTCGAACTTCGAACGCCTGACGCTGCTCATCAAAGGCCGCATCAGCGAAGGCAAGCTCGAAGACGTGCCGCCGTACTTCCACTACTGCGCATCCTGGGCGCTGGTGCACGGCGCGGTGGCGCTGTATCACTCGCCGTTCTGGAGCAATGTGCTGGAAGATCAGGAAGGTTTCTTCCAGTTCCTGATGGACATTGGCGTGCGCATGGGCAACAAGCGCAAGCGCGACCCTGAAACGCCGAGCAGCTGAATCATTCAGTTGCCTTATGCGCCGTGTTTTTCGCTACATGGCGCAGTACCGCAGGAATATACTCAGGCATAGGGCTTGCTAAAACTTGAATTGTGAGTCAAGTTTTAGCCGCTCGATTTTCCATCGCCGGAGTGCTTCATGATCGTTGACCGTCAAGGCAGGCGTTTTCGCAATTTGCGGATTAGTCTGACTTCAGCCTGCAATTACGCCTGTACCTACTGCGTGCCCAACGGCAAGCGGCTGGTGGCTGCGCAGGATGAACTGTCGGCCGAGGCAATGGCGCGTGGCGTTGCCTATCTGATCGAAGCCGCCGGCATTGAGCGCCTGCGCATCACCGGTGGCGAGCCGCTGGTCAGTCCAAAACTCGAATCTTTCATTAGCGCCGTCGGCAAGATGGGCCTGGAAGACATCAGTCTGACAACCAACGGCCAGCTCCTGGCGAAAAAACTCCCATTGCTGGTCGATGCCGGCCTGCGACGCATCAACGTTTCCCTCGATACCCTGGACGCCGGCGCGTTCCGCAGCATTGCCCGTGGCGGCGATCTGGCCACCGTGCTGGATGGCATGGATCAGGCGGCAGCGGCGGGGATGAAGATCAAGGTCAACATGGTGCCGTTACGCGGGCAAAACCTCGATCAGGTGATGCCGCTGCTCGATTACTGCCTCGAGCGTGGCTTTGAACTGCGCTTCATCGAATTGATGCGCATGGGCCACCTGGCCACCGATTCCAACGCCTTCCTGCAACAGTTCGTCAGCCTGCAACAGCTGCTGAGCCTGATCGGTGAACATTACGAGTACGCGCAAACCGACGCGCCGGTGGATGCCACGGCGGTTCGCTATGCGATTCCCGGTCGGGGCAACTTCGGCGTGATCGCCAACGAAAGCGTGCCGTTCTGCCGAACCTGCTCGCGCCTGCGCCTGTCGTCCACCGGATGGCTGCATGGCTGCCTGTCGTCGAGCAACCGCCACTACGTCGGTGACCTGCTCGACAAACCACGTCACGAGGCGCTGCCGGCGTTGCAACGGCTGCTGGTCAAGGCGCTGGGCGACAAGCAGGAAGTCGCGTTCTCCGGCGGCGCCACCGTCATGAAGATCATCGGCGGCTGAAAATCCTCATCGCGAGCAGGCTCGCTCCCACAGGTAAATGCTATTTCCTGTGGGAGCGAGCCTGCTCGCGATTACGATCGAAAAAACGACGAAGATCTGGAGGTGGCGCAAAAGCTGCATCTTACGGCCATTCGCCGGTTTTCCGTCACCGGCTTCTGGAGGATTAGGATGCGTAGCCTGGTTTTGCTGCTGGCCGTTTTGGCGCTGGGCGGCTGTATGACTGTCAGTGACATGGCCGAAGGGACTCGCTACCAGATGAGCGACGCGGGTTTGCTGGACCACAGCGACAGCCGTCGCGTAAACAATTTCCGCATTCAGCCGGATTCGTTCATCTACATTGCGCAAGGCTCGTTCGCGCCGCCGGGAGGTTCCTACCCGCGTCCGAACGTCGTGGCCGAAGAAGCTTTCAAAGGTTTCGTCGAATACTTCCCGATGGTCCGCCGCGCCCGTGCGCCGGAAGGCCTCGACCAGGCGATGGGCGAAGCCCGCGACGCTGGTGCTCACTACCTGTTGTACACCCGTTTCGCCAAGGCCGACGACCGCATCGGCAACTCCGATGAGTGGCTCGATCAGGAAGCCGTGGATCGTCTCGGTATCGACGGCGGCGTGATTCAGATCATGTTGATCGAGACCAGCACCCAGTATTTGATTGATACTGCACGGATCAAGAGTCGTGGCGGTTTACTGACGTTCCACGACAACAAACCCGAAGACCTGATCGGCCCACCGCTGGCGCAATACGCGCGCAGCCTGCTGGGCGTCGGGGACCAGTAATTCAAGGAGTACGCCATGAGTGGCCCGCAAAAAGCCAATGACCTGCTGGGGCAAATCCCCAAAACCAAAGGCTTGCCGCCGGTGCACTTGTGGAACCCGGATTTCTGCGGCGACATCGACATGCGCATCGCCCGTGACGGCACCTGGTATTACCTGGGCACGCCGATCGGGCGCAAGCCGATGGTCAAGCTGTTCTCCACCATCATCCGCCGCGATGGCGATGATTATTTCCTGATCACCCCGGTGGAGAAGGTCGGGATCAAGGTCGATGACGCGCCATTCGTGGCGATTGCCGTCGAGGTGGAAGGCGAGGGTGAGGCGCAACTGCTGCGTTTCACCACCAACGTCGATGAAACCACCGAGGCCGGCGCGGAACATCCGATCCGCGTCGAGATTGATCCGACAACGCAAGAACCCGCGCCCTACGTGCATGTGCGCACCAACCTCGAGGCGCTGATCCACCGCAACGTGTTCTACCAATTGGTCGAGCTGGCAGTCTGCCGTGAAATCGATGGCCAGCGCTGGCTTGGTGTCTGGAGCGGCGGCGAGTTCTTTCGCATCGGCCTCGAACCTTAAAAAACCGCAGTCTGTGAAAGCAGGCTGCGGTTTTTTGTCGTTGACTCTCAATCGTATGATGATTAGCGTAGGCACCCACAGCGAAGGGTTTCGGGGTGTCCATGTCGAGCAGTTTTCACGCATCAACGGTTGACTGGCTGGGCGCCTGGATTGCCGCTGGCCAAGTCAAACCGGGGCAGGCGATCAAGGTCGAGGCCGATCTGGGCGAGCAGCTCGGTGTCAGTCGCACCGTGATTCGCGAAGCCATCAAGACCCTCGTCGCCAAAGGCATGCTTGAAGTCGGGCCGAAAGTCGGCACGCGGGTGCTGCCGATCAAGCGCTGGAACCTGTTCGACCCGCAAGTCGTAGGCTGGCTGTCGCGCAGCGGCCTGCCGGAAAACTTCGTCGATGACCTGCTCGACCTGCGCCGCACCATCGAACCGATGGCGGTGCGCTGGGCCTGCGAGCGGGCGACCGTCGAACAGGTGCAAGCCGTGCGGCAGGCCTACAACGCGCTGGAGCGGGCGGTGGACAGCGGCATCGATTACAACCGCGCCGACCAGTTCTTCCACGAATGCATTCTCGCTGCCAGCCACAATCAATTCATCGAGCAGATGGTGCCGGCCCTCGGCGCATTACTCGCGGTGTCCTTCGAAGTTTCTGCGGCCGACCCCGATGAATTGCGCCGCACTCTGCCCATCCATAAAGACATGGCCGACGCCATCGCCGCCCGGGATGCCGCGCGCGGTGTATGGGCCTGCATGACCCTGATCGACAATGCCGACCTGGCCATCAAGCGGTTTTACCCGCAGGTGATGGCCGACAAGAAAGCCAGCTGACAAAAACAACAAGACAGGAGGTTGCATGACGTGGACTGCGGTGACAGAGCATCGGGCGCAACTGGGCGAGGGACCGTTCTGGGACGCACCGACCCAGGCGCTGTATTGGGTCGACATTGCCGGCAAGCAGGCGCTGCGCCTGATCGGGCAGAACGTGCAGATCTGGCAGATGCCGGAGCACGTTTCGGCGTTCATTCCCTGCGCCAGCGGCGACGCACTGGTGACCCTGAGCAGCGGCGTCTACCGACTGGATCTGGATTCCCCCGGACTTGAACCCCGACTGACACTGTTCTGTGTCGCCGATCCGCAACCGGGCAACCGCGCCAACGAGGCACGTTGCGATGGCCAGGGCCGTTTGTGGCTCGGCACCATGCAGAACAACATCGGCGAGCAGGGCGAGGATCTGCCGATCACGCGTCGTTCCGGCGGTCTGTTCCGGGTTGATCCGGATAAACGCGTCACACCATTGTTGCGCGGCCTGGGCATTCCCAACACGTTGCTCTGGAGCGACGACGGCACCACGCTGCTGTTCGGCGACAGCCTCGACAGCACTTTGTACCGCTACTTCATCCACACCGACGGCAACCTCGACACGGCCCAGCCCTGGTACAGCGCCGATCAGCACGGTGGCCCGGACGGCTCGGCGATGGACGCCGAAGGCTACGTGTGGAACGCCCGCTGGGACGGCAGCTGCCTGCTGCGTTTGACGCCGGATGGCCAGATTGATCGCAAGATCGACCTGCCGATCAGTCGCCCCACCAGTTGCGTTTTCGGCGGTGCAGATCTGAAAACTCTGTACATCACCAGCGCCAAAAGTCCGATGAATCATTCGCTGGACGGCGCCGTACTGTCGCTGGAAGTGGATATCGCCGGAAAGCGGTGCACGCGATTCGCCAATTAAATCCCAAAATATGGGACGCAAAATTATATATTGAGATTATTTGGCGGTCGGGTTTATAGTCGGCTCCAGCAGTAACACGCACTCACACTTAAAAAGAACAAAACAGGTGAAGTGATGCAGCGAATTTCCATCGCACTCCACAGCGGAGTCAGCGCTTCGGGCCGTTCCGGTACCGCGGCGTGCGCTCGCCTGTTTTGTTCCAGAAGCCTTCCAGACCGGACATCGTCAGATGCCCGGTTTTTTTATGCTTTCGAACAGGAGTCCTGATTCATGGCTGAACCACTATCCTTGCCACCGGTGCCCGAGCCACCGAAAGGTGAGCGCCTGAAAAACAAGGTCGTGCTGCTGACCGGCGCCGCCCAAGGCATCGGCGAAGCAATCGTCGCGACCTTCGCCTCGCAGCAGGCCAAACTGGTGATCAGCGATATCCAGGCCGAGAAGGTCGAGAAAGTCGCCGCGCACTGGCGCGAGCAGGGCGCCGATGTGCAGGCGATCAAGGCCGACGTCTCGCGTCAGCAGGATCTGCACGCCATGGCCAAGCTGGCCATCGAGCTGCACGGTCGCATCGATGTGCTGGTCAACTGCGCCGGGGTCAACGTGTTCCGCGATCCGCTGGAAATGACCGAAGAAGACTGGAAACGCTGCTTCGCCATCGACCTCGACGGCGCCTGGTATGGCTGCAAAGCCGTATTGCCGCAGATGATCGAGCAGGGCATCGGCAGCATCATCAACATTGCCTCGACCCACTCGACCAACATCATCCCCGGCTGCTTTCCGTACCCGGTGGCCAAGCATGGCCTGCTCGGGCTGACCCGCGCGCTGGGCATCGAGTACGCGCCGAAGGGTATTCGGGTCAATGCGATTGCACCGGGCTACATCGAAACCCAACTCAACGTCGATTACTGGAACGGCTTTGCCGACCCGCACGCCGAACGCCAGCGCGCTTTCGATCTGCATCCGCCAAAACGCATTGGCCAGCCGATTGAAGTGGCGATGACCGCCGTGTTCCTGGCCAGCGATGAAGCGCCGTTCATCAATGCCTCGTGCATCACCATCGATGGTGGCCGCTCGGTGATGTACCACGACTGAGTAAGCGGATTTCAGGTGGAAAGGTCCGCCTGAAATTCAATCATCATACGATATGACTATTGTCGTCATGATTCGCAGGAAACGCTTCGACCGCTTTAACGTTTTTCAAATAACGCTCAAGAAAAATAACAAGGAGTCTGCTTATGAAACGTCGTTTCGGGATTCGTACCCTGTGCAGTACCGCGCTGGCGGTCACTGCGTTCAGCCTGAGCAGTTCGCTGCTGGCCGCCGATCCGGTGAAGATCGGTTTTCTGGTCAAGCAGGCCGAAGAGCCGTGGTTCCAGACTGAATGGGCCTTCGCCGAGAAAGCTGCCAAGGACAAAGGCTTCGAGCTGATCAAGATCGCCGTGCCGGACGGCGAGAAAACCCTCTCCGCTATCGACAGCCTTGCGGCCAACGGCGCCAAGGGCTTCGTCATCTGCCCGCCGGATGTGTCCCTCGGCCCGGCGATCATGGCCAAGGCCAAACTCAATGACCTGAAAGTCATCGCCGTCGACGACCGCTTCGTCGACGCCAACGGTAAGTTCATGGAAGAGGTGCCGTACCTCGGCATGGCCGCTTTCGAAGTCGGCCAGAAGCAGGGCGCCGCCATGGCCGCCGAGGCGAAAAAGCGTAACTGGGACTGGAAAGACACCTACGCGGTGGTCAACACCTACAACGAACTCGACACCGGCAAGAAGCGCACCGACGGCTCGATGAAGGCGCTCGAAGATGCCGGCATGCCGAAAGACCACATTCTGACCGCCGCCCTGAAAACCCTCGACGTACCGGGCAGCATGGACGCCACCAACTCGGCGCTGGTCAAGCTGCCGAGTGCGGCGAAGAACCTGATCATCGGCGGCATGAACGACAACACCGTGCTGGGCGGCGTGCGCGCCACTGAAGCCGCCGGGTTTGCCGCGGCCAACGTGATCGGTATCGGCATCAACGGCACCGACGCGATCGGCGAGCTGAAAAAGCCCAACAGCGGCTTCTACGGTTCGATGCTGCCGAGCCCGCACATCGAGGGCTACAACACCGCGAGCATGATGTACGAGTGGGTCACCACCGGCAAAGAACCGCCGAAGTACACCGCGATGGACGACGTCACCCTGATCACCCGCGACAACTTCAAGCAGGAGCTGGAGAAGATCGGCCTGTGGAACTGACGGCAGCGGCGGCCTGGGCAGCCGGGCCGCTTGAACGGTGTGATGAGGTGGCTTAAATGCACGCGCAAGTACAGACACAAGAACACAGCGCCAGCGGCAGCCTGCGTTTCAACGGGATCGGCAAGACCTTCCCGGGCGTAAAGGCGCTGGACGGCATCAGTTTTGTCGCTCACCCCGGGCAGGTTCACGCCTTGATGGGCGAGAACGGCGCTGGCAAATCGACCCTGCTGAAGATCCTCGGCGGCGCCTACATTCCGAGCAGCGGCGAGCTGCAGATCGGCGAGCGGACGATGGCCTTCAAGTCGACCGCCGACAGCATCGGCAGCGGCGTGGCGGTGATTCACCAGGAGCTGCATCTGGTGCCGGAAATGACCGTGGCCGAGAACCTGTTTCTCGGTCACCTGCCGGCCAGTTTCGGCCTGATCAATCGCGGCGCGCTGCGCCAGCAAGCCTTGGCTTGTCTCAAAGGTCTGGCCGATGAAATCGACCCGCAGACCAAGGTCGGGCGGCTGTCCCTCGGCCAGCGGCAACTGGTGGAAATCGCCAAGGCACTGTCCCGTGGCGCGCATGTGATTGCCTTTGACGAACCGACCAGCAGCCTCTCGGCGCGGGAAATCGACCGCTTGATGGCGATCATCGGCCGGCTGCGCGACGAGGGCAAAGTGGTGCTCTACGTCTCCCATCGTATGGAAGAAGTGTTCCGCATCTGCGATGCGGTGACGGTGTTCAAGGACGGTCGCTACGTGCGCACCTTCGACGACATGAGCCAGTTGACCCATGATCAACTGGTGACCTGCATGGTCGGGCGTGACATTCAGGACATCTACGATTATCGCGGTCGTCCGCGCGGTGCCGTGGCGCTGAGAGTCGATGGATTGCTCGGCCCGGGCCTGCGCGAGCCGATCAGTTTCGATGCACACAAAGGCGAGATTCTGGGCCTGTTCGGACTGGTCGGGGCAGGGCGCACCGAGCTGTTCCGGCTGCTGAGCGGCCTGGAGCGCAACACCGCCGGACGCCTGGAATTGCGCGGCCATGAACTGAAGCTGCGTTCGCCTCGCGATGCGATTGCCGCCGGGATTCTGCTGTGCCCGGAGGATCGCAAGAAGGAAGGCATCATCCCGCTGGCCAGCGTTGCCGAGAACATCAACATCAGTGCACGGGGCGCGAACTCCGGCCTCGGTTGCCTGCTGCGCGGGATCTGGGAAAAGGGCAACGCCGACAAACAGATCAAGGCCCTGAAGGTGAAAACGCCCCACGCCGGGCAACAGATCAAGTTCCTGTCCGGCGGTAATCAGCAGAAAGCCATTCTCGGTCGCTGGCTGTCGATGCCGATGAAAGTCCTGCTGCTCGACGAGCCGACCCGGGGCATCGACATCGGTGCCAAGGCCGAGATCTACCAGATCATCCATAACCTGGCCGCCGACGGTATTTCGGTGATCGTGGTGTCGAGCGATCTGATGGAAGTGATGGGTATTTCCGACCGCATTCTGGTGCTGTGCGAGGGCGCCTTGCGTGGCGAAGTCAGCCGCGACCAGGCCAACGAATCCAACCTGCTGCAACTGGCTTTGCCGCGCCACCGCGCTGACGGCGTGGCGAACTGAGAGGTGACTATGATGACAACCCAAAACGAAACCCTGCCGACCGAGCGCAAACCTCTGGATATGCGGCGCTTCCTCGATGACTGGGTGATGCTGCTGGCGGCGGTGGGCATTTTTGTCGCCTGCACCTTGCTGATCGACAACTTCCTCTCGCCGCTGAACATGCGTGGCCTGGGCCTGGCGATTTCCACCACCGGGATTGCCGCGTGCACCATGTTGTATTGCCTGGCGTCGGGGCATTTCGACCTGTCGGTGGGTTCGGTGATTGCCTGCGCCGGCGTGGTTGCGGCGGTGGTGATGCGCGACACCAACAGCGTGTTTCTCGGCGTCAGCGCGGCGCTGGTGATGGGGCTTATCGTCGGGCTGATCAACGGCATCGTGATCGCCAAGTTGCGGGTCAATGCGCTGATCACGACGCTGGCGACCATGCAGATCGTCCGTGGCCTGGCCTACATTTTTGCCAACGGCAAAGCGGTGGGCGTGTCGCAGGAATCGTTCTTCGTGTTCGGCAATGGCCAGTTGTTCGGCGTGCCGGTGCCGATCCTGATCACCATCGTCTGCTTCCTGTTTTTCGGCTGGCTGCTGAATTACACGACCTACGGGCGTAACACCATGGCCATTGGTGGCAACCAGGAAGCGGCGCTGCTGGCAGGGGTGAATGTTGACCGGACGAAGATCATCATCTTCGCGGTGCATGGGGTGATCGGTGCACTGGCGGGTGTGATTCTGGCTTCGCGGATGACTTCGGGTCAGCCGATGATCGGGCAGGGGTTTGAGTTGACGGTGATTTCGGCTTGCGTGTTGGGTGGGGTGTCGTTGAGTGGCGGGATCGGGATGATCCGGCATGTGATTGCCGGAGTGCTGATTCTGGCGATTATCGAGAATGCGATGAATCTGAAGAATATCGACACGTTTTATCAGTACGTGATTCGGGGTTCGATTCTGCTGTTGGCTGTCGTCATCGACCGTCTCAAGCAACGGTAATCTGCAATACCCTGTGGGAGCGAGCTTGCTCGCGATAGCGGTAGATCCGGCACTTTGATGTCGGATGTGCAGGCCTTATCGCGAGCAAGCTCGCTCCCACAGGTCACGTATCTACCGAACCTTCCGTCACTTCCAGATAAATACTCCTTGCTCGTCCTGTCTTGTTTCGGTTATCACTTTGTACATGATTAGACAGGTACGATTTGACAAGAAACAACGGGTGGTCGACGAACTCATCCGGCGCATCGAAAGCGGCCTCCTGGAGGACGGCTTTCTGTTGCCCGGCGAACATCAGTTGGCTCAGGAATTCAACGTCAGCCGTGGCACGTTGCGCGAAGCGCTGGCCGAACTGAAGCGGCGCAAATACATCGCCACGCAAAGTGGAGTCGGTTCTATTGTCACTTTCGACGGCGTGGTGCTCGACCAGCAGAGCGGCTGGGCCCAGGCGCTGGCCGATAGCGGGGCGCTGATCAACACTGAAGTGCTGCGTCTGGAAGCCGTGACTCGCGAGGATCTGCTGCCGCGTTTCGGTTCCGATCAATTCATTCTGCTCGAACGTCGCCGCCGTTCCAACGATGGCACGGCGGTCTCCCTTGAACGCTCTCTGATGCCCGCGAGTGGAGGCCTGGAAAGCCTGCCGCGAGTCGGCCTGATCGACAATTCCCTGACCATCACCCTGGCCGCCTACGGTTACGTCGGTGAGCGCGGCGATCAATGGATCGGCGCCGAACCGCTCAACACTGTGGACGCCGAACTGCTCGGCCGCGCTGAGGGCTCGGTGTTCCTCAAGGCATTGCGCACCACCTACGACCGGCAAAACCGTTTCATGGAACAGGTCGAAAGCCTGCTCGACCCGGTGCATTTCCGTCTGCACCTGCAATTTGGAGAATCAAAATGACCGCCCTCGACCGTGCCCTGGGCGCGTTTTACGGCCTGGCCCTCGGCGACGCGCTGGGCATGCCGACGCAATCCCTGAACCGCGAAACCATCAAGCAGCGCTTCGGCCAGATCACCGATCTGCAAGACGCCGGCCCCTTGCAGCCGATTGCCGCGAACATGCCCAAGGGCTCGATCACCGATGACACTGAACAGGCGATTCTGGTCGGCGAGTTGCTGGTCGAAGGTCGCGGCCGGATCGAACCGGCGGTGCTCGCGCAACGGCTGATCGAGTGGGAAGCCGAGATGCAGGCCAAAGGCTCGCAGGACTTGCTCGGCCCGTCGACCAAACGTGCGATCGAAATGATCCTCGCCGGCCATTCGCCCGAAGAGGCTGGCCGCTACGGCACCACAAACGGCGCAGCGATGCGCATCACCCCGGTGGGAATCGCGGCGGATGTCGCCGATCCCGAGCGCTTTATCGCGGCGGTGGTGCAGGCGTGTCAGGTCACTCACAACACCACACTGGGGATTTCCAGCGCGGCGGCGGTGGCGGCGGTGGTTTCGGCCGGCATCAACGGCCTGGATCTGGGCGAGGCGCTGAACCTTGGCCAGCAGATCGCCCAGCAAGCGGAAGCGCACGGGCACTGGGTAGCCGGTGGGCGCATCGCGTCGCGGATCAGTTGGGCGCGCAGCATCAGTGTCGAGAGCGACCCGATGTTGCTCGCGGATCTGCTGTACGACGTGATCGGCACTTCGGTGGCGTCGCAGGAATCGGTGGTGGTTTCGTTCGCCCTCGCGCAGCAAGTCGCGGTCGGTGAAATGACGCCGTTCGATGCGCTATGCATGGCCGCGAGCCTGGGTGGCGACACCGACACCATCGCTGCGATTCTCGGCGCCATGCTCGGGGCCTGCCTGGGCCTGCAGAGCTGGCCGGCACCGATGATTGAAACGGTGAAGGCCGTCAATGATCTGGAGCTGGAACCGTTGGTGCAGGGGCTTTTGGCCCTGCGTTGATTGGACTGTCGCCTTCGCTGGCAAGCCAGCTCCCACAGGGACCGTGCAAACCTCAAGGTTCACTTTGAACCTGAGGGAGCTTCCACAGGGACGGTGCAAATCTCAAGGTTCACTTCGAACCTGTGGGAGCGAGCTTGCTCGCGAAAGGCGCACCACAAGTCTTGAATATTCACCCGCAATGGATCGCGCAGACAGGCCCAGGAAGGGCAGGATGTCTTGTCGTTCTGCGTCATTGCCACAACCACAATAAAGGCAAACAGGAGCATTTTTCATGAGTTCATCGAACGCCGGGCAAAGCGCCGGGCAACTGGAAACCCGGGGCATCGAACCGGTGCCGGAAGGCGAGTGCAACGGCCATCCGCTGCAACTGTTCTGGGTCTGGTTCGCTGCCAACATTTCCATCCTCGGCCTGCCGCTGGGCGCCACGCTGGTTGCGTTTCGCGGCCTGGCGATCTGGCAGGCGATCATCGTCGCGATCCTCGGCGCTGCCGGTTCGTTCGCGGTGGTGGGGATCATCTCGATTGCCGGTCGTCGCGGTCGTGCGCCGAGCCTGACCCTGTCGCGGGCAATCTTCGGTGTACGCGGCAATATCGGCCCGACGCTGGTGTCGCTGATGTCGCGCCTGGGCTGGGAAACCGTCAACACCACCACCGCCGCGTTCGTGCTGCTGTCGTTGTGTTCGATCCTGTTCGGCTCGCCGGTGGAAGCCAAAAGCGCGCCGGTGCTGACCCTGATTTTTATCGCGATTTTCGTGCTGCTGACCCTGTCGGTGTCCGGCCTCGGCCACGCCACCTTGCTGGTGATCCAGAAGTGGGCGACCTACGTGTTCGGTGCGCTGAACATTCTGGTCGGCGGCTTCCTCTGCGCGACCATCGACTGGAGCGCGGTGTTCAACGCCACACCAGCACCGATGAGCGCGATGATCATCGGCATCGGCACCATGGCCGCCGGCACCGGGATCGGCTGGGCCAACGCAGGCGCCGACATGTCGCGCTATCAGCATCGCAGCGTCAAAGCCGTGCGCCTGGTCGCTTCGGCGGCGTTCGGCGCGGGGATTCCGCTGGTGCTGCTGATCACCCTCGGCGGCCTGCTGTCGGTGGGCAACAACGATCTGGCGTCGGCGACTGACCCGATTGTGGCGATCCGCGACATGCTGCCGACCTGGATGGCCGTGCCGTACTTGATCACCGCATTCGGTGGTCTGCTGCTGTCGAACAACCTGTCGGTGTACTCCGCCGGTTTGACCACGCTGACCCTCGGCCTGAAGGTCAAGCGCGTGTACGCGGTGGTCGTCGATATCGTTGCGATCTTCGCCGGTTCGATCTACTTCATGCTGATCGCCGACAGCTTCTACGGCCCGTTCATTACCTTCATTTCCCTGCTGGCGGTGCCGATCACTGCGTGGGTCGGGATCTTCGTCGTCGACCTGATTCACCGTCACTACTACAGCCCGAAAGACCTGCTCGACGTCAGCCCGAGCAGCGCCTACTGGTACAGCGGCGGCATCGAGTGGCGCGCGTTCGGCGCGTGGGCGATTGCGATCGTGCTGGGCTTCAGTTTCACCACCATCGGCACCACGGCTGAAAATGTCTGGTTCAAGGGCTTCCTGTCCGACTCCTGGCTGGGCCACAACGGCCTCGGCTGGATCGTGACGTTCGTGGTCGCCGGCGGCATTTACTTCGTACTCGGCGGGGCGAGAGATCGCCGCGCCGCGCAATCCGAGAATGCTCATGCCTAAGATGTTGCACACCGGCCAGGTCATCATCGACTTGGTCATGGCCGTGGAGGCGCTGCCGCAAATCGGCGGTGACGTGCTGGCGCAGTCCGCCAGTTTCGAAGCTGGCGGCGGCTTTAATGTGATGGCCGCCGCCGCGCGCAATGGCTTGCCGGTGGTCTATCTGGGTCGCCACGGCAACGGTCGGTTCGGCGATCTGGCGCGCCAAGCGATGAGCGCCGAAGGCATCCGCATCGGCATCGATCAGCCTGCAGAGCGTGACACCGGCATCTGCGTGGCGCTGACCGATGCGTCGGCCGAGCGCAGTTTCATTTCCTACATCGGCGCTGAAGGCGAGGTCACGGCGGCGGAGCTGAACAGCGTTGCCGCCGAGTCGGGGGACTACGTCTACGTCAGCGGCTACAGCCTGCTGCACAGCGGCAAGGCTCAGGCGTTGCTGGACTGGACGCTGGCGCTGCCGAAGACAATCAATGTGGTGTTCGATCCCGGCCCGCTGGTGGAGTCGCCGGACTCACCGATGATGCAGGCGTTGCTGCCGCGCATCGACGTGTGGACCAGCAACAGCGTCGAGGCGCTGCGTTTCACGGGCGCGGCGGACATCGAAACAGCACTGGACCGCTTGGCCGTGCACCTGCCCAAGGACGTGCTGATGGTTGTGCGCGATGGTCCACAGGGTTGCTGGATTCATCAGCGTGGAGAACGTCAGCATGTACCGGGTTTCAAGGTGCAGGCGGTAGACAGCAACGGCGCGGGTGACGCGCATGCCGGGGTGTTCGTTGCCGGGCTTGCGCAAGGACTCGCGGCTCACGAAGCCGCAAGGCGCGCCAACGCTGCGGCCGCGTTGGCCGTCACCCGTTGGGGCCCGGCGACATCACCGGGCACTGCCGAAGTCGATGCATTGATCCTTGATACTTGCGATCACTGATCGATCGCTTTCGCGAGCAAGTTCGCTCCCATATGGGAACTGTGGTGTTCACACATACCCTGTGGGAGCGAGCTTGCTCGCGAAGAGGCTAGAAGATTCAGCACAAAGCCTGATTCAACTCGCCTTGCGCAACGCGGCTATCAACTCATCCTTGCGCATGGTCGAGCGCCCGGGAATCTTCCGCTCACGCGCCTCTTTCCTCAGGCTGTCGACCGTCTGCACTTCGCGCGAAGCCTTGCTGTCGCGCGAGCGTCCCTCGCGGCTCACCGCCGCGCGTCGCGCCGACTCCTTGCGATCCTCAGACTTGGCACTCGCCGGTTTCCGGTGCCCGGAACCCCCCGTCTTTTCGCCGCCGCCAGACTGTTTGTTGACAGTCGCCCAGGCCCGCGCCTCGGCTTCGTCCTTCGGAACGCCTTTCTGTTCATAGCTGTCTTCGATGTGCGCGGCCTTGCGCTTTTGTTCGGCGGTGTATTTGGCTTTGCTTCCACGAGGCATTGGATTTCTCCTTGCACCAGGTTTTGAGTGCTGTGGTCAGCTGTCGAGTTTGCGGGCCGCTTCCACGCCTGCGGCACTGAGTTTGATGGGCAGGTTCAATGAGTGCTCGCCTGCTTCGTTACAGGTCACGTGGCCATGGTGGATAAGTCCACGGTCTTGCAGCGCGGCGAGGGCGCTGGCCACGACCTTCTCGCCACGATAATTGTCCAGCACTTCCTTGCCCAGTCCGTTCGGGTGGGCATGCAACAAACGGGTGAGGACTTCTTTTTCCAGGTTTTTATCGTCGTTCATGGTTACCTCTTCCTGAATGTGAATCGGGCTTCGAGAGGGCGAACTACTTTCCGGCTCCTTCCGAGCCCGAGCCACCAGTGGTGGTTTTCGAGTCGGTACCGGCTCCGGAGTTATCCGGCGGCAGGGGATTGCCGGAAGTGCCACCCTGACGGCCAGGATCATTGCCCTGGGTGCGCGGGTCGGTGCCGGTCGCCGGTGGCAGGGCATTTTCCACCCCTGAGCCGTCAGTGTTCATGCCGGGGGCACTCTGGATGGCAGGGGCTTTCGGGCGCTCGACCGGGTCGGTGGGACCGGTGCCGGCGGCGGTGGTGGCGGCAAAAACCGCAGGACTGAGCAGTGTGGCGAATACCAGGGCGGTCAACCTTGACGAGATCATGGGGTGTCTCCAGTGATTGGAATCCTTACATGATCTTGGTCTGCCCTCGCTCCGCAATGGTGCCTGATGAGCGACGAACGGTTCAGTTGGCTGGCGCGGTTTTGCTTTCGGCCTGTCTCCACAGCAGGCGCCCGATCGTGATCAACCAGTTCGATACGGCCACCGCCAGCACGGTCAGCAACAGCGTCGCCATGCCGTGCTCGACGATGATTTTCCCGGCCAGCAGCGGGAAACCGAACACGCCGATGAAGTACGAAAGACTGAACAACAGCAATGCTTGGGACGTGGTGCCGGCCGGCGCTTCGTTGGCCGCCAATCCGTTGATCACCGAGTAGGTAAGGCCGTAACCGACACCCAGCATCACCGCTGCCAGCAGATAGCTGAAACCACTCTGCACGCCGAACGCGAACAACACGATCGAGCCGAGCATCAACCCCGACAACAGGCACGACGCGCGCAGCGGATCACGTTTGACCACATAGCCCGCGATCAACATCCGGCTGCTGATCGCAGCGCTCATGAAGCCCAGGAAGAACAGCGAATAATCCAGCGAACGGGCGGCGGCATAGCTGGTCTGGAAACTCGACAGCCCGCCGAATACACAACCGCCGAGGCCGACCATGATGATCGGAAACACCGCTCGGGAACTGAGCACCTGAGCAGTCGCCTGCCAGCTGATTTTTGCCGCTGACGCGGCTTGTGTACTTTTCAGACGGGCACCGAGACGCCAGAACAACAGCACGCCAACCAGACTCGCCGCAGCCGCCAGATAGAACGCCGACGTCACCGGCAAACCCAGCGCACTCGCTGCACGTCCGAGCAACGGGCCGCTGCCGATCCCGGTCATCATGCTGCCGGACAGCAGCGCAAAGTATTTCGCCCGCTGCGCCGGGCTTACCAGACTGGCGACGATGATCGGCCCCAGCGTGTAGAACACGCCCCAGCCCAACCCGAGCAGCAAGCCGAAAAACAGCAGCCAATGGCCGAAGCCCGGCGTCGTCGCAAACCCCAGACTCGCCGCCACCAGCAACAGCCCGAACAACGCAATCGAACGCGCCGCACCCAGCCAGTCGGACAGGTGTCCGGACACCAGCACCGCAACGAAGGTGCTGAGCATCGCCGCACTGATCACGCTGCCGGCATCGTGCTCGTTGCCGCCGCGAGAACCGATCAACAGCGAGAGCAAAAACGTCGAGCCGTAGGACAGCGACAACAGATAACTGGCGAGGCAGAACAGGCCGAACAGTTTGCCCGAGACCTGAGGTGTTGCTTGAGGCATGACGCGGTTCCTTGACCGAAAAAATTGAGCGTCATCTATCTATCACGTCATGCCTGCGGCTTAGGTCTGAGCTTGGTGATCTCAGGATCGTGAATGACCGGAGTAACACCTTCAGACCACGCCGATCTCTTCCTTGAACTGCTCCATGAAACCCTTCAGGCGTTGATGACGAATTTGCGCCAGACGCTGACCGGCAACGGTCTGGAAACCGTCGGCGAGGTGCAGCAGTTTGGTCTGGAAATGATCGAGGCAGAATCGCTTGTCGTCGTAGTCCCTTTCCTTGGCCTCGGGGTCGTGCGGGTCGTATAGCGAGCTGCCCATGCGCCCAGCGGTGTAGAAGGTGCGGGCGACGCCGAGCATGCCAATGGAGTCGAGACGGTCGGCGTCCTGCATCAGTCGCGCTTCGAGGGTGAGCGGGGTGATGTTGGCGGAAAAACTGTGGGCTTCGATGGCGTGGGTGACGGCGTCGATTCTGGCTTCGGGCCAGTTCACGTTTGCCAACACCTTTGAGGCTTTTTCCGCTGCCAGTCGCGATGCCTGTGCACGTAGCGGCGAGTTCTTTTCCACCGCGACGCAATCGTGCAGCAACACCGCCGCCAGCAGCACCTCAAGGTCGCCACCTTCCTCGGCCTGCAAAGTGCGCACGTTGTGCCAGACCCGTTGCAGGTGCGATAGATCATGGGCGCCATCCTCCGACGGTTCCAGCGCATGGGGCAGCAGTTCGGCGGCGAGTGAGGCCAGTGGTTCGAAAGCGATCGTGTTCATGCATGTCCTATAAAGCAAACAACAGTCCTTGTGGGAGCGAGCTTGCTCGCGAAGACCTCGGCACAGGCAATACCTCCATCGACTGGCGGGACGCCTTCGCGAGCAAGCTCGCTCCCACACGGATCGCCGTGTTTCTGTAATTGAGTAGGGTAGTGTTTGCTTTGCCATGTGACGAGCGCCGCGCGCCGCCTTAGTATGGCGTTTTCCTTTTTCCGACAAGGCCCGTCCATGACGATCGAAATCCGCCCGGCGACCCCCAGCGATGCTCCGCAAATCCTCGCGTTCATCACCGAATTGGCAGACTTCGAAAAGGCCCGTCACGAAGTCATCGCCAGCGTCGCCGACATCGAGCGCAGCCTGTTCAGCGAAGGCGCCACCGCCCATGGTCTTATCTGCCTGCGCGATGGCGTGCCGATCGGTTTCGCGGTGTTCTTCTTCAGCTATTCGACCTGGCTGGGCAGCAACTGCCTGTACCTCGAAGACCTCTACATCACCCCGGAACAACGGGGCGGCGGCGCCGGTAAAACCCT
Source organism: Pseudomonas sp. B20(2017) (assembly GCF_002113125.1). GTDB lineage: Bacteria > Pseudomonadota > Gammaproteobacteria > Pseudomonadales > Pseudomonadaceae > Aquipseudomonas. The sequence goes on along the minus strand of NZ_NEJP01000002.1, from coordinate 240,805 downwards.
GCTGCGCCACCTCGCGAAAATCGCCTGCGCCAACGACTGTGGCCGGTTCGAATGGAGCGTGCTGGACTGGAACACCCCGGCCATCGAATTCTACAAATCCCTCGGCGCCCAGCCACAGGAAGAGTGGGTGCGTTACCGCATGGATGGCAAGGTGTTGCGCGAGTTTGCCGAGGGTTGATCGTCAGGGCTTTTGTCTGGTTTTGGCTGTTTTCTCATCGGTCGCTTCCCAATTGCCACTCAAAAGACCATCAAGTGCCTGACGTACGGAAATCTTGAAGGCTCCGGCCTTCCCTTCATCGAAGGCCGCTTTCCAATACTCGTAGCCCTGACTGAAATCCGGAATCTGCGCAGCCTCTCCCACGCGTCGGGTGAGGCTTTGTTGCAAGGCTTTGGCATGGAAGGGCAGATGAGGCATTTCATTGATTTCATTACCCGCCACCGGGTTGATCATGCGGATGCCGTCGACCCGGATGTGCACAACCTTGCCGTATGCCGGGTAGTCCTCGATTTTCAGGATGGTCAGTGTCGACTGCTCTTCTCCCGACCGGGTCTTGTAGGCCCAGATATCGCCTTCCTTCAGCGATGGTGCAGCGCTGACGACTGAGCTGAAGCAAAGTGCGCCCAGCAGCGCCAACGTTTTCAGTACCTTCATTTTTCATCCTTGAGCATTCGAGTGCGTGCGCCGCCGGGGGCGCGAGGCGGCATTTTAGAGTGTTGGTGGAGAAAATCTTGTCACACTTGAAAGTCCCACAATATGGGAATGATATTTATATATTGAGATTTTGCATTCGCCGGGTTTATAGTCCGTTTCACTCACTGCCAATAACAAAACAGGTGAAGCGATGCTGGCGCAATTGATCGCGCTCGATTGGGGGACGACCTCACTACGTGCTTACAAACTCGCGGCGGGCAGGCAGGTGCTGGCGCAGCGTTCGCTGTCGTTCGGGATCATGCAGTTGCCGAAGACGCCGCGCGTCATCAACGGTCGCGAATGCGCCGACGGTTTTGAACTGGCGTTCGACGAGGCTTGCGGCGACTGGCTCGACGCGCAGCCCGATTTGCCGGTGATTGCCTGTGGCATGGTCGGTAGCGCTCAGGGCTGGCGCGAAGCGTGCTACCGCGATACGCCGGCCAACGTGGCCGATCTCGGAAAATCCCTGCAAACCGTTCGCAGCATCCGCGGTGTCGATGTGCACATCGTGCCGGGTGTGATTCAGCGCTCGGCGCTGCCGAACGTGATGCGCGGCGAGGAGACCCAGGTTCTCGGCGTCCTGCAGAGTCTGCCGGTCGAGGCGGGCAACAATCTGCTGATCGGTCTGCCGGGCAGTCATTCGAAATGGGTGGAAGTGGCCGACGGCTGCATCACCCGTTTCGACACCTTCATGACCGGCGAAGTGTTCGCCGTGCTCAGCGAACACAGCATTCTCGGTCGTACCCAACAGCACAGCGCGACGTTCGACGCCGAGGCATTCGATCGCGGCGTGCAGGTGGCGTTATCGGCGGAAGGAGAGATCGGCGTGCTGTCGACGCTGTTCAGCGCCCGCAGCCTCGGCCTGACCGGTGAACTCAGCACCACCGCGCAACCGGACTATCTGTCCGGCCTGCTGATCGGCCACGAGCTGACAGCATTGGCCGCCGTGCAACGGCACCGGCGCAACAGCACAGACCTTCCATCAATCATCCTCATCGGCAACGCGCAATTGTGCGCCCGTTACAACCGGGCCCTCGACGCCTGCGGTTTCGCCCGGGTGACTCTGGCCGAGCAAGCCACCGAGCGTGGTCTGTGGCAACTGGCGCTCGCCGCCGGACTGATCGATTCCTCATCCCGTTAACCCTGACTGGAGGCCTGACATGCTCAAGCAAGCACTGGCGCAAAACGGTCTGATCGCGATCCTGCGCGGCCTGCATCCGCAGGAAGCCGCCGCTGTCGGAGAAGTCCTGTACGCGGCCGGATTTCGCGTCATCGAAGTACCGCTCAATTCCCCTGCACCGTACGAAAGTATCCGCATTCTGCGTAATACGTTGCCCGCCGATTGCCTGATCGGTGCCGGCACGGTTCTTACTCCGGAACAGGTCGAACGGGTGAAGGAAGCCGGCGGTCAGGTCATCGTCATGCCCCACAGCGATGCCAAGGTGTTACGCGCAGCGAAAGCGGCGGGATTGTACCTGTCGCCGGGCGTCGCAACGCCGACCGAAGCCTTCGCGGCACTGGAGGAGGGCGCGGACATTCTCAAGCTGTTCCCGGCCGAGCAGATGGGCCCTGCGGTGGTGAAAGCCTGGCTGGCGGTGTTGCCGGTCGGGACGATTCTGGCACCGGTCGGCGGCATCACGCCGGACAACATGCAGGCGTTCATCGATGCCGGCGTCAAAGGCTTCGGCCTTGGCTCCGGACTGTTCAAACCGGGCATGACGACTGAGCAAGTCGCGGCCAATGCCAAGGCCTACGTGGCGTCCTGGAAAGCCCTTCGCTAAGACTTTTCCGGCGCTGCGTGCGCTGCATCTAACAAGAGAGACAAGCAGATGAAAATCACCAAACTCACCACCTTCATCGTCCCGCCGCGCTGGTGCTTCCTGAAAGTCGAAACCGACGAGGGCGTGACCGGTTGGGGCGAGCCCGTGGTCGAGGGCCGCGCCCACACGGTCGCCGCAGCGGTTGAGGAATTGTCCGACTACCTGATCGGCAAAGACCCACGCAATATCGAAGACATCTGGACCGTGCTGTATCGCGGCGGCTTCTACCGGGGCGGCGCGATCCACATGAGCGCACTCGCCGGCATCGATCAGGCGCTCTGGGACATCAAGGGCAAGGCGCTGGGCGTGTCGGTCAGCGATCTGCTCGGCGGTCAGGTGCGGGACAAGATCCGTGTGTATTCGTGGATCGGCGGCGACCGCCCGGCGGACACCGCGCGGGCCGCAAAGGAAGCGGTGGGCCGTGGTTTTACGGCGGTGAAAATGAACGGCACCGAAGAGCTGCAATTCCTCGATACCTTCGAAAAGGTCGATCTGGCACTGGCCAACGTTGCCGCCGTGCGCGATGCGGTCGGGCCGAACGTCGGCATCGGCGTCGACTTCCATGGCCGGGTGCACAAACCCATGGCCAAGGTGCTGATGAAGGAGCTCGACCCGTACAAACTGATGTTCATCGAAGAGCCGGTGCTCAGCGAAAACTACGAAGCGCTGAAAGAGCTGGCACCGCTGACCAGCACGCCGATTGCCCTCGGCGAGCGGCTGTTTTCGCGCTGGGACTTTAAACGGGTGTTGAGTGAAGGTTACGTCGACATCATCCAGCCGGACGCGTCCCATGCCGGCGGCATCACCGAGACCCGCAAGATCGCCAACATGGCCGAAGCCTACGACGTGGCGCTGGCACTGCATTGCCCGCTGGGGCCGATTGCGCTGGCGGCGTGCCTGCAACTGGACGCCGCTTGTTACAACGCCTTTATCCAGGAGCAGAGCCTGGGCATCCATTACAACGAGAGCAATGACCTGCTCGATTATGTGAAAGATCCACGGGTGTTTGACTACGACAAAGGCTTCGTGAAAATCCCCAACGGCCCGGGCCTGGGGATCGAGATAAACGAGGAATACGTGATCGAACGCGCGGCGGTCGGCCACCGCTGGCGCAACCCGATCTGGCGTCATGCCGATGGCAGTTTTGCCGAGTGGTGAGTCTTTCCTGACCCAACACCAAACACTGTGGGAGCGAGCTTGCTCGCGAAGAGGGCGGCACATTCGAAACCGATGTCGCCTGATAGATCGCTTCGCGAGCAAGCTCGCTCCCACAGGTTGATCTCCATGGAGCGGAGATCTGCATACCTCCCCGACCTCAATAAACATAAGAAGAGGCGCTCCCCATGCAACCGCAAACCCTCACCGGGCAAGCGACGTTAGTCACGCCCAGCCGCAAGCGATTTTTCATCATGGTGTTGCTGTTCATCACCGTGGTCATCAACTACCTCGACCGTAGCAACCTGTCGATTGCCGCCCCGGCACTGACGACGGATCTGGGCATCGATCCGGTGCACGTCGGGCTGATCTTCTCCGCGTTCGGCTGGACTTACGCGGCCATGCAGATCCCCGGCGGCTGGCTGGTGGATCGGGTGCCGCCGCGCATCCTTTATAGCGTCGCGCTACTGTTGTGGTCGCTGGCTACCGTGATGCTCGGTTTCGCCGCCAGTTTCATCGCACTGTTCGTGCTGCGCATGGCGGTCGGTGCGCTGGAAGCGCCGGCGTATCCGATCAACAGCCGCGTGGTGACAACCTGGTTCCCCGAGCGCGAGCGGGCTACAGCCATCGGTTTCTACACGTCCGGCCAGTTTGTCGGGCTGGCGTTCCTGACCCCGGTGCTGGCGTGGCTGCAACACGAATTTGGCTGGCACATGGTGTTTGTCGTGACCGGCGCAGTGGGCATCATCTGGGCGGCGATCTGGTACGCGGTGTATCGCGAACCGCGTGATTTCAAAGGCGCAAACCAAGGCGAAATCGATCTGATCCGTGAGGGTGGCGGCTTGGTGGATATCGCCGCTGAAACCGCCAAAGTGAAGGCGAAGTTCAGCTGGACCGATCTCGGCATCGTCCTGAGCAAACGCAAGTTGTGGGGGATCTACCTCGGCCAGTTCTGCCTGAACTCGACGCTGTGGTTTTTCCTGACGTGGTTCCCGACCTATCTGGTGAAATATCGCGGCATGGACTTCATCAAGTCCGGCCTGCTGGCGTCGCTGCCGTTTCTCGCCGCGTTCATCGGCGTGCTGTGCTCCGGGTTCTTTTCCGACTTCCTGATTCGTCGTGGTTGCACCGTTGGGTTTGCGCGCAAGTTGCCGATCATTGGCGGGCTGCTGATTTCCACCTCGATCATCGGCGCCAACTTCGTTGAGTCGACGCCGCTGGTGATTGCCTTCCTGGCGTTGGCGTTTTTCGGCAACGGGCTGGCGTCGATCACCTGGTCGCTGGTCTCGACACTGGCACCGGCGCGCTTGCTGGGCTTGACCGGTGGGGTGTTCAATTTCATCGGCAATCTGTCGGCGATTGCCACGCCGATTGTCATCGGCTTCCTGGCCAGCGGCGATTCGTTCGCCCCCGCGATCACCTACATCGCGGTTCTGGCATTGATCGGTGCTTTGTCCTACGTGCTGCTGGTGGGCAAGGTCGAGCGCATCGAGTTGTAGTCGGCCATCTCGGGCGACCATAATGCCGCCCGTTCCCTCGCTCAACGCTAAAGGCTGGATATGCAGGAAGACGCCCCAAAAACCGCCAAGGACGCCGCGCCGACTGGCACCCAGACCCTGCTTCGCGGGTTGGGTGTGGTGCAGGCCGTCGCCAGTGGCGCCCGCGATCTCAAAGAGATTGCCCGCCTGATCGGCACCACGCGCAGTACCACGCATCGTCTGGCCAGTTGTCTGGTGGACGAGCGCTACCTGCGCGTTGTGCCGCAAGTCGGTTATCTGCTGGGGCCGAAGCTGATCGAACTGGGTTTTCAGGCGCGCGAAGAGTTGCCGCTGGTGACCCTGGCCGGGCCTTATCTGGACGAGTTGTCGGCGCTGACCGGCGACACCGTTCACCTGGGGATTCGTGAAGGCGACGAGGTGCTTTATTTGCTGAAGAATCCGGGGCGTAACGGCCCGGAAATGCGCTCACGGGTTGGCCATCGCATGCCGTTGGCGCGGACCGGGATCGGCAAGGCGCTGATGCTGGATGACGCGCCGCAGGACTGGCAGCGTCTGTACGACATCAGTCTGCCGGCGGGTGGGAAAAGTCAGTTCTGGCCGCAACATCCCCAGCAGTCGTGGGAGCAGCTGGAGCAGCGGATGACCGAATACGTGGCCGGCGGCTACGCGTTCGATCTGGAAGATAACGAGCCGTCGATCCGCTGCGTGGCGGCGCCGATCCGCGACGCGAGCAAGCGCATCGTCGCAGCGATCAGCATCGCCAGCACCGTGCCGTACATGCCGCTGGAAAAAATGGCCGAGCTGATTCCCCTGATCAAAGGGGTCACGGCCCGGCTCTCGGCGGAGCTTGGCTTGAAGGTTTAAAGCTTTAAGGTCGCCATGTCGATCACGAAACGATACTTCACGTCGCCGGCGATCATCCGCGCGTAGGCTTCGTTGATCTGGCGAATGTCGAGCATTTCGATGTCGCAGCTGATGTTGTGCTCGGCGCAGAAATCCAGCACTTCCTGGGTTTCTGCGACGCCACCGATCAACGAACCGGCCAATACGCGACGACCCAACACCAGTTTGGCGGCGTGGACCGGCGGATCGATCGGTTCGATCAGACCCACCAGAATGTGCACGCCATCGAAGCGCAGAGTGTCGAGGTACGGGTTCAGATCGTGCTGCACCGGAATGGTGTCGAGCAGGAAGTCAAAACGACCGGCTGCAGCTTTCATCTGTTCTTCGTCAGTGGACACGATCACATGATCGGCGCCTTGGCGACGTCCTTCCTCGGCCTTGCTCGCCGAACGGGTAAACAGCGTCACTTCGGCGCCCATGGCCTTGGCGAACTTGATGCCCATGTGGCCGAGGCCACCCATGCCGAGAATTCCGACCTTGTCGCCGGCCTTCACGCCGTAGTGCTTGAGCGGCGAGTAGGTGGTGATGCCGGCGCAGAGAATCGGCGCGGCAGCCGCCAGATCCAGCTTCTCGGGGATGCGCACCACAAAGTGCTCGCTGACCACGATGCTGTCCGAATAACCGCCCATGGTGTTGCTGCCATCGACCCGATCCGGGGTGGCATAAGTCATGGTCGGGCCTTCGAGGCAGTATTGCTCGAGATTCGACTGGCAGGCTTCGCAGGTCCGGCAGGAGTCGACCATGCAGCCAACGCCGACCAGATCGCCTACCTTGTGCTTGGTGACATTCGCACCGACGGCGGTGACTTTTCCGACGATCTCGTGGCCGGGCATCAGCGGGTAAACGGCGATGCCCCATTCATTGCGCGCCTGGTGGATGTCGGAGTGGCAGACGCCGCAGTAAAGGATTTCGATGGCGACGTCGTCCGCCCGTGGGCTGCGGCGTTCGAACTTCATCGGGGCGAGGGGAGTGGTGGCCGTTTGAGCGGCATAGCCGATGGCGGTGTACATGTGAAACCTCGCAAAAGCAGTGACAAGTGAGGCGGCGCATTCTGGGCGCCGTCCGGTCGTCCGGCCATGGCGATTCCTCCGGGTGTCATGCCTAATCCTCCGGCATGCGGGCTTGATCGGTCGCATTGGCAAAAGGATCTGCGATGATGCTTTTATCCCTTTTTCCGTGATTTTTCTGAAGAGCCACCCGATGCAATTGACCCGTCACCTTGATGCCAACGCCACCCTGGTTTCGCTGATCGAACCGCTGGCGCTGCGCGATGGTTACAGCCAGACCGGGCTGCCGGGCGTGCAGGTGTTGCGCGCCAGTTGCGACGTCGCCCGTGGCCCGCACATTTATGAACCGAGCCTGATGATCATCGCCCAGGGCAGCAAACTGGCGTATCTGGGGCCGCGCACCATGGAGTACGGCGCCGGGCATTATCTGATACAGGCGTTGCCGGTGCCGTTCGAGTGCGAAACCTATGCGTTGCCGGACGCGCCGTTGCTCGGCGTGTCGGTGGCGATCGACCGGGTGCTGCTCGGTGAACTGGTTCTGGCGATGGGGCTGGCGCCGGGGCGGCATATTCCGGCGCAGACACCGGAATCGATGACTTCGGTGGTGCTCGACGATGACATGCGCGGTTGCGTCGAGCGCCTGCTGCGTTGTCTGCACGATCCGCTGGAGTGCCAGATTCTGGGGCCGGCGCGGGTGCGTGAATTGTTGTTCGTCGCGTTGCGCGGCCCCCAGGCTGATGTCCTGCGAGCGCTGGTGGAGCAGCAGGGGCAGTTTGCGCGGGTGGCGGCTTCGATCAGTCATCTGCATGCGCATTACACCGAGCCGTTGAATGTCGAGACATTGGCCAGTTGCGCGAACATGAGCGTGTCGACCTTTCACGAGCACTTCAAACGCAGCACATTGTTGTCGCCGGTGCAGTATCTGAAGCGTTTACGTTTATTGAAGGCGCAGACTTTGTTGATTGCCGAGGGGTTAGGCGTGGCGCAGGTGGCGCATCGGGTGGGGTATCAGAGCACGTCGCAGTTCAGCCGCGAGTACAAACGCTATTTCGAACGCAGCCCCGGGGATGAGCGCGCTGCCTGAGTTGCCACAGTACCTGTGGGAGCGGGCTTGCTCGCGAATGCAGTGTGTCAGTTGACAGATATGCTGCCTGACACGACGCCTTCGCGAGCAAGCCCGCTCCCACATTGGTTTTGTGGCGTTGCAGCAATAGTGGGCAACAAAAAGGCCCCCATATAGGGAGCCTTGATGTTCAGCGGTTCGACTTACATGTTCGGGTAGGTCGGGCCGCCGGCGCCTTCCGGCGTCACCCAAGTGATGTTCTGCGAAGGGTCCTTGATGTCACAGGTCTTGCAGTGCACGCAGTTCTGGGCGTTGATCTGGAAGCGTTTCTCGCCGTCTTCCTTGGTGATCACTTCATACACGCCGGCCGGGCAGTAGCGCTGCGCCGGCTCGTCGTACAGCGGCAGGTTTTTGCTCAGCGGGATGGTCGGGTCGGTCAGTTTCAGGTGGCACGGCTGTTCTTCTTCATGGTTGGTACCGGAGATGAACACCGAGCTCAGCTTGTCGAAGCTGATCTTGCCGTCGGGTTTCGGGTAGTCGATCTTCTTGCAGTCGGCCGCGAGCTTGAGGCAGGCGTAGTCCGGCTTGGTGTCGTGCAGGGTGAACGGCAGTTTGCCGCCGAAGATGTTCTGATCCAGCCAGTTGAAACCGCCGCCGACGATGGCGCCGAACTTGTGGATCGCCGGGCCGAAGTTGCGGCTGGCGAACAGCTCTTCGTAGAGCCAGCTCTTCTTGAAGGCGTCGACGTAGGTGGTCAGTTCTTCGGTGCCGTCCTTTTCAGCGAACAGCGCGTCGGCCACGGATTCAGCGGCGAGCATGCCGGACTTCATCGCGGTGTGGCTGCCTTTGATCTTGGCGAAGTTCAGGGTGCCGAGGTCGCAACCGATAAGCGCGCCGCCCTTGAACACCATTTTCGGCAGCGAGTTCAGGCCACCCTTGCAGATCGCACGTGCGCCGTAGCTGATGCGCTTGCCGCCTTCCAGATATTGTTTCAACACCGGGTGATGCTTGAGGCGCTGGAATTCGTCGAACGGCGACAGGTAGGTGTTGCTGTAGGAAAGATCGACGATCAGGCCGACCACCACCTGATTGTTTTCCAGGTGATAGAGGAAGGAGCCGCCGGTGTTCTCGGTGCCCATGATGTCCATCGGCCAACCGGCGGTGTGCACCACCAGGCCTGGCTGGTGTTTGGCCGGGTCGATTTCCCAGATTTCCTTCAGGCCGATGCCGTAGTGCTGGGCGTCGGCATCGCTGTCGAGGTTGTAGCGTTTGATCAGTTGCTTGCCGATGTGGCCACGGCAGCCTTCGGCGAACAGCGTGTATTTGCCACGCAGTTCCATGCCCGGGGTGTACAGGCCTTCCTTCGGGTGACCTTCGCGGTCGACGCCGAGGTCGCCGGTGATGATCCCGCGCACCACACCGTTTTCATCGATCAGCGCTTCCTGAGCGGCGAAGCCCGGGTAGATTTCCACGCCCAGGTTTTCAGCCTGCTGAGCGAGCCAGCGGCACAGGTTGCCGAGGGAGATGATGTAGTTGCCTTCGTTGTGCATGGTCTTGGGCACAAAGAAGTCAGGAATTTTCTGCGCGCTTTCGGCGTTTTTCAGCACGAAAATGTCATCACGGGTGACGGGCGTGTTCAGCGGAGCGCCGAGTTCTTTCCAGTCCGGGAACAGTTCGTTCAGGGCCCGTGGTTCGAATACGGCACCAGACAGGATGTGCGCGCCGACTTCGGAGCCTTTTTCGACCACGCAGACGCTGATTTCCTTACCGGCTTCGGCGGCCTTCTGCTTCAGACGGCAGGCGGCGGACAGGCCAGCGGGGCCGGCACCGACGATGACCACGTCGAATTCCATGTATTCGCGTTCCACAGGCTATCTCCTACTCAAGGCTCAACAGTTTTTTTTCTAATTTGGAGGTTCGGTGTCGTATCCGTTATTGCCTTTACGTTAACGTCAAGGCTAATAATGGGCAAACCACCTTTCTCTCTAGGCGGCGCATTATATCTACACCACTCTTAGCGTCCAATACAAACGTTTGTTTGAATCGGCTCCAGCCCAGAGAAATCAAAGAAGCGCGGCTTATGACAGGGCATTTTGGCGTATTGACCAGAATGGGCGTTCCGGTCAAGATACGGGCGGTTTTGCGCTCGCCGTAGGCTGAATGGTGGTTTCAAGAGCACCTCTAAAGACAGGGCGTAGGCGGTAACCGGTGGTGCGCAGCGCAGGTTCGGCGCGCAGTTTACACACCGCGAAGCGGCATGACTCGTCGGTCACGACTGACGAACGGTCATCCCGCTCAGCCGGCGTTTTTAGAGGTGCCCTTGTGCCCGATGAGCATCAACCGCCAGGTTCGCCTAGGCGACTTTCTTTTCACCGGAGAGTAACGAGGAATCCATGAAGGTTCTTGTAGCTGTCAAACGCGTTGTGGATTACAACGTCAAGGTTCGCGTCAAGGCGGACAATTCCGGCGTAGACCTCGCCAACGTCAAGATGTCGATGAACCCGTTCTGCGAAATCGCAGTGGAAGAAGCCGTACGCCTGAAAGAGAAAGGCGTTGCGACTGAAATCGTCGTCGTTACCATCGGCCCGTCCACCGCTCAGGAACAGCTGCGTACCGCACTGGCTCTGGGTGCCGACCGCGCCATCCTCGTCGAATCCGCTGAAGACCTGACTTCCCTGGCTGTGGCCAAGCTGCTCAAGGCCGTGGTCGACAAGGAACAGCCTCAGCTGGTGATCCTGGGCAAACAGGCCATCGACAGCGACAACAACCAGACCGGCCAGATGCTCGCTGCACTGAGCGGTTACGGTCAGGGCACTTTCGCCTCGAAAGTCGAAGTCTCCGGCGACAGCGTTGCCGTGACCCGCGAAATCGACGGCGGCGCGCAGACCGTTTCCCTGAAACTGCCAGCGATCGTCACCACCGACCTGCGTTTGAACGAGCCGCGCTACGCGTCCCTGCCAAACATCATGAAAGCCAAGAAGAAGCCTCTCGAGACGCTGACTCCGGACGCTTTGGGCGTTTCCACCGCCTCCACCAACAAGACCCTGAAAGTCGAAGCGCCGGCTGCACGCAGCGCGGGCATCAAGGTCAAGTCGGTGGCTGAACTGGTCGAGAAACTGAAAAACGAAGCGAAGGTAATCTGATCATGACTATCTTGGTAATCGCCGAACACGACAACAAGGTGCTGGCTCCGGCCACCCTGAACACCGTGGCTGCCGCTGCCAAAATCGGCGGCGACATCCACGTTCTGGTTGCAGGCCAGGGCGCTGGCGCCGTGGCTGAAGCCGCCGCGAAAATCGCTGGCGTGAGCAAAGTCCTGAACGCTGACAATGCTGCCTACGCGCATCAGCTGCCGGAAAACGTTGCTCCACTGGTTGCAGAGCTGGGCGCTGGCTACAGCCACATCCTGGCTGCCGCCACTTCCAACGGCAAAAACATCCTGCCGCGCGTTGCCGCCCAGCTGGACGTTGACCAGATCTCCGAGATCATCTCGGTAGAAAGCGCTGACACCTTCAAGCGTCCGATCTACGCCGGTAACGCCATTGCTACCGTGCAATCGACCGCTGCGATCAAAGTGATCACCGTACGTGCCACCGGTTTCGACCCGGTTGCCGCTGAAGGTGGTTCGGCTGCCGTTGAAGCAGTTGCTGCTGCTCACAACGCCGGCACTTCCAGCTTCGTCAGCGAAGAACTGGCCAAGTCCGATCGTCCTGAGCTGACCGCTGCCAAGATCGTCGTTTCCGGCGGCCGCGGCATGCAGAACGGCGACAACTTCAAACACCTGTACGCTCTGGCCGACAAGCTGGGCGCTGCCGTGGGTGCTTCCCGCGCCGCGGTCGACGCAGGTTTCGTACCGAACGACATGCAGGTTGGTCAGACCGGCAAGATCGTCGCACCACAGCTGTACATCGCCGTCGGTATCTCCGGCGCGATCCAGCACCTGGCCGGCATGAAAGACTCCAAAGTGATCGTTGCGATCAACAAGGACGAAGAAGCGCCGATCTTCCAGGTGGCCGATTACGGCCTGGTGGCGGATCTGTTCGAAGCCGTACCTGAGCTGGAGAAGCTGGTCTAATCCGGCAGCTTCACTTATAAAGAGCCCGGCCTGTTGGTCGGGCTTTTTTTTGTCTTGGATTTGAGTGGGAGCGTTTCGCCATGGATCTGCATCGTCGGTTGGGCTGCTCGTGGTTGCTGGGGCTGGCATTGTTGCCGGGCCTGTCGGTGGCGGCGGGCAAGTGCGAGCAGCTCGTCGTGACCGGCAGCCCGGATGCACCGCCGTACCTCTGGCAGGATCCGCAGAATCCCAAACAACTGATCGGTGCCAGTGCCGACCTGTTGCAACAGGTGGCCAAGGATCTGGGCATCAAAGTCGAACTGCTGTATGCCGGCAAGCGTTCCCAGGCCCTCGACGAAGTGCGCAGCGGGCGCATGGACATGCTGGCCGACACGCCGCTGGACTTCAACGAGCTTGAAAACCTCGACTACATTCATCCGTCGCTGCTGGAAAACGACTATCTGGTATGGACCCGCAAGGGCTCGACTCTGGTCTACAGCGAAGCGAAGGATCTTCAGGGCCATCAAGGAGGATTGTCGGAAAAGTCTCGAATGACCCCGGCATTCGGCACTTTCGCCGAGCAGCAATTGACCCTGATCCGTACGGCAAACCTGACCCAGGCGTTTCAGAAACTTCTGCTGGGCGAGGTGGAATATGTACTCGCCGGCCGCTACTCGGGGATGGCGGCCGCGCAGGCACTGGGCATGGCCAATGATCTGCTGGCTTTTGAACAACCCATCGACCGGCCCGGTCTGTTCCTCGCGGTTTCGCACAACTCGGCCTGCAACGATCCGTGGTTGCGCGGACAGCTGGCCAAAAAGATGACAGAATTGCCCGCGTCCGGCCTGACGGAAGCCGCGCTGCAACGCAACATCGAGCGCTGGAAGGCGCAGCAGCAACAGCCGCCGCAACCACCTGTCAGCGCCCCAAAACAGTAGGGATTCTTAGTGAGTAATCGACTTCTTTTCGCGGCCATGGCCGTTCTGGCTCTGGCCGGTTGCGCCAGCGATCCGGCACCCAATGAACAAATGCGCCTGACCGAGCAGGCCCTTGAGCAAGCCAAAGCTGTGGGCGCCACCGCCGAAGACGTGCCGGAAATGAAACTGGCAGAAGACAAGTTCAACCGGGCCAAAGGCAGCATGGCGGGTGAGTCTTACAAGAATGCGCGGATGCGATTCGAACAGGCTGAACTCGACGCACGTCTGGCAGAAGCCAAAGTGCTGACCCAGAAGAGCGAAGAGCAAGTGAACGTGCTCAACACCCGCATCGTCCGACTGCGCAAGCAACTGGGAGATGCCCAATGAGCCTGACGTCCAAAGCCCTCGGCGCTCTGATCCTCGCCGGTTGTGCCAGTCTTTACGGCTGCGCAGGTCAACACAGCGAATCCGCATTGCAGCAGGCCGGCGCCGATTTCCAGAAGGTCAAGGAAGATTCCAACGTGTTGCGCATCGCGCCAAAAGACGTGATTCGCGCTGGCGAGTCCCTGGCCCGTGCCGATCGTCTGTCGACGTATTGGGGCAGCGGCTCGGACGTGGTGCATTACGCCTATCTGAGTCAGCGCTACAGCGAAATCGCCCGTGAGCACACCAATCAGGTACTCAACGAAGAACGCGCTGCGAAGCTGGAACTGGAGCGCCAACGCCTGCAACTGGCCCTGCGCGAGTCGAAACTGTTGAGCGTGCAACAGCAGGGCAAATGGCTGGAAGAGCAGATCGTTGCGCTGGCCACGACACAAACTGACCGTGGTCTGGTGATGACCCTGGGTGACGTGCTGTTCGATACCGGTGAAGCCGAGCTGAAAAACTCGGCCAACCGCGTGGTGCTGAAGATCGTGCAGTTCCTGCAACTCAACCCGAAACGCATCGTGCGCATCGAGGGCTACACCGATAGCACCGGCGGCAAGCAGGAAAACCTCAAGCTGTCCCGCGATCGCGCGCAGTCGGTAGCGGACGTGTTGACGGACCTGGGCATCGATGAAAAACGCATTCAGGTCGAAGGCTACGGCGACGAATACCCTGTGGACGCCAATGCTTCGGAGCGTGGGCGCGCGCAGAACCGTCGGGTGGAAATCGTGTTCTCCGACGAAAAAGGCCAGCTCGGCGCCGCCCGCTGAGGGTGGCGTTACTGGAAAGCCCGGGCTGTCAGGCAGCGCCGGGCTTTTTTACGTCTGTCGATTACCTCACAAAGCAGTACAGATTTAACCGGCACTGCACTGTATGGTTGACTAATATGGCAACTGTCCCAGTACACTTCCAAACTGTTCCGGTATTGTTTCACACAAGAATAAAACGCCCGTGAAATCGAGTGCTGCGTCATGACCAATCTCTTGCTCTACCAACGTATTGCTCAACAGCTGGCCGAAGATATTCGCCGTGGCGTTTATCAACCGGGCGAGCGCGTGCCTTCGGTGCGCAAGATGAGTTCGCAGCTCAACGTCAGCCATGCCACGGTGTTACAGGCTTACGCCAACCTCGAAGATCAGGGCCTGATCCGTGCGCGGCCGCAGTCTGGCTACTACGTGCACCAGACGCCGGCGCTGACCGCGCCTACGCCGGATATCGCCCGGGTCGAACGACCAGGCCTGGTTACCCGCAGCAGCATCATTCAGCAAGTATTGGTCGAATCCCGTCGTGAAGGCGTATTCCCGCTGGGGGCGGCGGTGCCGAGTGTCGATTACTTGCCGGTGCGCGCCCTGCATCAGCAACTGGCCAAGGTCACCCGCTTTCACAGCCCTCGGGCATTCAGTTACATGTTCAGCCCCGGTTTCGAACCGCTGCGCCGGCAGGTGGCGATTCGTATGCGCGATGCAGGCGTGGTCGTTGACCCTTCGGAAGTGGTGATCACTCACGGCTGCGTCGACGCCTTGCAGATGTCGTTGCGGGTGCTGACCCGCCCCGGCGACCTGATCGCCGCCGAATCACCGACTTATTACGGACTGCTGCAACTGGCGGATCTGCTGGGCCTGAAAGTCATCGAGATCCCCAGCGACCCCGCCACCGGCATGAGCCTAGAAGCCCTGCAACTGGCGGCCAACCAATGGTCGATCAAGGCGCTGGTGCTGACCACGCGCCTGAGTAATCCGCTCGGCGGCACCATGCCAGAGGAGCGTCAAAAACAACTGCTGAGACTGGCTTCGGACTTCGATATCCAGATTGTCGAAGACGACATCTATGGCGAGTTGATGTTCGAGCAGGGCCGCACCAAGTCGCTCAAGGCCTACGACCGGCTCGATCGGGTGATCTATTGCTCGAGTTTTTCCAAGACGTTGTCCCCCGGTGTGCGCATCGGCTGGATGATCGCCGGCAAGTATCAGCAGGAAATCCAGCGCTTGCAGACCTTCAGCACCCATTCGGCGTGCAGTGTCACGCAAATGGCCATCGCGGCTTACCTGGAAAACGGTGGTTATGACCGGCATTTACGGTACATCCGCCAGGAATACCGAAAAAATCTCAGTGCGTTCCAGCTGGCGGTTCAGCAGTACTTTCCCGAAGGCACCCAGATGACCCGGCCGACCGGCGGATTCATTCTGTGGGTCAGTCTGCCGGGGCGGGTCAACACTCAGGAATTGCACGTGCGGGCGCTGCAACAGGGCATCAGCATTGCGCCGGGCCTGATTTTCAGCAACACCGAGCAGTTTAACCACTGCATCCGGTTGAACTGCGGCATACCGTGGAATCGTGAAGCTGAACGGGCGCTGATGACCCTTGGCATGTTGGCGACCCAGCTCTGCCAGGAGATGGCCGGTGGATTTTGAAACAATGGCGGAGCTTGTCATGTGACGTCCAACAAGCGAGCATATGGCCCTCTGCCGTTAGCTTCGTTGGGTTCATGAAAGCGAAATTTTCTGCCGTCTGGGTTGTGCTCTGCCTGCTGATGATGGGTCATGTGCCTGGCGCCATGGCGGCCGCGGCCCAGGAAAAGACGCCGGCTGCTGCCTCCGCGAAAAAACCGGTCACGGCCAAGAAGACCGTTCCAGCGAAAAAAGCACCGCAGAAAAAGGCTGCTCCCGCCAAGAAGCGCGCCCCGGTCGCTTCCAAGTCAAAGTCGGCGAAAGAAGTGGCCAAGACGCCGTTGCCGTCCACGAAGCTCGATTTGAGTTTGCCCAAAGACATGGTTCAGGAATTGAAGCCGCCAGGCTCCGTGACGCTGCCCAAGCGTGAACCGATCCTGCCGCAGATGTTCGGCGACAAGAACAGCGGGTTCCAGCTCAACGGCCGTTTGCTCAGCAACGAAATGCAGTTGCAGCTGCGCAATGAGGAGCGTCGGGAAGTCGAAGGCGCGGCGCTGGATTTCGAGTTCAAGCAATAAATCGCCCCCATCGGTGACCCGCAGACCAGACGCTTTGTCGGAGACTGGTCAGTCACTTTCGTTTCTGCGTAAAAACCCCGGTTCAGGGAATTTAAAACAGCCGTTTAAGCGGTTACCCTGTTCCGCGTCCCTTTAACACATTGCCCGCTGCGAGGAACGCGTCGTCATGAAATGCCGTGAAGGCTGTGGCGCCTGCTGCATTGCCCCTTCCATCAGTTCGCCGATTCCAGGCATGCCCGATGGCAAACCTGCCGGTGAACGCTGCGTTCAGTTGTCGGTCGATAACCTGTGCAACATTTTCGGCCGACCGGAGCGTCCGGCGGTCTGCTCAGGATTCAAGGCCGATCCCGACGTCTGCGGTAGCAGCCAGGAAGACGCGATCAGATTGCTCGGCTGGTGGGAGCAGATGACGGCGGCGTGAAGTGTCAAACGAACGGAACTTCAACAATAAGGAATAAGACTATGGGTTCGCTGCATCGTATCGCTGTGTTGTGTGGTTTGACGGCCGTGCTGGCCACCTCGGCCGCCCAGGCTGAAGACTGGAAAGTCGCCAAGAACGAGGACGGCATCAAAGTCTCCCTGAGCGAAGTGCCGGGTTCGGACTACAAGTCTTATCAGGGCGTGACCGTGATGAAGACCACTGTCGCCAAACTGCGCGCCTTGCAGGAAGACGTCTCCGGTGCCTGCGCCTGGATTCACGAATGCAAGACCCAGAAACTGCTCAAGCACGAAGGTGACCAGAGCTGGACCTACACTCAGTTCAACACGCCATGGCCTGTCACCCCGCGCGATTCCATCCTGCATGTCACCACCGTTGAAGGCGCCGATGGCAGCCTGACCCGCAATCTGGAAGGCGTGCCGAAATATCTGCCTGAAGAAAAGGGTTTTGTTCGGGTTGCTCAAGTCAAAGGCTTCTGGAAGTTCGTGCCAAAAGGCGATCAGGTTGAAGTGACCTATCAGGTTCACACCGAGCCAGGTGGCAGCGTGCCTTCGATGATCGCCAACAAGTTTGTGGTCGACGCACCGTTCAACACCCTGAAAGCCTTGAAAGAACGCGCCGAGAAGTAAGTATCGCGTTCACCTGCAGACGCCCCGAGGTATTCGGGGCGTTTTGTTTTCCAGGTTTATTGTGTTTTCGGATATGCGTTGAACGAAATTTTCACAAAGTCTCCAAGACAATTCGCCCGCGTTGTTTGCACCTGTCCCGGTATGCCGTGTCTTCAAATGAAACAGTCCGGCGGTGGACAGTAATCAATGGCAATGCCATCGGTGATCGTGCAACATTTGCGCACCGCGCAATCCCCGGGGCCTGGAATGGCCAACAGAGGGCAGGGCGCAGCTGTATTTTTGCAACTTCAACTTCCAATGGGTCCTAAAACGACATGGCAAACCCGGACGCCCTGAATCAGCAGCGATCTTCCAGTCGCCTGCTGCAACCGACCGTCAAATCGCATCTGGCCTACACGCTGCTGTGCGCGCTGGTCATGATGGTGATGTTTTCCGTGCTGCGCCTCGCGCTGCTGGTCTACAACCGCGAGATGATCCTCGACACCCCGGCCTCGACTTTCCTCGAAGCCTTCGCCAACGGCCTGCGTTTCGACCTGCGCCTGGTGGTTTACCTCTGCATTCCACTGGTGCTGGCGCTGTTCAGCGCCCGGGCCATGGCTGCGCGCGGGTTCTTCCGTTTCTGGTTGACTGTCGCTTCGAGCATAGCGCTGTTCCTCGGCCTGATGGAGATGGACTTCTATCGCGAGTTCCACCAGCGCCTCAACGGCCTGGTGTTCCAGTACGTGAAGGAAGACCCGAAAACCGTGATGAGCATGCTCTGGTACGGTTTCCCGGTGGTGCGTTACCTGCTGGCGTGGGCCGTGGGCACGCTGATCCTGACCCTGGCGTTCAAGGGCGCCGACCGTCTGACCCGTCCGCGCGGTCCGTTCAGCGGTGGTAACGTCGGCACCCGTCAAGTGGCGCCATGGTATGCGCGTCTGGCTGTGTTCGTCGTCTGCCTGCTGATTTGCGTGGTCGCCGCCCGTGGCACCCTGCGTCAAGGCCCGCCGCTGCGTTGGGGCGACGTCTACACCACTGAGTCGAACTTCGCCAACCAGCTCGGCCTCAACGGCACGCTGTCGCTGATCGCGGCGGCCAAGGACCGGATGGGCGAGGATCGCGACAATATCTGGAAAGCCACACTGCCGCAGGATCAGGCGCAGAAAGTCGTGCGCGAGATGCTGGTGATGCCGGACGACAAACTGGTGGATGCCGATATTGCCGCCGTACGTCGTGAATACACACCGCCTGCCGACAAGACCCTGCCGATCAAGAACGTCGTCGTGATCCTGATGGAAAGCATGGCCGGTCACTCGGTGGGCGCACTGGGCGCTCCGGGCAACATCACGCCGTACCTCGACAAACTGTCGAAGGAAGGCCTGCTGTTCGACCGCTTCTTCTCCAACGGCACTCATACCCACCAGGGCATGTTCGCCACCATGGCATGTTTCCCGAACCTGCCGGGTTTCGAATACCTGATGCAGACCCCGGAAGGCAGCCACAAACTGTCCGGCCTGCCGCAGCTGCTTAGCGCGCGCAAGTACGACGATGTCTACGTTTACAACGGCGACTTTGCCTGGGACAACCAGTCGGGTTTCTTCAGCAACCAGGGCATGACCAACTTCGTCGGTCGTAACGACTTCGTGAACCCGGTGTTCTCCGATCCGACCTGGGGGGTGTCCGACCAGGACATGTTCGACCGTGGTCTGGTGGAGCTCAAGGCGCGGGAAAACGGCAAGCCGTTCTATGCGTTGCTGCAGACCCTGTCCAACCACACGCCGTACGCTTTGCCGACGCCATTGCCGGTCGAGCGCGTGACGGATCGTGGCACGCTCAACGAGCACCTGACCGCCATGCGTTACGCGGACTGGGCGCTGGGCCAGTTCTTCGAGAAGGCCCGCAAGGAGCCGTACTTCAAGGAAACCCTGTTCGTGATCGTCGGCGACCACGGCTTCGGCAACGAGCGTCAGATCACCGAAATGGACCTTGGCCGTTTCAACGTGCCGATGCTGATGATCGCACCGGGCATCCAGGAAAAATTCGGTACTCGTGACCACACCGTGGGTACGCAGATCGACATCGTGCCGACCATCATGGGTCGTCTGGGTGGCGAGGTACGCCATCAGTGCTGGGGTCGTGACCTGCTGAACCTGCCGCAGGGTGACACCGGTTTCGGCGTGATCAAGCCGTCGGGCAGCGAGCAGACCACCGCCATCGTCACCTCCGACCAGATCCTGGTGCTGCCGAAAGAGAAGGAAATGGCACCGAAGATCTATCAGTACGAGCTGGGCGCGAACCCGCACGCCGAAGTGGTACCGGATGCACCGCGCACCGCCGAGCTGAAACTCAAGCTCGAAGCGTTCCTGCAAACGGCGACCAAGAGCCTGATCGACAACACCGCCGGTGTGGTTAACGGCAAGCCGGACTGATCAATCGGCGCAATAAAAAGAGGCCCTTTCGAAGGGCCTCTTTTTTTGTCGGTCAAACAGTCATATCCGACCGAGTAACAACAGCACCAACAGTACTACCAGCACCACACCGATAATGCCCGAAGGGCCATAACCCCAACTTCTGGAGTGCGGGAAGACCGGCAGACCACCGATCAGCAACAGGATCAGGATAATGATAAGAATTGTGCCCATGTCTATTTCCTTGTTGATAGTGTCTGAGAGGTCTTGGTGTTCAAGGGCCGCTGGAAGTTGAACTAAACCCGGCCGGCTTACAAATTCCGACTGGCGCCAGTGAAAGAAAATTCAATGTTTTTTTAATGTATTTGGATCACGCTCTTATTTCGTTTGATGCCGTGGTTTGCCCTCGCCATTCAGCAATCTGATGGAGCGTGGGTCGCTGCGGATCCTTCGCTACACTCCGCGCATCTTCCCCGGAACAACAAGGCTGTCTGCTATGCAAAATCGCATGATGATCACTGGCGCGGGCTCTGGCCTGGGTCGCGAAATCGCGCTGCGCTGGGCGCGTGAGGGCTGGCAACTGGCCTTGTCCGACGTCAGCGAACCCGGTTTGCAAGAGACCCTGAAACTCGTTCGCGAGGCTGGCGGCGACGGTTTCATCCAGCGCTGCGACGTGCGCGATTACAGCCAGCTCACCGCATTCGCCCAGGCCTGCGAAGAGAAGTTCGGCGGCATCGACATCATCGTCAATAACGCCGGTGTGGCCTCGGGTGGGTTTTTCAGCGAGCTGTCGCTGGAAGACTGGGACTGGCAGATCGCGATCAACCTGATGGGCGTGGTCAAGGGCTGCAAGGCGTTCCTGCCGCTGCTGGAGCAAAGCAAAGGCAAGATCATCAACATCGCCTCGATGGCCGCGCTCATGCAGGGCCCGGCGATGAGCAACTACAACGTGGCCAAGGCCGGTGTGGTGGCGCTGTCGGAAAGTCTGTTGATCGAACTGGCTCAACAGGAAGTCGGGGTTCATGTGGTCTGCCCGTCGTTCTTCCAGACCAATCTGCTGGATTCTTTCCGTGGCCCGACACCGGCGATGAAAGCCCAGGTCGGCAAGTTGCTGGAAAGTTCGCCGATTACCGCCAGCGATATTGCCGACTACATCTACAAACAAGTCGCGGTCGGTGAGTTCATGATCCTGCCCCACGAACAAGGGCGTATGGCCTGGGCGATCAAGCAGAAGAACCCGCAGTTGCTGTACAACGAAATGACTGCGATGGCCGAGAAAATGCGCGCCAAGGCCCGACAAAACAACGGCTGAACTTGCCCGGGGTTCGTCGCATCGTTAGGGTGGCCGCAACAGTCACCCTGACGAGATGTCTTGCATGCTCAACTACTTGTGGTTCTTCCTCGCCGCGCTGTTCGAAATCGCCGGCTGTTTCGCATTCTGGATGTGGTTGCGCCAGGGCAAGAGCGCCCTGTGGGTGATTCCGGGGCTGATCAGCCTGACTCTCTTTGCGCTGCTGTTGACGCGCGTCGAAGCGACCTACGCCGGTCGCGCCTATGCCGCTTACGGTGGCATCTACATCATTGCCTCGATTGGCTGGCTTGCGGTGGTCGAGCGCATCCGCCCATTGGGTTCGGACTGGATCGGTGTGGCGCTGTGTGTGATCGGGGCCAGTGTGATCCTGTTCGGCCCACGCTTTAGCGCCACCTGAAATGCCGATTTGCAGGAAATGTCTGACGGCTTTGTCGCGGGTGCGCGTAGGGGATGACTGATTTGCCCGACGCGCATTGTAGGGCGTCCGAAAGCCGCGCATCTTCAAGGCTCGCAAACCTTGAAAGGACACTCCCATGCTCGTACTCAGCCGTGTCGTCGGTGAACAGATATCCATCGGCGACAACATCACTTTGCGTGTTCTGTCAGTCAACGGCTCAAGCGTGCGGTTCGGCGTCGAGGCACCGGAGCAAGTCGATGTGCACCGTGCCGAGGTCTACCAGCGGATCCAGCGCAAACAGGCCAACAGCAAGGGCCGTTGATTTTCTCAGTCGAACAGATGTTTGGGCACATCGTGCTTGAGCATCAACTGGCATTGCTCGCTTTCCGGATCGAAAACAATCAACGCCTGGCCTTTGGTCAGCGCCTGGCGAACCCGCAGTACGCGGGTTTCCAGCGGCGTGTCGTCACCGTTGTCGGTACCGTCGCGGGTGACGAAATCCTCGATCAGGCGGGTGAGGGTGTCGACTTCAAGCGCGTCGTAGGGAATCAGCATGGGCACCTCGGCTAAATCAATGTCGGGATGCTACGGCGAATGAGCGCCGAGGGCCAGACTCAACTGTCCGAGCGTTGCCCCACCAGACTGTCCACCGACGGCACACGGGTGTCGCTCTCCATCTGCGTTTCGTGTTCGATCTGATGACTGAAGCGGTCCAGTGATCCGGTGGCCGGTTGTGCGTCGCTGGCGAACACCGGCGGACTCAGAATGTACGCCCCCAGCAAGCGACTGAGCGCGGCCAGACTGTCGATGTGCGTGCGCTCGTAGCCGTGGGTTGCGTCGCAGCCGAAGGCGAGCAGGGCGGTGCGAATGTCGTGACCGGCGGTGACCGCCGAATGGGCGTCGCTGAAGTAATACCGGAACAGGTCGCGGCGCACCGGTAGTTCGTGCTCACCCGCCAGCCGCAACAGGTGCCGCGACAGGTGATAGTCGTACGGGCCGCCGGAATCCTGCATGGCCACGCTCACGGCATGTTCGCTGGAGTGCTGGCCCGGCGCGACCGGGGCGATGTCGATGCCGACGAATTCACTGACGTCCCACGGCAAGGCTGCTGCCGCGCCGCTGCCGGTTTCCTCGGTGATGGTGAACAGCGGATGGCAGTCGATCATCAACTCCTGGCCGCTGTCGACGATCGCTTTCAGCGCGGCGAGCAGCGCTGCGACGCCGGCCTTGTCGTCCAGATGGCGAGCACTGATGTGGCCGCTTTCGGTGAATTCGGGCAAAGGATCGAAGGCCACCACATCGCCGACGCTGATGCCCAGCGAATCGCAATCGGCGCGGGTCGCGCAGTAGGCATCCAGACGCAGCTCGACGTGATCCCAACTGATCGGCATCTCGTCCACAGCCGTATTGAAGGCATGCCCGGACGCCATTAGCGGCAACACACTGCCGCGAATCACGCCGTTGTCGGTGAACAGGCTGACGCGACTGCCCTCGGCAAATCGGCTTGACCAGCAGCCCACCGGCGCCAGGGTCAGACGCCCGTTATCTTTCACCGCGCGTACGGCGGCGCCGATGGTGTCGAGGTGCGCCGACACTGCGCGGTCAGGGCTGTTTTTCTTGCCTTTGAGGGTGGCGCGGATCGTGCCGCGACGGGTCATTTCGAAGGGAATGCCAAGTTCCTCGAGACGCTCGGCGACGTAGCGCACGATGGTGTCGGTGAACCCGGTGGGGCTGGGAATGGCGAGCATTTCCAGCAGGACTTTCTGCAGGTAGTTCAGATCCGGTTCGGGAATGTTCGTTGTCATGGAAACTCCTGATGAGTTGCGCGCATCGATGGTTTCGATGAGGGAAATTTGTGGTGTCTGATTCGGCCTCTTCGCGAGCAAGCTCGCTCCCACATAAGCAGCGATACCCTGTGGGAGCAAGCTCGCTCCCACATAAGCAGCGATACCCTGTGGGAGCGAGCTCGCTCGCGAAGGCGTCAATACAGACACCGGGTGATCAAGAGACCGCCGGCTGACTGTGCGGAAACAACAGATCGACAAACCGCTCGGCCGTCGGTTGCGGCTCATGGTTGGCAAGACCCGCCCGCTCGTTGGCTTCGATAAACACGTACGCCGGTTGATCCGCCGCTGGCACCATCAGGTCGAGGCCGACCATCGGGATCTCCAGCGCCCTGGCCGCGCGCACGGCAGCGTCGGCCAGAGTCGGGTGCAGAATCGCCGTGACGTCTTCCAGCGTGCCGCCGGTGTGCAGGTTCGCCGTGCGCCGCACGAACAGATGCTCACCGGCCGGCAGGATGCTGTTGTAGTCATAACCGGCCGCGTGCAGGGTGCGCTGGGTTTCGTGGTCCAGCGGGATTTTGCTTTCGCCGCTGGTCGCCGCTTGCCGTCGCCGGCTCTGGGCTTCGATCAGCGCGCCGATGGAATGATGACCGTCGCCGACCACTTCTGCCGGCCGCCGGATTGCCGCTGCAACCACCTCGAAGCCGATCACCAGAATTCGCAGGTCTAGGCCTTCGTGGAAGCTTTCGAGCAATACGCGCGTGTCGAACTGCCTGGCGGCTTTGATGGCCTGCTGCACGTCCTCGATGGTCTGCAGATCCACCGCCACGCCCTGGCCCTGTTCGCCATCGAGCGGTTTGACGACTACTCGCTGGAATTCGTCGAGAAACGCCAGATTGTCGTCCGCGTTCCCCGCCAATTGCTGTGACGGCACATTCAATCCGGCAGCTTTCAACACCTTGTGGGTCAGGCTCTTGTCCTGACACAGGTTCATGCTGATGGCGCTGGTCAGGTCGCTCAGGGATTCGCGGCAACGCACCCGGCGCCCACCGTGGCTGAGGGTGAACAGCCCGGCGTCGGCATCGTCCACTTGCACATCGATGCCGCGCCGATGAGCTTCCTCGACGATGATCCGCGCATAAGGGTTGAACTGCGCCTCCGGCCCCGGGCCGAGGAACAGCGGCTGATTGATGCCGTTCTTGCGCTTGATGGCAAACGTCGGCAGGTTGCGAAAGCCGAGTTTGGCGTAGAGGTTTTTCGCCAGACGGTTATCGTGCAACACCGACAGATCGAGGTAACTCAGGCCGCGACTCATGAAGTGCTCGATCAGATGGCGCACCAGCACTTCGCCGACACCGGGGCGCGAACACTGCGGATCGACCGCCAGACACCACAGGCTGCTGCCGTTTTCCGGATCGTTGTAAGCCTTCTGGTGATTGAGCCCCATGACGCTGCCGATCACCGCGCCGCTGTCGTCGTCTTCTGCCAGCCAGTACACCGGACCGCCCTGATGGTGCGGGGTGAGCAGGGTGGCATCGATCGGCAACATGCCGCGCGCCTGATACAGCTGATTGATCGCCTGCCAGTCCGCGTCACTTTGCGCACGACGGATGCGGAAGCCACGGAATACGCGGGTTGCCTGACGGTAATCGCTGAACCACAAGCGAAGAGTGTCAGACGGGTCGAGAAACAGTTGGGTCGGTTCCAGACCGAGAATCTGCTGCGGCGCGGCGACGTACAACGCAATGTCGCGCTCGCCCGTCCGCTCGTTAAGCAGTTCCCGCGCAAGGCTCGCCGGGTCAGGAAAGGTGTGGCCGATCAGCAACCGGCCCCAGCCGCAATGCACCGCAATCGGCTCGGCGGCCGGCTCGCTGCCGTCCTCGGCCAGACGCGCCTGCAAGCGTTCGTAGGACGGTGTCTGACCGCGCAGCAGCCGTTGGCTGTAAGCCGTGGCGTGAGGTTTCATCGATCAGATTCCTTGTTCGCTGAGCCACAGGTTCAGGGCCGCCAGTTGCCACAGCTTGGAGCCGCGCAGCGGGGTCAACTGACCTTGTGGATCGGTCAGCAGTTTGTCGAGCATGGCGGGGTTGAACAGGCCGCGATCCTGGCTCGGATCGAGCAGCAGTTCACGCACCCAGTTCAAGGTGTCGCCCTGCAAATGTTTGAGACCCGGCACCGGGAAGTAACCTTTCTTGCGGTCGATCACTTCGCTCGGAATAACCAGTCGCGCGGCTTCTTTCAACACCTGCTTGCCGCCGTCCGGCAGTTTGAATTTGCCCGGAACTCGGGCCGACAATTCCACCAGGCGATAGTCGAGAAACGGCGTGCGCGCTTCCAGGCCCCAGGCCATGGTCATGTTGTCGACGCGTTTGACCGGGTCGTCCACCAGCATCACCGTGCTGTCCAGACGCAGGGCCTTGTCGACCGCCGCATCGGCGCCGGGTTGTGCGAAATGTTCCTTCACGAAGTCGCCGGCGGCGTCATTGGCTGTCAGCCATTTCGGCTGCACCGTGGCGGCGTAATCGTCGTAGCTGCGGTCGAAAAACGCCTCACGATAGGCCGCATACGGATCGGCCGCGCCGTCCACCTGTGGATACCAGTGATAACCGGCGAACAGTTCGTCGGCGCCCTGGCCACTCTGCACAACCTTGCAGTGCCTGGCCACTTCGCGGGACAGCAGATAGAAGGCGATGCAATCGTGGCTGACCATCGGCTCGCTCATGGCGCGGAACGCGGCGGGCAGTTGCTCGATGATCTCTTTTTCGTCGATGCGCAGTTGATGGTGCTGAGTGCCGTAATGCCTGGCGATCAGATCGGAATACTTAAACTCGTCACCGCGCTCGCCGCCGGCATCCTGGAAACCGATGGAAAAGGTCGACAGGTTTTCCACGCCGACTTCGCGCAGCAGACCGACGAGCATGCTCGAATCGACGCCGCCGGAGAGCAGTACACCAACATCCACCGCCGCCCTTTGGCGGATCGCCACGGCTTCGCGGGTGCTGTCGAGCACGCGGTCGCGCCAGTCTTCCAGGGTCAGGTTTTTCTCATCGTCGTGTGGGCCGTAGGGCAGGGTCCACCAGGTTTTCTGCTCGGTGGTGCCATCCGCTTCGATGCGCATCCAGCTCGCTGGCGGCAGTTTTTCGATGCCCGCCAATAAGGTGCGCGGCGCTGGCACCACGGCGTGGAAATTCAGGTAATGGTTGAGCGCCACCGGATCGAGGATCGGGTTGATGTCGCCGCCCTTGAGCAGTGCCGGCAGGGCTGACGCAAAACGCAGGCGCTGGCCGGTGCGCGACAGGTACAGCGGCTTCACACCGAGACGGTCGCGGGCGATGAACAGGCGCTGGGCGTCACGCTCCCAGATGGCGAAGGCGAACATGCCGTTGAGTTTCGGCAGCAGCGCTTCGCCCCAGGCGTGATACCCCTTGAGCAGCACTTCAGTGTCGCCGCCGGAATAGAAGGCGTAACCGAGCGCTTCGAGTTCGGCGCGCAGTTCCGGGAAGTTGTAGATCGCGCCGTTGAAGGCCAGGGACAGGCCCAGTTGGCTGTCGATCATCGGCTGCGCCGAGCCGTCCGACAGGTCCATGATTTTCAGGCGTCGATGGCCCAGGGCAATCGGTCCCTGTGCATGGAAGCCCCACGCGTCGGGGCCGCGAGGCGCCAGGTGATGGGTGATCCGCTCGATGGCTGCAAGGTCTGCAGGTTGTTGATCAAAACGTAACTCGCCAGCTAATCCGCACATAAAATCCTTACCGGTTTTTCCGTTGGGGAGGGTGTTGCCGCACCGTGCCGAAATGGCCGGTACTCAGAAACTGACCCCGGTAAGGATGTGGGAGTTTTAGATCGATCAGTTATATACCCGGTATCCAGTTCGCTAGATCCATATCACGCGAACAGGACAAGGGTGCGGTACATAGATATATGAAACATGGGAATTGCTGCTGGTTTCAGGGCCCGATTGCGCAAGTATTCATGTTTTTCATCCATGCTTCGGCTCGATAGGGTGTTGGCCTGAATATGCAATAAAGGACTATTGCCATGCCAAATGCACAAACAACCTCGTCAAACCCTCTGACACCAAAACAGGTGCTGGCCTATTTGCTGGAAGCCACTGGTGATCTGGAAAGCGCCCGGGTGCTGCAAAAAAACTTGCCTCCCCGATTGCTGAACTCCTCGGCCACGACTCTGGCGGCGTTGGATCAGACTGCTCGCGAGCTGCATGTGATCCAGGCAAAGGTCGAACTCGATCTGAGTCTGCTGAGCCCGTTGCGCGACTTTTGCTTCGTCAAGTTGAACAACGCCGTGGCGGCGCGATGGCCGGGGGAGATTGATATCGAAAAAGACGTTCTGGAACTGCCCGGAGCTGATTGTGGCTGCGAACCCACGACCCCGCCCGGCGGTGGTCCGCCGGTCATCGGGCCCGCCAGACTGACGCTGCTGGAGGCAGCGATGCAGAACTTCACGGCAGACGAGGCGTTGGAAAACGGTTTTCCTCAGGGCAGTGTGATTCGTGTCGCCAGTGAACCCGATGGCGTACCGGGACTGACGCCGGCGGCGTTTGCCGCACTCTGTCGCGAGCTGGATCTCGGGCAGCAGTATCAGCGGCATTTTCAGCATGTGTTTGGGTTGAAGGAAGTCGACGGCAAGACCATTGTCAGTAGCCCGATGATCCGTGACATCTCCACGTTGAAGAAGCTCTTGCTGCAATTCGATCTGCACCTGGCGTTGGTCAAGGATCACATCACTCGGGATGGCTTCGAGACCGTTCAGCGTTTGATCGATGCGAGAGGTCTCGTCGACGCGCAGAGTCTGCGATATCAAGACCGGCCCCTGATCATGCAGGGCATCGAGATACACGGCTGCTGCATCTGGGGTGTCGTTGTATTTTCGGAGCGCTCCGTCGAGCTGTACCCGGATGAGTGGTGTCTGGTGTACATGCCGGGCGAGCCGGATCAACCGCTGTACGAATACTCAAGCTTCACGGCGTTCGCGGAGTATCTGAGCTTCAAGCTGGGTATCGACAGCTACAAGGCGTATTTCACTCATTGCCTGGGCGAGGCCGACAAAGCGGATTTCTTCAGGGCCTTTGCGAGTGACCTGGGTTGCGGGCATATCAAACAGTTGGCGATGGCTGGCTCGCTGTTCGACTACTTGCTCAAAAGCCATGTTGCCAAACTGGAGTTCGACGCCAGAGCACTTGCCGTACCAACCGCCGATATCGATGAGGAGGAACGCGAGAAGCGGCTGCTCCACTACCTGGAAATCGGCATGACGGTCGCGAACCTGGCCGGATTGGTCGTGCCGGTGCTCGGGCAGTTGATGATGGGCGTCGCGGTGGGGCAATTGCTCGCCGAAGTCTATGAGGGGGTCGAGGACTGGAGCCGTGGCGACCGCCAGGAAGCGTTGTCGCACATGCTCAGCGTTGCAGAAAACATCGCGCTCATGGCCACCGTCGGCACAGGCATCAAGGGCCTGAAATCACTGGCGATCAAGACGGTTCGCAAGCATCCGGACTTCTTTGAACCGTTCACCTCGATTCTCGACCGGAAGGGGCAGGCCCGTCTGTGGAAAACCGAACTCGGCAAATACGAACAACCGTTGCCGGCAGGGGTGAATTTCGAACCCGATGCTGCGGGACTGTATCGCATCGATGGAAAAGT
The DNA here is from genome assembly GCF_002113125.1 of Pseudomonas sp. B20(2017). Taxonomy (GTDB): domain Bacteria; phylum Pseudomonadota; class Gammaproteobacteria; order Pseudomonadales; family Pseudomonadaceae; genus Aquipseudomonas. Next base: position 211,697 of record NZ_NEJP01000002.1, on the reverse strand, counting down.
TTTCGTCCGCATGGACGGTCGGACGTATCAGGTGGAGCAGGATCCGGTATCCGGAGCCTGGCACATCCGGCATCCTCTGCGAGCAAATGCTTATACCCCGAGACTTGAGCACAATCAGCAGGGTGGCTGGCGTCATTCATCGGAGCCTACCGAGCAATGGACTGGCGCCTACACGTTGAAACGCATTGATCCGGCGCTGGCCACTTTCGAGGACAGTCGCCTGGACATGATCCGTCGGTTGAGCGGCACGCGATTCGATGAGCTGCATCGCTTGAGCGAGGACAATCGCCTGCTTCCGGCTCATGTGCAAGACACCATCGAGCGCTTCAGGCTGGAGCGCAGACTGCACGAATTCATCGTTGCGATGGAACGGGGAGACGCGACCGGCACCCGACATGTCCAGGAACAATTGCATGCCTTGCCCCGGCTTGCGAACTGGCCGATGGATCGCTACATCAAGGTCATTGACGGTCGGGGCAACATCAAGGCGACCTATCCAGCCAACGCGGTTGACGATGACACTGCGAGCATTATCGTGAGCCAGGAACAACTGAATAAAGGCGAACTTCTCAAGTCGGTTCTTGACGGCATGGACCCGCAGGAAAAGGCGTCATTGCTGGGGGGCGGTACGACCTCCGGAGATGAGGGCGCGCAACTGGGAAAAATCCTGGCCGCAGAGGTCAAGGCTGATCGCCGTCCTGTATTTGACCACTTGTATCAACAGTATGATCAAGGCGGCCCTGACAATCTTGCGCAAGTGCGCAGTGTTTATCCCGATGTGCCGGCACGTCATGTGCGAGAGCTGCTCAGGCGGGCACCCAGCGTGGAGCGGTCTCATCTGCGAGCTACCGGGCGAGTGCCGATGGGGCTGGCGCAAAAGCTTCGGCAGGCTTCGGTCACAGCACGGGTGGCGCGGGCGTTGACCGGTTTTTACCTGGCCGACATTGCCAGTCCCGATACCGAAAAACTGGCGATCCAGTTGTTGCCGCATCTCAGTGGCTGGGACCCGGAGATGCCGATTCAATTACGGGAACTGACGCTCAAGGGTTCTGTCCTGGAATCCGTTGGCCCACCTCCGTCCACGTCTTCTGAAGCCCGCACGCTGGTTAAACTGAAAAGGGGCTACGAAGTATTCGACGACCATGCCAAGTCGCTCGGTCGTGTCACGGAGGGCCCCGACGCCCTCTACCAGGCCATCCTGAAAAGTCTTCCAAGCGGGCAACGCAAGGCACTTGGATATGCAGAGGCGAAGGCAGAGGACGGCTGGCGCCTGCGCATTGATCTCTTGAATACTGCTCTGGATGAACGTGAAGGCTGCGCCCGGGCGTTGGCGGGTGAACCGTTCGAACTGCCGGCCTACGAGTCTGCATGCACCCTCGCCGATTCGCCGGTAGATCCGCAGGCTCACCCTCGGCGTTTGCTGCGCAAAGTGAAAAGACTTTTCCCGTTGTTCACCAACCAGCAGGCAAGGGACTTTCTTGACCGGTCGGGCAGCGATCATCTGACCCGGGCGATCCGCGTCAGAGAGTTGCAGGATGACCTGGGCAGGCTGCGTAATGTGCTGGATACCTGGTGCGAAGATGAAGTGTCCATGAAGGCTCTGGGAGGCGAGCTGAATGAAGTTCGCAATGGCCGGCAAATCGTGGCTGACGAGATCAAGGACTGCTTCAGGCACCTGGTTTTCCAGCGTGATGAATTTCAGCGTCAGGTCTATGGACTGAACCTTGATGGCATGCGACTCGGCAAACTGCCGACCCTGCCGGTCGGCCTGGCTTTTGACCATGTCAGGTACTTGTCTCTGCAAAACATGCAGCTCGACAACGATGTCGCTTACTTTCTCAAGGCCTTCACGCAGATCGAAACACTCACGCTGGACAGCAATCAGATTACCTTGCTCCCTGAGGTCATCTCGCATATGCCGAACCTCAAGCATTTGAGCATGGGAAACAATCGGATCCAGCTGACTGAGCAATCGCTGCTGAAGTTGTCCCGGCTCAAAACGTTGCAGAGCCTCAGCCTGAGCGGGAACCGTCTGGGGGCGACGGTGGATGTCGGCAAGCTGTTCGATCTCAACCACCTTTATTTGCGTAACACCCGTGCCACGGAAATGCCCAAGGGGTTGCAGTTTCTGCCGAACCTGAAACAGGTGGATCTGCGTGACAACGACATCAGTGATCTTCCGGCATGGCTCTTTCAGACCTCCAGACGTTTCAGTGAAACCATCAATTTGCGATACAACCCGATTTCCGACACCAGTAAAGTCCATCTTGACGCCTATCGCAGCTCGGTGGGTGTCGGAATGGGGGTTCTGGATAACGATCACGTGCGACTCGATGAAAACCTGGCGCGCTCTATCTGGCTGACGGAAACAGGAGGGGCGGTGGGCAACCGGCATCTGCAGACATGGACCGCGATCAAGGACGATCCTGGGGCCCAGGGGCTGTTTCAGCTGCTGGCGGAGCTGGGTAACTCTGCCGATTCTGAACATGTACGCGAAGACATGTCGCGTCGGGTCTGGACCGTTCTGGAGGCCACGCAGGCCGATGCTGAACTGCGACAGCAGATTTTCGATCTGGCGGCCAATCCGATCAATTGCACGGACAACGCGGCGCTGAACTTCAGCCATCTGGAGGTCGCGGTACATGTCCGTCGGGTAACCCGCATTTCCGGTAGTCGGCAGCCGTCGGCCACTGCGCTGATCAAGCTGGCAAAAGGACTGTTCCGTCTTGAACAACTGGACAGGATTGCAGCGGAGCATGCCGTGGCACATACGGCACCCGATCCTCTGGAAGTGGCCCTTGCCTATCGCTCAGGACTGGCGGAAGCACTCGAGTTGCCCGGGCAACCTTCGCACATGCGTTATGCGTCAATCGCGAACGTAAAGGGGGCGGACCTGCTGGGGGCCATCCATCAAATCCAGTCCGCCGAACTGTCTCCCGAATGGCTGAAGTTTCTTGTCCGCCAGCCCTTCTGGAGCGATTACGTAAAAAGTGGTTTTTCACAGCAGTTCGACGATGCCCGTTTACCTCATCACGAGGACGCCCAAGCGTTGTTCGAGAGGTCGGAAGAACTCAGTTCGGCCGACTACCTGAGTGAGATGAACCTGTGTGCCGAGCGGCTGGAGCTGGCCGAAAGTGCCTTGCTCGAACGATTGACCGAGCAAGTCATACGGCTGGTTGAGGGCAATGCCTGTGTATTGCCCTCAGGTTGATCCTGATTGAAGTTGTCCGGTCATTTACCCCGGATCAGTCGTCGCAAGGCAAACCGGTTCGGATGACAGGCTTCGGCCACACTTCTAGGCAAGGGTAACGGCTCATTATTCAGCCAGGCCGCAAGCAGTTCGCCTGACAGTGGCGCGGTGATCAGCCCTCGGGATCCGTGACCGCTGTTGACGTACAGACCATCGAGCCATGGGCAAGCAATATCCGGCACTTGTCGTGCATCCTTGCCCAGTGCGGCGTAGGCGCTGGCAAAGGCTTCGCGGTCGGCGAGGGGGCCGACAATCGGCAAGTAGTCAGGACTGGTACAGCGGAATGCGGCTCGACCGTGAAGATTGCCGGGATCCTTCCTGTCGATGTGCAGGCGTGAAACCAGATCGCTGGAAATCTCTTCGAGCATCGCCAGGTTGCCCAGGTGTTCGGCGGTGGTCGGTGTCAGGTCATCACTGTTGAAATCGAAACTGGCGCCGAGGGTGTGCTCACCCAGCCGTGCCGGTGCGACATAACCTTCGGCGCACACTACGGTGGCCAATGCCTGACTTTGCGTGGTTTGCGCCAGTCGGGTGATCTGCCCGCGAATGCGCTTGAGGGGCAGGTCTGCGCTGTGGGCAAAACGCTTGATTTCGGCGGCACCGGCCAATACCACAACCGGCGCTGCTGCGATCAATCGATCGCCGTCGAAGGCTTGCCACTGATCTTCCACCTTGCGCAGTTCCACGGCTTCCTGGTGAGTGAGCAATTCAATCCCCGACTGTGAGGCTTGCGCCTGACACAGCGCAGGTGGGTGCACCCAGCCGCCCTCGGGATAATACAAACCGCCGTGGGCCAGACCGATTCCGGCACGGGCCTGCGCCTCGGGTTGATCGAGCCATTGCAGCAGGTCTTCGGGAAACGCGGCCGCCAGTTGCGTCTGACGCTCGCGTTCCTTTTCATTGAACGCCAGTTGCAGCACGCCGCAGTCATCCCAGTCGGTGCCGCGTTGCAGGGTTTCCAGCAGGCGCCTGGTGTAGCCGAAACCGCTGACGATCAACTGCGACAGTGCGGTGCCGTGGGCGGACAGTTTCAGGTACAGCACGCCTTGCGGGTTACCCGAGGCTTCCTGGGCCACCGCGCCATGTCGCTCCAGCAGGCTGACCTGCCAGCCCCGCGCCGCGAGGCTGGCAGCGGTAGCGCAACCGGCCAGACCGGCGCCGATCACCAGCGCACGACGCTCACCGGTCAACGGAGCCGGGCGGGCGAACCACGGTTTGTCAGCAGCGGGTAACGGCATATCCTCGGGCCAGCCGAGAAATTCGCCGCGCAGGATTTCCCACTTGTGGCCAATGCCCGGCGTGCGTTTCATCTTGAAGCCGGCGGCGTTCAGCAGGCGTCGAACCCAGCCGGTGCTGGTGAAGGTGCTGATGGTCGAGCCGGGCGCCGCCAGCCGCGCCAGTTCGGCGAACAGTTCGGCAGTCCACATCTCCGGGTTTTTCGCCGGGGCGAAACCGTCGAGGAACCACGCGTCGATCTGGCCGTCCAGTTGCGGCAACTGCTCCAGTGCATCGCCGATCAGCAGCGTCAGGGTCACGCGACCGTTATCCAGAACAATGCGCTGAAAACCTTGATGGATTGCAACGTAATGCTTGAGCAACTGATCGGAGAATGGCTTCAGATCGGGCCACAACGCCAGCGCCCGTTGCAGGTCGGCAGGGCTCAACGGAAATTTTTCGACGCTGACAAAATGCAACCGCGCACCGGCCACCGCGTGCTGTTCGAACAACTGCCAGGCGCAAAGAAAATTCAGCCCGGTGCCGAAGCCGGTTTCACCGATCACCAGTCGGCCACTCGCCGATAGCGCGGCAAAACGCTCGGCCAGGCGGTTCTGTTCGAGGAACACGTAGCGGGTTTCATCGAGCCCCGACTGATCGGAAAAATACACATCGTCGAACACTCGCGAACGCGGGCGTCCCTGGTCATCCCAGTCGAGTTGGGCGTGGGGCATAACAGGTTTCATGGCAGGCTCGGCAACGACAAGGCGGCCATTCTAGCCGATCACGCAGACGGCGCTTGATCCATGGCAAGCGTTGCCGACGATCACTCAAGGACAATCCGCCGCCGGCGGGAATTTCTGTGCCGCGTCAGAGCCCAATCCGCTAGTCTTGCTGAATCCTGGAAGGAGCCGTCCCTATGTTCGAATCCGCTGAAATCGGTCATGCCATCGACAAAGACACCTACGAAGCCGCCGTGCCCGCCCTGCGTGAAGCCCTGCTTGAAGCCCAGTTCGAGTTACAGCAGCAGAAGCGCTTCCCGGTGATCATTTTGATCAACGGCATCGAAGGCGCCGGCAAGGGCGAGACGGTGAAATTGCTCAACGAGTGGATGGACCCGCGCCTGATCGAAGTACGCACCTTCGACCAACAGACCGATGAAGAGCTGGCGCGACCACCGGCCTGGCGTTACTGGCGGATGCTGCCGGCCAAGGGGCGGATGGGGATTTTCTTCGGCAATTGGTACAGCCAGATGCTGCAGGGCCGGGTGCATGGCTTGTTCAAGGATCCGCGTCTGGATCAGGCGATCGCCGGCGCCGAGCGCATGGAAAAGATGTTCTGCGATGAAGGCGCGCTGATCTTCAAGTTCTGGTTCCACCTGTCCAAGAAACAGATGAAGGCGCGTCTCAAGGCCCTGGCGGATGATCCGCTGCACAGCTGGCGCATCAGTCCGCTGGACTGGCAGCAGTCGCAAACCTACGACAAGTTCGTCAAGTACGGCGAGCGCGTGTTGCGCCGCACAAGTCGCGATTACGCGCCGTGGCATGTCATCGAAGGTGTCGATCCGTACTACCGCAGTCTGACGGTCGGCAAGATCCTGCTCGAAGGCCTGCAAAATGCGCTGAAACGTCGTGATGTGCATCCGCACGATGTCAGCGCCCAGCCGCTGGGCTCATCAGTGGATCAGTTGAACCTGCTCGATAGCCTCAACCTGAATCAGCGTCTGGAGAAGAAAGATTACGAAGAACAATTGATCACCGAACAGGCGCGGCTGTCCGGCCTGATGCGTGACAAACGCATGCGCCGGCATGCGCTAGTGGCGGTGTTCGAAGGCAATGATGCGGCGGGCAAGGGCGGCTCGATCCGCCGTGTGGCGGCGGCGCTCGATCCGCGTCAGTACAACATCGTGCCGATTGCCGCGCCGACCGAAGAGGAACGGGCGCAGCCGTATCTGTGGCGTTTCTGGCGGCACATTCCGGCGCGGGGCAAGTTCACTGTGTTTGATCGTTCCTGGTACGGCCGGGTACTGGTGGAGCGGGTCGAGGGCTTTTGCAGTACCGCCGACTGGATGCGCGCCTATGGCGAGATCAACGACTTCGAAGAGCAGTTGGCCGACGCCGGGGTGATCGTGGTCAAGTTCTGGCTGGCGATCGACAAGGACACGCAGATGGAGCGCTTCCAGGCGCGTGAAGAAATCCCCTTCAAGCGTTTCAAGATCACCGAAGACGACTGGCGCAACCGTGACAAGTGGGACGCCTACCGCGCCGCCGTCGGCGACATGGTCGACCGCACCAGCACCGAAATCGCCCCGTGGACCTTGGTCGAGGCCAATGACAAGCGCTGGGCCCGGGTCAAGGTGCTGCGCACGATCAACCGTGCGCTGGAAGACGCGTTCGAGAAGTCCGACAAACGAGCCAAAAAGCACAAGGACTGAACCGATGGGCCCGCATACGCGAGGTGAATGATTGTCGCGGTCGGCGATTGGGTGGACTTATGCTCGGTCCACTCTCAACCGACTGCAACAATGAGGTATGCCATGCGTGAAGTGGTGATCGTCGACAGCGTACGGACCGGCCTGGCCAAGTCCTTTCGCGGCAAGTTCAACCAGACCCGTCCCGATGACATGGCGGCCCATTGCGTCAATGCGTTGCTCTCGCGCAACGACATCGACCCGGCGAGCGTCGAGGACTGCATCGTCGGTGCCGGCTCCAACGAAGGCGCCCAGGGCTACAACATCGGCCGTAACGTGGCGGTGCTCTCGCAACTGGGCACTGGCACGGCGGGCATGACCCTTAACCGCTTCTGCTCTTCGGGCTTGCAGGCGATTGCGATCGCCGCCAACCAGATCGCTTCGGGTTGCAGCGACATCATCGTCGCCGGCGGCGTCGAGTCGATCAGTCTGACCCTGAAAAGCGTCAATACCGATCACCTGATCAACCCGTTGCTCAAGCAGCAGACCCCCGGCATCTACTACACCATGGGCCAGACCGCCGAAGTGGTGGCGCGTCGTTATGGCGTCAGCCGCGAGGCGCAGGATCGCTACTCGCTGCAAAGTCAGATCCGCACCGCCCAGGCGCAGGCAGCCGGCCTGTTCAACGATGAAATCGTGCCAATGGCGGTGAAGTACCGCGTTGAAGACAAGAACAGCGGTGAAGTGCAGATTCTCGATGGCATTGTCGGTCGCGACGACTGCAACCGCCCGGACACCACCTATGAAAGCCTCGCCGGATTGAAACCGGTGTTTGCCGAGGACGGTTCGGTGACTGCCGGCAACTCGTCGCAGTTGTCCGATGGCGCTTCGATGACGCTGGTGATGAGCCTGGAGAAAGCCCTGCAACTGGGGCTCAAACCGAAGGCGTTTTTCCGTGGGTTCACCGTGGCCGGGTGCGAGCCCGACGAAATGGGCATAGGCCCGGTGTTTTCGGTGCCGAAACTGCTCAAGGCCAGAGGCTTGCAGGTGGCAGATATCGATCTGTGGGAACTGAACGAAGCGTTCGCCTCGCAGTGCCTGTATGCCCGTGACCGACTGGAAATCGATAACGAGAAGTACAACGTCAACGGCGGCTCGATTTCCATCGGTCACCCGTTCGGCATGACCGGGTCACGGCAGGTCGGGCATCTGGTGCGCGAGTTGCAGCGGCGCAATCTGCGTTACGGGATCGTGACTATGTGTGTGGGCGGCGGGATGGGCGCGACCGGGTTGTTTGAAGCGGTGCGCTAAGTCCGGGAATTTGTTTTGCTCTCTCGATAGCTTTCGCGAGCAAGCTCGCTCCCACAGTTGACCCTATTCTTATTGAAGGAATGTGATCGAATGTGGGAGCGAGCTTGCTCGCGAATGGGGCGACCGGATCTACCTGCCGGAATCCAGCAACTGCATCCGAGCGATGTACGCGCGGATTTCCTGCTCGGCTTTCTCGGGGCTGTCGAACGGCCCTTCGAGGGTGTTTTCCCGGGTGCTGAAATAAAGTTCACCGTTGACCCGGCACACGCGGTCGCTGCGAAAGTGCGTGGCGGGGGCGGTGTCCTGGGCGCGCATGCCTAACATGACGGGTCTCCTTGGTGAGTGATGTCCCGGGCTGGATCCAATGAGCTTATGCCTGAACCACTTACCTTGCCCGGCCAGCCGATCAACGGCCCATCGTCAACTTTCTGCTGCGACCTGCACAGTTTCATTTGCGGCTTGAGCGCAACTGTCCCTGTGTCGGGCCGGTCTTCGCGCCTAGAATGAGCGCTCCTGTCTCTGGCGCTTGGGGTTCTCATGCACGTTTCATCGGGTCGTTGGGTGTACGGCATGTTCCTGGCGTTGTTGACGGCGTTTCTGTGGGGAATCCTGCCGATCAAGCTCAAGCAGGTGCTGGTGGTGATGGACCCGGTCACGGTGACCTGGTTTCGTCTGCTGGTGTCCGGCGGCTGTCTGTTCATTTATCTGGCGGCGACCAGGCGGTTGCCGAGTCGCAAGGTGCTCGGGCCGAAGGGCGGTTGGTTGGTGCTGATGGCCGTGCTCGGACTGGTGGGCAACTACGTGTTGTATCTGATGGGCCTGAACCTGCTCAGCCCAGGCACCGCGCAACTGGTGGTTCAGATGGGGCCGATCATGTTGCTGATCGCCAGTCTGTTCGTGTTCAAGGAACGCTTCAGTATCGGCCAGGGCATTGGCCTGGCGGTGCTGCTGATCGGCTTCACGCTGTTCTTCAATCAGCGTCTGGCGGAGTTGCTCACGTCTTTATCTGATTACACCGCTGGTGTGTTACTGGTGCTGTTGGCGTCGACCGTCTGGACCTTCTATGCGCTTGGGCAGAAGCAATTACTGACGGTTTGGAATTCGCTGCAGGTGATGATGGTGATCTACCTGTTCTGCGCCATGTTGCTGACGCCTTGGGTGCATCCGCTTGAGGCACTGTCACTGAGCCCGTTACAGGGCTGGCTGCTGCTGGCGTGTTGCATGAACACCCTGATCGCCTACGGCGCATTTGCCGAGGCGCTGGCGCATTGGGAAGCTTCTCGGGTCAGCGCAACGCTGGCGATCACGCCGTTGGTGACGTTCGGTGCGGTGGCCGTGGCGGCGGGGGTGTGGCCCGAGTATGTGCATGCCGAGCAGATCAATCTGCTGGGGTATGGCGGGGCGGTGCTGGTGGTGCTTGGGTCGGCGCTGGTGGCGCTGGGGCCTTCGCTGATTGCCGGGCTCAAGGCCCGGCGGATGAAGATGGCCGCCAGTTAAACCGCGTCAACCTCATTCGCGAGCAAGCTCGCTCCCACATTAAACCGCACTCCTGACAGGGGGAATGCGGTCAGCTGTGGGAGCGAGCTTGCTCGCGAAGACTGACTTAAAGACGCTGAAGATCTCAGCCCTTGGCACCGGCCTCAATCATATTTTCCGGCCGTACCCAGGCATCGAACTCCTCATCGGTCAGATAACCCAATTCCAACGCCGCTTCGCGCAGGGTCTTGCCTTCGCTGTAAGCCTTCTTGGCGATTTCCGCCGACTTGTCGTAGCCGATGTGCGGGTTCAGCGCCGTCACCAGCATCAGCCCGCGCTCCAGATGTTTCGCCATGACTTCGGCATCCGGTTCAAGCCCGGCGATGCAGTGCTGCTGGAAGTTGCTGCAACCGTCGGCCAGCAGGCGGATCGATTGCAGCAGGTTGTGGATGATCACCGGTTTGAACACGTTCAGTTGCAGATGACCCTGGCTGGCGGCAAAACCGATTGCCACGTCGTTGCCCAGCACCTGACAGGCGAGCATCGACAACGCTTCACACTGGGTCGGGTTGACCTTGCCGGGCATGATCGAACTGCCTGGTTCGTTGGCCGGCAGGCGAACTTCGGCAAACCCTGCGCGAGGGCCGGAACCCAGCAGGCGCAGGTCGTTAGCGATTTTCATCAGCGCCACGGCGAGGGTTTTCAGGGCACCGGACAACGTGGTCAGCGGCTCATGGCCGGCGAGGGCGGCGAACTTGTTCGGCGCGGTGACGAACGGCAGACCGGACAACGCCGCCAGTTCAGCGGCAATCGCTTCGCCGAACCCATGGGGCGAGTTGAGCCCGGTGCCGACAGCGGTGCCGCCCTGTGCCAGCTCGCAGACTGCCGGCAGGGCCGCGCGGATCGCCCGTTCGGCGTAATCCAGCTGCGCTATGAAGCCGGAGAGTTCCTGGCCGAAAGTGATCGGCGTGGCGTCCATCATGTGGGTGCGACCGGTTTTGACCAGCTTCATGTGCCGCGCCGACAGCTCGGCCAGACCACCCGACAGCTCGGCGATGGCCGGCAGCAATTGAGTCTGCACCGCTTGCGCGGTGGCGATGCTCATGGCGGTGGGGAAGCAGTCGTTGGAGCTCTGTGAGCGGTTGACGTGATCGTTGGGGTGCACTGGCGTCTTGCCGCCGCGCGGGTTGCCGGCCAGTTCGTTGGCGCGACCGGCGATCACTTCGTTGGCGTTCATGTTGCTTTGGGTGCCGCTGCCGGTCTGCCAGACCACCAGCGGGAACTGGTCGTCGTGCTGACCGTCGAGCACTTCGTCGGCGGCCTGTTCGATCAGGCGGGCGATGTCGGCGGGCAGGTCGCCGTTGCGGTCGTTGACCCGGGCCGCGGCTTTCTTGATCAGGGCCAGGGCGTGCAGGACCGGCAATGGCATGCGTTCCTGGCCGATGGCGAAGTTGATCAGCGAGCGTTGCGTCTGAGCGCCCCAGTATGCGTCGTCCGGGACTTCGATCTGGCCCAGGCTGTCGGTTTCGATACGGCTCATCGTGCACACTCCTGTTGGTCTGTTTGCGCAGTTTAGGCCGGTGTCGGCCCGGGTGGTTCCCTCCATTCGATTGTTGACCGGCAAATCCCCGCCAATCAAGCGCGGCAAGGGCCGGGGGTTGAGCCGCAGCGTTATTCAGGCGCAGAATGGTCGCCCTTGGGGTTTTACCTCGCCTAGCTGAAAAGGAAACTCGATGACTCGTCTTCGTGCCATCTGCACCGCGGTTGCCCTGGTTTGCGCCAGCGGCCAGGTGTTTGCCGATACCGCCAGCCACAACGCCAGTGCCGAAGCTTTCCTGACTCTGGCACACGCTGACAAGCTGGGCACTCCGGTGTACATGCAGGTACAGCAGATGTTCGCCCAGCGTTTTGAACAGACCAAGGCGCCGGAATCCAAGAAAGCCGTACTGGATACCTACCAGGCCAAGGCCAACGCCGCTCTGGACCAGGCCATTGGCTGGAACAAGCTGAAGCCGGACATGGTCAAGCTCTACACCAGCAACTTCAGCGAATCCGAGCTCAAAGACCTGGTCGCGTTCTACCAGTCGCCACTGGGCAAGAAAGTCCTGGAAAAAATGCCCCAACTGACCCAGCAATCGGCCCAGATGACCCAGGCCAAGCTGGAAAGCGCCGTACCGGTGGTCAACAAGCTGCTGGACGACATGACCAATGAGCTGGCACCGAAAGGCGCTGCTCCGGCCAAGAAGAAGTAAGCGGAGTTCGTGATGACCATGCAACAACGCATCGAATCGACGCTGGCACTGCTTCAGCCTGAGCATCTGCAAGTGCTGGACGAAAGCCACATGCACAGTCGCGGGTTGCAGACCCACTTCAAGGCAGTGGTGGTCAGTGCGCAGTTCGAAGGCCTGAACCGGGTCAAGCGCCACCAGAAAGTCTACGGCACGCTCGGCGAGCTGATGGGCGAGTTCCATGCGTTGGCGCTGCACACCTACACCCCGCAGGAATGGGCAGAGACCGGCGTCGCTCCGGCGTCGCCGACCTGTGCCGGCGGCAGCAAGCATTGAGCCTTGCAGCAATGAACTGAGGTTTTTTGCTAGAATCCGCAACGCGCCGCTTACCCGGCGCGTTTTTTTTCGCATCCGGTTCACCCTTTACGAGGGTAGCCACCTGGAGAAATACCCATGACACAACCGATTGTCGTGGCGGCACTGTACAAGTTCGTCACCCTCGAAGATTACGTCAACCTGCGCGAGCCCCTGCTGCAAGCGATGGTCGACAACGGCATCAAAGGCACCCTGCTGATCGCCGAAGAAGGCATCAACGGCACGGTTTCCGGCAGCCGCGAAGGCATCGACGGCCTGCTGGCCTGGCTGCGCAACGATCCGCGCATGGTCGATATCGACCACAAGGAATCGTATTGCGACGAGCAGCCGTTCTACCGCACCAAGGTCAAGCTCAAGAAAGAGATCGTGACCCTGGGCGTCGAAGGCGTCGACCCGAACAAGAAGGTCGGTACCTATGTCGAACCGCGGGACTGGAACGCGCTGATCAGCGACCCGGAAGTGCTGCTGATCGACACCCGCAACGATTACGAAGTCTCGATCGGCACCTTCGAAGGCGCCATCGATCCGAAAACCACCAGTTTTCGCGAATTCCCCGACTACATCAAAGAACACTTCGATCCGGCCGTGCACAAGAAGGTCGCGATGTTCTGCACCGGCGGCATTCGCTGCGAAAAAGCCTCGAGCTACATGCTGGGCGAAGGCTTCGAAGAGGTTTACCACCTCAAGGGCGGCATCCTGAAGTACCTCGAAGAGGTGCCGCAGGAAGAAACCAAATGGCAGGGCGACTGCTTCGTCTTTGATAACCGTGTGACCGTGCGCCATGACCTGAGCGAAGGCGACTACGATCAGTGCCACGCCTGCCGCACGCCGGTCAGCGTTGAGGATCGCGCTTCCGAGCATTACGTGGCCGGCATCAGCTGCCCGCACTGCTGGGACACCCTGAGCGAGAAGACTCGCCGTAGCGCCATCGACCGCCAGAAGCAGATCGAACTGGCAAAAGCGCGCAACATGCCGCACCCGATCGGCTACAACTATAAGCAAGATAAGCAAGCATCCACCGAGGCTTAATCATGTCTGCACGCCTGCTCTATGTGATGGATCCGATGTGTTCGTGGTGCTGGGGATTTGCCCCGGTGGCCAAGGCATTGGTGGAGCAGGCGCAGGCAGCCGGGGTGGAACTGCACCTGGTGGTCGGCGGATTGCGCACCGGCAGTGGTTCGGCGCTGGAGCCGACCACCCGGCGCTACATTCTCGAACACTGGCAGGCGGTCACCGAGGCCACCGGTCAGCCGTTCAAATTCGAAGGCGCGTTGCCGGACGGCTTTGTCTATGACACCGAACCTGCCTGCCGCGCCATCGTCACTGCGCGCAGCCTGGCGCCGGACTGTGCGTGGAAACTGGTCGGGTTGATCCAGCACGCGTTTTACGCCGAAGGTCGCGATGTCACCCAGGCCAGCGTTCTGGTGGAGCTGGCAGAGAAAGCCGGCGTCCCGCGCATCGAATTTGCTGCCCTGTTTGATCATGCCGATCAGCACAAGGCAACCCAGGCCGACTTCAGTTGGGTTCAGGATCTTGGCATCGCCGGATTCCCGACCCTGCTCGCCGAACGCAACGGCCAACTGGCGTTGCTGACCAACGGCTACCAGCCGCTCAGTGAATTGTCACCGTTGCTCGGTCGATGGCTGGAGCGCGCGGCCTGTGTCTGACCCGGCCGATGACACGTCAGCCGTCAAGCGTGTCGACCGGCTGAGCTGGGCTGAAGTCCGGCGACTGGCACTCCATCACAAAAAATCCCTGTGGATCGCCAACGGCGTGGCCGTACTGGCGACGCTGTGCAGCGTGCCGATTCCGTTGCTGCTGCCCTTGCTGGTGGACGAAGTCCTGCTCGGCCACGGCGATGCCGCGCTGAAAGTCATGAACCATGTGCTGCCTTCGATGTGGCAGCAAGCGGCGGGCAACATCGGCCTGATGCTGGTGGTGACGCTGACCCTGCGCTGTAGCGCCCTGTGTTTTGGCGTGTTGCAGGCGCGGTTGTTTGCGCGGTTGGCCAAGGACATCGTTTATCGCATTCGCGTGCGGCTGATCGAGCGTCTGAAACGGATTTCCCTCGGCGAATACGAAAGCCTGGGCAGCGGCACGGTCACCACGCACCTGGTCACCGACCTCGACACCCTCGACAAGTTTGTCGGCGAAACCCTCAGCCGTTTCCTCGTAGCGATGCTGACCCTGGTCGGCACCGCCAGCATCCTGATGTGGATGCACTGGAAACTGGCGCTGCTGATCCTGCTGTTCAACCCGCTGGTGATCTACGCCACCGTCCAGTTGGGCAAGCGGGTCAAACACCTGAAGAAACTGGAAAACGACAGCACCTCGCGCTTCACCCAGGCGCTGAGCGAAACCCTCGATGCGATCCAGGAAGTGCGCGCCGGCAACCGGCAGGGCTTCTTCCTCGGACGCCTCGGCCTGCGGGCTCAGGAAGTGCGCAACTATGCGGTCAACTCGCAGTGGAAGACCGACGCCTCGAACCGCGCCAGTGGTCTGCTGTTCCAGTTCGGCATCGACATTTTCCGCGCGGCGGCCATGTTGACGGTGTTGTTCTCCGACCTGTCGATCGGCCAGATGCTCGCGGTGTTCAGCTACCTGTGGTTCATGATCGGCCCGGTCGAACAACTGCTGAATCTGCAATACGCCTATTACGCGGCAGGCGGTGCGTTGTCTCGGATCAACGAACTGCTGGCCCGCGCCGACGAGCCGCAATACCCCGGCGGCGTCGACCCGTTCAAGGGCCGCGATACTGTCGGGATTCAGGTGCAAGGTCTGAGCTTCGGTTACGGCGACGAACTGGTGCTGGATCAGTTGAATCTGTCCATCGCCCCCGGCGAGAAAGTGGCGATCGTTGGCGCCAGCGGCGGTGGCAAAAGTACCCTCGTGCAATTGCTGCTGGGCCTGTACACACCGCTGGCCGGGACGATCCGTTTCGGTGGATCGACCCAGCAGGAAATCGGCCTGGAAACGGTTCGGGAAAACGTCGCGGTGGTGCTGCAACATCCGGCACTGTTCAACGACACCGTCCGCGCCAACTTGACCATGGGCCGGACCCGCAGCGACGAAGCCTGCTGGCAGGCACTGGAAATCGCCCAGCTCGAGCCCACCATCCGCGCCTTGCCGGACGGGCTGGACAGCATCGTCGGCCGCTCCGGCGTGCGGCTGTCCGGTGGCCAGCGGCAACGGTTGGCGATTGCACGGATGATCCTCGCCGAACCGAAAGTGGTGATCCTCGACGAAGCCACCTCGGCCCTCGACGCCGCCACCGAATACAACCTGCACCAGGCCATGGCGCGGTTTCTCAATGGCCGCACCACGCTGATCATCGCCCACCGCCTGTCAGCGGTGAAGCAGGCAGACCGGGTGCTGGTGTTCGACGGTGGGCAGGTAGCGGAGGACGGCGACCATCAGCAACTGATTGCCGATGGCGGTTTGTACGCCAAGCTGTATGGGCATTTGCAGCGGATGTAGGTCATTTCCATAGAACCTGCAACGCATCGGCTTCCCCTCTATGACCAAATTCCTTCATGACCAGTGAGCACGATTCGCAGGGTGGCATCGTGGTAGCGACGTCCACCGATTTCAGTTCAAGTGGATCGGTGTATTTCTCGCGAATCACGCGTATCAGCTTGCTTTCACTGTCCAGGGAGGTTGGTCGGGTAGCCAGTGCCGGTGTGTAGGTATCGATGTTCTTGATGGTCAGTGGGACTGCAACCAGGCGCCCTTTATCGGTCAACTCCAGGTTCGTCTTCCCGACAGTCAGGCTGAAGTCGACGTTGACGTACGTCGTGTCGCCGATCCGTACATGATTGCCGCCCAGGTGCCGAAACAGGGGCAGGTGTTTGGTTGTGCCATGAGCGCCGGAAACACTCACGTAAACTTCTCGCACGCCATTGGCAGTGATGACTTCGGCATAGGCAATGTTGCGAGCATTGTCTGTACGGTCAAATCGGCTCAGCAGGTGTTGCAGTTTTTGCATTGTGTCATTGATGCGCAGCGACGCATTGTCAAGGTTTGGCGTGGTCGTCGGTGACAGAAACAGAGTGTCGAAAATTTCCGCCGTTCGCTGCCGCAAAGCCTCTGGGGCGTCGTTGCTCCGTACCCAGGTTGTGGCACCTTCGGCGCGCTTCGCTACGATCATTCGCGTCGTGTGGTCGAACATCAGTGCTTC
Source organism: Pseudomonas sp. B20(2017) (assembly GCF_002113125.1). Taxonomy (GTDB): domain Bacteria; phylum Pseudomonadota; class Gammaproteobacteria; order Pseudomonadales; family Pseudomonadaceae; genus Aquipseudomonas. The sequence goes on along the minus strand of NZ_NEJP01000002.1, from coordinate 195,255 downwards.
ACCGGGGCTGGTGTCCACTTTCAGCCATTTCATGCCGGCAGGCGGATTGGAATTCGTGCCGAGCGGAATCGCGATGTCATCCATGGTTCTCAAGGCGCGCTCAACCTCTGGAGCCGTGTGGATCCGTGCCGTGTTGTTGGCATTGAGCGACCCGGTATAAACCGTCTTCAGTTCCTCCGTCAGTTCTGTAGGCAGGGTTTGCGCCTTGCGTAAAACCAGAGGATCGGAAAGAGCCTGTCCGGGCAAGCGTTCGGTGACGTAAAAATCCCCGGCGTTCAGGCGGGTGAATACATAGTGCTTGGAGTCATCTTTCGCGGGAACGATGATCGCTCCGACTTCAAGCGTATCGAACTTTTTTGAGCGATCGTAGGGCAGGCGAACCTTGAGGCGCGCGTAGATTCCCTTTTGAAACTCCAATGATGCATTGAGTTGCTTGTAGGTCTTGATGGCGCTTGTCAGCAATGGCTGCGATGAGATGGCCGGTGTGTAAATGGTATCGCCGAACCATGGCGCCCATCCCTTGCTTGTGTCCTGACTGTTCGGGGCAGGCGTCGGTGCTGGAGTCCGGATGACATAACTCGTTCTGCATACATCGCTGCTCGGTGTTCGTCGCGCCCGGCAAGGTATGGATTTGAACATCGACTTTTCATCGATCAGGTTCGCGCGGCGCAGGTGATCGCCGTCCAGACGATAGGGAATGTCATCGATCAGCAGGGTGGTGCGCCCGTCGATTTCGAGCATTTCACGGAGGCTGGCCTGTTCCGGGATTTCAGCGCGCGCATGAAGTTTGCCGGGGAGGAGCGTGGTGAAGCTGGATCGACCTGGTATGAGTTGCTTTCGATGGTTGAACAGGCGCGGACCGTAGGGAAGGGAGGTCACCGGGTCGACGAGGTGGAGCCGCTTCAGGTTCGTCGGACTCGTGTGGCGTACCGGCACATCATCGATACCTCTGACGGATGCCAGTTGATCTCCTCGTGTCAGCGCTTTCCAGCTCCCCGGATCGATGGTCTGCGGCAAGTTGTTGACCAGTCGGTAGCCGTCTGCATGACCCGCCAGCTGTTTCACTCCGCCTATAGTCAGACGCCCCACCCCGAGCAGCCTTCGGCCAACACCGCTGACTGTCGCCTTGAGCAGCGTTGGAATGCCGCTCAACGGGTTCAGATTGCTCACCGTCGCCGTCAGGAGCTTGCGAGTCAGCGTCGTAAAGGTAGGCAGACTCGCTTTGACGGCGATGCGTGTAACAGTGTTTACCGCTCTGATCAGGCGTACCGTCCCCGAGATAAATTTCCCGATGGGAAAGAGGAATGAAGCCAGATCCAGCAAGAGACCGCCTGCACCCATGACCCTTTTGGTGGTGTCGTCTGACAGGAGATCTTCAATGCTGCCCCAGAAGGGTACGAATCCTTTGACGATGGCATTGAAGGCGTTCAGCCGTTGCTCGGTTTTTGCCCGGTTGGCATCAAAAACGGTTTCGCCACGGGCCTGGATACGCAAATGTTCTTCATCAACGTAGAGGTATTTGCGGGCAATGAATTCGGCCAGCGTTTCAAGCCGGGAGGGCGTAGGGTCGGAGTCATGGGTGGCTGCAGCCGCGGGCATTTTCCCCTTCGAATCGAGAAACCCTATGAACGACCGTCGCTCTTTAGGGGATATACCGTGCAAGTGAGCCGACCAGTCGAGCAGCAGACTGGTGTCCAGATCCTTTTCAGGGTCATAGGTTTGTCCAGGGATCGAGGCGTGCAAAGGGAACTCGGTGCGTTCGCCCCCGGCGTACGAGAACCGCAGACCGGTTCGGCGCCGAATGACCCCGGCACTTGGAATGACTTCGTAGTAATTGATGTCGTCGCCGTTGGTAACTTGTAAGACAAACCCCTTTCTCGCCCGGGTATGTTCGAACCTGTTGTCGTTTCTGGCTTTCTGACGGAGACCGAGCAGGTTGATTGCACCTGTTTCAAACGTTCGACGTTCGGTCAGTGGCAAGGTGTTCAACAGACTCAGAATCAAGGTCTGATAGGCCGGTCTGATGGTTGCGAGATGGCGCGTGAATTCGGTTTCAAATCGAGCATTGATGTCCGGCAGAAACTTGCCCGACCAACTTTTATGATCCCGCTCATAACCCCCCCCTTCCGTCTCGCGCTCTGCACAGAGGTTTCTCTGGTCATCAAGTCTTAGCGATGTAGTGGAGCGCGTCTTGCCATCGGACATGGATACGGTCCACCTTCTTCCACCATCAAGTTGCCCGTCTGCATAAATATCCAGGAAGTCGTGGCCCTGGAGTTTCAAGTCAGGTGTGGATTTGAATCCGCTGTAGACAGGTGTTGCATCCAGCAACGTGCGGCCATCTCGCTCGAACGTATAACCTTTGAACAAGTCACTCATGACCTGTCCGGCCATGTGCAATCTTTCAGGTGGCCGAAGTTCAAGAGACTGCACCGCCTTGTTCAGGCTCTCACTGTGATTCTCCAGTGCCGCCAATGCCCGTTTGATGTCCTCTTCGTTGTAATCGGATGCCGCTCGTGGCTGAACGATACCCATGCAGACTGCCCAATCGAGCGCCGGGCTCAATCTCAGTCGCGTAATTTTTTCAAGCTCCTCGGTCGAAGCATTGACGCTGCGCTCCAAAGGCAAGTTGACTAGCTGTTGAAAGGAAAGTGGTTGCGCTCGATCGAGGCCGAGTTCGTCAGCCAGCAGCACGCCATGCATGAAATTGACCCACACCACCGAACTCTTGTAGCGAAGATCGGGCGGGACATCAGCGACCTGGAAGTCTTTCGACAGCCGGGTCTGGTAGATGTGTGCCAGTATGATCGACTCATTGGTCGTGGCGACTCGTTTGGTTTGCAGCAGGTGCCGGGCGAAATCATCGCGCAGGGTCTGGTAGCTTTTGCCCCAATGCACCGGGTCTTGCCAACTGAAACCAGCGAGTTCCTGAGATTCAACCGATGACGGGGCGTGCAGGTAAAGGCAGATAGCCTTGTTCAGCAATTGGTTACGTACTGAAGCAGGCGTTTGTTCTCCCGGGAGCGCGCCGTACCACTTGAGGGCCTTCAGCAGCCGGTCTGCCAAGTCCCGTGCCGGTGCCGATTCCAGAATCTGCTGAAGAAATACCGAAGGTGTCGCGCGCACTTCTTCAGCGCTGGCAGGAAACAGTGCCTCGGCACCCAGGCGACGAATCAGCAGGAGGCTGCCGGACATGAAGCTTTTTACGGTGGCCGTGATTTGCGCATTAATGAGTTTTGCCTTGTAGGTTTCCAGGGTATCGGTGGGGGCGGCACCGGGAGACGCACGGCGCAAGGCATTGAAGCGTTTCCGGTCCTTGGCTGTGGGCTGTACGAAACCCTCTATATCCGGGTCGCTGTCGAGCCCCAATGCCTGGCCGGCACGCAGCTCTCTGACGGCTGAGGTCTCGGTTGCATCAGTAATAGTCTCTGTCACGTCGCACTCCTTCGCACGGGTTCCTGTTACGGAAATGGGAGTGCGCAGTAAAAAGATCCGAAGCCTTGTGTTGGCGGTACATATCTATGCGCGGCACTTGTGCTGCACTGAGGCTGATCCGCCGCTTGCCGGAACCGGGATCGCCTCCTAGTCTTGGGGGGATGCTCACAAAGAGAAGGGCGATCAGGCAGAGCTCATGCAAGGAACCCCATGAAGCAAAAGCGGACTCTCGGAACGCCTCGGTTGTTGGGTATCGTCTGGCCATTCATCGCGGTCGTGTTGTTTCAGGCCTTGCTGGGGGGCGTGAGTCTTTACGTCCTGTCGGCCGTTCGCGGTTATGTGGCAGGCGAAAGTCTGTGGTCCAAGGGCCAGAAAGACGCCATCTATTACCTCAACCTGTACGCGGACAGTCGTGACGAGGCGATTTACCTCAAATATCAGAAGGCGATTGCCGTGCCTCAAGGCGGTCATCAGTTGCGTCTGGCATTGGACAAGCAACCGCCCGACCTGCAAGCAGCGCGCGAGGGCATCCTCAAGGGCGGCAACCATCCGGACGATGTCTCCAGCCTGATCTGGCTTTATCTGAATTTTCGGCACTTCAGTTATCTGGAAACCGCCATCGACCGCTGGACGCTGGGTGACGCGTATCTGGTGGAACTCGATGACGTGGCGCAGGAGATGCATCGGCGTATCACCACCAATGCTGCTACGGATGCCGATATCCGGCGCTGGAAGGAGCGGATTTTTGCAATCAATGATGGCGTGAGTCCGGCTGCCCGGGCTTTCAGTGATGCCTTGGGCGAAGGCTCGCGGGTGATCCTGCGTCTGTTGCTGTTCACCAATCTCGCCACGGCGATGGGCCTGATCGTGCTGGCGCTGCTGCGCACCCGCAAACTACTCAAGCAGCGGCATGCTTTCGCCGAGGCCCTGCAACTGGAAAAGGACCGGGCCCACGTTACCCTGCATTCGATTGGCGACGGGGTGATTACCACGGATGTAAACGGGGCCATCGACTACATGAACCCTGCCGCCGAGGCGCTGACTCACTGGAAAGCCGAGCAGGCCTCCGGTCTGCCGCTGGCGGCTTTGTTCAATCTGCTCGACGACAACGCCCAGACCGAGGGGCTGACCTTGATCGAGCATATTCTCAGCGGTCAGCTCAGTGGCAGCAGCGAGCATTCGAAGCTGATTCAGAGGCTCGATGGCAGTACCGTGTCAGTGACGCTGGTCGGCGCACCCATCCGTAATGCGGGCAAGGTCAGTGGCGCGGTGCTGGTGTTGCATGACATGACTCAGGAGCGGCAATACATCGCCAATCTGTCCTGGCAGGCCACCCACGATGCGTTGACCGGTCTGGCCAACCGTCGCGAGTTCGAATATCGCCTCGAACAGGCCATCCATAACTTGACGCGGCAACCTGCGCGGCATGCATTGATGTTTCTCGATCTCGATCAGTTCAAACTCGTCAACGACACCTGTGGGCACGCGGCCGGCGATGAATTGCTGCGGCATATCTGTGCGCTGCTGCAATCGGGCTTGCGTGAGGGTGATACGCTGGCGCGGCTGGGGGGCGACGAATTCGGCATTCTGTTGGAAAACTGTGCGCCAGAGGCGGCCGAAAAGATCGCCGAGAGCCTGCGCCAGACCGTGCAGAACCTGCACTTTGTCTGGAAAGGGCGGCCATTCCTGACCACCGTCAGCATAGGTCTGGTGCATGTCACCCAAAATCCGACGACTCTCGAAGCCTCTCTGCGCGCTGCCGACATGGCCTGCTACATGGCCAAGGAGAAAGGACGCAATCGGGTCCAGGTCTACCATGCCGATGACTCGGAACTGTCTCTGCGTTTTGGCGAGATGGCTTGGGTACAGCGTCTGCACCTGGCCCTGGAGGAAAACCGGTTTTGTCTGTACGCCCAGGAAATAGCCCCGCTGGGTTCTGTACCTGCGGGCACTCGCGGGCATATAGAGATTCTGCTGCGTCTGCATGACGAGGCCGGCAGGATGATTCTGCCGGACAGTTTCATTCCCGCGGCGGAACGTTACGGTTTGATGACCTCGCTGGATCGCTGGGTAGTGCAAAACGTATTCAAGGTTATTGCCCAATGCATTAATGAACAGTGCGAACGTCCGCTTGCAATGTGTGCGATTAATCTTTCAGGCATTACTATCGGAGATGACGCGTTCTTGCACTTTCTGCGGGAACAGTTTGATAACTATTCCATACCGCCTGAAATGATTTGTTTTGAAATTACAGAAACCAGTGCCATTGCAAATCTCGGCAGTGCAATCCGATTTATTAATGAACTCAAAGGCTTGGGTTGTTATTTTTCTCTTGATGACTTTTGCGCCGGAATGTCTTCATTCGCTTATTTGAAACATTTGCCTGTAGACTTCCTGAAGATCGACGGGAGTTTCGTAAAGGATATGCTGGACGACCCGATTAACCGCGCTATGGTCGAAGTGATCAATCACATCGGGCATGTCATGGGTAAGCAGACAATTGCCGAGTTTGTCGAAACAGCGCAGATCGAGCAGGCATTGCTTGAGATCGGTGTGGATTACGCTCAGGGTTATGTCATTGAACGCCCGCAGTTGTTTACCTGTGACAGTTTGCAAAGTCGCCCCGCCAGACCTCAGCCGTTGTTATTTAAGGCGCCTGGCACGTTCCGTTGAAGTCTCTTGCCGATCCGCACAATCACAAATCAAAAGGAGCCGAACAGTGATCGACACATTCAACCGAACCGGACCACTCATGGAAGCTGCAAGTTATCCCGCCTGGGCGCAACAGTTGATCCAGGATTGCAGCGAGAGCAAACGCCGGGTTGTCGAACATGAACTTTATCTGCGCATGCGTGATAACAAACTCAGCGCCAAAACCATGCGCCAGTACCTGATCGGGGGCTGGCCCGTCGTTGAGCAATTCGCGTTGTACATGGCGCAGAATCTCACCAAGACCAAATTTGCCCGTCATCCGGGGGAGGACATGGCGCGGCGCTGGCTGATGCGCAACATTCGCGTGGAACTCAACCACGCCGATTACTGGGTGCACTGGAGTCGGGCCCATGGTGTGAGTCTCGAAGACCTTCAGGCACAGCAAGTGCCACCGGAACTGCATGCCCTGAGTCATTGGTGCTGGCATACCAGTTCGGCGGATTCGCTGATCGTGGCCATCGCCGCCACCAACTATGCCATCGAGGGTGCGACCGGGGAGTGGTCGGCGCAGGTCTGTTCGACGGGGGTCTATGCCGCCGCCTTCCCTGAAGAAGATCGCAAACGGGCCATGAAGTGGCTGAAGATGCATGCCCAATACGATGATGCCCATCCTTGGGAAGCGCTGGAAATCATCTGCACCCTGGCCGGGATGAACCCGACAAGGGCGTTGCAGGCAGAGCTGCGTCAGGCCATTTGCAAGAGCTATGACTACATGTACCTGTTTCTGGAGCGCTGCATGCAGCTTGAGCTGTCGGAGCGGGTGATGGTCGGGCGTGAACGTCGGGCGCTGGTCGAGAGCTAGTTTCGGCGACATCAATAAAAAAACGGGAGCCTTGGCTCCCGTTTTTTGTTGGCGGCGAATATCTAGCCCGCCATGGTCAGGCGATTACGCCCCTCGCGTTTGGCCACATACAGTGCGCTGTCGGCGCGTCGCAGCAAACTGTCGGCAGACTCGCCAGGCAACAGGGTCGAGCAGCCGAGACTCACGGTCAGCTCGATCAATTGATTATTGGCGTAGTAATCCTGGGCCTGCGCCGCCTGACGCAGGCGCTCACCGACCATCGCAGCCGCATCGCGACTGGTGTTGGACAGCAGGATCAGAAACTCTTCCCCGCCATAACGGAACACCATGTCTACGTTACGCAACTGGCCCTTGATCGATGCAGCCACAGCCTTGAGCACGTCGTCGCCGGCGCTATGACCATGGAGGTCGTTGACCTGTTTGAAATGGTCGATATCCAGCATAAGCAACGACAAAGGTTGCAGGTGGCGGCGTGACATCTCGATTTCGCGGTGCAGCGTCTGCTCCATGGCAATGCGGTTGCCGGCACCGGTCAGTGGATCACGCAGCGCGCTTTGCGTGGCTCCGCGGTACAGCAGCGCATTGCGCATCGGGTACAGCAGGGCCGACAGCAATGATTCGAGATTCCCCAGCTCCTGTTCGCTGAAGCGCTGGTTGCGACGAAATACCAGCTCACCCATGTGCTCGCCTTCGTGGCTGAGGCTGTAGCTGGCCGAGTGGTGCCCACGGGCACCGAACTCTAGGCGCAAGTCGCTGCCACTGTGCACATAGGTCAAGGCGTCCAGCGGTACCAGACGCTGAACTTCGCGGAAAAACAGACCGAGGATACGTTGAGGCTCAAGGCTGGTTTGCAGTTGCAGGCTCATTTGCTGGCGCAATTGCGCCAGGCTGACAGGTCGCGCCAGGAGAGGCGGCTGCTGACCAAAGCCCAGGCGTTGCAATTTGGCACTGTCGAAGTCAATTGCAGTGGTCTGGGAGGGTGATTTCATATGGCGTGAGCCCCTAAGCAGTAAGTCTGTCTTACAGGCTGGGTGAGAGCGGCTATGGGCTGCGCGTCATACTGATCCATCAGTCCCGTAGGACATTTGGTACAAGTTTAGTCTGCCCGATGACGATTAGTCAGCTATCGAATCAGGCCTTGCCCGACTGCCTTCACTCGGCGTGCTTTGAGGAAATGTAGAGCGAAAGTCGTGCCATACGGTTCATATTTTATTAAAACCGTTTTGAATCAATAGTTTGAGATATTGATGGAAAGAGGGGTGATGGTTATTTGACTTGATTTGCCGTGCTCAAAGCGGCAATTGCATGCCGCGACGGGATTCCGCCACGGCAACAAATGCGACGTATGGCATTACTGGGCGTTGAAGGCCTGGCCATTGATACCGGTGCTGTCCGGGCCCATCAGGTACAGATAGACCGGCATGATCTCCTCCGGTGTCGGATTGTTCAGAGGGTTTTCACCCGGGTAAGCCTGGGCGCGCATGCTGGTGCGGGTGGCGCCCGGGTTGATGCTGTTGGCGCGTACCGGCGCCACGCCGTCGACTTCATCGGCCAGGGTTTGCATCAAACCCTCGGTGGCAAACTTGGACACGCCATAGGCGCCCCAGTAGGCACGGCCCTTGCGCCCGACGCTGCTGGAAGTGAACACCACCGAAGCGTCCTGCGACAGTTTGAGCAACGGCAGCAGGGTGCTGGTCAGCATGAACATCGCGTTGACGTTGACCTGCATGACGCGCATGAAGTTTTCACCGGACAACTGCTCGATCGGCGTGCGCGGACCAATGATTGAAGCGTTGTGCAGCAGGCCGTCGAGGTGGCCGAACTCGGTCTCGATCATCGCCGCCAGTTCATCGTATTGATGGGGCAGGGCGGTTTCGAGGTTGAACGGGATCACGGCCGGCTGCGGATGCCCGGCCGCTTCGATCTCGTCATAGACTTCGGTCAGGTTGGCTTCGGTCTTGCCCAGCAGCAGCACGGTCGCGCCGTGGGCGGCGTAGGTCTTGGCGGCAGCCGCGCCGATGCCGCGACCGGCACCGGTGACCAGAATGACCCGATCCTTGAGCAATTCGGGGCGAGCGGAGTAATCAAACATAAGAAACCTCTAATCCATTAACTTCTGATCGTTCCCGCGTCTTGCGCGGGAATGCAGCAATGGTCGCTTTGCAGCACCACTCAGCAACTGCACAGCGCATTGTCGAGTACCTTGCGCAGCTCCAGCGGATGATCCACCACCACGTCCGCGCCCCAGTGCCGAGGGTTGTCGTCCGGGTGAATGTAGCCATAGGTCACGGCAGCGGTTTTGGTGCCGGCGTCACGACCGGATTCGATATCGCGCAGATCATCGCCGATAAACAGAACGGTCGACGGATCCAGATCAAGCATCTTGCAGGCAAGGGTCAGCATCTCGGGATCCGGTTTGCTGTTCTTTACGTGATCCGGGCAGATCAGCAGCGCCGAGCGCTCGGCCAGCCCCAGTTGCTGCATGATCGGCTCGGCGAAGCGCAGCGGCTTGTTGGTGACCACGCCCCAGACCAGATTGGCTTTCTCGATATCGGCCAGCAATTCGCCCATGCCGTCGAACAGCTTGCTGTGCACGGCGCAACCGACGAGGTAGCGCTCGAGAAACTCCAGGCGCAATTCCTCGAAGCCCGGCGACTCCGGGTCCATCGAGAACGTCACCGCGACCATGGCCTTGGCGCCGCCGGAGATTTCATCGCGAATGTGTTTGTCGTTCATTGGCGGCAAGCCACGATCCGCGCGCATCGCCTGGCAGATAGCAATGAAATCCGGCGCGGTGTCGAGCAGCGTGCCGTCCATGTCAAAAAGGACTGCTCTGATAGCCATCGGCTTATTCCTCGCGCAGGGTCTGGATCATGTAGTTGACGTCAACATCCGCCGCCAGCTTGTAGTGCTTGGTCAGCGGGTTGTAAGTCAGACCGATGATGTCCTTGACGGTCAGACCAGCCATGCGGCTCCAGGCGCCCAGCTCGGACGGGCGGATGAATTTCTTGAAGTCGTGGGTGCCGCGCGGCAGCAGCTTCATGATGTATTCGGCGCCGACGATGGCGAACAGGTACGCCTTCGGGTTGCGGTTGATGGTGGAGAAGAACACCTGGCCGCCGGGCTTGACCATGCGGAAGCAGGCGCGGATCACCGAGGATGGATCCGGTACGTGCTCGAGCATTTCCAGGCAGGTGACGACGTCGAACTGCTCGGGCATTTCTTCGGCCAGGGCTTCGGCGGTGATCTGGCGGTACTCGACGTTCACGCCGGATTCCAGCTGATGCAGTTGCGCGACCGCCAGTGGCGCCTCGCCCATGTCGATGCCGGTCACGGTCGCGCCGCGCTGGGCCATGGCTTCGCTGAGGATGCCGCCGCCGCAACCGACGTCCAGAACCTTCCTGCCAGCCAGGTTGACGCGCTCGTCAATCCAGTTGACCCGCAGCGGGTTGATGTCGTGCAGCGGTTTGAACTCGCTTTCGCGGTCCCACCAGCGATGGGCCAGGGCTTCGAATTTGGCGATTTCGGCGTGGTCGACGTTGCTCATGATTCAATCCTCTAAAACTTGAAAAAGGCTGTAGCCCCGGAGTTTGCCCCGGAGTGTTTACGATTCGGTGTGGTCGCTGATGCGTCGGCCCCAGGCCCGGGCGGTTTCGCCGAGGTGTTGTTCGTCCAGTCGGGTCAGGCGGCGGTCGTCGAGCAACTGCTTGCCGGCAACCCAAAGGTGTTTCACGCAGTCGCGACCGGTGGCGTATATAAGCTGCGAGACCGGGTCATAAACCGGTTGTTGCGCGAGGCCGGACAGGTCGAATGCGACGATGTCTGCGGCCTTGCCGATTTCCAGCGAGCCGGTCTCGGCTTCGATCCCCAATGCTCGCGCGCCGTTCAACGTGGCCATGCGCAGCGCCCGATGAGCGTCCAGCGCGGTGGCCGAGCCAGCGACGGCTTTGGCCAGTAGTGCCGCTGTGCGGGTTTCACCCAGCAGGTCCAGGTCGTTGTTGCTCGCTGCGCCATCGGTGCCGACCGCGACGTTGACCCCGGCCTGCCACAGGCGCTCCACCGGGCAGAAGCCGCTGGCCAGTTTCAGGTTCGACTCCGGGCAATGGATCACGCTGGTGTTGCTTTCTACCAGCAACGCCAGGTCGTCATCGCTGATCTGGGTCATGTGCACGGCCTGGAAGCGCGGGCCTAGCAGGCCGAGGCGACCGAGGCGAGCCAGCGGGCGTTCGCCGCGCTGTTCGACGGCTTGCTGTACTTCGAAAGCCGTCTCGTGGACGTGCATGTGAATCGAAGCGTCCAGCTCTTCGGCGATCACGCGGATTTTTTCCAGGTTCTCATCACCAACGGTGTAGGGTGCATGAGGGCCGAAAGTGATCTTGATGCGTTCGTGATGTTTGAGGTCGCCGAACAGTTCGACGCCCTGACGAATGGCTTCATCGGCGCTGGCGGCGCCCGGAATCGGGAAGTCGAGGATTGGAATTGCGATCTGTGCGCGGATTCCGCTGTTGTGCACGCGCTCGCTGGCAACCTTCGGGAAGAAGTACATGTCCGAGAAACAGGTGATTCCACCTTTTATCTGCTCGGCGATGGCCAGATCGGTGCCGTCACGCACAAAATCTTCATCGACCCATTTGCCCTCGGCCGGCCAGATGTGGTTTTCCAGCCAGGTCATCAGCGGCAGATCGTCGGCCAGGCCGCGGAACAGAGTCATGGCGGCATGGCCATGAGCATTGATCAGGCCGGGGCTGAGCAGAACGTCCGGCAGTTCGCGGACTTCGGTGGCGTTACACTTCAAGGCTTCGGCGCGCGGGCCGATGAACACGATGCGGCCGTCGCGGATGCCCAGGCCATGCTCCTTGAGCACAACGCCAGCGGGTTCGACGGGTACCAGCCAGGTCGGCAGCAATAATAAGTCGAGCGCAATGGCAGGTTTCGGCATCGAGGGTCGGTTCCAGTGCTTTTGTAAAGGATGGCGAAGTATACCCGAGCGTCTTCGCGGGGGGATCGCTATAATCGGCGGCTTTTGTTCATGAGTGCGGGGTGAGGGATGCGCGATCGACTGTTGGCTGCGGAGAAAGTAAAGGCCATCGATTGGCGTGATGGCGCGCTCCACCTGCTGGATCAGCGCGTTTTGCCGTTCGAGGAAAACTGGATCGCCTACACCAGCGCCGCCGGCGTGGCAGAGGCAATTCGCTCGATGGTGGTGCGCGGTGCGCCGGCCATCGGCATCAGTGCCGCCTACGGCATCGTGTTGGCGGCCCGTGCCCGGATCGCCGAAGGCGGCGACTGGTACGCGGCTTTGGAAGAGGATTTCATGCTGCTGGCCGATTCCCGTCCGACCGCGGTCAACCTGTTCTGGGCGTTGAACCGCATGCACGATCGGCTGGACCGTTTGAAGGAAAACGCCGATCCGCTGGCGGCGCTGGAAGCCGAAGCTATCGCCATTCATGAAAGCGATCGCGAAGCCAACCTGACCATGGCCCAGCTCGGCGTTGATCTGATCCGCAAACATCAGGGCAATGCCCAGGCGATTCTGACCCACTGCAACACTGGCGCCCTGGCCACCGGAGGTTTCGGTACGGCGCTCGGGGTGATTCGCGCGGCGTTCATCGAGGGCATGGTCGAGCGTGTCTACGCCGACGAAACACGGCCGTGGCTGCAAGGCTCGCGACTGACCGCGTGGGAGCTGGCCAACGAAGGCATCCCGGTGACTCTGAACGCTGACTCTGCCGCTGCGCACATCATGAAAACCAAAGGCGTGACCTGGGTGATCGTCGGCGCCGACCGGATCACAGCCAATGGCGACGTGGCCAACAAGATCGGCACCTATCAACTGGCGGTCAACGCCATGCACCATGGCGTGCGTTTCATGGTGGTGGCACCGAGCTCGACCATCGACATGAATCTGGCCAGCGGTGATGACATCCCGATCGAAGAGCGCGACGGCGCCGAGTTGCTGGAGGTTGGCGGCAAGCGCGTCGGGGCCGACGTTGAAGCGTTCAATCCGGTGTTTGACGTGACCCCGGCGGATCTGATCGATGCGATCGTCACCGAAAAAGGCATCGTCGAACGGCCGGATACCGCGAAGATGGCGCAGTTGATGTGCCGCAAGCGCTTGCATTGATTGGCTTGATCTCTGCGGTGTCTCCATCGCGAGCAGGCTCGCTCCCACAGGTTTTGTGATCGCCACAGGATCTTGTGGGAGCGAGCTTGCTCGCGATGGGGCCTTGAAAGTCAATAAACATCCGCAATTTCGTCCCGGAATTTGCATTCAGGGAAGCTCTGAGCCTCTCTCGTCCCCGTTAAGCCTGTCATCGGTCATCTAACTATGCTCCATGCGCATCTGGGGGATAGGTGCGTGGCGGCTCTTGTGATAATATCCGGCGTTTTCCGAGGCAGTCCCACGGGGTTGTCTTCACTGCGCAAATCCAGGGTCAACTTGTCGATTTGTCGTAAGTCGGCGCATGGCACTCGGCCTGCGTCGACGAGCTTCGTGCGTCCCCTATGGATATGGCGAAGTTTCACCAGAAAAAGGAATCAGGCTTCTCATGGGCGAACTGGCCAAAGAAATCCTCCCGGTCAATATCGAAGACGAGCTGAAACAGTCCTATCTCGATTACGCGATGAGCGTGATCGTCGGCCGTGCACTGCCGGATGCGCGCGATGGCTTGAAGCCCGTGCACCGTCGCGTGCTGTTCGCGATGAGCGAGCTGGGCAACGACTTCAACAAGCCGTACAAGAAATCTGCCCGTGTCGTCGGTGACGTGATCGGTAAGTATCACCCGCACGGTGATACCGCGGTGTACGACACCATCGTTCGTATGGCGCAGCCTTTCTCGCTGCGCTACCTGCTGGTGGACGGTCAGGGCAACTTCGGTTCGGTGGACGGCGACAACGCCGCGGCCATGCGATACACCGAAGTGCGCATGACCAAGCTGGCGCACGAGCTGCTGGCCGACCTGCACAAGGAAACCGTGGACTGGGTGCCGAACTATGACGGCACCGAACTGATCCCGGCGGTCATGCCGACCCGCGTTCCGAACCTGCTGGTCAACGGTTCCAGCGGTATCGCCGTGGGCATGGCGACCAACATTCCGCCGCACAACCTCGGTGAAGTCATCGACGGTTGCCTGGCGCTCATCGACAACCCCGAGCTGACCGTCGATGAACTGATGCAATACATCCCCGGTCCGGACTTCCCGACTGCCGCGATCATCAACGGTCGCGCCGGCATCATAGAAGCCTACCGCACCGGCCGTGGCCGCATTTACATGCGTGCCCGTTCGATCATTGAAGACATCGACAAGGTCGGTGGTCGTCAGCAGATCGTCATCACCGAACTCCCTTACCAGTTGAACAAGGCGCGTCTGATCGAGAAGATCGCCGAGCTGGTAAAAGAGAAGAAACTCGAAGGCATCACCGAACTGCGCGACGAGTCCGACAAGGACGGCATGCGCGTCGTGATCGAACTGCGTCGCGGCGAAGTGCCTGAGGTGATCCTCAACAATCTCTACGCCCAGACCCAGCTGCAATCGGTATTCGGCATCAACATCGTGGCGCTGATCGACGGCCGTCCGCGGATCCTCAACCTCAAGGATCTGCTGGAAGCCTTCGTCCGTCACCGTCGCGAAGTCGTTACTCGCCGTACCGTGTTCGAACTGCGCAAAGCGCGCGAGCGTGGTCACATTCTCGAAGGTCAGGCCGTTGCCCTGTCGAACATCGACCCGGTCATTGCCCTGATCAAGGCTTCGCCGACCCCGTCGGAAGCCAAGGAAGCGCTGGTCAGTACGCCGTGGGAGTCCTCTGCTGTAGTCGCGATGGTCGAGCGTGCCGGTGCCGATTCGTGCCGTCCGGAAAACCTCGACCCACAATACGGTCTGCGCGACGGCAAGTACTTCCTGTCGCCGGAACAGGCACAAGCCATTCTGGAACTGCGTCTGCATCGCCTGACCGGTCTGGAACACGAAAAGCTGCTGGCCGAGTATCAAGAAATCCTCAACCAGATCGGCGAGCTGATCCGCATCCTCAACAGCGCCACGCGCCTGATGGAAGTGATCCGCGAAGAGCTGGAAGTGATCCGCGCCGAATACGGCGACGTGCGCCGCACCGAGATCCTCGATGCACGCCTCGACCTGACCCTGGGCGACATGATCCCGGAAGAAGAGCGCGTCGTGACCATTTCCCACGGCGGTTATGCCAAGACCCAGCCGCTGGCTGCGTACCAGGCCCAGCGTCGTGGTGGTAAAGGCAAGTCGGCGACTGGCGTGAAGGATGAGGACTACATCGCTCACCTGCTGGTCGCCAACAGCCACACCACGCTGCTGCTGTTCTCCAGCAAGGGCAAGGTGTACTGGCTCAAGACCTACGAGATTCCGGAAGCGTCCCGCGCCGCCCGTGGCCGTCCGCTGGTCAACCTGCTGCCGCTGGATGACGGTGAATACATCACCACCATGCTGCCGGTCGATCTCGAAGCCATGAAACGTCAGGCTGATGAAGAAGAAGCCGAAGGCGCCGACGCTGATGTAGAAGACATTGAAAACAGCAACGAAACCGAAGAAGAGCGCCGCGCGCGCATCAAGGCTGCCGACCGCAAGAAGGCACCGTTCATCTTCATGTCGACCGCCAACGGTACCGTCAAGAAGACCCCGCTGGTGGCCTTCAGCCGTCAGCGCAGCGTCGGTCTGATCGCGCTGGAGCTGGACGAAGGCGACATCCTGATCTCCGCTGCCATCACCGATGGCGAGCAGGAAATCATGCTGTTCTCCGACGGCGGCAAGGTGACGCGCTTCAAGGAATCCGAAGTTCGCGCCATGGGTCGTACCGCTCGCGGTGTGCGTGGCATGCGTCTGCCGGAAGGGCAGAAGCTGATTTCCATGCTGATCCCGGAAGAGGGCAGCCAGATCCTGACAGCTTCCGAGCGCGGTTACGGCAAGCGTACGGCGATCACCGAGTTCCCTGAATACAAGCGTGGCGGTCAGGGCGTTATCGCCATGGTCAGCAACGAGCGTAACGGCCGTCTGGTCGGTGCGGTTCAGGTGCAGGATGGCGAGGAGATCATGCTGATTTCCGACCAGGGCACGCTGGTGCGTACCCGTGTCGACGAAGTTTCCAGTCTGGGTCGTAACACCCAGGGCGTGACCCTGATCAAGCTGGCCAAGGATGAAACCCTGGTCGGTCTGGAGCGGGTTCAGGAGCCGTCGGAAGTCGAGGGTGAGGAGTTTGAAGGTGAAGAAGGTGTCGAACTGGAAGAGGGCGTGATCGGCGCCGAACCGGACGATGCGGTCGACAACCTGCAGGCGGACGCCGCAGACGAAGAAGAGTCGCAAGACTAACCAAATCGTAGCAGGGCAGAGTGTTTGCTCTGTCCGCTACCGTGATTGCATAGCGAGAGTGGATGTGAGCAAACGAGCCTTTAACTTCTGCGCAGGTCCCGCTGCGCTGCCTGAAGCTGTCCTGTTGCGTGCCCAGTCCGAGCTACTCGACTGGCACGGCAAGGGTCTGTCGGTCATGGAAATGAGCCATCGCAGCGATGACTACGTGGCCATCGCCGAGAAGGCCGAACAAGACCTGCGCGACCTGCTGTCCATCCCCTCCAATTACAAAGTGCTGTTCCTGCAGGGCGGTGCGAGCCAACAGTTCGCCGAGATTCCGCTGAACCTGCTGCCCGAGAACGGCACTGCCGACTATGTCGAAACCGGCATCTGGTCGAAAAAAGCCATCGAGGAAGCGCGTCGCTTCGGCAACATCAACGTTGCTGCCAGCGCCAAGCCTTACGATTACCTGGCCATTCCTGGCCAGAACGAATGGAAGCTGACCCCGGGTGCGTCCTATCTGCACTATGCGTCCAACGAAACCATCGGCGGCCTGCAGTTCGACTGGGTTCCCGAGGCCGGTGACGTTCCGCTGGTGGTCGACATGTCCTCCGACATTCTCTCGCGTCCGATCGATGTGTCGCAGTACGGCCTGATCTACGCCGGCGCGCAGAAGAACATCGGCCCGAGCGGTCTGGTCGTAGTGATCGTCCGTGAAGACCTGCTGGGCCGCGCCCGCAGTTCGTGCCCGACCATGCTCGACTACAAAATCTCGGCCGACAACGGTTCGATGTACAACACCCCGGCCACCTATTCCTGGTATCTCTCGGGTCTGGTCTTCGAGTGGCTGAAGGAGCAGGGCGGCGTCGCCGCGATGGAGCAGCGCAACAAGGCGAAGAAAGATCGCCTGTACGGCTTCATCGACAACAGCGACTTCTATACCAACCCGATCAGCACCAACGCCCGCTCGTGGATGAACGTGCCGTTCCGTCTGGCTGACGAACGTCTGGACAAAGCGTTCCTGGCTGGCGCCGACGCCCGTGGCCTGCTCAACCTCAAGGGCCATCGTTCGGTCGGCGGCATGCGTGCCTCGATCTACAACGCCCTGGGGCTGGACGCCGTCGAAGCCCTGGTTGGCTACATGGCTGAATTCGAGAAGGAGCATTCCTGATGTCCGAGCAGGAGCTCAAGGCGCTGCGCGTTCGCATCGACAACCTGGACGAGAAGATCCTCCAGTTGATCAGCGATCGCGCGCGCTGTGCCGAAGAGGTTGCCCGGGTCAAGATGGCCAGTCTGGCCGAAGGCGAGCAGCCGGTGTTCTATCGTCCTGAGCGTGAGGCGCAGGTCCTCAAGCGCGTGATGGAGCGCAACAAGGGGCCGCTGGGCAACGAAGAGATGGCGCGCTTGTTCCGCGAAATCATGTCTTCGTGCCTGGCCCTCGAGAACCCGCTGAAAGTGGCTTATCTCGGTCCGGAAGGCACCTTCACCCAGGCGGCGGCCATGAAGCACTTCGGTCACGCGGTGATCAGCAAGCCGATGGCAGCGATCGACGAAGTGTTCCGTGAAGTGGCGGCCGGTGCGGTGAACTTTGGCGTGGTGCCGGTGGAGAACTCCACTGAAGGCGCGGTCAACCACACCCTCGACAGCTTCCTCGAGCACGACATGGTGATCTGCGGTGAAGTCGAGCTGCGCATTCACCATCACCTGCTGGTCGGTGAAAACACCAAGACCGACAGCATCAGCCGCATCTATTCCCACGCCCAGTCGCTGGCCCAGTGCCGCAAGTGGCTGGACGCCCATTATCCGAATGTCGAGCGCGTGGCGGTGTCCAGCAACGCCGAAGCGGCCAAGCGGGTCAAGGGGGAGTGGAACTCGGCGGCGATCGCCGGTGATATGGCGGCCGGGCTTTACGGCCTGACCCGTCTGGCCGAGAAGATCGAGGATCGTCCGGACAACTCCACGCGCTTCCTGATGATCGGTAACCAGGAAGTGCCACCGACCGGCGACGACAAGACTTCGATCATCGTATCCATGAGCAACAAGCC
This sequence comes from Pseudomonas sp. B20(2017), assembly GCF_002113125.1. Lineage (GTDB taxonomy): Bacteria > Pseudomonadota > Gammaproteobacteria > Pseudomonadales > Pseudomonadaceae > Aquipseudomonas. The sequence continues at coordinate 176,950 of NZ_NEJP01000002.1, read as the reverse complement.
CGGCGCGCTCCATGAGCTGCTGGTGCCGTTCCATGACAACGGGATCGACCTGACCCGGATCGAAACCCGTCCGTCGCGCAGCGGCAAGTGGACCTACGTGTTCTTCATCGACTTCGTCGGTCACCACCGTGATCCGCTGATCAAGGGTGTGCTGGAAAAGATCAGTCAGGAAGCAGTAGCACTCAAGGTGCTGGGTTCCTACCCGAAAGCAGTTCTTTAAGGGGTGGTAGCAATGAGTGGCAACTTCCTCGCTCTGGCACAGCCGGGCGTGCAACAACTTTCGCCATACGTTCCGGGCAAGCCCGTGGACGAACTGGCTCGCGAACTGGATCTGGATCCGGCAAGCATCGTCAAACTGGCGAGCAACGAAAACCCGTTGGGCGCCAGCCCGAAAGCGCTGGCCGCGATCCGCGAAGCGTTGGACGAACTGACCCGTTATCCAGACGGCAACGGTTTTGCCCTGAAATCCCTGCTGGCCGAGCAGTGCCGTGTCGAGCTGAACCAGGTGACCCTGGGCAACGGCTCCAACGACATTCTCGAACTGGTGGCGCGCGCCTATCTGGCACCCGGCCTGAATGCCGTGTTCAGTGAACACGCGTTCGCGGTCTATCCGATCGCGACCCAGGCAGTCGGGGCTCAGGCCAAAGTCGTTCCGGCCAAGGATTGGGGGCATGACCTGCCGGCGATGCTGGCCGCCATCGACGCCAATACCCGCGTCGTGTTCATCGCCAACCCGAACAACCCGACCGGCACCTGGTTCGGCGCCGAAGCGCTGGACGAGTTCCTGCAGGACGTGCCAGAGCACGTGCTAGTGGTGTTGGACGAGGCCTACATTGAATACGCCGAAGGCAGCGATTTGCCGGACGGTCTGGATTTTCTCGCGGCTTACCCGAACCTGCTGGTTTCGCGCACGTTCTCCAAGGCCTACGGTCTGGCGGCGCTGCGCGTGGGTTACGGCCTGTCCACGCCGGTGGTGGCGGACGTGCTGAACCGTGTACGCCAGCCGTTCAACGTCAACAGCCTGGCCTTGGCGGCGGCGTGTGCGGCGTTGAAAGATGAGGAATATCTGGCGCAGAGCCGTCAGCTCAATGAATCCGGCATGCAACAGCTGGAAGCGGGTTTCCGCGAGTTGGACCTGAGCTGGATCCCGTCCAAGGGCAACTTCATCTGCGTCGATCTCGGTCATGTGGCGGCTCCTGTGTTCCAGGGTCTGCTGCGCGAGGGCGTGATCGTGCGTCCGGTGGCCAACTACGGTATGCCGAACCATCTGCGGGTGACCATCGGTCTGCCGGCGGAAAACAGCCGCTTCCTCGAAGCGCTGCGCAAGGTTCTGGCTCGTGGGTGATGTCACTGCGCTGCAATCTGCTGCACCTATGATCGGGCGCCTGGTGGTGGTCGGTCTGGGGTTGATCGGTGGTTCGTTTGCCAAAGGCTTGCGTGAAAGCGGCGTGTGTCGCGAAGTGGTCGGTGTCGATCTCGACCCGCAATCGCGCAAGCTGGCGGTCGAGTTGGGCGTGGTGGATCGCTGCGAAGACGACCTGGTGGCGGCTTGCCAGAGCGCGGACGTGATCCAGTTGGCGGTGCCGATCCTGGCCATGGAAAAAGTGCTGGCCCGTCTGGCCAGCATGGATCTGGGGCAGGCGATCCTCACGGATGTCGGCAGTGCCAAGGGCAATGTGGTGCGCGCGGCGACCGAGGCGTTCGGCGGCATGCCGGCGCGTTTCGTGCCGGGCCATCCGATTGCCGGCTCCGAGCAGAGCGGGGTGGAAGCCTCCAACTCGGAGCTGTTCCGCCGTCATAAAGTGATTCTGACCCCGCTGGAGCAGACCGATCCGGCTGCCCTGGCGGTGGTTGATCGCTTGTGGCGCGAGCTGGGCGCCGATGTAGAGCACATGCAGGTCGAGCGTCACGATGAGGTGCTGGCCGCGACCAGTCATCTGCCGCATCTGCTGGCCTTCGGTCTGGTCGATTCGCTGGCCAAGCGCAATGAAAACCTTGAGATCTTCCGTTACGCTGCGGGCGGTTTCCGTGATTTCACAAGAATCGCCGGAAGCGACCCGGTCATGTGGCATGACATCTTTCTCGCCAACCGCGAGGCTGTCCTGCGCACACTCGATACATTTCGCAGCGATCTCGACGCCTTGCGCGACGCGGTCGATGCAGGGGATGGGCACCAATTGTTGGGCGTCTTCACGCGCGCCCGGGTTGCCCGCGAGCATTTCAGTAAAATCCTGGCCCGCAGGGCCTATGTGGACGCTATGAATTCCAACGATCTGATTTTCCTGGCTCAACCTGGTGGCCGCCTGTCCGGTCGGATTCGCGTACCGGGTGACAAATCGATTTCCCACCGTTCGATCATGCTCGGCTCCCTGGCTGAAGGCGTCACCGAAGTCGAAGGCTTCCTCGAGGGCGAAGATGCCTTGGCGACCTTGCAGGCGTTCCGGGACATGGGCGTGGTCATCGAAGGCCCGCATCACGGCCGCGTGACCATCCACGGTGTCGGCCTGCACGGCCTGAAACCTGCGCCGGGCCCGATCTATCTGGGCAACTCCGGCACTTCGATGCGCCTGCTTTCCGGCCTGCTGGCCGCGCAGGATTTCGACAGCACCCTGACCGGTGACGCGTCGCTGTCCAAGCGTCCGATGAATCGCGTCGCCAACCCGCTGCGGGAAATGGGCGCCGTGATTGAAACCGCTGCCGACGGTCGTCCGCCGATGACCATTCGTGGCGGTCACAAGCTCAAAGGCCTGACCTACACCATGCCGATGGCCAGTGCCCAGGTTAAATCGTGCCTGCTGCTGGCGGGCCTGTATGCCGAAGGCAAGACCACTGTCACCGAGCCGGCTCCGACTCGCGATCATACCGAGCGCATGTTGCGCGGTTTTGGCTATTCGGTGAGCGTTGACGGTGCCACGGCATCGGTTGAGTCCGGCGGCAAGCTGACCGCGACCCACATCGAAGTGCCGGGCGACATCTCGTCGTCGGCGTTCTTCCTGGTGGCCGCATCGATCGCTGAAGGCTCGGAGCTGGTACTCGAGCACGTCGGCATCAACCCGACCCGCACCGGTGTGATCGACATTCTGCGTCTGATGGGCGCCGACATTACCCTGGAAAACCAGCGTGAAGTGGGTGGCGAGCCTGTTGCAGACCTGCGCGTGCGGGCGGCTAAACTGAAGGGTATCGAGATTCCGGAAGCGCTGGTTCCGCTGGCCATCGACGAATTCCCGGTACTGTTCGTGGCCGCGGCCTGTGCCGAAGGGCGCACCGTGCTGACCGGTGCCGAAGAGCTGCGAGTCAAGGAGTCGGACCGTATCCAGGTCATGGCGGACGGTTTGCTGGCGCTGGGCGTCAAGTGCGAGCCGACCCCGGACGGCATCATCATCGACGGCGGCCAGATCGGCGGCGGCGAAGTGCATGGTCATGGCGATCACCGCATCGCGATGGCTTTCAGTGTGGCCTCGCTGCGCGCCACTGCACCGATTCGCATCCATGATTGCGCCAACGTCGCGACGTCGTTCCCGAACTTCCTGGCGCTGTGCGCGCAGGTCGGCATTCGTGTGGCGCAAGAGGCTCAGTCGTGAACAACATTGCACCGGTCATCACCATCGATGGGCCAAGCGGCTCGGGCAAGGGCACTGTAGCCGGAATTCTGGCCAAGCGTCTGGGCTGGAACCTGCTGGACTCCGGTGCGCTGTATCGCCTGTTGGCGTTTGCTGCGCACAACCATGGTGTCGACCTGACCAATGAAGAATTGCTGAAGAAGCTCGCCGCTCATCTGGATGTGCAGTTCATCGCGGCGACCGACGGTCAGCTGCAGCGCATCATTCTGGAAGGTGACGAAGTCAGCGACGTCATCCGCACCGAGAGCGTCGGTTCCGGCGCTTCCCAGGTGGCTGCATTGCCGGCCGTACGCGAAGCGTTGCTGCAACGCCAGCGTGCTTTCCAGGAATCGCCGGGCCTGGTGGCCGATGGTCGCGACATGGGCACGGTGGTATTTCCGAACGCGCCTCTGAAGATTTTCCTGACCGCCAGTGCCGAGGAGCGGGCTCGCCGTCGATATTTGCAGTTGAAGGGCAAAGTCGAGGGTGTTAGTCTGTCGAGTCTGCTAGATGAGATCCGTGCGCGCGACGAGCGTGATACCCAGCGAGCGGTGGCCCCGCTCAAGCCGGCGGCCGACGCCATACAGCTGGATTCCACGGAGTTGTCCATCGATCAGGTGCTTGAACGCATCATGAGCGAGATCGCCATTCGCGATATCGCCGGGTGACCAGGAAGGCCGCAGGGGACCAGTCATAGTCCTGCGGTGGCTTCCTTTAAATGAAACTGACCCGCATCGTCTGGGATGTGGAGACGGGCGTATTTTTCGCCCTAATCAACAGGAATTAAAATGAGCGAAAGCTTTGCGGAACTCTTTGAAGAAAGCCTAAAGACCCTGAACCTTCAGGCGGGCTCCATCATCGAAGGTCTCATCGTGGACATCGACTACCAAGCTCGCTGGGTAACCGTTCACGCTGGCCTGAAGTCTGAAGCGCTGATCCCTCTGGAGCAGTTCTACACCGACGCTGGTGACCTGACCATTAAGGTTGGCGACACGGTTCACGTTGCGCTGGATTCGGTTGAAGACGGTTTCGGTGAAACCAAGCTGTCCCGTGAAAAAGCCAAGCGCGCTGAATGCTGGATCGTTCTGGAAGCAGCCTTCGCAGCTGAGGAAGTGGTCAAGGGCGTTATCAACGGTAAGGTTAAAGGCGGCTTCACTGTCGACGTTAACGGCATCCGTGCGTTCCTGCCAGGTTCCCTGGTTGACGTCCGTCCAGTGCGCGACACTACGCACCTGGAAGGCAAAGAGCTGGAATTCAAGGTCATCAAGCTGGACCAGAAGCGCAACAACGTTGTCGTTTCCCGTCGCAGCGTCCTGGAAGCCGAGAACTCCGCCGAGCGTGAAGCTCTGCTGGAATCCCTGCAGGAAGGCCAGCAAGTCAAAGGTATCGTCAAAAACCTCACCGATTACGGCGCATTCGTCGATCTGGGTGGCGTGGACGGCCTGCTGCACATCACCGACATGGCCTGGAAGCGCATCAAGCATCCTTCCGAGATCGTCAACGTTGGTGACGAAATCGACGTCAAGGTTCTGAAATACGATCGCGAACGCAACCGTGTTTCCCTGGGCCTGAAGCAACTGGGCGAAGATCCATGGGTTGCTATCAAAGCCCGTTACCCAGAAGGCACTCGCGTTACCGCTCGTGTAACCAACCTGACCGACTACGGCTGCTTCGCTGAGCTGGAAGAGGGCGTTGAAGGTCTGGTACACGTTTCGGAAATGGACTGGACCAACAAGAACATCCACCCTTCGAAAGTCGTACAAGTCGGCGACGAAGTGGAAGTCATGGTTCTGGACATCGACGAAGAGCGTCGTCGTATCTCCCTGGGCATCAAGCAGTGCAAGTCGAACCCATGGGAAGACTTCTCTGGCCAGTTCAACAAGGGCGACAAGATCTCCGGCACCATCAAGTCGATCACCGATTTCGGTATCTTCATTGGTCTGGACGGCGGCATCGACGGTCTGGTTCACCTGTCCGACATCTCCTGGAACGAAACCGGCGAAGAAGCCGTGCGTCGTTACAAGAAGGGCGACGAGCTGGACACCGTTATCCTGTCGGTTGACCCGGAGCGTGAGCGTATCTCCCTGGGTATCAAGCAACTGGAAAGCGATCCGTTCTCCGAGTACGTCTCGGTTAACGACAAAGGCGCAATCGTTACTGGCACTGTGAAAGAAGTTGACGCCAAAGGCGCCATCATCGTTCTGGCCGACGATATCGAAGCGACTCTGAAAGCCTCCGAAATCAGCCGTGACCGCGTTGAAGATGCGCGCAACGTTCTGAAAGAAGGCCAGGAAGTAGAAGCCAAGATCATCAGCGTTGATCGTAAGAGCCGTGTAATTCAGCTGTCGATCAAGTCGAAAGACGATGCTGAAGAGAAAGAAGCCATCCAGAGCCTGAAAGCAGCTCCGGAAGGTGAAGCAGCAGACACCACCATGGCGGCACTGCTGCGTCAAGCAATGGCCAAACAGAACTGAGTTCTGCTTGATCATGAAAAAGGGCGACTTCGGTCGCCCTTTTTTGTGCCTGCGATTTGGTGGGGAACTGCTTTCCGGTCAATCAGTGAAACCATTACCTTCGCCGGGCGGTCTGTTTCTTTAATCGGATCAATCGCCTATTCGCGTCTAGGCTTAGTCTGAAGATCGCAGTAGTCGGGCAGGCGCCTGGCATAAGGAAGTGAATGAACAAGTTTATAGTTCTGTTGGGTTTGCTGGTGTTGGCAGGCTGTACTACCAGCGCCAAGACCCATGCAGTGCGCGGAGTCAGTGGAATTGAGGTTGACTGCTCAGGCTTGGGTTCGGGCTGGGAAAGGTGTCAGAAGCGTGCGGCCAAGGAGTGCAAGGGGGCGGGTTATAAGGTGATTACGCGATCTGACGATGCTCGGGATGAAGATGGGTTTCCCTTTGGCTTCAATCCTGCTGGCTACCTCACTCGAACCATGTTGGTGATTTGTCGGTGAGTGAGCGTTGCTCTGGCTTGCGAGCCGGTGCCCTGAAAATGGGCGTTTCGGCGAGCGGAAAGATATGTCAAGCCCTGGGCTGTTCAAAATCTTCCGGGCGTGCTAAAACCTTTCAAGCGCTGATCTAGCTGCTTGAAAAAGAAGGGAAAAATATGACGAAGTCGGAGTTGATCGAACGAATTGTCACCCATCAGGGGCTGCTCTCATCCAAGGATGTGGAGCTGGCCATCAAGACCATGCTTGAGCAAATGTCCCAGTGTCTGGCCACGGGTGATCGCATCGAGATCCGTGGTTTTGGCAGTTTTTCATTGCACTATCGCGCGCCGCGTGTCGGGCGTAATCCGAAAACCGGCCAGTCTGTCAGCCTTGACGGCAAGTTCGTTCCGCATTTCAAGCCGGGCAAAGAGCTGCGCGATCGTGTGAATGAAGAAGAGGAGGAGGGGGCTTGACGGTCACCGTTATGCAAGGAGCCGCTAATGAGTAATCTCAAGCGTATTTTTCTTTCCGTTTTAATTCTATTGCTTGTCTTGGCGATCCTTGCGTTCGTTCTCGAAAATCAGCAATCGGTCTCCCTGTTGTTTCTTGGCTGGGCGGGGCCTCAACTTCCGGTATCAGTGATCACGGTTGGTGCATTGCTGGCGGGTATGCTGATCGGGCCTGTTTTTGGCTGGTTTCTGGGACGTTCGTCCAGAGCTTCACGCAAGCGTCCAGTCTGATTGCGACATGGAAAGAAAGGCGAACTAAACTTTAGCCACAGCTTGTCTATATCCATTAGTAAAACGTTCATTAAGCTGTAAAATGCTGGGCTTGTCCGATAGTGGCATATTCCCACATCGGTTTAGACTGACATCGTCAGAAGCCACAGCTGAAATGATGGCTTTTGCATTCATGGATTAGACAGCGCTCGGTTGACGGCCCTGTCAGCAACTCAAGGGTATGGTTTCGCGTGAAAATTCTAGTAACCGGCGGCGCCGGGTTTATCGGCTCAGCTGTTATCCGTCATATCATCTCCAACACTACCGACGCAGTGGTAAACGTCGACAAGCTGACGTATGCCGGTAACCTTGAGTCGTTGGCCGACGTCAGCGGAAGCGATCGTTATGCGTTCGAGCGCGTCGATATCTGCGACCGTGATCAGATTGATCGCGTACTGCGTGAACATCAACCGGATGCAATCATGCATCTGGCCGCAGAGTCCCATGTGGATCGCTCGATCTCCGGTCCTTCGGAGTTTATTCAGACCAACATCATCGGCACTTATACCTTGCTGGAAGCTGCGCGCCATTACTGGGCAGCGCTGGATGATGCCCGCAAGACCGCTTTTCGCTTCCACCATATTTCGACGGATGAAGTTTACGGTGATCTGGAAGGTCCGGAGGATCTCTTTACGGAAACCACCCCGTATCAGCCAAGCTCGCCGTACTCGGCCAGTAAAGCCAGCTCCGATCACCTGGTTCGTGCCTGGGCCCGTACATATGGTCTGCCGACTCTGGTCACCAACTGCTCGAATAACTATGGTCCTTGCCACTTCCCTGAGAAGTTGATCCCGTTGATCATTCTCAATGCGCTGGAAGGCAAGCCACTGCCGGTCTATGGCAAAGGCAATCAGGTTCGTGATTGGTTGTATGTCGAAGATCACGCCCGTGCCTTGTACAAAGTCGTGACCGAAGGTGTCATCGGTGAGACGTACAACATCGGTGGTCATAACGAAAAGCAAAACATCGAAGTCGTTCACACCCTGTGTGCACTGCTTGATGAGTTGCGCCCGGACTCGGCGCACCGTCCGCACGCGGGCCTGATCACCTATGTGCAGGATCGTCCTGGTCATGATCAGCGTTACGCTATCGATGCCAGCAAAATTCAGCGCGAGCTAGGCTGGACACCGGAAGAAACCTTCGACACCGGTATCCGTAAAACCGTTGAGTGGTATCTGAGCAACACTGAGTGGGTAGCGCACGTGAAGAGCGGTGCCTATCAGCAATGGATTGATCAGAATTACGCGGATCGCTCGGGCAAGGCATGAAAATTCTCCTGCTTGGGAAAAACGGCCAAGTCGGCTGGGAGCTTCAACGCTCCTTGGCATCTCTGGGCGAGTTGATCGCCTTGGACCGTCACCCGGTGGACGGTCTGAGTGGCGACCTTTGCGATCTGGATGCGCTGCGTGCGACGATCCGTCAGGTGAAGCCAGACGTAATCGTCAATGCTGCAGCCTACACGGCAGTAGACAAGGCAGAATCGGAGACCGAGCTGGCGGATCGTGTGAACGCTCAGGCTAGTGGTGTCATGGCCGAAGAGGCAGCGTCGTTGGGCGCATGGCTGATTCACTACTCGACTGACTATGTCTTCAGTGGTGAAGGTGTGCGGCCTTGGCAGGAGACTGACGCTGTTGCACCGGTTAATTATTACGGTTCAAGCAAGCTGGCTGGAGAACAGGCGATAACATCCTCAGGCTGCAAGTATCTGATTCTGCGGACCAGTTGGGTCTACGGCGCGCGCGGCAACAACTTCGCCAAGACCATGCTGCGCCTTGCCAAGGATCGAGAAACGCTGAGCGTGATCGCCGATCAGATTGGTGCTCCAACGGGCGCTGATCTGATTGCTGACGTGACTGCTCTGGCCATCGCCAAGGTCCAGCAGCGCCCAGAACTGGTGGGCATTTACCATCTTGCAGCCGCCGGCCAAGTGTCTTGGCACGGTTATGCCAGCCATGTCATTCAGTGGGCCAAGGCGAATGGTGAAGAGCTTGCGGTTACAGCCGTCAATCCGATCAGCACCGTTGATTATCCGACACCGGCGCGCCGTCCTCTGAACTCTCGGCTGGATACTCAAAAACTGCGCGACAATTTTTCTCTACACTTGCCGGATTGGCAAAGTGGTGTAACCCGAATGCTTAGGGAAGTTCTGAACAAATGACCACGACAAATCGTAAAGGCATCATTCTCGCCGGTGGCTCGGGCACGCGCCTGCATCCGTTGACTCTGGGCGTGTCGAAACAAATGCTGCCGATCTACGACAAGCCGATGATTTTTTATCCGTTGTCGGTACTGATGCTGGCGGGTATGCGCGAGATCTTGATCATCTCCACGCCGGATGATTTGCCGTGCTTCCGCAAGCTGCTGGGTGACGGTAGCCAGTACGGCATCGAATTGACTTACGCCGAGCAGCCTAGCCCGGATGGTCTGGCTCAGGCGTTCATTATCGGTGAAGAGTTTATTGGCGAAGATCCTTGCTGCCTGATCCTGGGTGACAACATCTTCTACGGACAACATTTCTCGGACAACTTGCGCTCTGCAACCGAACAAAAGAGTGGCGCGACAGTTTTCGGCTACCACGTTTCCGATCCCGAGCGTTTCGGCGTAGTTGAGTTTGATGCTACCGGTCGAGCGCTGAGCATTGAAGAGAAGCCGCTGAAACCGAAGTCCAACTACGCGGTTACCGGCCTGTACTTTTACGATAACGACGTTGTCGGGATTGCGAAGAGCATCAAGCCCTCTGAACGTGGCGAGCTGGAAATTACCGACGTGAACCGTGCTTACCTTGAGCGTAAGTCGCTCAACGTCGAGATGCTTGGCCGCGGATTCGCTTGGCTGGATACCGGTACTCACGATTCGCTGCTTGAGGCCAGCCACTTCGTGCATACGATCGAACAGCGCCAAGGTCTGAAGGTCGCCTGTCTGGAAGAAATCGCTTATCACAACAGCTGGATCACCGCCGAGCAACTGGGGCGCCAGGCTGATGCGCTCAAGAAGACCGGTTATGGTCAGTACTTGCAGAAGCTGCTGGATGCGTCTTCTCACTAAAGGTGTTTTTTGACCTTTTCGGCGGCAACGCTCGAACAGCTTTTGACAGGACAGGTATGCCAGTTAAACATCCCAAGGTTGCAGTTTTACTGGCTGCCTTCAACGGAATGCAATGGATCGAAGAACAGATAACCTCGATTCTTGAGCAGTCCGCTGTTGATGTGAAAGTGTTTATCAGCATTGATCCGTCAACGGACGGAACTGAAGCCTGGTGCGCTGAATACGCCGCTGTTCATTCGAATGTCGTGGTGTTGCCGCCTGCAGGCAGCTTCGGTGGTGCTTCGCGGAATTTTTTCAGACTGATTCGCGACGTTGACTTTGATGGATTCGATTTAATTGCATTTGCTGATCAGGATGATATCTGGAGTGGCAACAAGCTGCGGCGAGCGCATGAGAAACTCGGTGAGCTGAAGGCGGATGGTTATTCGAGTAACGTCGTCGCATTTTGGGGTTGCGGTAAGACTCATTTGATCGATAAGGCGCAGCCCCAGGTTGCTTGGGACTATCTGTTCGAAGCGGCGGGGCCTGGTTGCACTTATGTCTTCAGTCATCGACTTGCGGCCAATCTCAAGGCGGCAGTGGTTGCCCATTGGCAACAATTGCAGGACGTCAGTCTGCATGATTGGTACTGTTATGCGTTTGCCCGAAGCAATGGTTTTCGCTGGTTCACGGATCCTGTGCCTTCAATGCAGTACCGCCAGCATGAAAGCAATCAAGTTGGCGCGAACATCGGAATCAATTCCCTAGCGGTACGCTATAAAACCATTCACGACGGATGGTGGTTTTCTCAAGTGCAACTGATTGCTGCACTAGTTGATAAGCATCAGGATCCTTTCGTTTGGTCCTGGTTCCGTTTGGGGCGCTTGCAGTTGATTAAACTCTCTTTGAGCGCCTGGAACTGTCGGCGACGTGTACGTGACAAGGTATTCTTTTTCCTGATTTGCTGGGCAACGGCGATCGTAGGGAAAAAGGTTAGATGAATTCCCCGAACGTATTGGTGACGGGGGCCTCTGGTTTTGTCGGTGAGGCCGTCATCCTCAGATTGCTCCTGGATCGCAAGTTCACACCCGTCGCTGCGGTTCGCAGTGTCTCGCGGTTGGCGGGGCTTTGTCGGGTATTGCACTGTCCGCTCGGAGAGCGCTCACAGGTGCCGGACCTCAAAGGCATTCAGGTGGTGGTTCATTGTGCAGCGCGCGTCCATGTAATGAACGAAGACGCGCAGGATGCATTGACTGAGTTTCGCAAAGTCAATGTGGAAGGTACTGTTGCATTGGCCCTCAAGGCGGCTGCCGCAGGTGTTACGCGTTTCATTTTTATCAGTTCGATAAAGGTGAATGGTGAGCGTACTGTCTGTGGATCACCCTTCAAGTTTGATGACGATCCTGCTCCTCATGATCCTTATGGGCGCTCCAAACACGAAGCGGAACAGCGGTTGCGTGAAATCGGCCAGCAAACGGGGATGGAGGTGGTGATCATCCGGCCGCCGCTGGTCTATGGTCCAGGGGTGCGCGCCAATTTTTTAAGCATGATGGACTGGCTGAACAAGGGCGTGCCACTGCCTTTGGGAAGTGTCGAGAACAGCAGAAGCCTGGTTTCGCTAAGCAACCTGGTGGATTTGATTGTCGTTTGTATCGATCACCCAGCCGCACCAGATAATACTTTTCTGGTCAGTGATGGTGTGAGCGTTTCCACCACCCGGTTGCTGCAAATTATAAACAGAGCGCTTGGCCGCCCCGCATTGTTGATACCGGTTCCGGTGTGGGCGTTGAAAGCCTTGCTCACGCTGCTCGGGAAAAGTCTGATCGCCCAGCGACTCTTCGATTCTCTCGAGGTTGATATTGCCAGGACGCAGTCTGTTCTCGGATGGTCGCCTCCCGTGAGTGTGGATCGCGCAATACTGCAGACGGTCAGACACTATCTGGATACTCAAATAAAATGATTTTTTGCGTGTTGTTACTTTCAGTGTTCTTCGTTTCGCTACTGCTGACGTATGCCTTGCGCCGGTATGCCCTGGCCAACAGTTTGATCGATATTCCAAACGCTCGAAGCTCTCACACCCTGCCAACGCCGCGAGGCGGCGGGGTGGCAATAGTCGTGTCTTTCCTGCTGATGCTGCCCGTGTCTTGCTACTTGCTGCTGATCGACTTGCCGACGATGCTCGGCTTATCGGGAGCGGGAGCCTTGGTTGCGGTGTTGGGTTTTGCGGATGACCACGGACACATTGCGGCCAAATGGCGGCTCTTGGGGCATTTTTTGGCTGCAGGCTGGGCGTTGTATTGGCTCGGTTCTGGAGCGCAGATATCACTATTCGGTTGGCTGCTCGACTGGAAGTGGTTTACCGGCGTGTTTTTTTCGATCTATCTGGTCTGGTTGCTCAATCTGTATAACTTTATGGACGGCATTGATGGGCTGGCAAGCGTCGAGGCTATCTCTGTCTGCCTGGCAGCCTGTCTTGTGTATTGGCTGAGCGGATATCAAATTCTGGCCTGGACTCCATTGCTGCTGGTGGCTGCTGTCTCGGGTTTTCTTTGCTGGAATTTTCCTCCAGCCCGAATTTTCATGGGCGATGCCGGCAGTGGCTTCCTCGGGTTGACCATCGGTTTGTTGGCAATAATCGCTTGCGCAAAGGCCCCCGACTTATTGTGGTGCTGGCTCATACTGCTGGGGGTGTTCATTGTTGATGCTACCTGGACACTTCTGCGGCGATTGCTTCGTGGCGATAAAGTCTACGAAGCGCATCGCAGTCATGCCTATCAATATGCTTCTCGACAATATGGTAGCCACAAGACTGTGGTTTTCGGTGTCTTGGCGATTAACCTGTTATGGCTGACGCCGCTCGCGATTATGGCGGCAATCGGGTTAATTCCGGGGGTTGTGGCCCTGCTGATTGCTTACCTGCCGCTGGTGTTTGCTGCCAAAAAATATAACGCCGGCGTGATGGAAATTCAGCAAAGCCAGCAATGAGCCCGATCTGAAAGTTTATCGACTATAGCTGCAGATTTGCCGTTTGTTCGAATATCGTATCGGTTGCTGAAGGTAAGCTGTTCAGCGATCAGGTTGTAAAAGTTACAGGCAGGCTTGGGCAGGCTTGCGGTCAAGCGGTGTAAAGTCTAAGTTCTCAAAAAATTGAAAAATCGTTTTATAGGATAAATTGTTCGGTATGAGGTCTTCGAAGAAATCATTTATTTCCCGCTGCCTGTCTAGCCTGCGTGAGTTGCTTTCGAACCCCAAAGCGGTTCTTCGGCCGCTTTATCAGAAATTTCCTTTTCTAGCGAGTGTGCGGGTCCGAGTAGGGCTGTTTTCACGAAAAGTTCGATTGTGGCTATTTTCACTCATCGATTCCAAGAATAATGTCAATGCCCTCCAGGCGTTGGCGCAGCGTCGCTTTTCCCACGTATTGCCCTCTTCTGATTGTGTTGAGCGTCCGGCGATAGATATATCTATCGTTACTTACAATAGCTCCAAGTGGGTCGACGGCTTCTTCGATTCTTTGAAAGCGCAAAGTTATCCTTGTGAAAAGCTGAATCTCTATTTTGTAGACAATGGCTCTTCGGATAATACCGTCGAAGAGCTTGAACGTTGGAAGATCGGTTGCGGTAACCTGTTTGGCGGTTTTAATATTATTCGTGGCGACAATATAGGCTTTGGCGCCGGGCATGATCGAGCAATCTCCATAGGTACTGCCGATTATTTTCTAGTGAGTAACATCGATATTCATTTTTCGGTGGAAGCCTTAGAACAAGTTGTGACCTCTGCTTTGGCGTCAGGGCAGGACGATGTCGCATCGTGGGAAATGAGGCAGGCTCCTTTCGAGCATCCAAAGTACTACGATCCGGTAACCCTCGAAACGAACTGGTCGTCACATGCCTGCATCCTGATCAGGCGAGCCGCTTATGTGCAGGTTGGGGGTTATGAAAGTCAGATATTCATGTATGGAGAGGATGTCGAATTATCCTACCGTTTCAGGTCATACGGTTATCGGCTGAAATACTGCCCTGGCGCCGTGGTTTACCACTACACCTATGAACATGAAAATCAGGTAAAGCCGATTCAATACGTTGGTAGCACTTTGGCCAATGCTTATCTGCGCCTGCGTTACGGCAACTGGATCGATAAGGTGGGCGGGCTTGCACTGCAGTTTTTATTGATCCTCAGGCCGGAGGTGTATCCTGGGTCTCGGCGCGATGTAATGGGCAGTGTCCTGCGCATGATAAGAAAAGCGCCACATTTTCTTGGGGGAAAAGGTCGACAAAGTGGTGTCAGTTTTCCTTTCAGGGGATTTGATTATGAAATGATCAGGGACGGGGCGTTCTGGCGCGTGGGTGAGCCTCTCGTCGAGCAGCCGTTAGTGACGATCGTCACGCGTACTTACCAGAAGCGTGACGAGTTTCTACGACAGTCGATCATGTCGGTACTCAATCAAACCTACCGCAATATCGAGTTGATTGTGGTGGAAGATGGTGGGGTAACGATGAAGCCGCTTGTGGACAATACGCCGATCTCGGCGGGGCGCAGCGTTCGATTTTTCGGCCTGGACAAGGTAGGGCGCTCGGTGACGGGTAACTACGGCCTGGAAATGGCCACGGGCAAATACTGCATGTTTCTCGACGATGACGACCTGCTTTTTTCTGATCACGTAGAAGTGCTGGTTGCCGCTCTATTAAAAGATCAAGAGGCTGTTGCAGCTTATTCGCTGGCGATGGAGGTGGGTACTGTCACTGAGAGCAGTGGTCGGTATGTGGAACTCACTCATGAAACGCATGATTCCTTTAGGCAGGAGTTCGATTACGAGACGTTGCTTGATCATAACTACATACCGATTCAATCAATTTTATTTATGCGTGAGTTGTATTTGTCTCGAGGCGGTTTTGAGATTGATATGAGCAATCTTGAAGACTGGAATCTTTGGCTGCGTTATGGTTATAAAAACAAGTTTAGTTATGTTCCAAAAACCACTTCACTGTTCAGGACGCCTGCCCAGTTGGATGTGAGAGTCGCTCGTCACAAGCAACTTCATGAGGCATATTTTCTCGCCAAGAATCGTGCGGTGAAGTCTTGCGAAAATTATCGTTGATTATCGCTCCGTTGGATTTAGTTGTTTTGAAAAAAGCCGCCTGTTCAGGCGGTTTTTTCACTTATTGATCGCTGAAAACGAAAGAAATTAAAGTTTTCCAGCGCGCTGCCGATGGGGTTCTGGCCCTTATTCGGGTCGTGCCGGGCGCGTTTTTTTTCTTCCGATTATGTGAGCTGCAGGCGGCAGGAAGTCTGGCAGATGTTCTGCGTTTCCATGAGCTCCGCGCTCGCGTCTGACGGACGCGCTCCAAGGGAAAACCCGTGTTTCTCCGTCGTATTGAATGATATCATCCGACAAAATATTGACCGCCGTGTCGCAGATCAATCGCGTGATTCCCACTTCCGGGGCGTGCCAGTCATGCCTCGCTCCGGCATGAGACACAGCCATGTCATCGGTGCCATCTGTTGGCTGCGGTGGATGCTTCACTTATGTGTGGCCGTGGCTTCACTTGCTGCGGTTGTGCAGTCATGCAGTTTTGAAGGAAGCGCCCGTTTTGCCACGCTCTCTTTTCAACGAGGCTCCTCGTACGCTGGAAATCACCCGTCCTGATTTTTGCGACCCATCGAGATCTGCGTGGTTTTGTAAAGGAAATGCTTCCTCTCATGAATGGAACTCCCTGAAAATGTTCGACAATGCGCCGACCTGCCTCAAGCCTTGCGCAGAGGAACGCGGTTTTTTTCACAGAAGCTTTGGCTTTTCCTCCTTGGGTATGATCCCAACGCTCGCGGCTCGTGATGCGTGCCGACCTGCATTTTTTTTTGCTGAGGTTTTTGCTTGATGCGCCAGTTTTCTGCCAACCCATTGGAAATGTTCGCCAGCCTCTGGCGCAATACCGCTCTGATTAAAGCGTCGACAATACGGGAGGTGCTGGGCAGGTACCGCGGCTCGGCGATGGGGTTGCTCTGGTCGTTTTTTAACCCGCTGTTGATGCTTGCGGTTTACACATTCGTATTCAGTGCAGTGCTTCGTGCCCGCTGGAGTGTGGACAGTGATTCGAAGACTGAGTTTGCTCTCATCTTGTTTGCGGGCTTGATCATTTTCAATCTGTTTTCCGAATGCATTAATCGGGCACCGGGTTTGATTCTCGGCAAGGTCAACTTCGTCAAGAAGGTGGTTTATCCTCTTGAAATCCTGCCAGTGGTGGTTTTGGGATCTGCGTTGTTTCACGCGGCCATTAGCCTTGGCGTCTGGTTCATCGCTTATGCAATATTTTTCGGCATGCCACATGCGACTGTGTTGTACCTGCCACTGATCGTGATCCCTTTTGTAATGTTTATCATGGGGGTCAGTTGGGCCTTGGCGTCGCTGGGAGTTTATTTGCGCGACGTGTCCCAATTCATCGGTATCTTGACGACTGTTCTAATGTTCCTGAGTCCTATCTTCTATCCTGCGACCGCGCTTCCCGAGGCATACCGTCATTTGCTCTACCTCAATCCGCTGACCCCCGCGATTGAGATGACACGCGATGTCTTGTTCTGGGGGAAACTGCCGAATTTCGAGATATTGGGAATCTATTGGATCGCCACTACTTGCATTGCCTGGCTAGGCTTTGCCTGGTTCCAGAAAACACGTAAAGGATTTGCTGATGTCCTCTGAAGTCGCGATTAAGGTTGAGAACCTGAGCAAGTGCTACGAAATTTATGATCAGCCGCGTGACCGGCTGAAGCAGTTTATCGTGCCTCGTCTCCAGGCAACGGCGCGCATGCAGCCAAGTCGGTTTTACCGAGAGTTCTGGGCTTTGCGCGACGTTTCCTTCGAAGTGAAGAGGGGGGAAACAGTCGGGATCATCGGTTGCAATGGCAGTGGCAAATCCACCCTGCTGCAGATGATTTGTGGCACCTTGAACCCCACGACCGGCACCGTTCAGACCCACGGACGCATTGCTGCCTTGCTTGAGCTGGGATCGGGATTCGATCCCGAGTTTACCGGGCGTGACAACGTTTACATGAATGCTGCTGTGCTTGGGCTTGCCCGGGAAGAGATCGATCAGCGGTTCGACGAAATTGCGGCCTTTGCGGATATCGGCGAGTTTATCGAACAGCCAGTAAAAAGTTATTCAAGCGGTATGGTCGTGCGATTGGCGTTTGCCGTTCAAGCGATGATTGATCCGGATATCTTTATTGTTGATGAGGCGCTCGCGGTCGGCGATGAAAAATTTCAGCGCAAGTGCTTTGCGCGAATGGAAGAGCTGAAAAGCAGGGGTACGTCCATATTGTTTGTTTCGCACTCGGCATCGAGCATCATCGAGTTGTGCGACAGAACCCTGTTGCTCGACCACGGTGTCAGGCTGATGTACGGTGCAGCCCCGCAAGCGGTCAGAGCATACCAAAAGCTGATTTATGCTCCTCAAGCAGAGTACAAACGGCTGGTTGAGGCTTATTTGGTAGCGGACAAGACTGGAGAAAATGTCGATCTCCAGAAAACGGTCGAGAAGCGTCCCGCCTCCCCCACGCAGGTATCGAGTGACTCGTTCGATTCCGGGCTGGTGCCTGAGACTACTGCGGTCTATCCGACTCAAGGGGCGGAAATCACCTCATTCTCCATCCTTGATGCCGACGGACAACAAGTGAACGTGTTAAAGGCGGGAAGTCCTTACCAGGTCCAGGTGGCCGGTCATTTCACCGACAGTCTTGACGCGACCTACTGGGGCATTCATATACGAAATGTTTCGGGTGCCGTCGTAACCGGCCAGCGCTTCCCTGAGGATGGAACCTATTTCGAGCCTGTCGCTGCGGGTAGCGACTTTAACGTCAAATTCTCTTTCCAGATGAATTTACTGCCGGGTGTTTATTTTGTGGGTGGCGGGGTCTGGTCAAATCAGGAACCGAACTGCGCTCACAGGATTATGGATGCAATCATGTTTAGAGTTGTATCCGAGGACAAGCTCAATTCCTTTGGTTATGTGGATTTGATGACGTGCGCACCTCATGCGCAAGTCGGTGGAAAAGCTACGATTTGATGATCGGCCGGCGGCTGAAGGAACCAGCCGTTCGCCCGATTCGAAGTTACGAGTCAAACGCGGTGTTGTTGACTTGTGTAATGGAATAATGGACTTGGAAGTTTGATGCTGCGCTGCAGCATATTCATAAGGTTTATGACGTAAATGCTAAATATCAGTGATTGGCCACCAAGTGACGAAGCCGCAGTATTTAACTATCTCCGCTGGAGTGGCTATCGTTCGGAGCAGCACAAGCTCTTTTACGTAAGCACCCCGAAAGTTGCATGTACATCCCTTAAATGGTGGTTTGCTTCGCTGGTAGGCTGCTCGAAGGCGCTTAGCGAGATCACTGATAGTGCTGAAAGCAACCCGGATCAACTCGTCCACGAGATGCACAGGGTTGCGCCGCATGTTACAGGGCTTGCTCCCGCCGAGCTGCGTGAAGCCCTGACGTCGGACTCGTATTTTCGTTTCGCTGTGGTGAGAAACCCTTACAAGCGAATTTTTTCGGCGTGGCAGTCGAAGTTGCTGTTGCAGGAACCACAGCAGGTTGGGCCTTATCTTCAGCGTGATTTTTATCACCAGCCGCTCAGAGACGCTAATGATATTGCCTTGGCATTTGAGGGCTTTCTTGAGCATCTTGCCAGTCAGGAAGCGCCAACCTACTGGGACCAGCATTGGACGCCTCAGGTCATGTTGCTGCGTCCTGATCTAATCAGCTACACCGTACTGGCCAAAATTGAAGAGGCTCCTCGGCTTAGTAAAGCGTTGGCCGAGCACTTGGGTGAATTTATTCCCGACCCCTTCGCCGACCGTCGTGCAAATGAAAGTCTGATTCCCTATCTTCCCGAGTTCGTGACAGAGCGCAGTGCCAGTTTGATCCGGACTTTGTACGCCGAGGATTTTGCGGTATTGGGTTACGACACCGAGCCGCCGAAAGCCAAGGAAACGTTTACGAATGATGAATTGATGCTTGCTTTGCGAGCGATCAAGCTAATCAGAGGGCGCCACCAATCCCTCGGCGAACGCAGCGCACGTATTGTTGCCCTGGGTCAGACGGTGGCCACGCTTGAGGCGAAAATCGGTTCGCTGGACGCTTACGCCGCTGAAAGTGCAACGCAGATCACCGAATTTCGTCTTGTTGCGGAAAAACGTGAGGCCGAAATCGACAAGCTCACCCGCCAGATCGACAACCTGAAGACTCAGCTTGTTGTGGGTGAGGAAGAGATTGCCAGGATTCAGCTGCAAAAAGATGCTGAAGTGGCTGCCGCCCGACAAGAGCTGCAGAAAGCCTATGAGTCTCGCTCATGGCGGGTAACGTTGCCACTGCGCAGAAGCGGTGTGCTGGCTCGTCGGACATTGCGCCGGTTGAGCAATACCTCACTGGGCAAGGCAATTCAGGTCCTGAGAGAACGTCGCGCGCGGGGTGATGACTCCGCTATCAGTCTGTTGGGCGCCAGTGAGCTGTTTGATAAGAGCTACTACCTTACACAGAATCCTGACGTTAAAGATCAGGGCGTCGATCCACTCTTGCACTATCTTAATGATGGGTGGAAGGAGGGGCGTAACCCTTCCGCTTTGTTCAGTAACGAAAAATACCTCCGAGACTATCCGGATGTTGCCGCTGCTGCTGTAAATCCGCTGGTTCACTATCTGAGCAACGGCCGGTTGGAAGGGCGCTCTATCGCTGGCCATGTCCGTACCTGGACGCGGAAAAAACGTGTAGAGGCAGAGGCCAGGCCTATTGTTTTCCAACAGGTCTCTCCGGAAATCATTGCGGCACAAGCTGAAGCCATCAGAAATTCTGGAATGTTTGATGCCGATTATTATCTGGCGATGTATCCAGAGCTGAAGAAACTCAACCTGGATCCGATTCGCCACTATTGCGGATTCGGCTGGTATGAAGGAAAAAACCCTTCCGATGATTTTGATACTGTTGGCTATCTTGAGACGTATAAGGATATCCAGGCAGCTAATATAAATCCGTTCTGGCACTACGTTGTTTCGGGTGCTTCGGAGCAGCGGATTACGGTGCCTGGTGCGGTCATTCGTTATGAAGATGACGTCCGTTTCGGTTTTTCCGGGAGCAGCATTAAACTTTTTGCTCTATATGTTTTGCCGCATTGGGACAAGTTGCGCGACGCGCGTTCTTCTTCCAAGGGTGGGGCTCAGTTGCTGCCGAATGACTATCTCGGATTTTATGATCCACTCGACAGCGAGGTGTTGGAAAAACAAGTCCGTTTGGCCAAAAGTCACGGGCTTTACGGCTTTTGTTTCCAATGGGATAGTCCTGCTGGTGCTGATTGTCCACAACAGCCTGTGGAAGTATTTCTCGATCACAAGAACATTGACTTCCAATTTTGCGTCCGAATTTCAGCGCAAGAAGAAAACTTGCCTGCTCGTCTGCGAGAAGCTGTTCGTGATCGGCGATATCTGCGTGTCGAAGGGCGTCCGGTGGTTGTTGTCGAATGCTCGACACCCAACAATTTCGAGGCGCTCATCGACTTACGCGATCGACTTTCCCAGCTATACATCAAGGCCTATCTGATTGCTCAATCGGCACAGGTTGACGATGGCATCTGGAACGAAAAACTGTCTCAGCTATGCGATGCCGTTCTGGACCTGCCTGTGGAGCCTCTCAAGGGTGAAATCGGCACTTTTTCGCCACAACAGAAGAACGGGATTGCCGCTGTTCCCTATTCGGTCATAGTGGCGAATGGCATCACGCGAGGGGAAAATGCCCAGTCGCGCTCTTTCCCTGTTTTCAACGGTATTACTCTGGCCAGGGATGAGTCTGCATACGCTGCAAAGTCGCCGCTGGTGTACACACGCTTTTGTGCTCGCGAGTACCGTCGCTGGCTGGATGCTGCGATCACCAGTACCAAGACCAGGCACTCGAAGGATCGGCAGCTGGTGTTCGTCAATGCCTGGAACGACTGGAGTCGCGGGCTGTTTCTGGAACCTGACAGAGTTGCAGGTTTTGGTCGCGTCAATGAGACAAGTCGCGGCTTGCTGGCAATCAAGTCGAAGACGTTAATGCCTAAAGTTTCGGTGATTGTGCCGAATTATAACCATGAGCGTTTTCTGCGTAAGCGTCTGGACAGTATCTATGGCCAAACCTACCGGAATTTTGAAGTCATCTTGATGGATGACTGTTCGTCTGACGAAAGCCGCTCGGTATTGAACGAGTATGCGCAAAAGTTCCCAGATGTAACGACCACATTGTTCAATGACACCAATTCCGGTGGTGTTTTCAGACAATGGTCCAAAGGTATCAAAGCGGCGACCGGCGATCTCGTGTGGGTTGCCGAGAGCGACGATTACTGCGATGAAAACTTTCTTCAGGCACTTGTGCGTTGTTTTGATGATGAAGCAGTCATGCTCGCCTACGCTCGCTGCGAGTTTGTCACCAGCGATGAAGTCGTTCAGGAAGGCGAATTCCATAAGTACGTGAGTGACCTGGAGTGCGCAGAGAAGTGGGCGGAATCGTATGTAGATACTGCTCACAATGAAGTGCGCTACGCATTGGGGATCAAAAATACGATTCCTAATGCCAGCGGTGTTGTATTCAAACGTCCTGTAGATCTGCCTTTGCTCGATGATGAAGAGTGGCTGTCCATGCGAGTGGCTGGCGACTGGGTTTTTTACCTTCATCTGATTCGCGGTGGCAAGGTTGCCTATTCGGTAGACGGTACCAACTTTTTCCGTCGTTACGTTGGCAGCGCTGCCCAGCAGACCTATCAGCGAGAGGTCTTTTATCGAGAACTCGGTATCGCCAGCCGCACCGTACAGGCGTTGTACAACGTACCGCTTTCGGTGCTCGAGCTTTGTGAGGAAAGTAGTCGGCGACTTTACGACATCAACGTCAACAACTCTCAAGAGGAGTTCTACGCCTGGTATGGTCGCGATGCTATTTTTGCGGCGCGTGCCAACCGAACTCCGAACATTATGGTGTCAACCATTGGTTTCTACCCGGGTGGCGCGGAAATTCTGCCAATACGCCTGGCGAACGAATTCAAGCGTCAAGGATACTCGGTGATCCTGCTGAGTGCCGGCCTGACGGCGCGCGAGGACGGGGTTCGCCGTATGTTGCGCGCGGATGTACCGCTGGTCGAAACAAATGATCTTGATGAGGTCAAGTCGCTAATCAGCGAGTTTGGTATCGAAGCCTTGAATAGTCATCAATGGCATATTCAGAAGTATCCGATAAGCCTGCCTGGAGTGTTTTCGCAGTTAGGCTCTCATGTTGCATCGTTGCACGGCATGATTGAGCACGGCGACGCTTTCGCGGTGACTGAGGAGCAACTCAAAGCGGCAAATCGAGAGGTGACTACCTGGGTTTATACCGCTGAGAAGAATATTGGTCCGTTCGTGAATTTCTCGCTATATGAGGAAGACTCCGGGCGTTTCATCAAAGTGCCTAATGGCCTTCAGCCTCCTACCGTCGTGCCAGTCGAGCGTGAGCAGTTGGGCATTGCGCAGGACGCTTTCGTACTTTGCTGCGTCAGTCGGGCAATACCTGACAAAGGCTGGGACGAAGCCATTGAGGCCGTAACCCTGGCGCGCGCGCTTTCGGGAGTGGACATACGTTTATTACTGGTCGGTAACGGGCCTGTGTATGACGAATATTGCCGCGTTGGCGTACCTGACTTTGTCTGCCTGACCGGATTCAGCAAGGACTCGGTCGGACATTACGCGGCGGCCGACATGGGCATTATGCTGACCAAATTCAAGTCCGAGAGCTTTCCTCTGACTATCGTTGACTGTCTCTTCGCGGGTAAGCCCTACATCGCGTCCGAAGTCGGCGACATTCGAAACATGCTGACAATTGGAGATCAGATCGCCGGTGAGGTGATCGCCCTTGAAGATTGGGAAGTACCGATCGAGCAGGCTGCAAAAGTGATCGCCGGTTTTGCTAGCGACAACGCAAAGTACCGCGAGGCGTTCGGGCGGGTGAAAGAGGTTTCCAATCGCTATCGAATCGATGCGGTCGCGGCGCAGTACGTTCGTTTGTTCGAGCGCGATATCAAAGCCCGACAGGAGTGACCAGGCTGGTTGCGAGTCTGTACCGGTTCGCCGTCAGATTTTCAGACGACGTTGGGAGAATTGAGGCCAGCATGCGGGGGCTTGGGTCAAGGGCAGTCAGGCCCAGGCCCGTCATGCGCAACCTCACCTGCGAGTTGCTTTGTTCTGCCTGGGTTGTCACTGCTACATTTTTTATTTGCAGCGCTTTGAACGGGCTGATCTGCGCAGTGCTTGGCCAGCTGCTCACTCCCAAGCAAATCAAGCCTCTAAAGCATTGGAGACTACATTGAACACATCCGAGAACACCTCGACATCCTCAGGATTGCGGACGTTGGTATTGGGCGGTCGCGGCTTCATCGGTACCCACCTGATAGAGGCATTGCTGGAGCAGGGGCATGCTGTGCGCTGCTTTGATCGGCCTAACGTTGTGGCGCTTGGTGAATCGCACACAGCGGATACACGTTTCGAGTTGTATGAAGGCGACTTCACCAGTGAGGCCGATATAACCGAAGCGTTAAGAGACTGTGATGTCTGTTACCACCTTGTGTCGACGACGTTGCCTAAATCATCGAACGCAGACCCAGTGTTTGATATTGAGAGTAATCTCGTGGGAACCATTCGCTTGTTGAACCTCGCCGTCGAGGCCGGTATCAAGAAGATCGTTTTCGTGTCATCGGGAGGAACCGTTTACGGTGATCCCCTGCAGGTGCCGATTCCCGAAACGCATCCTACTGATCCTGCGTGTTCGTACGGGATTGCGAAATTGGCAATCGAGAAATATCTGGCACTTTTTCATCGCCTGCATGGCCTTGATTACACCGTCTTGCGATTGGCCAATCCGTATGGAGAAGGGCAGCGAACCCATTCCAGCCAAGGTGCTGTCGCAGTTTTTCTGGGTAAAGTCCTGCGCGGTGAACCCATTGAAATCTGGGGCGATGGGTCGGTGGTTCGTGACTACATTCATGTCGCTGATGTTGTGCAAGCCTTGCTGGCGTCTATTGAGTGCTCTGCCGATGAACACGTGTTCAATATTGGCTCTGGTCATGGGCACAGTTTGAATGAGTTGCTGGATGCGATTGAAAAGATTACGGGACGTGAGGCGAATCGGCAGTACATGGCCGCCCGAGGGTTTGACGTGCCTGTGAGTGTTTTGTGCATCGAGCGAGCCAAGCGTTCGTTGGGATGGACGCCTGCCGTCACCTTCGAGCAGGGGCTCGAGCGGTTTGTGCAATGGCTGGAAGAGAGCCCATCCTCAAGAATTGCGTGAGAGGCGTGCGCCGATTCGCGGCTGCTGTCAGCTAATCGAACAAACCCGTTGAGTGATCAACGGGTTTTTTTATTCCTGCGAAGAAATGTTCTCACTAGATTACCAATGAATGAGGTGTTTTCAGCAGGGGGCGCGATGGCAGTTTCTGGTTCAGCAGCAAGTTGTTTGTCGGTTTTGCTGTGCAGCAGCACAGGCTTTAGAAGGGGTTCTATCATCTTCGCGTGCGCTGTCTGATCATAGTGATGGTCGTTGGGGTCCGGGTTGCGTAGGGTTTCTTTAAGCTGACCCAACTCATCAGTGGAAAGCTCATCAAAGTTCAGGTGGCTTATGCCTGTTTTAAGGCAAAAATTTTCCATGAGCGAGTTGAACTCTTTAGTCAGTTGCGTCCGTTGGGACAGGGAAGCGGTTACTTCTTTTCGCAAGTTGGCAACATCTCCCCACTGCATGTCGTCACGGATAGTCGGAAGAGGAGTGCTGATGCAGATCACTTGAAATTTCTTCGCTATATCCCGCAGCAGGTTTTGGTAATTGCCAACGGCTTGCGCCAACATTTGCTCGACGGAGCTGCCATATTTTTGTGCCCGGTACCAAATTACAAACCCTGTATCGACCTCACCCAGCATTACGATGACTGTGTTTGCGGTGGTGGCTTGCAGTGCGGCGAGATATTGCGGCATGGCTTGAGTGACGGCATTCGGATTCTTCAATCCGGATACCGTAGCTCCGCCGACGGATATGACCTCGAAGGAATGTTCGGGAAACAAGCCTCTCATTTGTTCGGAGCTGAAAACCAAAGCGTGAGAGTCGCCGAGCACGAGTACAGAGTTCATTGTCCGTTTGGATCCTGATGGAGTTTCTTAGAGATCAACCTGAAGCAGCCGGCTTAGAGAGGGACTCGATCCAGGGTACGCGCACGTAACGTTTGGGCGTCAATGTGCTGGCGTTCCCTGGGGGCGTGGCAGGCTCAAGGTTGTTTGAATTTACCGGATATCCGTCTGGCCAGTGCGCTCGCGTGCACGCGCAGTTCGGGAACTGCGGTGGCTTCCCACAGTTCGGCTTTGAGCATCGGCCCGACATAACTAAGCCACGAGGATGGGTTGCCGTTTTTGCTTTGTACGCAGAGATGCTCATTGACGAGCAAGCCCAAGCCAAGGTCGTCGACAGTTATCAGCCCGTCGCTGATCAATTGCTGGATCAGCGATTCATCAATCAGGTTCGGATTGGAGTTCGGTCCTGTGCAATTGATGATACGATCAATCTGCAGTTTCTCTACATCATGACGACCGCGTCGCTGTAAGGTGATCAGCGTTTTTCCATCGCCTGTCTCAATCGAGCGGATACGCCCGGCGATGGGAATGATTTTTTTGCGGTTGACTGCGTCCGCAAAAAAATCATGGGTTTGCGGTGCTACGCGATGGCGGTGAACATCCCAATAGGGTTGCAGGTGGCGAAGAAACCGTCTGCGCTCCTTCGTCTGCAGGCGCATCCACAGTCGAGAGGTAATCGGGCGAATAGCAGCTACAACATCGCGCCAGTTTAGTCCGAGCGCTTTCCCCGCTTCAACTTGCGCCTTGAGGGTTCGCAAGTAACTCAAGACCGTCGGTTCAGCATTGAGCATTTCATCGCGCCAAGACGTCGGTGGCTGCTGCCCGCTCTTGTGAGCCCGGTGTGACAGTGGCATTAGTCCGCGGCGCGAGAGCAGGTATATCTGACCTGCATCGCTGACTTTTCCAAGACTTGAGACCACGTCAAGTGCAGTCAGGCCACTTCCGATCAGTAGAACCGATTCACTTTGCTTGTCCGAGTCGGTCACTGATCCAGCCCACGGATTGGCGACGTAGTACGGCGATTCGAGCAGGCTCGTCAGTGCTGCCGGCGTACGCGGCGGGAAGTGGCCGAATGCCAAAATGACCTGATCGGCCAAGACCGTCTTGCCTCCAGACAGTTTTATCTGAGCACCTTGCTCCTGGGGTTTGAGTGACACGACTTCTGCGCAGATACGTTCAACCGCAATATGGCTTTTGGTATCTCTTTCGGCACTTTCCAGTAGCGAAGCAAGATAATCGCCATACAGTTTTCTGGATACAAACGAACTGGAGGTCGTATCGGGAATGAGAGCCTGGCAGTAGTTCAGAAACGAGTCTGGATCATCGACGAGCGCGCTCATATTGCCTGCCGGGACATTCAGCAGGTGTTTTGAACTGCTGGTGCCATACGCCAAGCCCCGCGCAACTGCGCCAGATCTATTGATGATGATCAGTCGAGTGTCTTCGGGGGCGGAACGCAGAAACTCGATGGCGGCAACCGTTCCACTGAAGCCTGCGCCAATAATGACTAGGGTTTTCATTGGTTCGATTGCTTGTTGATAAAGTCGATGATGCGCCGGGCTGCAGTCGGAAGATCATCTTCCAGAGTGTTGATTTTGATCTGCGGGTTTTCCGGCGGCTCATAGGCCGAGTCGATGCCGGTGAAGTTGGCGATCAATCCCTGGCGAGCTTTTTTGTACAGACCCTTTGGATCCCGGCGTTCGCACTCATTGAGTGGGGTGTCAATGAACACCTCGATGAAATTTTCCGCACCGATGACTTCTCGAGCCAAGGCGCGGTCACGTTTGAACGGAGATATGAAAGCGGTGATAACGATCAATCCGGCATCGATGAAAAGCTTGGAGACTTCGGAGATGCGACGTATGTTTTCGATGCGATCCTTGTCGCTGAATCCGAGGTCATGGCAAAGACCCAACCGGACGTTGTCGCCGTCGAGCAGATAGGTGTGTCGGCCTTCATTGCACAGCGCCAGCTCCAAAGCGTTGGCAACGGATGATTTACCCGCTCCGCTAAGCCCAGTAAGCCAAATAACGGTAGGTCGCTGGTTTTTGATAATGCTGCGACGCTCGGCATCCACGGCGGTTGTGTGAGCTACAAGATTTTCGGACATGATTTCTCATTAAGCACTGAAAATTGGAAAATGATGTTCGCTGGATGGGAAGACCTTCACGAGTAATGGGATTTCCGTCTCCTGCTCTCCTTGCCAGTGCCTCGGTCGATGCAATGGATTGACCGCGAAGGGATTCGCAAGTCTGAGAGCACTTTACATTTTCGGTAGTTGGGGGATTGTAGCCATGCGCTGGGTAAATTGCTCGCGCAGAATCGGTTGGACTTGGCGGGCGCAGTGTTATCGACGCAGCTGTTGGATCAACTATTCAGCTGATCCTTCAGGTATTGGGAGTAGAATGCCAACCTCGACTGCTGAAGGAGGGAGCTACGTGCTCCAGTGCGTGAATGGATAAGGTGCGGACGGTCTTACTGGGTCTGCCTCGCAAGCAAAAGCGTTTGCTGCAGGTGATTACCGACGTGGTGTTGGTTTGGGTCGCTTTATGGCTCTCTTTCATCGTGCGTTTGGGCGTCGATGATATGTATAACCCGATCGATGCTCATATATGGCTGTTCGCATGCGCGCCAGTTATTGCGATTCCGTTTTTTATACGTTTTGGCATGTACCGTGCTGTCATGCGCTACTTCGGTAACGATGCGCTTATTGCAATCGTAAAGGCTGTCAGTCTTTCTTCATTGATATTGGCCGTGGTCGTTTTCTGGTACAGCAATCATGAGTCCGTAGTACCGCGTTCGATCATCTTCAACTATTGGTGGTTGAGCATGGTCATCATCGGTGGCCTGCGGCTGTGCCTAAGGCAATATTTCATGGGCGACTGGTTCACTGCCGCGCAGCATGTGCCTTTCACCAACCGTGACGATGGGCTGACCAAAGTGGCTATCTACGGTGCCGGAGTCGCTGGTAATCAGCTGGTTGCAGCGCTGCGCATGGGGCGAGTCATGCGTCCGGTGGCATTTATCGATGACGATCCCGGTATATCCGACCGTTCGATTTCCGGGCTGCAAGTGTATAAGCCCAAACACATTCAACAAATGATCGATGTCACCGGGGCTCAGGAAATCCTTTTGGCCCTGCCATCGTCCACCCGGGCGCGACGTCGGGAGATCTTGAATCTTCTTGAAGGTTTTCCACTGCATGTGCGAAGCGTGCCCAATTTCACCGATCTTGCCAGCGGTCGAGTCAAAGTTGAGGATATTCAGGAAGTTGATATTGCCGACTTGCTGGGCCGCGATTCCGTGCCTGCGCAACCCGACCTGCTAGCCCGGTGCATCAGCGGCAAAACTGTCATGGTCACTGGGGCGGGGGGGTCGATTGGTTCGGAACTTTGTCGGCAGATCTTTGCGCTTCGGCCAACGACCCTGATTTTGTTCGAACACAGTGAGTTCAATCTTTACAACATCTTGTCGGAACTGGAACAGCGTGCTTCTCGGCAATCGGTGCCGGTCAGGTTGCTGCCGATCCTAGGATCAATTCGCCACCAGGATAAATTGCTGGACGTCATGAAAACCTGGAAGGTCGAGACGGTTTACCATGCTGCGGCCTACAAGCATGTGCCGATGGTGGAGCACAACATTGCTGAAGGTGTGCTGAACAATGTAATCGGCACGCTTAATACCGCTCAGGCTGCCTTGCAGTCCGGTGTTTCAAATTTTGTGCTGATTTCCACGGATAAAGCTGTCCGTCCAACAAACATTATGGGCAGCACCAAGCGCCTTGCGGAATTGACGCTTCAAGCCCTTAGCCGCGAGTTGGCTCCGGTTCTGTTCGGCGACAAAGCCAATGTGTCCCGGGTGAATAAAACTCGTTTCACCATGGTTCGTTTCGGTAACGTGCTGGGTTCTTCAGGTTCAGTGATTCCACTGTTTCACAGCCAGATCAGAACCGGTGGCCCATTGACCGTCACCCATCCGAAAATCACCCGCTATTTCATGACCATCCCCGAGGCGGCGCAACTGGTTATCCAGGCGGGATCAATGGGGCAGGGCGGCGATGTGTTCGTGCTGGATATGGGCGAACCGGTGAAAATCGTCGAACTGGCAGAAAAAATGATTCATCTGTCAGGCTTGAGTATCCGTTCCGAGCGTAATCCTCACGGTGACATTTCCATAGAGTTCACCGGTTTGCGCCCGGGCGAGAAGCTCTACGAAGAGTTGCTGATCGGCGATAATGTCGCCGCTACCTCGCATCCGATGATCATGACGGCCAACGAAGATCATCTGTCTTGGGATGTGCTGAAGGCGCGATTGCATGAGCTGCTGATTGCCGTCGAGAAAGACGACTACTCCCGCGTTCGCCAGCTATTGCGTGAAACCGTGAGCGGCTACACCCCTGACGGCGAAATCGTTGACTGGATCTACCAGCAACGCCGTCTCGAGCCCTGATTGTTTCACATCCTGTAACGGACACGTTTTTGACAGGTGGCCATCGTGATCTAAGTTTGGGGAGCAGCTTCGGAAAAGCTGCTTTCTCAAATGATGATGGAGCGTCACTTATGCGTAGCAGTTACTTTTACTCCCTGGTTTTTGCCTTGCTCACCAGCGCCTCGATCGCGGCGGTTGCGGCGCCTGTGGTCACAGCTGAACCACCGAAAACCTCACAGGTGATGGATGCTGCATCCGTTTCCAAAGGTGGGAAAGTCGATCTCAACGGGGCAGATGCGGCGACGCTGCAAAAGGAGCTGGCAGGCGTGGGTGAGGCGAAGGCGAATGCCATTGTTGCGTATCGCGAAACAAATGGTCCATTTGCGTCGGTGGATGAACTGCTCGAAGTGAAGGGTATCGGCAAGGCGATTCTGGATCGTAATCGCGACAAGCTGGAAGTGAACTAAGCTGATTGTTCAACGCCAGAGGGCCGGTCATTGACCGGCCCTTTTTGCTTCCAGGTGGAGCACAACGCAGGAGAGCGACAGCCTTTCCGTCGGGGAGTGGAAAATTATGACTATCATATTGTCTTGAGATTATGCCTATAATAATTTCAGTCGCCACTGAAGCCTTCTGCTTTTCAGCGGTCGTTCATTCCTCACGCATCTCAGGAGTATCGTCATGAATTCCCCGAAATCTCAAGGTACGGCGCTGGTCACGGGCGCTTCTTCCGGCATTGGAGCGGTGTACGCCGAGCGATTGGCGGCGCGTGGTTTCGATCTGCTGCTGGTCGCTCGTGACAAGGAGCGTCTGGAATCGGCTGCGAGCAAGCTGCGAGACGCCCACGGCGTTCAGGTTGAAGTGCTCAAGGCCGACCTGACGAAAAAGGATGATGTGATCAAGCTTGAGCAGCGTCTGCGCAGCGATTCCAGTATCAGCCTGCTAGTCAACAACGCTGGCGTTGCGGTCAATGGATTACTGGCCAACGCCGACCCGGACGAGCTGGAAAAACTGATTCAGTTGAACGTTACGACCCTGACCCGACTCGCCGCCTCTGCCGCTGCAGCGTTCACCCAGGCCGGGCGCGGCACGATCATCAACATTGCGTCCGTGGTTGCCCTGTTCCCCGAGCGTTTCAACGCCACCTACAGCGCCAGCAAGGCTTACGTGCTGAGCCTGACTCAATCGCTCAATACCGAACTCGAAGGCACCGGGGTCAAGGTGCAAGCGGTATTGCCCGGTGTGACCCGCACCGAAATCTGGGAGCGCTCCGGTTTTGATACCAGCGGCATTCCGGCGGAAATGGTCATGGAAGCGGGCGAGATGGTCGATGCTGCGTTGTCTGGTCTGGATCAGGGCGAACTGGTCACCATTCCTTCGCTGCCTGATGCGGGCGAGTGGCAAGCCTTTGTTGCCGCGCGTCTGGTGATGGCGCCCAACCTGTCCCACAGTTCGGCGGCCAGCCGTTACAAGTAAACGATTTTCGAGTTACGAGAGGTCAACCCGATATGGATCAGCGTCGAGTAGTTGTCACGGGTATGGGCCTGGTATCGCCCTTGGGAAGCGGCGTCGAAGTCGTCTGGCAGCGCTTGCTGGCCGGGCGTTCGGGATTGCGGAACCTGCCGGAAGCGGTAATTGCCGATCTGCCGACCCGGGTCGGTGGCGTGGTGCCGACGATGGAGGAGGACGCCGAAGCAGGTTTCGACCCGGATCGTGCCACGCCACCCAAAGAACAGAAGAAAATGGACCGCTTCATTCTGTTCGCGATGGAGGCCGCACGGCAGGCGCTTGAACAGGCCGGCTGGCATCCGACCGAATCCCAAGCTCAGGAGCGCACCGCGACCATCATCGGCTCCGGTGTCGGCGGCTTCGGTGCGATTGCCGATGCGGTGCGCACCACCGACAGCCGTGGCCCGCGACGCTTGTCGCCGTTCACCATCCCGTCGTTTCTGGTCAACCTCGCGGCGGGGCATGTCTCGATCCAGCATGGTCTCAAGGGGCCGCTCGGCGCACCGGTTACCGCTTGTGCTGCAGGAGTGCAGGCGATTGGTGACGCGGCGCGATTGATTCGCTCCGGCGAAGCCGATATAGCGGTATGCGGCGGCGCAGAAGCCTGCATCGACCGTGTCAGCCTTGCCGGTTTCGCGGCGGCGCGGGCCTTGTCCAGTGCCTATAACGACACGCCTGAGCGCGCCTCACGTCCGTTCGACAGCGGGCGTGACGGTTTCGTGATGGGCGAGGGCGCCGGTCTGCTGGTTATCGAGTCACTGGACCATGCCTTGGCACGAGGTGCGCAACCGCTGGCCGAACTGGTGGGATATGGCACCAGCGCCGACGCCTATCACCTGACCGCCGGGCCGGAAGACGGCAGCGGTGCGCGGCGGGCGATGACACTGGCGCTGGCCCAGGCCGGCATCACGCCGGGTCAGGTGCAGCATCTGAACGCGCATGCAACTTCGACACCGGTTGGCGATCTGGGTGAACTGGCGGCGATCAAGTCGGTGTTTGGCGCGGAGAAAAAAATCGCGGTGGCGTCAACCAAGTCCGCCACCGGGCATTTACTTGGAGCTGCCGGCGGTCTCGAAGCGATCTTCACGTTGCTGGCGATTCGCGATCAGATCGTTCCGCCAACGCTCAACTTCGACAATCCTGATCCGGCGAGCGAAGGCGTGGACATCGTCCACGGTCAGTCACGGTCGATGCCGATCGAATATGCACTGTCCAACGGATTCGGCTTCGGTGGGGTCAATGCCAGCGTGCTGTTCAAGCGCTGGCAGGCTTAGTCTTCCGACCTTTTGAGATGTTCGCGGGTGACGTCGAGGATCTGCTGCGCAAATTCAGGATCCGCGACACTGCGTGACAGCAGGAGCGCCCCGGCCAGTGTCGCCATTATGACGATGCTGCGCTCGGCGGCGTTCTCGCCTTCAAGGGTGCCTTCGATTTGGTCCAGGCGAGCCTTGAGCACTTCATCGCTGGTCGGGCTCGGCTGCCCGCGTAGCCCCAGTTCCGAAGAAATGGTCAACAGCGGGCAGCCTTCATGAGGTGAGGTCTGGTGCCATTCGGAGAGGTACGTATCGATGAAGGCTTCCAGTGGTTTTTCCTGGGCGAACAGCTCCTCGCACAAGCCCGCAACCTGATCGCCAGCCGCTTGCAGGGCTTTTTCAACCAACTCGTCCTTCGATTTGAAATGCGAATAAAAGCCGCCATGGGTCAAGCCCAGCGCCTTCATCAGTGGCTGCAGGCCAGTCGCACCAATACCGTCCTTGCGAAATCGTTCGGACGCTTCCTTGATGATGCGCTGATGGGTCTGGGCTTTATGATCCTGCGAGTAACGCATTTAAACTCTCCGCAACAAGACCGCCATCTTAACCAATGCAAATTGAATGGTGACTGTACTTCTACTTCTAAAAAGCCTGCCGATGAATCCAACAAGTTCGTAACAACCATAAACGGTTGGCACGGATAGTGGTTGCAGCTTGCAAAGTTGCCATCACTTGAGGAGCAGGAGAATCATGTACAAAGACTACCCGGCCGCCTATCAGGTCAGCAAAGGCTCGGCGTTACAGGTCAATACACCTTTCTACGAACGGATTCGCGACCGCAAGGACGGGCGCACGCTGATCGAACAATTCGAAGTACCGATCCGCACCGGGCGTGCCTGGCATGTTCCGGCAGGGCATGTGTTTCGTGTCACCACACCGGTCGGGCCCCAGGTGGGCGATTTCAATGTGTGGAACGCACACGATCCGCGTGAGCGGATGTGGGCGGCGCGCACCCGGCAACTACAGGGCGCGCATGTCAGCACCCACGATCGCCTCTGGTCGAACCTGCCTTTTCTGCGACCTCTGGTGACCATCACCGATGACAGCCTCGCCGACTATGGCATCGACGAGCACGGCGGGCGCCTGCACGATTTGCTCGGCACGCGCTGCGATCCTTATGTGAACAAAATGCTCACCGGCGAGGATTTCCATCATCACTGCCATTCCAACCTGACCCGCGCCGTGTTGCCCCATGGCCTGACCGAGTTCGATGTGCATGACGTGCTGAACATCTTCCAGTGCACCGGCCTGAATCACGATGACCTGTATTTCATGAAGGCCTGCCCGGCACAGAAGGGCGATTACCTGGAGTTCTTCGCCGAAATCGACTTGCTGTGCGCGTTGTCGACCTGTCCGGGTGGTGACTTGTCTTTGGCGATGTGGGGGCCGGACGCACAGGATCCGCTGACCGTGTGCCGCCCGCTCGGGGTGGAAATCTATCGTCTGGACGATGCGCTGCTCGAAGGCTGGAGCCAGCCGGAACGTGCGGCGTACAAAGGCCTGCATGGCTTGCACATTGCCAAGGCTGACTGGGAAAAGTAATCACCACAAAAAACAAACCCCGCCGAATTCAGGCGGGGTTTTTCGTTCAGCGGTCCCGCGCGTCCTTGATGTCCGCTTCGGCATTGCGTTCAGCGACGCGCTTGCGTTGTTCATCGGTCAGTTCGACCTTGTTGGCGGTGTCACGCAACATCATCAGACCGCCGACGATCGAGCCGATTGCAACGACCAGAATCAACCAGGCATACCAGGGCATAACGGCTCTCCTTAAAGACAGGTCGACGGGCGAGGGTTTCGCCGTGCAACGCTGCATACCACTTTGAGCGAAGTGCATTCGCAGTGGTTCCATTCTAGGCCGGTTATGCCCCTGGCGGTTTACAGTCCGGTGAGCATGGCGTCTGCCGGGGCGTTGGCGCGCAATTGGCCGGTCAACAGGAAGTAGCCGAAACCGACTGCCATGAAGCCGAGAAAGATCAGCCCGATCAGCGCATTGAACCAGGCCATCGCCACCAGGCACACCACGGCCAGCACCAGTGCAATCATGGGAACGAGCGGATAGCACGGAGCCCGGAAGGTACGTTCGAGATTCGGTTCGCTGCGGCGCAGTTTGAACAGGCTGAGCATGCTCATGATGTACATCACGATCGCGCCGAACACCGCCATGGTGATCATCGCGGCGGTGAGGGTCATGCCGCCGAGGTTGATCAGGCCGTCACTGTAGATCGCCGCGATACCGATCACTCCGCCGGCGATGATCGCCCGGTGCGGGGTCTGGAAGCGCGACAGCTTTGCCAGCGAGGCGGGCAGGTAACCGGCGCGGGCGAGGGCGAAGAATTGCCGCGAGTAGCCGAGAATGATCCCGTGGAAACTCGCCACCAGCCCGAACAGACCGATCCACACCAGCATGTGCAGCCAGCCGG
This sequence comes from Pseudomonas sp. B20(2017), assembly GCF_002113125.1. Classification (GTDB taxonomy): domain Bacteria; phylum Pseudomonadota; class Gammaproteobacteria; order Pseudomonadales; family Pseudomonadaceae; genus Aquipseudomonas. The sequence continues at coordinate 141,794 of NZ_NEJP01000002.1, read as the reverse complement.
AGTTGTCACCGACCACGGTTTTCATTGCCTGAGGCAGCGGGTCGTTGATGTTCGACAGGATGCGCCAGTCGCCGACGCCGCCGGCGAAGAACATCACGCCCATGGCCAGCAACACCAGGGTCAGAATACCGCTGATGTAGGCCTTGGGAATCGTGCGTTTCGGGTCCTTGGCTTCTTCGGCCGCCATGGCTGCGCCTTCGATGGCGAGGAAAAACCAGATCGCAAACGGAATCGCCGCGAACATCCCGGCAATCGCAGGAGCACCGAAGATGTCCGAGCCGGCCCAGCCATTGAGCGCAAAGTTGCTGAAACTGAACGCCGGGGCGACCACGCCCATGAACACCAATAGCTCGGCGACGGCCAGGACGCAGACGATCAACTCGAAGGTCGCGGCCAGTTTCACGCCAAGAATATTCAGACCCATGAACACGATGTACGCGCCGACCGCCGCGTGTTTCGGATCAAGTGCCGGGAACTGCACGTTCAGGTACGCGCCAATCGCCAGGGCAATCGCCGGCGGGGCGAAGACGAATTCGATCAGCGTCGCCAGTCCGGCGATCAACCCACCTTTCTCACCGAAGGCGCGGCGACTGTAGGCGAACGGCCCGCCCGCGTGGGGGATCGCCGTGGTCAATTCGGTGAAGCTGAAGATGAAGCAGGTGTACATGGTCGCGACCATAAATGACGTCACCAGAAAGCCCAGTGTCCCCGCGACGCCCCAGCCATAACTCCAGCCGAAATACTCCCCGGAAATCACCAGCCCCACCGCGATGCCCCACAGGTGCAACGTGCCCAGCGTGGGTTTGAGTTGTGTGTTCATGCGTTTGCTCCCTGAACGGTTTGGAAAGCTCGGGGAAGGTCGTGTGCAGTGGGCGTGCCATTTTGTATTGGTGGGTCGTAATAGGCTGAAAGCTGTCGTATCGGGGATGTTCGCGGCGCAATGCCCACAAAATTGTGCGCCAGTTGGGTGCGATGCTGTTTGTGCTGCCGTCTTCGCGGGCAAGCCCGCTCCCACATTTTGAAATGCGCTTGTCCAAACAACGCATACCCCTGTGGGAGCGGGCTTGCTCGCGAAGAGGCCCGGCCTGACGGCGCAAAAGAGTTGCTGTAACGCCCGCGTAAACCCACTCTTTACGCTTTCTTTATGCCCTGCACACACCCTCGCTCTCGTTCCTTTACAGCCTCCTTTCCGACAATGCCTCCAATCGCGGCAATACGCCGTAACACGGAGATCTTCCATGAGCGTTCTGGACGGGGTGTCACTGCTGCTGGCAGTGGGGCTGTTCATTTATCTGTTGGTTGCGCTGTTGCGCGCGGATCGGACTTAGGAGCGGCTATGCACAGTTATGACTATTGGCTGATCCTCGCATTCTTCGCGGTGGTCTTGCTGCCGGCGCCGTTCCTCGGGCGCTTCTACTACAAGGTGATGGAGGGTCAGCGCACCTGGCTGACGCCGATTCTCGGCCCGGTCGAACGCGGCTGTTACCGCATTGCCGGGGTCAATCCGCAGGACGAACAGAGCTGGCAGAAATACACGCTGGCGCTGCTGGCATTCAACCTCGCTGGTTTTCTGCTGCTGTTCGCGATCCTGCTGTTTCAGGATCACCTGCCGCTGAACCCGCAAAACCTGCCGGGCCAGGAGTGGACCCTCGCGTTCAACACCGCCGTCAGCTTCATGACCAACACCAACTGGCAGGCCTACAGCGGCGAAGCGTCGCTCAGCTACCTGAGCCAGATGGTCGGCCTCACCGTGCAGAACTTCGTCAGTGCCGCCACCGGCCTCGCTGTGCTGGTTGCGCTGTGCCGTGGCATTGGGCGCAAGTCCACCAAAACCCTCGGCAACTTCTGGGTCGACATGACCCGCGCCACTCTCTACGGCCTGCTGCCGCTGTGCCTGCTGCTGGCGCTGTACCTGGTGTGGCAGGGCGTGCCGCAGACCTTCGCGCAATACGTGAATGCTGTGACGATGCAGGGCGTTGACCAAGTCATCCCGCTCGGCCCGGCCGCCAGCCAGATTGCGATCAAGCAACTGGGCACCAACGGCGGTGGTTTCTTCGGCGTCAACTCGGCGCACCCGTTTGAGAACCCGACCGCGTGGAGCAACCTGTTCGAAGTCGCGTCGATCATCCTGATCCCGGTGGCGCTGGTATTCACCTTCGGGCACTACGTGAAGGATCTGCGTCAGAGCCGCGCCATCATCGGCTGCATGCTCGCGCTGTTCATCATCGGCGGCGCCACTTCGCTGTGGGCCGAGTACCAGCCAAACCCTGCCTTGAACAACGTCGCCGTCGAACAGACTGCACCGCTGGAAGGCAAGGAAGCGCGCTTCGGCACTACGGCCACCGTGCTCTGGTCGGTGACCACCACCGCGGCGTCGAACGGTTCGGTCAACGGCACGCATGACAGCCTCAACCCGCTCACCGGCATGGTCGCGCTGGTCAACATGATGGTCGGCGAAGTGATCTTCGGCGGCGTCGGCGCGGGCCTCTACGGCATGTTGCTGAACGTGCTGATCGCGGTATTCCTCGCCGGCCTGATGATCGGCCGCACCCCGGAATACCTCGGCAAGAAACTCCAGGCCCGTGAAGTGCAACTGCTTGTCGTCACCCTGCTGGTGATGCCGGTTGGCGTGCTGGTGCTGGGCGCGATTGCCGCGAGCCTGCCGGGTCCGGTGGCGGCGGTGAGCAATCCCGGCCCGCACGGTTTCAGTCAATTGCTCTACGCCTACACCTCGGCCAGTGCCAACAACGGTTCGGCGTTCGGCGGCTTCGGCGCCAACACTGCGTTCCACAATCTGATGCTCGGCCTGGGCATGTTGATCGGCCGCTTCGGCTACATCCTCCCGGTACTGGCTTTGGCCGGCAGCCTGGCGATGAAGAAAACCGCACCGATCGGCCAGAACAGCTTCCCGACCCACGGCCCGCTGTTCGTGACCCTGTTGACCGTGACCATTTTGCTGGTGGGCGGCCTGACCTTCTTGCCGACCCTGGCGCTCGGCCCGATTGCCGAACACCTGAGCATGGGCTTCTAAGGAATCCATCATGAATATGCATGTTCCAGCTTCAAAACCAGCGGCAGCTGCCAAGTCGGCAGAAGCTCCGAAAACCGCGATCAGCGCCCTGTGGCGTCCGGCGCTGGTGCAAGCCTTCGTCAAGCTCGACCCGCGCCAGTTGCAGCGCTCGCCGGTGATGCTGGTGGTGGAACTCACGGCGATCCTGACCACCGTGCTGTGTTTCATTCCCGACAGCAGCGTGCCGACTTTCGTTGCCGCACAAATCGCCCTGTGGCTGTGGTTCACCGTGCTGTTCGCCAACTTCGCCGAAGCGCTCGCCGAAGGTCGCGGCAAGGCCCGCGCCGACAGCCTCAAGGCTGGCAGCGAAGGCCTCAGCGCCCGACGCAAACTGGCCAACGGCAGCTTCCAGGTCGTGCCGGCCACCAGCCTGCGCAAGGGCGATGTGGTGCGCGTCGAAGCCGGGGAAATGATCCCCGGTGATGCCGAGGTCATCGAAGGCATCGCGGCCGTTAACGAAGCCGCAATTACCGGTGAATCCGCGCCGGTGATTCGTGAGTCCGGCGGCGACCGTTCCGCCGTCACCGGCAACACCCGGCTGGTGTCCGACTGGTTGCTGGTGAAGATCACCGCCAACCCCGGTGAATCGACCCTCGACCGCATGATTGCGCTGGTCGAAGGTGCCAAACGCCAGAAGACCCCGAACGAAGTGGCGCTGGACATCCTGCTGATCGGCCTGACCCTGATCTTTCTGCTGGTGGTCGTGACCCTGCAGCCGTTCGCCCACTTCGCCAACGGCAGCCTGCCGCTGGTGTTTCTGGTGGCGTTATTGGTCACGCTGATTCCGACCACCATTGGCGGTCTGCTGTCGGCGATCGGTATTGCCGGGATGGATCGTCTGGTGCGCCTGAACGTGATCGCCAAGTCCGGTCGCGCGGTGGAGGCGGCGGGTGACGTGCATGTTTTGCTGCTGGACAAGACCGGCACCATCACTTTCGGCAACCGTCGTTGCAGCGCGGTCTATGCGGCGCCGGGCGTGAATGCCCGTGAGCTGGCCGAAGGCGCGCTGTTTGCCTCGCTGGCCGACGAAACTGCCGAAGGCAAGTCCATCGTCGAGTACCTGCGCGGCACCAATCCACAGCCGGAACCTTCGCCGGAAACCCTGACCGCCGTACCGTTCAGTGCGGAAACCCGCTTGTCCGGTGTCGACTATCAGGGCCGTGTATTCCGCAAGGGCGCGGTGGATTCGCTGCTGGCCTTCCTCGGTCAACAACGCAAGGATCTGGCCCCGGCGCTGTCCCGGGAAATCGACAAGATCGCCCAGAGCGGCGGGACCCCGTTGCTGGTCTGCGCCGACGGCAAACTGCTCGGTGCGATCCACCTGAAAGACGTGGTCAAGCCGGGCATCCGCGAGCGTTTCGCCGAGCTGCGCAAGCTGGGGATCCGCACGGTGATGGTCACCGGCGACAACCCGCTGACTGCCGCCGCGATTGCCGCTGAAGCAGGCGTCGACGACGTACTGGCCGAAGCTACACCGGAGAAAAAACTGGCGCGCATCCGTCACGAGCAGAACGATGGTCGGCTGGTCGCGATGTGCGGCGACGGCGCCAACGATGCCCCGGCGCTGGCCCAGGCTGACGTCGGCATGGCGATGAACGACGGCACGCAAGCCGCGCGCGAAGCGGCCAACATGGTCGACCTCGACAGCGACCCGACCAAGCTGCTGGACGTGGTGCAGATCGGCAAGGAATTGCTGGTGACCCGTGGTGCGCTGACGACCTTTTCCATCGCCAACGACGTGGCCAAGTACTTTGCGATCCTGCCGGCGCTGTTTGCCGCGATCTACCCGCAACTGGGCGTGCTGAACATCATGCAGTTGAGCAGTCCGCAGAGCGCGATCCTGTCGGCCATCGTCTTCAATGCTCTGATCATCGTCGTGCTGATTCCGCTGGCCCTGCGCGGTGTGCGGGTGCAGGCGGCGAGTGCGGCGGCGTTGCTGCGTCGCAATCTGCTGATCTATGGCCTGGGCGGGATTCTGGTGCCGTTTGTGGGGATCAAGGCGATCGACATGCTGTTGACGGCGTTGCATCTGGTTTGAATCTGAACAGCGGTGTGCCGGGCACACCGCTTCAAGCACGAATTCGAGGATTTCGAAATGTCCACAATGATCCGTCCGGCCCTGAGCCTGCTGGTGCTGATGACCCTGGTCACCGGCGTTGCCTATCCACTGGTGGTGACCGGGGTTGCCCAGGTCGCCTTCCCCGAGCAGGCCAACGGCAGCCTGGTGCGCGATGCCGAAGGCAAGGTGCGCGGCTCGTCGCTGATCGCTCAGGATTTTGTCGGCGATGCCTGGTTTCATCCACGTCCTTCGGCCGGTGCCTTTGCCACCGTGTCGAGCAGCGCGAGCAACCTGTCGCCGAGCAACCCGGCGCTGGCCACTCGGGTGATCGATGACGCCAACAAGCTGCAGGTGCCCGGTCAGGGCCCGGTGCCGCTGGCGCTGTTGACCACCTCCGGCAGCGGTCTCGATCCGCACTTGCCACCGGCGGCGATTGCCTATCAACTGGCGCGTGTTGCGGCAGCGCGTAATTTGCCGGTAGCGACTTTGCAGCAACTGCTCGACGCGCACATCGAACAGCCGTTGGTGGGCCCGCCAGTGGTGAATGTGCTGGCGCTGAACACGGCGCTGGAAAAGTTGTAATGGATGGGACGCAGAGCGTCCCGGGCTGCATTCCCACGCAGACGGTTCGACGCCTCGACGTGGGAACGATCACAGGAAGAGAGAGCTTCAAGCATGAGTGACTCCGGCCGCGCCGACGCGCTGTTAGCAGACTTGCCCCGTGACGGACGCGGCCGGCTCAAGGTTTTCCTCGGCGCTGCGCCGGGCGTGGGCAAGACCTACGCGATGTTGCAGGCCGCCCACAGCCAGTTGCGCCAAGGCGTGAAAGTCATCGCCGGGGTGGTCGAAACCCACGGCCGCGCTGAAACCGAAGCGCTGCTTGGCGGCCTGCCGCAACTGCCGCTGGTGCGCTCGGAATACCGCGGCGTGACGCTTGAAGAAATGGACCTCGACGGCCTGCTCGCCGCCAATCCGAAGCTTGTGCTGGTCGACGAACTCGCTCACAGCAACGCCCCCGGCAGTCGCCACGCCAAACGCTGGCAGGACATTCAGGAACTGCTCGCCGCCGGTATCGATGTCTACACCACAGTCAACGTCCAGCATCTGGAAAGTCTCAACGATCAGGTGCGCGGCATCACCGGCGTGCAGGTGCGCGAAACCCTGCCGGACTGGGTGCTGCAAGAAGCCTACGAACTGCTGCTGATCGACCTGCCGCCCCGGGAGTTGCTCGAGCGTCTGCGCGAAGGCAAGGTCTACGTGCCGGAGCAGGCCCGCGCGGCGATCGATGCATTTTTCACCCAGACCAACCTCACTGCGCTGCGTGAACTGGCGATGCAAACCGCTGCCGCGCAGGTGGATAACGATCTCGCTCAGGGCTATCGCCAGCTCGGTCAAGCCGCGCCGGCGGTGCGCGGGCGCTTGCTGGTCGGGGTCGATGGCGATGCTCAGGCCGAACGGCTGGTGCGTCACGCCAGTCGGGTCGCCCAGCGGCGACATCTGCCATGGAGTCTGGTGCACGTCGATAACGGCAGCGTGCGCGACGAGCAATCGCGCCTGCGCCTGCAAAGCGCCCAGCAACTGGCCGAACGCCTCGGCGGCGAAGTGGTGCTGTTGCGGGCCGGCGAAGTGGCGAAAACCCTGATCCAGCATGCGGCTGAACGAAGGGCGAGTCTGGTGCTGGTCGGCCAGTCCCGGCCGCGTCTGCGCAGGCGCCTGTTCGGCGGTGGGTTGGCGGCGCGTTTGCTGCGTCAGGCTCATGGCTTGGAAATCAACGTGCTGGACAGTGACCAGGAACAGCATCAACCGCGCCCGCGGGTAGCGCCGACGCTGGTGTGGTTCGACTATGCGCTGGCGCTGGTCGCCACGCTGTTGGCCAGTGCGCTGGCGTGGGCGGTGTCCAGCGTGCTGCCGTTGCCGAACATTTCGCTGGTGTTCCTTGCGGCGGTGCTCCTGGTGGCGGTGCGCAGCAGTCTCGGCCCGGCGCTGGCCTGTGCGGCGCTGTCGTTTCTGACCTACGACTTTCTGTTCATCCCGCCGAATTTCTCCTTCAGCATCCAGCGCGAAGAGGACGTGCTGACGTTGCTGTTCTTCCTGCTGATGGCGGCGCTCACCGGCAATCTCGCGGCGCGTCAGCGGCGGCAATTGCAGGCGCTGCGCGATACCCAGGAAGAGACCACCGAACTGCTCGACCTGTCGCGCAAACTCACCGCCGCCACCGACCGCCAGGCCGTGGTCAGCGCCGCCGCGCAACACCTCAATGGCTGGAGCGATCTGCAACTGTGCCTGCTCAATCGCGACGGGCAGGGCGGCTGGAAAGTTGAAACCGGCGGACCGTTGCAGTTCACCGAATCCGAACGCGCCGCCGCCGACTGGGCCTGGCAACACGATCAACCGGCGGGCATGGGCACCGGCACGTTGCCATTCGGTCGATGGTGGTGGTGGCCGCTGTCGGTGGAGGACGGACCGCTGGCGCTGCTCGGGGTGTGCGCCAAAGAGGGCCGGACCTTGAGCGGCCAGCGTCGTCGTTTGCTGACCGCGTTGAGCCAGCCGCTGGCCCAGGCTCTGGCCCGGGCGCAATTGGCCGATGATCTGGAAGCCGCGCGCCTGCACGGTGAAACCGAACAACTGCGCAGCGCCTTGCTAGCCTCGGTGTCCCACGATCTGCGCACGCCGCTGACCTCGATGCGCGGCAGCATCGACAGCCTGCTGGCCCTCGGCGAAGCGATCCCGCTGGAGGATCGCCGCGAGCTGCTCGAAGGCACTCGCGATGAAGCTGAACGTCTCGACCGTTACATCCAGAACCTGCTGGACATGACCCGTCTCGGCCACGGCGCCCTGAAGCTGGCGCGGGACTGGGTGTCGCCGGCGGACATCGTCGGCAGTGCGCTCAATCGTCTGCGGGCGGTGTTGTCGTCGTTGCAAGTGAGCACCGATGTACCGGCCGAGTTGCCGCTGTTGTACGTGCATGCCGCGTTGATTGAGCAGGCGCTGGTCAACGTGCTGGAAAACGCCGCCCGATTCTCGCCGTCCCACGGCCGTCTGCAATTGCGCGCCGGGGCGGATGACAGCGAAGTGTTTTTCTCGGTCAGTGATGAAGGGCCGGGGATTCCGGTCGATGAGCGAGCGAAAATTTTCGATATGTTCTACACCGCCGCCCGAGGTGATCGTGGCGGGCAGGGCACGGGGCTCGGGTTGGCGATCTGTCAGGGTATGGTCGGCGCCCATGGCGGGCGGATCAGTGTCGGCGACGGCATCGACGGACGCGGCACCTGCATCACCCTGCACCTGCCGTTGCAGACGCAACCGGGGATGGACGGTGAAGCCTGATCCGTGCTGCGCTACTCTCTTGCAACTCTTTTGTGTTGATGTGAATTCATGAGCCAGACCGCGACCATTTTGGTCATCGATGACGAACCGCAGATCCGCAAGTTCCTGCGCATCAGCCTCGCGTCCCAAGGCTACAAAGTGCTGGAGGCCGGCACTGGCGCCGAGGGCCTGGCCCAGGCGGCGCTGAACAAACCCGATCTGCTGGTGCTCGACCTAGGCCTGCCGGACATGGACGGCCAGCAAGTGCTGCGCGAGTTTCGCGAATGGGCCACGGCACCGGTGCTGGTGCTGTCGGTGCGCGCCAGCGAAGGGCAGAAAGTCCAGGCACTGGATGGCGGCGCCAATGACTACGTGACCAAGCCGTTCGGCATTCAGGAATTTCTCGCCCGGGTGCGCGCGTTGCTGCGTCAGGCACCGGCCGGCGAAGCGCAGCAGGCTGCATTGAATTTCGGCCCGCTGACCGTGGACCTGGCCTATCGCCGGGTGCTGCTCGACGGCGTCGAAGTCGCCCTGACCCGCAAGGAATACGCCGTGCTGGCGCAACTGGCGCGGCATCCAGGGCGGGTGATTACCCAGCAACAATTGCTCAAGGATATCTGGGGGCCGACTCACACCGAAGACAGTCACTATCTGCGGATCGTGGTCGGGCATCTGCGGCAAAAACTGGCGGACGATCCGACCCGGCCCCGGTTCATCGTGACCGAGGCCGGCGTCGGTTATCGCTTGTTGAGCGAGAGCAGCTTTTAGTTCTGCTCGCTCTCATAGCGGTCGAGGGTATCCCGGGCGATCTCGCGACCCAGCGCGATCAGTTCCGGCGCCTTGTAGAACTCGAAGAACCTGCACACCCGCTTCGGCACGTTGATCAGGATGTCCGGCGGATAGCCAGCGATCTTGTACTGCGCCAGCGAGGTCTGCATCACCTCGAAACTCTGGTTGATCAGGTCGAGCAATGACGCGGGCCCGACGTTATCGATGATGAACGAACCGGTGGCGGATTTCGGTGCGCCGTCACGTTCGGGGGCGGCGGCCGGTTGCTGAGTTTCCGGTTCGGCGCCTTCGACCCACGGATTGATGTCCGCCGCTTCGGCACGCAGCGCCTCCTGTTCCAGCATCAGCAGTTGCTCGGCCTGTTTGCGGCGGAACGGCATCTTCGAGCCCAGCGAATTGATCAGGCTGTCGAAGCGCGTGCGAAACGCGGCGGGGCGCTGGATCACCGGCAGTTTGTAATGGCGCTGGTTGGTCGAGTTGAGATTGACTGCGATGATCAGGTCGCAGTGGCTCGACACCACCGGCACGATCGGCAACGGGTTGAGAATGCCGCCATCCACCAGCATCCGGTTGCCCTGCATCACCGGGGTGAACAGGCTGGGAATCGCCGCCGAGGCGCGCATCGCCTGATGCAAGCAGCCTTCCTGGAACCAGATTTCCTGCTGGTTGGTGAGGTCGGCGGCGACCGCCGTGTAGGGCATGCGCAGGTCTTCAATATTGATCTCGCCGACGATTTTGCGGATCTGACCGAAGACTTTTTCGCCACGAATCGCGCCGAGGCGGAAGCTGACGTCCACCAGGCGCAGCACGTCGAGGTAATCCAGGCTTTCGATCCAGTTGCGGTACTCGTCGAGCTTGCCGGCGGCGTAGATTCCGCCGACCACGGCCCCCATTGAACAGCCGGCAATACAACTGATGTCATAGCCCCGTCGTTCGATCTCTTCAATGACCCCGATATGGGCATAGCCCCGGGCGCCACCGGAGCCCAGCACCAGTGCGACACGTTTTTTCATCCGACTTCCTCCCGGCAAGGTTTCACAATGCACCCATTGAGGGCCGGGCTTCAATCGCCGGGGTCGCTCGGGGCGGCCATGGCGTCGTTTTTTCGATACTTCATGACCCGTCGGCGCTATCTTTTGCAGTGCGGTGCAATTGCGGGGTACAAGGCACTTTTTCGCTGCCTTACCGTCTTACCTGCACGACTGTTGACCTATCTTTGAGGTGTGAGTGATGAAAGCCTGGATCTGTGTGCCGTTGATGGCGCTGGCATTGGCCGGTTGCGCCGGCAAGACCGCTTATCGCGACAGCTGCGGCAGCCAGCTCGACGCGGCGTGGCATGAACTGGACCTGGCGAAGGCCGAAGGGTTTGCCGGCACCGTCAGCTATTCCAAGGCGCTGTCGCTGTTGACGGCGGCCAAGACTCAGCAGCAATTCGAGGGTTTCGAAGGCTGCACCAAGAAGGCCGAAAAGGCGCGTTTCTACATTCGCGAATCCCGCGCCGGACGCTAAGCTGCTGACGTGGCGCAAGGGCAGGTGTCTTGCGCCAGTGCACACTCGTGCAAAGCCATTGAATTCAGGAGCAAGCGATGTCTGCGTTGGTTGATCGGCTGGCGGCCCATGTCCTGAGCCTGGAAATGCGGCTGTTGGCCTGTCAGGCGCGTTTGACCGCACTGACTGATCCTGAGGCGCTGCATGATTTGCGAACTACCGTGCGCCGTTTGCGCAGCCTGCTGCGACCGTTGCGCGGTTTGCCCGGTGTCGAGCAACTGGAAGATGCGGCGGCTGCGGTGGGGCAACTGACCACGCCATGGCGCGACCGCGAGGTGCTGGCGGCGTATCTCCTCGAACATGGTCAGCCTGAAGCCGCGCAGCGGCGCATGGCGCAGATGGCCGAGGCTTACCCGACGCTGGCGGCCAGCGCCGAAGTGGCATCGCTGTTGATGATCCTCGATGCATTTCCGCGTTTTCTGCGCGCGTCCCAGCGCCAGGGATTGCTCAAGCGTCTGGACAAACGCATCGAAAAACGCCTGGGCAAACAATGGAAGAATCTCGACGTGGCGTTGCACGACCCAGCCCACGACCGCCATCGCCTGCGCCTGCTGATCAAGCGCGTGCGATACGGCATTGAGGCTTACCCGGAACTCGATCGTCTGCCCGAAGCCGCATTACCTCGTTTGAAATCCGCACAAGGCGCCCTTGGTGACTGGCACGATTGCTGGCAATGGCTGGCGCGCGCCGAGCAGGAGCCGGATCTGCAACCTTGCGTCGCCTCCTGGCAGGCGACCATGGCCAAGGCCGAAATCAAGGCCGACCGGGTGCTGGAAAAACTCAGCGCGACCTGCTTCAAGTCCTGAATTTTCCACAAGACCGCATGTGGGAGCGAGCCTGCTCGCGATTAGGGCTGAACAGTCACCAATGAAGTGACTGATACACCGCTATCGCGAGCAGGCTCGCTCCCACACTAAACGGCCTATCTGTCAGTCTCTTTGACCGGAATGGACGCTGCGCCGCTCTGCCGCGCTGGTTAAGATCCGGTCATTCCCTTTTTCGTGTCCGAGGTTTCCATGCGCTTTTGCGATCTGATCGATGCTGTCCGTCGTCAACCGGAGGTCACGATTCCGGCGGAGTGGGGCCAGGGCCGGGCGAGTTTTGGCGGGTTGGTTGCTGCACTGCAATTTGAAGTGATGCGCACCAGGGTGCCGACCGATCGGCCGGTGCGTTCGCTGGCGATCACCTTTGTCGGCCCGGTCGAGCCCGAAGTGCCGGTGAGCTTTGAAGTCGAACTGCTGCGCGAAGGCAAAGCGGTCAGCCAGGTGCTGGGGCGCGCCGTGCAGAACGGTCAGGTGGTGACGATGGTGCAAGGCAGCTTCGGGGCTTCGCGGCCGTCGGAAGTGGCGGTTGAAGCGTATCCGGCACCCGAGATGAAACACTGGGACGACTGCCAGGAACTGCCGTACATCAAAGGCGTAACCCCCGAGTTCATGCGCCATCTGGCGATGCGCTGGAGTGTCGGCGGCATGCCGTTCACCGGCATTCAGTCGCGGCTGATGGGCGGCTGGGTGCGTTTGCGTGGGGATGTGAAGGAAGAGCCAGTCAACGAGGCGCATCTGCTGGCGCTGGTCGATGCCTGGCCGCCTGCGCTGTTGCCCTATCTGAAGAAACCGGCACCAGGCAGCACGCTGACCTGGACCATCGAATTCGTTCAGCCGTTACTGGATTTGAGCACGCTGGACTGGTGCCAATACTTGGCAGACATCGAGTATGCGGCTGACGGTTACGGCCATGTCGCCGCCAAGCTGTGGAGCGCGAAGGGGGAACTGATTGCCATGAGTCGGCAGACGGTGACGATCTTCGCCTGATTCAATGGCGGCGATGGCGTTCACGCCAGGCGCGAAACCAACCGCCACTGAGGAAGAACCGCGGAAACGTCAGGAACTGCTCGACCAGCAGACGCGAAACGGCGTCCTTGCGATCACTGAACGGTTCGGAGGCTTGCGCCTCCAGGCTGTGACCGTGACGCTGCAGACCCAGCGCCGCAATGATGCCGATCACGCCGATCGCCACGCTGGCCAGACTCAGGCTGAACACGCCCGAGACGATCAACAGAAACGCGACAATGAACAGCGGCACGGCAATCAGGTGCAGCACCAGGTTGGTCGGGTGCTGATGGTTGTTCGGGTACGCGCGCCATTGCCACGCAGGAAGGTTGGGGTGACGTTTGCCCATGTTGCTGCTCCTCGATCCATGTTCAGTACATGGTTGAAGAATAGGCCCGGGCAGCCAGGGCGGCGAATCAAGGTTGGCTATTGAACTGATAGGCGTCATCGCTGGATTCGATGTTGTCCGGACTGACGCCTTCGCGAGCAAGCTCGCTCCCACAGACTTTTTGGTTGAATCCCGATTTTGTGAGCGCCGTTAGGCCCTGTGGGAGCGAGCTTGCTCGCGAAGGGGGGTCAGAGTTTCAGCTGACCGATTGCCTTGTTCAATTCCCCGGCCAGCGTCGCCAACTCGTTACTGGTGGTCGCCGAATCCACGGTCTGTTGCACGGTGTTTTCGGTGACATCGCGAATGCTCACCACCGCGCGGTTCATCTCTTCGGCCACCTGACTTTGCTGTTCCGCCGCCACCGCAATCTGCGTGTTGCTTTCGCGCATCTGCGCCACCGCCCCGGTGATTTCCGCCAATGCTTCGCCGGCCTCTTGCGCCTGTTGCACGCAGTCGTCGGCCTTGTACGAACTCTCCTGCATGAAGTCCACCGCGTCACGGGTGCCGGCCTGCAACGCCGACACCATCGTGGTGATTTCATCGGTGGAGGTCTGCACGCGTTTGGCGAGGTTACGCACCTCGTCTGCGACCACCGCAAACCCGCGGCCCATTTCCCCGGCACGGGCTGCTTCGATGGCGGCGTTAAGTGCCAGCAAATTGGTTTGCTCGGCGATGCTGTGGATCACGCTGACTACGCCGTTGATCTTCTGGCTGTCCTCGGCCAGACGCTGGATCATCTCGGCGGTCTGCTGCACGCCGCTGGACAGCCCGGCAATCGAAGTCTGTACCCGGCTCACCACTTGCTGGCCGCTGCCAGCCAGGCCGTCGGCGGTCTGCGACAGGTCGCGAGTGGCGCCGGCGTGCTGGGCGATGTGGTAGACGGTCGCGGTCATTTCGTTGATCGCCGTGGCGGCCTGATCGGTTTCACTTTGCTGGCCGAGCATGCCGTGACGCACTTCGTTCATGCTCGAAGCCAGTCGCGCGGCACCGACGTCGAGTTGCCGGGCGGTGTTGGCCACGGTGGTCACCACTCGCTGATAACCGGCCTGCATCGCGTTGAACGCATTGGCCATCTGCCCGACTTCATCCTTGCAGGCCAGCGGCACCCGAGCGGCGAGGTCGCCGGTTTTCTCCACGTGCAGCATTACGTCCTTGAGGGTGTTGAGCTGGCTGAGCAGAAAGCGGATCAGCAACTGTGAAGCGCCAAGCATCGCCAGCATCAGGATGAACACCGCCACCGCATAGTTGGCGAAGCGTTCGCTGAACACCTGGCTGAGGCTGGGGGTGTAGGCGATCACGGCGACCTGCTGACCATCGGCACGGCTGAAGACCTCGGCACCGAGCAGCGGATTTTCGCCAAATAACGGTAAATGACTGATCTCGATCCAGCCGTTGCTGTCGGTGATCTCCAGCAGCGGCTGATCGTTGAGGCGCGGCGCTTCACCGCGTTTGAAGGTCAGTACCTGATCGGATTTGGGCAAGGCTTGCCCGGCCGGCCACGCCTTGAGCAATTGCGCCTGGGCCTGGGCCGAGGTTTGCGCGGCGTGGCTGCGGGCCTGTTGTTCGAGCTGTACGGCGTACAGCACTAACAACAAAGTGGTGACAAAGGCGACCGCGTTCACCGCCCAGAATTTGTATTTCAGCGAGATATTGCTAAGCCAGGCACCCATGGAGGTCTTCTCTGATAGCGGAAACAGTTTTGGCAAGGTGCCATTATTGTGCCGCTACGCAGGTGTCCGGATCTTGATGTGCATCAACAAGTGATGCATTGGCCTCGGCTAGGGCAGGGTAGGTAAACCGTAGAACGCCCGGGCGCAGGCGGTGGTGTGGGCCGCCAGATCTTCCTCGGTTTCGCCTCGATGCAATGCGACTTCGCGCAGCACTTCAGTGAGATACGCCGGCTCGTTGCGCCCGTTCTTCGGCTTTGGCCGCAATGTGCGTGGCAACAGATAGGGCGCATCGCTTTCCAGCATCAGGCGACCGCGCTTGATCTCCTTCACAAGCGGATGCAAATGCGTGCCGCGACGCTCGTCGCAGATCCAGCCGGTGATGCCGATGTGCAGATCCAGATCGAGATAGCTGAACAGTGCTTTCTGCTCGCCGGTGAAGCAATGCACCACGGCGGCAGGCAACCGGTCGCGGAAGTCACGGAGGATTTCCAGCAGGCGCTGGCTAGCGTCACGTTCATGCAGGAACACCGGCAATTGCAGTTCGGCAGCCAGCGCCAGATGTCCTTCGAGGACTTTTTCCTGCTGCGGGCGCGGCGAGAAATCGCGGTTGAAATCCAGCCCGCATTCGCCCACCGCCACCACGTTCGATTCCTGCAGCAAGCTGCGCAGACGCTTTGCGCTGTCGGCATTCCAGTCGCTGGCCGAATGCGGGTGAATGCCGGCGGTGGCGAACAGTCGTTGGCCGTCCGGATCCAGTTGCTGGCACAGCTCCAACGCCTGTTCGCTGCCCTCGACGCTGGTGCCGGTCAGCACCAGTTGGCAGACCCCGGCAGCATAGGCGCGGTCGAGCACGGCCTGGTGTTTGTCGGCGAAACTGGGGTTGGTCAGGTTGACGCCGATATCGATGAGTTGCATGGTGCTACCTCGGGCCGAAGGCCGGAAAGCATATCAGAGCTGTAGATTTATAAGAAAAGCCAAGAACTACAACGGCTTATGGCTGTCTGTTGAGGCCGCGAGGCAACGCGGGTTGGCAGAATTGCCATCACTGTGCCAGTCTCTCGCACTTTATCAGCGCTCCAGGCGCTCTGTTTTCGTCGGTGTTTTGCGACCGCTCAGCGGTGAAAACGCCCCGTATTCTTTCCGGAGAGTGGATGGTTCGTCCCTCGGTTTTGTTCCTGCTGTGTGGTTCGTTGCTGCTGCCGATGACGGCGGTCGCGCGCCTGCCCGGGCCGTTGCAAGCCGTGCCGGCCGCCAAGGTCCGCGACCTGACCGAAATTCGCAGCAGTCGCGTGTTGCGGGTGCTGGTCAACCAGAGCCGCAACAGTTCCGGCGAAGTCCAGGGCCAGGCCATCGGCATCGAATACCACCGCCTGCGCGCTTTCGAGCAATACCTCAATGGTCACGCCCGCGACGGCCAGGAAATCACCCTCAAGATCATCCCCAAAGCCAAGGATCAACTGCTCGGCGCGCTGCAGCGCGGCGAGGGCGATCTTGTTGCGCCCGGCGAACTGCTCGAGTTGCAACCGGGCTACGCGGTCGCCAGCAGCGAGCCGATTGCCAGCAACGTGCCGCTGGTGTTGGTCGGCATCAAGGGCGAGAAGCGCTACACCAAGGTCGAACAACTGGCCGGCAAAACCCTGGCATTGCCCACCGGCAGTGCGGCAGGGGAGGCGGTGAGTCAGCTCAACCAGAAGCTGGCGCTACACAAACTGGCGCCGATCAAGATCGAATGGGTCGATCCGACGCTGGCGGTCGAAGATGTGCTGGAAATGGTCCAAGGCGGTATCTTTCACCTGACCATCGTCGAGCAACCGATTGCCGAGCGTTGGGGCAAGATCCTGCCCAAGCTGCGTTTTGATCGTCAGGTGATAATCAGCGAGCCGGGCGAGGAATACTGGTTCGTGCGGCGTGACGCATCAATGTTGCGGGCGAGCATCGACCGTTTCCTGACCGGCTATAAGAAGCCGGCGAACGAAGATGCGGCCTTCCTGCGGATCTACCGCCGTCTCTATCAAGTGCACTATCCGTTGGCCAAGGCCGATCGCCAGCGCCTGGAAAAACTGCGCCCGACCCTGCAGAAGCACGCCGAAGCGCAAAACATGGACTGGCTCAACCTGGCAGCGCTGGCCTTCAAGGAGTCGGCGCTACAGCCCAACGCGCGAAGCGGCAGCGGCCCGACCGGGCTGATGCAGATCACGCCGTCCGCCGCGCAGCGGGTCGGTGTGAACAATATCCAGAATCTCGATGCGAATGTGCAGGCCGGGGCCAAGTACCTGGCGATGATCCGTCGCAAGTTCTTCAACAGCCCCAAGCTCAACGAGCGCGAGCGGATGGCGTTCACTCTGGCTGCCTACAACATCGGCCCGGAGCGGGTGCAAGGCATGCGTGCAGAAGCGCGGCGTCGCGGCCTGAATCCCAACCAATGGTTCTTCCAGGTCGAGCGCATCGCCATGGAGCAGGTGGGAATGGGAGCCGTCAGCTATGTTAATAGCGTGAACAAGTATTACTTGGCGTTCGACCGGGAGCGGGAGTCGTTGGAGCCCGCAGGGCAAAAAGTGGTCTCACGCAAATGATCTAATAAGTTGATTGTTATGGCGGATTTTTTGCGCTTTTAACATGAAATTAACTGATTAATATAGCGGCCAACCAACAAGCACTTCTGACCACAAGGAAACGCAACATGAGCTCTCTGATCAACAAGGTCCTATTCACCCGCGCCGGCTACGGTCTGACCATTCTGCGCATTGCCGTCGGTGTGATCTTCGCCGCCCACGGTTCGCAGAAACTCTTCGGCCTCTTCGGTGGCTACGGTCTGGCAGGCACCGCGCAGTACATGGAAAGCATCGGCCTGACCCCCGGTTACTTGATGGCTACCCTGGCCGGCGGCACCGAGTTCTTCGCAGGCCTGGCATTGATCATCGGCTTGCTGGTTCGTCCGGCGGCACTGGGGCTGACCTTCCTGTCGCTGGTGGCCATTTTCACTGTGCACATCAGCAACGGTCTGTTCATGGCCAACAATGGTTACGAGTTCGCCCTGGCTCTGCTCGGTGGCAGCCTCGCGGTACTGATCGAAGGCGCCGGCAAGCTCTCGGTGGACCGCGCCATCGCCGGTTGAACGCTCTGGCTCAAGCAAAAGGCCCGCATTCTGCGGGCCTTTTTTGTTGCGGCTGATTCTTGACACTGGCCGGTCACGTTCTCTAGGATGCCGCTCATGCGCCGATTTAAACAGCTACTTGCGGGGCGCCAGGTGACTATTCTTCAGTTGCCGTCAGAAGCCGGAACAGGGCTTCGAAATACCGCTAAAGCGCTGGTTCGGTGTTGCCTCTCACCTGCCATGCAGACTTTTGAGGCAGAGACACGACACGATGAATGCACTACGCCCTCCAGCACGTCCCGCGCCGATCACGGCACACATCACCCAGCGCAATCCGAAAATCCTGCTTGGCGGCAAACATCAGCCGACGCTGTTGCGTTATCTCGATGGCTGGCCACGTCGCAGCGGTGGTCCTGCCGCATTCCTGATTCAGTTCGTTGAAGACGGTGAGTCGCTGACGCGTTTTGCCAATGACAGTTTCGATCTGGCCGTCATTCAGGCCCCGAGCCTTGAAGAGGCGCCGGAAATGATTCGTCAACTGACCCGCGTCGCACGCCAGGGCCTGATCACCCGGCGCTGAGCGTCAGGGATATTCGATCGCCACGATGTAGACGAACTGTTCGCCGGTCGGCGTCTGGACCCGCACTTCAGCATCCAGCGCCTTGCCGACCAGGGCGCGGGCCAGCGGTGAGTCGATGCTGATCAGGCCGAGTTTCAGGTCCAGTTCGTCCGGGCCGACGATGCGATAGCGCGACTGTTTGCCGTCCTCGTCTTCGATGGTCACCCACGCGCCGAAGTAGACCTTGTTCGGATCACTCGGTTTTTCGCTGACCACTTTCAACGCTTCAAGGCGTTTGGTGAGAAAGCGCACGCGACTGTCGATCTCGCGCAGCATCTTCTTGCCGTAGGTGTACTCGGCATTTTCCGAACGATCACCCTGAGCCGCCGCCTCGCTGACCGATTGCGTCACCTGCGGACGGCGCACATGCCACAGCTCATGGAATTCGGCGCGCATCCGCGCTTCACCCTCGGGGGTGATCAGCGCGGTGCCGGCGGTGCGGGGAGGGCGATAACGGCTCATGGCAACTTCTTTTGATGGAGATCGCTGGAGTCTATCAACCCTCGCGCAACACTGTCAGCGGGCTGGCGTTGAGCGCACGCCGCGTGCCGAACACTCCGGCGCCACCAATCAGCGCCGCGCCGATCAACGGCAACAGCATCAACCACGGATGGGGATGCCACGGCAGGTCGAAGGCGAAGCGATACAGCACCAGACTCACCACTTCCGAACCGATCGCCGCGAGCAATCCGCTGACCGCGCCGAGCAAGCCGAACTCGATCCGTCGCGCCTTGATCAGCAACTGCCGCTCGGCACCCAGCGCACGCAACAACGCGCCCTGGCGAATGCGTTCATCCAACGTTGCCTGCAACCCGGAAAACAGCACCGCCATCCCCGCCGCCAATACAAACAACAACACATACTCCACCGCCAGGGTGACCTGGGCGAGGATGCTGCGCAGCTGTTCGAGCAAGGCTTCGACCTGCAGGATGGTCACCGCCGGGAACGCTCGCGACAGCTCGACAATCTGCTGATCGTGACCGGGTGCCAGATAGAAGCTGGTCAGGTAAGTCGCTGGCAGATCCTTCAGGGTGCCTGGCTGGAAGATCATGAAGAAGTTCGGCTGGAAGTTGTCCCAGTTGATCTCCCGCAGGCTGGTGACCTTCGCTTCGCGATTGACCCCGCCCACGCTGAACACCATGTGATCGCCCAGTTTGAGCTTGAGGCTTTCGGCCACCTTGCCTTCCACCGATACGCCCGGAACGTCATCCGAAGGTTGGCCGGTCCACCACGAACCGGCGGTGATCTTGTTGCCCGCCGGCAGATCCGCCGCCCAGGTCAGGCTCAGGTCGCGCTGGATCGCGCGGTCGCCGGCCGAATCCTTGCTGACAATCTGCTGCACCGCTTCGCCATTGATGCTGATCAGCCGCCCCGGCACCACCGGGTACAACGGCGCGGCCTGGGCCGAGACATTGATCAGGTGATCGGTGAAGGCCTGTTTGTCCGCCGGCAGGATGTTCAGGGCGAAATAGTTAGGTGCGTTTTTCGGCAACTGGTTTTGCCAGGTGTCGAGCAGTTCGCCGCGCAGTAGGGCGATCAACGCCATGGACAGCAGGATCAGCCCGAAGGCCAATGACTGGCCGGCGGCCGCCAAAGGATGGCGCAACAACTGACCCAACCCGAGACGCCACGGCAGGGACGCGCGTGCGAGCAGGCGACGCAGGCTTTGCAACAGCAACAGCAGCAAGCCACCGAGCACCAGCGCAGCGACCACTCCGCCGCCGAGCAGGGCGAACGTCAGCAGCAGGTCGAGGCTCAGGCGCCACATGATCAACCCGAGCGCGCCGAGTGCCGCGCCGTAGACCATCCAGGTGCTCGATGGAATCGGCAGCATGTCCCGGCGCAATACCCGCAATGGCGGCACGCGTCCCAGTGCGGCGAGCGGTGGCAGGGCGAAACCGGCCAGTGCCACCAGTCCGGTGCCGATTCCGGCCAGCGCCGGCAGCAAGCCGCCCGGCGGAACGTCGGTCGGCAGCAGATCATGCAGCAGCGCGAACAATCCCAATTGCGCGAGCCAGCCGAGCAGGGCGCCGCTGAGGCTGGCGAGCAGGCCAAGCACGGTCAGTTGCAGACTGAACAGCACCAGGGTTTCCCGGCGCGACAGACCCAGGCAGCGGAGCAGGGCGCTGGCATCGAAACGCCGGCTGGCGAAACGGTTGGCCGACAGCGCCACCGCGACACCGGCCAGAAGAACGGCGACCAGACTGGCCATGTTCAGATAGCGTTCGGCCTTGCCCAGTGCACCGCCGATCTGCCGGTTGCCGTCGCGGGCATCCTGAATCCGCTGGTTGGCGGCAAGGCCCGGTTTGATCAGTTGGCGATAGGTTTCCAGCGCCTGCGGCTCACCGCGCCACAGTTCGCGGTAGCTCACCCGGCTGCCAGGTTGCACCACGCCGGTCGCGGCGAGGTCGTCGAGGTTGATCAGCACCCGTGGCGTCAGGCTGTAGAAGTTACCGGCGCGATCCGGTTCGTAAGTCAGTACTCGCGTCAGTTTCAATGTCTTCATGCCGACATCGATGCTGTCGCCGATTTTCAGGTCCAGCGCTGTCAGCAGGCGCGCCTCGACCCAGGCTTCACCGGGCTGTGGCTCGCCTCCGGCTTCCTCTGTCGCGTAAGGGGCGGAGGCGCTTTTCAGTTCGCCGCGCAGCGGATAGGCGCGGTCGACGGCCTTGATGCTCGACAGTTGAATACCGTTGTCCGTGGCGATGACGCTGGAAAATTCGACAATCTGCGCATGATCGAGGCGCAGCTCTGTGCCGCTCCTGATCTGTTCCTCTCGTGCAGGGGAACTGCCTTCCAGAACCAGATCCGCGCCGAGAAACTCAGTGGCGCGCAGCATCATCGCGCCGTTGAGGCGGGCGCCGAAATAGCCGATCGCGGTACTCGCCGCCACCGCCACTACCAGGGCGAAAAACAGCACCCGCAGTTCACCGGCGCGGGCATCGCGCATCAGTTGGCGCAGGGCGAGACTGAACAGACGCAACAGCGGCAGACGTGCCATCAAGGCTCCAGAGGGGCGACCAACAGGCCGGCTTCAAGACGGATCAGGCGCCGGCAACGATGGGCCAGGCGTTCGTCGTGGGTCACCAGCACCAGGGTGGTGCCGCGTTCCTTGTTCAATTCGAACAGCAAGTCGCTGATGCGCTCGCCGGTGTGGCTGTCGAGATTGCCGGTGGGTTCGTCGGCGAACAGCACGTCCGGCTCGGCGGCGAAGGCCCGGGCAATCGCGACGCGCTGTTGTTCGCCACCGGAGAGCTGGCGCGGCGAGTGAGTCAGGCGCTGGCCGAGGCCGACCCGTTGCAGCAGTTCGGTGGCGCGGCTTCGAGCGTCTTTGCGGCCGTCGAGCTCCAGCGGCAGCATGACGTTTTCCAGCGCGTTGAGGCTGTCGAGCAATTGGAACGATTGAAAGACGAAGCCCACGTGTTCGGCCCGAATGCGTGCGCGCTGGTCTTCATCGAGATTGCTCAGGCCTTGCCCGGCGAGGGTTACTTCGCCGCTGCTTGGCAGATCAAGGCCGGCGAGCAGGCCGAGCAGGGTGGACTTGCCGGAACCGGAGGCGCCGACGATGGCCAGGCTGTCGCCCTTGTTCAGTTCCAGGCTGAGTTCGTGCAGGATGGTCAGTTCACCTTCCGCGCTGGGAACCACTTTGCTAAGGTTCTTCGCGGTGAGAATGCTTGCGCCCATGGAGAATCCGATGCGTGTGTGGTTTTTGAGTGCTGGCCTGGCCTTGATGTGCATGGCCCAGAACGCAGCGGCGGGTACAGTCCTGATCGTTGGCGATAGTATCAGCGCCGGTTTCGGACTGGATACCCGGCTGGGGTGGGTGTCGTTGCTCGAACAGCGGCTCAAGACCGAAGGGTTTGACGACAAAGTGGTCAATGCGTCCATCAGTGGCGACACCAGTGCCGGAGGCCAGGCGCGGCTGCCTGCGCTGCTTGCAGAGCACAAACCGGAACTGGTGATCCTCGAATTGGGCGGCAACGATGGCCTGCGCGGAATGCCGCCCACGCAATTGCAACAAAATCTTGCTTCGATGATCGACAGCTCCCGGCAGAGCGGTGCCAAGGTGCTGTTGCTCGGCATGCAATTGCCGCCCAACTACGGCAAGCGCTACACCGATGCCTTTGCCGAGGTTTACGGCAAACTCGCCGAGGAGAAAAAAATCCCGCTGGTGCCATTTTTCCTCGACGGCGTGGGCGGGCATCCGGACCTGATGCAGGCCGACGGTCTGCACCCGGCAGCCGGGGCTCAGGGCAAGTTGCTGGAAAATGTCTGGCCGACGCTAAAACCGCTGCTATGAGGCTTTTCTAGCGGCAGGCTTTCGGCTAATGTGGCGCCCCCTTATTTGGAGCCCCCGATGCCGCGTCCTGCCTGGTCCCTGTTTGCCTACCAACTGATCGAGCCTGACGAACAGCTGGATCTGTTCGCCTGCCAGGAAGTGCGGGTGCATCTGGTGACCCGTCAACTGGAGCTCGGTGGCTCGGCAGACCGTACCCTGTGCGGCAGCCTTCTGCCGGCGCAACCGCGCTGGTCGAGCGTGGATCGCCGGGTGTTCCAGGATCAACGCCTGTGTTCGCTGTGTCGGGCGATTCTGGAATCGCAGAAACGCGGCACCTCGCCGATCTGGCCTGAGTTGCGTTTCGAGCTCTAAGCGCAACCATTCTTTTGAATGCAGTTTGGCCGGGCAGCCGCTTCAATCATGAAGAGTGATGCCAGCCCATCGGCGCATCTCCCCGAATTCCCTGGGCGCGGTGTACAATCGCGCTCTTATACCCTTGTCGATCTTGCGAAGGATTCTCCGGATGTTGCCGCGTTTTCCTGCCGTCACCCGCTGCCTGTCTCTTGCCGCCCTGTGTGTGGCCGGCCCCGTTGCCGCACTGGAGTTTCCCCTGCCACCGCCCGGTGAGGACATCATCGGCCAGGTGCAGGTGATCAAGGCCAAGTACGAAGACACCTTTGCCGATCTGGGCACCACCTACGATCTGGGCTATTCGGAAATGGTCGCGGCCAACCCGGGCGTCGATGCCTGGTTGCCGGGGGCCGGCACCGAAATCGTTCTGCCAACCCGCTTCATTCTGCCGCCAGGCCCGCGTGAAGGCATCGTGATCAACCTGGCCGAATACCGGCTCTACTACTACCCGAAAGGCCGGAACGTGGTGTACACCTTCCCGCTAGGTATCGGTCGTGAAGGCTGGGGCTCGCCGATTGCCCACACCACGATCACCGCGAAAACACCGAACCCGACCTGGACGCCGCCGGCTTCGATCAAGGCCGAACACGCCGCTGACGGCGATCCGCTGCCGAACGTTGTTCCGGCCGGTCCGGACAACCCGCTGGGGCCATTCAAGTTCACTCTGGGCACGCCGGGCTACCTGATCCACGGCTCGAACAAGAAATTCGGCATCGGCATGCGCACCAGCCACGGCTGCTTCCGCATGTTCAACAACAACGTGCTGGAAATGGCCAGCATGGTGCCGGTGGGGACTTCGGTACGAATTCTCAACGATGCTTACAAGTTCGGTCGCAGTGGCGGCAAGATCTATCTGGAAGCGCACACGCCGATCGACGACAAGGGCAATCCGTCGGTGGTCGACAAGCACACCTCTGTGATCAACGCGATGCTCAAGCGTGAAGACATCACCAACAACCTGCGCATGAATTGGGATGTGGTGCGTGATGTGGTGGCGGCCGAAGATGGCCTGCCAACCGAAATCGGCACGCCGGGAACGGCGGCACCGATGGTTTCCAGCACGCCAGTAGATCTGCAGCAGTAAGCTCGAACAAAAAGCCCGCCGATGCATGTGCGTCGGCGGGCTTTTTTGTGCCTGCAGAAAACCGCAGGCACAAAAAAGCCGACCCGAAAAACGGGTCGGCTTGATAACAATCCCGAAGGACTATTACTTGCGGCTAGCTTTTTCCAGCATGCGCAGAGCACGCTCGTTAGCTTCGTCAGCAGTCTGTTGTGCTTTTTGAGCAGCAGCCAGAGCTTCATCAGCTTTACGGTAAGCTTCGTCTGCACGAGCCTGGGCGCGAGCAGCTGCGTCTTCAGTAGCGGTCAGACGTGCTTCGGTTTCTTTCGATGCGCTGCTGCAACCGGTAGCCAGAACTGCGGCCAGAGCCAGAGCAGAGAATTTCAGAACGTTGTTCATCGTGTTCCCCTTCAAGGACTTTCAATTAAGTGGCTGTCTCCTCCGATTGAGGAAATAGCCGGCGTACATACTACCCATTACTTGTAGTAAGTAAACTGACGTGAGGCAAGAAGCAAAAAAAATTGTAGGCGTTGATTCTTTTTCGAGCAACTTTTAACTGCGTTGTATAAAAAATATCCAGCTGGAAGCCGCGAGATGAGCGAGTTAATGAGAAAAAGTTCCCGTTGCTGCACGCTGTTTTGCAGGTAGTGGCTAAAGTCTGCCTATATGGATTCGTCCACACTTTTGTTGCGAATTTGCGCAGCGCCTCGCATATCTTTGTCCATGTTGAGGTGACTTTAAAACAGGGGGCTCGTCTTAAGTCTCAACATCCGGCGATGTTCAGCCTTTCGGCTCGGGAAGATCGTCTCCCGAACCGGCCCTGAGTCCACCGGAACTGCCCTGTCGATCAGCATGTTGACGAGCGTACCTTGAGCATTTTTGCCAATGGTGCCTACTATTTGATACGTGCTCGGGTTGCGCGAGATCGGTGCGGTTCTTCTCGGTGTCCATCAGGCACGGGGTGGCGTAGTTGTTCCTTCGCCGGGAAAACATCGGTAAGGTAGGGGTCAGAATCAAAGACCCGCGAGGAGTAGTGATGAGCGAGGCGTTGTCCATCCACCATGACCAGGCTGGTCATCAGTTCGAGACCAATGTGGACGGTCATCGTGCCTACCTGACCTATATGGATCTGGGGAAACAGACCCTGGATATCTACCGCACCTTCGTGCCCAACGCCCTGCGTGGCCGGGGCATCGCGGCAGCTCTGACCGAGCGTGCGTTGCAGTACGCCGATGAAATGGGCTACACGGTCATTCCATCGTGCTCCTACGTGGAGCGTTACATGGAGCGTCATCAGCGGCGCACCGCCAAGATCTGACTGACCTCACCGCACACACAAAAACGCCGGGCAATGCCCGGCGTTTTTTTATGCCTGCGAAACGGCTGTCAGCCGCGCTGACGTTTCGGCAGTACATCCTTGAGCTTGGCGTGCATGCTGCGCAAGGTGTTTTCGGTAGCGGACCAGTCGATGCAGGCATCGGTGATCGACACGCCGTATTGCAGGTCGGCGAGGTCTTTCGGGATCGCCTGGCAGCCCCAGTTCAGGTGACTTTCGACCATCAGGCCGATGATCGACTGGTTGCCTTCGAGGATCTGGTTGGCAACGTTCTCCATCACCAGCGGTTGCAGGGCCGGATCCTTGTTGGAGTTGGCGTGGCTGCAGTCGACCATGATGTTCGGCTTGATCTTCGCCTTGTTCAGCGCCTGCTCGCACAGGGCGACGCTGACCGAATCGTAGTTCGGCTTGCCGTTACCGCCACGCAGCACCACGTGACCGTAGGCGTTGCCTTTGGTAGTGACGATCGACACGCCACCTTCCTGGTTGATACCCAGGAAGCGGTGCGGGCTGGAGACCGACTGCAAGGCGTTGATCGCCACGGTCAGGCCGCCGTCGGTGCCGTTCTTGAAGCCGACCGCTGAGGACAGGCCGGAAGCCATCTCGCGGTGAGTCTGGGATTCGGTGGTGCGTGCGCCGATGGCCGACCAGCTGATCAGGTCCTGCAGGTACTGCGGGGAGATCGGGTCGAGGGCTTCGGTCGCGGTCGGCAGGCCTTTTTCGGCCAAGTCCAGCAGCAACTGGCGACCGATGTGCAGACCGTCCTGAATCTTGAACGAGTCATCCAGGTACGGGTCGTTGATCAGGCCTTTCCAGCCGACGGTGGTCCGTGGCTTTTCGAAATACACGCGCATGACCAGATACAGGGTGTCCGAGACTTCTGCCGCCAGCACCTTCAGGCGATCGGCATATTCGTGGGCAGCTTTGATGTCGTGGATCGAGCAGGGGCCGATCACCACGAACAGACGATGGTCGGTGCCATCAAGAATGTTGCGGATGACTTCGCGACCCTTGGTGACGGTGCGCAGGGCAGCGTCGCTCAATGGGATATCACGCTTGAGCTGATCGGGAGTGATCAGGGTCTCGTTGGAGGCGACGTTCAGGTCGTTGATCGGTAAATCAGCCATCGTTTACTCGTCAGGTCACGGGTGCCGGCCGCCAGCGATCCCCGCGCGGCGGACGGAGCACAGCAGATTTAAGCGCGTCGGGGAGCGGAACCTTATCGCGTTAGGCGCCTGCTAGACAATGGGCAAGTAACTGTTCAGTCCAGCACAGGTTGCGCGAAAGCCTTGCGAACGGTGTCGTGAGAGAACTCGTCGGCGTGTTGTTCGACCCATTGCAGGGCCAGGGCCTGAATATCCTGGAGATCGTCGTGGGTATCGTTGAGTCGGCAATAGCGTTCGATCTGACACACCTGTTCACCCATTCGCGCGCTGAACAGCGTCTGTTCGTCGGTGAAGGCGATGCCCACCAGATAGCCTTTTTTACGTCGCAGGCACCAGGCCACGTAGCCCGGATAACAGATGTCGGCGTTGAGGGTCGGCATGCGCACCTGCAAGGCGGTGCCATGGCGCCAGGCACGGTGGTAATTGCAAGCGATGCCGCCGAGGCTGATAGTGTGCAGCCGTTGACGCGAAATACACTCCGGTGTGAGCAAGGTCAATTCAACGGGCACATCATCCGGATGAGGAATAAACCGTCCCATGAGCACAGACTCCCTGTGTCGGCCATTTGACATTGTTTCCCCAGTATAGTGGTCGAATCGCAGCTGACCGATTTTGACGCCGACCAACGGCTGCTGGCGATGAACGGCGTTTCGCTGGTGATCTTCACCAGTGTCGGCTGCGCCAGTTGCCGCTATGCCCGCGAAGTGTTGCCGGGGCTCGATCTGGCCGTCGATCGCGTGTGCTGGATCGATGCCGGCGACAACGGCGGACTGGTCGAGCGTTATCAGGTCTTTCATTTGCCGGCGCTCTTTGTGGTGCGCAACGGCGAGTTCTTTGGGGCAGTGCACACGCGCCTGAATGCCGATGAGCTGAACGCAGCCGTGGCGCAGGCGCTGGGTCGAATTGCAGAGGAGTTGCCGTGATGGGAGCAGTGAACAAACCGGTGGTGGGGATTATCGGCACCGGCGCCATCGGAGGGTTCTACGGGGTGATGCTGGCCCGGGCCGGATTCGATGTGCATTTTTTGTTGCGCAGTGAATTTTCCGCCGTCGCCGAGCGCGGCTTGCAGGTGGACAGTGCCGTGCATGGCGCATTGACGCTGAACCCGGTGCAGGCCTATTCGTCGGCAGAAGACATGCCGCCCTGCGACTGGCTGCTGGTCGGCGCCAAGACCACCAGCAATGCCGGGCTGGCGCCGTCGATCATTCAGGCGGCGAAACCCGACGCGAAAGTGCTGGTGCTGCAAAACGGCCTCGACGTCGAAGACAGCTTGCGGGCGTTGCTGCCCGATTCCCTGCATTTGCTGGGCGGTTTGTGCCTGATCTGCGTCCACCGCGAAGGGCCAGGGCAGATCACCCACCAGGCGCTGGGGGCGGTGAACGTCGGTTATCACAGCGGCCCGGCACCGGATGAGGCGGCGCGCATGGCGATCGTCGAGGAGGGCGCCGGCCTGTTCCGGGCCGCCGGTCTCGACTCCCAGGCGATGCCGAACCTGCATCAGGCGCGCTGGCAGAAACTGGTGTGGAACATTCCCTACAACGGGCTTTCGGTGTTGCTCGGTGCCAGCACCACGCCGTTGATGGCCGACACTGACAGCCGCGCCTTGATCCAGGCGCTGATGGCTGAAGTGGTGCAGGGCGCCAAGGCCTGCGGTCACGACATGCCGCCCGGTTACGCCGAATACCTGTTCATGATGACCGAGAAAATGCCCGACTATTGGCCCAGCATGTACCACGACTTTTTGCACAAACGACCGCTGGAGCTGGAGGCGATCTACGCTCGTCCTCTGGCGGCGGCAAAAGCGGCAGGCTGCGAGTTGCCGCGAATCGAATCGTTGTATCGCACATTGAGCTTTATCGACCGGCGTAACATTTAAACCGGTCGCACTGGGGGAAAGGCATGGCCAAGAACATCGATGACAAACTGGTGCTGGCGATCTCGTCCCGTGCCCTGTTCGACCTGAGCGAAAGCCACAAGGTGTATGAGTCGAGTGGCGTGGAAGCCTACCGGCAATATCAGATCGATCACGAAGACGAAATCCTCGCGCCGGGCGATGCCTTTCCGCTGGTGGAAAAACTGCTCAACCTCAACAGTCGCCTCGGCCGCGCCCGGGTCGAGGTGATTCTGGTGTCGCGCAACAGCGCCGATACCGGCCTGCGCGTTTTCAACTCTATTGGTCATTACGGTCTGGCCATCTCTCGCGCCGCATTCGTCGGCGGGCGCAGTCCTTATCCGTACCTGAAGGCTTTTGGTTGCGACCTGTTTCTCTCCACCCACGCCGAAGATGTGCGCGCTGCGCTGGATGCCGGTTTTGCAGCGGCGACCATTCTGTCCGGCGGCGCCAGTCGCGCGGCCAGCGATGAATTGCGCATCGCCTTCGACGGTGACGCGGTGCTGTTTTCTGACGAGTCGGAGCGCGTCTATCAATCCGGTGGCCTCGAAGCTTTCCAGGCCAAGGAGCGTGAATCCGCTCGCGAACCGTTGCGCGGCGGGCCGTTCAAGGGCTTTCTTGCGGCGCTCAATCTGTTGCAGCGCGAGTTCTCCGATGAGGAGTGCCCGATCCGCACCGCCCTGGTCACCGCGCGTTCGGCTCCGGCCCACGAACGGGTGATCCGCACCTTGCGCGAATGGGACATTCGTCTGGACGAATCGCTGTTCCTCGGAGGCCTGACCAAATCGGCGTTCCTCGAAGCCTTCGCCGCCGACGTGTTTTTCGACGATCAGGCCGGCCACTGCGAGCTGGCCCGGGAAGTCGTGGCGACCGGTCACGTGCCTCACGGCATCAGCAACGAGCCGGCGGTCTGAAGCCCACGTGGTTCAAGACGTTGCGTCGCACGTCGTACTCGCCAAGGCACTGCTAAGCTGAATCAAATCTCCGCCATGTTGGAGCGCAAGGAGGTCATATGATTCGTTCGATGCTGTATGCCACTGACCTCGGTCTGTACGCACCGTTAGTGATGCAGCATGCCCTGGCGATGGCGCGAACGTTCAATGCCGATCTGTACGTGGTGCACGCGGTGGAACCCATGGGGCTGTTTGCCGAATCGGTGTTGCAGAGCTATCTCGACGAACAGGCGTTGAACGAATTTCACAGTCAGGGTCTGAAAACCGTCATCGCCAATATCGAGCAACGGGTGCTCGACAGTTTTCGTGAAGAACTGGGGGACGAGGGCGAGCAGGACCTGCAGCGGATACGCGCGGTGCGGGTGCTGCAGGGTGATCCGTCCCAGGTGATTCTCGATCAGGTACAGAAACTCTCTGTCGATTTGCTGATCGTAGGAAGTCACAGCCACGGGGTCGGGGCGGAAACACCTCTGGGGCGAACGGCGGCCCGGCTGCTGCAATTGTCCAAGGTGCCGGTTTATCTGGTGCCGCTGGTGGAGCGCCGGCGTCGGGAGGATCGCTGAAGCAGGAATAATGGCACTTTGATAAAAAAGTTCTAGATTTATTCTTCAAACCATTAATATAGTTATATACCGTCGCTGATGCCCGTGGCGTCTACCTGCTTTGAGGGATTCATATGAAGCTTCAACAATTGCGCTACATCTGGGAAGTGGCGCACCACGACCTCAACGTTTCCGCTACAGCCCAAAGCCTCTACACCTCGCAACCGGGCATCAGTAAACAAATCCGTCTGCTGGAAGACGAACTGGGCGTCGAAGTGTTCGCCCGTAGCGGCAAGCACCTGACCCGCGTCACTCCGGCCGGCGAGCGCATCATCACCACCGCCGGTGAGATTCTGCGCAAGGTCGAAAGCATCAAGCAGATCGCCCAGGAATTCTCCAACGAGAAGAAGGGCACCCTGTCGATCGCCACCACCCACACCCAGGCGCGTTATGCACTGCCGCCGGTGATCAGCAACTTCATCAAGCAATACCCGGACGTGGCGCTGCACATGCACCAGGGTTCGCCGATGCAGATCGCCGAGATGGCCGCTGACGGCACCGTCGATTTCGCCATCGCCACCGAAGCACTGGAGCTGTTCGGCGATCTGGTGATGATGCCGTGCTACCGCTGGAACCGTTGTGTGGTCGTACCTCAGGGCCACCCGCTGACCAAACTGCCGAAGCTGACCCTCGAAGCGCTGGCCGAATACCCGATCGTGACCTATGTATTCGGTTTCACCGGTCGTTCGAAACTCGATGAAGCTTTCAGTCATCGCGGCCTGACGCCGAAAGTGGTGTTCACCGCCGCCGACGCCGACGTGATCAAAACTTACGTGCGTCTGGGTCTGGGTGTCGGCATCGTGGCGAAAATGGCGGTCGACACCAAACTGGATAACGATCTGGTGGTGCTGGATGCCAGCGAGCTGTTCGAGTCGAGCATCACCAAAATCGGTTTCCGTCGCGGCACTTTCCTGCGCGGCTTCATGTGCGACTTCATCGAGAAGTTCGCCCCGCACCTGACCCGCGAAGTCATGGCCAAAGCCATCCAGTGCCACAACAAGCAGGAGCTGGAAGAGCTGTTCGACGGCGTCGAACTGCCGGTCCACTAAGACCCTGCCTCAGAGCACCTCGGTGACAGCAAACTGTTGCCGGGTGCCCGCCACCAGAATCTCCACCTCGTCACCCTCGAACTTGCCCAGCAGGCTTTTGCCCAGCGGCGAGCGCGGGGTGATGACGGTAATCGGCTGACCCACCACGTCGACTTTCAGGCCCGCCGCATCCGGCGCCAGAAACAGCCATTGCTCGCGACCCTTTTCGTCTTCCAGACCGAGCAGGGCGCCGATTTCAATCCCTCGCTGATCGTCATACGGGCGCAGCGTCAGGTTCTGGCACAGCGCCATTGACTGACGAATTTCCTCGACCCGTTTTGCTTGCCCGGCTGCCAGATAAGACGCCTCGAGTCCCAGGGTGTCGTACTTGTTTTCGGCGATGTTCTCTTCGTGGGTCGCGGTTTCGTAAGCGGTTTGCGCGGCGCGTTCGGCAATGTCGAGGTCGACGCGCAACTTGTCGAGAATCAGTTGGTGAACCGTCTGTTTATTCATGATCAATCGCAGAATTGCAGGACGTTGGCGCGGCTTTTTTCGCTCGGAGCCGTCTGATCCTGTTGCAGCCAGAACTGGCATTTGGGGTTCGACAGATTACGTGTGCTGCCACGAGCCTGATCCAGGCGCGCCTGCTGTTCGTTCTTGCGCAGGTTTTCTTCGTATTGCTCGAACAGGCGGTTTTGTGGCTCAGGTTCTGGCAGCGGCTGGGCGGCTACCGGAGGCTTGCTCAGTTGTTGCACCGCTTCCGCCACCGGCTGCAACTGACGGCTGAAGAGTAATGAGGCGAGCCAGCAAGTCAGCACGATGGCCAGAAAACCCAGCCACAGACCCAGCGCAATGCTGCCGGTCAATTGCAGCGCGCTAAGCTGAACAGGCAAGGGGCGACGCGGGTTGGGACGATAGGGCATGGCTGCCTCCTGGCGGATGAATGCGGGCGAGTGGCGATTGTCGCACGAAGATTAATTGCCGTCGGCTCTTCTGCAAGGAGACATTTATGCGGACAATCGGCGCTTTTGCCAACGGGAGTCTTGAATGCCGGAACTGAACACCCGCTGGGACATTTTTTGTACGGTCGTCGATAACTACGGCGACATCGGCGTGACATGGCGCCTGGCCCGGCAACTGGTGAGCGAGCATGGCCTGGCTGTGCGGTTGTGGGTCGATGATCTGCGCGCTTTCGAACGCATTTGCCCCGAAATCGACATTGCCCTTGATCAACAATGGCAGCAGGGCGTCGAAGTCCGGCACTGGCCGGCAGAATGGCAGGACGCGGAAGCGGCCGACGTGGTGATCGCCGCGTTCGCCTGCCAATTGCCGAGCACTTACATGGATGCCATGGCCGAGCGGGAAACGCCGCCATTGTGGATGAACCTCGATTATCTCAGCGCCGAAGACTGGGTGGTCGGTTGCCACGGTCTGCCTTCGGTGAAGTACAAGTCCGTGCAGAAGATCTTTTTCTTCCCGGGGTTCCAGGCAGGCACTGGCGGGTTATTGCGTGAAAGCGGATTGCTTGAGCGGCGTCAGCAGTTTCAGCAGAATCCCGAAGCGCAGAGACAATTCCTGCAGGGATTGGCGATCGTTCCTGCGCCCGGTGCGCAACTGATCTCGTTGTTTGCCTACGAAAACGCCGGACTGGCCAGTTGGCTGGATGTGCTCGCTGCTGATTCGACGCCGACGCATCTGCTGGTGCCGGATGGACGAATTCTCGGGGACGTCGCACGCTGGCTAGGCGTCGAGTCGCTGGCGGTCGGGGCATTGCATGTGCGCCGGTCCCTGACCGTGCAGGTGCTGCCGTTCGTCCGTCAGGATCAATACGATCAATTGCTCTGGTGCTGCGATTTCAACGCTGTGCGCGGTGAGGACTCGTTCGTCCGGGCACAGTGGGCAGGCCGGCCGATGCTGTGGCACATCTATCAGCAGGACGAGGACATCCATCTCGACAAGCTCGATGCCTTCCTTGCGCTCTACACAAAAGGCCTTTCGCCCGCCGCTGCCGAGGCGATGAACGGTCTCTGGCGAGCCTGGAGTGCTGGGCAGCCGATCGGCGACCACTGGCTTGAGGCCCGCAAACACTGGCCCGAACTGCAGGAAAATGCCCACGCGTGGTGTCTGGAACAGGCCTTGCAGGCGGATCTTGCGACGGCGCTGGTACAGTTTTACCGAAATTGGATATGATACGCGGCCTAGATTTTTGTAAATCCCATCCAAATTCGGATATTCGCAATGAAAACTGGTAAAGAACTCAAACCCGGTACAGTGATCCGTATCGACAACGATCCTTGGCTGGTTCAGAAAGCTGAATTCACCAAGTCGGGCCGTAACAGCGCGATCATGAAGACCAAGCTGAAGAACCTGCTGACCGGTTACAAGACCGAAACCGTTTACGGTGCGGACGACAAGCTGGACGACGTGATCCTCGACCGCAAAGAAGCGACCCTGTCCTTCATCAGCGGCGACACCTACACGTTCATGGACACCACCGACTACACCATGTACGAGCTGAACGCCGAAGACATCGAAAGCGTTCTGCCTTTCGTTGAAGAAGGCATGACCGACGTTTGCGAAGCCGTGTTCTTCGAAGAGCGTCTGGTTTCCGTAGAGCTGCCGACCACCATCGTGCGTCAGGTTGACTACACCGAAGGTTCCGCTCGCGGCGACACTTCCGGCAAGGTGATGAAGCCTGCCAAACTGAAGAACGGTACCGAGCTGTCGGTTGCTGACTTCATCGAAATCGGCGACATGATCGAGATCGATACCCGCGAAGGCGGTTCCTACAAAGGCCGTGCCAAATAAGCGCTGCTTTTTGCGGAAAGAAAAAGCCCGACCATCGAGTCGGGCTTTTTTGTGCCTGATGAAAATTATTTCTTCAGGTGCTGCTTCAGTTCTTCCGAGGCCTGCAGCATCGCCGAACGCACTGCCGGCACCTGGCTGACCACGTTGAGCAAACCGTAGTCATGGATCATGCCGTTGTAGCGCACCGAGGTCACCGGCACGCCGGCTTCGTCGAGTTTGCGGGCGTAGGCTTCACCTTCGTCACGCAGCACGTCAGCCCCCGCAGTCTGCACCAGCGCGGGTGGCAGACCTTTCAATTGCGCGGTGGTTGCCCGCAGTGGCGAGGCGTAGATCTCGTTCCGCTGGTTGGCGTCGGTGGTGTAGTTGTCCCAGAACCACTTCATCATGTTGCGGGTGAGGAAGTGCCCCTCGGCGTACTGGTTATACGAACCGGTGTCGAAATTGGCATCGGTCACCGGCCACAGCAGCACCTGGAATTTGATCGCCGGGGTGCCTTTGTCTTTGGCCATCAAGGCGACGACTGCCGCCATGTTGCCGCCAACGCTGTTGCCCGCCACCGCCAGACGCTTGCCGTCGACGTTGATCTCTTTGCCGTGTTCGGCCACCCATTTAGTCGCGGCGTAAGCCTGGTTGATCGCCACCGGGTAATGCGCTTCCGGCGAAGGGGTGTAGTTGACGAACACCGCCGCCGCACCCGAACCGACCACCAGATCCCGCACCAGACGTTCATGGGTCGGGAAATCCCCCAGCACCCAGCCGCCGCCGTGGAAGAACATGAACACCGGCAGCTCGCCCTTGACCCCGGCCGGCCGGACGATGGTCAGGCTCAACGGTTGGCCATCGACCTGGATGGTCTTCTCGCTGACGTCCGCTTTTGGCAGCGTCAGTTTGACCCCGGACTGCGCGCCCGTCAGCACGGCGCGGGCATCTTTGGGTGTCATCTGCTCCATCGGTTTACCGGTGCCGGCATTCAGCACATCGAGGAACGCCTGGGTGTTGTGTTCAACCTCCCCGGCGAATGCGCTGTGAACGGACAGGGCGAGAAGGGTACCGGTCAAGACTTTGCTGAAAGTGTTCATGTTCATTTCCTGTACGGGCCTGAGTGTCAGTAATTACACGGTGACGTGCAGACGCACATCGACGTTGCCGCGAGTGGCGTTGGAGTACGGGCAGACCTGGTGGGCTGCGTCGACCAGGCTTTGTGCGTCAGCCTGTTCCAGGCCCGGCAGGCTGATGTGCAGGTCGATGTCCAGACCGAAACCGCCAGGAATCTGACCGATGCCGACGTGAGCAGTGATCGATGCGTCGTCCGGGATTTTGCGTTTGGTCTGGCTGGCAACGAATTTCAGCGCGCCGATGAAGCAGGCCGAGTAGCCGGCGGCAAACAGTTGCTCAGGATTGGTAGCCGCGCCGCCGGCACCGCCGAGTTCTTTCGGGGTGGCCAGTTTGACGTCGAGGATGTTGTCGCTGGAGATCGCACGACCGTCACGGCCGCCGGTGGAAGTTGCGATTGCGGTGTAGAGAGTTTGCATGGTGTGAGCCTCATTAAGTGTGATTTGTTGCGCTAATTGCTTGCGCGCTAACTAGGTGCGAGGTAAATGTACTGCGCCAATATTTAGCGCGCAAGATAAATTTTTGAAAAGATCGGGAATCGGCACTTGGATCAGGGGGGGGTCGTGATCTCAAGTTTTTGATATATAAGATTTTTTTTAAATTAAACGAGAGGAAAAATTTTTTCGGGGGTAAGCCGGGAAGGGGCGATTCGCCTACAGGCGCAAGGCTGCACCCGTAGGGAAGGGAAGGTCTTAAGCGAGGCTGTCCTGCAAATGACCCCGTAAGGCCTGCAACTCGGCTTGCAGGTTTTGCAGACGCTCCAGCGTGAAGCCACTGGCACCAAGGATGCATTGTGGAACGGTCCGGGCCTTGTCTTTCAAGGCGCGTCCCTGGGCAGTCAGTTCAACGATCACTACCCGCTCATCCTCACGGCTTCGCGTACGGCTCAGCAAACCTTCACCCTCAAGACGCTTGAGCAGCGGGGTCAGCGAGCCCGGATCGGTCAGCAGGCGCGTACTGATTTCTCCGACAGTCAAACCATCCTTCTCCCACAAAACCATCATCGCCAGGTATTGCGGATAGGTCAGGCCAAGTGCTTGCAGCAGTGGCTTGTAGACCTTGGTCATCATCAGCGAAGTGGAATGCAGGGCGAAGCAGGCCTGATTATCGAGCAGCAGGTCTTCGCAGTGATCGGAGGTGTCGCGGTCGTTGGTCATGTCGGTGCCTTGAACGGTGATACCGATGAATCTAGCGCTCGAATCTTTAATGCGCCAGACAATTGTGCCCGGTGGCGAATCGGTCAGTGCCGGCCCAACTCTCGTTGCAGGGCCAGATCCCACGGCGGCACTGGGCTGAACCGGGTCTTGAGGTATTCCAGCAACAGGCGGCTGCGGGAGCTGGCCTGCTGTTGCAGCCGCAGCGCGTAAATGCCGGCGCTTTCCGGTGTTGGCAGGCCATTTTCACAGAACAGCGGCAGCAACTCGCCACGCAACAGGTATTCGCTGGCCAGCCAGGTCGGCAGATGCGCAATCCCAAGCCCCGCCAGTGCGCCGCAGACCAAAGCCTCGGCGTTGTTGGCGCTCATGCGCACCCGTGCCGGGCGGTGCAATTGCATCTGCCCGTTTTGCTCGAAGCGCCAGGCGAAAGGTGGGGCGAGGCCGTCCCAATCGAGGCCGTCATGCTCGCTCAATTGCGCGGGCTCGCCCGGCACGCCCCGACGCTTCAGGTAGTCGGGGCTGGCGCAGGCAATGCGCACGATGCTCGCCAATGGCGTGGCCACCAGGCGGGTGTCGGCCATCTGTCCGGCACGCAGCACCAGATCGACCTTGCCCAGGTTCGATCCGTCCATGTCGACGAAGCTGTCTATCAGGTGCAGTTGCACGTCGAGTCCCGGATACAGCACCAGAAAATCGGCAATCACCGGTGCGAGATGCCGCCGCCCGAAGGCTGCCGGCGCATCCACCCGAATCAAGCCTTCGGGTGCGCTGCTCAGGGACACCGCTTCGGCGCGGGCCAGCTGCAGCTCGGCAACGATTCGCCGCGCCCGTTCGGCAAATGCAAGGCCGGCCGGCGTGGCGCGCACCGCATGAGTGCTACGGATAAACAACTGGCTGCCGACAGCGCTTTCCAGACTGTCGATGCGCCGGGCAACGGCCGAGGGCGTCAGCGGATGTCGGCGCGAAGCAGCAGAAAAACTGCCGCTCTCCAGCACATCGAGGAACAGTCCGAGTTGTTCGGTCAATTGATTGGGGTTCATTGATCAGCTCAGCGCCTATGCGAATTTGGCAAAGCCATTGTGCGTTGCTATGCGTTTCCGTGCCAGCACCGACTGCGTACGATGCGCTGACTGACGTATGAGGAATGCCGCTGTGATCGATTTTATGCTGTACCTGGTATTTGGCGCCGCCCTCGGCACTTTGGGCGGGATATTCGGCATCGGTGGCGGCTTGATCGCCATTCCGCTGCTGGGCGTGTGGTTCGGGCTCGATCAGCAGATCGCCCAAGGCACGGCGCTGGTGATGGTGGTGCCGAACGTGATGCTGGCGCTGTGGCGTTATCACCAACGCAATCGCATCGAACTCCGCCATGCGTTGCCTCTGGCGGTGATGGGATTCTGCTTTGCGTGGATCGGCTCGATCTGGGCCGTGGGCATCGATGCGCAAACCATGCGCATCGGCTTTGTCGCATTCCTCGTGGCGTTGTCGGCCTATAACCTGTTGCGCATGTTTGGCGCGCGCCCGGCGGCGACTTCCGAGATGCGTTATTCGTGGCCATGGCTGGGCGTGCTCGGCGCAGCGTCGGGCGCCATGGGCGGTTTGTTCGGTGTCGGCGGGGCGGTGGTGGCGACGCCGGTATTGACCAGCCTGTTCGGCACCACTCAGGTGGTCGCTCAGGGACTGTCGCTGGCATTGGCGTTGCCGAGCACCGGCGTTACGCTGGTGACGTACGCCGTGCACCACGAAGTGGACTGGATGATCGGTCTGCCGCTGGCCATCGGCGGTCTGGCCAGCATCAGCTGGGGCGTGAAAGTAGCCCACGCGATGCCGGAAAAACTCCTGCGTGGGCTGTTCTGCGGGTTCCTGGTGCTGTCAGCGGTGATGCTCGCCTTTAAAGTTTGAAGCCCTCGACGATGTGCTCGGCCAGGCATTCGGTAATCGGCGACGGATTGTTGAGGTTGCGGATCAGCATGATGCTGGCCTCGGGCAACAGCGGCAGATCTTCGGCGGCCCCGAGAATGCGCAGGTCCGGGGTGATCAGGCTTTCCAGTTGCGCGGTAATCGCCAGACCCGCGCTCACCACCGCCATCAACGCCGACAGGCTGGTGCTGTTGTAGGCGATCCGGTATTCGCGGCCCATGGCGTCCAGCGCGTTGCAGGCCCACAGGCGGCAGAAGCAATCACTGTTGAACATCGCCAGCGGCAACGGCGTCTGCTCGTGGGCGCTGAAGTTCTGCGCCTCGGCCCAGACGAAACGCTCCTTGCGCAGCAGTTGGCCAATCTCGTTGCCCGGCTCGCGGGTGACGATCGACAAATCCAGGTCCGTGCGTTGCAGCAACTGTTTGGTCGACTCGCAATGCACTTCGATCTGGATCAGCGGATAGAACTGGGCGAAGCGCGACAGGATCCCCGGCAGAAACCGCATCACATAATCATCCGGCGTACCGATCCGCACCGTGCCGACCATATGCGGCTCGCGCAGGGTGTTGAACACTTCACTGTGCAACTTCAGGATGCGCCGCGCGTAGCCGAGCAACACCTGCCCTTCGGCGGTGAGGCGCACCTGACGCCCGTCGCGTTCGAACAACTGGCGCTGCAACACGTCCTCTTCCAGACGCTTCATCTGCATGCTCACCGCCGACTGGGTGCGGTTGACCATTTCGCCGGCGCGGGTAAAACCGCCCTGATCGGCAATCGCGACGAAGGTGCGCAGGACATCGGTATCGATACTGGGGTAGGCCGACAATTCATCAATCTCCGAGATGGCAATCATCAGAAACATTCGTTGGATTGATCGTAGCCTCAGGCAGAGACTTGAGCCATCCCTAACGGAGGGCAACACGATGAAAGGTCAGAAAGAGTATGTAACCGAAGCCGGGCATTCGATCCACGTGGTATCCGATCTGCTGCACAAGTTTAGCCGCTGGTACGAACTTCACCGCGAACGCGAGTTGCTCGCCAGTCTGAGCGACGAAGCGTTGAAGGACATCGGGGTCAGCCGGGCCGATGTCGAACATGAGTCGGTGCGGCCGTTCTGGGATGATCCGATGCATAAATGATGAGGCTATCGCTACACAAACCACTTTCAGGTGAGGTAGGTTGCGAGCAGACATGGAGGAACACATGCCCGCGACATTGTCCTTTTCCCTTAAACAGGCTCGACGTCTGGCACTGGCTGCCCAAGGGTTTCACGGGCGCCAGCCGCCGGCTGTCAAGGCGATGCACGTCAACCGGCTGATCGAACGCCTCGGCCTGTTGCAGATCGACTCCGTCAACGCCGTGGTGCGCTCGCACTACCTGCCGCTGTTCTCCCGTCTCGGTTCCTATTCTGCTGACTTGCTCGACCAGGCTGCCTGGAGTTCGGGGCGACGTCGTTCGCTGTTCGAATACTGGGGCCATGAAGCGTCGTTATTGCCGCTGTCGATGTACCCGTTGATGGGCTGGCGCATGCAGCGGGCCAAACGCGGTGAAGACATTTATCAGCAACTGGCGCGATTCGGCCGCGAGCAACAGGACACCATTCGCCGAGTGCTGGCGTCGGTCGAGGAGCAGGGCGCATTGGGCGCCGGCAGCCTGTCAACCCGCGAGGAAAAGGCCGGACCGTGGTGGGACTGGAGCGCGGAAAAACATGCGCTGGAATGGTTGTTCGCCGCTGGCGAAGTCACTGTGGCCGGGCGCCGTGGTTTCGAGCGATTGTATGACTTGCCGGAGCGGGTGATTCCGGCTTCCGTGCTGCAACAGCCATTGCCCGATGAAGCCGAGGCGCAACGCGGTTTGCTGCTGCATGCAGCGCAGGCGCTGGGTGTTGGCACGGAAAAAGACCTGCGTGATTACTTCCGACTGAATCCTTCCGATGCCCGCCCGCGTCTGGCCGAACTGGTCGAGGACGGACAACTGCTGACCTGCGAAGTCGCTGGTTGGCGCCAGATCGCTTATTGCCTGCCCGAGCCGAAAATCCCGCGCAAGGTTGAGGCCAGTGCATTGCTGTCACCGTTTGATTCACTGATCTGGGAGCGCAGTCGCACCGAGCGGCTGTTCGACTTCCGCTATCGGCTGGAGATTTACACGCCGCAGGACAAGCGGGTCTACGGCTATTACGTGCTGCCGTTCCTGCACAACGAGCGGATTGCTGCGCGGGTTGATCTGCGCGCCGAACGGGCGGCGGGGCGGTTGGCAGTGCATGCGGTGCACGAGGAAGAAACGGGGCTGGATGACGCGGGGATGCTGGCGCTGGCGCTGAACTTGCGGCGCATGGCGGACTGGTTGGGGCTTGAGCAGGTGCAGCTCAATTGTCAGCGGAAAAGTGCAGGGCGGCTTCGGGTGGCATTGGCCGAAGTTTGCGGCGGCTGAGCGGACGTCATCGCGGGCAAGCCCGGCTCCCACAAGTAACGCGTCGTATACATAAATTGCGTACGACACAAACTCTGTGGGAGCGGGCTTGCCCGCGAATAGGCCAATTCAGACGCTAGAGGTATCGAACCTTAGCGACGAACCTGCTTCAGCGTTTCGGCGATCAAAAACGCCAGTTCCAGCGACTGATCGGCATTCATCCGCGGGTCGCAGTGGGTGTGATAGCGATCCGACAAACCATCTTCAGTGATCGGCCGCGCGCCACCGATGCACTCGGTGACGTTCTGCCCGGTCATCTCGATGTGGATGCCGCCAGCGTAGCTGCCTTCAGCCTCGTGAACCTGGAAGAACTGCTTCACCTCGCCAAGGATCTGCGCGAAGTCGCGAGTCTTGTAGCCGCTGCTGGCCTTGATGGTGTTGCCGTGCATCGGGTCGGAGCTCCACAGCACCTGCTTGCCTTCGCGCTGCACCGCGCGGATCAGCGCCGGCAGGTGATCGCCGACTTTGTTCGCGCCCATCCGTGCGATCAGGTTGAGGCGGCCCGGATCGTTGTCCGGGTTGAGCACGTCGATCAGGCGGATCAGGTCGTCGGGGTTCATGCTCGGGCCGACTTTGACGCCGATCGGATTGTTCACCCCGCGCAGGAATTCGACGTGGGCGCCGTCGAGCTGACGGGTGCGGTCGCCGATCCACAGCATGTGCGCCGAGCAATCGTAGTAATCGTTGGTCAGGCTGTCGCGGCGCACGAAGGCTTCTTCGTAGTTCAGCAGCAGGGCTTCGTGGGCGGTGAAGAAACTGGTTTCGCGCAGTTGCGGCGAGCTGTCCATGCCGCAGGCGCGCATGAACGCCAGGGTTTCATCGATGCGGTCGGCGAGGTGGCTGTACTTCTCGGCTAGCGCCGAGTTGGCGATGAAGTCCAGGTTCCACTTGTGCACCTGATGCAGGTCGGCAAAACCGCCCTGGGCGAAGGCGCGCAGCAGGTTGAGGGTGGCGGTGGATTGGTGATAGGACTGCAGCAGACGCTCCGGGTCCGGTACGCGGCTGGCCGAGTCGAAGCCGATGCCGTTGACGATGTCGCCCCGGTAGGCCGGCAGGGTCACGCCGTCGATGGTCTCGTCATTGGCCGAGCGCGGCTTGGCGAATTGACCAGCCATGCGCCCGACCTTTACCACCGGGCAACCGGCGGCGAAGGTCATGACGATCGCCATTTGCAGCAACACTTTAAAGGTGTCGCGAATCTTGGCGGCGGAGAATTCGGCAAAGCTTTCCGCGCAGTCGCCGCCCTGCAGCAGGAACGCCCGGCCCTGAGTGACTTCGGCAAACTGGCGACGCAGCTCGCGCGCTTCGCCGGCAAACACCAGCGGCGGATAGCTGGCCAGCGTCTGCTCGACCTGGCGCAGATGCGCGGCGTCGGGGTATTGGGGTTGTTGCTGGATCGGCAGGGCGCGCCAGCTGTCAGGGCTCCAGGGTTGGCTCATCACGGTCTCTAAGGTTCTACGCACGGACGGCCATGTTAGCAGCAATTTAGTGCGTGACCTGTTCCCGTCGCTTCGCCGACAATCGCCGCTTTGCCACGGCACAACAGCGGTGCCATCGCGTCACCGCGCCCGGTGACCACCAGGAGACGAAATGACTGAGGAGCGCGTCGAGCTGTTGCTCGCCGAGGTACAGGATGAGTTCGGCGTGATTCGCGTGCTGGAAGTGGCCGACTACCGCTTTCTGGAGTTCGGCGATGCGATCGAGCAAAGCTGCGTGTTTACCGCCGACCCGAGCTGGCTGGAATACGACTACACCCGGGCGATGCTGATTGGCGCGTTGTGCCATGAGCAACCGGAGAGCGCGCTGTTTCTCGGTTTGGGCGCGGGAACGCTGACCCAGGCCTGCCTCAAGTTCCTGCCGCTGGAAGATGTCGAAGCTATCGAACTGCGCCCGGACGTACCGCGTCTGGCTATCGAATACCTCGGGCTGGATGACGATCCTCGGCTGTACATCCGCGTCGGTGATGCCCTTGAACTGCTGCCGACCGCCGAGCCGGCTGACCTGATCTTCGTCGACCTTTACACCGATGTCGGCCCCGGCGCCGGACACCTTGCGTGGAATTTCCTTGGCGATTGTCAGAAACGTCTGAATCCCGGTGGCTGGCTGGTGATCAACCAATGGGCCACCGATGACGGCAAACCCTTGGGCGCGGCGCTGCTGCGCGGGCTCTATCACCGGCATTACTGGGAACTGCCGGTGAAGGAGGGCAACGTGATTCTGATCGTGCCGGCGGATCTTGATCAGGCGCTGGACATGCAGGCGCTTACTGCCCGGGCTGAAGCGCTGGCGCCGAAGCTGGGCTACTCGTTGCAGACGTTGATCAAGGCTATTCGTCCGGCGACTTGAGTTGTCAGTGATGGCCTCTTCGTCGGATCGCCGCCCGGACCAAGCCCGCTCCCACACTGATCGTGTCGTTCACACATTTCTTGTCCGATGCTTGTCCTGTGGGAGCGGGCTTGCCCGCGAAGGCGGCGCTATGACCACTACCCATTTCAGATCCCTTTGAAGACACCGGGTCGCCGCTCCACCAGCGAGCGCACACCTTCCTTGGCGTCTTCAGTGGCCAGCAACTTCTTCACCAGCGGCGGCAAGCTTTTAGCCGCCGCAGTCTCGCCTTCATAGCGCGCCTGACGCGCCGACATCAGCGTCGCCTGCACGCCAAGCGGCGCCTGCCGGGCAATCCGTTCGGCCAGTTCGATGGCGCGCGGCAGCAGATCCTCGCTGGCCATGACTTCCTGCACCAATCCCAGGCGCAAGGCGTCATGGGCATCGAATTCGTCACCGGTCAGCAGCCAGCGCATCGCGTTGCCCCAACCTGCAATCTGATGGAAGCGCAACGTCGCGCCGCCGAACGGAAAGATCCCACGCTGCACTTCCATCTGGGCGAAGCGGGTGTTGCTGGCGCACAGATTGATGTCAGCGGCGAGCATCAGCTCGATACCGATGGTCAGGCAATAACCCTGCGCAGCGACGATCACCGGTTTGCTGACCCGAGGCCCGACGAACACACCCCAGGGATCGCAACCACCGGGCGGCACCTGCCAGCCTTGGGCGAGGGCGGAACTGGCGTTGACCAGATCGAGCCCGGCGGTGAAATGCTCGCCATGCCCGAACACCACCGCCACCCGTGCGTCACTGTCGGCCTCGAATTCGCCGTAGGCCAGGGCCAGGTCGTTGAGCAGGTCTAGGTCGAAGGCATTGCGCTTGGCGGCGCGGTCCAGGCCGATCAAATGCACGTGACCGTGACGCGCACGGCTAACGCGGCCGGGGCAGGGCTGATTCATGGGTGTTTCCTCGCAGGGGAAGAAAGGGTGCAGCGACCAGATGCCGCACGTCGGTGAATCGTTTAAGCGCCATCGCCCGCAGGGCCGGGGTCTTTGAAAAGTAGACCTTTGCCCGATTATCCGCAAAACCCCGTTACACAGCGGTGACAACTGTATTTCACCGATAAAAAAAGCTCCCTTTTCGGGCAAATTCCGGTATAGTGCGCGCCGGCCTTTAACCGGGCCGCGTTTAGGTAGCGCAATTCCCCGAAGTCAGCTTCGGCTGCACGTCCGCACTGCGGGCTCTTCCTTGACGATTCTTTTTCATTCATTCGTTTTCGCAAATCCCCGCCGACAAAGCTGCCAGGGCGACTCTTGAGTCTCAACACGGCATGTGCAGCTTTGGAGCATGGGTCTTTGCGGATGCACTTAGAGGCAGACCCATGACCCAGGAAATCGGCGGCTTCGCCGCTCTTGAACTTCATCCCAATATTGTCGCTGCAGTAGTCGCTACCGGCTATGAAGAGCCTTCGGCCATTCAGCAGCAGTCGATCCCGATCATCCTCGCCGGTCACGATATGATTGGTCAGGCGCAAACCG
This sequence comes from Pseudomonas sp. B20(2017), assembly GCF_002113125.1. Classification (GTDB taxonomy): domain Bacteria; phylum Pseudomonadota; class Gammaproteobacteria; order Pseudomonadales; family Pseudomonadaceae; genus Aquipseudomonas. The sequence goes on along the minus strand of NZ_NEJP01000002.1, from coordinate 97,366 downwards.
GTACCGGTAAAACCGCTGCCTTTGCCCTGCCTATCCTGCACCGCATTGATCCGTCCAAGCGCGAGCCGCAAGCTCTGATCCTGGCCCCAACTCGTGAGTTGGCGCTGCAAGTTGCAACCGCTTTCGAAACCTACGCCAAGCAAATGCCGGGCGTGACTGTTGTGGCTGTCTACGGCGGCGCGCCGATGGGCCCACAATTGAAAGCAATCCGTAATGGCGCACAGATCGTTGTCGCCACTCCGGGCCGTCTGTGCGACCACCTGCGTCGCGACGAAAAAGTACTGCAGACCGTGAATCACCTGGTTCTCGACGAAGCAGACGAAATGCTCAAACTGGGCTTCATGGACGACCTCGAAGTCATCTTCAAGGCCATGCCGGAAACCCGTCAGACCGTATTGTTCTCGGCGACCCTGCCGCAATCGATCCGTGCCATCGCCGAGCGTCACCTGCGCGATCCAAAGCACGTGAAGATCCAGAGCAAGACCCAGACCGTTACCGCGATCGAACAGGCTCACCTGTTGGTTCACGCTGACCAGAAGACTTCTGCCGTTCTCAGCTTGCTGGAAGTGGAAGATTTCGACGCTCTGATCATGTTCGTACGCACCAAGCAAGCGACCCTGGATCTGGCCAGCGCCCTCGACGCCAAAGGCTACAAAGCCGCTGCGTTGAACGGCGACATCGCCCAGAACCAGCGTGAGCGCGTGATCGACTCGCTGAAAGATGGCCGTCTGGACATCGTTGTAGCGACCGACGTTGCCGCCCGTGGTCTGGACGTTCCGCGTATCACCCACGTATTCAACGTGGACATGCCGTACGATCCGGAATCCTACGTGCACCGTATCGGCCGTACCGGCCGTGCCGGTCGCGAAGGCCGCGCGCTGCTGTTGGTGACCCCGCGTGAGCGCCGCATGCTGCAGGTAATCGAGCGTGTGACCGGTCAGAAAGTTGCCGAAGTGCGTCTGCCGGACGCTCAGGCCGTTCTCGATGCCCGCATCAAGAAACTGACCAACAGCCTGTCGCCGCTGGTGGCTGACGCCGAATCGACTCACGGTGATCTGCTGGATCGCCTGACCGCCGACATCGGTTGCACCCCGCGTGCCCTGGCTGCCGCTCTGCTGCGCAAGGCCACCAATGGTCAGGCGCTGAACCTGGCAGCGATCGAGAAGGAACGTCCACTGGTGCCAAACAGCGCGCCACGTGGCGACCGTCCTGAGCGTTCCGGTGACCGTCCGGACCGTGGTGATCGCGAGCGTCGTGCTCCGATGCCGCTGGGCGAAGGCCGTGCCCGTTGCCGTACCGCGCTGGGCGCGCGTGACGGTATCGCGGCGAAAAACCTGCTGGGCGCCATCCTCAACGAAGGTGGTCTGGCACGTGAAGCCATCGGTCGCATCCAGGTGCGTGACAGCTTCAGCCTCGTCGAGCTGCCGGAAGATGGTCTGGACAAACTCCTGACCAAGCTGAAGGACACTCGCGTTGCCGGCAAGCAGCTGAAACTGCGTCGCTACCGCGAAGATTGATCCGCCCTTGGGCTGATTGATCGAACATAAAAAATCCCCGACTGGTTCGGGGATTTTTTTTGCCTGCGATTTGGGCATCAGCCGAAGCGGTAGATGTCCATGCCCAGCGCACCCATGGTGAAGCCTTGATGGGCGATGCTGAAATCACCGCCGGCGCCTCGGGCGAAGTACAGTGGTAACAAGTGTTCGTCACTTGGATGGTTGCGCACGGCGTTCGGTGCTTGCTGGCGGTAATCGTGCAAGGCGGCTTCGTCATTGGCAGCCAGCTTGTCGACTATCCAGTCGCGGAAGTCCCGGGCCCACGGCTCGACGCTTTCCGGGCCGGCGTGCCAGTCCAGTTCCCGCAGGTTGTGGGTGATGCTGCCGGAGCCAATCAACAAAATGCCTTGATCGCGCAGACTGGCGAGCGCCTGGCCGACTCGGTTCTGCAGCGCCGGGCCGCCACGGCTGGGCAGGGAAACCTGAACCACCGGGATGTCGGCCTGTGGGTACATCAGCGACAGTGGCACCCAAACGCCGTGATCGAACGGTCGTTGCGGATCGAGGCGTGCCGGCAGGTTGTTGGCGGTCAGCAGGTCGGCGACCTCGCTAGCCAGTTGCGGATTGCCCGGTGCGGGATACTGCACTTCAAACAGCGCGCGGGGGAAACCCCCGAAGTCGTGCCAGGTTTCCGGTTGCGCATGGCCGCTGACCAGCAGTTCATGACTTTCCCAATGAGCGGAAACGATGACAATGGCTTTCGGGCGTGGCAGTTCGGCTGCCAGTCGCGCCAGCGCCGGGCCGCTTGCGCCGGGCTCCAGCGCCAGCATGGGCGAGCCGTGAGAGATAAACAGGCTGGGAAACATGGAAGGGTTCCTGAGCGTTAAGATGGCTCATCTTCAGTCAGTTCATTGATCTAATTCCAATATAAGTTTTAACGCCTTTTGATCGAATTCTTGGGAGGATGCATGCAGCCGGAGTTTTGGCACAAGAAGTGGGAATCCAATCAGATCGGCTTTCACCAGCCTGAGGTGAACCCGTATTTGCAGCGGCACTGGCCCGATCTTGCGATCCCGGCGCAGGCGCGTGTGCTGGTGCCGTTGTGCGGGAAAAGCCTGGATCTGCTGTGGTTGGCCGGGCGTGGGCATCGGGTGCTCGGCGTCGAGCTGTCGGAGAAAGCCGTGGAAGACTTTTTCCTTGAGCAGCAATTGCAGCCGCAGGTGAGCGAGCAGGGCGACTTCAAGGCATATAGCGCCGGAGCGATCGAATTGTGGTGCGGGGATTTCTTCTCGCTGACGGCGGCTGACGTGGCGGGTTGCACCGCGTTGTATGACCGGGCGGCGGTGATTGCCTTGCCGCCAGCGATGCGCGAGCGTTATGCGGCGCACTTGCAGGGTCTTTTGCCGAAATGCCGCGGGCTGTTGGTGACGCTGGATTACGATCAGTCGCAGATGCCCGGGCCGCCATTTTCCGTAGACGATGCCGAAGTGCAGCGATTGTTGGGCAGTGCATGGCGTGTCGAGATGCTGGAAGAACAGGACGTACTCGGTGATAGCTGGAAGTTCGTGCAGGCCGGTGTTACGCGGCTGGAGGAGCGTGTGTACCGGATTGTCGGGGAGTAATCGACAGGCAAAAAAAGGCCCGCATCACTGCGGGCCTTCTCATGGATGCGCCGGTTTGATCAACCGCGACGACGCAGTGCGTCGATACGCTCTTCCAGCGGCGGGTGGCTCATGAACATGCGGGCGAACCCTTGTTTGATGCCACCGTTGATGCCGAAGGCGTTCAGGGTGTCAGGCATGTGTACCGGCAGGCCCTGTTCGGCGCGCAGGCGTTGCAAGGCGTTGATCATCGCGCCCGTACCGGCCAGGCGGGCGCCCGCATCGTCGGCGCGGAACTCGCGTTTGCGCGAGAACCACATCACGATTGCGCTGGCCAGGATGCCCAGCACCAGTTCGGCGAAGATGGTCGCGATGTAATACGCCATGCCTTGGCCTTCTTCGTTCTTGAAGATCACCTTGTCGACGAAGTTGCCGATGATCCGTGCGAAGAACATCACGAAGGTGTTTACCACGCCCTGGATCAGCGCCAGGGTGACCATGTCGCCGTTGGCCACGTGGCCGATCTCGTGGGCCAGCACGGCCCGCACTTCATCTTCCTTGAAGCGCTCGAGCAAGCCCTGGCTGACCGCGACCAGCGCGTCGTTCTTGTTCCAGCCGGTGGCGAAGGCGTTCGCTTCGTAAGCCGGGAAAATCCCGACTTCGGGCATCTTGATCCCGGCTTCCCGGGACAGTTGCTCGACGGTTTGCAGCAGCCATTGTTCGTGGCGGGTGCGCGGCTGGGTAATGATCTGGGTGCTGGTGCTCATCTTCGCCATCCACTTGGAGATGAACAGCGAGACCAGGGAACCGGCAAAACCAAAGACTGCACAGAAAACCAGCAGCTGACTGAGGTTGAGATCAACCCCGTTGGCCGCCATGAACCCGTTGAAGCCGAAAAGGCTCAGGGTGATGCTGGCTATCAGCACGACCGCCAGGTTAGTGGCCAAAAACAGCAGGATGCGCATCATGGTTGTAGAAATCTCCTCAAGCTAAAGATGTAGCGTTCTGCGGGGTATATAAGGTGCGGCACCGGGTGATTCAACCGAGTGACTATTTCAAACTGTGTCCTACGCCGGATTCGCCTGGATATCGGATATTTCCCACCCCTTCAATCGACAGGGATGACAGGCATATGCCACCCACAGCCGTTGCATCAGGCGTGCATGATCCGTATGAATCGCAAGTGTAGAAGGTACTGGAGGAGGGGCTGAGCAGAAGTGTTGCTGAATCAGACAGTGCGCAACGTTCGGGGCCGTTGCGCACTGAGCGCCGGTTACTGGCGGTAGGACTTGAGGAAGTTGCCGATACGACCGATGGCCATGTCCAGGTCATCGACCCGCGGCAGGGTGACCACGCGGAAGTGGTCAGGCCACGGCCAGTTGAACGCCGTGCCTTGCACCACCAGCAGCTTCTCGGAAAGCAGCAGGTCGAGCACGAATTTTTCGTCGTTGTGGATCGGGCAGACCTTCGGATCAATCTTCGGGAAAGCGTAAAGCGCGCCCATCGGCTTGACGCAGCTCACGCCGGGAATATCGTTAAGCAACTCCCAGGTGCGGTTGCGCTGTTCCAGCAGGCGACCTTGCGGCAGCACCAGATCGTTGATGCTCTGATAGCCGCCGAGAGCGGTCTGGATAGCGTGCTGGCTCGGTACGTTGGCGCACAGACGCATATTGGCCAGCATGTCGATGCCTTCGATGTAGCTGTGGGCGTTGTGTTTCGGCCCGGAAATGGCGATCCAGCCGGAACGGAAACCCGCCACGCGATATGACTTGGACAGACCGTTGAAGGTCAGGCACAACAGATCCGGGGCCAGCGAGGCGGTGCAGATGTGCACGGCATCGTCGTAGAGAATCTTGTCGTAGATTTCATCGGAGAACACTACCAGATTGTGCTGGCGAGCCAGTTCGAGCATGCCCAGCAGCACTTCCTTCGAATACACCGCGCCGGTCGGGTTGTTCGGGTTGATGATCACCATCGCCTTGGTGTTCGGGGTGATCTTGGCCTTGATGTCGGCCAGGTCCGGGAACCAGTCGGCGCCCTCGTCGCACAGGTAGTGCACCGCGTTACCGCCGGCCAGGCTCACGGCCGCAGTCCACAGCGGATAGTCCGGCGCCGGTACCAGCACTTCATCGCCGTTGTTGAGCAGTGCCTGCAACGACATCACGATCAGCTCGGACACGCCGTTGCCCAGGTAGATGTCTTCGATACCGACACCTTCGACCTGCTTCTGCTGGTAGTACTGCATCACCGCCTTGCGGGCGCTGAACAGGCCTTTGGAGTCGCTGTAGCCCTGGGCAGTGGGCAGGTTGCGGATCACATCCTGGAGAATTTCGTCCGGCGCTTCGAAACCAAAAGGCGCCGGGTTGCCGATGTTCAGCTTGAGGATGCGATGGCCTTCCTCTTCCAGGCGTTTGGCGTGCTTGAGCACCGGGCCGCGAATGTCGTAGCAGACGTTGGCGAGCTTGTTCGATTTGCTGAACTGCATGGCGATGTGATCCCGAAAATGAACGATCCAGGCGGCGGGTGGACAACCGTGCTGGGAATCCTGCGTCTTCACACAGGCAAGCGTCTTGAGCGGCGGTTTCCAACAATCCGTTTGAATGCGCAGGAACCCGCTGCCAGACTGGCGTGTGACGAGGCGCAATCATACGTGCCGCCCGATCCGTGGAAAAGGTACAGATCGGGCTTTTTCAGCCGCTGAGGTGTGAAGATGGAAAAGATTGAAAAGACCCTGGAAGAATGGCGGGCGATGCTCGACCCCGAGCAATACAACGTGTGCCGTCTCAGTGCTACCGAGCGACCGTTTTCCGGTAAATACAACGGCACCAAAACCGATGGCGTTTACCACTGCGTCTGCTGCAACGAGCCGCTGTTTGATTCCAAGACCAAATTCGACTCCGGCTGCGGCTGGCCAAGCTTCTACGCGCCGATCGGCGAGAGCGCCATGACCGAAATCCGTGACACCAGCCACGGCATGATCCGCACCGAAGTGAAATGCGCCAGGTGCGATGCGCACCTGGGCCACGTATTCCCCGACGGCCCGCCGCCGACCGGCCTGCGTTACTGCATCAACTCGGTGTGCCTGGACCTGGTGCCACGCGAGTAAACGATACGGGCGATCCACGGGTCGCCTTTCGAGCAATTAAATTGCACACAATTCAATTGCTCGCTATTTTTGCCGTCTATCCATTTTCAAGAGTGCGCACCATGAGCGATAACCTGCTGAACATTCCGTGCACCACCATCAAAGGCGAGCAGAAGACCCTCGCCGATTTCGCTGGCAAGGCGGTGCTGGTGGTCAATACCGCCAGCAAATGCGGTTTCACGCCGCAGTACAAAGGCCTTGAGGAGCTGTGGCAGACCTATAAGGATCAGGGGCTGGTGGTGCTGGGCTTCCCGTGCAATCAGTTCGGCAAGCAGGAGCCGGGCAACGAGGGTGCCATCAGCGAGTTCTGCGAGCTGAACTACGGCGTCAGCTTCCCGCTGTTCAAGAAGATCGAAGTCAACGGTACCGGCGCCCATCCGCTGTTCGTGCAGTTGAAGAAACGCGCACCGGGCGTGCTGGGCTCCCAGGGTATCAAGTGGAATTTCACCAAGTTCCTGATCGGCAAGGACGGCCAGTTGGTCAAGCGCTTCGCCCCGGCCACCAAGCCGCAGGATCTGAGCCGCGAGATCGAAGCCCTGCTCAAATGAACAACCTGTCCGCCGATTCGCTGAAGCTCGACAGTCAGCTGTGCTTCAAGTTGTATGCCGCATCGCGGGCGGTGATCCGTGCCTACAAGCCGATGCTCGATCGGCTCGGCCTGACCTACCCGCAATACCTGGCGATGCTGGTGTTGTGGGAATGGCAGCAAACCGTGCCGGAGCAACCGACGGTCAAGGCGCTGGGTGAGCGGTTGGCACTGGATTCCGGCACGCTGACGCCGCTGCTCAAGCGTCTGGAACAATTGCAACTGGTGCAACGCCAGAGATCGGCCCGGGACGAGCGTGAGGTTCATCTGAGCCTCACGCCGCAGGGGCAGGCGCTGCGTGAACAGGTCGGGCCGTTGAAGGCGCGGCTGTTGTGCGACAGCGGGGTGGATCTGGACCGGCTCAATGAACTTCGTGTGGGGCTCGATCACTTGCTGGGGCAGATCAAAGCGCTGTCGTAGTGGGAATCCACTGGTCCAGCAGGGCCGCCAGCTCTTCTCGACGAAACGGTTTGGCCAGATAGTCGCTCATGCCCGCCGCCCTGCAGCGTTCGCGTTCTTCGGACATGGCGTTGGCGGTCAGGGCGACGATCGGCAGGTTCGGCCAGCGACCGCTCTGGCGGATCTGGCGACTGGCCTCGTAACCGTCCATCACGGGCATGTTGCAGTCCATCAGTACCAGATCGAATTCGGCGTGCTCCAGCTGATCCAGTGCTTCGGCTCCATGAGAGGCGACCACCACTTCGCAGCCGAGTTTGGCTAGCATGCCTTTGGCCACCAATTGATTGACCGGATTGTCCTCCACCAGCAGCACCCGTCCGCGGCGTTGAGAAGGCACGCTCTCGAGGCGTGTACTGTCGATGGTGATGACGTCTGGCTGCAGTGTTCTGCGCAGGTTCTGATACAGCGCGTTACGCGCCAGCGGACGTGCCTGTTGTTGCAGCGGGGCGAGGGCCGCCGCTTCTTCCCCCGGCATGAAACTGCCGTAGGCGGTCACCAGCAGGATCGGCGCGGTCATGGCCGGGCGCAGGCCGAACAGGCATTCAGGGCAATCGGTGATGATGACATCCGGAGTCAGGCCGAGCAGTGAATCGTCGAGCGTACGTTGCTGGTACGTCAGCCCCCAGACCGGAACCAGACTTTCCAGCAACTCCGCCAGACCGCTGACCGCAGAGGTGATGGCCAGCACGTTGCCGCGCAGCGGTGGCGGAATCACCGCGCGGGTATGGCAGGGCAGAGGCAGATCGGCGCAGAACTGACTGCCGAAACCCACTTCCGAGCTGATCGTAAGCCGTCCCTGCATGGCTTCGCACAGGTTGTACGTCAATGCCAGGCCCAACCCGGTGCCGCCATATTGCCGGGTGATGCCGGCGCCAGCCTGGGTGAACGGCTGGAAGATCTTTACCTGTGCTTCCCGCGCGATGCCTATTCCGGTGTCGCAGACTTCAATGCGAACCCCGTCCTTCCAGGTGGACAACCGCACATCGACCCGACCGAAGCGGGTGAATTTCAGCGCATTGGATAACAGGTTGCTGACGATCTGCCTGACCCGGGTCGGATCGCCGAGCACCAGCGCCGGGAAGTACGGATCGATCAGGCAGGTCAGTTCGACGCTCGGCGCTGCGTTCTGCGACAGCAGGTTGGCGGTGTCTTCGATCAGCGAGCCGAGATCGAACGGAATGTGTTCGAGTTCCAGTTGCCCGGCATCGAATTTCGACAGGTCGAGAATATCGTTGAGCAACTCCACCAACACCTTGCCCGAGTCGTGGGCGATGGACAGTTGTTGCTGTTGTTCGGCGTTGAGCGGGCCGTCGAGCGACAGGGCGATCATCCCCAGCAGGCCGTTGAGCGGGGTGCGGATCTCGTGGCTCATGTTGGCCAGGAATGCCGAACGTGCCTCGGCCATGTCCAGCGCAGTGCTGCGGGCCACTTCCAGTTCCTGGTTGGACTGACTGAGGCGCGCGTTGATCGCCTTGAGCTCGGCAGTACGTGCGGACACGATGTCTTCAAGTTGCGCGAGGTAGTCGGTGAGGCGGTTTTCCGCATTGCGCCGCTGCTGTATTTCGGTGGCGATGTTTTCGAACTGCTGGTTGGCAACCTTGACCAGCACGCCGATCTCGTCATTGGCGTGCCCGCCCGGACATTCCAGGGTGGTCGGCTCGGCGCTGCGCGGGTCGCGGCCGCTCAGTTCGCGGATCACCCGCACCAGCGGCTTGGTCAGCATTACGTAGAACAGCGCGAGCAGAATCCCGGTGAGAATCAGGCTGCGGGCGAAACCGTTGAGCAGCGTGACCTCGGCCCGGCGCAGGAAGCGGCTGCCGAAGGCGTAGGTGTCGACTTCCAGGCTCAGGGTGCCGAGGGATTCGTTGGGCAAGTGATCGAGATAGAGGCGGTCTTCGAACTGGCGTTTGGCGCCGAACAGGAAATCGCTGATCATCCGGTAACCGCTTTGCAGCTCGGGACGTTTGACGTTGGCCAGCACCGTCTGATTGTTGTCGGTCAGTTGTGCGGAAATGATCGCCGGCGAACGCAACAGCCCCAGGGTCAGTTCCTGCGCCAGTTCGGCATCGATGTTATAGGCGATGCGTGACGCTGGATTGTGGCTGATTTCCAGCAAGGACAGGATTTCACGGTTGATGGACGCGTCTTCACTGGCATAATCGATGCCGATTTGCAGCAGGCTGAGCAGCGTGCCCAGAATGAACCCGACCAGCACGGTAAGCCGGGCCTGTTTGTACGACAGCCGGTGGGTGAATTTGATATCCATGGGGTGTTGAACCACTTCCGTTTCCCTTCGCTGCTCAAGCATAGTCGATCATGCACGGATTCCGGAGTTCCCGAATCGCCTTGTAACAAGGGTCGGGACAGGATTCGAACGCTGTCTGTCGTCGCTGTACCGCCATCATTACTGTGAACGAGCCCGAGGAGAAGACGTGGATTCCCGATTGAATGCTTTTCTTGAACGCGCCGAGTCGGTTCTGGCGCGGATCGAGCCGTTGTTGCCGGCACCGCGCCCGGTCATCGACTGGAATACCTGTCTCGCCGCCCGTTGGCAGCGTGACGGTCGCAGCGGTTATCTGCTGCCGCTGGAAGTCAGCCTCGACATGCGCTTGTCAGACCTGATCGGTGTCGACCGGCAGCTGGAGCAACTGGGCCGCAACACTCAGCAATTTCTCGACGGCATGCCGGCCAACCATGCGTTGCTGTGGGGGTCGCGTGGCACCGGTAAATCGTCGCTGGTGCGCGCGCTGCTGGCAGAGCACGCCAAGGCCGGTTTGCGTCTGATCGAAATCGAGCGCGATCACCTGGCGGATCTGCCACGGGTGGTGGAGCAGATCGCCAAGCTGCCGCAGCGCTTTGTGCTGTTTTGCGACGACCTGTCGTTCGAGTCCGGCGAAGGCGATTATCGCGTGTTGAAAAGCGTGCTGGACGGCTCGCTCGAACAGGCGCCGGACAACGTGTTGTTGTACGCCACCTCCAACCGTCGCCATCTGGTGCCAGAAAAGGAAAGTGACAACGAAAACTGGAAGCGCGTCGATGGCGAACTGCATCCGAGCGAGGCGGTGGAAGACAAAATCGCGCTGTCGGATCGCTTTGGCCTGTGGCTGTCGTTCTATCCGTTTACCCAGGAACATTTCCTCAACGTCGTCGAACACTGGATCGGCCAGTTGGCCGCCAAGGCCGGCCTGAGCTGGCAGCGCGACGAACAGCTGGACATTCTCGCCGTGCGCTGGGCGACCGGCCGTGGCAACCGCAACGGACGTTGCGCGTACCAATTCGCCCGTTACTGGGTGGGACTGAAATTGTTGGAGCACAAGGCATGATTGATTTGCAACAGAGCGGCCAGGGCCTCGAAGGCTATGGCATGTTGGCCGCGCAACTGGAGTCGTTGCTGGCGGACGAACGCGATTTCATCGCCAACGCCGCACAGTTTTCGGCGTTCCTGTTCAACCAGCTCGATGACTTGAACTGGGCCGGTTTCTACCTCAATCGCAACGAAGAGCTGGTGCTCGGCCCGTTTCAGGGCCAGATCGCCTGCGTGCGCATTCCGTTCGGTCGCGGTGTGTGCGGCGCGGCGGCTGCCAGCCTGCAGACGCAACGGGTTGAAGACGTTCACGCGTTTCCGGGCCATATCGCTTGCGACAGCGCGTCGAACAGCGAGCTGGTCGTGCCGTTGGTCAAGGATGGTCGCCTGATCGGCGTGCTCGACCTCGACAGCCCGAAGCTCGCGCGTTTCGGTGCCGACGATCAGGCCGGGATCGAACAACTGGCGGCGATCTTCCTGCGACTGACCGACTGCTGATCACTCTGCCAGACCTGCCTTGAGCAGTACGGCCGCCGGGTCCACGGCATCGATCTGCCGTGGATCGAGAAAACGCGTGGCGTACTGCAGATACACGCCATCGCGGATGAACAGGCCGAACAGCTCGGCGTCAATGTGCGCCTCACGACACATGGTCGACATGATTCCCAAGGCTTCGCTCAGGGTCTTGGCCTTCTTGTACGGGCGGTCGGCGGCGGTCAGCGCTTCGAAAATGTCGGCAATCGCCATCATCCGCGCCGGCAGGCTCATGTCTTCGCGCTTCAGACGCTTGGGATAACCGGTGCCGTCCATTTTTTCATGATGCCCACCGGCAATTTCCGCGATGCTTTTCAGGTGTTCGGGGAAGGGCAGATGACTGAGCATCAGGATCGTCTGCACAATGTGATGGTTGATGATGTAGCGCTCCTCCCGTGTGAGGGTGCCGCGAGGGATGCTGAGGTTGTACAGTTCGCCGCGATTGTATTTGTAGTGCGGAACGTCAAGCTTGAAACCCCATGGATTGTCTTCGGGAATCAGCTCCCCATCGGCGCGTTCGAGCAGATGTTCGGGCTTGTCGGCCAGCAGCGGTTCGCTGACCGGCAAGGTCGGTGCCGGAGTCTTTGCCTGACGCCGGTTCTCTTCCCAAGACAGACCCAGTCGATTATCCAGTGTGCGCACCCAGGTGCGCTGCGCGATGCCTTGCAGACGTTCCAGGTCCGCCTCTGCCATCGCTTCTGAGCCCAGATTGCAGCGAGCGACAAACGCGAAGTCATCGTCCAGGGCTATGAGCGTCGCGTCGCGCAGGTCGGCAAGTTGGACCTCGTCACCGCCCATCGCCACGGCTTGCCAGTAGTTGATCCAGGCGTCGCGTTTGAGCACCTCGAAGCGGGTGCGGATTTCGTGGAGACGATCGTTCAGGGTTTCCAGTTTGGTGGCCTTGTCGACCACATATTCCGGTGTCGTGACCTTGCCGCAATCGTGCAGCCACGCAGCGATGTGCAAGGCCTCCCATTCGTCCTCGTTCGGCTGGTAATCGCGAAAAGCCGGGGCCTGGCTGGCCGCCGCCGCATGGGCGAGCATCAGGGCCAGCTCCGGCACTCGTTGGCAATGCCCGCCGGTGTAGGGGCTTTTGGCGTCGATGGCGCCGGCCAGGAGTTGAATGAATGCATCCATCAGTTGTTTCTGTCGGGCTTGCAGACGCTGGCTTTCGATGCTCACGGCTGCCGCGCCGGACACCGCCTGCAGGAACGCGATGCGATCCGGGCGGAGTTTTTCCAGGTCGGCCACAGTACCGCTGTCATTGATGAGCAATACCAGCAAGCCGACGGTCTCGTTGTGACGGTTATGCAGGCGTATACCGATCAAATGCACCCGTGGCGAGTCCAGTGCCAGCAGCACTTTCTGTAAATCGCCGGCCTGTTCGAAGCCGAGATTGCTCACGACGGTGTCGGCATTTTCCAGTTTCCGGAACCATTCAGGATTCTGTGAGACATCGATACCGCGATCCTGAATTTCAAACGCGGTCAGCGTTTGTGATGTTCCATCGATTACCAGCCCACAGGGCTCCATGCGATTGCCATCGTTCTCGCGCAAATAGATCAGCCCTGCCTGGGCCTGCGCGATCTGCACCGTTTCGAACAGTACCCGATGCAGCAGCGGCGCGAAGCGGGTTTCGGCGGTCAGGCTATCAGTGATGCGGAAAAAACTGGCGAGGGTATCTTTCATACGGGCCATCGAAAGACTCAGTTGGTCCACCTCGAGCACCAGGGATCGACGGGTCACCGGGAAGTTGAAGTCGAAACTGCGGATCGCATCGGCTTCCTTGACCAGAGCATGCAGTGGTTTGACCAGAACTCGCGAGATCAGCCAGCCCAACGGCAGGCAAAGCAGCAGGGTGGCCAGCGTAATCAGCGCACCTTGCCAGCGTATGCGATAGGCGTCGGCCAGCAACTCGTCCTCCGGCACCAGCAACGCCATCTGCAAACCCTTTGGTCCGCCTTCCTGCAAGTGGCTGCGGGCGACGATCCATTGTCGACCTTCGGCTTTGAGGCGGTTGCCCTGATGGCCGGACAACAATGCGTGCAGACCGGGGCTCAGGTCGGCGGCCTTGGCCAGACGTGCCGTTCGGTCATCGACGATCAGCCGGCGACTGTCGGGATAGGCGACGGCGTTGCCATCGGCATCGAACAGGACGATTTCCGTGGCCGGCGTCACTACGTGTTTGATCAGCGTCGCCGATAGCGTGTCGAGGGTCAGGTCGGCGGCGATGACGGCGTTTTCGCCGCTGCGACGGGCCAGGGTCGTGCCGACATTGTGCGTGGAGAAAAAAATATAAGGTTCGGTGGTGATCTGCTCGTTTTGTTGACGTGCATTTATATACCAGGCCCGGCCGCGTGGGTCGTAAGAATCGTCAGGGTTGTCCTGGCGGCCGACCGGGGACAGTGCCTGATCGAAGAACAGCGACTGTGAATGCGCCTGGCCGCTGGCATCATGCTCAATGCTCCAGACCTGATACGCCGCCGCTTCCGGCGCCTTGAGCAAGGTTTTCAGTGCCGTTGTGCGCAAGGGGCGCACCATGAAAAAATCGCCATTGCCATAGCCCAGGTACAGCGAGGCCAGATCCGGGTTGTCCGTCAGGGACTGGCTGAACGGCTCGAGCAGCACCAGACGCTGTTCAAGGCGGGAAGCACGAGTGGCCGGGTTGTGTGTCAGCAGGCCAAGCAAATGCCGAATTGGTGCGTAGGTAGATTGCAGATCCAGACGTACATCCTGCTCGATGCGGTTGAACAACTTTTCGCTGCTTGAAAGGATGATCTGTGTGGTCTGCCGGTAGTTGAACAAGCCCAGCACTACCCCGGTGAGCAACAACAGAAAGGTAAACATGACGCTGATGTGCACATGCAGCGGAAACCGGCGTTGATCCGGGCGCAGTGGGCTGGGCATTGCGGACTCTCCGTTCAGGTAGGCACACCGCTCAGCGTCAAAGCATAGTTAAGCCCCGGTCATTTTGCTTTGGTCGCTCTGCGCGAGTTGCTGTTCCAGTGCTTGCTCCAGTTCAATGATGGCGAGATTGCTGGCTCTGCAGCGACGTTCGATTTCATCCTCCGGCAACGCTTTCAAACAGGCCTGCTCAAGCGCTTCGCAACTGTCGATCAGGCGCGAAGCCTGGGCAATACGTGCCGCACCGATGATCTTGTGAGCGATCCCTGCCAGTGCAGAGTGATCGCGCAGGCGTGAAAGGGTCTGCAATTCCTGTCGGTCAGAACGACTGCTGTTGAGCAGTTCGGCCAGCAGGCGCCGAGCCTGGGCAGGGTTCCCTCCGGTCAGTAGCGTCAGTCCCTGCAGGTTGAAAGCCGGCGTGCGGAACAGCGGTTGGACGCTATCGATCCATCGACTCAATATGCTCAGGCTCAGGGGTTTGAACAGGCACTCGTTCATGCCCGACTGTTTGCAGCGCAGGATTTCCTCCGGCTGAGCATTGGCGGTGAACCCCAATACAGTGCAGGCCGGGCGACGGATGAGTTTTTCATGTTGGCGAATCGCGCGGGTCAGCTCGTAGCCGTTCATAAGGGGCATGTTGCAATCGGCAATGACCAGATCGAACGCGCCGTTTTTCCATTGTTCGAGTCCCTGCCGGCCATCTTCGGCGATGCAGAACCGATGCCCGAGATATTCCAGTTGCTGGCACATCAGAAGGCGATTGGCCGGATGATCGTCTACCACCAGTACCATCAGCGGGTTCAGCGAAGTCTGAATTTGCGGTTCGTTTTCAGCTAGCGCCACTTGTGCGGGCATGATGGCCAGCGGTAGCGAGACACTGACCTGTGTGCCGATGCCGGAAAGGCTACTCAGTCGTAGTTTTCCTCCCATCATTTCGCACAGGTTGCGACTGATGACCAGCCCCAGCCCCGCGCCACTGACCGTTCGCTGCCCACCGTTGCCGGCCTGGGCGAATGGTTCAAACAGGCGTAGCTGATCCTGTGTGGTGATGCCTATCCCGCTGTCCTGTACGGTCAATTGCACCAGCGAGCATTCGGGATCATCCGTTGGCTGAACATCGAGCGCGATCCTGATGTGTCCCGCGTCGGTAAATTTGATGGCGTTGCTGATGAGGTTTGACAGCACCTGTTTAAAGCGCAAAGGGTCAAGGTGCACGTCGATGTTCAGTTCGGGCGGAGAGACAGTCACTGCCAGTGAAAGGCTCTTCTGCCGGGCCAGACCTTCGAATATTCTGACCACCGAGCCAACGGTGTCGACAAGATTGACCCGTTCGGGACTCAAGCTCAATCGCCCGGACTCGATTCTCGCGATATCCAGTATGTCACCGATCAGGCCAAGCAAATCTTTGGCCGAATTGTAGGCCGTTTCTATGCCGGAACGATCCGGATGGGCGTGATCCATACGCTTGAGCGTCAGTTCGAGCATGCCGATCACCGCGTTCATCGGCGTGCGTATTTCGTGACTCATGGTTGCCAGAAAAGTGCTCTTGGCCCGGTTGGCCTCGTCCGCCCGCTCCTTGGCAGCGTGAAGTTCGTCGAACAGCTCCCGGCGTTCGCTGATGTCGATCCAGCCGCCGATGATTCCGCGTACTTCGCCGCTGGAATCCCGGTATGGCAGGATCCAGTGATAGATCGTCAGTCGCCGGTTGCCGATATGCAACGGCCGGTCAAGCACGAGCGGTTTTCCTTCTGCCACTACCCGCTGATAGTCGGCCTGATACGTCCGTGCCTCGAAAGCGTTGTTCAGCGCACCTTGCATGACGCTTTTGCCAATGACGTCTTCGCGTCTTGCATTGAATACCTCCAGGTAACTGTCATTGCAGCTTTGCAGCAGACCCTGTTGGTCGCGCACATAAATGGGATGGGGCGTGCCGTTGACCAGTGATCGCATGAATTCCAGTTGGTCGTTCAACGCCCGCTCGGCCGATTTGCGCTGTTTGATCTGGCGGCGCATGTAGGCATTCCAGAGCAACGACAACAGCAAAAGAAGACAAGCTCCTCCGATCAGTTGATAGAAAAAGCGTTGATATTGACGCCAGGCTCCTTGCGACACGCTTGAATAGCCCCGCCAGCGACCATTGATAATGCCCAGCTCTTCAGGCGTGATGCTCATCAGCGTCTTGTCGATGATCGAACCCAGTTCCGCGTTGTCCCGGGCAGTCGCCAGAGAAAAGGCCGCTTGTCGGGTGCCAATAGTGGTGGTGATCTGCAACGGGTGTTCGAAGATTTTCGATGAAATGAAGTAGTTCGCGATGACCAGTGAGTTCACGGCGCCCTCGACCTGGCCTTCGTCGAGTAGCGCCACCGCACTGAATGTGTCCGGTGTTTCGACCAGTTGGATACGTGGAAACTCGCTCCGCAAATAATCGATCATGGGATTGCCCTGAGCGATCGCCAGCCGCTTGCGTTTCAGCTGACCCAGGTGCGTCGGGCTGTCAGCGGCCTTTCTGGTCAACAGGACGTAAGAGTTTTCCAGGTAGGGGCGGCTGAAAGTAAGGGTTTCCTGGCGTTGGGCGGTAGGGAGGAGAGCTGCGATCAGGTCAGCCTGGTTGTTTTCAATTTGCTTGATCATCTCTGCATCACTGCGGCTGCGGCGGATGTCGAAGCGCAGGCCGGTACGCAAGCGAATGAGTTCGAGCAGATCGGCGCTGATGCCGTGAAAGTTGCCGTCACTGTCGAAGAATGTCAAAGGCGCGAAAGCCTCGTTGACCACCACGCTCACCACTGGATGTTTTTTCAGCCACTGCTCTTCGCGTCGGGTCAGTTGCAACTTCTGATCGGTCAGCAGTGTGTCGCTGCCAGCGCTCCAGCGTTTGGCGATGTTGTCGCGTTCGCTTCCCGGAATAGCCTGCAGGACGGTGTTGATTATGGCGAGCAACTGCGGATCATTGCGATGCACGGCGAAGCTGAAACCATGGGATTCGTGCTTGCCGAAGTTCGCCATGCGGATGTTGTTCAGATAACCTTTGCTGATCATGTAATGAGTGGAAATGGTGTCACCGAGAAACACGTCCGCCTGATCAAACGCTACCGCGTTGATTGCATTCTGGTAGGAAGGATAGGAGGTGATAAGGGCTTTGGGATACATCGCCTTGACCTCGTCCAGCGGCAAGTAGTGGTACAGCATGCTCAGTCGCAGGCCTGCCAGACCTTCAGTCAGTGAGCGGGTTTCGCCTTCGCGTGCCACGAGTACTGGTTGATCTATGGCGTAAGGCCTGGACAGTAAAATGTTGGCGTTTTCCGCTTCGAAACCATTGGCTGTGCCGAGCATGTCGATGTCGCCTTCGATCAAAGCCCTTATGGCCACTTCTCGTGAGGCAAAGCGCTTGACTCTGATCGGCAGTCCCACCGCTTTGCCGATGAGTACGGCGTAATCCGCTGTGAAGCCTTCGTAGTCATGCCCGCTGGTTGTCATGTCGAAGGGTGGGTAGTCGGGAGCGGATGTCCCCAGAATCAATTCATTGCGAGTGCCCAGCCATGCCGTTTGCGACGGGTCAAACACGACTGGCACTGACCTGTCTGCCGAGCGACCGAACACGGAAAAGTCTTGCGAGACGGGGGATGCGACCGTTGCGGAGGTGCAAAAAACCACACATGCACTCAATGCAATCAAAAAACTCATTAAACGGCTGGGCATATGGACTCTCACACGAGTGCGTTGCGTTTGGCCATTTCGATAAGTTCTACAAGAGACTTGGCTTTTAGTTTTTGCATCAGACGTTTTTTGTAAGTGCTGACGGTTTTGTTGCTGAGGAACATGCCTTTGGCAATTTCCTTGTTTGTACGGCCTTGGGCGAATAACTGCAGCACCATCAACTCCCGATCATTGACGGATTTGAAAAGTTCCAGCTCCGCATAGCGTATGTCATCGTGGCGGACAGGGTTCAAGGCCTGGCTGGGGAAATAGTTGTAACCGGAAAGTACGGCTTTGATTGCACTGACCAGTTCGCTCAGATCTTCCTGTTTACACACATAACCCGATGCGCCGGATTGCATGCAGCGAATGCCGAACAGAGTGGGGCATTGTGCGGTCAGCACCAGAGTCTTGAACGGCGAACTCATGGCGTTGAAACGGGCGAGGACCTCCAGGCCATCAAGCTTGGGAATGCTGATATCGAGAATGATCAGATCGGGCATGCATTCTCGAACCATCTGCATGGCATCGACACCGTTATCGGTTTCTCCAACGACTTTATAACCTTCATGTTCCAGCAACATTCGAACGGCAAGACGAATGACCGGGTGATCGTCGACAATAAAAACGGAGTTCATAATCAAGTCCCATACGAGCACAAATAAAGGGCGCACATTAGCTCAGATGAATGTGTACTCGCATGAACTGACTGGGGTTCAGTTGCAATATAGGATAAGTCCTACAAGTAATGAGGAATCAGGCTACGTATGAACTAGGTTTGGCGTAGGTAGGTGAGTGAGAAGTTAGAAGGGTTTTGTTTCATGGGTTTTATTTGTAGACGGAAAAATTGCCTGTTTAAAAGGTTTCAAGGGGAGGTGAATGGGTTGTTTCAAGTTGTATCGTGTGTCTCCCCCATGAATATGAATAAAAGTTCGAATTTCTGTTGCCAGAGCATATACCCGACCGATCCAAGGCAAATCGGTCGGGTAGCGGATTTCATTGGCTGGAACGTCCCGTCATTTCCAGTGCCATGTCACTGGCGTAGCTGTCGGTCATGCCAGCGATGAAGTCGATCATGCGCAGGAATGATGTGTGCAGGGGACCGTGCGGATCCGGCGCATTGTTCCCCAGCAAATCCAGGATCCGTCGACTCTTGAACGAGGGTGTGCGGCCATTGTGTTGTTCCAGGGCGGCACCACAAAAGGCGTTCAGCAGGATCTCCAGCGTCGTGTAGGCACCGATCTCATGCAGGGTTTTGCGCTTGTCCTGGAAGATCTTCTTGCGGGCGATGTCCTTGGCGTTCAGCACGCAGCGTTTGGCCGGGCCGTGCATGTGTTCCACCAGATCCCCAGACAATGTACCGGCCAGCAGTGCGTCCTGTTGTTCGACGAAGGCCCGGGCGGCAGCGTTGGTCAGGTGCTCGATGGCCTTGCCGCGCAGGATCGCCAGCTTGCGCCGACGTGAGTCCTGCGGGCCGAGCTGGCGATAGGTTTCCGGCAGGTCATCGCCGACCAGACCGAGCAGCAGCGACTCGACCTCGGCGTACTCCAGCAACTCCATCTCCAGGCCATCTTCCAGATCGATCAAGGCGTAGCAGATGTCGTCCGCCGCTTCCATCAGATACACCAGCGGATGGCGCGCCCAGCGCTGTTCTTCGAGTTGCGGCAGCCCCAGTTTGTGGGCGATCTGTTCGAGCAAGGGCAGTTCGCTCTGGTAGCAACCGAACTTGTGCTTTTTGTAACCGAGGGAGTCGGCGTGACGGGCGGTCCACGGGTACTTCAGGTAAGTCCCGAGGGTGGCGTAGGTCAGCCGGGTGCCGCCGTCGAACTGGTGATACTCCAGTTGCGTGAGCACCCGGAAGCCCTGCGCATTGCCTTCGAAGTTCAGGAAATCACCGCGTTCGGCGTCGCTCATCGCATCCAGCCAGCCGCGCCCGGCCGCTTGCTGGAACCAATGGCGAATCGCATCTTCGCCAGAGTGGCCGAACGGCGGATTGCCGATGTCGTGCGCCAGACAGGCTGACTGGACCACCATGCCCAGATCGCTTGGCTCGCACCATTCGGGCAGCGCACGGCGCAAGGTTTCACCGACACGCATGCCCAGCGAGCGGCCGACACAGCTGACTTCCAGTGAGTGGGTCAGGCGCGTGTGGATATGGTCGTTGCTCGACACCGGGTGCACCTGGGTCTTGCGCCCCAGGCGGCGGAAGGCGCCGGAGAAGATGATGCGGTCGTGGTCTTTGTGAAAGGGACTGCGGCCAAGTTCCTGCGGGCTGTGCAGCGGTTTGCCGAGACGTTCGCGGTTGAGCAGGGAATGCCAATCCAAGGCTGATTCTCTCCGTCTGATGACTGATTCCCTAGCTTCCCGGTTCAGGCTGGCATCTGCAAGCGCAACTACAAGCCCGCCGCATCGATGTCGATCAGCAGCAGGCGCTCGCCGTTATCGAAAAACTGTCCGGCGGTCAGGCAATACTGGTTGCTGGTGGCGTCGCGATAGGTGTTGGAAAGGGTCAGGCGCCGTTCTTCCCAGCCCTCGGCCAGCAGGTGATAGAAGTACGGGCGCCATGACCAGTTGTGACCCAGGTATCGATTGTCGGCGACCCAGCCGCTGGGGCGCCATTCCAGGTTTGGTGTCAGTTGGGTGCCGTGACGGTCGCACTGATAAAAGCGCAGCAGCCAGGGAAACGCGTCGAGTTTCGGCAGAGCGCTGAGTGGGGCACGGGTCTGGGCCCAGGTTTGCAGGATGACCATGAGTTCGCTGAGTTGCTGGCGCATGGACATCCATCTGCCACGCTCAGCCAGTTTTTGATCCACATAGGACTGGCGCAGACCGGCGAAGCGCTGGACGAAGGCATCCGTGGAGTAAAAGGCTTCTTGCGCCCGGGCGAACAGAAAACCCTGTACATAACGCGATCCACATTCCAGTGCAAAATGTAGCTGCGCGGCGGTTTCCACACCTTCAGCGATGATCCAGCAGCCGGTTTTTTCGGCCATCTGTGCCAGTGCCTTGACCACATCGGTACTCGGACCGCCAAGGGCGGCAGCCTGGAACAGGCGCATGTCGAGCTTGAGAATGTCCGGTTGCAACGCCAGTACACGATCGAGTTGTGAGTATCCGGCACCGAAATCATCGATGGCGATCCGGGCTCCGGCATCGCGGTAGCGCGCCACGACCTCAGCCAGACGTTGGCTGTTACCGCCCAGTTCGGTGATTTCGAAAACAATTCGTTGCGGATCGACGCCATGACGTGCGAGCTGTTTCAGACTCGGCAGCGCCTGATCGGCACGCAAGCGACTGATCCATCGCGGTGACATGTTCAGGCTGAGAAACCAGTCCCCTGGCGCCTCATGCACGCGGCTCAGTGCGTTGTCCCGAATTTGCCGGTCAAGTCGCCGTAACGCCATGGCCGGCGTGCGCGGGTCGGCGAACAATGGTCCCACCGATGCAAGTTGTCCATCGGCTTGACGCAAGCGGCCCAGTGCCTCGACGCCTGCAATGCGCCCTGTGGCGGTATCGATGAACGGTTGAAAGCAGGCGAGCGGTTGCCCGTCGATCACGGGGCCTCCTTGGTTATTCTTGTTCTGGTTGAATTTTGCCCGCCGGATAGGCGAGCGGGATTGAACCTCTGGATAAGGAGTTCAATCCCGCCGGTGCTGCAAGAATGCAGCCAGATGCGAAGGATCAGCGCTTGCTGTAACTCTGCATGACCAGCTTGATCAACGGAGCGAGGCTGGTGCCCAGACGGATCAGTCGGCTCAAGCCGCCAACGCCGCCGCTTTTCGCACCTTTACCGGTGATAAAACCCAACAACGTCACGGCAGCCACGCCCCACAACGGCGCGTGCTTGATGCCGAAGCCGTCGTGCAGGTTTTGAGTCATGCCGCGCATGCGTTGCAAGGGCTGCATGACCTGACCGGTTTCGTGGCGGATTTCCTGACGATGCATTTCCATGCGCAAACGGATCAGTGCCTTGCGCATTTCCCGGCGTGAGCTGTTGTGCGGAAGTTCAGGCAGGCTCATGGCAGCAGGCGCTCCCGGTCATTGGCCAATTCTTCCAGCGTGCCGTGGAAGGGCGAGGATTCATCGAAGATCGCGGCCTTGAGACGCAGCGCGCAAAAGATTGCCGCCAAGGTGTAGAACACGCACAGACCAATGATCGCGGCCAGGCGATACGTGTCCCAGAACACGATCAGTACGAGGGTCGACAGGCCGACCAGCAACAGCAGCGCAAACACCAGCGCCAGGCCGGCGAACAGCAACAGGCTGACGGTGCGTGCTTTCTGTTCCTGCAGTTCGATGCCGAACAGTTCGACGTGGCTGTGCAGCAGACCGAGAACGGCAGCACCCAGACGACGCGTGGAGGTGGCGGTGCCCGAGTCCGGGCCGGATTTACCGATCGACATGATCAGCGCCGCGTGGCCAGCAGGCCGATCAGGAAGCCGACGCCGGCGGCGATGCCCACGGATTGCCAAGGGTTGGCCGATACATATTCCTCGGTGGCGGTGACCGCAGCCTGACCGCGCTCGCGCAGGGTGTCCTCGGTCAGCTTCAGGGTTTCCCGTGCGCGCAGCAGGCTTTCGTGGATCTGTTCGCGTAGCTCGTCAGCCTGATCACCGGCCAGCGTGGCGGTGTGTTCCAGCAACCGTTCAGTGTCGCTGACCAGAGTCTGGAAGTCGTTCATCAGGATTTCTTGAGCAGTCTTTGCCTTGATGCTGGCCATGGGGGATCTCCGTAAGTGGCGTTCTGAAGCGGTGTTCTGAAGCGTTCGAGTATGAGCCAAGTGTGAAGGTTCAGTGCAAATGGCTGGTACAACTTTTGCTGTGTCGTGGTGCGTCGATCGGTGGCAGTGCGCTGTTGCCGGGCGCGAAACCGGGCAGAGCAAGGCCCGGATGATGAGGGTTCATGTCAGCCCATCGACCTTGTGCGCCAAAGCGGTTCACCGGACCACCGGATCAGTGACCGCACAGTCGCAACTTGGTGCATGAAATGTGCGCATGAACCGCTTTGGTGCCTTTTTCAGCCTTGGGTCTGCCTCCTCATGGAAAATCTGCAAAGCGCTGTGGACACGCTGGTTCACAGTTCCAACACGTTGTTCATTTTGATCGGCGCGGTCATGGTGCTGGCCATGCACGCCGGGTTCGCGTTTCTGGAGGTCGGAACGGTTCGTCAGAAAAACCAGGTCAACGCGCTGTCGAAAATTCTCAGCGACTTTGCGGTGTCGACCCTGGCCTACTTCTTTATAGGCTACTGGCTTTCGTACGGGGTGACCTTCCTGCAACCGGCGGCGATGCTCAGTGCCGATCATGGTTATGGACTGGTGAAGTTTTTCTTCCTGCTGACCTTTGCAGCGGCGATCCCGGCGATCATCTCCGGCGGCATTGCCGAGCGGGCGCGGTTTGTGCCGCAACTGTGCGCCACGGCGCTGATCGTAGCGTTCATCTACCCGTTTTTCGAAGGCATGATCTGGAACGGCAATTACGGTCTGCAAGCCTGGCTGACCGTGCAGTTCGGTGCCCCTTTTCATGACTTTGCCGGTTCGGTGGTGGTGCATGCCATGGGCGGCTGGCTGGCGCTGGCGGCGGTGTTGCTGCTCGGGCCGCGTAACGGGCGCTATCGCGATGGCAAGCTGGTGGCGTTCGCGCCGTCGAGCATTCCTTTTCTGGCGTTGGGTTCGTGGATCCTGATCGTCGGCTGGTTTGGCTTCAACGTGATGAGCGCGCAGACCCTGCAAGGGGTCAGCGGACTGGTGGCGGTCAACTCGCTGATGGCGATGGTCGGCGGCACGGTGGCGGCGTTGATCGTCGGGCGCAACGACCCGGGCTTTTTGCACAATGGCCCGCTTGCCGGGCTGGTGGCGGTGTGTGCCGGTTCCGACCTGATGCATCCGGTCGGCGCACTGGTGACCGGCGCAATTGCCGGCGCCCTGTTTGTCTGGTGCTTCACGGCGGCGCAGGTCAAATGGCGCATCGATGACGTGCTCGGTGTGTGGCCGTTGCATGGTTTGTGTGGCGTGTGGGGCGGCATTGCTTGCGGGATTTTCGGATCGACCGCGTTGGGCGGGCTTGGTGGCGTCAGCCTGATCAGCCAGTTGCTCGGCACCGCCCTCGGTGTGGCGGTGGCGCTGATCGGCGGTTTCGCCGTTTACGGTTCGATCAAGGCGCTGCATGGTCTGCGCCTGAGCCAGGAACAGGAGTATTACGGCGCTGACCTGTCGCTGCACAAGATCGGCGCGGTGAGCCAGGACTAGGCCTCCTCATCGTCGGCTCCGGGGTAAAAGCCGTGAAGCAGGCGATAGCGATCGATGCGCACCTGATCGACTTTCTCCTGCACCCGGTGCGCAGGAAACCCCAGCAGGATCAGGGCATGGGAACCGAGCATCAGGCTCGACTCCAGCAGTTCCGGCACCACTTCGCTGGCACCGGCTGCCTTCAACTCGGCCGACTGGCTGTCGTCCCGGGTGCGCACCAGGATCGGCACTGTCGGGTTGAGGCGCCGGGCCTCCTTGAGAACCCGCAAGGCCACGTCGGCTTGATCCACGGCAATCACCAGCAGCCTGGCGCGTAGCAAGCCGACGGCGGTCAACAGATCGCCGCGGGTTGAATCGCCGTAGTGGACGTCGCGTTCGGCGGTGGCGGCTTCCTGAATTCGTACCGGATCGTTGTCCAGCGCGACGTAGGATTGCCCGGCATTGCGCATGAAGCGTCCGATCGACTGACCGACACGGCCGTAGCCACAGATCACCACATGCCCGTCGAACCCGGCATTGAGGGCGCTGATTTCCTCGATCTGCGCCTCCTGATTGGGCTTGCGGTGCAGGGCGGCGGCGATGCGCGGTGCGGCGCGTAATAGCAGGGGCGTCAGCAGCATTGAGCAGAAGGTGGCGGCGAGCAGCAGGGCGCCGAGCTCGGCGGGGAGCAGCCGGGTTTGCTGCATCTGTGCCATCAGGGCGAAGCAGAATTCACCGCCCTGGGCGAGGGCGAGACCGCTGCGCCACGCCGTTTCACTGTCGCTGCCGCGCCATTTCACCAATAGCGCCACCACCAGGCCTTTGATCACCAGTAAACCCAGGGTCATCCCGATAATCAGCAGGCTGTGGCTGGCGAACAGTTGCAGGTCGATCAGCATGCCGATGCTGACGAAAAACAGTCCCAGCAGAATGTCGCGAAACGGCCGGATATCGGCCTCGATCTGATGCCGGTAATGACTTTCGCCCAACAGCATGCCCGCGAGGAACGCGCCGAGGGCCGGAGAAAGACCCAGCAGGTGGGTCAGCCAGGCCGTCAGCAGCACAATGACCAGTGCCAGCAGCACGAACAATTCTGCCGATCGGGACGCCGCGACTTCCTGAAACAGGCGGGGCAGCAGCCAGCGGCTGGCCAGCAACAAACCGAAGAACAGCAATACGGTCTTCAACAAGGTCAGGGGCAGCGCCCAGTACCAGACCTGATCACTGCTGCCGGCGAACACCGGCACCAGCGTCAGCAGCAACACGGCCACCACGTCCTGGAACAGCAGGACACCCACCGCGTTCTGGCCATGGCTGCTGAAGATTTCGCCGAGACTGCCCAGTTCCTTGGTTACAATCGCCGTGGATGACAGCGACAGGCCGGCGCCAAGCAGCAAGGCCGGTGTAGCGGGCATGCCCAACAACATCAGCACGCCTCCCAGCAGGAATGTGGTGATCAGCACTTGCTGGCTGCCCAGACGGAAAACCACCTGGCGCAGGGCAATCATTTTCGACAGGGAAAACTCCAGCCCCAGGGAAAACAGCAGAAACACTACGCCCAGTTCGGCAAGATCCGGTAGATGTTCACTTTCATTGATCCAGTCGAATGCCTTCGGCCCGACCATCAAACCCACGCACAGATAGCCCAGCACAGGCGGCAGGCGCAGGCGTCGGAACAGAGCAATCATCACCAGGGACGACGCCAGAATGATCAGCAGATTGGCAAACACAAGGCACTCCGGGACAGGTCAGGCTCTTCAAGCGTAGAGGTAAAAAACAACGGAGCATCGCGTAAATGGCGATTTTGTGGGCTGATTTACATCAGGGTTTTACGAAGGTCGGATTCGAACCCGGCGTGTGGGTCGACGGGCTTTGCGGGCAGGCCTAGAATGATCACTCGATTTTTGGGGTTGAGCGCACATGCTTCCTGAATGCCAGTTGTTCGGCACCCTGGGGTGCCATTTGTGTGAAGTCGCGGAGGCCGAACTGATGCCTTTTGTCGAGCATGGTCTGCTGGTGGAACTGGTGGATATTGCTGACGACGAATCGTGGTTCGAGGCCTACAGCCTGCGGATCCCTGTCCTGCGCAGAGTCGATACTGGCGCGGAACTGGGGTGGCCGTTCAGCGCCGATCAGGTGGTGGCATTCCTGCGTTAATCGTCTTTTCCCTTCTGCGTTGATGGCGCTCGTCACCTTCGCTCAATCACGTCTTGGCACTTTTCGGGTTATTCGGTTACTGTATGCGTATACAGTAATTGGGTTGGCCTGCCATGCCGTTTCCGGGTATTAGTCAGGGCAAGCCGGATGTCAGAGGGAGCCACCGTGGTCAATGTCGAACAGTTGAAAAGCAGCGTGAACGGGATGTCGGTTGACGTGGTGCGCGAGGCCGTCCACGAATTGCGCCTGGACGGTCTGGTCACCGAAGGCAAGACCCCCTTCAACAAGCTGCATTTCAATACGTGCTTTGCCGAGATCGAGGCCTTGTTTCAGCGTGCCGGCTATCACAAGCAACTGGATGTGGTCGGTTATCAGGGATTGTTGTACGCCTTGTACGATCCGGGCCGTTGGGATGCCGTGGACGTGTTGCGCTGGCTCAAGGAATTCACCGAGGCGGCGGCGCTCAAATCGATTCCCGCCTGATTTCGCGCTAGGTCTGCTGCGCCCGGTGTTGGATAATGCCGCTCTGCTTTGAAGGTTAGAGTTTTCGTATGTCCAGCACATCAACGTTTTCCGCCGCACAGAATCAGGCCAGCACGCTGTATCTGCCCCCCGGTAGCTGGCGGACAGTGTTCGATTGCCTGTGTGAGCATTTCAGTGCCATCGGCCGCGATCAATGGCTGGATCGAATCGCCCGGGGCCGGGTGCTGGATGGCCAGGGTCAGCCGATCGCGCTGGACTTGCCCTACAAGGAAGGGCTGCGCATTCACTATTTTCGTGAAGTGCCGGATGAAAAACCGATCCCGGTGGTCGAGTCGATCCTGTATGCGGACGACCATCTGGTGGTGGCGGACAAGCCGCATTTCCTTCCTGTGACCCCGGCAGGCGAGTATGTCGAACAGACGTTGCTTCGCCGATTGATCCGGCGCCTGGACAATCCCCATCTGGTGCCGCTGCACCGGATTGACCGGCACACGGCCGGGCTGGTGATTTTCTCTGCCAACCCACAGACGCGGTCGGCGTATCAGTCGCTGTTTCCGACACGGCAGATCGAAAAACGCTATGAAGCCATTGCGGCCGCGCTGCCCGGGCTGGACTTCCCGTTGGTGCACATGAGCCGCATGATCGACGGTGAACCGTTTTTCCGCATGCAGGAAGGGCCGGGTGTAAGTAATACCGAAACGGCGGTGGAGGTTCGTGAAAAGAACGGCGAACTCTGGCGCTACGGCCTGTACCCGGTGACCGGCAAGAAGCATCAGCTCAGGGTGCATATGACGGCGCTGGGGGCGAGCATCTGCAATGATCCGTTTTACCCCGAAGTGCTCAAAGACGTTGAAGATGACTACGCCAATCCGCTCAAACTGCTGGCGCAGGGGTTGCGATTCATCGACCCGGTCACGGGGCAGGTGCGCGAATTTGAAAGCCGGATCACGCTGGACTGGTGATCCCGGGTATCGACCCTTTTCTGCCAGACACGAAAAAGCCCGCATATTGCGGGCTTTTCTGTATCCGCTGTCGAACTGAAGACTTACAGCTCTTTGACAGTGCGGATCTGATCCTTGTTGATGCGGGTGTGCTTGCCGTCCAGTTGTTCGAACTCGTAGAAGCCCGAATCTTCATCATACTTAGGGGCGTCGACAGCCTGGATTTCGCGACCGTCATTCAAGGTGATCACTGTTGGCGAAGCGCAACCAGCGAGGGTGGCGAGGCCCAGTGCGAGCATGAAAGTGGCGAGGGTCCGTTGAGTCATGAGTGTGTCTCCGAAGGGAAATTCTTTTGGTTACTGAGCTTGAGACGTATACAAGGCGTGCAAGTTCCTTGAATGCTGTCAGTCTGACACAGTGTTGTGCGAACTCAACAGTTCAGGGGTGTTGAGGTTGGCCAGGCGTGGGTCGTTGTCGGGGCAAACCAGGGCCTGGGCATCGAGACTGCGCATGAGCCGGCCTGGGCTGCGTTCCCCAGCCTTCCACGCATCCTCGAAAGCGGGCAGGAGCGCCACCGGAATCACGCAAAGTAGCGGTTCCCAATGATTGTCATGCCGCAACATTAAAGGTTTTTCAGAATGCAGACTTGCCGTCTCGCGCATGCTTTGCAGCAGTGGGAAGTCGATACGTGGAACATCGCAGGGCAAAACCAACAGATGGGTGTGGCGCGCAGCTTTCAGTCCGGCGCGAATGCCGGCCAATGGTCCAGGAAAATCTTCTTCGTCGTCTGTCACTAACTGATCAGCGTAGGGCGCGTAACGCTCATGATTACGGTTGCAGGAGATGATCAGGTCGTCCGTCAGAAGACGAGTCTTGCGCTGCGCATGCGCGATCAATGGTTCACCCTGCCATTCCACGAGTCCCTTGTCCTGACCACCCATGCGTTGGCCACGCCCACCCGCCAGCAACAAGATCGAGCAAGGTGGCAGTGGAGTATTCGAAGTCATGGCAACTCTGCACAGGGGCGGCAAAAAAATGGGGTGCTGTGATATAACACCGGGCTGTTTCTCCTACAACTGGACGAGCCTATGAAAGCCAAGGCTGATGTACCTTTCGCACCGCTCAACATCGCTGTTCTGACGGTTAGCGACACCCGAACTCTGGAAACCGATACCTCTGGCCAGGTTTTCGTCGATCGATTGACGGCTGCCGGCCACAATCTGGCGCAGCGGGTGCTACTCAAAGATGACCTGTACAAAATCCGTGCGCAAGTCGCCCACTGGATTGCCGAAGATGTGGTGCAAGTAGTGCTGATCACTGGAGGCACCGGTTTTACCGGTCGCGACAGTACCCCCGAAGCCGTCACCTGCCTGCTCGATAAACAAGTCGATGGTTTTGGTGAGTTGTTTCGTCAGATATCGGTGGCCGACATCGGCACCTCGACGGTGCAGTCCCGTGCGTTGGCGGGATTGGCCAATGGGACGCTGGTCTGCTGTCTGCCGGGTTCGACCAATGCGGTGCGCACCGGTTGGGACGGTATCCTCGCCGAGCAACTGGACTCTCGTCACCGGCCCTGCAATTTCGTCGCTCATTTGAAACAGGCGGCGCCTTGTGAATCCCGTGGGTAAGCCTGGCAAGACCGCTAGTCTGATGCCCGTCGAGGAGGCATTGGCGCGTCTGCTGGAAATGGCCGACGCGTCACGCATTGCCGAACGTGAACATTTGCCGTTGGCGCAGGTTCAAGGGCGAGTTCTGGCAGAGAATCTGATATCGACGCTGGATTTGCCGCCATGGCCCAACAGTGCAATGGACGGCTATGCGCTGAGTTCTTCCGACTGGACCGGTGAGCCAATGCCGGTCAGTCAAAAAGTCTTCGCCGGGCAAGCGCCAGAGCCATTGACGCCGGGCACCTGCGCCCGAATCTTCACGGGGGCGCCTGTACCTCCGGGCGCAGACGTTGTCGAGATGCAGGAAAATGTCGAGGTTCACGCCGATGAGCGAGTGAGTTTCATCGAGCCGATGACAATCGGGCAGAACATTCGCCCGCAAGGCCAGGAAACCACGGTAGGTGAGCTGATCTTATCCGCCGGAACTCGACTTGGTCCGATAGAGCAGGGGCTGGCCGCATCGTTGGGGTGTGCCGCTCTCGATGTCATTCGCAAGGTACGCGTAGCGGTTCTGTCCACCGGCGACGAGTTGGTCGAGCCGGGAACGCAATTGGGCCCGGGGCAGATCTACAACAGCAACCGGGTATTGTTGTGCAGCTGGTTGCAGCGGTTGGGGTGTGAAGTAGTTGATGCCGGGATTCTTCCTGATGATTTACCCGCTACCCGTGCGCGTCTTGGTGAGCTGCAAGATGTAGATCTGATTCTTTCGACCGGTGGCGTGTCGGTCGGGGAAGCGGACTTCCTTGGCATCGCGTTGAGGGAAGAGGGCGAACTGACGCTCTGGAAGCTCGCCATCAAGCCTGGAAAACCTCTGACAGTGGGGCATTTTCGCGGTGTGCCGGTGATCGGTTTGCCGGGCAATCCTGCGTCGACGCTGGTGACCTTCGCCTTGCTGGCCCGGCCTTACCTGCTGCGCCGGATGGGCGTGCCGGATGCCGAACCATTGAAATTTTCGGTGCCGGCGGGGTTTGCCTGGCCACAGGCCGGCAATCGTCGTGAGTATTTGCGCGGGCGTTTGGAGCAGGGAAAAGCGACTATCTACCGCAACCAGAGCTCGGGCGTGCTGCGCAGCGCCGCGTGGGCCGATGGGTTGGTGGAGGTACGAGAAGGGCGAACGCTTGTCGAAGGATACAGTGTGCCTTTCATTCCACTGAGTGAGCTTTTGGGTTGACTCAAGACGATGATATGCAGGCTCGGCAAATGACCGATGCCTGCATCCCGTTCAACGGCTGATCAAGGTAACAAGCTGATCGAACCGGCTATTTGCGACCCAGCCAAGCAGTCCGAGTACCACTGTTGTCGCGCCTGCCGAGTACGCAAGGCGGTGCTTGATGGCTTTGACGTCTCCTCTGATTTCATCCATGTCGCGGCGGATGTACTTGAGATGGGTTTCCAGCTCGCTGACACGAGGCTCCATATCGGTTTCTCCGGGTTTCCTGACGCTGCTTTCGAATTCGGTTTTATGACTGGCGCGACTTTCCGGGAGGGGGATAACCGGAATGACAGGCACTCTTGCATCATGGCTTTGCATCGAAACGCCCACCCGCTGCTTTGAGTGCCGATTGGAACGTACCGGTATGCAACCTTTCGAAACTTCTTGAGCCGTTTTCACTCATTTAATGCACATCCTTGTGTTTTCGGATTGAAGATCGTTGACACCCCACACGTTCTATCAATGGGCGTGTCCAGTCAATTGAGCCGATTCCTTACATTCTGTACGAAAAAGTACTTCATGCTGGAAGAGCATTCCTGTTGCTGGAATAAGTCACGGCAACTGCGACTTTTTTGCGGGTGTTGAGGGTCAAGATGTCTCGTAGTGATTCAATTCCGGGAGTGGTGAAAATGAGTGAACGCAGGGCATTGATGATTTTGCATGGCAAGCAGGCACTCAACGAGGATGTTCGTGCTGCTGTCGAGGCCAAGCGCAAGCAAGGCTGGGAACTGGCGGTGCGCCTGACCTGGGAGGCAGGTGATGCTCAGCGGCTGGTGGAGGAGGCGCTGGCGGCCGGATTCAGTCAGATCGTCGCTGGCGGAGGGGACGGCACCCTGCGCGACATCGCCGAGGCGCTGGCGGCGCAGCCGGGCAAGGCCAGTCTGACGCTGTTGCCACTGGGAACCGCCAACGATTTTTCGCGTGCAGCAGGTATTCCTTTGGAGCCAGCCGAAGCATTGGAGTTGCTTGATGCTCCCTCACATGCCATCGATCTGGGTGAAGTGGGCGGGCAGATCTTCTTGAACATGGCCACCGGTGGATTCGGTAGCCAGGTCACGGCCAATACCTCGGAGGATCTGAAAAAAGTTCTGGGAGGTGCGGCCTACCTGTTCACCGGTCTCTCGCGATTCAGTGAACTGCATGCCGCCTATGGCGAATTGCAGGGGCCGGACTTTCACTGGAGCGGTGAATTATTGGCTTTGGGTATCGGCAATGGCCGTCAGGCCGGCGGGGGGCATGTGTTGTGTCCAGAAGCGCTGGTGGATGACGGTCTTCTGGATATCAGTATCTTGCCGGCGCCGCAGGAGCTGGTCGGCACGCTGAAAACCCTGCTCAGCGACGGTTTCGGCATCGATAACATGTTCGTACGGACCCGCTTGCCGTGGGTCGAGATCAAGGTTGCCGAAGGGCTCTGCATCAATCTCGACGGTGAGCCACTGGAGGGCGACAGTCTGCGGTTTGCGGCGCGCTCCGGAGCCTTGCGTGTGCATTTGCCCAAGGACTCGCCGCTGTTGAGCACAACGACCCGGCTCAGTCGTCCAGACTGATGATCTGTTCCCGCACGGCAAACAGCACCAGGCCCGCCACATCGTAGATCTGCAGGCGTTTCATGATCTGCGAGCGGTGAGTTTCGACCGTCTTGATGCTCAAGCCCAGACCATTGGCGATTTCCCGTGTGGACTTGCCGCGTACGATCAGACGCAGGATTTCCAGTTGGCGTGCTGTCAGGTTGTGCGACTCGGTGACTTCCGGTTGCTGCTTGAGGTTGCGGGTCAGCGCCTGATTGATCACGGTGTGAGCGATGGCTGGGCTCAAGTAGCGCTCGTTGTTGCGCAGTGCTTCCAGTGCGTGTTCGAGCTCGGTGGCCGTGGTGTCCTTGAGCAGGTAACCGTGAGCGCCGGACTCCAGCGCCTGCATGATCAGCGCGGGGTCGGTGTGCATCGAGAGAATCAGCACTTTGGCGTGCGGGCGTACGCGTCTGAGCCGCTGGAGGGCTTCCAGTCCGCCGGTTTCTTTCATGGAAATGTCCAGCAATACGATATCGGGAGACAGCTGCTCGACCATCTCGAGCAGCTGCGAGCCGTCATTGGCCTCGCCGATCACCGCATAACCGGGAATATCAAGTACCAGGGCGCGTACGCCGGCCCTGATCAGCGAGTGGTCATCCACCAGAAGTAAGTTACAAGTCAACGCATAACCTTATTCGTACTGGCCCGCTCGAGTGCACGGGGCGCCCAGGGGAATAGTGCTTCGATTTGAGTACCTTTGCCCGGCTCGCTGGTCACGCTCAGTGTGCCGCCCAGTTGCTCGATCCGTTCGGCCATTCCGGCCATGCCCCGTTGTCCTTCGCGCCCCGGGTTCGCTGCCGGGGAAAAGCCCAGGCCATCATCGCTGATCAGCAAGGTCAGGCCCTGCGGCAGGCGTTGTACGCGGATCAACAGGTTTTTGGCCTGTGCATGGCGAAGTATGTTGGTGACCGCTTCCTGAGTGATGCGAAAGGCAGCGACCGCCATTTCTTCGGGGATCCCATTCAGGCGCTGCTGGCAATCAAGACTCCAGTGCACCGAAGTATTGGCCAATACCTTGAGCAAATGCGCCCGCAGGCTTGCTTCCAGGCCAAGGCTGGTCAACTGCCGCGGATTGAGAATGGCCGAGACGTCGCGAACCTTGTTGAGGGTTTCTTCCAGGGTCTCGCAAAGGACCGAGCAGTGTTCCTGCATATCTGCGGGCAGGCGGCGCTTGAGCCATTCGCTTTGCAGCTTGGCGGCGGTCAGCAGCTGGCCGATATCGTCATGCAGTTCACGACTCAGGCGATGGCGCTCGTTTTCCTGGACTTCCAGCAAACGGTCGGCCAGTTCCTGAGGCTGGAACTTGATGGATTTGCGCGACAGACGATGTTGGGTCCAGACGCAGCCGGCAGCCGCCACGTTGATCAGCAGCAGGCCGAGCGGCAACGGCGCAGAGAAGCCATAGCACAACAGGCTGCCCAAGGCCGAAGCCGTGCACAACAGGAGTGTGAACCTGCGGGCATTTTCTCGAGAGGGGGGCCATGTGGTGATTGACTTGAGGCTGGCGTACATAGCGGATGGAGCCAATGGATGTTCGCTGCGGGCAGACCGGTCAGAAGGGCTGGCGGTCTCTGTCTGGAAAACTGTCATTCAGGTTGTTGATTTCAAAGACGGTTCAGTGATCGATAATTGAGCGCCAACTTCGCTGGAGACCGATCATTGAAGTCACATTGCCATTAACTGAAACAACTAACGGGCGGCATAATACCACTTAACATACCGTTGGTCGCGTTTGCCCTATATGTCCAAAGAGTCAGGAAACAGGCCATGTTGGACGACGGTTCCATTATGGAAAAGTTGAAGTACCTGACTCGATAATTAGCGATGCAGCCGCAAGTTTTCTTTTACACAGGAAAACCCTGACATCCGTGGAGGATAGTCCGCATTCATCGCTCGTAATTATTTATTGGAAGAGGTCGCGGGCAGGTATGAATTATTCAATTGCGACATACGACTGCGAGAACTGACGGGCCTGAACAGCCCATGGTGTATCTCGTTACGCCTGGTGCTCCGACCAAGTGACGAGGGACATTGGCTTGCCATTGAGCGGCAATTGGAAGTGAGCCTGTCCGACCTGACAGGCAAAGGCTTCTATAAGCGATGCCTGTTCGCTTTCATCCAGTCCAAGCTGGCCGGTGCGTGGGTCAACCAGTTCCAGTTGCCAGGCCATCAGGGTGAAGCACTCTTTCAGTGCTTCCAGGGCCTGCGCATGCAAATCCACGTGATCCTGTACCTGGGTGAGCAAGCCATGCAGGTGCAGGGAAAATCCGGACACCGCCTCCAGTGACAGGGCATCGGCCTTGTTCGCAAGCTTCAGGAGGGTGCTGAGCATGCAATCGATGGCGTCCTTGTCATTGCTGATCAACTGCAAGTGACTGAGACATTCTTCGGACTTGGCCAGGAGCATTTCAGCCTCGACAAGAAATTCGGGGAAGCGCTGCGTCCAGTCATCACGGTCGTTCGGCATGCTTATCTCCACCACGTCATGTCTGATGAGGGAATGCCGTGTGTGTCGACGATCATGAACCGTCGCGAGACCGCGCCCCGGTGTGCATCCGCACGGACCTGGGGTTTCAAGAGGATGTGTTTCCACTGAACTGCGATCGCACACAATAGCCTGACTCCGTTCATGCAATGAGAATGGCGTCACATTAATGGCTATTGGATATCGCGAACATCAGGTTGGGCCTGATTGTTACTAGGGGATTCCCTTAGGCACGGGAACCTGTCGCGCAAACCGAGGTCGCGCCGAAGAGAATGTAGCAGATGATTTCACCGGGCCAGTAAAGCATGATGTTAATGTGACATCAATGCCTGTTCGTGGCATTTTGTTAGTGATTTGTGACGGAATCAAGATCCGTCAGATCCAGCCGATAACCCCCAATAGTGAATTCATCAGAACAAGCCCAGGAGTCATTGATGGCCGGCATTCTCGACACGGTAGACCAACGCACGCAACTGGTGGGTGAGAATCGCCTGGAAATTCTCATGTTTCGACTGGCCGGACGCCAATTGTTCGCGATCAACGTGTTCAAGGTTCAGGAAGTCCTGCAGTTGCCGAAACTGACCCTGATGCCCCAGCGTCACCCGTTTGTCTGCGGTGTGGTCAATCTGCGTGGGCAGACACTGCCAGTGATCGACCTGTCCCAGGCGATCGGCATGCGTCCGTTGGTGCCGGGCCCGAACAGCACGATCATCGTTACCGAATACAATCGTTCGGTGCAGGCGTTCCTCGTCGGTGGCGTGGACCGCATCGTCAACATGAACTGGGAAGCCATCCTGCCACCGCCGACCAGCGCCGGTCGCCAGCATTACCTGACGGCCATCAGCAAGGTCGACGATCAGTTGGTGGAAATCATCGACGTCGAGAAAGTCCTCGCCGAAATCGTGCCGTACAACGCCAAGGTATCCCGCGACAAACTGGACGATCCGGTGCTGGAACGAGCCCGTGGTCGCGAAGTGTTGCTAGTGGACGACTCCAACGTGGCGCTCTCGCAATTGCGCGACACCCTCGGCCAGTTGGGCGTGAAAATGCACATCGCCAGCGACGGCCTGAAAGCCCTGAACATGCTCAAGGCCTGGGCGGACACCGGGGTGAACATGACCGACAAACTGCTGATGGTGTTCACCGACGCCGAAATGCCGGAAATGGACGGCTATCGCCTGACCACCGAAATCCGCAACGATCCGCGCCTGCGTGGCCTGTATGTGGTGCTGCACACCTCGCTGTCCGGCAGCTTCAACGACTCGATGGTGAAGAAGGTCGGGTGCGACAACTTCCTCTCCAAGTTCCAGCCGGACAAACTGGTCGATGTGGTGCGCCAGCGTCTGATGCTCGACGAAGTGCCGGCCTGATCAACCTGTCGAGACTGACCCTGCGTCAGCCTTTGATTCGCTGACAAAGCTCGTATAGGGTGGCGTTTTTGACCCACCAGGGAGCTGGCCATGCTGCGTCTGAGCGCGCTTTATCGTTACCCGTTGAAATCCGCCAAGGGCGAGGTCCTGCAAGGGATCGGCCTGGACAAACTGGGGCTTGAGGGCGACCGACGCTGGATGCTGGTGGACGAGGCCAGCGGGCGGTTCCTGACCCAGCGTGCCGAAGCGAGGATGAGTCAGCTGTCAGCACTGTGGAATGCCGCTGGCGGTCTGACGCTCAGCGCGCCGGGGCATTCGGCAATCGATGTCGCCTTGCCCGGCAGCGACGACGACCTGCGTGGCGTAACCATCTGGCGCGATACCTTGCGCGTACCGGATGCCGGCGAGGAGGCGGCCCGCTGGGTCAGCGATTTCATCGGCAAGCCAACCCGACTGGTGCAAGTGCCGCTGGATCGCGCCCGTACGACTCAGGCCGGGTACGGTCACGATGACGACCAAGTGGCGTTTGCCGACGGCTTTCCACTGTTGCTGATTGGTGAGGCCTCGCTGCAACGCCTGTCGCAGGAAGTCGGGCGTCCGCTGGAAATGCTGCGGTTCCGGCCGAATCTGGTGATCGAAGGCAGTGACGCATACGCCGAGGATGGCTGGAAGCGGATTCGTATCGGCGATGTCGAGTTCCGCGTGGTCAAGTCCTGCTCGCGGTGCATTCTCACCACGATCGATCCGCAGACCGGTGAGCGCAGCGCTGACCGCGAACCACTGGCAACCCTGCAAAAGACCCGTGCTCAGGCCGATGGCGCGATGTTTGGCCAGAACCTGGTCAATGACAGCAATGGTCGACTTGAAGTCGGCATGCCGGTGGAAATCCTCGAATAACCCGCCCTGAAACGAAAAATGCCCGTGTCCTTGGACACGGGCATTTTTTATGACCGCCGAAAACCGTGGGTTCAGCCGCGGTATTCGCACAGGTAAGCGGTGTCGACGGCCACTTTCAGCTGGAACTTGCTGTTGGCGGGCACGTTGAACTGGCTGCCGGCGGCGAAGGTTTCCCAGTCGCTGCTGTCCGGCAGTTTGACGGTCAGTGCGCCCGAAACCACGTGCATGATTTCACGCTGGCTGGTGCCGAATTCGTATTCGCCCGGGGCCATGACGCCGATGGTCGCAGGACCTTCAGCGGTGCCAAAAGCGATCGACTTGACGGTGCCGTCGAAGTACTCGTTGACTTTAAACATGGGCGATTCCTCTCGAAAAGGGCTTAAAAGGGTTAAAAAGGGTCGGCCAGTATGCACAAGGCTTCTGGCGCCGTCACCTGCGCTAGAGCGGCAGCACCAATGGCAATAATCGGGCGGTATTGCGCGCATCTTCCAGCGCCCGGTGCTGTTGACCGGTGAATTGCATGCCCGCCAGTTGCAACGCGCCATTAAGCCCCAGAGGTCGTTCGAGACGGCGGGCCTTGGCAAAGCGCTGTTTGAGGTTCATGTGCGGCACCCGGCTCAGGGCGCTGTCGAGTTGCAGGCGCTGCCATTCCTGAAGCAATTGCTTGCGGTCGTAATCGCCCCAGCTGGCCCAGCCTTCAAGGCGTGTCTGGTGCTGACCGAGCCAACGCTCGAAGGCCGGCCACACTTCGCTCAACGGCTGCGCCGCGTCTATGTTGGCTTGGGTGATGTGCGTGAGTTCGCGGCAAAACGGCGTCAACAAGGGGCGCCGCGTCGGTTTGACGAAGCGCTGAAAGTGATCCTGCTCGCGACCGGCACGATCCACCAGGGTCGCGCCGATCTCGATGATCTCCATTTCCGTAACCGGCCAGCCACCCTCATCGGTGGTGGCTTCCAGATCTATGACCAGCCAATGGGGCATCGCAGGGTTCCTGATTTCCGCGTCCTGATTATTCAGAGCGTAGTCAAACCTTGCGGATGCGCGCGGCGACTACTCGACCTGCAACAGAACCTGACGATTTTTTACCTGATCGCCGACCTTGACCTGCACCCGCTTGAGCACGCCGTCGATGCCGGCTTTGAGCGGGTGCTCCATTTTCATCGCTTCCAGCACCACCAGCAGTTGGCCCTTGCTGACCGGGCTGCCTTCACTGACGAGCACGTCGATGATGGCGCCATCCATCGGGGCTTTCAACGTGCCGGAACTGACGCTGGTCTGACTGTCGATCACTGCGTGAGTTCGATCCACCAGATGCAGGCTGCCGGGGTGGGTGAACAGCCAGAGCTGGTCGTCGCGCAGGCGATAAGCATGGCGTTGGCGCAGGCCTTCGATTTCCAGAGTGATGCCCCCTGCAGAGTGCTCGATCAGTCTGAGTTCGATTACACGTTCCGCCACCCGCACTTCAAACGCGTTATTCGAACTGGCGCGCAGTTGCACGTTCCAGTCGCGGCCGTCGAGACCGATGCGATAGAGCAACGGCGCACCGGCGTTGTTGCGCCATCCTGACAACGGGGCGCGGTGTTGCTGCGCGGCGGATTGGTAAAACAGCAGCGCCGCGACGGCCAGCTCTTCGGCACTGGGCGAATAGGCGTACAGGCAGTCGTGATCTGAGAAGTGTTGAGGGATAAAGCCCGTGCCGAATTCCCCGCTGATGAACTGCGGATGCTGCAACAGGCTGGCGAGCAACCGCTGATTGCTCTGCACGCCCAGCAACACGCTGTCCTGCACCGCACACAGCAGTTTGCGCCGGGCCTCTTCGCGGGTTGCGCCGTGGGCGATCAGTTTGCCGAGCATCGGGTCGTAGAACGGTGAGATCGACTGCCCGTCGATCAGGCCGTGATCAATCCGCGCCCCGCGATCCAGTGCCGGCGCCCAGGCTTCGACCCGCCCGGTTTGCGGAAGAAAACCCTGGGCCGGATCTTCGGCGTAGAGGCGCACTTCCATGGCGTGGCCATTGAGTTTGACCTGCGCTTGCGACAGCGGCAGCGGCTGACCTTCGGCGACCGACAGTTGCCATGCCACCAGATCCAGCCCGGTGATCAACTCAGTCACCGGGTGCTCGACCTGCAACCGGGTATTCATCTCCAGAAAGTAAAACCGGCCATCGGCATCAAGCAAAAATTCCACCGTGCCAGCACCGACATAGCCCACCGCACGCCCGGCCTTGAGCGCCGCTTCGCCCATCGCCTGGCGAAGTTCTTCGTTCATCACCGGGCAGGGTGCTTCTTCGATGACTTTCTGGTGGCGGCGCTGAATCGAGCAGTCGCGCTCGCCGAGGTAGATCAGGTTGCCATGCGTGTCGCCGAACAACTGCACTTCGACATGGCGCGGTTCGATCAACGCCTGTTCGAGGATCAGTTCGTCGCTGCCGAAACCGTTCAAGGCTTCGGAGCGTGCTGTGCGTAATTGCGCTGCCAGTTCAGATGCGTGGTGCACCAGGCGCATGCCGCGCCCGCCACCACCGGCGCTGGCCTTGATCATCAACGGGTAACCGATGCGCTCGGCTTCACGGGTCAGGGTTGCGTCGTCCTGCTCCGCGCCTTGATAGCCAGCGATGCACGGCACACCGGCGGCGAGCATGGCGATTTTCGATTGTCGTTTGCTGCCCATCAGTTCGATGGCTTCGACGCTGGGGCCGATGAAGGTCAGGCCGGCCTGTTCGCAAGCCCGGGCGAATTCGGCATTTTCCGAGAGGAAACCGTAGCCGGGATGGATTGCATCGGCACCACTGCGCCGGGCGGCGTCGAGGATGGCCGGGACGTTCAGGTAGGACTGCTGCACCGGCGCCGGGCCGATATTCACCGATTGATCGGCCATCTGCACGTGCAGTGCGTCGGCGTCGGCGTCGCTGAAAACGGCGACCGTGCGATAACCAAGGGCCTGGGCGGTGCGCTGGATGCGGCAGGCGATTTCACCGCGGTTGGCGATCAGGATTTTGTGGAGGGCGGGCATGGTGGTTTTCCTGAATGTTGGCGGTGAATTGAAGGGCCTCATCGCGGGCAAGCCCGCTCCCACAGGAGTCAGTGGAGCTCACAAAAACTGTGGGAGCGGGCTTGCCCGCGATGTTTTTTAAGAGGCCCACCTCGGTTTGCGCTTTTGCACAAACGCCATCGTGCCTTCGATGCCTTCGGCACCGATCACCGCTGCGCTGAACCACTGCGCGGCTTCGTCCAGCAATTCTTTCGACGGCTGGCCGGCACTGGCCAGCAGCAGTTTTTTCGTCACCGCATTCGCCTCCGGGGCGCAACACAAGACGTGGTCGAGCACTTCATCCAGTCGCTCGGCGAGCGCCTGCGGATCCTGCTCGACAAAATGCACCAGCCCCAGGCGTCGGGCCTGATGGCCGTCGAAGCGGGCGGCGGTCAGGGCCAAACGTCGGGTTTCAGTCAGACCGATGCGTTGCACCACAAATGGCGCGATCTGCGCCGGTAACAAGCCGAGGCTGGTTTCCGGCAAACCGAATTGCGCCTGATGATCGGCGATGGCGATATCGCTGACACACGCCAGGCCGAAGCCGCCCCCGAGCACCGCGCCCTGCAACACCGTGATCAGCACTTGCGGCGCGTGCTGCGCTTCTTCCAGCAACGACCCGAAGGCACGGTTCAGATCGCGATAGGCATCGCTGCCCTGGGCGCGGGCATTGGCCATGTCCTTGATGTCGCCGCCGGCACAGAAATGCCCACCGGCACCGCTGAGCACCAGTGCGCGAACGCCGCGGTCATCGCGCACCTCTGCCAGCACGGCGCGCAACTCGGCGACCATTTGCAGGCTCATGGCGTTGCGGCTTTCCGGGCGACTGAGGGTGATGTGCAACACGCCGTTGTGCCGTTCCAGCAGCAGCGTCTGGCAATCGGGCAGGGCGCTCATTTCTTTTTCCCCGGCAAGATGCCCATGAGTTTGCAGATGATCCCCAGCATGATTTCATCGGCGCCGCCGCCAATCGACACCAGCCGCACGTCGCGGTAGGCGCGGGCCACCGGGTTGTCCCACATGAAGCCCATGCCGCCCCAGTATTGCAGGCAACTGTCGCTGACTTCCCGGCCGAGGCGCCCGGCCTTGAGCTTGGCCATCGAGGCCAGTCGGGTGACGTCCTGGCCTTTCACGTATTGCTCGGTGGCCTGATACACCAGCGCCCGCAGGCATTCGATTTCGGTCTGCAATTCGGCGAGACGGAAGTGGATCACCTGATTGTCGATCAGCGCGTTGCCAAAGGTCTTGCGTTCCTTGCAGTACTCGATGGTGCTGTCGACGCAGTATTCCAGGCCTTTGATCATGTTGGCCGCGCCGAACAGACGTTCCTCCTGGAACTGCAGCATCTGCATCATGAACCCGGCGCCTTCGTGACCGATGCGATTGCGCTGGGGCACGCGTACGTTATCGAAAAACACCTGGGCGGTTTCCGAGCTGCGCATGCCGAGCTTGTCCAGATTCGAACTGAGGCTGATGCCCGGCGTGTCCATCGGCACCATGATCAGCGACTTGTTGACGTGCGGCTTGTCGTCCGAGGTGTTGGCCAGCAGGCAGATGAAGTCGGCGCTCGGCGAGTTGGTGATCCACATCTTGCTGCCGTTGATCACGTAGTCGCCGCCGTCCTTGCGTGCGGTGGTCTTGAGCCCGGCGACGTCGGAGCCGGCACCGACTTCCGAGACGCCGATGCAACCGACCTGCTCGCCGCTGATCGCCGGGCGCAAAAACTCTTCGCGCAATTCATCGGAACCGAAGCGGGCGAGGGCCGGGGTGCACATGTCGGTCTGCACGCCGATCGACATCGGAATGCCGCCGCAATGGATGGTGCCGAACTCTTCCGCCGCAACGATCGAATAGCTGTAATCCAGGCCCATGCCGCCGAATTTTTCCGGCTTGGAAATCCCCAGCAGACCGAGGTCGCCGGCCTTGCGGAAAATCTCGTGGATAGGAAAACGCCCGGCCTTTTCCCACTCATCGACGTGCGGGTTGATTTCGTGCTCGACGAACTGGCGGACAGTACGGCGCAGTGCTTCGTGTTCCGGGGTGAAGATCATTTTTATTGTTCTCCTTTAATCCGTGGCGATCAGAACCGGCTGACGCCGAAGCTGTTGGGTTGCAGCGTGCGCACGTCGGCTTCGTGGCAGATGTCCAGCAGGTAACCGAGCAGAGTGCGGGTGTCGCGCGGATCGATCAGCCCGTCGTCCCACAGGTTGGCGCTGCCGTAGAGGGCGGTGGACTGGCTGTCGAGTTTCTGCGCGGTGACCTGCTCCAGCATGTCGAGCATTTTCGGGTCCGGCACCAGGCCGTCCTTGAGCTGCTTGGCTTCGGTGACGATCCGTAGCACCTTGCCGGCCTGGGCGCCGCCCATCACGGCGGTGCGGCTGTTGGGCCAGGCGAAGATGAAGCGCGGATCAAGCCCGCGCCCGCACATCGCGTAGTTGCCCGCGCCGTAGGAGCCGCCGACCACGATTGTC
Organism: Pseudomonas sp. B20(2017); assembly: GCF_002113125.1. Lineage (GTDB taxonomy): Bacteria > Pseudomonadota > Gammaproteobacteria > Pseudomonadales > Pseudomonadaceae > Aquipseudomonas. Next base: position 55,136 of record NZ_NEJP01000002.1, on the reverse strand, counting down.
AGTTTCGGCACCCGCGCATTGGCCACGGCCTGGATCAATTTGGAGCCGTGCTTGATCACCCCGTGCTGTTCCGATTCGGTGCCGACCATGAACCCGGTGGTGTTGTGGAAAAACAGCAGCGGCGTCTGGCTCTGATCGCAGAGCTGAATGAACTGCGCCGCCTTGCTCGCACCGTTGGGCGTGATCGGGCCGTTGTTGCCGATGAAACCGCAGGCGCGGCCCTGAATTTTCAGGTGCCCGCAAACGGTCTGCTGATCGAACTCGCCCTTGAACTCCAGGAAGCGTGATTCATCGGCGATCCGAGCAATGATTTCGCGCACGTCGTAGGGTTTTTTCGGGTCGTCCGGGATCAGGCCGAGCAGTTCGTCGATGGGGTACAGCGGCTCCTTGAATTGCGGCTCGGGCAGCCACGGTATTTGCTCGTTCCAGTTCAGCAGGCTGACGATTTCCCGCACCTGACGCACGCCGTCGGCATCGTTTTCGGCCAGGTATTCGGCGGTGCCGGCGACTTGCGCGTGCATCTCGGCACCACCCAGTTCTTCGTCGGTGGCGACTTCACCGGTCGCTGCTTTAAGCAACGGCGGGCCGGCAAGAAACAGCTTGGCCTTGCCGCGCACCACCACCACGTAGTCCGACAACCCCGGCTGATAAGCGCCGCCGGCGGTGGCCGAGCCGTGCACCACAGTGATCTGCGGCAACCCCATGGCCGACATCCGCGCCTGATTGGCAAAACTGCGTGCGCCTTCGACAAAAATTTCCGCCGCGTAATTGAGGTTGGCGCCGCCGCTTTCGGCGAGGGTGATGACCGGCAGTTTGTTTTCCTGGGCGATCTGTTGCAGGCGCAGGGATTTTTTCAGGCCCGACGGGGAAATCGTCCCGCCCTTGATCGCGCTGTTGTTCGCCACGATCAAGGCGCGCACGCCGGACACGTAACCGATGCCGGCGATCAAGCCGCCACCGGCCGAGCTGCCGTCCTTGTCGTCGTGGAGTTTGTAGCCGGCCAGGCTCGCCAGTTCGAGGAATGGCGCGCCGGGGTCGAGCAGCAGATTCAGGCGCTCACGGGGCAGCAATTGTCCGCGCTTGTCGAATTTCGGTTTGGCTTCGGCGGCCTTGTTCAGCAGGTTCTGTTCGAGCTGCTGGACTTGCTCGATGGCCGCGAGCATCGCTGCGCGATTGCGGGCGAAGGCTTCGCTGTGCGGGTCGAGTTGGGACTGGATCTGCGGCATGGCTTACTCCTTGTCCTTCAAGACGTCCGGCATATAGGCCCGGTGAAAACCGTTGAAGGATTCGCCGTGTGTCGCCTTGTGCAGTGGCCAGGCGCGACTGCCCAGGCTGGCCGCACCGTCGATACGCAACGTGCTACCGCTGATAAACGAGGCGGCAGGGCTGAGCAGAAACACAATCGCCGCGCTGACTTCTGATTCGGTGCCGATGCGCTTGAGCGGCACGTGTTCGCGCAAGGTCGGGATCACCGCTTTGAACGCGCCTTCGTAGGTGTCCATGCCGCTGGAAGCGATCCACCCCGGGGCTACCGCATTCACTCGAACGCCGGCATAACCCCATTCGAACGCCGCTGTTTTGGTGAAGTTGTCCATGCCCGAACGCGCGGCGCCGGAGTGGCCCATACCGGGCATGCCGCCCCACATGTCGGCAAGCATGTTGACGATGCTGCCGCCGTGTTTGCTCATCGACTGGTTGAACACTTCCCGGGCCATCAGGAAACCGCCGACCAGATTGGTGCGCAGCACGGTTTCGAAACCTTTCTGATTGATCGAGGCCAGGGGCGACGGGTACTGGCCGCCGGCATTGTTGACCAGCCCGTGGATCGGCCCGTGTTCGCGAATCAGTTCGCTGACTAGCGCCTTCACTGCTTCTTCGTCACGGATATCGCAAGCCTTCCAGTGCGCACGGCCGACGTCCTCGGCGATTTCGGCAGCAACGGTTTGCAGCTTTTCCGGCTTGCGCCCGACCAGCACCACGGTCGCCCCGAGCGCCGCCAGTTCATGGGCGGTGCAACGCCCGATGCCACTGCCGCCGCCGGTGACGATGACGGTCTGGCCGCTGAACAGATCAGCCCTGAAAATCGATTCGAACGCCATGGTGCCAATCCTCTAGTCGAACTGTTCGGCGATGCTCTGCGGCACCGGGATCTGGATTTCCAGTAGTTGTTGAGCGAAGGCCTTGCCTTGCGGGTCGATGCGCAGGCTCGCCACGCCACCGCCGCCGAGGGCGTTTTCCAGCAGGAAGTTGAGGCTGTGGGTGCCCGGCAGATACCAGCGTTCGACCCGGCCGTAAATCGGGTCGAGGACATGACTCATCCAGTCCACAACCACCGCCGGGGTCAGCGCCTCGGCGATCCACGGCAGGTATTCCGGGCGGCGTGGCATGACGCCGATGTTGCTGTGGTTGCCCTTGTCGCCGGAGCGCGCCACGGCCAGTTTCACCAATGGCACGCTCGCGTCGGCGCGGCCCTGGGGTTTGGGTGTTTCGTGGGGCAGGGGCAGATCCTGACTGTCGAGGGTGGCGGGGGCGGGCAGGGCAAACAGATGAGATTCGCCAGCGATGTCGATCTGCAATGTGCAGGCGCTTTTGTCGATCAGGAACGAGAACAGCCGGATCAGCGGATACACCGTCGGCCGCCCGCCGACGATGCCGGTCAGGCCCGGCGCCATGCCGGTCGCGGCCTGGGCGATCTCGCGGGAAAACAGGATCAGTGCCTGCTTGTTCGGGTGGCGCACGGCGAGTTTGATCACCACTTCGCGGCTGTCCCGACGCTGGCCGTGAGGGCCGTAGGTGGCTTCGCTGCCGAGCAGTTCGACGTGGGTTTCGGTGTAGGGGCCCAATCCTTTCTGGTCGAGCATTTCCGAGGTCTTGTCGAGGATCGCCTGGCTGACGCGCCGGGCTTTCTCCACGGCATCGATGCCGGCGATCAGGCAACTGGCGGTGCAGCGGAAACCGTCCGGATACGTGGCGCTGACCTTGTATTGGTCGCTGGGCGGCAGGCCTTTGGCGCCGTGGACCCGGACGGCGTTTTTGCCTTGTTGCTGGAGTTTAACCTCGCTGAAATCGCAGACCACATCCGGCAACAGATAAGCCTGCGGATCGCCGATTTCGTAGAGCATCTGTTCGCCGACCGTCAGCGGTGTGACCAGCCCGCCGGAGCCTTCCGGTTTGCTGACGATGAACTGGCCGTCGGCGCTGACTTCGACGATCGGGAAACCGATGTGTTCGTAATCCGGCACATCGCGCCAGTCGGTGAAGTTGCCGCCGGTACACTGCGCACCGCATTCGATGATGTGCCCCGCCAGGGCTGCTTGCGCGAGTTTGTCGTAGTCGTGCCACGACCAGTCGAATTCGTGCACCAGCGCGGCGCTGACCACTGCGCTGTCGACCACCCGGCCGGTGATGACGATATCGGCGCCGAGGCGCAGGGCTTCGACAATGCCCGGCGCGCCGAGGTAGGCGTTGGTCGACACGCACATCGGCGGCAGCGGGGCGCCGCTGAACATTTCCGTGATGCCTTGGGAGGCGAGGTGTTTTACGCGGGGTTGCAGGTCATCGCCCAGCAGGACGGCGATTTTCAGCTCTACGCCGGCCTTGTCGCAGGCCGCTTGCAGCGCGGCGGCGCAGGCCTTTGGGTTGACCCCGCCGGCATTGCTGATGACGCGAATGTTCTGTTCGGCCAGTTGTGGCAGCAGGGGCGCGAGGACTTCAATGAAGTCTCCTGCGAACCCGGCCTGCGGGTCCTTCATGCGTGCGCCGGCCATGATCGACATGGTTATTTCGGCCAGATAGTCGAAGACCAGATAATCCAGCTGTCCGCCCGCCACTAACTGCGCGGCGGCGGTCGAGGTGTCTCCCCAGAATGCGCTGGCGCATCCGATGCGAACCGAGGTGGGCATTTTGATCTCCGACTCAGGAACCTGTGACAGAAGTGCATCGAGACTACCAAGCAAGCGCTTGGTTTGTAAACGCCTGGAATTATCTTCTGCCCAAGCGCTTGCTTGGTCACCGCCGGCGGCTTAAATTGCCCGCGCAACCCCGCCGTTTCTGCGGCGTACGGCGCATTTGACTGATCGACTGTAGGAGAGAACGGGTGGACGAGCAAAAAGCCCTGAGGGTCATGCGTGAACTGGTCGATGCCGGCCAGCTGACCGATCCGGACAGCGCTCGCGGCAAACTGCTGCAAGTGGCGGCCCACCTGTTCCGCAACAAGGGCTACGAGCGCACCACGGTGCGCGATCTGGCCGGTGCCGTGGGGATTCAGTCCGGCAGCATCTTTCATCACTTCAAGAGCAAGGATGAAATCCTGCGCGCAGTGATGGAGGAAACCATCCGCTACAACACCGCGCTGATGCGTGCAGCCCTTGCTGATGCCGCCGATGTGCGCGAGCGGGTGCTGGCGCTGATCCGCTGCGAATTGCAGTCGATCATGGGCGGCAGCGGCGAGGCGATGGCGGTGCTGGTGTATGAATGGCGCTCGCTGTCCGAAGATGGCCAGGCAAAAGTGCTGGCGCTGCGCGACATTTACGAAGACCTCTGGCTGCAAGTGCTGGGCGAGGCCAAGGAGGCGGGCTTCATCCGTGGCGATGTGTTCATTACCCGACGTTTTCTCACGGGCGCATTGTCCTGGACCACCACCTGGTTCCGCGCCGGCGGCAGCCTGAGCCTGGATCAACTGGCCGAAGAAGCGCTGATTCTGGTGCTCGAAGAGCGCTAGGCGCTTTCTATCGGGCCGGGAAACTGGCTAACTGGGCGAAACCGCCTAGCTTGAATGCAATGATCGGTACTTTTTCGGGGAGTGGGGTGTTTTGAAGTCTTCGCCAATTCGGACGGCCGCCGGGCTGATGCTCGCAGCGCTGGCTGCATTATGGGTATTGCCTGCTCCGGCGGCGCAAGTGGTTCGGGTGGGCGCGGCGCATTTTCCGCCCTACACCATTCGCCCGGAAAACGGCGCAGATACAGGGCTGCTGCCGGAGTTGGTCGCGGCTTTGAACAGCGCCCAGAGCGACTATCGTTTCGAGCTGGTGCCCACCTCGATTCCTCGCCGGTTCGGCGATTTCAAGGATGGCCGCACCGACATGGCGATCTTCGAAAACCCGGAGTGGGGCTGGAAAGACATTCCCCACACCACCGTCGACATGGGCCTGGAGGACGCGGAGATTTTCGTCGCGCAGAACAAGCCCGGTCGCCAGCAGAATTACTTCGCCGATCTCAAGGGCAAACGCCTGGCGCTGTACAGCGGCTATCACTACGAATTCGCCAATTTCAACGCCGATCCCAAGTACCTCGCGGAAACCTATAGCGCCACGCTGACCTATTCCCACGACAGCAACCTGTTGATGGTCTTGCGCGGGCGTGCGGACGTTGCGCTGGTGACCCGCTCGTACCTGTTCGATTACCTGCTGCGCAACGAAAAAGTGCGCGACGAATTGCTGGTGTCGCAACGCATCGACCAGATCTACCACCATTACGCCATTCTCAGCCCGAAGGCGCCGATCACCGGCGAGGCGTTCGGCAAGCTTTTGCAAGGTCTGCGCGACAACGGGCAGATGCTGAAGATCTTCGATCCGTACAAGATTGCGGTGGTGCCGGTGCCGCAACAATGACGGACGGTTTTTCGCGCCTGGCCTAAATTTCCCGCCTCGGCTCACGTCCCATCGTTGAACTGTCGACGATTACCGTGAGCCCGACCCATGTCCAATCTGAATGACCTGACTGCCCTGGCCCTGCCTTCGGGCAGCCAACTGGTAGCCGATGCCACCGAAAGCCGTCTGAGCCTGAGCCTGGACGGGCAACCGCTGATTCGCCTGCGTCTCGATCGTGAAGGCCAGGGGCCGATCCAGATCGATGAACGCTACGCACTGCCGCCGGGCCAGGCGCTGTGGGCGGCCTGTTATTGGCTGTTTGCCCGGGATCCGGCGCGTCAGCAATTGATCTGGCAACTGGATCAGACGCCGACCGAAGCCTTGCTCAGCGGTTTGCTGGTGAGCAGTGAAGTGGCAGGCGAATATCGCTGCGAGCGCACGCTGTTCTGGCAACTGCCGCAGCCGTGGCTGGGGGCCTCGCTGACCGGCAGTTATCCGCAGCAGATGGTCATCAGCAATGGCAAGCGTCATCCGCTGCGCCCGGTCAAACCGCGTGGTGAGGTTTATCGGCGTTTCGATGCGCGCCTCGGTGCCTGGATTTCCCTGCGAACGGTGGAGATCGAGCAGGATCTGGCGCGTTTCAATCGCTGGCAGAACAGTCCGCGAGTTGCCAGTTTCTGGCAGGAAGAGGGCAGCCTCGAACAGCATCGCGAGTACTTGAGCAAACTCGACGCCGATCCGCACACGCTGACCCTGATCGGTTGTTTCGATGATCAGCCGTTTGCCTATTTCGAAGCCTACTGGGCCAAGGAAGATCGCATCGCGCCGTTCTACGATGCCGACAATTACGATCGCGGCATTCACATGCTGGTTGGTGAGGAAGACCATCGTGGCCCGCACAAGGTGGCGAGCTGGCTGTCTGCGCTGGTGCACTACCTGTTCCTGAATGATCCGCGTACTCAGCGAGTGGTCGCCGAACCGCGTGCCGACAACGCGAAGATGATTGGCCACATGCACAACCAGTGTTTCCACTGCGAGAAGGAGTTCGACTTCCCGCACAAGCGCGCGGCGCTGATGATCCTCGGGCGCGAGCGCTTTTTCGACCGCTGCACGCTGGTGTGACACTGCGCTGAAAAAAAAAAGATCGCAGCCCTTCAACGAAGGCTGCGATCTTTTTTTGCGGCCGGTTTTTATCAGCGGCGGTTCGCGGACACTGCGTCGGCGCGGCTGCCGGATACCTTGCGGCAATGCACCAGCGCATCGCGAATCATGAAGTTGACCAGGGTCGGCGAAACGCCGAGTTCCTTGGCGATGTCCTTCTGCGGCACGCCGTGCAGACGGTACATCTCGAAGGCGTAGCGGGTGCGGACCGGCAGCTCGGTCAGCGCGTCGGCGATGTGTTCCAGGGTCGAGAAGTTGATGTGCGAGGTTTCCGGCGAGGCGCCCTGAATGACCACGTTCATCCCTTCCTCCTCGGGGCCGGCGTACTTCTGCTCCAGCGCCTGTTTGCGGTAGTGATCGATCGCAAGGTTGCGCACGATCTGGAACAGATAACTCAGCTGGGCCTTGATCGACGACGTGATCGGCGGTGCCGATTGCAGTCGGAAGAACGCATCCTGCACCACATCTTCGGCGCGTGACCGGCAGCCGGTAATGCGGGCTGCAATCTTGACCAGAATCAGTCGATTGTCGACGAATGCCTGAAGTAGCGGTGAATCGCACCTGCTTGTGGATACTTGTTCCGTCATGGAAATCACCTTGCTGCCAATAGGTTAGGGGGACGCCTGGGGGACGGGGCCGTCCTACACATCGAGCGACAAATTATGTTGAATGATAATGATTGTCAATTGAGAAAGAGAACTAATGATCCATAACAGTGCGATCTGAGAACTGCGACACGCCGCCGCACTTGCCCAAGCGCCCAGCCCCGTTGGCGATCCAGCCTGCTGACTAATTATTTCAAGACGTCATCCGTTCTCATTGGTGAATGGATCCGGGTACGCAGCCTCGGACCTACCGCATTCCAATGCCTTGCACGGTCGGCGAAGACCGTGTCCCGCATGCCTTGCACGGGCATGCCGCAGCCAACCCGATTCCACCAGCAAGCCGAATTCAGGCAGGAAACCTCATGACCGACGCGTTCGAACTCCCCAGCACCCTGGTCCAAGCCCTCCAGCGCCGCGCGGCCCTGACGCCGGATCGGCTGGCCTTGCGGTTTCTCGCCGAAACCGAGGAACAGGCTGTGGTGCTCAGTTATCGCGAACTCGATCAGCGCGCGCGCACCATCGCGGCAGCGTTGCAGGCCGAGGCCGGATTCGGTGATCGCGCGGTATTGCTGTTCCCGAGCGGCCCGGATTACGTCGCGGCGTTCTTCGGTTGCCTGTACGCGGGTGTGATCGCGGTGCCGGCCTATCCGCCGGAATCGGCCAAGCGTCACCATCAGGAACGCCTGCTGTCGATCATCGCCGACGCCGAGCCGCGTCTGCTGCTGACCAGCGCCGACCTGCGCGACGCCTTGCAGCAAATCGAAGGCGCGCCGCCGCTATTGTGCGTCGACACTCTCGACGCTGAGCTGGCCGAACGCTGGGTCGAACCGGCCTTGCCGCAAGACCACATCGCCTTCCTGCAATACACCTCCGGCTCCACCGCGCTGCCCAAGGGTGTGCAGGTCAGCCACGGCAACCTGGTGGCCAATGAACTGTTGATCCGTCACGGCTTCGGCATCGACGTGAACCCCGACGACGTAATCGTCAGCTGGTTGCCGCTGTACCACGACATGGGCCTGATCGGTGGCCTGCTGCAGCCGATCTTCAGCGGCGTGCCGTGCATCCTGATGTCGCCGGCGTACTTCCTCGGCCGGCCATTGCGCTGGCTCGAAGCGATCAGCCAATACGGCGGCACCATCAGCGGCGGGCCGGACTTTGCCTATCGACTGTGCAGTGAACGCGTCAGCGAATCGGCGCTGGATCGTCTTGATCTGAGCCGCTGGCGCGTCGCCTATTCCGGCTCCGAGCCGATCCGTCTCGACACCCTTGAGCGCTTTGCCGATAAATTCAGCGCATGCGGTTTCAGTGAAAGCAGTTTCATGGCGTCCTACGGTCTGGCGGAAGCGACCCTGTTTGTCGCCGGCACACCGCGTGGTAAAGGCATTCCTGCACTGCGCGTCGACGATCAGGCCCTGGCACAGAACCGCGCCGAAGCGGGCGAGGGCAGCCCGATCATGAGTTGCGGTATCAGCCAGCCCGAGCATGCGGTGCTGATCGTCGAACCGAACACCCTCGAAGAATTGGCCGACAACGCCGTCGGTGAAGTCTGGGCCACCGGCCCGAGCATCGCCCTCGGCTACTGGCGCAACCCCGAGGCCAGCGCCAAGACTTTCGTCCAGCACGCCGGCCAGACCTGGCTGCGCACCGGTGACCTGGGTTTCATTCGCGACGGTGAACTGTTCATCACCGGTCGCCTGAAAGACATGCTGATCGTGCGCGGTCACAACCTCTACCCGCAGGATCTCGAGAAAACGGTCGAGAACGAAGTGGAGGTGGTGCGCAAGGGGCGCGTCGCTGCGTTCGCGGTCAATCAGAATGGCGAAGAAGGTATCGGCATCGCGGCGGAAATCAGCCGCAGCGTGCAGAAAATCCTCCCGCCCGAAGCGTTGATCAAAGCCATTCGCCAGGCCGTGGCCGAGGCGTATCAGGAAGCGCCGAGCGTGGTGGTGTTGCTCAACCCGGGTGCGCTGCCGAAAACCTCCAGTGGCAAGCTGCAACGTTCGGCCTGCCGCAATCGTCTGGCCGACGGCAGCCTCGACAGCTACGCGGTGTTCCCGTCGGCCACTGCGGAAATCGCTCTGGACTCGACGCCATTCGCCTCTGAACTGGAAGCGTTGATCGGCAAAGTCTGGGCCGAGCAACTCAACGTCAAACAGGTCAACGCCGACGATCATTTCTTCCTGCTCGGCGGCAACTCGATCGCCGCCGCCCAGGTGATCGCCAAGATCCGCGAAGAACTGAGCCTGGAGCTGAACCTGCGCCTGCTGTTCGAAGCACCGACCCTGTCCGCGTTCGCCGCAGCCGTGGCACAGCAGCAACAGGACGGCGGCAGCGCCCAGGGCGAAATCACCGCACTGTCGCGCAACGAAGCCTTGCCGCAATCCCTGGCGCAAAACCGACTGTGGATCACCTGGCAGCTCGACCCACAGAGCAGCGCCTACAACATCCCCGGTGCCCTGCGCCTGCGCGGCGAACTGGACGAAGACGCTCTGCGCGCCAGTTTCCAGCAACTGATCGAACGTCATGAATCCCTGCGTACGCGCTTCTTCGAACGCGATGGCGTGGCCCTGCAACAGGTCGAAGCGGCGGGTGAGTTCAACCTGCAACTGATCGACATCAGTGACCTGCCGGCCAGCGAACGTGAAGCCCGCGCACAACAGATCCGCGAGGACGAAGCCCGCACCCGGTTCGATCTGGAGAAAGGCCCGCTGTTGTGGGTGACGTTGGTTCGCCTCGACGATGAAGAGCATCAGTTGCTGGTGACGCTGCACCACATCATCGCCGACGGCTGGTCGCTGAACGTGCTGATCGACGAGTTCTCGCGTTTGTACGCCGCCGCGTCCCAAGGCCAGCGCGCCGAACTGGCGCCGCTGCCAACCCAATACGCCGACTACGGCAGCTGGCAGCGCCAGTGGCTGGCGCAAGGCGAGGGCGAACGGCAACTGGCGTACTGGAAAGCGCAGTTGGGTGACGAGCATCCGACCCTGGAACTGGCGACTGACCATCCGCGTTCTGCCAAACAAATTCAAAGCGCCGCACGCCATAGCGTTCGTCTGGGGATCAGCCTCAGCAACGCGATCCGCCAGACGGCCCAGGCCTATCAGTCCACGCCATTCATGCTGCTGCTCTCGGCGTTCCAGAGCCTGTTACATCGCTACAGCGGCCAGTGCGATATCCGCGTCGGCGTACCCAACGCCAACCGTCCGCGCCTGGAAACCCAAGGCCTGATCGGCTTCTTCATCAACACCCAGGTGCTGCGCGCCGACGTCGATTCGCGTCTGCCGTTCACCGAACTGCTGGCGCAAACCCGACAGGCTGCGCTCGGTGCCCTGGCCAATCAGGATCTGCCGTTCGAACAACTGCTCGAAGCCTTCCCGCAGGCCCGCGAACAGGGGCTGTTCCAGGTCATGTTCAACCATCAGCAACGCGATTTGGGCGCGCTCAAACGTCTGCCGGGTCTGCTCGCCGAAGAACTGCCGTGGCACAGCCGCGAAGCCAAGTTCGATCTGCAACTGCACAGCGAAGAAGACCGCAACGGTCGGCTGACGCTGTCCTTCGACTACGCCGATGAGCTGTTCGACGCCGCGACCATCGAGCGCCTCGCCGAGCATTTCAGCAACCTGCTGCGTGCTGTCTGCGAACGTCCGGAAAAAGCCATCGGCGACCTGCAACTGCTGACCGCCGCCGAAAATACTCAGCAAAGCGAATGGAGCATCGCCCCGTGCACCCCGGCGCAACAATGGCTGCCGGAACTGCTCAATGAACAAGCGCGGCAGACGCCTGAACGCACCGCGTTGGTGTGGGACGGCGGCAGCCTCGACTTCGCCGAACTGCACACTCAGGCCAACCGACTCGCCCATTACCTGCGCGACAAAGGCGTCGGCCCGGACGTGTGCGTGGCCATCGCTGCCGAGCGTTCGCCGCAACTGCTCATCGGCCTGCTGGCGATCATCAAGGCCGGTGGCGCCTACGTGCCGCTGGACCCGGATTACCCGGCCGAGCGTCTGGACTACATGCTCAACGACAGCGGCGTCGAACTGCTGCTGACCCAGACCGCATTGCTCGACCGCTTGCCGGCCAGCGAAGGCGTCAGCGTGATCGCCATGGACACCCTGCACCTTGAGAACTGGCCGAGCCAGGCACCGGGTCTGCATCTGCACGGCGACAATCTCGCCTACGTGATTTACACCTCCGGCTCCACCGGCCAGCCGAAAGGCGTGGGCAACACTCACGCGGCGCTGGCCGAACGTCTGCAATGGATGCAGAACACTTATCGCCTGAACGACACCGACGTGCTGATGCAAAAGGCCCCGATCAGTTTCGACGTGTCGGTGTGGGAATGCTTCTGGCCGCTGATCACCGGTGCGCGCCTGCTGATCGCCGGCCCCGGCGAACACCGCGATCCGCATCGCATCGCGCAGCTTGTTCAAGAATATGGCGTGACCACGCTGCACTTTGTGCCGCCGCTGCTTTCGCTGTTCATCGACGAGCCTTTGAGCACCGGCTGCACCAGCCTGCTTCGCGTGTTCTCCGGCGGTGAAGCGCTGCCGGCGGAGCTGCGCAACCGCGTGCTGGCGCAACTGCCGACGGTGCAACTGCACAACCGTTACGGCCCGACCGAAACCGCGATCAACGTCACCCACTGGCATTGCAGCGTGTCGGATGGCGAGCGTTCGCCGATTGGCCGTCCGCTGGGCAACGTGGTCTGCCGCGTGCTCGACAGCGATCTCAATCCGGTGCCGGCCGGTGTGCCAGGTGAACTGTGCATCAGTGGCATCGGTCTGGCCCGGGGTTACCTCGGCCGTCCGGCGCTGACGGCCGAACGTTTCGTGGCCGATCCGCTGGGCGAGCAGGGCGTGCGTCTGTACCGCACCGGTGACCGCGCACGCTGGACGAATGATGGTGTGATCGAATACCTCGGCCGTCTCGATCAGCAGGTCAAACTACGCGGCTTCCGCGTCGAACCGGAAGAAATCGAAGCCCGTCTGCTGGCTCAGGACGGTGTGGCCCAGGCTGCCGTACTGGTGCGTGAAACCGTCGCCGGCCCGCAACTGATCGGCTACTTCACCGCCACCGACGCCAATGAAGATCAGGACGGGCAAATCGCTCGCCTGAAAAACGCACTGGCCGCCGAGCTGCCGGAATACATGGTGCCGGCGCAACTGATGCGCCTGGACGCAATGCCCCTGAGCCCGAGTGGCAAACTCGACCGTCGCGCCTTGCCCGAACCGCAATGGCAGGTGCGCGAACACGTCGAGCCGGTCACCGAGCTGGAACAGCAGATCGCCGCAATCTGGCGCGAAGTGCTGGGCCTGAAACAGGTCGGCCTGCGCGACGACTTCTTCGCCCTCGGCGGTCACTCGCTGCTTGCCACCCAAATCATCTCCCGCACCCGTCAGGCCTGCGACGTCGAGCTGCCGTTGCGTGCCTTGTTCGAACACAGCGAACTCGGTGATTTCGCCGAACAGATCCGCCAGATCCAGGCCAGCGGTCGCACCAACAAACAGCCGCCGATCGACAAGGTTGATCGCAGCAAACCGGTGCCGCTGTCCTATTCCCAACAGCGCATGTGGTTCCTCTGGCAGATGGAGCCGGACAGCCCGGCGTACAACGTGGGCGGCATGGCGCGCCTGCGGGGCGTGCTGGATGTCGGGCGTTTCGAAGCGGCGCTGCAAGCGCTGATCCTGCGCCACGAAACCCTGCGCACCACGTTCCCGAGCATCGACGGCGTGGCCCGTCAGCAGGTGCATGCCGAAACCGGCGTGCGCATGGACTGGAAGGATTTCTCGAAGCTCGCCGCCGATGTGCGCGAACAGAAAGTCCAGCAACTGGCCGACGACGAAGCGCACCTGCCGTTCGATCTGGAAACCGGTCCGCTGCTGCGCGCCTGCCTGGTCAAGACCGCCGAGCAGGAGCATTACTTCGTCCTGACCCTGCATCACATCGTTACCGAAGGCTGGGCGATGGACATCTTCGCCCGTGAACTCAGCGCGCTGTACGAAGCGTTTGTCGACGATCGCGAATCGCCGCTGGAACCGTTGCCGGTGCAGTACCTCGACTACAGCGTGTGGCAACGCAATTGGTTGGAGTCTGGCGAGCGTCAGCGTCAGCTCGACTACTGGACCGCCCAATTGGGCCGCGAACATCCGCTGCTGGAATTGCCGGGCGACCGTCCGCGTCCGCCGGTGCAAAGCCACCAGGGCGAGCTGTTACGTTTCGACCTCAGCGATGATCTCGCCGCACGGGTTCGGGCGTTCAACGCGCAGAACGGTCTGACCCTGTTTATGACCATGACCGCCGCGCTCGCAACCCTGCTTTACCGCTACAGCGGCCAGACCGATCTGCGCATCGGCGCGCCGGTGGCCAACCGTATCCGTCCGGAAAGCGAAGGGCTGATCGGGGCGTTCCTCAACACCCAGGTGCTGCGTTGCCAGCTCGACGGCCAGATGTCGGTCGGCGAACTGTTCGAGCAGGTGCGCCACACCGTGATCGAAGGCCAGTCCCATCAGGACTTGCCGTTCGATCATCTGGTTGAAGCGCTGCAACCACCACGCAGCGCCGCCTATAACCCGTTGTTCCAGGTGATGTGCAACGTGCAGCGCTGGGAATTCCAGCAGAGCCGCATGCTCGCCGGCATGACCGTCGAGTACCTGGCCAACGATGCGCGGGCGACCAAGTTCGACCTCAACCTGGAAGTCACCGACCTCGACCATCGCCTCGGTTGCTGCCTGACTTACAGCACTGACCTGTTCGACGAGCCGACCATTGCGCGTATGGCCAAGCACTGGCGCAACCTGCTGGAAGCGCTGATCGCCGACCCACAACAGCGTCTCAGCGAACTGCCGCTGCTCGACGCTCCCGAGCAACAGCAATTGCTCGACAGCCTCGGCGTCGAGCCGGGCGAACACCGTCTCGATCAGTGCATCCATCACCTATTCGCCGAGCAGGCACTGGCGCGCAAGGACGCACCGGCTCTGACGTTTGCCGGGCTGACCCTGAGCTACGCCGAACTCGATGCCCGCGCCAATCGTCTGGCCTGGGCCCTGCGTGAACGCGGTGTCGGCCCGCAAGTGCGGGTCGGCCTGGCGCTGGAGCGTTCGCTGGAAATGGTCGTCGGTCTGCTGGCGATCCTCAAGGCCGGTGGCGCTTATGTGCCGCTGGACCCGGAATACCCGCTCGATCGCCTGCATTACATGATCGAAGACAGCGGCGTCGGCCTGCTGCTCAGCGACCGGGCGATGTTCAAAGCCCTCGGCGAACTGCCGTCGAACGTGGCGCGCTGGTGCCTGGAAGACGACAGCGCGGCGCTGGCCGCTTACCCGGCCACAGAGCTGCCCTTTATCAGCCTGCCGCAGCATCAGGCATACCTGATCTACACCTCGGGTTCCACCGGCAAGCCGAAAGGCGTGGTGGTGTCCCACGGTGAAATCGCCATGCACTGCCAGGCGGTGATCGAACGCTTCGGCATGCGTCCGGACGACTGCGAGCTGCACTTCTATTCGATCAACTTCGACGCCGCCACCGAGCGTCTGCTGGTGCCGCTGCTCAGCGGTGCGCAGGTGGTGCTGCGTGCGCAAGGTCAGTGGGACGCGGAAGAAATATGCGGCCTGATCCGTGAACATCGGATCAATATTCTCGGTTTCACCCCGAGCTACGGCAGCCAGTTGGCGCAGTTCCTCGCGACGCAAAACGACATCTTGCCGGTGCGCATGATCATCACCGGCGGCGAAGCGCTGACCGGCGAACACCTGCAACGGATTCGTGCAGCGTTCAAACCGAGCCTGTTCTTCAACGCCTACGGCCCAACCGAAACCGTGGTCATGCCGCTGGCCAGTCTGGCGCCGGACGTCTTGGAAGAGGGCGCCGGCAGTGTGCCGATCGGCAGCGTGATCGGTGATCGCGTGGCCTACATTCTCGACGCCGATCTGACGCTGGTGCCGCAAGGTGCGACCGGTGAACTGTTCGTCGGTGGCGCCGGTCTGGCGGTGGGGTATCACGAGCGTGCGGGCATCACTGCCGAACGTTTCGTCGCCGACCCGTTTGCTGCCGATGGCGGGCGCATGTACCGCACCGGCGACCTGGTGCGCCAGCGCGCCGACGGCTTGGTGGAGTATCTGGGGCGGATCGACCATCAAGTGAAGATCCGTGGTTTCCGGATCGAACTGGGCGAGATCGAAACTCGTCTGCTCGATCACGATTCGATCCGCGAAGCGGTGGTGCTGGCGCTGGATGCGCCGAGCGGCAAGCAACTGGTTGGCTACCTTGTGACCGAGGTCGCTTCGCGAAGCGAAGCCGAGCAGGCCGAACTGCGCGAAGCCCTGAAGGCGCACCTGAAGACGCAACTGCCGGACTACATGGTGCCGACTCATCTGATTCTGCTGGCGAGCATGCCGCTGACCGCTAATGGCAAGCTCGACCGCCGCGCGTTGCCAGCGCCGGATCCGGAGCTCAATCGGCAGGATTACGTGGCGCCGAGCAACGAGCTGGAGCAGACCCTGGCGCAGATCTGGTGCGAGGTGCTCAACGTTGAACAGGTTGGTCTCAACGACAACTTCTTCGAACTGGGCGGCGACTCGATCCTGTCGATTCAAGTGGTCAGCCGGGCGCGTCAGCAGGGCATTCACTTCAGCCCGCGCGATCTGTTCCAGCACCAGACCGTGCAGACGTTGGCGGCTGTCGCCAGTCGCAGTGAAACCGTGACCGCCGAGCAAGGTCTGGTGACGGGCGAATCGCGTCTGACGCCGATTCAGCACTGGTTCTTCGACACCGAGATTCCCGAGCGTCAGCACTGGAACCAGGCGCTTCTGCTGGAACCGACGGTTGCGCTGGAACCTCATCGTCTGGAGCAAGCGTTGCTGGCGGTGATCGAGCAGCATGACGCCTTGCGCCTGCGCTTCACTGAGGTCAACGGCGCATGGCAAGCGACCCATCAACCGGTCACCGATGCCGCCGTGCTGTGGCAGGTTCGCGTGCCATCGATGGACAAGTGCGCGGCGCTGTTCGCCGATGCCCAGCGCAGTCTCGACCTTGCCCTAGGCCCGCTGCTACGCGCAGTGTTGGTCGATGGGCCGGACGCTCAGCAACGACTGTTCATCGCGATTCATCACCTGGTGGTCGACGGTGTGTCGTGGCGCGTTCTGCTCGACGATCTGCAAACCGTGTATCGCCAGCTCGACGCCGATCAGTCGGTGAAACTGCCTGCGAAAACCAGCGCCTTCAAGGACTGGGCGTCGCGCTTGCAGGCCTACGCCGGCAGCGAATCCCTGCGTGAAGAACTGAGCTGGTGGCAAGCACAACTGGCCGGTCCGAATGCCGATTTGCCGTGCGAACGTCCTGAGGGCGGTCGCGAGAATCGCCATGCGCAAACCGTCAGCGTGCGTCTGGATGTAGAAAAAACCAAACAACTGTTGCAACAGGCCCCGAGCGCCTACCGCACGCAGGTCAACGACCTGTTGCTGACCGCGCTGGCCCGCGTGCTGTGCCGCTGGAGCGGTCAGCCATCGGCGCTGATTCAACTGGAAGGCCACGGCCGCGAAACCCTGTTCGACGAGATCGACCTGACCCGCACCGTCGGCTGGTTCACCAGCGCCTATCCGCTGCGCCTGACCCCGTACAACATCGAAGAGGCTGCCGGGCAGGGCGCTTCGATCAAGGCGATCAAGGAACAACTGCGCGCTGTGCCGCACAAAGGCCTCGGTTATGGCGTGCTGCGTTATCTCGCCGATGACGCCAGCCGTCAAAGCATGGCGGCGTTGCCGAACGCGCCGATCACCTTCAACTACCTCGGCCAGTTCGACCAGAGCTTCGGCAGCGACGCGCTGTTCCGTCCGCTGGATGAATCGGTCGGTGCCGCCCACGATCCGCACGCACCGCTGCCGAACGAGTTGAGTGTCGACAGTCAGGTGTACGGTGGGGAATTGCTGCTGCGCTGGACCTTCAGCGCCGAACGCTACGACGCGCAGACCATCAACGAGCTGGCCGATGCCTACGTCGGTGAGTTGCAGAGCCTGATCGAACATTGCCTGCAGGACGAGGCGGGTGGCCTGACGCCGTCGGACTTCCCGCTGGCGAAACTGACCCAGGCGCAACTTGACGCACTGCCGGTGCCGGCGGCGCACATCGAAGACGTGTACCCGCTGACGCCGATGCAGGAAGGCATGCTGCTGCACACCTTGCTCGAGCCGGGCACCGGTCTGTACTACATGCAGGATCGCTACCGCATCAACAGCGAACTCGACCCCGAGCGTTTCGCCCAGGCGTGGCAAGCGGTGGTCGCCCGTCACGAAGCGCTGCGTGCGTCGTTCTGCTGGAACGTCGGCGAAGACATGCTGCAAGTGATCCACACCCCGGGTCGCACGCCGATCGAGTACCTGGACTGGAGCGCCATCGCCGACGCCGAGCAGGAGCCGAAACTGCAAGTACTGCTCAAGGCCGAGCGCGAAGCCGGGTTCGATCTGCTCAATCAGGCACCGTTCCACCTGCGCCTGATCAAGGTCGGCGCGGCGCGCTACTGGTTCATGATGAGCAACCACCACATCCTGATCGATGCCTGGTGCCGTTCGCTGCTGATGAACGATTTCTTCGAGATCTACACCGCTCTGGGCGAAGGTCGCGAAGCGCAATTGGCAGTGCCGCCGCGCTACCGTGATTACATCGGCTGGCTGCAACGCCAGAGCCTGGCCGAAGCGCGCCAGTGGTGGCAGCAGAATCTGCAAGGCTTCGAGCGCACCACGCCGATCCCGAGCGACCGCCCGTTCCTGCGTGAACACGCCGGCGAAAGCGGCGGCATGATCGTCGGCGACCGCTACACCCGACTGAATGTCGAAGATGGCGCCCGTCTGCGTGAGCTGGCGCAGGCCCATCAGCTGACCATCAACACCTTCGCCCAGGCGGCGTGGGCACTGGTGCTGCGCCGTATGAGCGGTGATCGCGACGTGCTGTTCGGCGTGACCGTGGCCGGACGCCCGGTGGAAATGCCGGAGATGCAACGCACCGTCGGCCTGTTCATCAACAGTATCGCGCTGCGGGTACAGATCCCGGCGGACGATCAGCGCGCCAGCGTGCGTCAGTGGTTGAGCGGTCTGCTCGACAGCAACATGCAACTGCGCGAGTACGAATACCTGCCGCTGGTGAACATCCAGGAACAAAGCGAACTGCCGAAAGGTCAGCCGCTGTTCGACAGCCTGTTCGTATTCGAAAACGCCCCGGTGGAAGTCTCGGTGCTGGACCGTGCGCAGAGCCTCAACGCGACCTCGGACTCGGGCCGTACCCACACGAATTTCCCGCTGACAGCCGTGTGCTACCCGGGCGATGACCTCGGTCTGCACCTGTCTTACGACCAGCGCTACTTCGACGAGTCGACCATCGAGCGCATGCTCGGCGAGTTCAAGCGTCTGTTGCTGGCGCTGGTCGATGGCTTCCATGGCGATATGGCCGACCTGCCGCTGCTGGGCCATGAGGAACAGGACTTCCTGCTCCACGGCTGCAACCAGAGTGAGCACGACTATCCGCTGGAGCAGAGCTACGTCGAGCTGTTCGAAGCGCAGGTCGCGCAACATCCGCAACGCATTGCCGCCAGTTGTCTCGATCAGCAGCTGAGCTACGCCGAGCTGAACCAGAACGCCAACCGTCTCGGCCATGCACTGGTCGCGGCAGGAGTGCAGATGGATCAACCGGTGGCGCTGCTGGGCGAACGTAATCTGGATCTCTTGGGCATGATCATCGGCAGCTTCAAGGCCGGTGCAGGTTACCTGCCGCTGGATCCGGGCCTGCCTAGTCAGCGTCTGCAACGCATCATTGAACTCAGCCGTACGCCGGTGCTGGTGTGTACCGAAGCTTGCCGTGAACAGGCGACGACCTTGCTGGATGAGTTCAGCTGCGCCAACCGTCCACGCTTGCTGGTGTGGGAAGAGGTTCAGGCCGGCGCGGTGTCGTCGGCGAATCCGGGCATCTTCAGCGGCCCGGACAACCTGGCCTACGTGATCTACACCTCAGGCTCCACCGGGTTGCCGAAGGGCGTGATGGTCGAGCAGCGCGGCATGCTCAACAACCAATTGAGCAAGGTGCCGTACCTGAACCTGAGCGACGCCGATGTGATCGCCCAGACCGCTTCGCAAAGCTTCGACATTTCGGTCTGGCAGTTCCTCGCCGCGCCGCTGTTCGGGGCGCGGGTGGACATCGTGCCGAACACTATCGCCCACGATCCGCAAGGCTTGCTGGTGCATGTTCAGCAGCAGGGCATCACCGTGCTGGAGAGCGTGCCGTCGCTGATACAGGGCATGCTCGCTTCGGAGCGCCTGAGCCTCGACGGTCTGCGCTGGATGCTGCCGACCGGTGAAGCGATGCCGCCGGAACTGGCGCACCAATGGTTGCTGCGTTATCCGGAGATCGGTCTGGTCAACGCTTACGGCCCAGCGGAGTGCTCGGACGACGTGGCGTTCTTCCGCGTCGATATGGCCTCGACTCGCGGCAGTTACCTGCCGATCGGTACGCCGACCGACAACAACTTGCTGTACCTGCTCGATGGCGCGCTGGATCTGGTGCCGCTGGGTGCGGTGGGCGAGTTGTGCGTGGCCGGCACCGGTGTCGGTCGCGGTTATGTCAGCGATCCGCTGCGCACTGCGCCGGTGTTCGTGCCGAATCCGTTCGGTGCGCCGGGCGAGCGTCTGTATCGCACCGGTGACCTGGCGCGCCGTCGCAGCGATGGGGTGCTGGAGTACGTCGGTCGGGTCGACCATCAGGTGAAGATTCGCGGTTACCGGATCGAGCTGGGCGAAATCGAGGCGCGTCTGCATGAGCAACCGGAAGTTCGCGATGGCGCGGTCGGCGTGCAGGAAGGCGTCAACGGCAAGCATCTGGTCGGCTATCTGGTCGCCGCAGATTCTGCACTGAATCAGAGCGAACGGCTGGAGCGGATCAAGCAGCGCCTGCGCGCCGAACTGCCGGAATACATGGTGCCGCTGCATTGGCTGTGGCTCGACCGGTTGCCGCTCAACGCCAACGGCAAACTCGATCGCAAGGCCTTGCCGGCACTGGAGATCGGCCAGTTGCAGAGTCAGGATTATCTGGCGCCGCGCAGCGAACTGGAACAGACCCTGGCCGATATCTGGGCCGAGGTGCTGAAGGTCGAGAAGGTCGGGGTATGCGACAAC
Source organism: Pseudomonas sp. B20(2017) (assembly GCF_002113125.1). Classification (GTDB taxonomy): domain Bacteria; phylum Pseudomonadota; class Gammaproteobacteria; order Pseudomonadales; family Pseudomonadaceae; genus Aquipseudomonas. Next base: position 34,631 of record NZ_NEJP01000002.1, on the reverse strand, counting down.
TTCTTTGAACTCGGCGGCCATTCGTTGCTTGCCACGCAGATTGCGTCGCGGGTGCAGAAAGCCCTGCAACGGGACGTACCGCTGCGAGCGATGTTCGAGTGCAGCACGGTGGAGGAACTGGCCGGGTACATCGAAGGGCTGGCGGCCAGTGACATTACCGAGGAGAAGGTAGATCGCCTGAATGACCTGATGGCGGAGCTGGAGGGCCTGTAAACAACAGCCCGCGACAACGGCGACAGAAAACATGGTTTTCTCTGTAGCCGTTGTCGCGGGTAAGGCTTTGTAATCCTTTCATATCATTGACTGTCGAGGCCGGCCCGCTCAGTCTTCGGGCTTCAGTTTCTTTGCCACGGGGGTTATCGATGCCTTTTTTCACGGTTGACGGACAGGCGCTTCACTACATTGATCAAGGCACAGGCCCGGCGGTATTGCTGGCCGGCAGCTACCTGTGGGACCAGGCCATGTGGGCGCCGCAGATCGCAGCGCTGTCGCCGCACTATCGGGTGATTGCGCTGGATCTGTGGGGCCATGGCGAATCCGGTCGCTTGCCTGAAGGCACCGCTTCGCTGGACGACATCGCCCGTCAGGCACTGGCCTTGCTCGATCATCTGGACATCGACCGGGTGACGCTGGTCGGGCTGTCGGTCGGCGGCATGTGGGGCGTGCGCCTGGCGTTGTCGGCGCCGCAGCGGCTCAACGGTCTGGTGTTGATGGACACTTACGTAGGCGTCGAGCCGGAACCGACCCGCCAGTATTATTTCTCGCTGTTCAAACAGATCGAGGAAAGCGGCGGGATCTCCGAGCAACTGCTGGATATCGTGGTACCGATCTTCTTCCGTCCGGGCATCGATCGAGAGTCGGCGCTGTATCAGGATTTCCGCGCAAAACTCGCCGGCTATTCAGCTGAACGCCTGCGCGAGAGCATCGTGCCGATGGGGCGCATCACCTTTGGCCGTGACGATCTGTTGCCCCGTCTGGGCGAGCTGAATGCCGCCACTACGCTGGTGGTCTGCGGCGATCAGGACAAGCCACGCCCGCCGTCGGAAGCACGGGAAATGGCTGAGTTGATTGGCTGTCCGTGTGTGCTGGTGCCGGAGGCAGGGCATATCTCCAATCTGGAGAACCCACCGTTCGTGACCGACACGCTGCTGAAGTTTCTGGCTGAGCTGAAGTAACGAAAACGCCCACGCATTGCGTGGGCGTTTTTTATTTCGGGCCGAGAATCTTCGCCAGTTTGTCCGGCGTCGGCGCGCCTTGCTGTTGTTGCAGTTCGCCCTTGTCGTCCATGTAGAAGATCGCCGGGGTGGCCTGCAAGTCCAGGTCTTCCATCAACTGCATGTTCGCCGCGAGTTTGGTCTGCACGGCGACCGGAATGTCCTTCAAGGCCTTGAGGGTGCTGGCCTTGCCAGCCTTCTCGTGATCTTCCAGGGCTTTGCTCGGGTCTTTGGCGGCGAGCAGGGCGGCGGATTTTGCCGGGCTGTCTTCGCGGATGATGCCGACCATGATGTGGCGCAGCTGCACCTTGCCGGCCTTGACCCATGGACGGGCCTGTTCCCAGAACATGTTGCAGTACGGGCAGTTCGGGTCGCTGAACAGGTACACGGTGCGTGGTGCATCCTTGTTGCCGTCCTGAATCCAGTTGCTCGCTTCGAACTTGGCCCAGACTTCCTTGGCCATCGGCGCGTAAACCAGTTTTTGCAGCGGCGCGCTGCTCAGGTCGTTGCCGTCGGCGTCGTACAGATTGCCCAGCAGCACATGCTTGCCGTCCGGCGTCAGGTACAGCGCCATGCCGCGGTTCTGGTATTGCGCGGCGTAACCGCGCAAACCGTCCGGCGCGTCGAACTGGCCGACGATCTTGGCGCCCTTGGCTTCGATCTTCTTGATCGCTTCAGGCAATTCTTCGGCGGCCTGGACCGACGGCAAGTGCAGCAGGGCTGCGCTCATGGTCAGCGTCAGCAGGTGGCGGAGGCGGGGCATGGCAGTTTCCTTGAAAAAGAGGTGGCCGGGTTCGGGCTGGAAGCCGGGCTGTCGAAGTTTTCCAGGGCGCGGGCCAGACTGGCGTTGGACAATTCGCCAAGATGGCTGCCCAGCAGGCGACCGTCCGGGCTATAGAACAGCGTAGTCGGCAGGGCCATGGAACCCACGGCCTGGCCGAGGCGTCCGCTGCGGTCGAACAGCACGTTGTTCAGGCTCAAGCCCTGGGTTTCGAGAAAGGTCGCGACGCTTTGCATGCTTTCCGCCTGGTTGACGAACAGGAACGTCAGGTCCGGGCGTTGTTGCTGGGCGTTTTCCAGCACCGGCATTTCCCGGCGGCACGGCGGGCACCAGGTCGCCCACAGGTTGATCACCAGCGGCCCGCCCTGATAGTCGGTGAGTTTCACGGTTTCCCCGGCGGCGTTGCGCAGGGTGATATCCGGCAGGCGCGTGCCTTGCTCGTAGATGTTCAGCGACAGGGTCGCCAGCACCCAGAACGCCACGCCGCTGACCACGCCGAAGCCTAGCGGGCGACGTAAACCCGGCCGGCGCCAGCCGCGATACAGCGCCGCCAGCAGCAGCACGATCACTCCCGGCCAGGCGAGAAAACCGCCGTCGCGCAGATCGATGATCTGCCACAGATCGTTGCGATAGTGGCCCCAGTACACGGCGACAAACGCAATGCGCGCCGCCAGCATGCCGAGCAGAAACAGGCTGAACAGCGCCGACTCGGGGTTGTCACCGCCACGCTTGGCCACCCGCCAGCCGACGAAGGTCGCCAGCGCCAGCGCGCTGATCAGCAGCAGATGGTTGAGTGCGATGGCAAAGGTGCCGAGGGTGAAGGTCAGCATTAACGGGCGTCTCGGGTGGTGGTCCAGCGTTGCAGGAAAGTATCGGCATCGACCTCGCCGGTGATGCGCTGGCTGCGGCGTTCTTCGCCGTCGGCGCCGATCCACACGAAACTCGGTGGCCCCGGCACTTTATAACGGCCGAGCAGTTCGCGGCTGGCGGCATTGTCGGCGGTGACGTCGAGTCGGAGCAAGCGTACATCGCTCAAGGCCTGCATCACTCGAGCCTGGCCGAACACCTGTTTCTCCATGACTTTGCACGACGTGCACCAGTCGGCGTAGTAATCGAGCAATACCCACTGGCCCTGCGCTTTGGCGGTGTCGAGCTCGCGTTGCAGGGCAGCGGGATCCTTGATCGTCGTGAAGGCTTCGTGGCCGCTGGGCGCCGCAGACCCGACTCGGCCGGCGCTGTACACCTGCAACGGCTGATACGGATCGTCACTGCCGCCCGCCGCACCGACCACCAGCAGACTGCCCCACAAGCCCAGCAACAGTGAACCGGCACCGAACAGTTGTGCCACGCGACCGAAGCCCTCGGACTGTTTCCAGGCACTGTAAGCAGCGATCAACAACAGCGCGCCGCACAGGCCCAGCCACAGCGACGGATCCAGCACCGGACGCAGCATCAGCAGCGCGGTGGCGAGGAACAGGAAGCCGAACACGCCTTTGAGCAGATTCATCCACGCGCCGGGCTTGGGCAGGAAGCGATTGCCGACGGTTACCAGCAACAGCAGCGGTACGCCGATGCCGATCCCGAGCGCAAACAGAATCAGGCCGCCGTGCAGCGTGTTGCCACTTTGCGCGATGTAGAGCAGGGCGCCCGCCAGCGGTGCAGTCATGCACGGGCCGACCAGCAGACCGGACAGCGCGCCCAATACCCCTGCGCCGACCAGGCTGCCGCCACGTTGACTGCGCGAGGCGTGTTCCAGTCGATCCCGCAGGGCCACTGGCAATTGCAGTTCAAAGAAACCAAACATCGGCAGCGCCAGAACCACGAACACTGCTGCGAACGTCCCGAGCAGCCACGGGTTCTGCAACCATGCCTGCAGGTTGGCCCCCAGCAGTGCGGCGATGACGCCCATCGCCGCATACACCAGCGCCATGCAAACCACATAACTGCCGGCCAGCGCGAAACCGCGACGCGGCGTGGCGCCGCTGCCTACCACCATGCCCGCCAGAATCGGCAGCATCGGCAACGAACACGGGGCAAACGCCAGCAGCAGGCCCAGGCCGAAGAACACCAGCAGACTCCAGCCCAGCGAATGCTGTTGCAGACCGCTGGCCAGTGCCTGATCCGGCGCTTCATCTGTCGTTGCTGCGACTTTGCCGCCGAGGTCGATCACTCTGGTTTGTGGCGGATAGCAAAGACCGGCATCGGCGCAACCTTGATAGCTGACCTTGATCTGGCCTTGGGCGGCAGCCGGGATCTTCAGCTCAAGGCCCTGGCGATAAACCGGTTGCTCACCGAAATACTCGTCGCTGTGGGACTCGCCTCCGGGCAAGGGCGGGATGTTTTCGGTCGCCAGTCCGTCGAATTTCAGGCGTTTCTGATACAGGTAATAACCGTCGGCAATTTGCCAGAACAGCTGGGTCTCACCGGAATCCAGACGTTCCGAGGTCAGTACGAACGCCTTATCGACCGGCAGGAATTCCGGTTTTGATGCGAAGGGATCATTACCTGCCTGGGCCAGATTCGAAATCAATAATGCAAACAATAGAAAGAAATGACGCATGGAGGAGCCTTGTCCCTGTGCAATTGAGGGGCACGATGGGCGGTGGCGATTAACCGATGATTAACCGTGCCTCGGCGCCAGGTCAGATCTCTATTTGTTTTCAGTCGTGCGGAAGCCCAGGCCAGGATTCATCATCGGTTTTGATCGGGCCGTATACTTTCTTCGACTCATGCTCATACCTCAAGTATTCATTGTCGCTCAGGAAAACATAGAAGTGGCGGTCGAACGTGGGATAGTCATTGGTGACGGCAGTCAACATACGGTGGCTGTAGGGTTCCAGTTTCGCCCAGTTGCTGTTTTTTAGAGGGTGGGTCTTTAGAGTTTTTGTGTATGCATCATAGGATAGATAGTTCCCGTTATTTAAAAGTATCCAGAAGTCATTGGTTGTGGATGAGTAACTTTGATGCATGACGCCGACGATGTTGTCGAAATAAGGAAGGAGTGCAGACCATTCGGAATTTGCAACCGAGGCATTGGATACGACACTGTCAGTTTGCTGGAGGAACTGGCACACCCACGGTGTTTCATTTTTATAGTAAAACAGCCAGAGATGGTCGGTGTTGTTGTTCCAGCTTGGAGATTCAGTGGTGAAGCCGAAGCGCACATCGGCGGCCGATATGACGTGATCTCCCCAATTTCCTCTCACCGGCTTTGGGTAGTCACTGTCGGCTTTATTTGCGCCAATGGAGAAGCGCGAGTAAGTATTGGATTCCTTGAAGTAGAAGAAAATGCGGTCGGGGCCGGCGCGCCAGTCAACAGCGATGAAGTTGTCCATTTTTGACATGTTTAAAGTCCTTTTGTTAGTTGTTTTATGCCCGAGTTGTCTCTTGGCTTTTTTTGGTTTGTTGAGTTGTTTTGATGTTTGTTTTTTGCGCTGTCAGAGTAGTTTTGGTTGCGAGGGTCTGACAAGTTATTTGGTTGGGGTGAGTATTTCGAGTTAATGCGGGTGTGCTGGTTGCGCAGCGGGAAAATATATAAGTTTTTAGTGTTGCTCACAGGGCTGGATATTCTGTGGGCATCTCGTTAGCCCAAAGACACTTTTCGTATGCTGAATCCCTCGTCATAATTTGAGCTTAATCCTCACCTGCTTGACTCACGTTTTTGCTCAGGGAGCCTCCCCCCATGCATGTACTGGTTTGCGAAGACGATGAGTTGATCGCCAGCGGCATCGTCGCCGGGTTGACGGCGCAAGGCCTGACGGTCGAGCACGTCAATACCGCCTCCAAGGCGCGGGCGATTCTCAAGGTTGCCGAATTCGACGTGATGGTGCTCGATCTCGGTCTGCCGGACGAAGATGGCCTTAAGTTGCTGCAACAACTGCGTCAGCAAGGCCTGGAAATTCCGGTACTGATCCTTACCGCGCGGGACTCGGTCACCGACCGGGTCGACGGTTTGCAGTCCGGTGCCGACGATTACCTGCTCAAGCCATTCGACCTGCGCGAATTGTTCGCCCGTCTGCAAACCCTGCTGCGCCGGGTGGCCGGACGCAGCGTCAATCTGATCGAACACGGCGCGCTGACCTACGATCCGAGCAGTCGCGAAACCACGCTGGCGGGCCGTTCGGTGGATCTGTCCCGTCGCGAACAATCCCTGCTGCAAGCCTTGCTGCACAACCGTGGCCGGGTGCTGTCCACCGAGCAGTTGAAGGACAGCGTCTACGGCTTCAACGATGAACTGGAGAGCAACGCGCTCAATGTGCATATCCATCACCTGCGCAGCAAACTGGGTAAAGGCATCGTCGAAACCGTGCGCGGCCTGGGCTATCGCCTGGGCCCGGCCGATGGTGGAGAACACGACAAGTGATGAGTCTGCGCCTGCGCCTGAGCCTGACACTCGGCGCCGCGTTCGCGCTGATCTGGGCGCTGGCGGCCGCCTGGATGCTCAGCGACTTGCGCAACCAGATGATGTTTTCCCTCGACCAGCGCCTGGTGGCGTCGGCGCGGATGGTCGCCGGTTTGCTTGAACAATTGCCGGCGATTCCGAGCAAAGGCGAGGGCACTCACTTCAGCGCCGAGCAACTGAACATTCCCGGCGGCATGGCCTGTCAGGTCAGTTCGTTGCGCGGTGAAATCCTCGCCCGCAGCCACAACAACCCGGAACAGGCGCTGGAAGCCCAGAAGATGGGCTTCCACGATCAGATGATCGATGGCGCGCCATGGCGCAGCTTCACCCTGGCCCGAGGCGATGTGCGGATCACCACAGCTGACCGAGTGATCGAGCGCGAAGCCCTGAACATGTCGATCCTGCTGGCGGCCTCGGTGCCGGTCGGCGTGGCGTTGCTCGGCTGCCTGTGCCTGTTGTGGCTGGGGATCGGTCAGGGTCTGGCGCCGCTCAATCGCTTGCGTGAAGCCTTGATGCGCCGCAATGCCGACTCGCTGGAACCGTTGCAACTCCAGTCATTCCCCAGCGAACTTAAACCGTTGCTGGAAACCCAGAACCAATTGTTCCAGCGTATTGGCAAGACCATCGAACGCGAACGCCGTCTGACGGGTGACGCCGCCCATGAGCTGCGCAGCCCGCTGACGGCGATCAAGACCCACTTGCAAGTGGCGCGCATGACCGACGGCAACGCCCGCGATCAGTCCCTGGCGCGGGCCGAGGAGGGCGCTGACCGCTTGCACCGCACCCTTGAGCAATTGCTGTTGCTGGCGCGGGTCGAGGGCAGTCTGTCGTTCGACGACGGTGTGCAATGCAGTGCCGAACAGGTGGCGAAACTGGCGATTCAGGACTCGGCCAGCGACCAGCGCCAGCGCATCAGGCTGCACTTGCCTGAGCGCTTGTCCGGTGCACCCCTGCAAATGCCGGCGGTGCTGTCGATCGCGGCTCTGCGAAACCTGTTGGACAACGCTCTACGTCACACGCCGACGAACGGCGCGGTGGAACTGAGCCTGGAAACCTCCGCCACTCACGTGCGTTTCGTGGTGCGCGATCATGGGCCGGGAATTGCCCCGGACGATCTGCAACACCTGACCCAGCGCTTCTGGCGCAATGGCCAGAGCACCGGCTGCGGACTGGGACTGGCGATTGTCCAGGCCATCGTTCAGCGTTGTGCCTGCACGCTGCATTTCGATAGCCGCCCGGATGGTTTGCGGGTCGAGTTGACCATGCCGCTGCAACCGGTCTGACATTTTGCCAGGCACATCAAATGTAACCTCTCTCCATTAGTCATCCGCCGGCCGCGAAGTTATTGTCGCCCCAGCCTTTGACTCAATGGATTGAGGGAAATAGCGCCATGGAAGCACCCATCCACATCTGTCCCGCTACCCCCGCCGACGCCGGCATCATCAGCCGGATTCTCGAACGCTCGATCCGCGTCGGTTGTGCGCTTGACCATCGCAACGATCCACCACTGGTCGACCACTGGGTCCGCCGACAATCGGCGGAACACATCAGCGTCTGGCTCGCCGATCCGCGTCGCTATCTGAATATCGCGCTTCTTCAGGACAAACCAGTCGGCGTCGGCATGGCCGCCGCCAATGGCGAGATCATGTTCTGTCATGTGCAACCGGAATGGTTTCGCCGAGGTGCGGGCCGCGCGCTGATGGGCGATCTCGAGGGCTGGTTGAGGATTCGCGGCCGGCCTTGCGCCACACTCGCCAGCACGCGAACCGGCGAGGCGTTCTACCGGCGCCTGGGGTATCGCGAGGCGGCGTCTGCCTTCACGCATCACGGCGTTTTGAGCCTGCCGATGCACAAGCCGCTGGCATTGTCGGCCTGACATTCGATCAAGGGTGTAAATCCTCGACACGCTGGTGCGTTTCCAGAACAGGAAAACCTGCATGTGCGCCCCGCGACCGGAACGCGCACCTGCCCGGTGTGCAGTTTTGGTCACTATCCATAGCGTATTGAGGGGTCGAGAGATGTCAGTCGCCACCAGCCTTATCGAAGAGTCGTCGGCCCGGATCGCCTCCGCGCCGGCTGAAACGCTGTATCAGTTCAATGAGTCGCCGTTGCTGGCCCGTCAGAGCCAGCAGGAATCCAATGCCCGCAGCTACCCGCGGCGCATTCCCCTGGCGCTGAAACGCGCCAAAGGGCTGTACGTCGAGGACGTCGAGGGTCGCACCTTCATCGATTGTCTGGCAGGCGCCGGCACCCTCGCGCTGGGGCATAACCATCCGGTGGTGATCGAAGCGATCCGGCAGGTGCTGGCCGATGAATTGCCACTGCACACGCTGGACCTGACCACGCCGGTGAAGGATCAATTCGTTCAGGACCTGTTCGGCCTGCTGCCGCCTGCACTGGCGAAGGAAGCGAAAATCCAGTTCTGCGGCCCGACCGGCACCGACGCGGTGGAAGCTGCGCTGAAACTGGTGCGCACCGCCACCGGGCGCAGCACCGTGCTGTCGTTCTCCGGCGGTTACCACGGCATGAGCCAGGGCGCCTTGAGCCTGATGGGCAGCCTCGGTCCGAAAAAGCCTCTGGGTGCGCTGCTCAGCAACGGCGTGCAATTCATGCCGTTCCCTTACGACTACCGTTGCCCGTTCGGCCTCGGTGGCGCGGCGGGTGTGAAAGCTAATCTGAGCTACCTGGAAAACCTGCTCAATGATCCCGAGGCGGGCGTGCAACTGCCGGCTGCAGTCATCGTTGAAGCGGTGCAGGGGGAGGGCGGTGTGATCCCGGCTGACATCGAGTGGCTGCGCGGTCTGCGCCGCATCACCGAGAAGGCAGGCGTCGCATTGATCATCGACGAAATCCAGAGCGGTTTCGCCCGTACCGGCAAGATGTTTGCCTTCGAGCACGCCGGCATCACCCCGGACGTGGTGGTGCTGTCCAAAGCCATCGGCGGCAGCCTGCCGCTGGCCGTGGTGGTTTATCGCGACTGGCTCGACACCTGGCAGCCGGGCGCCCACGCCGGTACGTTCCGTGGCAACCAGATGGCGATGGCCGCCGGTTCCGCGGTGATGCGTTACCTGGTCGAGCACAAGGTCTGCGAACACGCCGCCGCCATGGGCGAACGCTTGAGCGAGCACCTGCACATTCTGCAGCGTGACTTTCCGCAACTGGGCGACATTCGTGGTCGTGGCCTGATGCTCGGCGTCGAGCTGGTCGATCCGAACGGCACGCCAGATGCCTTGGGCCATCCGCCGGCATTTGCGCGCCTGGCGCCGCTGGTTCAGCGTGAATGCCTCAAGCGCGGGCTGATTCTGGAGCTGGGCGGGCGTCACGGTGCGGTGGTGCGATTCCTGCCGCCGCTGGTGATCACCGCTGCTGAAATCGACCGCGTCGCCGAGATCTTCGGCCGCGCGTTGAGCGCCGCGACCGCCGGCCTGTAAATTTTTCGCCGCGTCGAACGTTCTTTCTACATACCCGGCTGCACCCGTCGTGCAGCCCACCCCTACAGCGATGGAGACACAGCATGACGTCAGTATTCGACCGCGAGGACATCCTCTTTCAAGTCGTGGTCAACCACGAAGAGCAATACTCGATCTGGCCGGACTACAAGGCCGTGCCGGAAGGCTGGCGCACCGTCGGCAAGAGTGGCCTGAAAAAGGAATGCCTGGCCTACATCGAAGAAGTCTGGACCGACATGCGTCCGCTGAGCCTGCGCCAGAAGATGGAAGCGCAAGCGGCCGCCCAGTAAGGCGTCGGACAAAAAGAAACCCGCTGGACTGGAATCAGTCAGCGGGTTTTTTCATGTCTGGAAGATCGGCCTTGATGATCGTTCCCACGCTCTGCGTGGGAACGATCAACGGGGGGGCAACTGGCCTTAGGCGCCGCTCAAGCCCTTGAGCAGCACAGCCACATTGCCTTCCAGCTCTGCCACCGGATCCGCTGCATCGGTGCTCAGCACCAGCAGATGACTGCCCGATTCGGCAATCGCCGCTTTCACCGCGTCCGACGGCTGGCGATGGTGCAGCACCACCGCCACGTCATTGTCCTTGAGCGTGGCGGTGAGTTTTTTCAGATCTTCCGGCGTCCACTCGGCATCTGGTCGGGCATCCTGTCCGATCAACTCCAGATTCAGGCTGCCGATCAGGTAACCGAAGTGATCGCTCAGGCTCATCACGCTCAGGTCGTCGGCACTGGCCAGACGCGCCTCGCTGTCGGCACTGAGTTTCAGCAGGCGCTGCTTCAGTGCCGCCAGATTGGCCTCGATTTTCGGTTTGTCCTTCGGCGCCAGGCGCACCAGGTCCGCCGCCATCACGTCAGCCATGCGCCCCATGTTGTTGCTCGCCAGCCACGGCTGGCTGTTCAGGCCGTCGACCTTGAGCCCCGGTTGCACGGCAATGCCGGGCAGGGCGCCGTCAACGGGGCGGGCGGCGTCGACCTCGACGATGCGGATGTTGCTGCGCCGGGCGATCGGGTATAGCGGATCATCGGCCCACAGCGAGCGCACGCCGATCACCGCATCGGCGCCGGTGGCCAGTTTGCTCAGCGCCGGGGCACCGCGACCGGTGAAGTAGGCGGTCTGGCGGCTGCCCGGCAGATTCGCCGGCGCCGCGCGCTCGAGGCTGATGTCGGTGCCCTTGAGCAGGACTTCGCCCAGACCGTAAGTGATGGGCAATGAGGCCAGCACCCGCAGCGGTTTCTCGGCAGCCAGCAAAGGGCTGGAAACCGCGCCGCTGAGGGCGATGGCCAGAGTCAGTTGTCGCAATGAAAAAGCCATTTATCCAAGGTTCCCTTTCAGACTGGGGACGACGCCCCGGGCAATCGCGGCGAGGGCGAAGGCGATACCAGCGACGAGAATGATCGCGGCACCGGATGGAATCGGCAGGTCGAACACGATCGGCGCAAGAATCCCGCACAGCGTACTGACCGTGGCAATCAGCACCGAACACCAGAAAAAGCCCTTGAGCGACTGGCTGAGCAGACGCGCTGCTGCCGCCGGAATCACCAGCAGCGCACCGACCAGAATCGCTCCAATGACTTTCACTGCGGCAACGGTGATCAGCGTCACCAGAATCACGAACAGGTAATCCAGGGTTTTCACGGCGACGCCACGCACCGCCGCCAGTTGCGGGTTGAAGCTGGCCAGCATGATCCGGTTGTACAGCGGCAGGGCCAGCGCCATCACCAGCGAGCCGACAATCGCCAGCACCGCCAGATCATTGCCGTTGACCGTCAGCACCGAGCCGAACAGCACGTTTTCCAGAATGTGCACGTTGATCTTGCCGGCCAGAATCAGCAGCAGGCTGGCGCCCAGCGCGAGGGATACCGACAGGAACACTCCGATCAATGTGTCGGGTGCCAGGCCGGTACGGTTGCGCAGGTAATTGAGCAAGATGCCGAACAGCAGGCAGTAACCGAACAGGCTACCGTACGGCCCGGTATAGGGCTCGCCGAGCAGAATGCCGATGGCCACACCGGTCAACGCCGCGTGGCCCACCGCCTCGGAGAAAAACGCGAAGCGCTTGACCACGACCAGCGTACCGAGGCCACCGAGCACTGGGCCGATCAACAGACCGGCGAGCAGCGCGTTGACCACAAACCCGTAGGCCAGGGCTTCCGGCAGGTAACCGGAAGAGGCCCAGCCCTGCACCATCAAACGAAAGGCTTCGTAACTCATCAGGCAGCGCTCCGTGGATGGGTCGAGAACAGGGTCAGCAGGCGTTCCGGGGTCAAGGCCTGTTGCGGCGTGGCGTCGAACAGCACCCGGCGGTTGAGACCGGTGACGCGATTGGCCAGACGCCCAACCGCTTCCAGATCATGCTCGATCCACAGCACGGTGATGCCCGCCGCACGCCAGTCCCCCAGCAAACGCTCGAATACCTGGATCCCGGCTTCGTCGAGAGCCGACATCGGTTCATCCAGCACCAGCAATTGCGGGGCCGGAATCAGGCCTTGGGCGAGCAGTACCCGCTGGCGTTCGCCGCCGGACAGTGCGCCCATCCGGCGCTTGCGCTTGTCTTGCATGCCGACCCGCTCCAGCGCATCACCGATGGGGCCGGCGTAGCGCTTGCTCAAGCCGAGAAAGGCCGGGCGACGCTGGCACATGGCGGCCATGAAATCATCGACGGTCATCGGCAGGCCGCGATCGAACTCCAGCGCCTGCGGCACGTAGCCGATGGTGCCGGGCTCGCCGGGCCATTGCAGGCTGAGCCGGCCCTGATGCGGCATCTGTCCGAGGAGGGTCTTGATCAGCGAACTCTTGCCACCGCCGTTGGGGCCGACCAGCGCATGCACGCTGCCGGGCTGCACCTGAAAGGTGACCTTGTCCAGAATCGTCGTGCGGCCGAGGGTCAGGCTGACGTCGGCGAAATCCAGGGTCGGGCCCGTTACTTCCTGTGGGAGCGAGCTCGCTCGCGAAGGCTGTGTGTCATTCAACATTGATGTTGTCTGGCCGGTCGCTTTCGCGAGCAGGCTCGCTCCCACAGGGGATTCGAGTTCGCTCGAGATCAATTCTTTGGAAGTCATGCGCCGGACTCCTGAATCGCCCGAACCACGGTGTTGAGGTTGCCGGTCATTTCCTTTTCGTACTTGTCGGCGGTGTATTCGCCGTAGGAAATGTGCGACAGCGGGTACAGCCTCACACCGGATTCACGCTGGATGGTATCGACGTAAGTGGACGGGAAATCCATCTCGGAGAAGATCACTTTCACGTCCAGCTCGCGCAATTGGTCGATGGTTTTCTTCAACTGGCTCGGGCTTGGTTCGATGCCGTGGGCCGGCTCGACCACGGCAGTGACTTCCAGACCGAATTCACGCAGCAGGTAGTCATAAGCGGCGTGTACCGTGGCCACTCGCAGTTCGGCATTCGGTGCCTGGGTCAGTTTGGCCAGGGCATCGGCGCGCATCTGCCGCAGGCGTTTGCCGTAGGCGCGGGCGTTCTGGGTGTAGGTCTTGGCGTTGTCCGGGTCGAGCTTGCCCAACTCACGGGCGATATTGTTGACCTGGGCAATCGAGGCGCTGATCGACAGGAACGTGTGTGGGTTCACCACTTTGCCGGCACCGCGCGCGGCAACCCCGGTGGCGGCCAGCAATGGCACGTTTTCGTTGGCTTCGATGGTCTTGATGTTCGGTGTTTCGCTGGCGGCGATCATGCGGTCGGCGAAGTCGTCATGGCCGACCCCGTTGAGCACGATCACGTCGAGCCCGCTGATACGCTTGATGTCTTCGGCGCGCGGCTCGTAGGCGTGCGGGTTGAAACCGGCGGGAATCAGCGGCACGACCTCGGCCTTGTCGCCGACGATGTTCGCCACATAGCTGTAATAAGGATGCAGGGTGATGCCGATGCGCAGGCGCTTGGCCTGATCGGCGCTGGCCAACGGGCTCAGCAGGCAGGCGCACAGGCCGATCAGCAGCAGGCGCAGGAACGGGCGGCGTTGAGATGAACTAGGCATGGGCAAGCGGTCTTCTCTCGAATGAAGGCGAGGGTTCAATGACGATGTTCACGGGTCACCCCGGCATCGAATTGCGCGACGATCTGTTTCCAGCCGGCAGCGGACAGCGCTGCGTCGGACAGGTCTGCCGGCGCTTGCAGGTCGGTGGCGCGGTTGAGCCAGATGTCCGGTGCGGCGTCGTCGGCTGTGTTGAGGCGCATCAGAAACGAACCGGCCACAGCCGGTGCCTGGCTGTGGCCGAAGTAGGCGCGGTCGGCCAGCAACTGCCAGGCATGACCGCCACGACTCACGGAACTGGCGTCCTGGGCAAACGGGGCAAAGCCTTCGTCCGCCAGGTTCTGCGGGCTCGGCAGTGCTTGCTGTTCTTCGCGCAACAGGTGGATCTCGTCGAGGGTCACCCGCAGGTCGGCGTAAATGCCTTGCTCACTGGCACCGAGGTCGCGGCGGGCGTCCAGTTGATGGCTGGAAACCGGCTCGGGTTCGTGGGAGACGCCGCGCCACGCCGCCACGGAACCGGCGACCGCGAGGATCAGCAGGCACATCAGCAGCACATTGAGGGTTTCGTGCCCGGCACCGGCCGGGCGGACAACCTGGGTAGTCGGCGTGGTCATGGGGCTTCGATATCCGCTTGGTCAATTTCGACCACGTGACCGGGGCCGGCGTCGAACAGCACGTAGAATTCGGCGCCGGGTTTCTTGAAGGTCAGGGTCGAATCGGCGCCGAGCTTGCCCGGCACCAGGATGGTTTCGTCATAGCCGATCACGTCCAGGGTCACGCCTGGTGCACCGCTGCCGTCGGAAAAGCCGCCGGTGCATTTGATCTGCTCGGCGTCGATGGCCTTGCACTCGCACATCGGGTTGTGGGCCAGGGCGCTGGCGCTGAAACCGGCACACAACACCAGCATCAGGCTGCTCAGGCGCAGGCGGGAAAAGCGTCGGGCGAGCATCATGGTTTGGCTCCTTGTTTGTTCAGCCAGGCAATGGTGGCGGGGGAGGCCTGACTCAGGGGGATCGAGGCCTGATGCATGCTGCCGTCCCAGCCTTCCATGGTGATCCACAGTTCGGCGTCGGCAGAAGTCTTTTCCGGCACCGGCAACTGGGTGCCCATGCGATACGGCGTACCGAAGAAAATCACCCCGGCAGCGCGCAGGCTGCGTGGCTTGCCGATGCGCAGGTAGGTCGCCTTGACCGGTTCGACACAGGCATTGCACAGCGCGGCACTGAAGGCTTTCAGGTAGCCACCTGGACCATCGGAGCGGGGCGCTTCGTTACGAAACTCGGCGAGGCGCAGGCTCCAGGGGCCAACCTGTATTTCGCCGATCTCCCGTTCACCCAGCCCGGTGTCACCGCGAAACAGCGCAGCGTCGGAAAAATACTTGGGCATGAAGCCCAGCGGGATCAACAGCAACAGCACGTTGATGTGAAAGCGCCATTTGTGCCAGAACAGGCTCAGCCGTGAAGGTTGAGGGGCGGTAGTGAGCTTGCTCACAGGTTGACCTCCGACGGTTCACGGTTGATGACCGGTTGCGTCTTGATACGACTCTTCTTGCTCTCGCGCTTGAGGGCGTTGGCGGTGGCCAGTGCGGTGCGCTTGGTCCAGATCAGCAGGCCGCTGAGCACCATCATGCTCAGCAGCAGGCCGAAGAAGAACCAGATCAGCTTGATCCACAATCCGCCGAAATCCCCGGTGTGCAGCGGTCGCATGGATTCAGTAACGAACTCCAGGGACGTGCGGTCGGACAACACCCGTGAAGACGCCAGGTCACCGCTGTATGGATTGAGCGTGGCGCTCTGGAACATCAGCGGATACCAGCCGCGCCCCCGGATATCGAGGTGGCTGTAGGCATTGCCCGGAAGATTGATCACGCTGGCTTCCAGCCCCGGGATCTTCTGTTGCGCAAGTTCGATGGCGCGCTCGAGGCTGACGCGCGGCGGCGGGGTGCCATCGGCCGACAATGGCACGCTTTCACGGGCCATGGCCGGGAGGATCGTCTCGCTGGAAATGGAAATGTGGTTGTCGGACAGCGCGGCTTCGATCAGAAACCAGATGCCGGTGATGGAGATCACCGCAATGAACCAGATCGACCAGATGCCGCTGAGGCGGTGGAAGTCGCCCCAGAAAATCCGCGCGCCGTGGCGAAAGCGCAGGGTCGGACGCAGGAAGCCTTTCCAGAACCGCTTGTAGACCACCAGCCCGGTGATCAGCGAAGCCAGTAATGGCAGACCCAGCGCCGAAACCAGATACCAGCCCCAGCTGTAGCCGTTGGTGAACGGCACCAGCCACCAGCCATGCAGTGCACGGGTGAAGGCTTCAAAGTTGAATTCCGGCGCCGTGCCCTGGATCACCCCGGTGTAGGGGTTGACGTAGCTCACCAGTGAGCGGCCATCGGGGTAGCTGAGGGTTACATCCAGGGCGAAGTGCGATTCGTCGGGACGACTGATGCGGGAAACGAGGGCTTGCGGTTCGGCTTTTTTGATGGCGGCGAGGATATCGTCATAGCTGAGCCGTTGTGCGTCGTCCGACGGTGCGCTGGCGCGCATCTGCGGGTTGGCGAGCCAGACGATTTCCTGGCTGACCACCGCCAGGGTGCCGGTTACGCATACGATCAGGACAAAAAACCAGATGGGCAATGCCAGCCAGCTGTGTACCAGGAACCACAGTTTCGAGCGGGATTTCTTCGACATGATGTCCGGTCTTGCTTCGGTGAGAGGGAGCGGTACTACGGGCTTCGCAGCACTGGATTCCCCGAAAGGCCCGGTCGTGGCTTTTGCCTACGCGACCGGTCCGCATCTCTATAAGACGGATGAGCGAAGAAAATCCCGATGAAGGATATGAAAGTAAATGTTTCGCGATTGCATGTCCGTGCCATTCCGGCCGATTCATGCAAAGAAGAAGCAGATCTGACGGCCCGCGCCGCCAGACTGAGGGAGGAAATCAGCGGAGAAAGTCGAGCGCTTCGGCCAGCAACAGCTCGGGGACTTCTTCGGCAAGGTAATGGCCGGCCGGCAGGGCCTTGCCGCGTACATCAGCAGCAACTTGTCGCCATTCCTTCAGGGGATCGAAGCACCGACCGACCGTGCCCTCGGCGCCCCACAGCACCAGCAACGGCAGCTTCAGAAGTCGACCAGCGTCAAGGTCGGCGCGGTCATGGTCCAGATCGACACCGGCACTGGCGCGGTAGTCCTCGCAGATCCCGCGGGCGCTGCCGGGAAGTCCGAGACAACGCAGGTATTCTCCGAATGCCTCATTGGTGAACGGCTTGAGCCCGGCGCTGCGACTGCCCATGACACTGCGCAGATAGCCTTCTGGATCGGCTTCGATCAGGGTTTCCGGCAACGGCGCCGGTCTGATCAGGAAGAACCAGTGCCAGTAGGCCCGGGCAAAGGCTTCATTGGTCTGTGCGTACATCGCCAGGGTCGGAGCGATGTCGAGCAGGACCATGCGCTGCACGACCTCGGGATAATCGAGGGCCAGACGATGGGCGACCCGGGCGCCCCGGTCGTGGGCAAGAATCGAGAATTGCTCGAAACCCAGCGCTTTCATCAATTCCGCGCCATCGCGGGCCATTTCGCGTTTGGAGTAATTGAGGTGAGTCTCATCGGCTGGCGGACGGCTGCTGTCGCCGTAACCGCGAAGGTCGGCGGCAACTACCGTGAAGTGTTCGGCCAGTTGCCCTGCGATCTTGTGCCAGATGACGTGGGTCTGTGGGTGCCCGTGTAACAACAGCAAGCCCGCGCCGCTGCCTTTGATGCGGTAGGTGATGTCCACACCGTTGACGTGGCGCTGGTCTTTAATGAATCCGGCAAACATCGGGTGATCCTTTATTCAGGCGGGTGTTCGCATCCTGAAATCGCCGGGCGTTCATGACAAGGTGTGAAGCGTGGTTCGACGGTTCATGAATCGTGTTCGCCCATCCCCGCGCGTTGCGCGGGAATGGACACTCGGCATTGCTAACCCTGCTGAAACATCTCCTTTGCCCGCTGCTCGATCTGCTCTTGCGTCAGATCTTCCTTGCGCGTGGCCAGAAACCACAGATGCCCGTACGGATCTTTCAATGTCCCGCTGCGATCGCCGTAGAACTGATCCTTGACCTCGGACACGCTGGTAGCCCCGGCATCGAGTGCGCGCTGGAACGACTTGTCGACATCGGTCACATACAAGTGCAATCCGACTGACACGGATTTGTCCGGGTTGCTCAACGGCCCTTGATCGCAAGGCGATCCGAGCATTATTGCGCTATCACCAATGCGCAGTTCCGCGTGGCCGATGCCGCCATCGGGCATGCTCAGGCGCATGACTTCGGTAGCACCGAAGGCTTTCTTGTAGAAATCGATGGCTTCGGCAGCTTTGTGAATGCCGAGATAGGGGGTAATGCTGTGATACCCCTCTGAAATGGGTTTGACGCTCATATCGATACTCCCTGTTTATTTGTTGCCCTGTTCTTGTTGGAGGAAGGCGTGCCTTCGCCGGGTAACCGGTCGCTCAACTATAGGCCTGTGCCAGGGGCCCGACCGAGTACCCGACGAGCAGTGTTCAGCCATCGACAGTGAAGCAACAGAATGCGCGGCTTTTTAACTTCAAACCCTGTAAGAAACCTCTGAAAGCCCCGAAAATCAAGGCCTGTCAGTCAGGCACAGAAGCTGCAATGACCCGGTACAACACCGATACCGAGAGTCATCCATGTCTGAATCTGCCGTTTATCCGATCAACCCGCCGGCCGCCCATCGCATCGCCGACGACGCCGAAGCCTTGCGCGTGGCCGCACAGGTCGCCGCCGTCTTGCAGGAACACGCCGCCGAGCGTGACCGCAGACGCGAAGTGCCCGCCGAGATCGTCGATCTGTATTCCAACAGTGGCCTGTGGGGCATCACCGTGCCAAAGGAATACGGCGGCGCGCAGGTGTCTTACGCGGTGCTGGCGCAGGTGATCGCGATCATTTCCGCCGCCGATCCGTCCCTCGGGCAGATCCCGCAAAACCATTACTGCCTGCTCGAAGACATCCGCCTGCAAGGCACGCCGGCGCAGCAGGCACATTTCTTTGAGCTGGCGCTGCAAGGTCATCGCTTCGCCAATGCGCTGTCGGAAACCGGCGGCAAGAATGTGCAGGACATTCAGGCGACCATCCGCCGTTATGGCGACGGTTTCGTGATCAACGGTCGCAAGGGTTACTGCACCGGTTCGCTCTACGCCCACTGGCTGGCGGTGCTGGCGCTGGATGAAGAACAGAAGGGCCAGTTGGCCTTTGTCGAACGCGGTACAAAGGGGCTGGTAATTGTCGACGACTGGGACAGCATCGGCCAGCGCACCACCTCCAGCGGCACTGTGCTGGCGCAGGATTTACAGGTGGCACCGTTCAATCTGTTTCCGACGTACCGTTCCTACGAAAACCCGACCCTGGCCGGGCCGTTCGCCCAGTTGACCACCGCCGCCATCGACGCCGGCATCGCCCGGGCAGCCTTGCGCGATACCGTGGAATTTGTCCGTCAGTTCGCCCGGCCATGGATCGATGCCGGTGTGGAAAAGGCCAGCGAAGATCCGCTGACGATCATTCAGATCGGCGCACTGGAAATCCGCCTGGAAGCTGCCGAAGCCTTGCTCGAACGCGCGGGTTGGGCGCTCGACGCTGCACGTCCGGCACCCGATGAAGACAGCGTCGCACTGGCGTCCCTGGCCGTGGCCAAGGCCAAAGTGCTGACCACCGAAATCGCCATCGAGGCCAGCAACAAACTGTTCGAACTCGGCGGCACCCGCTCGACTTTGAAGAAGCACAACTTCGACCGCCACTGGCGCAACGCCCGGGTTCACACGCTGCATGACCCGGTGCGCTGGAAGTATCACGTGGTCGGCAACTGGCTGCTCAACGGCGTCAAACCACCGCGTCACGACTGGTCCTGATCATGGCCGAGTGGTTCAAACATATTTACTGGGCCGACATCGCCCAGGCCTGTCTCGACACCCTGAGCATGCTCGGCGCGGCGCTGCTGTTCACGGTGTTGCTGGGTTTGCCGCTGGGGCTGCTGCTGTTTCTCACCGGCAAGCGCCAGTTGCATGAAACCGTCGGCCTGTATCGGGTGCTGTCGGTGATCGTGAACATGCTGCGTTCGCTGCCGTTCATCATTTTGCTGATCGTGCTGATTCCGCTGACCACGTTGCTGGTGGGCACGTCGCTGGGCGTGCCCGGGACAATTCCGCCGTTGGTGGTCGGTTGCACACCGTTCTTTGCGCGGCTGGTGGAAACCGCGTTGCGCGAAGTCGATCGCGGCGTGGTCGAGGCGACCCAGGCGATGGGCGCCAACACCTGGCAAATCATCCGCCACACCCTGTTGCCGGAGGCCCGCGGCGGGTTGCTGGCGGCGGTGACGGTCACCGCCATTGTGCTGGTGGATTACACGGCGATGGCCGGCGTGATCGGTGGCGGCGGGCTCGGCGATCTGGCAATCCGCTACGGCTATCAGCGCTTTCAGACCGACGTGATGGTGGTCACCGTGGTGTTGCTGCTGATTCTGGTGCAGGCCCTGCAAATGACCGGCGACCGATTGGTGGCGCATTACAGCCGACGCTGAAAAAACAAGTTCAACCCATAAAGGCCCCACGTTCACCCCACGACGGCCACTCAAATCTGCCTTGGAGCACAGCATGAAAAAGACCCTGGCCGTACTGGCTGCCGTTCTGTCGTTCGGCGCCCATGCCAACGAAAAACTGATCGTCGGTGCCACCCCGGTGCCGCACGCGGAAATCCTCGAGTTCGTCAAACCGACCCTGGCCAAGGAAGGCGTGGATCTGGACATCAAGGTCTTCACTGACTTCATCCAGCCCAACCAGCAACTGGCGCTGAAAAACCTCGACGCCAACTACTACCAGTACCGGCCGTTTCTCGATGATTTCAACAAGACCCGCCACACCGATCTGGTGCCGGTGGTCGGCGTGCACATCGAACCGTTCGGCGCCTACTCGACCAAGATCAAGAACATCTCGGAGCTGAAGGACGGCGCCAGCGTGTCGATCCCCAACGACCCGGTGAACACCGGTCGCGCGCTGGTGTTGCTGCACGAGGCGGGGCTGATCAAACTCAAGGATCCGAGCAACACCCTGGCCACCCAGCGCGACATCGTCGAAAACCCCAAGCACCTGAAAATCCGTGAGCTGGAAGGCGCGTTGCTCGCTCGGTCGGTGAGTCAGGTGGATCTGGCCTTCGTGTTCGCCAACTACGCGCTGGAAGCCGGGATCGACACCAACAGCGCGCTGATCGTTGAGAAGGGCAAGAGCCTGTACATCGAGTTTCTGGTGGCACGTCCCGACAACATCAACGACCCGGGCCTGCAGAAACTGGCCAAGGCGTTGAATTCCGATGAAGTGCGTCAGTTCATTCTGACCCGCTACAAAGGGCAGATTGCGCCGGGCTTCTGATGGATCAAATTGGGGGTTCCCATGGGCATGGGAACCCTCACTTGGGTACGTCGAGAAAGTGCGCTCCCGGCCCTTGCTCGCCCAGCACATCGCCCTGATTGCGCAGCGGGCAGGCTTCCATCGACAGGCATCCGCAACCGATGCAACCGGTCAGCCGGTCCCGCAGCAGCGTCAACTGATTGATCCGCTCGTCCAGCTCACGCCGCCACTGCTCCGACAACACTTTCCAGTCCGCTGCCGTTGGTGCGCGGTTGTCCGGTAGCTGTTTCAACGCCGCGCCAATTTCCGCCAGAGGAATGCCCAGCCGCTGCGCCACCTTGATCAGCGCCACCCGCCGCAGTACTTCCCGTGGATAGCGCCGCTGGTTGCCGGCATTGCGCTGGCTCTTGATCAAACCCCTGGATTCATAAAAGTGCAGGGCGGTGACCGCCACGCCGCTGCGGGCCGCGACTTCGCCCACGGTCAGTTGCTTGTGCACATTTTCCGCAGTGATCATTTGCAAATTGCCCCTTGACCTCTAGTTAAGTCGAGGTTTTACCCTGCAGGCCTTCGAATCGCAAGATTCGTCTGACAGAGTGGGGATGTCATGCAAGCACCAGCGAAAAACCGCAGCTTTACCCAATTGATCGAATTTGAAATCGAACCCGGCCAGCAACCGGCGCTGGTCTCGGCGCTGGCGGTGCAGACCGAACGTCTGGCCCAGCGTTACGCCGGTTTCGTCAGCGCCAGCGTCCAGGCCAGCGACGATGGCCGGCGAGTGTTGAGCTTTCTGCAATGGCAGTCCCGCGAGGCGGGGGAGGCGGCGTTCCAGAGTTTCGAAACCGGTGAGCAGGATTTCTGGCAACTGATCCGCACTCATCAGGCGCGTACCGTGACCTTCGGTTCATTCCAGGTGCTGAGCAGCATCGCCCGCAGTCACGACGACGGTTTGCATTGCCAACTGGTCGGCTAGATCGACAGCTGGATCAAGCGCTCGCCTTGCAGGTTTTCCGTAGGCCGGCGCTTGTTCACCGCCAGTTCGCCGATCTTGATCAGTCGCGTGCGGGTGACGTTGCGGCTCAGGCCGAGCAAGGACGCGGTGTGCACCTGGTTGTAATGGCAGAAGCGATAGGCCGCGCGCAGCAACGCGTCTTCGACTTTTTCATGCAGGGCGCCAGCCTGTTGCTCGAAGAGTTTCTGGAAGGCGCGTTCCAGCAGCGCTTCCGGTGAGTCGTCGGCGGTCGCGTGCTGATCGTCGGAACGGTCGATGCGCAGGTTCGACAGGCGCAGATCGTCGCGTTCGATCACGCCGTTACGGCAGATCAACAACGTGTGATGGATGACGTTTTCCAGTTCACGGATGTTGCCCGGCCAACTGTAGCCGCGCAGCTTGTGTTCGGCGCCGGGACTGATGGTGACGCGCCCGTAACCCAGGCGCTGACTGTAGGCCTCGATGAAGTGCCGGGTCAGCGGCAGGATGTCGCCGGGCCGCTCGCGCAACGGGCTCAGTTCCAGATTGACCACGTTCAGCCGGTAATACAGATCCTCGCGGAAATGCCCGGCGTTGATGGCTTTCTCCAGTTGCACGTTGGTCGCGGCGAGCACCCGTACATCGATGGGAATGCTCTTGCGCGAACCCAAGCGCACCACTTCACGTTCCTGCAACACCCGCAGCAATTTGACCTGAATGGCCATCGGCAGATCGCCGATCTCATCAAGGAACAAGGTGCCGCCATCCGCTTCTTCGAACCACCCGGCCTTGGCGCTGAGGGCGCCGGTGAAGGCGCCTTTTTCATGGCCGAACAGTTCGGCTTCCACCAGCGATTCGGAAAACGCCCCGCAGTTCACCGCAATGAACGGCCGGTTGCGTCGGTTGCTCAGGTTGTGGATATGCCGCGCCACTAACTCTTTACCGGTGCCAGTTTCGCCGATGATCAGCACGCTGGCTTCGCTCGGTGCGACTTGTTGCAGATGCGCGAGCAGGGCCTGGGATTTCGGGTCTTCGAACACCTGGGCGGTGGCGCGAATCGACGTGGCCAGGGCGGGTGAGGGCGGCAGGGTCAGCAGTTGCATGGGTCTCGCTCCACGAAAGGAAATCAGGAATAGAACGTCGGCACCGGCAGGGACTGGTTCAGCGCCCAGTCGCCCAGCTCGTGGAGTTTGTAATCCAGCGGATCGTGCAGGGTTTGCGTGCGCAGGTTGCGCCAGTGTCGGTCCAGACGCAGCGATGCGTGGGTCGAGCGGGCGCCGGTGACTTCGAACAATCGGCTACAAATCTCCAGGCCCTGGCGACTGGCGGCGACCTTGGCCGTGGCAATCGCTGTGGCCAGGTGACCGCGCTCTTCGGCGCTCAGGTTCGGGCCTTTGGCCCAGGCTTCGTCGAGCAATGCGGCTGCGCGTTCCACCAGCAGACGGATGCCTTCAAGGGCAACCCAAAACTCGCCGTAATGGGCCAGCACATACGGGTCTTCACGCACCTCGCGCACCGAGGATTTGTGCCAGACACGGGTTTCACTCAGGGTGTATTGCCGCGCTTCTTCAAAGGCCCCTTCGGCGATGCCGAGGAACATGTGGGTGAATGTCAGCTGCGCGATCAAAGGGCGCAAACAGGCGAACGGTGTGCTCAACGGGCCCGGATCCAGCAGCAGCTCCGATTCTTCTACCCGGACTCGTTCGAACGTAGCGCTGCCGCTGTCGGTCTGGCGCTGGCCGATGTTGTTCCAGTCGTTGTGCAGGGTGATGCCGCTGCGACCGCTGGGGATCGCCGCGATCAGCAGTTTGCCGCCGTTGCTTTCGTCCACCGCCGAGGCGATCAGCATCTGTGAGTCGCTGGCGCCGGAGCAGAAGCTCTTCTTGCCGGAAAACTCGCGCCAGCCACCGAGGTCCTTGACCACGGTGCGGGTGTCCAGCGGATTGAGCGCGTTACCCCAGAACCAGTTCTGCCGCGCGGTCTGTTCGAACCACGGTTGCCATTGTTCGGGGCGGGAAAACAGGCGCACGGTGGCGAGCATCAAATGATGAAAACCGAAGACGTGGGCGATCGAGCTGTCGACCTTGGCGAACTCGCGCACGACTTGCAGGGTTTCGCTCCAGCGCGCGCCGAGGCCGCCGTAACGGGTGGGAATGCTCAGGGCCAGCAGACCGCTGTCGCGCAGGGCGTCGCGTTCGGCTTTCGGTGTGCCGCCGCGCTCGTCGCGTTCGACGGCGGTAAGGGCGAATTCGGCTGCCAGTTGGCGGGCGGTCTGCAACGGGGAGAGCAAGGTGCTTTGCGGTTTGGCAGTCACTCGGTCTTCCTCAGGCGTTGGCTTTGGCGGGCAGAACATCATTGGCGATCATTTCGCCAAACGGCCCGGTGAGGTTGGTGACACCGCGTCCGGCCAGACTTGCATATGGCTCGGGCAACAACGGGAAGACCAGCTCGGCAAAGCGGTAGGCCTCTTCGAGATGCGGATAACCGGAAAAGATGAAGCTCTCAATGCCAAGGTCTGCGTATTCCTTGATCCGCGCTGCCACTTGCTGCGGATCACCGACCAATGCAGTGCCGGCCCCACCTCGCACCAGACCGACGCCGGCCCACAGGTTGGGGGCGATTTCCAGGTTGTCGCGGCGCCCGTCGTGCAGGGCGGCCATGCGTCGCTGGCCCTCGGAGTCGAAACGGGAAAAGGATTTCTGCGCGGCCTCGATGGTTTCGTCGCTGATGTGCTCGATGAGTTTGTCGGCGGCTTTCCAGGCCTCTTCGGCGGTCTCGCGCACGATCACGTGCAGGCGAATGCCGAACTTCACCTTGCGCCCGTGACGGGCGGCGCGTTCGCGCACATCGGCGAGTTTTTCGGCGACGGCGGCCGGTGGTTCGCCCCAGGTCAGGTATACGTCGACCTGCTCGGCGGCCAAGTCGTGGGCCGCGTCGGAGGAGCCGCCGAAGTACAGCGGCGGATAGGGTTTCTGCACCGGTGGATACAGCGCCTTGGCGTTTTGCACTTTCAGGTGTTTGCCTTCGAAATCCACCGCTTCGCCTTGCAACACCCGGCGCCAGATCTTGAGGAATTCGTCGGTGACTTCGTAGCGTTCGCTGTGGCTGAGGAAGCTGCCATCGCCGCGGTTTTCGTCCGGATCACCGCCGGTCACGACGTTGATCAGCAAGCGGCCGTTGGACAGTCGATCCAGGGTCGCGGCCATGCGCGCCGAAACCGTTGGCGAGATGATCCCCGGACGGATCGCCACCAGATAACGCAGGCGTTCGGTCAGCGGCACCAGTGCCGATGCGATCACCCACGAATCCTCGCAGGACCGCCCGGTGGGAATCAGTACGCCGTGGTAGCCGAGGCTGTCCGCAGCTTGCGCCACCTGTTTCAGGTAATTGAGGGTGACCGGGCGTGCGCCTTGGGTGGTGCCCAGATAGTGACCGTCGCCGTGAGTCGGCAGGAACCAGAAAACATCCATGAACAGCTCCTCAGGCGATTTTCAGCAACGGTTTGAGGTGAGCACCGAACAGCGGCGCGGCGCGTTCGGCGGCCAGACGGATGCGCGCCTTGAGCGGTTCGCTGGTGATCTGGTAGTCGGCGAAATCGGCTTCGGTGGCGTACACGCCGATCGGCAGGGTCACGGCCTGGAAGAAGCTGAACAGCGGGCGCAACTGGTGATCGAGGACCAACGCATGGCGTTCGCTGCCACCGGTGGCGGCGAGTAGCACTGGTGTGTCGATCAGCGCATTCAGGTCGATCAGGTCGAACAAATGCTTGAGCAGTCCCGGATAGGAACCGCGATACACCGGCGCGGCGACGATCAGCAGATCAGCCTGTTCGATGGCTTGCAGCTCGGCTTCGATCTCGGCCGGTAGCTCCTGACGGGACAGCGCGGCGCCCAGCGGGCGGGCGATGTCGCCCAGTTCGATCAGGTGACTCTCGACCGGCAGGTGCCCGGACAATTCGGCCAGCAGGGCCTGGGTCAGCACCAGGGTGCGGGACGGACGCCAGGTTCCGCCGGACACGGCGACGACTTTCAGTGGACGCGACATGGTCAGTTCCTTTTTCAACAGTTGCTCGGCGAGCAGTGAGTAGTCACCGGAGCAGAGCAAACGCTGTACCAATTCCTGTGAGGCCCGTATTCCGGGGCTTTGAACGTTTTCGAGGGCTGTGGCCCTGTGACTTTCAGACCGGTTTGTTGAACTGCTGTTGCCAGAGAAACAGTTGCTGGAGCAACAGTGCCGAACGCGATGAGGGATTTATAAAGGCTGGCTGTTATTCCGTAAAAGACTGTTAATTGATATTGATAGGTCTTTCGAGAATATGCAGAGCGAATACTGGCCGAATTCTGATAGCCACTATTGAGAGCGTTGATTTCTGCCAGAGCGTGCCCGGGCGTAGCCTTTCTCCATCGACCCACACTGCTCGCCAGGACGCTCCCATGAATCGTTTACTGACTGTTTCGCTGATGCTCGCTCTCTCCGTTCTCGCCGGTTGCGCGAGCCACGTTTCCCCGGAACTGCGCCCTTACACTGCAGAAGAAACCCGCGAACTGGCCCTCGAAACCTTGAACCGTCGCGGCCTGTCCTACGAGGAATATCATGCGAAAAAAGCCGAATTGCTCGGCCAGCCACGGAAGACTTTCGGGTTTGATAACAAGGGTGAGATGAGCGCCGAGCGGGCCGTACAGCTGCACGGTCGTCCAAGCTGATTGAGAACTGTACTGCTCGAAGTTTTTCCCAACTGTCCGTGGGTTTGCGGGCCGCCGTGGGATAGGGTCAACACCTGAATGACCCTGACGGACTGCCTGCCATGACCCTCTCGCTCGACCTGTTGCTGGGCTTTGCCCTGTTTGCCTTTGTCACCTCGATCACACCGGGGCCGAACAACACCATGTTGCTGGCATCGGGCGTGAACTTCGGCTTTAACCGCACCATCCCCCATATGCTCGGCATTACCTGCGGCTTTTTCGTGCTGGTGGTGGCAGTGGGTTTTGGCCTGGGCGCGGTGTTCCAGACTTATCCGCTGCTTTATACGGTCCTGCGTTACGTCGGCGCGGCGTACTTGCTGTACCTGGCGTGGAAAATCGCTCACTCCGGCCCGGTCGGCGACAGCGAGTCGGGCGAGGCGAAACCGATCAGCTATCTCGGCGCGGCCGCTTTCCAGTGGGTCAATCCCAAGGCGTGGATCATGGCCATCGGTGCCATCAGCACGTACACGCCGATGCAGGGTTATTTCACCAACGTGATCGTGATTGCGGCGGTATTTGCCATCATCAACTTGCCGAGCGTCGGCGTCTGGGCGGCGTGTGGGACTCTTTTGCGCAACGTACTGAAGGATCGCCGCTGGTTGCGGGTGTTCAACTGGGGCATGGCGGCGCTGCTGGTGATTTCGCTGTATCCGTTACTCCTTGAAAGCTTTCGCTGACGCAGTGCTACAACCGCCGGCCCGATGCCTGTTAAAGTCGCGTGCAGGAGCGTTCCTACGCACTTTTAAATGAAGTTGTTCTTCTTTAACGGCATCCGATCAGGTATTGATGACGCTCTCGAACCCGGACGCAGCTCACAAGGCTGCGTCGTGCCGTTTGTAGACACGAGCTTCCTGATCCCGGAACACGCTCTGCGAGTCTTTTTATGAACACACGTCCGCTGTATTTCGATTACGCCGCCACCACCCCGGTGGACGAGCGGGTCATCCAGGTGATGATCGAGTGTCTGGGTTTCAACGGTAACTTCGGCAACCCGGCCTCCAGTTCCCACGCCTTCGGCCAGCAGGCCCGGCAAACGGTCGAGAACGCTCGCCGGCAAGTCGCCGAACTGGTCGGCGCCCAGGCGCAACAGATCGTCTGGACCTCCGGCGCCACCGAATCCAACAACCTTGCCCTTAAAGGCGTGGCCCAGGCCCGTGGAGTTTCCGGCGGCCACATCATCACCAGTCAGATCGAACACAAGGCCATCCTCGACACCGCCCGGCAATTGCAGGACGCCGGTGTCGCCGTGACCTATCTGGTGCCGGACGCCGAAGGTTTGATTACCCCGCAAGCGGTCAGCGAAGCGATGCGCGATGACACCTTTCTGGTGTCGCTGATGCTGGTCAACAACGAACTCGGCACCGTCAACGACATCCCGGCCATCGGCGAAGTGGTGCGTGGGCGCGGGGCATTGTTCCACGTCGATGCGGCCCAGGGCGCCGGCAAGGTCGCGATCGATCTGGCGCAATGGCCGGTAGACCTCATGTCGTTTTCGGCGCACAAACTTTACGGCCCCAAAGGTATCGGTGCGCTGTACGTCGGCCCGCATGCGCAGCAGCGTTTGCAGGCGCAGATTCACGGTGGTGGGCACGAGGGCGGGTTGCGTTCCGGTACGCTGGCCACTCACCAGATTGCTGCCATGGGCTCGGCATTTGCCCTGGCCGCCGAGGCGTTTGATGACGAGAAGAAAATCATCGTCGCGTTGCGCGAACGACTGCTCAAACAACTCTTGAGCCTGCCCGGCGTGCGCCTCAACGGCAGCTCCACCCAACGTATCCCGCACACCTTGAGCCTGACCTTCAGCGAAGGCAAGTTCAACCCGGCGGCGCTGAGCCATTCGATCGCGTTTTCCGCGACTTCGGCCTGCAATTCCGCCAGCAACACACCGTCCCACGTTTTGCTGGCATTGGGGCATGACGCGCACCTGGCGGGACGCACGATTCGCCTGAGCCTCGGCCGTTTCACCACCGCTCAAGACATCGACAAGGCTGTAGAACTGATCAAGACCGCCTGCGCCAGTGCTCCGGCATTCTGGGCGACAGGGCTTTAACGAGCCGGCTTCGAACGGCACCGAACAATAACGATGAAGTGATTGGCAGGAGACATGATGAGTACCCAGACTTTGACCGAAGGAACGGTTCCCCAGCGCCTCGCGCACACCCGTGAACTGATGCGTCGCGAAGGTATCCACGCGTTGCTGGTGCCGTCCGCCGACCCGCACCTGTCGGAATACTTGCCGGGTTACTGGCAGGGCCGGCAATGGTTGTCGGGTTTCCATGGCTCGGTCGGCACGTTGATTGTCACCAACGATTTCGCCGGGGTCTGGGCTGACAGCCGTTACTGGGAACAGGCGACCAAGGAGCTCAAGGGCAGCGGCATCGAGCTGGTGAAACTGCAACCGGGTCAGCCGAGCCCGCTGGACTGGCTGGCCGAGCAGACACCGGAAGGTGGCGTGGTCGCGGTCGACGGCGCAGTGATGGCCGTTGCGTCGGCGCGTACCCTGGGCAGCAAGCTCGAAGCGCGAGGCGCCAGTCTGCGTACCGACATCGACTTGTTGAAAGAAGTCTGGAGCGATCGCCCGGCGTTGCCGAACGCGCCGATCTACCAGCACCTGCCACCGCAGGCGACTGTCAGCCGTGGCGAGAAACTCGGCAAACTGCGCGAAACCTTGCAGGAACGCGGCGCCGATTGGCACTTCATCGCCACCCTCGACGATATCGCCTGGTTGTTCAACCTGCGTGGCGGCGATGTGTCGTTCAACCCGGTATTCGTTTCCTTCGCCTTGATCAGTCAGCAACAAGCCACGCTGTTTGTGGCCTTGAGCAAGGTTGATGCTGAGCTGCGTGCCGTGCTGGAAAAGGACGGCGTGACCCTGCGCGATTACAGCGAAGTCGCTGATGCCCTGCGTGCGATTCCGAGTGGCGCGAGCCTGTTGGTGGATCCCGCGCGGGTCACCAGCGGTCTGCTGGACAACCTCGACAGTGGCGTGAAACTGGTCGAAGGCCTGAACCCGACCACGCTGGCCAAGTCGCAGAAGAGCCTGGCGGACGCCGGGCATATTCGTCAGGCGATGGAGCAGGATGGCGCGGCGCTGTGCGAGTTTTTCACCTGGCTGGAATCAGCATGGGGTCGTGAGCGCATTACCGAGCTGACCATTGACGAAAAACTCACGGCGGCCCGTGAGCGTCGTCCGGATTACGTGTCGCTGAGTTTCAACACCATCGCTGCGTTCAACGCCAACGGCGCGATGCCGCATTACCACGCCACCCCGGAAGAGCACGCGGTGATCGAGGGTGACGGCTTGTTGCTGATCGACTCTGGTGGTCAATACCTGGGCGGCACTACCGACATTACGCGGATGGTGGCGGTCGGTACGCCAACCGAAGAGCAGAAACGCGACTGCACCCGCGTCCTGAAAGGCGTGATTGCGTTGTCCCGAGCGCGATTCCCGAAAGGCATTCTGTCGCCGTTGCTGGATGCAATTGCCCGAGCGCCGATCTGGGCTGAAAACGTGGATTATGGCCACGGCACGGGCCACGGCGTGGGTTATTTCCTGAACGTTCACGAAGGTCCGCAGGTGATCGCCTATCAGGCTGCGCCGGCGCCACAGACTGCCATGCAGCCAGGGATGATCACCTCTATCGAACCGGGTACTTATCGTCCGGGCCGCTGGGGTGTGCGGATCGAGAACCTGGCGATGAACGTTGAAGCGGGAAGCAGCGAGTTCGGCGAGTTCCTCAAGTTCGAAACCCTGACCCTGTGTCCGATCGACACCCGCTGCCTGGAACCGTCGTTGCTGACGCAGGAAGAGAAGCAGTGGTTCAACGACTATCACGCTGAAGTGCGCGAGCGTCTGAGCCCGCTGCTTGAAGGTGCGGCGCTGGAGTGGTTGAACACTCGTACCGCCGCGATTTGACCTGAACCGCTAAGGCGCTGCTTGCAGCGCCTGTTCGACGAATTCGAGTCGATCCTGGCCGAAGAACATTTGGTCACCGACGAACATGCTTGGAGCACCGAAAACACCGCGTTTAACGGCGATTTCGGTGTTTTCCTTGAGTGCGCCTTTCACGGCTTCGTCGTTGGTCAGTGCCAGCACTTCGTCAGGAACGAATCCGTTCTCGATCAATACCGCCCCAACCGTTGCCGGATCATCCAGGCAGCGTCCTTCACCCCAGAGTGCGTTGAACAGACAGTCGATAAATGCCTGAAAGCGTTCCGGATGGCGCAATTGCATGCCGGTAACAGCACGCATCAGCATCAGCGTATTGATCGGAAAGTGCGGATTGAATTTCAACACTACACCGTAGCGTTGCGCATAGCGGTCGAGGTCCTGAAACATGTACCGCCCCTTGGCCGGAATCATCGCAGGTGATGCGTTACCGGTGGCTTTGAACACTCCGCCCAGCAGCATCGGGATGTAGATCAATTCTGCACCGTTGTCGGCGCAGATTTTCGGCAATTGGGTATACGCCAGGTAAGTCGCCGGGCTGCCGAGATCGAAATAGAACTCCACGGTTTTGCTCATCATCGCTGCACTCTGTTTTTGTTATTGGAGGGATTACCAGCGTTCATTCCACGGACGCAGATCAAGCTCGAACGTCCACGCGTCCCGTGGCTGGCTATGCAGATACCAGTAGTTATCGGCGATATGTTCGGGGTTGAGAATGCCGTCCTCATCCTTGGTAGCATATTTGTCAGGGAAATTGTCGCGGATGAAATCGGTATCGATGGCGCCGTCGACCACGACGTGGGCGACGTGGATGTTCATCGGGCCAAGCTCTCTGGCCATGCTCTGTGCCAGAGCGCGGATACCGTGTTTGGCCCCTGCGAATGCGGCAAAGCCGGAGGCGCCGCGCAATCCGGCAGTCGCGCCGGTGAACAGGATCGTGCCGCGGCGGCGAGTCACCATCCGTTTGGCGACTTCCCGGGCATTGAGGAATCCGGAGAAACAGGCCATTTCCCAGATCTTGAAATACTTGCGGGCGGTTTCTTCGAGGATGCTGCACGGCACATTGGCGCCGATATTGAAAACGAACGCTTCAATCGGCCCGAGACGAGTTTCGATATCTTCTATCAGCGCTATCACGTCTTCTTCCTTGCGTGCGTCGCAGGCAAAACCTTGGGCTTCACCGCCGTCCGCCTGAATGGCTTCCACCAACGGCTGCAATTTGTCGGCGCTGCGCCGCGTGACGCAAGCGATGAAGCCTTCCTTGGCGAACCGTTTGGCGATGGCACCGCCCGTGGCATCACCTGCACCGACAACCAATACGACCTTTTTGTTATTCATGGGTGAACCCTTTAGTAAACGATCGTTAAGTGAACGAACGTTATGCTAGGATTTGCTCAGCGTCAAGGCACCCAATGTGAGGACAATTACATGCGGTATTCCGCCGGTCACAAGCTGGAAACCAAAGAAAAGCTCCTGCAAAGCAGCTCGCTGTCTGCGAAAAAGACCGGATTTTCTTCGATGGGCGTTGATGGTCTGATGAAGGCAATTGGCCTGAGTGGCGCAGCGTTCTACAGCCATTTCTCGTCCAAGGACGCGTTGTTCGCGGCTATCGTCGAGCGTGAGTTGTGCCAGAGTCTTGAGCGCTTGGGCGGGCAGGGTACGCAAGATCGCGAACGGCTGGAGCGGTGCCTGAAACTGTATCTGAGCATGTCCCATGTCGAGCAGCCTGAGCTGGGCTGTGCATTGCCCGCGCTTGGCGCAGAGATCGCGCGGTCGGATATTGTTGTGCGGGAACAGGCTGAATTGTGGATTTGTAAACTTCAGGAAAGTTGGGCGCAGATTCTGGAAAGCGACAGCCTGGCATGGGCCATTCTGTCGCAATGTGTCGGGGCGCTGGTCGTGGCGCGTATGTTGGCGTCACCGAAGATTCAGCAGCGGGTGCTGAAGTCCTGTCATGAAGAGATCGGGAACCAGCTCGCCGCTTCGCGAACGCAGTAGCGGCGATGGTTTATTTGCAGATGACGATCATGCTGCGGCTGGTATAGCCGGCGGGGTTGAGACCAAACGGGTAATCGCCCGGTTCTTCCACGGTATCACCTGACTTTGCGATGACCTTGTAGCCCTTCGGCGCGCAAGAGTTCGCGGCGCTGGTGTAGCACTTGTCCCAAGAGGAGGACAATCCCGAACAGTTGATGTGCAGCCCTTTCTTGCCATGTTTGACCTGGGTCTTCGACGTCGCCGCGCAACCCGCAACGGCGAGTATGGCGATCAGTATCAAAATTCGTTTCATTACCGTCCTTATGGCGGCCTCGAGTCTGGCGCTCGGGTCTGCCTGTATGCACTCTCGCTTGACGCGTTCCGATGTCCCTATCCGAAAAAATCCATGTCTGGCATTGGGTTGCGAGGCTAAACATGGCCTAAATGAGCGTCAATTGCCAGACCTTCGTTCAATCCTCTTTTCAATCCGCCGCAATGACGGGTTTGGCAGTGCTGCCCATTGTCATGGTTGCACCGACGGAGGCCAGAATAATGCACAGGATCGCCATCCATTGTGACAAAGAAAGGTATTCCTGAAGGAATAGCAGGCCCGACAGCGCTCCAAAGGCCGGTTCGATGCTCATCAGTGTGCCAAAGGTGCGCGCTGGCATACGAGTGAGAGCGACCATTTCCAGCGTATAAGGGAGGGCGGTAGACAGTATCGCGACGCCGATAGCGATCGGGATCAATGCTGGAGTCAGCAATGCGCTGCCGGCGTGGACGATACCGATGGGGGCGACGAACAGGGCAGCGATCATCACGCCAAGCGCTGCGGTGGTCACGCCGTTATCTGCGCCGGCCTTCTGGCCAAACAGAATGTATAGCGCCCAGCAAACGCCGGCTCCCACTGCATAACCTGCACCCACCAGATCGATACCCGCTGTCGTAGCGCCGGTTGGTATCAACAGCAATAAGCCGACGGCTGCCAGGGCAATCCACAAAAAGTCGATCGCGCGGCGTGAAGCATAGATGGCGACTGCCAGCGGGCCGGTGAACTCCAGGGCGACTGCGATGCCGAGTGGAACAGTGCGTAACGACATATAGAAGAGGAAATTCATGCCGCCTAGCGCCATCCCGTAGACAATCACTGTACGCAGCGACTTGGCTGTCAGCTTCGCTCTCCAGGGTTTGAGCAATAACAGCATGATGACGCTGGCGAAGATCAGGCGCAGGGTGGTAGTGCCTTGAGCGCCAACGATGGGGAACATGCTTTTAGCCAGCGAGGCCCCGGACTGGATTGATGCCATGGCTATTAATAGAAGGCCAACCGGGAACAGGGTTGAGGCAAGGCGGCGAGGCTGGTCGTTCATTGCGTGGCATCATCCGGCGAAGGAGCTGAGGTGTGTTGGGCAATATAGTGCGCACTCGCTGCGTTCGCGTCTATATAGAAGCGGCCTTTTTCCCTTTCTTGATAGAAAACTCAAATTAAGGGTTGACGGCAGATTCTGAGTCTCTATAATTCGCCCCACTTCCGGCGCAGTCGAAACGGAAAACTCCTTGATATTCAATGAGTTAAGTAGGTTTCGAGCATGGGTCGCTTCAGTTCATCGAAGCCTGGAAGGAGTTGGAAATGCCGGATTGTTCGGCGCTTTCAACGGTTCGATCTTCTCGGTCGAAAGCGGAGAAAAAGAGGTGTTGACAGCAGCGTGTAACGCTGTAGAATTCGCCTCCCGCTAACGAGAGATCGGAAGCGCAAGTGGTTGAAGTTGTT
>NZ_NEJP01000019.1 GCF_002113125.1 Pseudomonas sp. B20(2017) | reverse complement strand
ACGACCAATCCGGCCGTAGCCGTTGAGTGCAACTTTGTAGGGACGCGGTTGAGGCATGGGGTTCTCGATTACCGTGGTGTATCCGTTGATGCGATGGCGCCTGAACCATCGCTATCGCGAGCAAGCTCGCTCCCACATGGGGCATATGTTGCAAACACTATTTGTGTCACACAACAAATCCCCTGTGGGAGCGAGCTTGCTCGCGATGGCGTCAGTTCAGGCGACACCTTTTCTGGATCAGTCTTCCAGCAGCTCTTCAGCCTGACCCAGGATGTTTTCCAGGGTGAAGCCGAACTCTTCGAACAGTGCCGAAGCCGGAGCCGATTCGCCGTAGGTGGTCATGCCGATCACACGACCTTCCAGACCCACGTACTTGAACCAGAAGTCGGCGTGAGCCGCTTCGATCGCGATACGCGCGCCGACCTGCAACGGCAGGACCGATTGCTTGTAGCTGGCGTCCTGAGCGTCGAACACGCTGGTGCATGGCATGGAAACCACGCGCACCTTGCGGCCCTGCTCGGTCAGTTTGTCGTAGGCCTGAACGGCCAGACCGACTTCCGAACCGGTGGCGATCAGGATCAGCTCAGGCTCGCCTGCGCAGTCCTTCAGCACGTAACCACCACGACGGATGTCGGCAATCTGGCCGGCATCACGGGTTTGGTGCTGCAGGTTCTGACGCGAGAAGATCAGCGCCGACGGGCCGTCCTTGCGCTCCAGAGCGTTTTTCCAGGCCACCGCCGATTCAACGGCATCGGCTGGACGCCAGGTGTCGAGGTTCGGCGTGCTGCGCAGGCTGGTCAGTTGCTCGATCGGCTGGTGCGTCGGGCCGTCTTCGCCCAGACCGATGGAGTCGTGGGTGTAGACGTGGATGACACGCTGCTTCATCAGAGCGGACATGCGCACCGCGTTGCGGGCGTATTCCATGAACATCAGGAAGGTCGCGCCGTAAGGCACCAGACCGCCGTGCAGGGCAACGCCGTTCATGATGGCGGTCATGCCGAATTCGCGCACGCCGTAGTACATGTAGTTGCCGCTGGCGTCTTCGGCGCTGACGCCTTTGCAGCCTTTCCACAGGGTCAGGTTGGAACCGGCCAGGTCAGCCGAACCGCCCAGCACTTCCGGCAGCAGCGGGCCGAACGCGTTCAAGGTGTTCTGGCTGGCTTTACGGCTGGCGATGGTTTCGCCTTTGGCCGCAACGTCGGCGATGTAGGCATCGGCCTTCTCGGAGAAGTCGGCCGGCAGCTCGCCGCTCAGGCGACGGATCAGTTCGTTGGCTTCGGTCGGGAACGCGGCGGAGTAGGCAGCGAAACGCTGATCCCACTCGGCTTCGGCGGCGCGGCCCTTTTCCTTGGCATCCCACTCGGCATAGATGTCGGCCGGGATTTCGAACGGACCGTGGTTCCAGTTCAGCGCCTGACGGGTCAGGGCGATTTCCGCGTCACCCAGCGGGGCGCCGTGGCAATCTTCCTTGCCTTGCTTGTTCGGCGAACCGAAACCGATGGTGGTCTTGCAGCAGATCAGGGTCGGCAGCGGGCTCTTGCGAGCGGTCTCGATGGCGGTCTTGATCTCTTCCGGGTCGTGACCGTCGACGTTGCGGATCACTTGCCAGTTGTACGATTCGAAACGCTTCGGCGTGTCATCGGTGAACCAGCCTTCGACTTCGCCGTCGATGGAGATGCCGTTGTCATCGTAGAAGGCAATCAGCTTGCCCAGGCCCAGAGTCCCGGCCAGGGAAGCGACTTCGTGGGAAATGCCTTCCATCATGCAGCCATCACCCAGGAACACGTAGGTGTGGTGGTCGACGATGTTGTGGCCAGGACGGTTGAACTGCGCGCCCAGTACTTTTTCTGCCAGGGCGAAGCCCACGGCGTTGGCCAGGCCCTGACCCAGCGGGCCGGTGGTGGTTTCAACGCCCGGGGTGTAACCGAATTCCGGGTGGCCCGGGGTACGGCTGTGCAGT
The DNA here is from genome assembly GCF_002113125.1 of Pseudomonas sp. B20(2017). Classification (GTDB taxonomy): domain Bacteria; phylum Pseudomonadota; class Gammaproteobacteria; order Pseudomonadales; family Pseudomonadaceae; genus Aquipseudomonas. The sequence continues at coordinate 125,198 of NZ_NEJP01000019.1, read as the reverse complement.
TGACGGAATTGCTTCAGGTCGTCGATCGACAGGTCGTAGCCGGTCAGGTGCAGCAGCGAGTAGATCAACATCGAGCCGTGGCCGTTGGACAGCACGAAGCGGTCACGGTCGGCGAACGATGGATTGCTCGGGTTGTGCTTGAGGTAGTCGCGCCAAAGCACTTCGGCGATATCTGCCATACCCATAGGGGCACCGGGATGGCCGCTGTTGGCTTTTTGCACGGCATCCATGCTGAGGGCACGAATGGCGTTGGCACGCTCACGACGGCTAGGCATCGCTGATCTCCTGGGTGTGAATAGATTGAAACGGAAAAAAGGAGGGCATTTTCCCTCACCCGAGCGCCTCGGGGCAATGACAGATAGTCATCCGGAGGCGTTTTTCCCATGGATAACATCGGTTTCGGTTGGTGAAACCTTTCCGCTGTTCGTTTGTAGAGTTAACCGGGCGGTGAGAAGTGCAATCGAATGCGCCATCCATCGAGCAATATCAAAACTTTTTGATATAGACCTTGCGATGCCTTCAGGCCGTCACTAGACTGCCAGCCCTATGAACTTACGCGTGCCTTCCATTCGCCATGACGATTGCGATGAGCTGGCGGCCCTGTGCAAGGCCGGCGGCGATCCGCTGCGGCTGAATGTATTGCGCGCCCTGGCCAACGATTCGTTCGGCGTTCTGGAACTGGCGCAGATTTTCGATATCGGCCAGTCCGGCATGAGCCATCACCTTAAAGTGCTGGCGCAGGCGGATCTGGTGGCGACTCGCCGCGAAGGCAATGCGGTGTTCTATCGCCGCGCCCTGCCCCACACCGAGTTGCTGGGCGGCAAGTTGCACGCGGCATTGTTAGAAGAAGTCGACAATCTGGCGCTGCCGGCCGACGTTGAATCCCGGATCGCACAGGTTCACGGGCAACGCGCGGCCAACAGCCAGGACTTTTTCGCCCGGGTCGCAGAGAAATTCCGCGCCCAGCAGGATTTGATTGCCGGCCTGCCGCAATATCGTGAAAGCGTGCTGGCCCTGCTCGACAAACTGAATTTCAATGGCGCAGCCACGGCCATTGAAGTCGGCCCCGGCGATGGTGCATTCCTGCCGGAACTGGCGCGCCGCTTCGGCACCGTAACCGCACTGGACAACAGCGCGGCGATGCTCGAACTGGCCCGCCAGGTGTGTGAACGTGAAAAGCTGACTAACGTCAGCCTGCAATTGGCCGATGCATTGAATGGCGTGAGCCTTCAGGCCGATTGCGTGGTGTTGAACATGGTGTTGCACCATTTCGCCGCGCCGGCCGAAGCGCTCAAGCACATGGCCAGCCTGCTGCAACCGGGCGGTAGCCTGCTCGTGACAGAGTTATGTAGCCACAACCAGAGTTGGGCCAGGGAGGCCTGCGGTGATCTGTGGTTGGGGTTTGAACAGGACGATCTGGCCCGTTGGGCCACCGCTGCGGGACTCGTTCCCGGGGAAAGCCTCTATGTAGGCTTACGTAATGGTTTCCAGATCCAGGTCCGCCATTTTCAGCGACCGGCTGGCGACACTCACCATCGGTAAATTCAGGAAAACATCGAGATGAGCGAATACTCCCTCTTCACCTCCGAGTCCGTGTCTGAAGGACATCCGGACAAAATCGCCGACCAGATTTCCGATGCAGTGCTGGACGCCATCATCGCCCAGGACAAGCACGCACGCGTTGCGGTGGAAACCCTGGTCAAGACTGGCGTGGCCATCGTTGCCGGTGAAGTGACCACCAGCGCCTGGGTCGACCTGGAGCAGATCGTTCGTGACGTGATCTGCGACATCGGCTACACCAGCTCCGACGTCGGCTTCGACGGCGCGACCTGCGGCGTGATGAACATCATCGGCAAGCAGTCCCCCGACATCAACCAGGGTGTCGACCGTGCCAAGCCTGAAGATCAGGGCGCCGGCGACCAGGGCCTGATGTTCGGCTACGCCAGCAACGAAACCGACGTGCTGATGCCGGCACCGATCACCTTCTCGCACCAGCTGGTACAGCGTCAGGCCGAAGCCCGTAAATCGGGTCTGCTGCCTTGGCTGCGCCCGGACGCCAAGTCGCAAGTGACCTGCCGTTACGAAGGCGGCAAGGTTGTCGGTATCGACGCCGTGGTTCTGTCGACCCAGCACAACCCTGAAGTGTCGTACAACGACCTGCGCGAAGGCGTGATGGAGCTGATCGTCAAGCACGTGCTGCCTGCCGAACTGCTGAGCAAGGACACCCAGTTCCACATCAACCCGACCGGCCAGTTCATCATTGGCGGCCCGGTAGGTGACTGCGGTCTGACCGGTCGCAAGATCATCGTCGACAGCTACGGCGGCATGGCCCGTCACGGCGGCGGCGCGTTCTCCGGTAAAGATCCATCCAAGGTTGACCGTTCGGCTGCCTACGCTGGCCGTTACGTTGCCAAGAACATCGTGGCTGCCGGCCTGGCCGAGCGTTGCGAGATTCAGGTTTCCTACGCGATCGGTGTGGCCCAGCCTACCTCGATCTCGCTGAACACCTTCGGTACCGGCAAGATCAGCGATGACAAGATCATCAAACTGGTTCGCGAAGTGTTCGACCTGCGTCCATACGCGATCACCACCATGCTCGACCTGCTGCACCCGATGTACCAGGAAACCGCAGCCTACGGCCACTTCGGCCGTGCTCCGCAGACCAAGACTGTTGGCGAAGACACTTTCTCCACTTTCACCTGGGAAAAAACCGACCGCGCCGACGCTCTGCGTTCCGCTGCCGGCCTGTAATTTTCCTGGCGGTACAAGAAGCCCCGCACGGTTCGCCGTGCGGGGCTTTTTCGTTCGTACCCTGTGGGAGCGAGCTTGCTCGCGATGAGGCCCGAATCGGCGACATCACCTCCGCATCGGAAACAGCTCGCAAAACACCCACCGCTCTCAACAACAATTCCTCGCCTAGCCTTCAAGCACCTCCCTGAGCAAGGACGCTCACGATGCTTGCCACACTGCGCCTGTTTCTGTTTTTCCTTCCGGTCTTCCACCTCAACGCCTTCGCTGACGATTGCCCCGACTGGGCCGCCGCCCGGGCATCGAGCGAAGTCGCCGCCCTGCAACAACAGATCGACCGCTGGGACGACACCTATCATCGCGAAAGTCGCTCGGTGATCGCCGATGAGCTCTACGATCAGTCACGTCTGCGCCTGAACCAATGGCGCCGGTGCTTCAAACTTCCCTCACCGCCCGAGCCGTTGCGCACCGCATCAGGCCCGATTGCGCACCCTGTCGCTCACACTGGTCTGGACAAGCTTCATGACGCGGCGGACATCGCCACCTGGCTGCGCGACCGCCAGAACGTCTGGGTACAACCCAAGGTCGATGGCGTAGCGGTGACCCTGATCTATCGCGACGGTCGACTGCATCAGGCGATCAGTCGCGGGGATGGTGTTCGCGGGCAGGACTGGACCGTATCGGCAAAAAGGATCGGAGCCATTCCGCAACAGCTGACGCAACCGCAGGATCTGCTGGTACAAGGCGAACTCTACTGGCGCTTGAACGGGCATACGCAGGCACGTGCCGGCAGCGCCAACGCTCGCGCCACCGTGGCCGGCCTGCTGGGGCGCAAGGATCTGGACGCGAAACACGCTGCCAGCATCGGGCTGTTTGTCTGGGACTGGCCGCAAGGGCCGAAGGATTTGCCGGAGCGAATCGCGGCCCTGGCGCAATTCGGCTTTCCCACCACGGAGCCCTACAGCCAGGCCGTCGCCAGCCTGAGCGACGCGCAACACTGGCGCGATCACTGGTATCGCTCGCCATTGCCCTTCGCCACGGACGGCGTGGTTCTGCGTCAGAGCCTGCGGTCACCGGCGGAGCGCTGGCAGGCTCGGCCACCCTACTGGGCCGTCGCCTGGAAATACCCTTTCGCCCAGGCGCTGGCCGATGTGCGCAAGGTGAACTTCAAGATCGGCCGCACCGGGCGCATCACGCCGGTGCTTGAACTGTCGCCGGTGATGCTCGATGACCGGCAGATCAAACGGGTCAGCGTCAGTTCGCTCAGGCGTTGGCAGGAGCTGGACATTCGCCCCGGCGATCAGGTGGCAATCAGCCTGGCCGGGCTGACGATCCCGCGCCTGGACAGCGTGGTGCTTCGCAGCACCGAACGCGCCGGTCTGAACGTTCCGCTCGCCAGCGACTTTCATGCTTTGAGCTGCTGGCAACCGACGCCTGGCTGCGAAAGCCAGTTCCTCGCGCGCCTGACCTGGCTCAGCGGCAAGCAGGGGCTGGCCCTGTCGCATGTCGGTCGAGGCACCTGGGAGAAACTTCTGGAAACAGGCCGCCTGAACAGCCTGCTGGATTGGTTGACCCTCGACGGGCCGGAGCTTGCTAACATTGCCGGTCTCGGCGAGCGCAGCAGCGCCCGCCTGCTGCACAATTTCCACAGCGCCCGCCAACGGCCGTTCCTGCAGTGGCTCAAAGCCCTGGGGCTGCCACCGACCGGTCAGGCAACACTCGCCGATTCATGGCAGGCGCTGGCACAACGCAATACCGAACAATGGCAGGCAGAAGCCGGGATCGGCCCGGGTCGCGCGGCGCAATTGAGCGCCTTTTTTCGCGACCCGCAGGTACTGGCCCTGAGTGAAACCCTGCAAGCCGCCGGCGTCGACGGCTTCTGAACATGCAATCCCCGGCCCGCCGGGAACCCAATGTCCGCCGGAGCGCTCCAACAGCGCAGTGCTTTACCGACCCGATTGCCTTTGCACATGGAGCTTTTATGAAATTTCTCGCACCGCTCGCCCTGCTGTCATTCTGCGCAGTCCTCGCCGCCCCAGTGATGGCCGACGAAGACGCGCCGGGCCTGACCGGTTGTGCCGCCAAGAAGCAGGGCATCATCAATCAGATCGAACAGGCCAAGTCCCGCGGCAACGCCGACCAGCAGGCCGGCCTCGAAACCGCTCTGCGCGAAGTCACCGAACACTGCACCGACGCGGGCCTGAAGAAAGAGCGCGAAAACAAGGTGCTCGACGCCAAGCACGAAGTGAGCAAGCGTCAGGCCGATCTGGACAAGGCCATGAAGAAAGGCGATCCGGAGAAGATCGACAAGCGCAAGAACAAGCTCGCCGAATCGCGCAAGGAATTGCAGGACGCGCTGGACGAACTCGACAAGTAACCGCCAATGCGTTGAATGTGATGCCCTCTTCGCGAGCAAGCCCACTCCCACATCAGACCGGGTTGCTCAGGTGAATACGGTCAAGTGCGGGAGCGGGCTTGTTCGCGAAGGCGTCCACTCAAACAACAGAAATCAATGGTCCCGAAATTCTTTATGGCAGGCACTGCAGGCATCTTCGACTTTCTGCACGGCCGGCCCCAGGTTGCTGGCCTTGTAGGGTTGAACCTTGCTGGCGATCACCAGTTCACCGGTGGCCGCTTCAAGGGTGCGGGCCATTTCCTGGAAGCGCGCCTGTTTCTGCCAGACATCGTCCTTGGCGCTGGTGTGATCTTCTTCGCGCACCTGCGGGAAATGTTTCCACGGCTCATGGGACAACGCATCGAGCTTGACCGCACCTTCCGCAAATTTCGGCCCGTCGAAGGCAATACGTCCGCGCAGCATGCCGCCCAGGTCTTCGCCGGTCTTGAGCATCTGCTTGAAGATCGCCTTGCGCTGACCCAGCGGGGAATTCGGGTCGACACCGCCACAGGCGGACAAGGTCAGACAGGCCAGCAATACAACAGAAATTCTTTTAAGAGTCATGGTGGCTTCAGGTCACGGAAATCGGCGGCCAGTATCCTCGGGTCACCGCCAAACACCAATAGCCCTATTAACAATAAGGGTTGCTTGAGCGCATGGAGCACTTCTGCAACCGGCACAGGAAATTCTCCATGAACAGCCGTTTCAAGGCCTGGCGTCATCCGCTTATCGCGGCCCTCCCGCTGCTGGCGATCCTCGCCGGCTGCACCGGTGGCGACAGCGCCAAGCCGAAAACCCACGCCCTGGCCACGTATTCCAGTGCCACCTGGGAAGCCCTGCCGGCAGTGTCCGATAGCGATCTGGTAGCCGGTTTCGGTTCCTGGCGCAGCGCGTGCACCCGGCTCAAGGCGGACCCGGTCTGGGGCCCGACCTGTGCAGCCGCCGGCAACGTGCCGCAAAGCGCCGGCGACATCCGCACCTTCCTCAAGCAGAACCTCGACGTGTTCGGCCTGCGCGCCGAGAACGACAACCCCAACGGTCTGATCACCGGCTACTACGAACCGGTCTATCCCGGTAGCCTGACGCAAACCGCCACGGCCAACGTGCCGGTGTATGGCGTGCCCGAAGACATGATCATTGTGTCGCTGGACAGCATTTACCCCGAACTGAAAGGCAAGCGCCTGCGCGGCCGCCTCGAAGGTCGCGTGCTCAAGCCTTACGACGACGCGGCGACCATCGAAAGCCAGGGCGTCAAGGCGCCGGTCGTGGCCTGGCTGACCGATCCGATGAACCTGCAATTCCTGCAGATTCAGGGTTCGGGGCGGATTCAGACCGAGGACGGTCGCCAGCTGCGCATCGCCTATGCCGACCAGAACGGTCACCCGTACCGACCGATCGGCCGCTGGCTGGTGGAACAGGGCGAGCTGAAAAAAGAAGAAGTCACCATGGGTGCGATCAGCAACTGGGCCAAGGCCAACCCGTCGCGCATTCCGGAAATGCTGGCGAGCAACCCGAGCTACGTGTTCTTCACCCGCAATCCGGACAGCAACGAAGGGCCGCGCGGCTCGCTGAACGTGCCGTTGACCGCCGGTTACAGCGCGGCTGTGGACCGCAAGGTGATTCCGCTGGGCAGCCTGTTGTGGCTGTCGACCACTCGCCCGGACGGCACGCCGCTGGTGCGCCCGGTGGCTGCTCAGGATACCGGCGGCGCGATTGCCGGTGAGGTTCGCGCGGATCTGTTCTGGGGCACTGGCGATGCCGCCGGGCAACTGGCCGGCGACATGAAGCAGCAAGGGCAGATCTGGATGCTCTGGCCGAAAGGTGCAGCGCTGCCGCAAGTGCCGCAGGTGGCCGACAAGCCATAAGCGCAACGCAAAAGATCGCAGGCCTCGTCAGCCTGCGATCTTTTCAGCTTCAGACCGAAACGAAGAAGAAACTGGCAATCAGCCCCATCCCGACAAACCACACCAGCGACCGCAGAATCGCCCAGTCCGCCAGATAGCAAATGATGTAGAGCAGGCGACTGGTGATGAACAGCACCGCCAGTACATTGACCGTCACCAGCTCTGCAGTGCCCACCAGGTGCGCGACGATCACCGCAGTCGCAAACGCCGGGGTCACTTCAAAACTGTTCAGTTGCGCCGCATGGGCACGGCGCGCCACGCCATCCACGCTGTCCAGAAAGTCCCGGGGATCATGATTGTCCCGCAGTCTGAAACCACCCGAGGCCTTGGCCACGACGGTGCACAGATAGGGCAGAAAGATCGCGATCAACACACACCACAGAGCCACCGTCATAACGCCGTCCTTCTTTCGAGTTTTAGAGTTGCCGGGCGGTCAGAGCTTCATCACCAGCATGCCGACCAGCACCAGCCCACAGGCTAAGAGCCGTGGCCGGCCGAAAGGTTCTTTCAGGTAACGCATGCCGAACAGCACCACCAGGATCACGCTGATTTCACGCAACGCCGCCGCTTCGGCAATCGAGCCCAACTGCATCGCCCACAGCACCAGAGCGTAGCTGAACAACACGCAGAACCCGACCGCCAGTCCCAGCTTCCATTGCTCGCGCCAGAACAGCTTGAACGCCGGACGCTTGGCCACCCACGCCAGCAACGGGAACGGCCAGGCACTGAGCAATGTGACCCAGACCAGGTAATCCAGCGGATGCGACCAGCGCCGCAACGCCTGGCCATCGATGTAGGTGTAGCAGCCGATGCACAAGCCGATCAGCGCTACTACCGGCAGCATCGACCACGGCAGATGTTTCCCGCCGCCGCCCTGCCAAAGCAGGCAGGCCATGCCCAGCGGGATCAACAGGATCCCGAAGATCTGCTGGGTGGTCAGCACTTCGCCGGCGAAGATCAGGGTCAGCGCCAGCACTACCAGCGGCGACAATCCGCGCATCAATGGATAGACCAGCCCCAGGTCGCCGACCCGATAGGCCTGGATCAACAGGTAGCGATAGAGCAGCTCGAACGCCGCCGACGCCAGAATCCACGGCCAGATATCCGGCGGCGGCAGGCTGATGAAAGGGAATGCCAGCGCGACGAACAACAGTGCCACGGTGTCCATGCAGGCCACCACCAGCAGCCGCTCGGCACTGAACTTGATCAACGTATTCCACGCTGCGTGCAACAGCGCCGCCACCAACACCAGAGCTGTCGCCAGCACGTGCCACTCCTTGCTTCTTGTTATTGAGCCTGAGCCAATTAGTCAGATTATTGATTCGCGATGTGTCAGCAGCTGTTTATACTGCAAGCGACCACGCCGCACTCAGTTGCGCACAGACAAATTCCAATAATTCCTGCCTGCCCCGTTCTCGTCCGAGACCGGTCGCCGGCCTGCGTATGCCTGATCAAAGCGTCAAGACTACCGACAGAGACCTTGCGCATGCCACTCGCCTTGCTTGCACTCGCTGTTGCCGCTTTCGGCATCGGCACCACTGAATTCGTCATCATGGGCCTGTTGCCCGATGTCGCCCGCGACCTCGCGGTGAGCATTCCCCACGCCGGCCTGTTGATCACCGGCTACGCCCTGGGCGTGGTGTTCGGTGCGCCGATCCTCGCGATCGGCACCGCCAACATGCCGCGCAAGGCCACGCTGCTGGGCATGACGCTGATGTTCATCCTCGGCAACGTGCTGTGCGCACTGGCGCCGAACTACGCAACGCTGATGGCGGCGCGAGTGGTCACCGCGCTATGCCACGGCGCGTTTTTCGGCATCGGTTCGGTGGTAGCCGCCGGGCTGGTCGCGCCGAACAAGCGGGCACAGGCGATCGCGATGATGTTCACCGGTCTTACCCTGGCCAACGTCCTCGGCGTGCCGCTAGGCACCGCGCTCGGCCAGTACGCTGGCTGGCGCTCGACCTTCTGGGCGGTCTCGGTGATCGGTGTGATCGCCGCCCTCGCCCAATGGCTGTGGTTGCCGAAACACATCCCGATGGACAAAGCCAACCTCGCCAGCGAATTCAGGGTGCTGGGCAAGGTCAACGTGTTGTTGGCGCTGGGCATGAGCGTGCTGGCCTCCACCAGCCTGTTCAGCGTGTTCACCTACATTGCACCGATTCTGCAGGACATCACCGGCGTCAGTCCTCACGGAGTGACCGTGATGCTGTTGTTGTTCGGCGTCGGCCTGACCGGCGGCAGCATGCTCGGCGGACGCCTGGCCGACAGCCGTTTGCTGCCGTCGCTAGTGGGTGTCGCGCTGGCGGTGGTGGTGATTCTGGCGGCGTTCAGCCAGACCAGTCGCTCGGTGGTTCCGGCGGCAATCACGCTGGTGCTGTGGGGGATTTTTGCCTTCGCCCTGTGCCCGATCCTGCAACTGCTGATCATCGATCAGGCGCATGAAGCACCGAACCTCGGCTCGACCCTGAATCAGAGCGCCTTCAACCTCGGCAATGCGGCCGGCGCGTGGATCGGCGGGCTGGTGGTCGCCAGCGGCGCGGACCTGGCGGACTTGCCGTGGACTGGCGCGCTGGTGGGCGTGCTGACCGTGCTGACGGCGCTGTTTTTCATCTACCTGCAACGTCGGGGTGTCGCTGCGGTCAATGTGTCCGGCTGATTTTCCCGGGGGACACAATTGTGTCCCCACCCGGCGTCAGCCCATCCAACCCTTGCGTCCATGAATGGGCGCGCTGTCTTTCACCCCCCATCCAAAGGACCCCGGATGCTTGAACTCGTCGCCGCTTTCATCTGCCTCACCACCCTCCTCACCTTCGTCAATTTCCGCTTCATCGGCCTGCCCCCGACCATCGGCGTGATGGTTACCGCACTGATGTTTTCCCTGTTGCTGCAAGGCCTGAGCCTGCTCGGTTACCCCGGTCTTGAAGAGCGCGTGCAGCAACTGATCGGCCAGATCGACTTCGGCGATCTGCTGATGAACTGGATGCTGTCGTTCCTGCTGTTCGCCGGCGCCTTGCACGTCAACCTGAACGACCTGCGCAACTACCGCTGGCCAATCGGCCTGCTGGCGACCTTCGGCGTACTGATCGCCACCGCCGTGATCGGCAGCCTCGCCTATTACATTTTTGCCCTGTTCGGCTGGCACGTGAGCTTCCTCTACTGCCTGTTGTTCGGCGCACTGATTTCCCCGACCGACCCGATTGCGGTACTCGGCGTGCTGCGTACCGCCAACGCCTCGAAGCCGTTGAAAACCACCATCGTCGGCGAATCGCTGTTCAACGACGGCACCGCCGTGGTGGTGTTCACCGTGCTGCTGGGCATCGCGCAACTGGGCGAAACCCCGACCGTCGGCGCCACAGCCATGCTGTTTGCCCATGAAGCCATCGGCGGCGTGCTGTTCGGCGGGCTGATCGGTTATCTGGTGTATCTGATGATCAAGAGCATCGAACAGCACCAGATCGAAGTCATGCTGACCCTGGCACTGGTGATCGGCGGTTCGGCGATGGCCACCGAGCTGCACGTCTCGGCGCCGATTGCGATGGTGGTCGCCGGTCTGATCATCGGTAACCTAGGTCGCAACCTGGCGATGAACGACATGACGCGCAAATACCTGGATGGTTTCTGGGAATTGCTCGACGACATGCTCAACGCCCTGCTGTTCGCGCTGATCGGGATGGAGCTGTTGCTGCTGCCGTTCAACTGGCTGCACGTGGCAGCGGCAAGCCTGCTGGCGCTGGCGATTCTGCTGTCGCGCCTGCTCACCGTGGCCCCGGCCATTGTTCTGTTGCGACGCTGGCGTACGGTGCCGCGCGGCACGATCCGGATCCTGACCTGGGGTGGTTTGCGCGGCGGTGTTTCGGTGGCGTTGGCCCTCGCCCTGCCGCTGGGCCCGGAGCGCGATCTGCTGCTGAGCATCACTTACATCGTGGTGCTGTCGTCGATCCTGTTGCAGGGCCTGACCATCGGCAAACTGGTCAAGCATGCAACGCGCGACGAGCCGGCGACCGCTGCCGAGCCCGCGCACCATTGATCATTTCTTGATCCGCTGCGGATCGGGCTTTTCGGCCTGGTCCGCAGATTCCTTCGGCGCATCCGTTTCTTTCGGCGCACCGCTTTCACTGCGGATCTGCGCATGACTGATCAGGGCAAAGATGAAACTGCCGCCGATAATGTTCCCCGCCAAGGTCGGTCCGGCAAACACCGCCCAGAAATCACTCCACGGCAGCTCGCCGGCAAACACCAGATACGACACCTCCGCCGACCCCACCACGATGTGGGTGAAATCGCCCAGCGCCATGAAATAGGTGATGAGGATGATGATCCACATCTTCGCGCTCTCCATGGACGGAATCATCCAGACCATGGTGGCGATCATCCAGCCAGAAACGATGCCCTTGGCGAACATCTGACTCGCGTGGTTCTCCATGACCTTGCGGCCGATTTCGAGGAAGGCCTCGTCGGTCTTGCTGTCGAAGATCGGCAGTTCGAGCATCACGTAAGCCACCAGAATCGTGCCGCACAGGTTGCCGAACAATACGACTGTCCAGAGTCGGATCAGTCGGCCGAAGTTGCGGATCGTCGGTTTAGTCATCACCGGCAGCACGGCGGTCAGGGTGTTTTCGGTGAACAGTTGCTGGCGGGCGAGGATCACTGCGAGAAAGCCTGCGCAGTAGCCGAAGCTGGCGATCACCTTGAATTCGTCGCCCTCGGGCAGACGCGAATTGAGCAGGCCCATGCCCATCAGCGACAGGCCCATGGTCAGCCCGGCCGCCAGCGCCGACCACCACAGTGCAGCGATGCTGCGCTCCAGTTCCTGGTCGCCCTGTTTGCGGATGATTTCATGCAGGACCGCCGCGCGGGGCGGCTGGTTTTTCTCGACTTCGTGTTGTTCCTTGGCCGAGAGGTCGGGGGTCTTGCCGTCTGTTGGGGTGGTCATGGCGTGGGAACCGTAGAGGGGCTTTTAGCTACGACCCCTGCGGTTCATGGCTGTTCAGTAGCCAGATAAATCTTCGGTGACTGCACAACCGCTTTCGCGAGCAAGCCCGCTCCCACAGTTGACCGAGTTGCGGGGGAGCACGCGGTCTAATGTGGGAGCGGGCTTGCTCGCGATGGGGGCACCGCCGATATTACTTGGTGACGAGTTCGTCTTCCTTGAACTGGTCTTTGACGTACTTGATCTCGGTCCGCCCGTGCGGGGCCGGCAGGCCGTCTTCGCCGAGGTTGACGAAGACCATCTTCTCGACGGTCAGGATGCTTTTGCGGGTGATCTTGTTGCGCACTTCGCAGGTCAGGGTGATCGAGGTACGGCCGAACTCGGTGGCGGTGATGCCCAGTTCGATGATGTCGCCCTGGCGCGAAGCGCTGACGAAGTTGATTTCGGAAATGTACTTGGTCACCACACGCTGGTTGCCCAGTTGAACGATCGCGTAGATCGCCGCTTCTTCGTCGATCCAGCGCAGCAGGCTGCCGCCGAACAGGGTGCCGTTGGGGTTGAGGTCTTCGGGTTTTACCCACTTGCGGGTGTGGAAATTCATCTTCACTCCTGAGCGTCTTGCCGAATGATGGCGCCATCTTGGCAGACTGAGCGGTCATGCTCCATGAGGCTTCTACTATGGTCGCGATTGGCGATCTTCATCCGGCCGACAGAAACCCTTTGGAAGATCAGTCTAGACGGCTATAATCGCCCCCGTTTCAAAACGGTAACCTTCACTTGATACCGTTTTCCCGCCACCTGTCCGAGGGGCGCTGCAGCAGGTTCAACCTGTCAGGCTCGGATGGGGCGTTGGCCGGCTTGCGCCGGACACTAAACGCACAACGGCGCCCATTCGCATACATTACGAATGGAGGCTCTTCATGAGCGCTGTTATCACGCCTGCAGATTTTAACGATTACAAAGTTGCCGACATGTCCCTGGCTGCCTGGGGCCGTCGCGAAACCATCATCGCCGAGTCGGAAATGCCGGCCCTGATGGGTCTGCGCCGCAAGTACGCTTCCGAGCAGCCTTTGAAAGGCGCAAAAATCCTCGGCTGCATCCACATGACCATTCAGACCGCCGTGCTGATCGAAACCCTGGTTGCCCTGGGTGCCGAAGTGCGCTGGTCGTCCTGCAACATTTTCTCGACTCAGGATCAGGCCGCTGCTTCCATCGCCGCTGCCGGCATCCCGGTTTTCGCCTGGAAAGGCGAGACTGAAGAAGAGTACGAGTGGTGCCTGGAGCAGACCATCCTGAAGGATGGCCAGCCTTGGGACGCCAACATGATCCTCGACGACGGCGGCGACCTGACCGAGCTGCTGCACAAGAAATACCCACAGGTTCTGGACCGTGTTCACGGCGTGACCGAAGAAACCACCACCGGCGTACACCGTCTGCTGGACATGCTGGCCAAGGGCGAACTGAAGATCCCGGCCATCAACGTCAACGACTCGGTAACCAAGTCCAAGAACGACAACAAGTACGGCTGCCGTCACAGCCTGAACGACGCCATCAAGCGTGGCACCGACCACCTGCTGTCCGGCAAGCAAGCGCTGGTCATCGGTTACGGTGACGTGGGCAAGGGCTCGGCCCAGTCCCTGCGTCAGGAAGGCATGATCGTTAAAGTCTCCGAAGTCGACCCGATCTGCGCCATGCAGGCCTGCATGGACGGTTTCGAACTGGTTTCGCCGTTCATCGACGGTATCAACGACGGCACCGAAGCGAGCATCGACAAAGCGCTGCTGGGCAAGATCGACCTGATCGTGACCACCACCGGTAACGTCAACGTTTGCGACTCAAACATGCTTAAAGCCCTGAAGAAGCGCGCCGTTGTCTGCAACATCGGTCACTTCGACAACGAAATCGACACCGCTTTCATGCGCAAGAACTGGGCATGGGAAGAAGTGAAGCCACAGGTACACAAGATCCACCGTACCGGCCCGGGCGCTTTCGACGCTCAGAACGACGACTACCTGATCCTGCTGGCCGAAGGCCGTCTGGTGAACCTGGGCAACGCCACCGGTCACCCGAGCCGCATCATGGACGGTTCGTTCGCCAACCAGGTTCTGGCGCAGATCTTCCTGTTCGGCCAGAAGTACGCCGACCTGTCGCCAGCCCAGAAAGCCGAGCGCCTGACCGTTGAAGTACTGCCGAAGAAACTCGACGAAGAAGTGGCCCTGGAAATGGTTCGCGGCTTCGGCGGCGTGGTCACCAAACTGACCAAGCAACAGGCTGACTACATCGGCGTGACCGTCGAAGGCCCGTTCAAGCCGCACGCTTACCGCTACTAACAGGCGCTGACTGCTCGCTCTTCCTGTGGGAGCGAGCTTGCTCGCGAAGGCGGTTTATCATTCAACACCATTGTTGTCTGACTCACCGTTTTCGCGAGCAAGCCCGCTCCCACATGGAATTGCAGCGCCTCGAAGGTTCTTGTTTCCAAGGGTATGACCATGTCCCAAGACCGTCGCTACAGCTTCGAGTTCTTCCCGACCAAGACCGATGCTGGGCATGAAAAACTGCTCGCCACTGCCCGTCAGCTGGCCACCTACAATCCTGATTTCTTTTCCTGCACCTACGGCGCGGGCGGTTCGACCCGTGACCGCACGCTGAACACCGTTCTGCAGCTGGAAAGCGAAGTCAAAATCCCCGCCGCCCCGCACCTGTCGTGCGTCGGCGACAGCAAGGACGACCTGCGCGGCCTGCTGAACGAGTACAAGGCTGCCGGCATCAAGCGCATCGTCGCCCTGCGCGGTGACCTGCCATCCGGCATGGGCATGACCAGCGGCGAGCTGCGTCACGCCAATGAACTGGTTGAATTCATTCGTGAAGAAACCGGCAATCATTTTCACATCGAAGTCGCCGCCTACCCGGAGATGCATCCGCAAGCGCGCAACTACGAAGACGATCTCGCCAACTTCGTGCGCAAGGCCCGTGCCGGCGCCGACAGCGCGATCACTCAGTACTTCTTCAACGCCGACAGCTACTTCTACTTTGTCGACCGTTTGCAGGCGCTGGGCGTGGACATTCCGGTGGTGCCGGGGATCATGCCGATCACCAACTACAGCAAACTCGCGCGCTTCTCCGATGCCTGCGGTGCGGAAATTCCGCGCTGGATCCGCAAGCAGCTGGAAGCCTACGGCGATGACGCCCAAAGCATTCAGCGCTTCGGTGAACAAGTCGTCAGCGAGATGTGCGAACGCCTGCTGCAAGGCGGCGCACCCGGCCTGCACTTCTATTCCATGAACCAGGCCGAACCGAGCCTGGCGATCTGGAACAACCTGAAGCTGCCGCGCTAAAAGACGTAACTGCAAGAACAGAAGATCGCAGTCGTGACAGCCCTGAAACGCTGTCGCCGCTGCGATCTTTTGCTTTTAACGCCCGAAACAGAGCTTCTGCAGCCCGTTTCTGGCTCTTTGCCGTTTCTCGTCGTAATCTCAAGCCATGCCTTTGATCACGCAGTTCTTCGCCTTACTGGTTTTTGCTTGCCTGAGCTTTGCGGCTCGGGGCGAGAAGCTGCGTATCGTCACCGAACCGTGGGCACCTTACGTCTATGAACAGGATGGCAAGAACCTCGGACTGGACTACGAAACCACCGCCATCGTGTTCAAGCGCCTGGGCATCGAAGTCGAATGGCAGTTTTTGCCGTGGAAACGCTGCCTGTCGATGCTCGAAACCGGCCAGGCCGACGGCGCGCTGGACATTTTCCACAGTGACGAGCGCGACACCATGCTGCTCTATCCAAGTGAGCCGCTGTCGGATGTCGAGTTCGTGATGTTCTATGCCAACGACCGACCGCATCCTTTTCGCTCGCTGGAAGATCTCAAAGGCCTGACCATTGGTACGTCACCGGGCTATCTCTACAGCCCGGACTTCAGGGAATCACCCCTCTTCACCCGCGAGCCGGCCCCGACCCACGAAGCCAACTTCGGCAAACTGGTGCGCGGGCGGATCGATCTGCTGATCACTGATCGCCGCGTGGGTCAGCATTTGCTCGATGAATTGAATATCCGCGATCAGATCACCGAAAACCCGACCGTTATCAGCCGCCAGAGCCAGTTTCTGGCCGTGCGGCGCAATGCGGGGATGGATTTGCTCGTGCAGCGCTTCGGCGCCGAACTCAAGCGTTTCAAGCGCGAACCGGCCTATGCCGAGCTCAGCGCCCGCTACGGCGCGGCCCCCGCCCTGACGGCGCCGCTGGGCAGCGCCACCGCCAGCGGCAAAACCGTTGAGCAGCAGGAAAGCAGCGCGCAGTGATTGCTCTGTTATACTCCGGCGTTCCCGCCAGGCTCACGCCCGGACGCCCGGAACCGTAACAGGCCTCCCGACCCGCTACAGCGCAGCTTTTCAGCCCGCGCGAGCGCTCCGGACGTGCCTTCGGAACCGCAGCAGGACCGGACGGGATTGCGTCCCCTTAAACGCCATTCGCGCCAGGCAAGACTCCCATTGGGCCAAGCCCTAACTGAAACAGGATTACTCATGTCCTTTGCTTCCCTCGGTCTCTCCGAGGCTTTGGTCCGCGCTATCGAAGACGCGGGCTATACCGAGCCTACTCCGGTGCAACAGCGGGCCATTCCCGCCGTGTTGCAAGGTCGCGACCTGATGGTTGCGGCACAGACAGGTACCGGTAAAACCGGCGGTTTCGCCCTTCCGATCCTGGAGCGACTGTTCCCCAACGGTCACCCGGACAAATCCCAGCGTCACGGCCCGCGCCAGCCGCGCGTTCTGGTGCTGACCCCGACCCGCGAACTCGCGGCCCAGGTGCACGACAGCTTCAAGATCTACGCCCGTGACCTGAAATTCGTCAGCGCCTGCATCTTCGGCGGCGTCGGCATGAACCCGCAGGTTCAGGCCATGTCCCGCGGTGTGGACGTGCTGGTTGCCTGCCCGGGTCGTCTGCTCGACCTGTGCGGCCAGGGCAGCGTCGATCTGTCCCACGTTGAAATCCTCGTGCTCGACGAAGCCGACCGTATGCTCGACATGGGCTTCGTCCACGACGTGAAGAAAGTCCTCGCGCGTCTGCCGGCCAAGCGCCAGAACCTGCTGTTCTCGGCGACTTTCTCCAAAGACATCACCGACCTCGCCGGCAAGCTGCTGCACAACCCGGAACGCATCGAAGTGACGCCGCCGAACACCACGGTCGAGCGCATCGAGCAACGGGTCTTCCGTCTGCCGGCCAGCCACAAGCGTGCGCTGCTGGCCCACCTGATCACCGCCGGCGCGTGGGAACAGGTGCTGGTGTTCACCCGCACCAAGCACGGCGCCAACCGTCTGGCCGAGTACCTGGACAAGCACGGCCTGCCGGCTGTGGCGATCCACGGCAACAAGAGCCAGAACGCCCGCACCAAAGCCCTGGCCGACTTCAAGGCCAACCAGGTGCGCATTCTGGTGGCGACCGACATCGCGGCCCGTGGTCTGGACATCGACCAGTTGCCACACGTGGTCAACTTCGAACTGCCGAACGTCGATGAAGACTACGTGCACCGTATCGGCCGTACCGGCCGGGCCGGTCGTTCGGGCGAGGCGATCTCGCTGGTCGCGCCGGACGAAGAAAAACTGCTGAAAAGCATCGAACGCATGACCAAGCAGAAAATCGCCGACGGCGACCTGATGGGCTTCGATGCCAGCACCATCGAGGCCGAGAAGCCGGAAGCCCGTGAACGTCCGGACATGCGCAACCCGCGCAATGCACGCGGCCCACGCGGTGACGGCCCGAATGGCGGCGGCGGTGGCGGCGGTCGTAAAGACAAAGGCAAAGACAAGGGCAAGGAAAAACCTGCCGGCGAACGCGGTGAGCGTGGCGAGCGTCCAGCCCGTCAACAAAAACCCCGCGAAGGCACCCCGGCCCGCGAACAGCGCCAGCCAAGCCAGCCGCCACGCGCCGCTGCTGACCGCGCTCCGGACGAATTCCTCGACGACGATATCGATAACTTCGGTAACCGCGTTGATTACGTGCCGAAGCAGGCTCCGGCCGGTGGTCGTGGCCGCCGTCCTGGTGGTCAGGGCCAGGGCGCCGGTTCGGGCGCACCACGCGGCGGTCAGTCGCAGGGTCGCCAGAACGGCCCGCGCAACAGCAATGGTTCGAGCACCGGCACCCCGCCGGGCAAACGCAACGGCCCACGCAACGGTGCCCCGCGTGACGGTCAGGGTCGTCGCGATGAGAATTCGCGCAACCGCCGCCCGGCCCGTGACGATCAACAACGCGCTGAACCAGCCGTGCAGAACCCACGCAGCAGCGGGCCGAAGATCATGCACAAGGAATCGAAAGCCGACCGCTTCCCGACGCCTGAGCAGCTGGATCAACTGCCAAGCCGCCCACGCGGTGAAAAACCGGCCTTGCTGACCCGCAATCGCTGAGTTTTCAACCGCAATGAAAAATGCCCCGGCTCGAAAGAGCCGGGGCATTTTTTATAAGCAACGCACGCCATCCCCGTGTGGGAGCGAGCCTGCTCGCGAAGAGGCCATCACATTCAATGTGGATACTGGCTGTCACTACGCTTTCGCAAGCAGGCTCGCTCCCACAGGAGATGTGTGCATGTTGCAGGCAATAAAAAACGCCCCTGGTCGCAAGACCGGGGGCGTTTTTGTATGTCTGGCGAAAATTACTTCGCTTTGACACCTTCAAACGAAATGTACAGGTCGACGTTGTCGGACTGTGGACCCAGATCCATCATCTTGCCGAAATCAGAGCGCTTGATGCTGGTGGTGCCTTCGAAGCCGGCACGGTAGCCGCCCCATGGATCCTTGCCTTCACCCAGGAAGGTTGCCTTGACCACGATCGGCTTGGTCACGCCGTGCAGGGTCAGGTCGCCGGTCACGTCAGCCGTGTCTTTACCAGCGGCGTTCTTGCCGGTGGATTTGACGCTGGTGGAGACGAACTTGGCATCAGCGTATTTGCCCACGTCCAGGAAGTCTTTGCTGGAGATGTGCTTGTCACGCTCGGCGTGGTTGGTGAACACGCTGGCGGTCTTCACGTCGAACTCGATCTTGCTGTCTTCAGGCTTGGCAGCGTCGAAGCTGAACTTGCCGCTGATGTCCTTGAACGTACCGGTGATGAAGCTATAGCCCAGGTGGCTGATCTTGAAGTCGACGAAGGCGTGCTGGCCTTCTTTGTCAACCACGTAGTCAGCGGCCATCACGTTGGCGGACAGGACGGCAGAGCCGATTGCCAGAGCGGCCAGAGTCTTTTTCAACATGCTTTGTTTTCCTTTGGAGTCGAGGTTGAACATCAGGCTTTGCGTCCCAGCATTCGCGTCAGGGTCGCATCACGATCGATAAAGTGGTGCTTCAATGCTGCCAACGCATGAAGGCCGGAAAAAATTACCAGCGCCCATGCCAGCCAGAGATGAATCACACCGGCGGTATCTGCCTGATCCGGTAGTCCGGAAACCAGTGCAGGAACTTCAAACAGGCCAAACACCGGGATCCCGACACCGTCTGCGGTGGAAATCAGGTAACCGGCAATCATCACGGCAAACAGACCGAAGTACAGAAACGCGTGGCCGAACTTGGCGCCGAGGCGCGTCATGCGGCTGTAGCTTTCCAGCGACGGCGGCGGCGGACTGACAAATCGCCACAACACCCGCAACACCATCACACCCAGCAGCACCAGACCGATGCTCTTGTGCAGATCCGGCGCGTCTTTGCGCCAGGTGCTGTAGTAATCCAGCCCTACCATCCACAAGCCCAGCGCGAACAGCCCAAAGACCGCCAGCGCCACGCCCCAGTGCATGAAGATGCTGACCCAACCGTAGCGCGAAGAAGAGTTACGTAGCTGCATTGCCCAAATCCTGTGAGAACTGCGAACCAAGACTAGCGAGTTATCTATCGAATTAAAGCGGAAAATTTTGCTTTGAAATATCGAGAAATACGATCAAGAGTCTTGAACAGGGTTGTTAAGGAAAGATTAAAG
Source organism: Pseudomonas sp. B20(2017) (assembly GCF_002113125.1). GTDB lineage: Bacteria > Pseudomonadota > Gammaproteobacteria > Pseudomonadales > Pseudomonadaceae > Aquipseudomonas. The sequence goes on along the minus strand of NZ_NEJP01000019.1, from coordinate 105,273 downwards.
ACAAAAGTGTGACTGGAGGTTAGCCGACAGGTCTTCAAATTTCAGTGCCCGTATCGATCCCATCGCGAGCAGGCTCGCTCCCACAGGAGATTGCATTCCAGCTGAAGGAACACCGTCGAATGTGGGAACGAGCCTGCTCGCGATGGCGATCTTTCAGGCAAAAAAAAGCGCGGCCTGAAAACCGCGCTTTTTTATTCACCGCAAAGCCTTACTGCGCTTTGGTCTCGGTGGTTGCCGCCGGTTTGGCCGCTGGCTTCTTCGCCGGTTCAGCTTTTTTCGCTGCAGGCTTGGCCGCAGGTTTTTTCGCTTCGGTCTTGGCCGCCGGTTTCTTCGCTGCTGGCTTGGCTGCCGCTTTCTTCGCCGGCTCCGCTTTTACCGGGGCTGCTGGCTTCGGTGCTTCCACCGGGGCTGGCGCAGGGGCCGGGGTCGGTGCAGGCGCTGGAGCGGCTGGAGCAGGTGCCGGCTCAGGCGCTTTCACTGGCTCTGGCTTCTTGTCGTCGTCCGAACCGCCGAACAGGTTGGTGAAGAAGTTGCCTTTCTTCGCCGCCACGGCTGCACCCGCTGCACCCGCCGCTGCTGCGGTGGCCGCGGCCGGGCCGACCTTGGCCGGCTCGAAGGATTTGCCCGCCGCCAGGTCTTCAACCTGACTGGCCGCGCGCTGGCCGGTGCGCAGTGCGCCTTCGAGGGTGCCTGGGTACAAGGTGTCAGTGTGTTCGCCGGCAAACGCTACGCGTTGCAGCGGACGCTCCCACAGGCGCCAGTATTTGCTGATCTGGCCAGGACCGAAGGCGAGGTAAGAACCGCCGGTCGATGGATCGGTGCTGTAGCGACGGATTTCATAACCGGTGAACGAGCCACGGGCCTGTGGATAAAACGCGTGCAGACGGATCAGCACCTGATCGACCATCTGCTTGTCGCCGAAGGCCTGCATGACGCGGGCGTTGTCGCCGGACAGGTTGATCACCACGTTCGCGCCGCCCTTCAGGGCCGGCTCGATCCACAACATGCCAAGTCCGGTGTTGCTGTAGATCTCGCCGGACATCCGCGCTTTGCTTTCCCACACAGGCGTCTTGAACTTCAGCATGATCTGGTCGCGCCAGCCGTAGTTGGTGCCCTTGATTGCGGCCAGGTGCTGGGCGTCCAGCGCCGGGGTCAGTTGAATCTTGCTCAGGGCACGCAATGGCACGGCCAGTACGACGTAGTCTGCCTGATAGCCAACGCTGCCGACCTTGACGGTCACGCCGTCCTTGTCCTGGGTGATGGAGGAAACCGGCGAGTTGGTCTTGATGGTTTTCAGCTGTTTGACGAAGGCCTGCGCCAGCACCGGGCTGCCGCCCACGAGGCGCGAGGCACGCAGATCACGGTCGGATACACCGCGGTAAACACGGTTTTGCTGTGCGAAGTACAACAGCGACAGGCGCGACGGCTCATCGTAGCGGCTGCGGATTTGCTGGTTGATCAACTGACGCGCGGTGGCCGGCAGGTTCTGTTTATCGAGCCAGCTCGAAACGTTGATCTGGTCCAGCGCGTGCAGCGTATTGGTCGCCGCTGGATTCTGCGGGTCGTCAATCGAGCGCGACAGATCATCGAGGGTTTTCTCGTAGCGCTTGAGCGCTTCGGCCGTGGCCGGTTGTTTGGTGGTCAGGTCGGCGGCGGAGAAATACTCGCCGTCGATCAGATAACCTGGAGTCCGTACGAATTCAGGCGCTGGCGTGGTGTTCAGCTTGAAGGTCGATACGTACTTGTTCAGCACCGGTTGAGTCTTGTCGTTGCCGATCCACTCGCTGGTGGCCATGCCCGAGCGACCGCCCAGGCTTGGCTTGGCTTCGAGCAGCGTGACCTGCCAGCCCTTGTTCTGCAGTTCGTAAGCCGCCGTCAGGCCCGACAGGCCGCCGCCGATCACGATTGCGGTTTTATCCTTGGCCAGCGCCGTAACGCTAAACAGCCCCAACACCACCAGCGCACAGGCGCGCAGCCAACCGACAGACATTCAGCGAACTCCGGAAAAACACGTAGGAAAATGCAGTTTTGCGGGTCAGACGACCCAAAGAACCGCGAAGAATACGTCAGCCATCAAAACGCCGCCAGCGACGTCTATCGGCCCATACAAAGTAGCTCAATCGACACAATGGGTTGTCCCGGCGCGACGCATTGCATAGGCTTGCGCGATTGTTTGCCCGCGCCTGACGCGAGCCGCCTCGAGGAGACTGAACATGGGCCTGAACAACCAGTGGATGCAACGCGATCTCGCGGTGCTGTGGCATCCCTGCACCCAGATGAAAGACCACGAACAGCTGCCGCTGATCCCGATCAAGCGCGGTGAAGGCGTCTGGCTGGAAGACTTCGAAGGCAAGCGTTATCTGGATGCGGTCAGCTCCTGGTGGGTCAACGTGTTCGGCCACGCCAACCCGCGCATCAATCAGCGCATCAAGGCTCAGGTCGATCAGCTGGAACACGTGATCCTGGCCGGTTTCAGCCATCAGCCGGTGATCGAGCTGTCCGAGCGTCTGGTGAAGATGACGCCGGAAGGACTGAACCGAGTGTTCTACGCCGATAACGGTTCGTCCTGCATCGAAGTCGCGCTGAAAATGAGCTTTCACTACTGGCTCAACCGCGGCCAGCCGAACAAGAAGCGCTTTGTCACCCTGACCAACAGCTACCACGGCGAAACCATGGCGGCGATGTCGGTCGGTGACGTGCCGTTGTTCACCGAAACCTATAAAGCGCTGCTGATGGACACCCTCAAGGTGCCGAGCCCGGATTGCTACCTGCGCCCGCAGGGCATGAGCTGGGAAGAACACTCACGCAACATGTTCGCGGCGATGGAGCAGACCCTGGCCGATAACCACGACAGCGTCGCTGCCGTGATCGTCGAGCCACTGATCCAGGGCGCCGGCGGCATGCGCATGTATCACCCGGTGTACCTCAAGTTGCTGCGCGAGGCCTGCGACCGCTACGGCGTGCATCTGATTCACGACGAAATCGCCGTCGGCTTCGGCCGCACCGGAACCATGTTCGCCTGCGAGCAGGCCGGCATCCGCCCGGACTTCCTGTGCCTGTCGAAAGCCCTGACCGGCGGTTATCTGCCGTTGGCGGCGTGCCTGACCACCGACGAGGTGTACAGCGCGTTCTACGACGATTACCCGACCCTGCGCGCCTTCCTGCATTCGCACAGCTACACCGGCAACCCGCTGGCGTGTGCGGCGGCGCTGGCAACCCTGGATATTTTCGAGCAGGACAACGTGATCGAAAACAACCGGGCGTTGGCCCAGCGCATGGCGTCGGCGACCGCGCATCTGGTGGATCATCCGAATGTTTCGGAAGTCCGTCAGACCGGCATGGTGCTGGCGATCGAGATGGTCAAGGACAAGGCATCGAAAGAAGCCTATCCATGGCAGGAACGTCGCGGCCTGAAGGTGTTCCAGCATGCGCTGGAGCGTGGCGCGTTGCTGCGTCCGCTGGGCAGCGTGGTGTATTTCCTGCCGCCGTACGTAATCACCCCGGAGCAGATCGACTTCCTCGCCGAAGTTGCCAGCGAAGGCATCGACATCGCCACTCGTGACAGCATCAGCGTGGCGGTGCCGAAGGATTTCCATCCTGGATTCCGTGATCCGGGCTGATTCGGCTTACTTGAGATTTGCAGTGCCTGGACTGCCTCTTTCGCGAGCAAGCTCGCTCCCACAGCGAAGTGCATTCTAAATGTGGGAGCGAGCTTGCTCGCGAATGAAGTCGACTCCGATCCAACTGATTCACATCTTTTCAGAGAACCACCATGAGACTGTCCCGCTTCTTTATCGACGCCCCGCTCAGCACCGGCGAACACGAACTGCCGGAAGCTCAGGCGCATTACATCAGCCGCGTGCTGCGCATGGCCGAGGGCGATGCGGTGCAGATGTTCGACGGCTCCGGCCATGAATTTCGCGGATCGCTGGTGGAAGTCGGCAAGAAACGCGTGGTGGTGCAGATCGACGAGCAGCTCGCCGGCCAGGTCGAATCGCCGTTGCAAATCCATCTCGGCCAGGGTCTGTCCAGGGGCGAGCGGATGGACTGGGCGATCCAGAAAGCCACCGAACTGGGCGTGACTGAAATCACCCCGATCTTCAGCGAACGCTGCGAAGTCCGCCTCAAGGACGAACGCGCCGACAAACGCCTGCTGCACTGGCGCCAGGTGGCGATCAGCGCTTGCGAGCAATGCGGTCGTTCGCGAGTGCCGGTGATTCATCCGCCGATGCTACTGTCCGACTGGCTGAAGCAGACCGAAGCCGAACTGAAACTGGTGCTGCACCCGGTGGCCGAGCCGCTGGTGAGCCACGCCAAACCATCGACGCTGGCGTTCCTGATCGGCCCTGAAGGCGGCTTGTCTGACGCCGAAGTCGAGCAAGCCAAGGCCAACGGTTTCCACGCCGCCCGCCTCGGCCCGCGTGTGCTGCGTACCGAGACCGCGCCGGTTGTGGCGCTGGCGGTGGCACAGCAACTGTGGGGCGATTTCTAAGACGCCATCGCCAGCAGGCTGGCTCCCACAGATGATCTGCGGTGCACACAAAATCGCGAACACCCAAATCCAATGTGGGAGCCAGCAGGCTGGCGAATGGCAGCACCTCGATCTGACCGTTATTGCACCGGATCACTGATCGGTCTGGCGATGATTGCCTTGAGTTCGCTGGTCATCGGGAACTCAAGGTTCAGGCCCTTCGGCGGGATCGGTTGTTCGAACCACTTGCGGTAGATCCCGTTGATCTCCCCCGAGCTGTACAGGTCGGCCAGCACACCGTTGACCAGCGCGAGGAATTGCGGATCATCCTTGCGCACCATGCAGCTGTAGATTTCCCGCGATTGCTCCTCCCCCACCACAACCCAGTTGTGCGGGTCCCGCGCCTTGGCTCGCTCGCCGTAGAGCAGCGCATCGTCCATGTAGAACGCTGCCGCACGCCCCGATTGCAGCATCTGGAACGCCTCGCCGTGATCCTTGGCGCTGATGACGAACATGTTCAGTTTGTGGTCGAGGTTGTAGCTCTTCAGATAACGCTCGTTGGTGGTGCCGGCGGTAGTCACCACGTTCTTGCCGCGCAGGTCATCGAAGCTGTGGATGCCGCTGTCCTTGGCGGTCAGCAACTGTCCTTTGACGTAGATGAAACCGTAGGAAAACGCGACCTGCTTCTGCCGCTCGGCCGTAACGCCGGTGGAGCCGCATTCAAGGTCGACCGTGCCGTTCTGCACCAGCGGAATCCGCGTCTGCGACGTCACCAGGTTGTACTTCACCTTCAGCTCCGGCAGCGCCAGTTGCTGCTTGATGCGCTCGACAATCCTGCCCGCCAGCTCCACCGAATACCCCATCGGCTGCCCGGTGTGATCGCCCACGTACGAGAACGGCACCGACGCATCGCGATACCCCAGGGTGATGCTGTTGGCGCTGGCGATCTTGCCGAGCGTACCGGTCAGCGGCACTTCATTGGCCTGCGCCTGAGTGCCGAAAACCAGCGCCAGAGTGCAGCCGAGCAACGTGATTTTTTGCATTGTTATTCTCCGTTGTGGGTGGGGTGTTTTAGCAGAAACCGTCACGCCGCACGGGGATTGAACCCGTGCAGATCAATGGATGTGCGTTGCTGGCCGATCAGTTCGCTGAGCAACTGCCCGCTGCCGCAGGCCAGGGTGAAACCGAGCGCACCGTGGCCGAGGTTGAGCCACAGATTGCGATACGCCGTGGCGCCCAGCAGCGGAACGCCGGTGGGCGTTGCCGGACGCATGCCGGCCCACTCCACGGCCGCGTCGTAGTTGCCAGCGTCGGGAAAGGTGTCGTGGGCCTGACGTCTGATCAGCGCCAACCGCTCGGGGTCCACCGCCGGGTCGAAACCGACGATGTCGACCATCGCCGCCACGCGCAGTTGTTCGCCGATGCGCGCGTAGACGATCTTGCGGTCGTAGTCGGTGATGCTCACGTCCGGTGCTCGATGCTCGCTGCCGATCGGCACGGTCAGGCTGTAGCCCTTCAGCGGATACAGCGGCAGGCGCAGGCCGGGCAGCGCCAGCAACGGGCTGCGATGGCCGGCGGCGATTACCAGTTGCTCGACCGGCAGAATTTCGTCGTCAAGCTCAATGGCCGTGACGGCGCCGTGGCTGTGGCGAATGCCGATGACTGCCTGACCGAGACGAAACTCGCAGCGGCCCGACGCCTTCAAGCGCGCCGCCAACTGCTGGCAGAATCCGTGACAGTCACCGACTTCTTCATCCGGCGTGTAGATCGCGCCCACAAACGGCGCATCGGCCAGTGCCGGTTCAAGCTGCGCACATTCGGCGGCGGACAACACCTGCTGTTGCTGCGGATCGGCCAGGCCCTTGCGTGCATGCTCGAAGCTGGCGGCATTGCGGAAAGTCACCAGTTTTCCGTTGCGCCGCCAGTTGAAACCGGTCAGTCCGTCGTCCTCGCGCCAGCGTTTCAGCGTGCTCTGGCTGAACAGTGCCAGACGCAGCAGATGCGCGGCGTTTTCGCGGTTGACCGAGGTGCGGCACGCGGCGAGAAACGAGGCCATCCAGCGCCACTGCGCCGGGTCCAGGCGCGGGCGCAGCTTGAGCGGTGAGTCTCCGCGCAGCATCCAGCCGATCGCCTGCAACGGCACGCCGGCATCGGCCAGCGGCGCGACGTAGCGGTAAGACAACTGGCCGCCGTTGGCGAAACTGGTTTCGCTGCCCAGCGACTGCCGCGCCTCGACCACCGTCACCTCGAAGCCGTCGCGCACCAGCGCCCAGGCCGTTGCCAACCCGATCACGCCGCCGCCGATGATGCACACACGCTGAGCCATGTCCGTCCTTATTTCTATCTGAAGACGAGGCCGAGGTTAGGGTGAGGTGACAGGCGCCGAACAATGAATAAAGATGCCAGACCTATAAACAAAGGTTATGGGATCGTCATGCGCCTTCGTCACATCGAGATTTTCCAGGCCATCCGCCAGACCGGCTCGGTCAGTGCCGCTGCGCAGTTGCTGCACGTCTCGCAACCGGCAGTGACCAAGGTGCTGCAGCACGCCGAGCAGCAACTGGGCTTTCCATTGTTTCTGCGGGTGCGCGGCAAGTTGCAGGCGACCCCGGAAGCGCTTGAGCTGGAGCGCGAAGTCGACAAGGTCACGGAAAGCCTGCAAGGCGTGCGGCGTCTTGCCCAGAGCCTGCGCCGCGAACCCGGCCACAGCCTGCGGATCGGCGCGACCCCGGCGCTGGCGCTGTCGTTGCTGCCGCCGGCAATCCAGCAATGGACGGCGCAGTTCCCGGACATCGCCTGCGAACTATCGAGCGCCCACAGCCGCGAGCTGATGCAGAACCTGCTGATGCGCGAAGTGGACGTGGCCCTGACGTTGCAGTTGCCGGACCATCCGGGGCTGAAGGCGCAGGCATTGGCCTCGGGGGTTCTGGTGGCGCTGGCGCCAAAGAGTTATTGGCCGGAGGAAGATGCCGGTCAGCCGTTGCCGCTGATGGCACTGGCCGGGGCGCCGCTGATCGGCCTGTCTAGCGCCGATCCATTGGCCGCCCGCCTCGATAGTTATCTCGAAGCGGTCGAACCGCCGCCGCGTGTGCGGATCGCCGTGCAGACGTACTCACTGGCGCGGGCGATGGTGGAATCCGGCGCCGGTGTGGCGGTGATCGATCCGTTCACCGCTCTCGGTGCTTCGCCGACCAGCACCGTGATTCGCCCACTTGCGCCGCCATTGCCGATCACGCTGTACGCCGTGACCCGCGCCACCGAACCACCGCCGCATACGCTGCATGATTTGCTGGAGATCTTCAGTCAGCGCGCTGGCGAACAACTCAACAACCTGACCCCTGCATAGATCTAATATGGGAGCGGGCTTGCTCGCGAATGCGGTGCGTCATTCAACATAGATGTTGTCTGAGCCGACGCATTCGCGAGCAAGCCCGCTCCCACAATGAATTGTGGATAACCCTGGTTAAAGGACGTAAAACAGAATCGCCACAAAGTGCAGCAGGCTCCCGGCGATCACGAACAGATGCCAGATCCCGTGGGCATGCCGCAACCGATGGTCGAGGGCAAAAAAGATGATCCCCACGGTGTACAGCACGCCACCCGACGCCAGCCAGGCAAACCCGGCACCGCCCAGCGCCGCGATCAGCGGCTTGACCGCCACCAGCACGATCCAGCCCATCACCGCGTAGATCACGATCGACAGGATCCGCGCCTCGGAGCGCGGCTTGATCTCTTGCAGGATGCCGATCAGCGCCAGCCCCCAAACGATCCCGAACAGCGTCCAGCCCCACGGCCCACGCAGGGTCACCAGGCAAAATGGCGTGTAACTGCCGGCGATCAACAGGTAGATCGAAAAGTGATCGACCTTCTTCATGATCGCTTTCTTGCGCCCGCGCACGCTGTGGTACACGGTCGATGCGCTGTAGAGCACCAGCAGGGTAAAACCGTAGATCGCCACGCTGACGATCTTCCAGGGACTGCCGTCGAAACTGGCGATCACCACCAGCCAGATCGCCCCGACAAACGCCGCCACCGCCCCGACCAGATGCGTCCAGGCGTTCAATCGTTCTCCGTGATACATGTGTCGCACACCTCGATTTCATTTACCGCAGCGCGCAAGGCTCGGGCCTTGAGCGTAAAAGCGCAATGTTTCCGTTAAACGCGGGCCTGCGCCTGTCCTGATATTTGGGCACAATCGAGCGATACCAAGAAGAGTCCGCGCCATGCTGATCGACGAAGAATTGACCCTGAAAAAACTCGAGGTGTTCCTCGCCTTCATGCGTACCGGCAACCTCGCGCGCGCCGCCGCCGAGTTGCAGACCAGCAACGTCAGCGTGCACCGCGCGATCCATTCGCTGGAAAGCGCCCTGCGCTGCCCGTTGTTCAAGCACGAAGGGCGCAACCTGACGCCGCTGGAAAGCGCCTACGTGCTCGAAGAGCGGGCGCAGAAGCTGATTCAGGACGTGGTCGAAAGCGTGCGCCTGACCCGCGAAGCCGCCGGGTTCTCGGCCGAACGCTTCAAGCTCGGTTCGCTGTATTCACTGACGGTGAAGACCGTGCCGCAATTGATCATGGGCCTGAAGATCCGCCGCAGCGAACTCAACATCGACCTGATCCTCGGTTCGAACATCGACCTGCTCTACAAGCTGAAAAACATGGAAGTCGACGCGATCCTGGTGTCGCTGGACGACACCGTCAACGACCCGGACTGCGAGCAGATTCCGCTGTTCTCTGACGACATCTTCCTCGCCACCCCGGCCGATTCGCGCTTCGCCCAACGCAGCGAAGTGGATCTGGCGGAGGTGCGCGATGAAACCTTCATCACCCTCACCCAAGGCTTCGCCACCCATCAGGACGGTATCCGGGTGTTCAGGCAGGCGGGGTTCGAGCCGAAGGTGGCGATGCAGGTCAACGACATCTTCACCCTGCTGAGCATGGTCAGCTCGGGGGTGGGTTATGCGTTGCTGCCGGGAAGGATTGCGGCGGTGTACGAGAATCGGGTGAAGCTGATTCCGTTGCAGGAAAAGTACCGGTTGCAGCAACACATTGGCGTGGTGTTTTTGAAGGCCAAGGAGCGGGATCCGAATTTGCTGGCGTTGTTGGCGGAGTGTCGGATGTATGCCAATCGCCAGACCTGACACCCCGTCGCGCCCTTCGCGAGCAAGCTCGCTCCCACAGGGAAATGCATTCCAAATGTGGGAGCGAGCCTGCTCGCGAAAGCGTCAGCCCGGACAACTCAAAATCCGAACCTAGCCCACAATCCCGCGAACGATGAAGAACAGCAGCGAAGGCCCAAGCAGGCACCCAAGTCCGGTGTGGAAGGTCGCGGTCAATGCCCCATAAGGCACCAGCCGCCGATCCGTCGCCGCCAGCCCCGCCGTCACGCCGCTCACCGTCCCGGCCAGGCCGCCAAACACCATCGCCGAACGCGGGTTGTCCAGGCCCATCCAGCGCGCCGCCACCGGCGTGCCGACCATCACCAGAATCGCCTTGATCAACCCGGTGGCAATCGACAGCGCCATCACATCCGACGTCGCGCCAATCGCCGCACCGGTCACCGGGCCGACAATGTAAGTCACCGCACCGGCGCCGATGGTGGTCATGCTCACCGCATCGCGATACCCGAACGCCCAGGCCATGCACGCGCCGACAATGAACGGCAGGATCGTGCCCAGCAGCAGCGCAATCACGCCAATCATCCCGGCCTTCTTCGCCTCGGTCGCCTGCACTTCAAATGCTGTGGCGACAATGGCGAAATCCCGCAGCATCGCGCCGCCCATCAGACCGATGCCGGAGAACAACGTCAGATCCGCCAGGCCCTTCTGCCCGCCCGTCATCGTCCCGCCGACCCAGGCCAGCACCAGACCGATGACGATGGCAATCGCCGAGCCGTGAATCCGCCCGAACGTCAGGCGTTTGGAGAGGATCACCGAGACCCACATGATCACGCCGACGAAGGCGAACGCGGTGATCAGACCGTTGTGTTCCAGACCTTTTTCAATGAGATCCCACATGTCAGCGACCTCCTACCGGTGTCCCAACCGGGGAGATTTCCGCCGGCTCGTCGGGCAATGGCTCGCCCTTGTGGGTGCGGCTGATCAGGGCAATCGTGCAGCCACAGACCACCACCGAACCGATTGCCGCCAGTACCGCCACCGGGCCGCCGTGCAGGGCGGTGACGACGTTCTGTTGTGCGGCCATCGCCACCACCACCGGAATGTACATGGCGCCCCAGAAGCCGACGCCCATCTCGCAATCCTTGGTCATGCCGCCGCGTTTCTGCATCCACAACCGCGCGCAGATCAACAGGATCATGGCGATGCCGACCCCGCCGACGTTGGATTTGACCCCCAGCAGCACGCCGAGCAGGTCACCCATGATCACCCCTGCCAGCGTACAGATCGCCAGCAGCGCCACACCGTAAATAATCATTGTTGTAGTCCTCAAAGTGCATCGTCGAATGTTGTTTTTGTTGTTCGAAGCCTGAGTCGGTGATTTAGGGTCGTCGGCCCTCCTCTTCACGCAACAGCGCCTGCAAGGTGTCGAGCCGGGCACTGTTGAAGGCAGCGACGGTGCCCTGCTCGAACACCCGGCGCGCCAGCCCGGTCAGCACCGCACCGGGCGGCAGTTCGATCTGTAAACGTACGCCGCGCTCGTAGGCGCTTTGCACGGTGCCGCGCCAGTCCACCACGCGACACATGTTGAAGGCGAGATCGTCGCGCAGCGCTTCTACCTGGGTCACAGGCCTTGCGCGGCTGCCGCTCAGGTAAGCGATTTTCGGTGTTTTCAGTTCTACCCTGGCGAACGCTTCGGCGAGTGTTTGCGCAGGCTGATCCAGCAACGGACAGTGCGACGGCACGCTGACCGCCAGACGTTTTGCCAGCCCGGCGCCACGACTGCGCGCCAGCTCGGCGACCGCTTGCATCGCCTTGTCGCTGCCGGCAATCACCACCTGGTTATCGGCGTTGATGTTGGCCAGGTAAACCGGCGTATCTGCGCCGTGCACCTGCGCCAGCAAATCTTCGACTGTGGATAATTGCAGGCCGATGATCGCGGTCATGCCGAAGCCCTGTGGATAAGCCTGCTGCATCAACTCACCGCGCAGGCTGACCAGATGCAACGCATCGCTGAAGCTCAACGCCCCGGCGACCACCGCTGCCGGATAGGCACCGATGGACAGACCGGCGACGTAATCGGCAGTGAGTCCTTGCTGCAACAACTGCCGCGAGGCTGCGACTCCGGCGATCAGCAGGCAGAGCTGTACCGCTCGGGTGCTGCGCAACGCTTCGCTGGAATCCAGCCGCAAGACATCTTCACCGAGGCTGTCGCTGGCCTCGATCAGCGTTTCCCGAGGCAAACGCTGGAGCATGCCGGGCTGCTGCGCGCCCTGGCCGGGAAATACCAGCAGGCTGCTCACGCCGCCTGCTCCTGCGGGTTCCACGGGTCGCTGACCAGACAGGCTTCATGGGCGTTTTTCAGCAGCACCCGCGAAGCATTCCCGGCCCACTCGCGCAGGGCGACGGCACCAAATGGTGTCTGCAACTGCAGGTCGACCCTGCAGATCGCCTGATCGAAAACCGCGACCAGTTTGCGTGCCTGATTACGGGTGATGAGTTGCGGTGTACGCAGGATCAGGTCGAGATCACTGGCCTCGTGCATCGCTTTGAAACCGCTGGCCAATTCAAATCCGGCACTGCCGCTGATGCCCCAGACCCAACCGCAATCATCAAGTACCGGCCGCAGTTGCCGCAGCGCGTGCAAGACCGGCAGATCACGCTCGCTCTCTACCTGACAAAGCGCTTCCGGGCTGACCCGACAGGCAATCGAATCGATCGCCATGAACGCCGCCAACCGCTGCTCGCGCAACCGACCGCGCACGCCCACCGCCACGAATCCCTCTTCACTCAACGCCCGCCGCACCACCACCGGTTGCCCGGCAGCCAGCGAATCAATCGCCCACTGCGGCGCATCCGCCGGCAACTGCGCCGGCGTCATGCCCCACAGCAGGTCGTGGGCCAGAGGCGTGTTCACCACTGCGCCCTCAGCAATTCACGTACACGGCTGGAGGCTTCGCGATTTTTCGCGCCGAGACGATTGCTCAAATCCGTCGCGCCAATATCGCCGATGGCTTGCTTCAAACATTCGCCGACCCGCGCCAGATCCTCCGCCGTCGGCTGTTCGATCTGCTGCACCGACAGGGTTTCCCAGAGCAATCCGAGGCTGGCATAGCTGTCGATGTCATAGGCCATCGGCGGCACGCTGGACGCCAGCACTTCCAGTTCTTCGACGCTGCGCAAGGTCACCCGCGCCGCCGAAGCCTTGCCCATCGCATGCACCATCACCCCCGGATCACGCAGGGCGATCAAGCGATTGGCCTGATAACCATGAGCGAGAAACGCCCCAGACATGGCCTTGCCCACCAGCAGCGCTATCACTGGGTGCCCGGCCAGACGCGCGCGGGCATAAGCGTCCGCCGCACCGGCCAACGCCTGATGAATGCCGAGGGCTTCTTCGCGGCGACCATAGGCCTGGCTCGGCACATCGACGATCGCGATCAAGGGACGCTTTTGCGTTTTGTCTCGGTCGGCGGAGATCGCATCATCCACAGCCTTGGCCAAACCCCAGCCTTCGAGCAAACCGACTTCGCCGTTGCGAGCGCGAGGGAAACGGTTTTGCGGATCGGCGACCACCGCGATAAAGCGCCCGAGCTCACCGTCGGCGACTTTCAGCGAGGGCGGCAACCCTTCAACGACATTCGCGTCAGCGCTCAAGGCATTGAACCAGTTCAAACCGCGCATGGAATAACCGCTCATGAGCGCTCTCCTTGATACAGGTCGCGAACCATCGAAGGCTCGATTTGCTTGTCAGTGTCCAGGCTCGTCAGCCGTTGCAGGAACCATTCGGCCCGCTGACTGCGCGGTTGTTTCGGCAAGCCTTGTTGCATCAATTCGCCGACCTGCTGGCGAATCTGCGCCACGTCATCGGCGACATAACGGTCCACCAGACCACTGGCGAAACGTTGCTCGCCACCGGTCAGGCTCCAGATGAAGGGCCGGTCGCGGGAGTCGTATTCCTCGATCCCGGCTTCCTGCTCGATCACCTGCGGGCCGTTCAGGCCGAGGCGTGCTTCCTGGGTCACCAGCAAATAGCTGCACAGCGCAGCGGCAATCGACATCCCGCCAAAGCAACCGACGCTGCCGGCCACCACGCCGACCACTGGTTGGTGTTGCTGCAGATCGACAATCGCCGCGTGAATGTCGGCAATCGCCGCCAGTCCGAGGTTGGCTTCCTGCAAGCGCACACCGCCGGTTTCCAGCAGCAGGATGGCGCGGGTCGGGATGCCTTTGCGGTTGTCCTCGGCAGCCAGTTCCAGTGCGCCGGCGATTTTCGCGCCGCCGACTTCACCGAGACTGCCGCCCTGAAACGCACCCTCGATGGCAGCGATCACCACCGGCAAACCGTCGAGTTTGCCCTTGGCGATCACCACGCCGTCATCGGCCTGCGGCACCACGCCCTGGCGTTCGAGCCATGGCGACATCACGCGCTGAAACGGGTCGAGCAGTTCGCGGAAAGTGCCGGTGTCGAGCAAGGCTTTCGCCCGCTGCCGGGCGCCGAGCTCGACGAACGAGTGTTTGTGCAAAAGCGCTGAGGTGTCAGTCATGGCCGATCTCCTCGAAGCCTTGTTCCAGTCGCAGGCGAACCACACCGGGGGTCGCGCCGAAGTCGTGGATATCGATGGCCATCGCCGGCGGTGTGGTGCCGTCGAACATCCGCGCGAACAGATGTTGCCAGCGCTGCTCGGCACCATTGACCGAGGTCTGCACATTGATCGTCAGCTTGCCGGCGAGGCCCGGTTCGATCAGCACTTCCAGATCGCCCGAACCGACACAACCGACCAGCGCCCGACCGCGCGGCGGCTGCCCGGCGGGGAATTCAAAGGATAAGGTTTCCATCAAAACGCTCCCTGAAGGATGCCGTCGCGCTCGATTCGATCAAGCAGCAGGCTGGCGGCGAGCAAGTCGGCGGCGCCACCGGGCGAGGCATTCAATGCGATGAGTTGTTGATCCAGTTCGTGCAGGCGGCGGCGACCGGTGAGGCTGGCGCTTCCGCCAGCGTCGAGCACTGCCTGAGCGCCGTGCTGCATGGCGTGCAGGCCTTGTTCGCCGGCGCGATACAGGACGCAGGTGTCGGCGAGGTCGGTCATGATTGCGAGTAAGCCATCCAGCCGGGCGTTCTGTTCGCCATGGCCGGCGGCGCGGCTGCGCTTGAGTTGCGGCAGACCGCGTTGCACCACGGACGGAAAGCCGAGTTGCGCTTCCTCCCGGGCACCGCGAGCGCCGTAGCGTTGGGCGACTTGCGCGCCGTGGCTCAGCGGGCGCGGCGCATAACGGTCATCGAGCAATGCCAGACGTGCGGCGCGCAGAGTGACGGCGCCAGCGCTGGTGGATTTGGTGTCCAGCGCAGCAGCCGTGACCAGCAGGCCCAGCGCCCAGATCGCCCCGCGATGGGTGTTCACGCCGTTAGTGGTAGCGAGCATTGCTTGCTCGCCTTCCCGGCCGATGCGGCCGATGGCTTCGCGCAGCGGCAAGCCGATCTCGCCGAATTCAAGCGCGGCTTCGGCCATTTCCTTGAACGCCGGCCACAGCGCCAGCGCCGAGGCGTGCATCAATCCCAGATGCAGATCCGTGTGCGCGCCGTTGCCACGGCGGTCGACCAGCGCCGGTTTCGGCGACAGGTCGGCTTCGTCGATCAGCGCGTCCACCGCCAGATCCGCCAGCCGCTCCGCGAGGGTGATGGTTTTCGGTTGCAGGTTGAGTGCGTGCATTACCAGCTCCTGAACTTGGCGGGCGGGTTGTAAAGGCCGCCGGACCACTCGACCAGATCGGCCACGCTCTTCGCCGCCAGCAATTCGCGGGTAGCGTCGGTGCGGCGAATGCCAAGGTCTTCGGGCAAGGCGATCAGGCCTTCACGGCGCATGCGTTCGGTGTCTTTCGGGTTGTGCCGCAGGCCGATGGCAGTGACGCCGGCCACCGCAGCGATCATCGCCTGACGCTCTTCCAGCGAACGTGCTTTGTACAGGTAGGCGATACCTTCTTCGGTGAGCAGGTGGGTGACGTCGTCGCCGTAAATCATGATCGGCGCCAGCGGCATCCCACTTTTTTTCGCCACCTCCACTGCGTCGAGGGTTTCGACGAAGGTCGGTTTGCCGCCCTCCTGGAACGTTTCGACCATTTGCACCACGAGTTTCTTGCCGCGTTCGAGCATCGGTTGTTGCGAATCATCGTGGCGCATGTCGAGCCAGGCCGGGGTGCCGTGACGCCGACCACGCGGGTCGTGCCCCATGTTCGGCGCGCCACCGAAACCGGCGAGACGGCCTCGAGTTACGGTTGAAGAATGACCATCGCCATCGACCTGCAGGGTCGCGCCGATGAACAGGTCCACCGCGTATTGCCCGGCCAGTTGGCAGAACATCCGGTTGGAACGCAGCGAGCCGTCACGGCCGGTGAAGAACACATCGGGCCGGGCGGCGATGTAGTTTTCCATCCCCAGTTCGGTGCCGAAGCAATGCACGCTTTCGACCCAGCCGCTTTCAATCGCCGGAATCAGGGTCGGGTGCGGGTTGAGTGTCCAGTTGCGGCAGATCTTGCCTTTGAGGCCGAGGGATTCACCGTAGGTCGGCAGGATCAGTTCGATGGCGGCGGTGTTGAAGCCAATGCCGTGGTTCAGCGACTGCACGTTGTGTTTTTCGTAGATCCCCCGGATCGCCATCATCGCCATCAGCACGTGCACAGGCTTGATGTGACGCGGGTCGCGAGTGAACAGCGGTTCGATGTAGAACGGCTTGTCCGCCACCACCACGAAATCCACCCACGATGCGGGGATGTCCACGCGAGGCAGTTCGCTGACGTCGTCCACCAGTTGGTTGACCTGGACGATGACGATGCCGTCGCTGAAGGCTGCCGGTTCAATCAGCGCCGGGGTGTCTTCGGTGCTCGGGCCGGTGTAGATGTTGCCGGCCCGGTCGGCCATGAACCCGGCCGAGAGCACGACGTTGGGGATCAGGTCCACCACCAGCCGGGCGTAGAGTTCGATGTAGGTGTGGATCGCGCCGACTTCCAGCAGGCCGTCTTCGAGCAACTGGCTGATGCGCAGGCTCTGGGTGCCGGCAAAGGAAAAATCGAGCTTGCGGGCAATGCCGCGTTCGAACAGGTCCAGATGCTCGGAACGACCGACACTGGGCATGATCATGTGCAGGTCGTGGAGCTTTTCCGGGTCGGCCTTCGCCAGCGCACGGGAAAGGAAATCCGCCTGCTTCTGGTTGTTGCCCTCCAGCACCACACGGTCGCCGGGCAGGATAAGCGCTTCGAGCGCCGCGACGATCCTGTCGGTGGGCAACACCGCACCGTCGGCCAGCCCGCGCACCTTGTCGAGGCGCCGCTGCTTCTCGTCACGCCGCCGCGTCCAGCGCGAGTCGGGGGATATTGTTGTTGTCATGCTCACTCCACGGGGTTCGCTGTCGTGGAGCTACCTTAGGAGTGTCGGGTGGGGGCATCAATCAAGCGCGGTGGTGAACCGTTACGGTCAGCGTAATGGTTGGAATCGCTATCGCGAGCAGGCTCGCTCCCACAAGGGAAACGCATTTCAAATGTGAGAGCGAGCCTGCTCGCGATGGGGCCAACCCGAGCACTGCAGACTCTGGATCAGTGGACCAGCCCCGCATCCACCAACAATGTCTCCAGCGCCAACAAATCCGGCACCTTCGCCACCTGCTCTCCCACCTGTACCGCAGCCTGCTCCAGCGCACACAGCGGCACGTCGACATAACTCAACTGGCTGTCGAGCTTGTACGAGCGCGGAATCCCCTGCACCAGCAGCGCAATGAACTTCAACTCCGGCCGCCCGCCGAGGGCATTGAGGATGACGATACGTGCCCGTTCGCCGATGACGATCTTGTTGCCGCACGCCGACTCGAAACTCAGCAGCGGAATCTGCCGCTCACGCCAGGTCACCCGACCGAGATACCACGGCGGTGTGTCGAGATCGAAGGCGCTGGACTGGTAGTCGATCAGCTCGGCGACGGCGACGTTGGGCAGGATCAGGTTGCGATCCGCCAGCGGCAGCAGCAGCCCGGTGAGTTGGCTGGTGCGCTGGTTGTCCCGGCGTTCATGCATGTTTTTTGCTCCACAGCGCGATGCTTTCGAGCAGCACCGATTCCTGGTACGGCTTGCCAAGGTAGTCGTTGACGCCGATGGCCATCGCGCGATCGCGGTGTTTCTGGCCGGTGCGCGAGGTGATCATGATGATCGGCAGGTGTTGCAAGCGCTCGTCGTGGCGTACCTGGGTCGCCACTTCGAATCCGTCCATGCGCGGCATTTCGATGTCGAGCAGCATCAGGTCCGGCATGTGTTCTTCCAGCAGCAGCATCGCATCGACCCCGTCCTTGGCGGTCAGCACGTTCATGCCGTGGCGTTCGAGCAAACGGCTGGTGACCTTGCGCACCGTGACCGAATCGTCGACCACCATCACCAGCAACGGCTTCTGCGGTTCGCTCTCGATGTCGTGACTGGCCGGACGCTGCGGCAACCGCGCCTGCATCGCGCGGATCGGCGCCAGCAGGTCGAGAATCAGCACCACCCGGCCATCGCCGAGAATCGTCGCTCCGGACACGCCCTGCACCGACGCGAACTGCGGGCCGAGGCTCTTGACCACGATCTCGCGGGTGCCGGCCATCGTGTCGACCTGCACCGCGATGTGCCGCTCGTTGCACTGCACCAGCAAGACCGGCACCGGCAGGCTCTGGCCGGACAGCTTCGGCCGTGGCGCGGTTTTCAGCAGCTCGCCCAGGTAGCACAGCTCATAACGCTGGCCGCCGTATTGATAACTCGGCGGGTCGAGACGGAAATGCCCGTCCAGTTCATTCGGCAGCACACGGACGATGCCGTCGATGGTGTTCAGCGGAATCGCGTACTGATCCTCACCACACTGCACCATCAGCGCACGGTTGACCGACACGGTGAACGGCAGGCGAATGCGGAAGTGCACGCCCTGCCCCGGCACCGAGTCGATGCTCATGGTCCCGCCCAGTTGCCGGACTTCTTCGTGCACCACGTCCATGCCCACGCCACGCCCGGAAATCTGGGTGATTTTCTCGGCGGTGGAAAACCCTGGCTGGAGGATGAACTGCAACACTTCGCGGTCGCTGATCTCGGCGTCCGGCGCCAGCAAACCGCGCTTGATCGCCTTGCGCCGCACAGCGTCCAGCGGCACGCCGGCGCCGTCGTCGCGGATGTCGAACACGATGTCGCCGCCCTCGCGGGACAGGTCGAGGCTGATCTGCCCTTGCGCCGGTTTGCCCGCTGCCAGCCGGACTTCGGCAGACTCCAGACCATGATCGACGGCATTGCGCAGCATGTGTTCCAGCGGTGCGGCCATGCGTTCGAGGACGTTGCGGTCCATCTCGCCTTCGGCGTTGCCGACGCTGAACGCGACGTCCTTGCCCAGCTCTTCGGCGACCTGCCGGACGATGCGTTTCAAACGCGGCAACATTCGCTCGAACGGCACCATGCGCGTGCGCATCAGGCCTTCCTGCAACTCGGTGTTGATCCGGCCCTGCTGCTGCAACAGGTTCTCGGCGTCGTGGGTGCGCCGGTCGAGGGTTTCCTTCAGATCCAGCAAGTCGGAAGCGGACTCGAACAGCGCCCGTGACAGTTGTTGCAACTGCGAATGGCGGTCCATTTCCAGCGGGTCGAAATCTTCGTAGCCGAGGCGTTCGGCATCCACTTGCTGGCGGCTGAGGATCCGCCCCTGGGTTTCGGTGTCGAGCCGGCGCAACTGGTCGCGCATACGCTCGATGGTGGTTTCCATCTCGTGCAGGGCGGTCTGCGCATCGCTGACTTGCTGTTCGATGCGCCCACGGAAAATCGAGGTTTCGCCGGCGAGGTTGACCAGGTCATCCAGCAACTCGGCGGAGACCTTGACCATGTCCGCCCCGGCCTCGGGCGCCGGGGCGGCAGGCTCGACCTTGACCGCGGCCGGCGGCACGGGCGCCGGGGTTTGAACCACCACCGGATGGCTGAAATTCTGGATCGCGCTGATCAGCCGGTCTGCCGGTGGGCACGGCTGGCCGGCACGTACCGCGTCGAGCATCTGCGCCAGGCGGTCCTGGCCGCGCTGCAACAGCGCAAACAGTTCGGCGCTGCCCTGCAGGGTGCCGGCGGACAGGCTTTCATAGAGATATTCGAGTTCGTGGGCGAGGTCGCCGATCGGGCCGATCTCCACCATCCGCGCGCCGCCCTTGAGGGTGTGCAGGTCGCGCAGCAGGGTTTCCACTTCCTGGCGATTGCCGGGCTCGGCCTGCCAGCGCAATAGCGCGGCACCGGAGTTTTCGATGATGTCGAAACCTTCTTCGAGGAAGATTTCCAGCAGCTCCGGATCGTGTCCGGGGCCGTCCTGCGTAACGCTGGTTGGCGGTGTTTCGGGAGTGGCGCTCGGGCCCTGACGGAACCGGCGGATCGCCTCGATCAGGTCCTGCGCCGGTTCCAGCGGCTGGTGCCGGTGCAAATGTTCGAGGAACTGCGCCAGACGTTCGTGGCTCTGGCGCAGCAATCGGTCGAGGGCTTCGCTGTGGCTGTAACGACGATCCACCAACCCTTCGTAAAGGCCTTCCAGCTCATGGGCCAGATCGCCGACCGCCGCCACCTCGGCCATCCGCGCGCCACCCTTGAGCGTGTGCAAATCCCGTTGCAGCGACGACAGCGGTGCGCCGTTCTCCGGGTCCTTCAGCCAACGCTGTAAGGCTTGCCCGGCGCTATCGAGAATGTCCACCGCCTCTTCGAGGAAGATCTCGACGATCTCGTCGTCCGGCCCGCTGTCGACGCTGTGTTGTTGGAGTTCGGCTGTGGCGCTGCCCAGTTCGCGGATGCTCAGGGGGCGGCTGCCATCGCTGCGGATCAGGCCCATGGCCGACGGATCGAGGCTCTCGTCGAGCAGTTCGTGCAAGGCGCGGATGCGCTGCGGTTGCGGGGTGATTTCCTGGCCGGCGGCCAGTTCGTCGAGCATGTTGATCAGCGCTTCGTGGGCCTGCTGCGCTTCATGGAAAAACCGCTCGCTGACCGCCAAGCTGCTCTCTTCGACGGCGCCGTACAGATCGAGCAAGGCTTCACACAGCACATCCACCGGCAGCAGATCCGCCAGATGCGCGCCCTCACCCAGGGTGGTCAGCTCATCCAGCAGAGCGCTGAGTTCCTGACGTTCGCCGGGGTGCTGCTGCCAGCGCTGCAAAAGGTTTTCGGCGTCGAGCAGGATGTCCATGCCCTGGGCCAGGAAGTTGTTGATCAGTTGCGGATCGCGCTTGACCCGCAGGGCGCTGCTCGGGGCGTTGAGGATCGATTCCAGACGCTCGCCGAGCAGGGTTTCAGTGCGTTTGATCAGCGACTGCGCACCGACAATCGGCGCCAGCGGATCGTGTTTGAGCTGACGCAGACCAACGCGGAACAAGCCCTCGGCTTCGAGCAGCAGTTCCACTTCGTCCAGATCCAGCGCCAGCTGATGGGCCTTGAATTCCCGCGCGAGCTTATCGAGCGGCGCCGCCAGTTCGGCAATCGGCGAAACTCCCGCCATCGATGCGCTGCCCTTGAGGGTGTGCAGCGCGCGCTGCAACTCGTCGCTGGCCTGCAACGGCACATGCTCGGCGGCCTGATCGAGAAAACGGTTGAGGCTGGCAAGATGGGTTTCGGCTTCGTTGCGGAAGATATCCAGCAACAGCGGATCGAGGGCCGCGACGTCTTCCACGTCTTCGGCCGGCAGCGGCGTGTCGCCCTTGGCCAGCGCGTGGGCGCGGGCCGCCAGTTGATCGACATCGTGGCGCTGACGCTGGCCGTTGGTGGCGAATTCGGCGATCAGATCCGGCAACAGCAACAGTGTGTCGGCCAGCAGCTGGCGCACCGCCGGGCCGGGTTCGACGCTGTGTTCGAGCACGCGGTTGAGCAGGTTTTCCACCGCCCAGGCCAGCTCGCCGAGGACCAGCGCGCGCACCATCCGGCCGCTGCCCTTCAGCGTATGGAAGCCGCGGCGCAGCTCACTGAGGGCGGCGCGGTCGTCGGGTTCGGCAGACCAGCGCGGCAGGTATTCGCTCAGTACTTCGAGCACTTCCCCGGTCTCTTCGAGAAACACTTCGCGCAGCTCGTCATCCACCGGTTCTTCGTCGGCCGGTGGCGGCAGCAGGCTGCCCGGCGTGGTCAGCGCCGGCGGGTTGACCGCCGACACCGGGCTGGCCAGCACTTCGGCCAACGACTGCACGATCTGCGGATCGTCCAGCTCCTGCAAATCCTGCATCACCAGCGCTTCGCTGGGGCTGAGCACGTCGTCGAGTACCGGCACATGCGGCTCGCCGGGCTGTTCGTCAGGAAAGAAACCGAGACTGGCGAGGCTTTTCTGCGCGATATCCAGCAAATGCTCGCTCGGTGCCTGCGGGTCGTCGGTCAGGCGCTCGAGGTAATACTCGAGGCTGGTGATGGCGTCGGCGAGGCTGTCGAGTTGCTGCCAGCCCGGCTCGTGAGGATCGAGCAACAGGTGCTCGCGGATAAACCCGTTGCAGGCTTCGAGCAGGCTTGCTGCACGCGCCAGCGGAATCATCGCCAGCGCGCCGCGCACCTGGGTCAGCAGCGCCGGCAGGCTTTGCAGTTGCTGGCGATCCCAGTCGGCGTCGATGTAGTCGACGATCATGTCCTTGGCCTGTTGCAGGCAGATGCGCGCTTCCTTGATCACGATCTGATGGATCTGCGTCAGGTCGGTGGTCGGCAGGCGCGAGTCTTCCGGGCTCTCCGGTTCCACCGTGCCGACCATCCCGGCCAGGGTCGCTTCGACGTAGAGCAAGGCGCCGGCGACGTCCATCAGCGTGGCGTCGTTCGGCTCACGCTGACCCTGCGCAAGGCTGAGCACCACCGCCAATTGATCGATGATCACCTTGCGCGGCTGGCCGAAACCGAGCACCGCGAGGGTGTCGGCGATCTGCCGCAGCGGCGCCAGCAGGCTGTCCAGGTCCGAGGCGTGCTGGCGATCGCTGCGCACGAACAGGTCGAGGCGTTCCTTGACCCGCACCAGTTCTTCGCACAGTGCCGCGAGCACCGAGCGCATGGCATCGCGGTCGGGGCCGGCCAGGCGCGCGCGTTCTTCGTCGACCATCGCGCTGTCGGGCAGCGCGTCGTCCAGGGAGTAGCGATCTTTCATGGTCAGCATCTGCCCGGTGGGATGTTCGGCTTTGGCGATATAAAACAGCAGGCTTTTCAGCAGTTCAGGCGGTGGCGGCTGGTTGAGGCCGGGCATGCCCTGTTCGAGCAGGCGCTTGAGTTCCTTGTCGGCGTCCTTGAACAGGCTGCGCAGGGCCGGGCTGTTGGCGATCCGCCCTTCGCGCATGCCTTCGACCAGCGCCGAAGCGACTTGCCACAACGGGCTCAGCGGCGCGTTACCGCTGAGTGCTTCAAGCCGGGTAAATACCTTGGCCAGATAAGCGAGGTGCGTCTGGTCGTCCTGTTCGCGAAGCAATCCGACCAACGCCATTTGCAGCATCTGGCGCAACTTGCGCAGTACATTCGGCAGCTCCGCCGGTTCCAGCAGCGCCAGCGCCTCCGGGCTCAGGGGTGAAAGCTCGGGCAACTGCGGGCTGAACAGGCTGGTTTCCGACAACAGGCTTTCGCCCCGGGCGCTGCGCAGATCGTTGATCAGCGGCAGCACCACCAGCGGCAGGTCACGGCGGGCGCCCTGCACGCGGTCGAGGTAAATCGGCAGTTGACCCAGCGCCTGCAACAGCAAGTGCAACGCTTCGTCGCGGTGGCTGACGCGGTCGTTCTGCAACGCTTCGACCAGGTGCTCCATTTCTTCGGCGAGCAATGCTGCGCCGTAGAACTCGACCATTTGCAGGCTGCCGTGGACCTGATGGATGCAGGCCAGGCATTCGTCCAGCCCCGGCACCGACTGCGGATCGTCGAGCACGGCTTCGATGGCCTGATGCGCCTGCCTCAGCGTCTCGGCTATTTCACCCTTGACCCATTCGAGGGCCACGTAGTCGTGCCGGTCACCCATAACCACTCCGCTCGACATGGACTCGCCCGCAGGCCTCACGCCTTGTCCGCGACGGGCGCAGGCGCCGCCGGCAAGGTGAACCCGGACACCGAGCGACGCAACTGGCTGGCCATTTTCGCCAGGTTGCCGATGCTCTCGGCGGTGGCCGTGGAGCCGGACGAGGTCTGCGAGGTGATCTGCTGGATCACGTTCATCGTCAGGGAAATCTGCCCGGCCGAAGACGTCTGCTGCTGCGCCGCGTTGGAAATGCTCTGGATCAGCGCTGCAAGGATCTTGGATACGCCTTCGATTTCTTCCAGGGCCACACCGGCATCCTGCGCCAGCCGCGCGCCGCGCACCACTTCGGTGGTGGTCTGTTCCATGGAAATCACGGCTTCGTTGGTGTCGGTCTGGATCGCCCGCACCAGCGTTTCAATCTGCCGGGTCGCGGCGGACGAACGCTCGGCCAGCCGCTGCACTTCGTCGGCAACCACGGCAAAACCGCGCCCGGCGTCACCGGCCATCGAGGCCTGAATTGCCGCGTTGAGGGCAAGAATGTTGGTCTGGTCGGCAATGTCATCGATCAGGCTGACGATGTCGCCGATTTCCTGGGACGACTCGCCCAGACGCTTGATGCGTTTGGCAGTGTCCTGGATCTGCTCGCGGATGTTGTCCATGCCGTGGATGGTGTTGTGCACCACCTCGTTGCCCTTGTTGGCGATTTCCACCGAACGCTCGGCCACCGCCGAGGATTCAGCGGCGTTGGCCGACACCTGGTCGATGGACTGGGCCATGTCGCTGATCGCGGTCGATGCTTCGGAAATCTGCTGGGCCTGATGCTCCGAGGCCTGGGCCAAATGCATGGCGGTGGCCTGGGTTTCCTGCACCGCAGCGGCGACCTGGCCGGCGGTGAGGTTGATGGTGGCGACCAGATCGCGCAACTGGTCGACGGAATAGTTGATCGAGTCGGCGATGGTCCCGGTGAAGTCTTCGGTCACCGAGGCCGTTACAGTCAGGTCGCCGTCGGCGAGGTCTTCGATTTCGTCGAGCAGGCGCATGATCGCGTTCTGGTTGCGCTCGTTCTTCTCGGCGGTCTCGCGCAACTGACGGTTGGTTTCCCGGACCATGACCATGCCGATCAGGATGATCGAGGCCAGCGCCAGCAGGCCCAGCACATAGCCGCCGATGGTGTCGGTGCTGCGACCGCCGGCAAGGTTTTCAAAACGGCCGGCCAGGTGCGAGGCTTCGTCGAGCAGGGTCTGCGACAGGCTGAAGATATTGGTGGCCGATTCACGGACCTTGAACAGCTCGGGCGAGGTTTCGAGGATTTCATCCACCGAGCCTGAGACGAACTGGAACAGCTCGGAAATTTCGCTCAAACGCGCACGGGCGTCGCGGTCTTCGACCTGGCTGATCTTCAGCGTCGAGTTACCTTGCAGCATGCCGTTAAGCACCTGACCAAAGCGTGCGGCATCACGGCCAAAGGCATCGGCAGCCTGTTGCGAGTTTTCATCGCCGGAGAGCACGGTATTCACCGCGCCGAGAATCCGTTCGGCCAGCAGCGACTGACGCTGGGCCATCGCCACCTGCGCCGCCGGGGCACCGCGTTGCAAGAGGATTTCCACGACCTTTTCGTATTCGATCTGCAACTGCGGCACGGTTTCGGCCAGGGTCGCGGCCACCTGATGCAGGGACAGCACGGTCTGTTCGCTGGAGAGAATCGCGTCGGTGTTTTTCAGCAGGCGTTCCCAGTCCAGCTGCACGGCGCGCATTTCCGGACGCACGGTGGACGGCGCCGGCGGCAGGCCGGTGGCCGGGTCGCCTTTCTTCAAATAGCCCCAGCGCTGGGCAAAATCGTTGCGCGCATCGCTCAACAGTTTGAACGCGGCGGCCTTGCCGGCGGCGGCTTCGGTGGCGTTCTTGGCGATCCGCTGCGACAGCACCCGCAGCTCGCCGGCGTGGCCGATGTACTGCTTGTCGTAGTTGGCCTGGGTGTTGAGGTAAGCGAAGTTGGCGAACAGCAGCATGATGAACACGATCAGTGCGATGAACAGCACGATGATCTGCGAGCGGCTGCGCGAGCCTTCTGCGGGCTTGCCTGTTTTTGCTTTGATCATCGGTCCTCGCCTGTTAAACCGCGACGTGCATGAAACTCGGTGACTGCGCCAGCGCAAACAGGCTGAACACCCGCCAGTTCTGCTCGCGCCGGAAATAACCCTTGATGAACTCGCCCTTGGAGCCTTGCCGTTTGCTGATCGAGACGGATTCGAAACTGTCCTGCTCGAAGTGCTGCAAGCCGAAGACTTCATCGACCAGCAACCCGGCAAACACGTCCTGATGCTCTACCACCAATACCCGCCGCTGTTTGCGCATCGGTGACAGCTCATGGCCGAAGAATCCGCACAGGTCCATGACCGGCAGCAGGCGTCCGCGCAAGTTGGCCACGCCCTTGACCCACGGCTTGACGCCCGGCAACTGGGTGACGCGCAGTTCGGGCAGCACTTCGCTGACTTCGCCCATCGGCGTGACGTACCAGTGCTCGCCCAGACGAAAGCCGATGCCGCTCCAGCGATCCTGGCGTGCAGCTTGCGACGGCAGGTCCGCCGCCAGCAGGCGACAGCGCTGGTCGATCTGCCACAACAGTTCGAACGCGGTCAGCGACTCGCTCATGGCGGCGCGATCAACCGGCCAGCACGTTGTTCAGGGTCTTGATCAGCGTGTCTTCGTCGACCGGTTTGGTCAGGTAGTCCCTGGCGCCTTGGCGAGTGCCCCAGACCTTGTCGGTCTCCTGATCCTTGGTGGTGATGATGATCACCGGGATGTGGCTGGTTTCCGCATCCTTGGTCAACTGACGGGTAGCCTGAAAGCCGTTGAGGCCGGGCATGACGATGTCCATCAGCACCGCGTCGGGTTTTTCCTGGCGGGCCAGGGCCACGCCGTCGGCGCCGTTTTCGGCTTTCAGCACTTCGTGCCCGTGCTTTTCCAGCATGCCGGTGAGTTTGTACATTTCGGTCGGCGAATCATCGACGATCAGGATACGTGCCATGGTCTTCCCCATTTTTCTTGTCGACACCGGGCCCGCTAGCCGAGCGTCTCTGTGCGTGTCTTACTGCGGCAAAGCGGCAGCGAAGCCCGGAACATGGGCCGAAATCGCGTCGAGCAGTTCTTCCTTGCTGAAAGGCTTGGTCAAAAATTGATCGGAACCGACAATCCGCCCCTTGGCCTTGTCGAACAGCCCGTCCCGGGACGACAGCATGATCACCGGCGTACCCTTGAACGCGTTGTTGTTCTTGATTAAAGCGCAGGTCTGATAACCATCCAGACGCGGCATCATGATGTCGACAAAGATGATCCCGGGATGGTGGTCGGCGATCTTCGCCAGAGCGTCAAAACCGTCGATCGCGGTGATGACTTCGCACCCTGCATTTTTCAACAGGGTCTCGGCGGTGCGACGAATCGTTTTCGAGTCGTCGATCACCATGACCTTCAAGGCGCTGGACTGCTGTTCCATAAGGGGGCTCTACCGTCGCCTTTGCGAATCAATTTGTCCGTTTTGCGATGCGTAATGGCTGGAAACCCTTGATGCTCAAGGGCCAGCACGACATGGCAGCCTTTTTAGCACAGTCTCCTGATCCAATCTATCGACGGGTTTTTCCTTGACCGAAAACCCGCCCGGCGCCACTCTGGCGGCACTTTTTTCATACCGATCCGGTAGCCAATTTTCGAGGAAAACCCAATGAGCGTTCGCGTCGGGATTGTCATGGACCCTATCGCCAGCATTTCCTACAAAAAGGATAGCTCGCTGGCCATGCTGCTGGCGGCGCAGAAGCGCGGCTGGGAACTGTTCTATATGGAACAGAAAGACCTTTATCAGGGCGAAGGCCAGGCACGGGCGCGGATGAAGCCGCTGAAAGTCTTCGCCAACCCGGAAAAATGGTTCGAACTGGGCACCGAGCAGGATTCGCTGCTGAGCGACCTGAACGTGATCCTAATGCGCAAGGATCCGCCGTTCGACATGGAGTTCGTCTACTCCACCTACCTGCTCGAACAGGCCGAGTCCGCCGGGGTGCTGGTGGTCAACAAGCCGCAAAGCCTGCGCGACTGCAACGAAAAGCTGTTCGCCACGCTGTTCCCGCAGTGCACACCGCCGACCGTGGTCAGCCGCCGCGCCGACGTGCTGCGTGAGTTCGCCGCCAAACACGGCGACGTGATCCTCAAACCGCTGGACGGCATGGGCGGCACCTCGATCTTCCGTCACCGCGCCGGCGATCCGAACCTGTCGGTGATCCTGGAAACCCTGACTGCCCTCGGCGCCCAGCAGATCATGGGCCAGGCCTACCTGCCGGCGATCAAGGACGGCGACAAGCGCATCCTGATGATCGACGGCGAGCCGGTGGATTACTGCCTGGCGCGGATTCCGGCCCAGGGCGAAACCCGTGGCAACCTCGCGGCAGGTGGCCGTGGCGAAGCCCGTCCGCTGACCGACAAGGATCGCTGGATCGCCGCCCAGGTCGGCCCGACCTTGCGCGAGAAGGGCCTGTTGTTCGTCGGCCTGGACGTGATCGGCGAGCACCTGACCGAAATCAACGTCACCAGCCCGACCTGCATCCGCGAAATCGACAATGCCTTCGGCACCGACATCGGCGGCCTGCTGATGGATGCCATCGAGAAAAAGCTGCAAGCTTGATGTGCATCACATGCAGCCTGTCGCTTGATGCTTGAAGCCCAAGGCGTGAAACCAACATTGCGTTATCATGCGCGGCCTGTGAAAAACGCGATGTTGGTTTTCTTGTCATGACACTTCCGTCCGATCTGCCTGCTGAACTCGCCCACCGCGGCGTGCGCCCGGTCGATCGCCTCGGATTTACCCTGTTTCTTGCGGCGCTGATCCATTTGGCACTGCTGCTCGGCGTGGGTTTCACCATGGTCGAGCCCAAGCAGATCAGCAAAACCCTGGAAATCACCCTCGCCACCTTCAAAAGCGAAAAGAAGCCGGCGAAGGCCGATTTCCTCGCCCAGGAAAACCAGGAAGGCAGCGGCACCCTCGACAAGAAGGCGATTCCCAAGACCACCGAGGTCGCGCCGTTCCAGGACAATCAGGTCAAGAAAGTCACCCCGCCACCGGCCGCCAAACCGGAAGTGCAGGAAGCCGCGCCCAAGGCTGCGGTGACCACTGTCGCGCCGAAACCGAAAAAGGCGCCGACCAAGAAAGAAGAAGCCAAGACCGAGACCAAACCAACGGTCGATGCGCCGACTTTCGACAGTTCGCAACTCTCCAGCGATATCGCCAGCCTCGAAGCGGAACTGGCCAAAGAACAACAGCTGTACGCCAAGCGCCCGCGCATTCACCGCCTGAGCGCCGCCTCGACCATGCGCGACAAGGGTGCCTGGTACAAGGACGAATGGCGCAAGAAGGTCGAGCGCATCGGCAACCTCAATTACCCCGAGGAAGCCCGGCGCAAGCAGATCTACGGCAATCTGCGCCTGATGGTGTCGATCAACCGCGACGGCTCGCTGTATGAAGTGCTGGTGCTGGAGTCTTCCGGCCAGCCGCTGCTGGATCAGGCGGCGCAACGTATCGTGCGACTGGCAGCTCCGTTTGCACCGTTTACCGGCGACCTGTCGGACATCGACCGGCTGGAAATCATCCGCACCTGGAAATTCGCCCGCGGTGACAAACTCTCGAGCAACTGACACACCGAAGAACCCCTGTGGGAGCGAGCTTGCTCGCGAATGCGGTGTGTCATACAACATTGATGTGACTGATCCACCGCTTTCGCGAGCAAGCTCGCTCCCACATTGGAACAGTGTTGCAAGCATCTCCAGCTTGTCAGTTCGCCCCCCGAACGCCACACTAGCGCACATGAAAAACGTCAGCCCCAGCTACCTCAAGCATCACTTCCTGATCGCCATGCCACACATGGCCGACCCGAACTTTGCCCACACCTTGACCTACATCGTCGAGCACACGGCCAATGGCGCCATGGGGCTGGTGGTCAATCGACCGCAAGAGCTGAATCTGGCCGACATCCTCGAACAATTGCGCCCGGACATCGATCCGCCAGCGCTGTGCCAGCATGTGCCGATCTTCATCGGCGGCCCGGTGCAGACTGATCGCGGTTTCGTCCTGCACCCGGCCGGCCAGACCTTCCAGGCTACCGTCGAGCTGGACGGCGACCTGGCCCTGTCGACCTCGCAGGACGTGCTGTTCGCCATCGCCGACGGCGTGGGCCCGGCCAAAAGCGTCATCACCCTCGGTTATGCCGGTTGGGAAGCCGGTCAGCTGGAAGCCGAACTGGCCGACAACGCCTGGCTGACCTGCCCGTACGACGCCGACATCCTGTTCAACACCAGCAGTGAACTGCGCCTGGAAGCGGCGGCCAGGCACCTGGGGATCAACCTCAGCCTGCTGACCAGTCAGGCAGGACACGCCTGATGGCCCTGCGCCTGATCCTCGGCTTCGACTACGGCACCAAACAGATCGGCGTAGCGGTCGGCCAGGTGATTACCGGCCAGGCCCGCGAACTGTGCACCTTGAAGGCGCAAAACGGTGTGCCGGACTGGAATCAGGTCGAAGCCCTGATAAAGGAATGGAAACCCGACGCCGTGGTGGTCGGTTTGCCGCTGAACATGGACGGCACGCCCAGCGAGATGTGCGCCCGCGCCGAGAAATTCGCCCGGCGCCTCAACGGCCGTTTCAACCTGCCTTTCTATACCCACGACGAACGCCTGACGACCTTCGAAGCCAAAGGCGAGCGACTGGTGCGCGGCGGACAGAAAGGCAGCTACCGCGATAACCCGGTGGACGCCATCGCCGCCGCCCTGCTGCTGCAAGGCTGGCTCGACGAAAACACCGCACTATTTGAATCCTGACAAGCGCTACGGCGCTTTTCTTTTGGTTACAACCCGAGCCCCGGTTCGCGAGAACCGGCTCGACCCCAAGAAGGAGCAACCATGAGCCTGCCCAATCCCGCCGATCTGATCAGCCAGATGGCGACCCGCCTCAAGGCGCACCTTGCCCAGCGTGATATCAGCGAACCGCGTTACATCGGCATCCGCACCGGCGGCGTCTGGGTCGCCCAGGCCCTGCTCGCAGAGCTGGGCAGCGACGCGCCATTGGGCACGCTGGATGTTTCCTTCTACCGCGACGACTTCAGCCAGAACGGCCTGCACCCGCAGGTGCGCCCGTCCGCCCTGCCCTTCGAAATCGAAGGCCAGCATCTGGTGCTGATCGACGACGTACTGATGAGCGGCCGGACCATCCGCGCCGCCATGAACGAACTGTTCGACTACGGCCGCCCGGCCAGCGTAACGCTGGTCTGCCTGCTGGACCTGGACGCCGGCGAACTGCCGATCCGCCCGAACGTGGTTGGCGCGACCCTGTCGCTGGCCGCCCACGAGCGGGTCAAGCTGTCCGGCCCGGAGCTGGCCCTCGAACTGCAAGACCTTGCCCTTTAATCCGCCCTATTGAGAGTCCCCCTCGCGATGACGCCTCTAGATACCAAGCGCCCGCTGCAGCTCAATGATCAGGGCCAGCTGCGCCATTTCCTCTCGCTCGACGGCCTGCGCCGCGAGTTGCTGACGGAAATCCTCGACACCGCCGACTCGTTCCTCGAAGTCGGTGCCCGGGCCGTGAAGAAGGTCCCGTTGCTGCGCGGCAAGACCGTGTGCAACGTGTTCTTCGAAAACTCGACCCGCACCCGCACCACTTTCGAACTGGCGGCCCAGCGGCTGTCGGCGGACGTGATCACCCTGAACGTGTCGACCTCGTCGGCCAGCAAGGGCGAAACCCTGCTCGATACCCTGCGCAACCTGGAAGCCATGGCCGCCGACATGTTCGTCGTGCGCCACGGTGACTCCGGCGCTGCGCACTTCATTGCCGAACATGTCTGCCCGCAGGTGGCGATCATCAACGGCGGCGACGGCCGGCACGCGCACCCGACCCAGGGCATGCTCGACATGCTGACCATCCGCCGCCACAAGGGCGGTTTCGAGAACCTCTCGGTGGCCATCGTCGGCGACATCCTGCACTCGCGGGTGGCGCGGTCGAACATGCTCGCCCTGAAGACCCTCGGTTGCCCGGACATCCGCGTGATCGCACCGAAGACCCTGTTGCCGATCGGCATCGAGCAGTACGGCGTGAAGGTCTACACCGACATGACCGAAGGCCTGAAAGACGTCGACGTGGTGATCATGCTGCGCCTGCAGCGTGAGCGCATGACCGGCGGCCTGCTGCCGAGCGAAGGCGAGTTCTACCGCCTGTTCGGCCTGACCACCGCGCGCCTGGCCGGCGCCAAGCCCGATTGCATCGTCATGCACCCGGGGCCGATCAACCGCGGCGTGGAGATCGAGTCGGCGGTGGCCGACGGCCCGCACTCGGTGATCCTCAATCAAGTCACCTACGGCATCGCGATCCGTATGGCCGTGCTGTCGATGGCCATGAGCGGACAAACAGCGCAGCGTCAATTCGAGCAGGAGAACGCCCAGTGAAGCTCAGCATTCTCGGCGCCCGCGTCATCGATCCAAGCAGCGGCCTGGATCAAATCACCGATATTCACGTTGAAGCCTGCAAGATCGTCGCCCTCGGCGCTGCACCGGCCGGTTTCAGCGCCGTCGAAACCATCGACGCCCAAGGCCTCGTCGCCGCTCCCGGCCTTGTAGACCTGAACGTTGCCCTGCGCGAGCCGGGCTACAGCCGCAAAGGCACCATCGCCAGCGAAACCCGCGCGGCTGCGGCCGGCGGCGTGACCAGCCTGTGCTGCCCGCCGAAGACCAGACCGGTGCTCGACACTTCCGCCGTGGCCGAGCTGATCCTCGACCGCGCCCGCGAGGCCGGCAACACCAAAGTGTTCCCGATCGGCGCGCTGAGCAAAGGTCTGGATGGCGAACAGCTTGCAGAACTGGTGGCCCTGCGCGACGCCGGTTGCGTGGCGTTCGGCAACGGCCTGGAGAGCTTCCGCAACACCCGTACCCTGTGCCGGGCGCTGGAGTACGCGGCGACCTTTGACCTGACGGTGATTTTCAACTCCCAGGATCACGACCTGGCCGACGGTGGCCTGGCCCACGAAGGCGCCACCGCCAGTTTCCTCGGCCTGCCGGGCATTCCAGAAACCGCTGAAACCGTGGCCTTGGCCCGTGATCTGCTGCTGGTCGAGCAGACCGGCGTGCGTGCGCACTTCAGCCAGCTGACCAGCGCTCGCGGCGTGGCCCTGATCGCTCAGGCCCAGGCCCGTGGTTTGAAAGTCACGGCGGATGTCGCCCTGTATCAGCTGATCCTGACGGACGAAGCGCTGATCGACTTCAGCAGCCTGTATCACGTGCAACCGCCGCTGCGCACCCGCGCCGACCGCGACGGTCTGCGCGAGGCGGTGAAGTCCGGCGTGGTCTCGGCCATCTCCAGCCATCACCAGCCCCATGAGCGCGATGCCAAACTGGCACCGTTCGGCGCGACCGAGCCTGGCATCAGTAGCGTCGAGCTGTTGCTGCCGCTGGCGATGACGCTGGTGGAGGATGGTCTGCTGGATCTGCCGACCCTGCTGGCACGCCTGAGCGCCGGTCCGGCCGAGGCCCTGCGCCTGCCGGCGGGCAAACTGGCAGTGGGTGGCGCGGCGGATATCGTGCTATTCGATCCGAAGGCCTCGACCGTGGCTGGCGAAACCTGGCTGTCGAAAGGCGAGAACTGCCCTTTCCTCGGCCATAGCCTGCCGGGTGTGGTGCGTTACACGCTGGTGGATGGCCGGATCAGCCATCAGGCTTGATACCGAGTTGACCCCTATCGCGAGCAAGCTCGCTCCCACAAGGTCACCACGAACCCTGTGGGAGCGAGCTTGCTCGCGAAGCTTTATTGGAAAGCGCCTCTGCCTTCGGCGTTACGCACCGACACCTGATCGTTCAGTGTCCAGAAGTCATACAGCACCCCCAGAAAGAACAACCCGCCGGTCAGCAGGTACACCACCCCGCTGATCCACTTGCCCTGATACATCCGGTGCACGCCGAGCGCGCCGAGGAAGGTCAGCAGGATCCACGCCACGTTGTACTCGATAGGACCCGCGGCGAATCGCAGGTCGGCTTCGCGATCCATCGCCGGGATCAGGAAAACGTCGATCAGCCAGCCGATCCCCAGCAGCCCGAAGGTGAAAAACCAGATCGTGCCGGTCACCGGTTTGCCGTAATAGAAGCGGTGAGAGCCTGTGAAACCGAAAATCCACAACAGGTAGCCGATCACCTTGCTATGGGTGTCTTTTTCCTTCACACGGGGCAGCTGATAGCCGTTCATTAAGACCTCGATACACGCGATAGATAAATATTCTTTAATTCTTTGTGACTTTTTTACAGGTAGCCGACGTATGGCAAATGCTACCGTGTCTCCCGTCAAAGCCTTATAGCACCGGACTTCTGTCCGACAATTGCGTCTTTTTGCCGCTTATTTGGTTCCGTTGGCACCCGATTGAATCGACCAACGGCCTCGGAAGTGACAAAAAAGCTGTTATAAAGTTGCGCGCTAACACACCAAGAGCCCTGCCTAATGCGTCCATTTTTCAAGACATGGCTAACCATTTGCCTATTAATGCCACTGGCCGCCCACGCCACCAATCGTGAGCAACGTCTTCCAAACGTTAACGGTTTCACCCCCAAATCCCATGCCTCTGCTCCTTCGAACAAAGGCAAACAGGTCAAACACACCACGCTGAGCAGCAACGGCCGCAGCAAGCTGGTGCCACCGATGGCGACCAAGGAAAGCAGCAATGTCCTGAGTCGTGCGGTAAACGTCCTCGGTACGCCATACCGTTGGGGCGGCAGCAGCCCGAGTAAAGGCTTCGACTGCAGCGGTCTGGTGAAATACGCGTTCAACGACGCCACGTTCGACCTGCCACGCACCTCGAATGCCATGGCCAGCGGTCACGGCGAGAAAGTCGAACGCAAGGACCTGAAGCCGGGCGACCTGATTTTCTTCAACATCAAGAGCCGTCGGGTCAATCACGTTGCCATCTACCTGGGCAACGACCGTTTCATCCATGCCCCACGGCGCGGCAAGTCGGTGAGCATCGACACACTGAACAAGCCGTACTGGGAGAAGCATTACGTGGTGGCAAAACGCGTATTGCCGAAAGAACAGGGGCAGATGCGCGTCGTTCAGCGCTGAAGCTAGCTCGTCCACACACTCTGCGTCCGCTTTGGGACGCAGAGCGTCCCGGGCTGCATCCCACGCAGAGCGTGGGAACGATCAGAACAAGAAAATCGCAGCCCGCGGGCTGCGATTTTTTTTGCCTAGAAGTTATCCGGCGTGCGCGCCTTCTCCCGCGCATGCTCGCGGCTGATCAAGCCCTTGGTCACCAGATCCTTCAGACACATGTCGAGTGTCTGCATCCCCAGCGAGCCGCCGGTCTGTATCGCCGAATACATCTGCGCCACCTTGTCCTCGCGGATCAGGTTACGGATCGCCGACGTGCCCAGCATGATTTCGTGCGCCGCCACCCGGCCGCCGCCGATCTTCTTGATCAGCGTCTGCGACACCACCGCTAGCAACGACTCCGACAGCATCGAGCGAACCATGGACTTTTCGTCCCCGGGGAACACGTCCACCACCCGGTCGATGGTCTTGGCTGCCGACGTGGTGTGCAAGGTGCCGAACACCAGGTGCCCGGTCTCGGCAGCGGTCAGAGCCAAGCGAATGGTTTCCAGGTCGCGCATCTCGCCCACCAGGATCACGTCCGGGTCTTCACGCAGTGCCGAACGCAGCGCGGTGGCGAAACTGCGGGTATCGCGATGGACTTCGCGCTGATTGATCAGGCATTTGCGCGATTCGTGGACGAATTCGATCGGATCTTCGATGGTCAGGATGTGGTGATGGCGATGGGTGTTGAGGTAATCGATCATCGCCGCCAGGGTCGTGGACTTGCCGGAGCCGGTCGGTCCGGTCACCAGCACCAGCCCGCGTGGCGCATCGGTGATCTTGCGGAAGACGTCGCCCATGGCGAGGTCTTCCATGCTCAGCACTTTCGACGGAATGGTCCGGAACACAGCTCCGGCGCCGCGGTTCTGGTTGAAGGCATTGACCCGAAAGCGCGCCACGCCGGGGACTTCGAAGGAAAAGTCGGTTTCCAGATGTTTCTCGAAGTCCACCCGCTGGGTGTCGTTCATGATGTCGTAGATCAGCTCGTGCACTTGCTTGTGATCCAGCGCCGGCAGATTGATCCGCCGCACATCGCCATCCACGCGGATCATCGGCGGCAGACCGGCCGACAGGTGCAGGTCGGAAGCGCCCTGTTTGGCGCTGAAGGCCAGCAGTTCAGTGATATCCATAGCGTCCCTCAATTCCAGTAGAATGCCGCGAACCTTCAGACCGCTGGCGCCTCTTGATGTCCACGATAGCAGACAACATCCAACTGGTTAGTTCGCGTATCCAGGCAGCCGTCGAAGCCGCCGGACGCGAGGAAAACAGCGTCCAGCTGCTGGCCGTGAGCAAGACCAAACCGGCCGAAGCCCTGCGCGAAGCGTACGCCGCCGGCCTGCGCGACTTCGGCGAGAACTACCTGCAAGAGGCCTTGGGCAAACAGCTCGAATTGGCCGACCTGCCCTTGATCTGGCACTTCATCGGCCCCATTCAGTCGAACAAGACCCGCTCGATTGCCGAGCATTTCGCCTGGGTGCACTCCGTGGATCGTCTGAAAATCGCCCAACGCCTGTCCGAGCAACGCCCGGCGGATCTGCCGCCATTGAATATCTGCATTCAGGTCAACGTCAGCGGTGAAGCCAGCAAGTCCGGCTGCACGCCGCAAGATCTGCCGGCCCTGGCCCAGGCCATCAGTGCCCTGCCGCGCCTGAAGCTTCGCGGGTTGATGGCGATTCCCGAGCCGACCGAAGATCGCGCCGAGCAGGATGCTGCATTCGCTGCCGTCCAGAAATTGCAGGCCGGCCTCGACCTGCCGCTCGACACACTTTCCATGGGCATGAGCCACGACCTCGAGTCGGCCATTGCCCAGGGCGCGACCTGGGTCCGTATCGGTACGGCCCTGTTCGGCGCCCGCGATTATTCCCAATCTTGACCATTTCCAGATAAGGACCTGACATGAGCAACACACGTATTGCCTTTATCGGTGCCGGCAACATGGCCGCCAGCCTGATCGGCGGCCTGCGGGCCAAGGGTCTGGAAGCTGCACGGATTCGCGCCAGCGATCCGGGTGAAGAAACCCGCAACCGGGTCAGCGCCGAGCACGGCATCGAAACCTTCGCCGACAACGCCCAGGCCATCGACGGCGCCGACGTCGTCGTGCTGGCAGTCAAGCCGCAGGCCATGAAGGCCGTGTGCGAGGCCATCCGCCCGAGCCTGAAACCGAATCAACTGGTGGTCTCCATCGCCGCCGGCATCACCTGCGCCAGCATGACTGCATGGCTGGGTGAGCAGCCGATCGTGCGCTGCATGCCGAACACCCCGGCACTGCTGCGTCAGGGCGTGAGCGGCCTGTACGCCACCGGCGCAGTGAGCACCGAACAACGCCAACAGGCTGAAGAACTGCTGTCCGCCGTGGGCATCGCCCTGTGGCTGAACGAAGAGCAGCAACTGGACGCGGTCACCGCCGTTTCCGGTTCTGGCCCGGCGTACTTCTTCCTGCTGATCGAAGCCATGACCGCCGCCGGCGTCAAACTCGGCCTGCCGAAGGAAACCGCCGAGCAACTGACCTTGCAGACCGCTCTGGGCGCCGCGCACATGGCGGTTTCCAGCGACGTCGACGCTGCCGAGCTGCGCCGCCGCGTGACCTCGCCGGCCGGCACCACGGAAGCCGCGATCAAATCGTTCCAGGCCGGCGGCTTCGAAGCCCTGGTGGAAAAAGCACTCGGCGCCGCCGCGCACCGCTCGGCCGAAATGGCCGAACAACTGGGCAAATAAGGAGCCTTACATG
The DNA here is from genome assembly GCF_002113125.1 of Pseudomonas sp. B20(2017). Taxonomy (GTDB): domain Bacteria; phylum Pseudomonadota; class Gammaproteobacteria; order Pseudomonadales; family Pseudomonadaceae; genus Aquipseudomonas. The sequence goes on along the minus strand of NZ_NEJP01000019.1, from coordinate 67,842 downwards.
ATCGGATTGAACACCGCAGCGGTTTACGTGCTGCAAACCCTCGGCAGCCTGTACCTGCTGATCGTGCTGCTGCGCTTCGTCCTGCAACTCGTGCGGGCGAACTTCTACAACCCGCTGTGCCAGTTCGTGGTCAAGGCTACTCAGCCGCTGCTCAAGCCGCTACGCCGGATCATCCCGAGCCTGTTCGGCCTGGACATGTCGTCGCTGGTACTGGCGATCCTCGTGCAACTGGTACTGATGGCGCTGACCCTGCTGCTGACTTACGGCACCACCGGTAACCCGCTGCAACTGTTGATCTGGTCGCTGATCGGCGTGACGGCGCTGTTCCTGAAGATATTCTTCTGGGCCATGATCATCAGCATCATCCTGTCCTGGGTCGCACCGGGCAGCCACAATCCGGGCGCCGAGCTGGTAAACCAGATCTGTGAACCGGCCCTGGCGCCGTTCCGTCGCATCGTGCCGAACCTCGGTGGTCTGGACCTGTCGCCGATCTTCGCCTTCCTCGTACTGAAGCTGATCGACATGCTGGTGATCAACAACCTCGCGGCGATGACGATGATGCCGGAAATCCTGCGCCTGCTGATGTGAGCTGGTTTCGCTGGGACGGTGACGACCTGATTCTGGAGTGTCACCTGCAACCGGCCGCCCGCAGCGATGACTTTTGCGGGCTGCACGGTGATCGCCTGAAGATCCGCCTGACCGCGCCGCCGGTCGAGGGCAAGGCCAATGCGTATCTGATGGGCTTTCTGGCCAAGGCTTTTGGGGTTTCCAGGAGTCAAGTCAGTTTGCTCAGCGGCGAGTTGAACCGGCAGAAGCGGGTGAAGATTTGCTCGCCGAAGAAGTTGCCGGATTTGCCGGGTTTGGTTTTTCCCTGATCGTTCCCACGCTCTGCGTGGGAGCGAGCGCAGGTAGTTGCTTGCCGCTAACCCCACCGGTCTTTAGACTTACGCCTCATTTCAACGAGAGCAGGGTCGATGCCAGCTGCCTTTCCCCCCGATTCTGTTGGTCTGGTGACGCCGCAAACGGCGCACTTCAGCGAACCGCTGGCCTTGGCCTGCGGCCGTTCGCTGGCCGCTTATGACCTGATCTACGAAACCTACGGCACGCTGAACGCGCAAGCGAGCAACGCCGTGCTGATCTGCCACGCCCTGTCCGGCCACCACCACGCCGCCGGCTATCACAGCGTCGACGACCGCAAGCCCGGTTGGTGGGACAGCTGCATCGGCCCCGGCAAACCGATCGACACTAACAAGTTCTTCGTGGTCAGCCTGAACAACCTCGGCGGTTGCAATGGTTCCACCGGCCCGAGCAGCACCAACCCGGAAACCGGCAAGCCGTTCGGCGCCGACTTCCCGGTGCTGACTGTAGAAGACTGGGTGCACAGCCAGGCGCGCCTGGCCGACCTGCTCGGCATCGGCCAGTGGGCCGCAGTGATCGGTGGCAGCCTCGGCGGCATGCAGGCGCTGCAATGGACCATCACTTATCCGGATCGCGTGCGCCACTGCCTGGCCATCGCCTCGGCCCCCAAGCTGTCGGCGCAGAACATCGCCTTCAACGAAGTGGCGCGCCAGGCGATCCTCACCGACCCGGAATTCCACGGCGGCTCGTTCCAGGAACAGGGCGTGATCCCCAAGCGCGGCCTGATGCTGGCGCGGATGGTCGGGCACATCACTTACCTGTCCGACGACTCCATGGGCGAGAAATTCGGTCGCGGCCTGAAGAGCGAAAAGCTCAACTACGACTTCCACAGTGTCGAGTTCCAGGTCGAAAGCTACCTGCGCTATCAGGGCGAAGAGTTCTCCGGGCGCTTCGATGCCAACACCTACCTGTTGATGACCAAGGCACTGGATTACTTCGATCCGGCGGCGAACTTCGACGATAACCTGGCAAAAACCTTCGAAGGTGCGAAAGCCAAGTTCTGCGTGATGTCGTTCACCACTGACTGGCGCTTCTCCCCGGCCCGCTCGCGGGAACTGGTGGACGCACTGATGGCCGCGCGCAAGGACGTCAGCTACCTGGAAATCGACGCACCCCAGGGCCACGACGCCTTCCTGATTCCGATCCCGCGTTATTTGCAGGCGTTCGGCAATTACATGAACCGCATTACGTTGTGAGAAAGCCATGAGAGCTGATCTGGAAATCATCCAGGAATGGATCCCCGCCGGCAGCCGCGTGCTCGACCTCGGTTGCGGTGACGGCGAGTTGCTGACCTGGCTGCGCGACCACAAGCAGGTCACCGGCTACGGCCTGGAAAACGACCCGGACAACATCGCCGAGTGCGTGGCCAAGGGCATCAACGTCATCGAGCAGGACCTGGACAAGGGCCTGGGCAACTTCGCCAGCAACAGCTTCGACATCGTGGTGATGACCCAGGCCCTGCAAGCCGTGCATTACCCGGACAAGATCCTCGACGAAATGCTGCGGGTCGGTCGCCAGTGCATCATCACCTTCCCCAACTTCGGTCACTGGCGCTGCCGCTGGTATCTGGCGAGCAAGGGGCGGATGCCGGTGTCGGAATTCCTGCCGTACACCTGGTACAACACGCCGAACATCCACTTCTGTACCTTCGAAGACTTTGAAGAACTTTGTCGCGAACGTGATGCGAAGGTCATTGATCGGCTTGCCGTGGATCAACAGCACCGCCACGGGTGGGCCAGTAAGCTATGGCCTAATCTGTTAGGTGAGATCGGTATCTACCGCGTGAGCAGCCCTGGCTTGCAGGATCACAGAATCGCGGTCTGAACCACGACATTGCGAGGAGAACGAACATGGGACGCTTGATTACCGCGCTATTGGCCGCCTGCCTGAGCCTGTCGGCCGTGGCTGCCGATGCCATCAAGGGCGAACGCAAGGAAGTGTTCGGTGATGTCACCGTGCATTACAACACCTTCAACTCCACCTTCCTGACGCCGGACATCGCCAAGGCTGCAGAGCTGATCCGCAGCAAGAACCAGGGCGTAATCAATGTCTCGGTGATCAAGGACGGCAAGCCGCTGATCGCCCAGGTCACCGGCACGGTCAAAGACCTGACCAGCCAGAGCGTGCCGCTGACTTTCCGCCAGATCACCGAACAGGGCGCGATCTACTACATCGCCCAGTACCCGGTGGAGCAGCAGGAAACCCGCACCTTTGAAATCAAGGTGCAGACCGGCGACAAGATCAACACCATCAATTTCAACCAAGAGCTTTTCCCTGGCCAATGATCAATCTCAAGCAACTCGTACTGGCCAGCCATAACGCCGGCAAACTCAAGGAACTCCAGGCCATGCTCGGCGAATCGGTGCAATTGCGCTCGATCGGCGAATTCAGCAGCGTGGAGCCGGAAGAAACCGGTCTGTCGTTCGTCGAGAACGCGATCCTCAAGGCCCGCAACGCTGCGCGCATTTCCGGGCTGCCGGCGCTGGCCGACGATTCGGGCCTGGCGGTGGATTTCCTCGGCGGTGCGCCGGGCATCTATTCGGCGCGTTATGCCGACGGCAAGGGCGACGCGGCGAACAACGCCAAACTGCTCGATGCCTTGAAGGATGTGCCTGAAGCCGAGCGCGGCGCGCAGTTCGTCTGCGTATTGGCGCTGGTGCGTCATGCCGACGATCCGTTGCCGATCCTCTGCGAAGGTCTGTGGCACGGGCGCATCCTGACCGCTGCCAGCGGTGAGCACGGTTTCGGCTACGACCCGCTGTTCTGGGTGCCGGAGCGTAACGCGTCCAGCGCCGAGCTGAGCCCGAGCGACAAGAACCAGATCAGCCACCGCGCCCGTGCAATGGATCTGCTGCGCCAGCGTCTGGGCTTGAAATGACCGATAGCTCCTCCGCGTCGTCGCTGATTATCGGCGGCGCCGCCTCCTCGCCTCGGGCGCCGTTGCCGACGCTGCCGCCCCTGGCGCTGTACATCCACATCCCGTGGTGTGTGCGCAAATGCCCGTATTGCGACTTCAACTCCCACACCGCCAGCCCGGTGCTGCCGGAGCAGGAATACGTCGATGCGCTGCTCGCCGACCTGTATCAGGATCTGCACGCGGTGTACGGCCGTGAGTTGAGTTCGATCTTTTTTGGCGGCGGCACGCCGAGCCTGTTCAGCGCCGAAGCGCTTGGTCGCTTGCTTGAAGGCGTGAAACAGCGCATTCCGTTTGCCGATGACATCGAAATCACCCTGGAAGCCAACCCCGGGACCTTCGAGCAGGAGAAGTTCGTCGCCTACCGCCAACTGGGGATCAATCGCCTGTCGATCGGCATCCAGAGCTTCCAGCAGGAAAAGCTCAAGGCCCTCGGCCGCATCCACAACGGCGACGAAGCGGTACGCGCGGCCGGCATGGCGCGCCAGGCCGGGTTCGATAACTTCAACCTCGACTTGATGCACGGCTTGCCGGACCAATCGCTGGACGATGCCCTGAGCGACCTGCGCCAGGCGATCGAGCTGAAGCCGACGCACATTTCCTGGTATCAGCTGACACTGGAGCCGAACACCGTGTTCTGGAACCAGCCACCGGTGCTGCCGGAAGACGACACGCTGTGGGACATTCAAGAGGCCGGACAGGCACTGCTGGCCGAGCACGGTTACGCCCAGTACGAAGTTTCGGCCTACGCCCAACCGGGTCGCCCGGCGCGGCACAACCTGAACTACTGGAGCTTCGGTGACTTCATCGGTATCGGCGCCGGTGCTCACGGCAAGCTCAGTCACCCGGACGGGCGCATCGTGCGCACCTGGAAGACCCGACTGCCGAAGGACTACCTCAACCCGGCCAAAAACTTCCAGGCCGGCGAGAAAGCCCTGACCAACGACGAGATGCCGTTCGAGTTCCTGATGAACGCCCTGCGCCTGACCGCCGGCGTCGAATCGCGCCTGTACCCGGAGCGCACTGGCCTGCCGCTGGAGAGCCTCGACGAACACCGGCGCGAGGCCGAACAAAGCGGTCTGTTGCAGGTCGAACCGTCACGTCTGGCGGCTACCGAGCGCGGACAACTGTTCCTCAACGACTTGCTGCAGAAATTTCTGAGCTGAGCCCAACGCCCAACGGCAGCCCTAAGGAAAAAACATGGATTTGATTCTCGACCTGCTCGCCACCGTGTCCCGCTGGAGCCGCAGCAACCTCTCGGAAATCGCCCTGGCCCTGGTGGGCTGCCTGCTGGTGCTGTTCGGCGCCGACTTCAAAGGCTGGGTCGAGCAACGCCTGGGCAGCATTGCCGGCGCCCTGCGCGTCCCGCTGATGGCCCTGCTGTGCATGATCGGCAGCGGCGCGGCGCTGATCTACGCGACGCCGTGGGTAGTGAAGGGGCTGAGCCAGTTCAACAACTACAGCCTGGCGCCGGTGTTGTTGGTGGTGCTGGTGCTGATTGGCGTAGTGGCCGACCGCCGCTGATTTTCAGCTACTACCCAAAACGACTGTGGGAGCGAGCTTGCTCGCGATGGCGGTGTAACAGACGACATAAATGTTGAATGTTACGGCCTCATCGCGAGCAAGCTCGCTCCCACAGTTTTTATTGCGTGATGCTTAAGCGAGCTTTTCGAACTTCAGATCCCACACGCCATGCCCAAGACGTTCGCCGCGGCGTTCGAACTTGGTGATCGGGCGTTCGGCCGGGCGCGGCACGCACTTGCCGTCTTCGGCGAGGTTGCGGTAGCCCGGGGCGACGTTCATCACTTCCAGCATGTATTCGGCGTATGGCTCCCAGTCGGTGGCCATGTGCAGAATGCCGCCAACCTTCAGCTTGCTGCGCACCAGTTCAGCGAAGGACGCCTGAACAATGCGGCGCTTGTGGTGACGGCTCTTGTGCCACGGGTCTGGGAAGAACAGCATCAGGCGATCAAGGCTGTTGTCGGCGATGCAGCGGTTGAGCACTTCGATCGCGTCACAATCGTAGACCCGCAGGTTGGTCAGGCCCTGAGTCAGCACGCCATTTAGCAGCGCGCCGACACCCGGACGGTGAACCTCGACACCGATGAAATCCTGTTCCGGCGCAGCGGCGGCCATTTCCAGCAGCGAATGGCCCATGCCGAAACCGATCTCCAGCGAACGCGGCGCGGAACGGCCGAACACCTGGTCGTAATCCACCGGCGCATCGGCCAGCGGCAGGACGAACTTCGGCGCGCCCTGATCCAGGCCGCGCTGCTGGCCTTCGGTCATGCGCCCGGCGCGCATCACAAAGCTCTTGATGCGGCGGTGTTGGCGCTCGTCGCCTTCTTCCGTCTGGATTGGCGTGTCGTTCGATTCAGTCATCAATAGCTCTTACTTGATCAGACCATCCAGCGGCGAAGAGGCGCTGGCATAGAGTTTTTTCGGCATGCGGCCGGCGAGGTAGGCCAGGCGGCCCGCGACGATCGCGTGTTTCATGGCTTCAGCCATCATGATCGGCTGCTGGGCGTGGGCGATGGCCGAGTTCATCAGCACCGCGTCACAGCCCAGCTCCATCGAGATGGTGGCGTCGGAAGCGGTGCCGACACCGGCATCCACCAGCACCGGGATCTTGGCTTCTTCGAGAATGATCTGCAGGTTGTACGGGTTGCAGATCCCCAGGCCCGAGCCGATCAGACCGGCCAGCGGCATCACCGCGATGCAGCCGATTTCCGCCAGTTGCCGGGCGATGATCGGGTCGTCGCTGGTGTAAACCATCACGTCGAAGCCTTCCTTGACCAGCACTTCGGCGGCCTTGAGGGTTTCGATCACGTTGGGGAACAGGGTTTTCTGGTCGGCCAGCACTTCCAGCTTCACCAGGTTGTGGCCGTCGAGCAGCTCACGGGCCAGGCGGCAGGTGCGCACGGCTTCGACTGCGTCGTAGCAGCCGGCGGTGTTCGGCAGGAAGGTGTAGCGATCCGGCGACAGCACTTCGAGCAGGTTCGGCTCGCCTTCGATCTGGCCCAGATTGGTGCGGCGCACGGCGAAGGTGACGATCTCGGCACCCGAGGCTTCGATGGCCAGGCGGGTTTCTTCCATGTCACGGTACTTGCCGGTACCGACCAGCAAACGCGACTGGTAAGTACGACCGGCCAGAACGAAAGGCTTGTCGCTACGAACGATGCTCATGGGGAATCCTCTGTTGGGGTGAGGGTCTTGCAGAATTCTCGGCCCATGCAGGCCTGGCGATCAGCCGCCGCCGATGGCGTGCACGACTTCGACGTTGTCGCCGTCGTTCAAAGTGGTGTCGGCATGCCGGCTGCGCGGGACGATATCCAGATTGAGTTCGACCGCGACGCGGCGTCCGGTCAGGTCCAGACGGGTCAGCAGGGCCGCAACGGTTTCACCGTCGGGCAGTTCAAAGGATTCACCGTTCAACTGAATGCGCATGCGCAACGCCGCCATCACTTTTTAGGGGGTGGCATTCTAGCCCGATCATGACCTAAAGGTCAGCACCAAGCGTCAAGCGGTTGGCTGCAGGCGCCAGGCGGCAAGTCCGAGGCACAGCCAGCCGATCAGGAATGCCAGACCGCCGAACGGGGTGATGATGCCGAGCTTGCCGATGCCGAGGGTGGTCAGCAGGTACAGGCTGCCGGAGAACAGCAGTATGCCGATGCTGAACGAGATGCCGGCCCAGGCGACCAGACGCCCCTGAAGCTGCGTGGCCAGCAGCGCCACGCCGAACAGCGCCAGTGCGTGCACCAGTTGGTAGGTGACGCCGGTGTGGAAGATCGCCAGGTACTCCGGGGTCAGGCGGCTTTTCAGGCCATGGGCGGCGAATGCGCCGAGGCCGACACCGGTGAAACCAAAGAAGGCAGCCAGCATCAGAAAGCTACGCAGCATGTAGAACTCCAGTCAGACTCGATCGGCAGGGTCTGTATAATGGCCCGCTCAACCGGTTCGGCCAAGCCATCTCTATGCTGCGTTTATTTCTCCGTCGTTTCACGAAGGCCCTGCTCTGGTTCGCGGGCGGCAGCGTATTGCTGGTGTTGGTGTTTCGCTTCGTGCCGCCACCGGGCACGGCGCTGATGGTCGAGCGCAAGATCGAATCCTGGGTCGATGGCGAGCCAATCGATCTGCAACGCACGTGGAAACCGTGGGACGAGATCTCCGATGACCTGAAGGTCGCGGTGATTGCCGGCGAAGACCAGAAATTCCCCGAGCACTGGGGTTTTGACCTGAGTGCGATCAAGGCCGCACTGGCCCACAACGAACTCGGCGGCTCGATTCGCGGCGCCAGCACTCTAAGCCAGCAAGTGTCGAAGAACCTGTTCTTGTGGTCCGGTCGCAGCTATCTGCGCAAAGGCCTGGAAGCATGGTTCACTGCACTGATCGAAGTGTTCTGGCCCAAGCAGCGGATTCTCGAGGTGTATCTGAACAGCGTCGAGTGGGATGACGGCGTGTTCGGCGCCGAAGCGGCGGCAAGGCATCACTTTGGTGTAGGTGCCAAATCGCTGTCCCGGCAGCAGGCGAGTTATCTGGCGGCTGTGCTGCCGAATCCCCGGGTCTGGAGCGCCAGTCATCCGACCGCTTATGTGTCACGTCGGGCCGGCTGGATTCGCCAGCAGATGAGTCAGCTGGGTGGCGACAGCTATCTGCTGACACTCAATGATTCGCGCCGCGCGCCCTGGGCCCAATGACGTTCTGACAGGCAAACAAAAACGCCCCGATCATCACTGATCGGGGCGTTTTTTATTGTCGGACTACCGGTTACGCGGCAATCGACAACTTGAGCTTGTTCATCGCGCTCTTCTCGAGCTGACGGATCCGCTCGGCCGACACGTTGTACTTCTGCGCCAGGTCGTGCAGCGTGGCTTTCTCTTCTGCCAGCCAGCGCTGGTAGAGGATGTCGCGACTGCGTTCGTCCAGCACTTCCAGCGCTTCGTGCAGGTTGTGATTGGAGTTGTCGCTCCAGTCGGCATCTTCCAGTTGACGCGCCGGGTCGTACCGGTGGTCTTCCAGGTAGTTGGCCGGCGACTGGAAAGCACTGTCATCGTCCGCTTCCGCAGCCGGGTCGAAGGCCATGTCATGGCCGGTCAGGCGACTTTCCATCTCACGCACTTCACGGGGCTCGACACCGAGGCTTTCCGCCACACGGTGGACTTCCTCGTTGTTCAGCCAGGCCAGACGTTTCTTCTGGCTGCGCAGGTTGAAGAACAGCTTGCGCTGGGCCTTGGTGGTCGCGACTTTCACGATTCGCCAGTTGCGCAGGATGAACTCGTGAATCTCGGCCTTGATCCAGTGCACCGCGAAGGACACCAGACGCACGCCCATTTCCGGGTTGAAACGCTTCACGGCCTTCATCAGGCCGACGTTACCCTCCTGGATCAGGTCAGCCTGAGCCAGACCGTAGCCGGAATAGCTACGGGCGATGTGTACGACAAACCGCAGGTGGGCGAGCACCATCTGCCGAGCCGCCCCCAGATCCTGCTCATAGTAGAGACTCTCGGCCAGTTCACGCTCCTGCTCCGGCGTCAGCAATGGAATGCTGTTGACGGTGTGCACGTAGGCTTCCAGGTTTGCGCCTGGAACCAATGCATACGCAGGTTGCAAAGAATTGGACATACGGAAAAACCTCCGACTTACATACTCATGCTTTTCAGCATTGCGAAAAATTGACCGGAAACTCAAATGAAAGTTTCCTTAACCACTGAAAGGTCAATCACGCGCAAAAAAAGATTCTACTTCGGCGCCAGCTCCCTGAGATGACGTGCGACCGCAATCCATGCACCGATATAACCCAACAGCACTGCGCCAAGCAAGAGCGACAGACCGTCGGCAACTGGCACGCCGGCCAGTGCGAAATCACTGCCGTACAAGCCGGCCAGCCCGACCACCGCGTCGTTCAGCCAGTTCAGGCCGAACGCCAAAACACCCCAAGACAGCAGCCCCGCACCGAAGCCATACAGCGCGCCCATATAAAGGAAGGGACGACGCACATAGCTGTCGGTGCCGCCGACGAGTTTAATCACTTCTATCTCGGTGCGGCGGTTTTCAATATGAAGACGAATGGTATTGCCTATCACCAAAAGTAATGCGGAAACCAGCAACACCGTCAGACCGAACACGAAACGGTCGCCGAGCTTGAGGATGGCAGCCAGACGCTCGACCCAGACTAGATCAAGTTGCGCCTGTTGTACCTTGGGCAGCTCGGAAAGTTTTTGTCTTAATGCTTCCAGGGTCGGCTTGTCGACCTCGTTCGGCGTCACCAGCACTACGCCCGGCAGCGGGTTTTCCGGCAGCTCGCGCAGGGCTTCGCCCAAGCCGGACTGCTGCTGGAACTCTTCCAGCGCCTGATCGCGGCCGACATATTCGGCATCAGCGACGCCCGGCATGCCTTTGATCTGATCACGCAACGCTTCGCCCTGAGCCGGAGTCGCCTCAAGCTCCAGGTACAGCGAGATCTGCGCCGCGCGCTGCCACGAGCCGCCCAGGCGCTCGACATTGTTCAGCAACAACGAAAGGCCCATCGGCAGGCTCAGCGCAACCGCCATCACCATGCAGGTGAAGAAGCTGCCGATCGGCTGTTTGCCGAGACGGCGCAGGCTGTCGATCCAGCTGGCGCGATGGCTTTCGATCCAGGCACGGAACAACGTAGCGAAGTCCGGGCCGTCGTCATCGTCGTGCTTTTTCTTCTTTGGCGGTTGCGGATCGGCGGCCTTCGGGGCCACGCGCTCGGAAACCTTCGGACTGCGTGTTGCACTCATACGCCGGCCTCCCCGTCGCCGATCAATCGGCCGCGTTGCAGGGTCAGCATGCGATGGCGCATACGCGCAATCAGGGCCAGGTCGTGACTGGCGATCAGCACACTGGTGCCCAGACGGTTGATGTCTTCGAACACGCCCATGATCTCGGCCGCCAGACGCGGGTCGAGGTTACCGGTTGGTTCGTCCGCCAGCAGCAGGGCCGGACGGTGAACGATGGCGCGGGCAATGCCGACGCGCTGTTGCTGACCGGTGGACAGGTCGCCCGGATACAGCTCGGCCTTGTCCGACAGCGCCACGCGCTCCAGCGCCGAGTCGACGCGCTTGGCGATCTCGACCTTGGACAGCCCGAGAATCTGCAACGGCAGCGCGACGTTGTTGAACACCGTGCGATCGAACAACAGTTGATGGTTCTGGAACACCACACCGATCTGCCGACGCAGGAACGGAATCTGCGCATTGCTGATGGTGCTCAGGTCTTGCCCGGCCAGCAGCAGCTTGCCGCTGGTCGGACGTTCCATTGCCAGCAACAAGCGCAACAACGTGGATTTACCGGCACCAGAGTGGCCGGTGACAAACAGGAACTCGCCGCGACGGACTCGAAAGCTCAGCTCATGCAAGCCGACGTGACCGTTCGGGTAGCGCTTACCGACCTGTTCGAAACGAATCATGAACGCTCCCGCTCGGCAAACAGTGCCTGGACAAAGGGTTCGGCTTCAAAGGTACGCAGATCGTCGATGCCTTCACCGACGCCGATGTAGCGGATGGGCAGGCCGAACTGCTTGGCCAGGGCGAAAATAACCCCGCCCTTGGCGGTGCCGTCGAGCTTGGTCAGCGCCAGGCCGGTCAGTTCGACGGTCTGGTTGAATTGCTTGGCCTGGTTGATGGCGTTCTGGCCGGTGCCGGCGTCGAGCACCAGCAGCACTTCGTGCGGCGCATCGGCGTCGAGCTTGCCGATCACCCGACGAACCTTTTTCAGTTCTTCCATCAGATTGTCTTTAGTGTGCAGACGACCGGCGGTGTCGGCGATCAGCACATCGATGCCACGAGCCTTGGCGGCCTGCACGGCGTCGAAGATCACCGAAGCCGAGTCCGCGCCTGTGTGCTGGGCAATCACCGGAATCTTGTTGCGCTCGCCCCAGACCTGCAACTGCTCGACAGCCGCGGCACGGAAGGTGTCACCGGCGGCCAGCATGACTTTCTTGCCTTCCAGTTGCAGTTTCTTCGCCAGTTTGCCAATGGTGGTGGTCTTGCCGGCGCCGTTGACGCCGACCACCAAAATCACGAACGGCTTGTTCTGGGAAGCGATCTTCAGCGGCTGCTCGACCGGTTTGAGCATGGCGGCCAGCTCGGCCTGCAGGGATTTGTACAGGGCGTCGGAATCGGCCAGCTCTTTACGCGCGACCTTCTGGGTCAGGCGCTGGATGATCACCGAAGTCGCCTCGACGCCGACGTCGGCCGTCAGCAGGCGGGTTTCGAGATCGTCGAGCAGGTCGTCATCGATGGCTTTCTTGCCGAGGAACAGGCTGGCCATGCCCTCGCCGATGCTGGCGCTGGTCTTGGACAGGCCCTGCTTGAGACGGGCAAAGAAGCCGGCCTTGGCTTCTTCGGTGCGCGGGGCCTGGACCGGGGTTTCAACCTGAATTTCCACAGGTGCGACTGGCGCTGCGGCGACCGGTGCAGGTGCAGGTGCAGGTGCAGGTGCAGGTGCAGGTGCAGGTGCAGGTGCAGGTGCAGGTGCAGGTGCAGGCTCGGGCGCTTCGACAATCGGGGCAACCGGGGCAGCAACCACGGGTTCTGGAATAACAGGAGCGGCTTCCACCACCGGCGCAGGAATCGGCGGCGTAACGTGCGGTGCAGCCTCTTCAACCAGCGCCACCGGTTCTTCCGCCACTGGCAAGGTCAGCCACGGTTCACTGGCCGGAGTCAGCGGCAACTCAGCGGCAGCCGGCGCTTCAGGCTCGGCCTCGGCCACCGGTTGCAACACCGGTTCGGCAATCGGCAGCACAACCGGTGCCGGCGTTTCTTCTATTGCGGGAGCGGGCGCAGGGGCTGGCTCAGGAATGGCAGTCGGCTGTTCGATGACGGGTTCCTGCGGTTTCTTGCGCAGCCATCCGAACAGGCTTTTCTTCTCGCCAGCCGCAGCTGGGGTCTTCTTGTCGTCGTTGGAACCAAACATGGAGGACGGCTATCTCACGGTAGCGACGCGCCACAGGGGCGCCCCGGCAAATAAATATTCGATGCAGAACAGACTGTGTTTCACCCAGCTTGTTCACGCGCAACATTTTGTCGAGGCGCCAAAAGCACCTCAAAGGTCATTAAATACGAAGGACTGGAACGGCATCGTCGGCGAAAACGCAGAGTTTAGCTGAGAAACTCAAAGCTTCTGCCGGTAACCCGTACAACCTATAGACCGATCAGTGGCCTGATAGGCGTGGCCGCCAGTAAAACGGATCAGTATCCTAGGGCGTGTCATCGATCATTACCAGTACCGCGTGGCCGCCTGAAAACGGGCCAGACAAGGCGCAGGCCGCAGGGAATGTGCTTTCCTTCCCAAGGACTGCAACGCAGTATGGCCCGTTTTCAGGCACCACCCGGAGGGCCGGGCCTGATAGTGTGCAGGGCTGCGTTGCTCGGAGCTTATTTGGAACAACCAAACCGCACTCCTCGCGCCTTGCCCTGCACACTATCAGGCACGGCGCGGTACTGGTAATGATCGATGACACGCCCTACCTCTCGCCCGCCGACGCTAAGACCAAGCGGGCAGCCCAACAGGTTTAAAAAAGAATGAATGCTCTAGCCCGCCGCGCCGCAGGCCTGCTGCTCAGCACAGTCTGCCTGCCCCTTTCGGCCCTGGCGGCCGCCCCGCAACCGACCCACGAATTCACCCTCGACAACGGCCTGAAGGTCGTCGTGCGCGAAGACCATCGCGCGCCGGTGGTGGTGTCGCAGGTCTGGTACAAGGTCGGTTCCAGCTACGAAACCCCGGGCCAGACCGGTCTGTCCCACGCCCTCGAGCACATGATGTTCAAGGGCAGCGAGAAAGTCGGCCCCGGCGAAGCCTCGCTGATCCTGCGCGATCTCGGCGCCGAAGAGAACGCTTTCACCAGCGACGACTTCACCGCTTATTACCAGGTGCTGGCCCGCGACCGTCTGGGCGTTGCCTTCGAACTGGAAGCCGACCGCATGGCCAATCTGCGTCTGCCGGCTGACGAGTTCGCCAAGGAAATCGAAGTCATCAAGGAAGAGCGGCGCCTGCGCACCGACGACAAGCCGATGTCCAAGGCTTACGAGCGCTACAAGGCCATGGCCTACCCGGCCAGCGGTTATCACACGCCGACCATCGGCTGGATGGCCGACCTTGAGCGGATGACGGTCGAAGAGCTGCGTCACTGGTATCAGTCCTGGTACGTGCCGAACAACGCCACGCTGGTGGTAGTCGGCGACGTGACCCCGGACGAGGTGAAGACCCTCGCCCAGCGCTATTTCGGGCCAATCGCGAAACGCGAGGTGCCGCCGGCGAAGAAGCCGCTGGAACTGGCCGAACCGGGTGAACGCCAGATCACCCTGCACGTGCAGACCCAACTGCCAAGCCTGATGCTCGGTTTCAACGTCCCGAGCATCGCCACCGCCGAAGACAAACGCTCGGTCAACGCCTTGCGCCTGATTTCGGCGCTGCTGGACGGCGGCTACAGCGGTCGCATCCCGACCCAACTGGAGCGCGGCGAAGAGCTGGTGTCCGGCGGTTCGTCGAGCTACGACGCCTACACCCGTGGCGACAGTCTGTTCACCCTGTCGGCCACGCCGAACACCCAGAAGAAAAAGACCATGGCCCAGGCTGAAGCCGGCCTGTGGAAACTGCTGGAACAGCTGAAAACCACCGCACCGTCCGCTGAAGAGCTGGAGCGCGTGCGTGCGCAAGTCATCGCCGGCCTGGTTTTCGAACGCGATTCGATTACCAGCCAGGCCACCGCCATCGGGCAGCTGGAGACCGTCGGCCTGTCGTGGAAGCTGATGGACACCGAACTGGCCGATCTGGAAAGCGTCACCCCGCAAGACATCCAGAACGCTGCCAAGCTGTATTTCACCCGCGAACGTCTCAGCGTCGCCCACGTCCTGCCACTGGAGACGACTCATGAGTGAGCGCAAAACCCCACGCCTGCTGCTCGGCCTGATTGCCGTGGCCATTATCGGCTCGGCCGCGTTCTATCTGGTGCCGAGCGACAACACCAAGGCCAGCGAAGCGCTGGATAACGCCAAGTCCAGCCAGAAGCTGCAATCACTGGCCGAACTCGACGGCAAGCCCCCGGCCAGCCGCAAGCTCGACGTGCAGACCTGGAACACCGCCGAAGGCGCCAAGGTGTTGTTCGTCGAGGCTCGCGAACTGCCGATGTTCGACATGCGCCTGATCTTCTCCGCCGGCAGCAGCCAGGACGGCAACGCGCCGGGCCTGGCCCTGCTGACCAACGCCATGCTCAACGAAGGCGTGGCGGGCAAGGATGTCGGCGCCATCGCTCAAGGCTTCGAAGGCCTGGGCGCGGATTTCGGCAACGGCGCCTATAAAGACATGGCCATCGCGTCGCTGCGCAGCCTGAGCGCTGCCGACAAACGCGAGCCGGCGCTGAAGCTGTTCTCGGAAGTGGTGGGTAAACCGACCTTCCCGGCCGACTCCTTCGCGCGCATCAAGAACCAGATGCTCGCCGGTTTCGAGTACCAGAAACAGAACCCCGGCAAACTCGCCAGCCTGGAGCTGATGAAGCGTCTGTACGGCAATCACCCGTACGCCCACGCCAGCGACGGCAATGCGCAAAGCGTGCCGAAGATCACGCTGGCGCAACTGCGTGAGTTTCACGCCAAGGCCTACGCGGCCGGCAACGTGGTGATTGCGCTGGTGGGCGATCTGTCCCGCAGCGAAGCCGAGGCGATTGCCAATCAGGTGTCCGCTGCGCTGCCAAAAGGCCCAGCGCTGGCGAAAGTGAAGCAACCGACCGAACCGAAAGCAGGCATCGGCCACATCGAGTTTCCGTCGAAGCAGACCAACCTGATGATTGCGCAACTGGGCATCGACCGCGATGACCCGGACTACGCCGCGCTGTCGATGGGCAACCAGATCCTCGGCGGTGGCGGTTTCGGCACCCGGCTGATGAGCGAAGTCCGCGAGAAGCGCGGCCTGACCTACGGCGTGTATTCGGCCTTCAGCCCGATGCAGGCTCGCGGTCCGTTCATGATCAACCTGCAGACCCGCGCGGAAATGAGCGAAGGCACCCTGAAACTGGTGCAGGACGTGCTCGCCGACTACCTCAAGACCGGTCCGACCCAGAAAGAGCTCGACGACGCCAAGCGCGAACTGGCCGGCAGCTTCCCGCTGTCCACCGCGAGCAATGCCGATATCGTCGGTCAACTCGGCGCCATGGGTTTCTACAACCTGCCGCTGAGCTATCTGGACGACTTCATGCGTCAGTCTCAGAGCCTGACGGTCGAGCAGGTTCGCGACGTCCTGAACAAACACTTGAGCACGGATAAACTGGTCATCGTCAGCGCTGGCCCGACCGTGCCGCAAAAGCCGTTACCGGCCCCATCTGATAAACCTGCCGAGCAGCCGCTCGGGGTTCCGGAGCATTAATGGCCAGTCCAAAGAAACCTGTACAAAAACTGCACAACGGTGTGAACCAGTTGCGCATCATCGGCGGTGAATGGCGCAGCCGCAAACTGAGTTTTCCTGATGCGCCGGGCCTGCGTCCGACGCCGGACCGCGTGCGCGAAACCCTGTTCAACTGGCTCGCGCCCTATGTCGCCGGAGCCAAGGTGCTCGATCCGTTCGCCGGCAGCGGCGCGCTGTTTCTGGAAGCGCTGTCCCGTGGCGCGGCCATGGGCCAGGCGTTGGATGCCAGCCACGTCGCGGTCTCCAGCCTGAAAGAACACCTCGGCACGCTGCGCTGCACCAACGGTCACGTGCAGACCGCCGACGCCCTGCGCTACCTGGAAACCCAGACTGCGACCGCGTTCGACCTGGTGTTCCTCGACCCGCCGTTCAACCAGAACCTGCTGCCCGCCGTGTGCACGCTGCTGGAAGAGCGCCAATGGCTGGCCGAAGATTCGTGGATCTACACTGAAAGCGAAACCGCGCCATCGACCCTCGGCCTGCCGGGCAACTGGCGCCTGCACCGCGAGCAGAAATCCGGGCAGGTGCATTACGCGTTGTGGCAACGTATGGCAGTGAGTGCCGGTTAACCGACCGGCCTGAAAAAGCGGCGAGTCTCAGCCGAGGCTCGCTGCGCTGCATCGAGAGCAATCGTGTCCCCTTCGTCAAAACCGTTCATCCCCGCCTTCGGCCTCGGCAATCCGCACCTGCAAACCTTGTGGGGGCCGCTGTGGCGCAAAACCGTGCACCTTGATCGCCAGCGCGAACGGCTGTGGCTGGACGACGGCGACTTTCTCGACCTCGACTGGCACGGCCCGCACAGCGCTGAAGCGCCATTAGTGCTGGTACTGCACGGGCTGACCGGTTCTTCAAATTCGCCTTACGTCGCGGGAATCCAGGCAGCCCTCGCCGCGCAGGGCTGGGCCAGTGTCGCGCTGAACTGGCGCGGCTGTTCCGGCGAGCCGAATCTGTTGCCGCGCAGCTACCATTCCGGCGCCAGCGAAGACCTCGCCGAAACCATCCGCCACCTGAAAGCCAAGCGGCCACTGGCGCCGCTGTATGCGGTTGGCTATTCCCTCGGCGGCAACGTGCTGCTCAAACATTTGGGGGAAACCGGCAGCGCCAGCGGCGTGCTCGGTGCGGTGGCGGTGTCGGTGCCGTTTCGCCTCGATCAATGCGCCGACCGTATCGGCCAAGGTTTCTCGAAGGTCTATCAGGCGCACTTCATGCGCGAGATGGTGGCCTACATCAAGAACAAGCAGCGCCAGTTCCAGCACGACGGGCGAGAGGACGGCATTGCCGCGCTGGCCGCCCTCGGTTCACTGGAAAACATGCGCACCTTCTGGGATTTCGATGGCCGGGTGACTGCGCCGCTGCACGGTTTCGTCGATGCCGAGGATTACTATCGCCGCGCGTCGAGCCGTTACTTTCTCGGCGAGATCCGCACGCCGACCCTGATCATTCAGGCGGCGGACGACCCGTTCGTGTTCCCCCACAGCCTGCCACAGACCAGTGAGCTGTCGGCCACGACGCAATTCGAATTGCAGAACAAGGGCGGACATGTCGGTTTCGTCGACGGCACGCTCCGCCAGCCGGGTTATTACCTGGAACGACGGATTCCGCAGTGGCTGGCGAACGCAGGGCGCGGGTGAGGTCATGAACGATCAGGGCGAGTCGATCCGATTCTGGCAAGCCGCGCCGCTGGCCGGGGTCGAGCTGTTGACCGCGCGCTACATCGAGCATCGTTTCGCCCCGCACGTCCACGATGGTTATGTGATCGGCATGATCATGGCCGGCGCCCAGCGCTACCGTTATCGCGGCGCCGAACACCTGGCGGGCAGCGGCACGCTGGTGCTGATCAATCCGGACGAGGTGCATAACGGCCACAAGGGCACCGAGGACGGCTGGCTATACCGGGCGTTTTATCCCGACACCGGGCAGATCGTCGCGTTGTTGAATGAACTGGAACTGCCGACCGCACCGATGCCGGCTTTCGGCGCGACGCTGTATCGCGATCCGGATCTGGTCAACGGTTTCTGTCAGTTGCATCGCCTGCTGGAAAGCCCCGCCACCGCGTTGCAGCAGCAAACCGTGTGGCGCGAAATGATGATGTTGCTGTTGCAGCGTCACGCGGCGGTGCAGATCAACGGCAATCCCGGCAAAGAGCACCGCGCGGTGGCGCTGGCCAAGGAGTTGTTGCACGCGCAACTGGCGGCGCCGCCTTCACTGGAAGAACTCGCGGCGGCGGTGAATCTCTCGCCCTTCCACTTCGCCCGGGTGTTCCGCCGCGCCACCGGCATGCCGCCGCACAGCTGGCTGATGCAGCAGCGGATCGCCTGCGCGCGGAGCTTGTTGCAGAGCGGCTGCCTGCCGGTGGAAGTCGCCACGCAGCTGGGATTTGCCGACCAGAGCCATCTGAGCCGGCAGTTCAAACAGGTTTACGGCGTGGGGCCGGCGGCCTATCGCAGTGCGCGGCTGGATCGCTGAGCGTTTACTCGCCGGTGGCGATACCGCGCGACGGCTCGTTGATCCACTCGCTCCACGATCCGGCATACAGCGCACCCAACGGGTAACCCGCCAGGCACAGGGCGAACAGGTTGTGACACGCCGTCACACCGGAGCCGCAATACGCCACCAGATCGGCCGGCGAACGCTCGCCGAGTTTCGCGGCGAAACGCTGTTTGAGCTGATCAGCCGGCAGGAAACGCCCGTCGCTCCCCAGATTGTCGGTAAACGCCGCGCATTGCGCACCGGGAATGTGCCCGGCGATCGGGTCGATCGGCTCAACCTCACCCTTGAAACGCGGCAAGGCGCGGGCATCGAGCAGGGTCAAGGCCGGCTGGCCGAGGCGCTGCTGCAATTGCTCGGCGCTGAGCAGCAGGCTCATGTCCGGCTGGCCACTGAAGTTGCCCCGGGCCGCTGACGGTGGATCAAGACTCAGCGGCAGCCCCGCCGCATGCCAGGCCTTGAGCCCGCCATCGAGAATGAACACGCCGTCGCGCTTGCCCAGCCACGCCAGCAACCACCAGGCCCGCGCCGCATAGGCGCCCGGGCCGTCGTCATACAGAACCACGTCGCTGTCGTTGTTGATGCCGAAGGCTTGCAGGCGATCAATCAGCGCCGCCGGCTCCGGCAGCGGATGGCGACCGGTCACACCCTTGGTCACCGGGCCGCTGAGGTCGCGCTCAAGATCGGCGAAATGTGCCCCGGCAATGTGCCCCTCGGCGTAGCTGCGCTGGCCGTAATCCGGATCTTCGAGGGCAAAACGGCAATCGAGAATCACCAGCCCCGGTTGCGCCTTGCGGGCATCCAGTGCGGTCGGGCTGATCAGTTGCGCAATCGGCATAGCGAACGACTCCAGTGAGGAAATGGAATTACGGTCTTTCTTCGAGGGCTTGGGCCAGCGGCACGTAGAACTCTTCGAACAAGGCGTTGACCTCATCGCGGGCCTGCTCGGTGACGAACCCTGCTTCCAGCACCAACACCTGATACACGCCACGTTTGATGGCCTGCTCGCTGAGGTGATTGGAATTCTCCCGGGTCGTGCACAGGAAGCGCACCCACGAGGTAAGGATGATCCACGCGTTGAGGGTCAGGGATTCGATCTGCACCCGGTCCATCTTCAGGATCCCGGCGGCAACGAAACCTTCGTAGATCGCCGCGCCCTGAATCACGCAGCGCTGGGAAAAGCGCCGGTAACGCCCGGCCAGATCCGGATCGCTGTCGAGCAGGTGCTCGAGATCGCGGTGCAGGAAACGGTAGCGCCACATCGCCGACAGCAGTTCCTTGAGATAGAAACGCTTGTCTTCGACCGTCGCGGCACGGCCCTGGGGCGGACGCAGGAAGCTGTCCACCAGGCTTTCGTACTCACTGAACAACACGGCGATGATCGCCTGCTTGTTGGGGAAGTGGTAGTACAGATTGCCCGGAGAAATCTCCATGTGGGCGGCGATGTGATTGGTGCTGATGCTGCGCTCGCCCTGCTGATTGAACAGCTCGAGGCTGTTCTGCACGATGCGCTCGCTGGTTTTGATCCGTGGGGCCATGGCTTGAGCTTTAATTCAGAGTGCGTTGGGGGGCATCTTACGACCTAACCGGAACGGGATAAAACCAGGATGCGCAAGGAAGCCATTTGACTTTCTAGAGCATAGACTCTAAAAAGTTCCTCACAACAACACCTCCGGAGCTGACAATGACTGCCGATATTGCCTACCTGCAAACGCTGCAACAGCCGCTGGAAGAGCTCAATCGGCTGTTCGATGCGCAGCGTGCCGCTTACGCCGCCAACCCGATGCCGCCTGCGGCCCAGCGCCAGCAATGGCTCAAGGCCCTGCGCGATTTGCTGAGCAGCGAACGGCAGGCCCTGATCGACGCCATCAGCTCCGACTTCAGCCACCGCAGCGCCGATGAAACCCTGCTCGCCGAACTGATGCCGAGCCTGCACGGCATTCACTACGCCAGCCAGCACATCAGTCAATGGATGAAACCTTCACGGCGCAAAGTGGGTGTGGCTTTCCAGCCGGCCTCGGCGAAAGTCGTGTACCAGCCGCTGGGCGTGGTCGGCGTCATCGTGCCGTGGAACTACCCGCTGTTCCTCGCCATCGGCCCGTTGACCGGCGCGCTCGCGGCCGGCAACCGGGTGATGCTGAAACTTAGCGAAGCGACCCCGGCCACCGGCCTGCTGCTCAAGGAACTGCTGGCGCGGATCTTCCCCGAAGATCTGGTGTGCGTGGTGCTCGGCGAGGCCGATGTCGGCGTGGCGTTTTCGAAAATGCGCTTCGATCACCTGCTGTTTACCGGCTCCACCAGCGTCGGCAGGCACGTGATGCGCGCGGCGGCAGAAAACCTGACGCCGGTAACGCTGGAACTGGGGGGCAAGTCCCCGGCCATCGTCTCCCACGACGTGCCGCTCAAGGACGCCGCCGAACGCATCGCCTTCGGCAAGACCCTCAACGCAGGCCAGACCTGCGTGGCGCCGGACTACGTATTAGTGCCGGAAGAACGGGTCGGCGGCTTCGTCGAAGCCTATCGCCAGGCCGTGCGCGGGTTTTATCCGACACTCGCCGACAACCCGGACTACACCGCTATCATCAACGAGCGCCAACTGGCGCGACTGAACAGCTACCTCAGCGACGCCACCAGCAAGGGCGCGTTGCTGATTCCATTGTTCGACCAAGGCCAGGGCCGGCGCATGCCGCACAGCCTGCTGCTGAATGTCAGCGATGAGATGACGGTGATGCAGGACGAAATCTTCGGCCCGCTGCTGCCGATCGTGCCGTATCAGGATCTGGATCAGGCATTTGCTTACATCAATCAGCGGCCACGTCCTCTGGCTCTTTACTACTTCGGCTACGACAAACGCGAACAGAAACGCGTACTCAGCGAAACCCATTCCGGTGGCGTCTGCCTCAACGACACGCTGCTGCATGTGGCGCAGGATGACATGCCGTTCGGCGGCATCGGCCCGTCGGGCATGGGCCATTACCACGGGCACGAAGGTTTTCTGACGTTCAGCAAGGCCAAGGGCGTGCTGGTCAAACAGCGCTTCAACGCGGCGAAGCTGATCTACCCGCCCTACGGCAAATCGATTCAGAAACTGATCCAGAAACTGTTCATTCGCTAACGTCACCGCCGGGTAATAACAACAATGCACCCAAGCCTGACCGAAACACCTGCCCTGTCGCGCCGTGGCCTGCTGAAATTCAGCCTCGGCGCCACGGCTTTCCTTGCTACCGCTGGCCTTGGTGCCAGTCTCAGTGGCTGTTCGTCGAGCGTATCGGCCAACGGATTCGCCACGTTGCGCAGCGGCGATCTGCTGTTTCTGCGCGCGCTGATTCCAGTGATGCTCGATGGCGCAGTCGCAGCGGAAAAGATGCCCGCCGCTGTCGATGGAACCCTGAAGTCGCTGGATTACAGCCTCGATCACCTGTCGCCGGAAATGCTCAAGCTCACCCGGCAACTGTTCGACGTGCTGGGCATGGCGGTGACGCGCGGGCCATTGACCGGAATCTGGGGCAGTTGGGAAAACGCCAGCCCCGAGGCGATCCGTCACTTCCTCGAGCGCTGGGAAAACAGCTCGCTGAGCCTGCTGCGCATGGGCCACAGCTCATTGCTGCAAATGGTGATGATGGCCTGGTACACCCGCGCCGATTCCTGGGCCCATTGCGGTTACCCCGGCCCGCCCGCCGTTTGAGCCTGGCGACCCACACAAAACAATAATAAGAGAACCTGATCGATGCCCGTACCCGACCCGTTTCGCGAAGGCCTTGCCCGTGGCTGGAAAACCTACAACGGCGCGCAACTCACCGATGAGCTGACCCTGGAAGCCGACGTCGCCATTATCGGCAGCGGCGCCGGTGGCGGCACCACGGCGGAAATCCTCAGCGCCGCCGGCTACAAGGTGCTGCTGATCGAAGAAGGCCCGCTCAAGACCAGCAGCGATTTCAAACTGCTGGAAGATCAGGCCTACAGCAGCCTCTACCAGGAAGGCATCGGTCGCATGAGCAAGGACGGCGCGATCACCATCCTTCAGGGCCGCGCAGTCGGCGGCACCACCCTGATCAACTGGACATCGAGCTTTCGCACGCCCGAGCCGACCCTCGAACACTGGGCCAAAGAACACAACGTCAAAGGCCACAGCCCCGCCGACATGGCCCCGTGGTTCGAAAAAATGGAGCAACGCCTCGGCGTCGCCCCGTGGAGGGTGCCGCCCAACGCCAACAATGACGTGATCCGCAAAGGCTGCGAACAGCTCGGCTACAGCTGGCACGTAATCCCGCGCAACGTGCGCGGCTGCTGGAATCTCGGCTATTGCGGCATGGGCTGCCCGACCAACGCCAAGCAATCGATGATGGTCACGACCATTCCGGCGACTTTGGAAAAGGGTGGCGAACTGCTCTATCTGGCCCGGGCCGAAAAGCTTTTGATCAGCGGCGACAAGGTCACCGGCCTGCAATGCGTGGCGATGGACGAACGCTGCGTCGAGCCGACTGGACGCACGATCACCGTCAAGGCGCGGCATTACGTGCTGGCCGGCGGCGGAATCAACAGCCCGGCGCTGCTGCTACGCTCGGACGCGCCGGATCCTCACAAACGGCTGGGCAAGCGTACATTCCTGCACCCGGTGAACATGTCCGCCGGGCGCTTCGACGAGGTCATCAACCCGTTTTACGGGGCACCGCAGTCGATCTACTCGGATCATTTCCAGTGGAAGGACGGCACCACTGGCCCGATGGCCTACAAACTCGAGGTGCCGCCGCTGCATCCGGCGCTGGCCGCCACGTTGCTCGGCGGGTTCGGTCAGGAAAGCGCGCAACACATGGCGGACCTGCCGCACACCCACGCGATGCTGGCCCTGCTGCGCGACGGTTTTCACCCGGACAGCCAGGGCGGCAGCGTCGAGTTGCGCAGTGACGGCTCGCCGGTGCTCGACTATCAGGTTTCGCCTTACACCTGGGAGGGCTTGCGCCGCTCATTCCACAGCATGGCGGAAATCCAGTTCGCTGGCGGCGCCAAAGCGGTGATGCCAATGCACGCCGATGCACGCTACGTGAACAGCCTGGCAGAGGCCCGCAAATTGATCGACAGCCTGAGCCTCGAGCTGTATCGCACACGCTTGGGCAGCGCCCACGTCATGGGCGGCTGCGCGATGGGCGAGGACCCGAAAACCGCCGTCACCGACAGCCTCGGCCGCCATCATCAGCTGCGCAATCTGTCAATCCACGACGGCTCTTTGTTCCCCACCAGCATCGGCGCCAACCCGCAGTTGTCGGTGTACGGTCTGACGGCGCAACTGGCGACATCCCTCGGCGAACGGTTGAGAAACCCGTGAAAAAGACGAAAGTTCCGATCGTCTATAGTGCTTTCTTACCCAACAGGCGACTTTCCCGACCGGGACGGCTGCGATACCATCCGACTCCCCAACGGATTCCCGCCAGGACGACGCGATGAACCGAGTGTTGTACCCAGGTACCTTCGACCCTATTACCAAGGGCCATGGCGATCTGGTCGAACGCGCCTCGCGCCTGTTCGACCACGTGATCATCGCCGTCGCCGCCAGCCCCAAGAAGAATCCGCTGTTCCCGCTGGAACAACGGGTCGAGCTGGCCCGCGAGGTCACCAAACACCTGCCGAACGTGGAAGTGGTCGGCTTCTCGACGCTGCTGGCGCATTTCGCCAAAGAGCAGAACGCCAACGTGTTCCTGCGTGGTTTGCGCGCGGTGTCGGATTTCGAGTACGAATTCCAGCTGGCCAACATGAACCGCCAGTTGGCACCGGATGTAGAGAGTCTGTTTCTCACCCCGTCCGAGCGCTACTCGTTCATTTCCTCGACCCTGGTGCGGGAAATCGCGGCCCTGGGCGGCGATATCAGCAAGTTCGTCCACCCGGCGGTGGCCGAGGCCCTGACCCTGCGCTTCAAGAAGTAACGACCGTTCAAACGGCGCCCGCGTGCACTACGGGCGCCAATGCGGCACAATTGCGCGCATTGATTCATAGCGCCCGGGCTCCCCGCCCCGGCTGGAGTTAGCATGTCCCTGATCATCACCGACGATTGCATCAACTGCGACGTCTGCGAACCCGAGTGCCCGAACGCCGCCATTTCCCAGGGCGAAGAGATCTACGTGATCGACCCGAACCTGTGCACCCAGTGCGTGGGCCACTACGACGAGCCGCAGTGCCAGCAGGTCTGCCCGGTGGATTGCATTCCACTGGACGAAGCCCATCCGGAGACTGAAGAACAGTTGATGGAGAAGTACCGCAAGATCACCGGCAAGGCCTGAGTCCTTCGGCGCCCTCCTTCGCGAGCAGGCTCGCTCCCACGTTTGAAATGCACTCCTCTGTGGGAGCGACGTTGCGACGACTCGACTTGCTCGCGAAAGGGCCATCGGCAACACCGAAAAACCGGATCAGCTCACTCGCGCTGCTCGAATCCCTCTCCGGCGCAGCCCAGGCAACGCACGAACGCCGCTTTCGCCGGCGCCACCACCAGCGCCTCTCCCGCATCGCCAATCCCGCCACCCAGCGCGGTGAACGGCAACGACACAACGAACGCCCCGGCACCGATCACCGTCGCCACCACCAGCAATGGTCGGGCAATCAGCAGATCGCCGAGCATGGCGTAGGCCGGTGGATTCTGGATGGCGTAACGAGGGTCACCGCTGCCGCCTTCCGTGGCCTGAACGGTCAGGCTGAAGCACAGCAGCAAGGCGACGATGAGGGTTTGCAAGGACTTCATGGCACGATCCTTCGGGCTGAACAGTGAGACAACTCACTATAGACCGTAGGACTTTTTCGGAGGCTTTGCTCAGCTCTGGCAGCGCGGGCACCAGACGCTCGCGCGCTGGCCGAGCTTCATTTCCCGCAGGCCCGTGCCGCAGACCTTGCAGTGCTCGCCGCCACGACCGTAGACAAACAGTTCCTGCTGGAAATACCCCGGCTGCCCGTCGCCGCCGATGAAATCACGCAACGTGGTGCCGCCGCGCTCGATGGCGGCAGCGAGGATGCGTTTGATCTCGATCGCCAGCTTCAAATACCGCGTCCGGGAAATGCCCTTGGCTTCGCGGCGCGGATCGATACCGGCGGCGAACAGCGCTTCGGTCGCGTAAATATTGCCGACCCCCACCACCACCGCGTTGTCCATGATGAACGGCTTGACCGCCATCGAACGTCCGCGTGACAGCTGATACAACCGCTCGCCATCGAACAGATCGGTCAACGGCTCAGGGCCCAGACGGATCAGCAACTCGTGATTGAGCGGGTCATTGCTCCACAGCATCGCGCCGAAACGTCGCGGATCGGTGTAGCGCAAGGCCAGTCCGGAATCCAGTTCGATATCGACATGCTCATGCTTGGCCGCCGGCATCCCGACCTCAACCAGCCGCAAGTTGCCGGACATGCCCAAGTGGCTGATCAGCGTACCGGCCTCGGCGTTGATCAACAGGTACTTGGCGCGCCGCTCGACCAGCACGATGCGCTGCCCGGACAGGCGCACATCAAGGTCTTCGGGAATCGGCCAGCGCAGCCGCCGGTCACGCACGATCACCCGGCTGACGCGCTGGCCTTCCAGGTGCGGGGCGATGCCGCGGCGGGTGGTTTCGACTTCCGGCAGTTCAGGCATGAGTTCCTCGAATCATTAGCTTTTGAATCAGTGTGCGCCAAGTTCGCGGATCGTCTGCTTCAAGGTTTCGAAGTCGTAATCCGAAAGGCCGATGTATTCGAGTACCAACGGTCCGACTGCCTGCCATTCGAAGTCTTCGTTCTGATTGCCCAGCACCCGGTACGACGCGCAGATGTGCTCGGCCATTTTCAGGATCGCCAGCAGGTTTTTCATCTGACTGTTGCGCGAGGTCTCATCGCTGAAGATCGCCATCGCGTTGTGATGGTTGGCGATGGCCGCGCTGACATGCTCCGGCAGGCGCCAGGACTTGGCGGTGTAATAACCGACCACTGAGTGGTTGGTGTTGTAGACATCGTTCTCGGTGTCCACGACCCGGCGCTCGGCACTCGCGTTGGCGTAGGCCTTTTCGAGCGTCGTCATGTAATCCGGGAAACGCTGAAGCATCAGCGGCACGCCGCAGTCGTGGAACAGGCCCAAGGCGTAAGCCTCGTCGCTGGCCTCGGTGCCGACACGCTTGGCCAGAGTCAGGCAGGTCATGGCCACGTCCTGGGCGGTGTCCCAGAAACGGTTGAGGGTGACGATGGTGTCGTCATTCATCTCGCCCTTGATCGACATCGCGTTGATCAGATTGATGATCGAGCGGCTGCCCAGCAGGTTCACCGCGCGCTTGATCGAGGTGATCTTGTTGCTCAGGCCGTAATACGGCGAGTTGACGATTTTCAGCAGCGAGCCGGAAAGACCGGGATCCTGGGAGATCAGCTTGGCGATCGTCTCCAGATCCGGGTCGGGCATGTATTGCTCCATTTGCAGATCCACCATGATCTGCGGCTGCGCGGGCACGCTGATGCCTTGCAGGGACTGTTGAATCTGTTCGGTGGTCAGCTCTTGGGACATAAGTACACACTCTGGGACAGGCGGCGATTCTAACCTCTAAAAACCGACGCACGACACACCAGTGGGCAATTCGCAGGAACTTTCACTTTTCCCCGGCCTTCGGAATCTGTAGTGCCCGGAACAGTTCTCCATCTGTCCCGGGCAGTAATCCCAACAGACTCAGGAGCTTAACGATGGCAAATTCTCTCGGCAGCAAGCGCGTCGCTTTTCTGGTAACCGATGGTTTCGAGCAAGTTGAACTGACCGGTCCCAAAAATGCACTCGAGCAGGCTGGAGCGCAGGTTGACATCCTCTCTGCCGAAACCGGCAGCGTCAAAGGCTGGAACCACGATAAACCTGCGGACGATTTCAAGGTCGACCAGACTTTCCAGGGCGCAAGCATCGATCAATACGACGCCGTGGTGCTCCCGGGCGGCGTGCAGAACTCTGACACCATCCGCATCGACCAGGACGCGCAACATCTGGTCAAGACCGGTGCCTCCGCCGGCAAACCGATCGCGGTGATCTGTCACGGCAGCTGGCTGCTGATTTCGGCCGGGCTGGTCAATGGCAAGACCATGACCAGCTACAAGACCGTCAAGGACGATCTGGTCAATGCGGGGGTGAACTGGGTCGATCAGGAAGTCGTAAAAGACGGCAACCTGATCAGCAGCCGCCAACCGGACGATATTCCGGCATTCAGCAAAGCGCTGATTGACGCGCTGTCAGCATAGAGCACAGGCGGGTGGACACGGGAGTGGGCCTGCTTGTGACGAGGCCTGCCGCGTTTCATCGCACGCCAAACCCGGCATAAGGCGCAACACGGTATACTCCCGCTCTTTTTTTCGGAGCGACGTCATGTCCCTGCCTAGCTTGCGCCTCAAAGCCAACGCCGACCGTCGCCTGCGCGCCGGCCACCTGTGGGTCTACAGCAACGAAATCGACGTGGCCGCCACCCCGTTGCACGGCTTCAAGGCCGGCGACCAGGCGATCCTCGAAGCCGCCGGCGGCAAGCCGCTGGGCATCGTCGCCATGAGCCCGAACAACCTGATCTGCGCACGTCTGCTATCGCGCGACATCAAGCTGCCACTGGACAAGTCGCTGCTGGTGCATCGCCTGAACGTGGCCCTGTCGCTGCGCGAGCGCCTGTTCGACAAGCCTTTCTATCGTCTGGTCTACGGTGATTCCGACCTGCTGCCGGGTCTGGTGGTCGACCGTTTCGGCGACATCCTCGTGGTCCAGCTCGCCTCGGCGACCATGGAAGCCCATAAAGATGACGTGATCGCGGCGCTGACCCAAGTGCTCAAGCCAAGCGGCATCCTGTTCAAGAACGACTCCGCTGCCCGCGATGCCGAAGGCCTCGAGCGTTACACCGAAACCGTGTTCGGCGTGGTGCCGGAATGGGTGGCGCTGGAAGAGAACGGCGTGAAATTTGAAGCGCCGGTGGTTCAAGGTCAGAAAACCGGCTGGTTCTACGACCACCGCATGAACCGTGCGCGCCTGGCCCCTTACGCCAAAGGCAAACGCGTGCTGGACCTGTACAGCTACATCGGTGGCTGGGGCGTGCAAGCCGCCGCATTCGGCGCCAGCGAAGTGTTCTGCGTCGACGCATCGGGCTTCGCCCTCGACGGTGTGGAGCGCAATGCCGCGCTGAACGGTTTCGCCGACAAGATGACCTGCATCGAAGGCGACGTCTTCGAAGCCCTGAAGGAACTCAAGGCCAGCGAAGAGCGCTTCGACGTGATCGTTGCCGACCCGCCTGCGTTCATCAAGCGCAAGAAAGACCTGAAGAACGGTGAAGGCGCCTACCGTCGCCTGAACGAGCAAGCCATGCGCCTGCTCACCAAGGACGGCATCCTGTTCAGCGCTTCGTGCTCGATGCACCTGCCGGAAGATGACCTGCAGAACATCCTGCTGACCAGCGCCCGTCACCTGGACCGCAACATCCAGCTGCTGGAGCGCGGCGGTCAGGGTCCGGATCACCCGGTACACCCGGCCATCCCGGAAACCCGTTACATCAAGAGCATCACCTGCCGCCTGCTGCCTAACAGCTAACGGTATCGATGCGTATAAAGAAGGGGAGCCCACGGGCTCCCTTCTTTTTGCCTTTAACTTTGCTTTCCTACATTTATCGTCCTGCCGGCGTGCAGGATATTTCCGCGAATACTTTATTTACTGATATTTAACTTACACGCTGACTTCCGACCAAAGACCACTCCGACAAAATTACTGGATTATTCCTACTTAATATCCGCTTGCGATTAATCCATTACAAACTATTATTAAGCCGTCGCCACGAAGGTGACACCAACTAACCACGAAGCAACAATGAACAAGGAGTTCAATCATGAAAGCAATTACTCTGGAATCCCGCACCCTCGCAAACCTGGCTTTTCTGGTCGCACCTAAAGCCCGTTAAGTAAGGTGGGCGCTGGGTATAGCCGGCTACCCAGCGCCTCCGACAAAGCACCTATCCAGAGCAGCGTGCCCCAATATGCATATAAACCCTTATTTATTCATACTGCCGCGAACACCCGGCCAGATAGTCTGGAATTACAAAGACCATACTCAACACGAACTTGATCTTGAGTATTCCTCCCGGCTGGCGCAACTTGTCCACAATCCCGACTCATATGACAACAGCAACATAATAGACACACAGTTATTAAATGCCGGAATACTGACTTCTTCAAAAATCTCAGCACCTGTCTGGGGCTGGGATGAACTGTCCAGGATCTACCATATCGGGACTCGGGATATTCCTTGCGAACACACTCCCCGAAACATTCAGGAATGGTCCAGGCAATACCTCGAACACTGCAACACCGTGCTTGCCACTCCACCGCTGGCCGACATCCCTGCGGATAACCGTCCGAACGCACTCATCGCCCTGCCCGAACCGCTGGCACTCAATGACGACAGCCTGTCGAATTCGCTGACCCGGCGAAAGACCTGCCGATCCTTCACCGGCGCCGCCGTGTCGCTGGACGATGTAGCCACCATGCTTTACCTGTCACTCGGTTACCTGCGAGAACGCGAAGCCGATTGCGACGACAGCATCGCCGACGGACTTGGCGCGCGGCGCAGCAGCCCTTCCGGAGGCGGCCTCAATGCCTGTGCCGGGTTCGTGTTTGTACAGAACGTCGACGGACTGGCGCCCGGCGTGTACGCCTATCACCCTGCCGAACACGCCCTGAGCTTCATCAGCCCTTTGCCCGACACCGCGCTCGGCAACCTGTTGGGGGGCCAGCACTTCATCAACAACCTGCCATTGGGGCTGTTCATCACCGCCCGCTTCGACCGGCTCTGGTGGAAATACCCGCACTCACGCGCCTATCGAATGGCGTTCGTCGAAGCCGGGCACCTTTCGCAGACGTTTCAACTGGTGGCTACAGCGCTCGGCATGAACACCTGGCTCACGGGCGCGTTTTCCGACGATCAGGTCGAAACGCTGCTGAAGCTCGAGAACAGTGCGGAACAACCCTTGTTCTTCGTCGGTTGCGGGGAAAGCGACGGTCAGGCGATGTGTCAGGAAATGCGCGACCTGCTGCGTGAGGCTCAACCATGAGCACCCTCGCACCGGAACCGGTGTTTCAGTTCACCCTGAGTGACTGGAACACCCGCGCCTCGGTTCGCACCAGTCCTCACGATTACCGCTTGCCGAACAACGTGCAGGAACAACTGGAGACCCGGCACTGGTTTCCACCGGCGTTCCTGCCCTATCTGGCCCACCCGGCGATTGAAGCAGCGGGCCGTTCAATGCTGCATCGGCTTACGGCCCGGCATCTGGTGCATTTTCTCGACTACACCACACTGCTCGAACACCGGATCGTCAATCGCGCCGTCGAAATCATCGTCCACGGCGAGCTGCCGGTCGCAGTGCCATCACCGATGAAAACCACCGCACTCCAGCTCTACACCGACGAGGGCTATCACGCGCTGTTTTCCAGTCAGGTGGCAGAGCAGATTGCCAGCCTCTACGACATCACCGGGCGCCCGGTCATGCCCAGACGAATCACCCGAATGAATCGGCTGATCGCACGCACCGCACAGGAGCAACGGCCGCTGGCGTGCTTTCTTCTGGGTTTCGTTTCGGAAACCATCATTGCCCGTGAATTGCTGGATGTCTGCCGCGACAGCCTGGTATCCGGTGTCAACGACATGTTGCGCGATCACCTCACCGACGAAGCGCGCCACAGCCGCTATTTCACCGAAGTGTTCCACTACCTCTGGTTGCACCTGAACCCGCAACAGCGAACGTTCACCGCGACGACCTTGCTCGACATTCTGGAAATCTTCTTCGAAGTGGATGAGCACTGGCTGCAGGAAAGCCTCTGTGGCGCGGGCATTGCAAACACGACGGTGAGGGAGATTCTCGGCACGATGACAACGGCGCAAGCCCGTCGGCAGCGGGCACGCGCTGGCAGCCTCGCTACATTGAATGCATTGAAGAAAGCAGGATTTTTCGCCGAACCTCAAAACCAGACACTATTTGCCAGGGCAGGACTGATCGATGGATGACGGACAATCTGTGGTGACCCGACGAAAGCGGCGCGGGGCTGTCAGTCTTTTGCTGGCAATGGTGCTGCTCGGCGTCTTTCCACTGGATGTCCTGCTGCCTTCGTTCCCGGCACTGGCCGAGCACTTTCGCCGCACCCCGGCGGACATCGCCCTGTCGATCAGCCTGTTCGCGGTCGGAATTGCCTTCGCCCAGTTGCTGATCGGCCCGCTGTCGGACGTGATCGGACGCAAGGGCCTGCTGCTCGCCGGCATGAGCGTTTCAATACTCGGCGCCCTCGGGTGCGTGATGACCTCGGACTATTCGCTGTTTCTGATGTTCCGGGTGGTACAGGCGCTGGGGTGCGGTTGCTTCGTGCTATCACAGGCACTGGTGCAGGACCTGTTCGAAGGCGAGCAACGTGATCGCCTGCGGATCCTGATGGTGACCGCCGGCGGGATTTTCATCTCGGTATCGCCGCTGGCTGGCACCTTTCTTCAGGCGACACTGGGCTGGCGCGGCAGTTTCTGGGTGTTCATCGCATTATCAGCCGCAGTGCTACTCAAGGCCTGGCTGTTTCTGGAGAACACCCGACCGACCGCCAGTGGCACACGTACGAACTTCCTCACGGCCTATCGACGGGTTCTGGGGGATTTCGACTTCGTCGGCTACTGGCTGATTTCAGCATTTGCGTTCGCCTGCCATTTTTCATTCATCGTGATCTCGCCGCTGATCTTCATGGATCGGCTGCAACTGTCCGCTTACGAGTTTTCGTTGATTCTGCTGATCTATGGTGCGGCTTACGTCACCGGGGGCATCCTCGCCAGCGTGTTGAGCAGACGCATCAACAGCGGCCAGCAGATGGTCGTCGGCCTGAGCCTGATCCTGTTCGCCGGCGTGACCATGCTGTACCTGTCATCAAACTTTGCACTGGCTCCGGCGACCGTGCTGATCCCGATGCTGATCTGTACCGCGGGCACCACCATTGCCCGGCCCGCGGCCACGTCCCGGGCCATGAGTCTGTTTTCGGAAAGCGCCGGCACTTCGGCATCAGCCGGCAGCACGATCATTTTCATCTGCGGCGGCTTGATCAGTGCGTTGATCAGCCTGAGCCCGACCAATCTGCAATCCACGCTGGGTTACAGCTTCGTGATACTCAGCGCAGTGGCACTGGCGTTGAACGCCCGGATCAGCCGCCGCAACGATCTGGTGGGGCAACCGGACAGAGATTAACCCTGCCGGTCGTCATCCCGCATGCTTCGTCAGCACTGGAACAACGCTTTGCGCCATTCCCTCCTGACGCCAGCGGTGTAGAATCGCGAGATTCATCGCCATTCATCCCCGGCGGGTTTATGAGCTCAGGCTGAGACCAGCGGCGATCCCGCAACGTCATCGGCAACATCAGGACACACGGCCATTTCTGAGTGTTCCAGACGTCAATAGAAGCTCACTCCCTTTTGATACCTGATTAGCCGCCCGGAGTGCTCCATGCCAGATTACCGCTCGAAAACATCTACCCACGGCCGCAACATGGCCGGCGCCCGCGCACTGTGGCGCGCCACCGGGATGAAAGATGACGACTTCAAGAAGCCGATCATCGCCATTGCCAACTCCTTCACCCAGTTCGTACCGGGCCACGTCCACCTGAAGGACCTGGGCCAGCTGGTTGCCCGTGAGATCGAACGCGCTGGCGGCGTTGCAAAAGAATTCAACACCATCGCCGTGGACGACGGCATCGCCATGGGCCACGACGGCATGCTCTATTCGCTGCCGAGCCGCGAAATCATTGCCGACTCCGTCGAGTACATGGTCAACGCCCACTGCGCCGACGCCATCGTCTGCATCTCGAACTGCGACAAGATCACCCCGGGCATGCTGATGGCGGCCCTGCGCCTGAACATTCCGGTGATCTTCGTCTCCGGCGGCCCGATGGAAGCCGGCAAGACCAAACTGGCCAGCCACGGTCTCGACCTCGTCGACGCCATGGTCATCGCCGCCGACTCCAGCGCTTCTGACGAGAAGGTTGCCGAGTACGAGCGCAGCGCCTGCCCGACCTGCGGTTCGTGCTCCGGCATGTTCACCGCCAACTCGATGAACTGCCTGACCGAAGCCCTGGGCCTCGCGCTGCCGGGCAACGGTTCGACCCTGGCCACTCACAGCGACCGCGAACAGCTGTTCCTGCAGGCCGGCCGCACTATCGTCGAACTGTGCAAACGCTACTACGGCGAGAACGACGAGTCGGTACTGCCGCGCAACATTGCCAACTTCAAGGCGTTCGAGAACGCGATGATGCTCGACATCGCCATGGGCGGTTCGACCAACACCATCCTGCACTTGCTGGCCGCTGCCCAGGAAGCCGAGATCGACTTCGACCTGCGCGACATCGATCGTCTGTCGCGCAAGGTGCCGCAACTGTGCAAGGTTGCGCCGAACATCCAGAAGTACCACATGGAAGACGTGCACCGCGCCGGCGGCATCTTCAGCATCCTCGGCTCGCTGGCCCGTGGCGGCCTGCTGCACACCGACTTGCCGACCGTGCACAGCCGCAGCATGGAAGAGGCCATCGCCAAGTGGGACATCACCCAGACCAACGATGAAGCCGTACACCACTTCTTCAAGGCAGGCCCGGCCGGCATTCCGACGCAGACCGCGTTCAGCCAGTCGACCCGTTGGGAAACCCTGGACGACGACCGTGAAAACGGCTGTATCCGCAGCTTCGAACACGCCTATTCGAAAGAAGGCGGCCTGGCCGTGCTGTACGGCAACATCGCCCTGGACGGCTGCGTGGTGAAAACCGCCGGCGTCGACGAGTCGATCCACGTGTTCGAAGGCAACGCGAAGATCTTCGAAAGCCAGGACAGCGCCGTGCGCGGCATCCTCGCCGACGAAGTGAAGGAAGGCGACATCGTCATCATTCGCTACGAAGGCCCGAAAGGCGGCCCAGGCATGCAGGAGATGCTCTACCCGACCTCGTACCTGAAATCCAAAGGCCTGGGCAAAGCCTGCGCCCTGCTGACCGACGGCCGTTTCTCCGGCGGCACTTCCGGTCTGTCCATTGGCCACGCTTCGCCAGAGGCTGCGGCCGGCGGCGCGATCGGTCTGGTGCAGGACGGCGACAAGGTGCTGATCGACATTCCGAACCGCTCGATCAACCTGTTGATCAGCGACGAAGAGCTTGCGGCACGCCGGGTCGAGCAGGACAAGAAAGGCTGGAAACCGGTCGAGAAGCGTCCACGCAAAGTAACCACTGCCCTCAAGGCCTACGCCCTGCTGGCGACCAGCGCCGACAAAGGTGCTGTGCGTAACAAGGCGATGCTCGACGGGCTGTAAGCGTCAAATCGCAGAAACAAAAATGCCCCGCCAAGTGCGGGGCATTTTTTTGCCTTGAGGCTTCCTGGCCGATCGTTCCCACGCTCCCGCGTGGGAATGCCTCAAGGGACGCTCTGCGTCCAGTGACGCGGAGCGTCACGGGCTGCATTCCCACGCAGAGCGTGGGAACGATCACGATCACCGTAGCAATTACTGGATTTCTTCAGGTTTGACGATCACCCAGTTCTTGTCCGCCGTCACCGGCAAACCTTCTTTCGCCTGGGCGGCTGCATGCTTGGCCATCATGCCCTGGATCTGGGTCATGTACTTGTCCTTGCGGTTGACCCACAAGTGAATGCCACCCTTGGCCACGTCCACATCGTGGAACAGCATGTAGCCGTCGCTGGTCGGCGTGTCGCCACCCACCAGTACCGGTTTTTTCCATTCGTCGATGTAGGTCAGGATCGCCGCGTGCTTGCCGGCCATCCAGGTCGCCGGGGTCCACAGGTACGGGGTCAGTTCTAGGCCGAGGTTAGCCTTCTCGTCATATTTGCCGGCGGTGATCTGTTTGCGCGCGGTGGTCAGCTCGCCGGTTTCGCGGTTCTTCAGCAACGTGGTCACGCCGATCACGTTCTGCGGTTTGACGTTGTAGCCGTACTTCGGATCGGCCGCGACCATGCGCACCAGTTCCTCGGAGGCGGCAGTCATCACGTAGACCTCGATGCCGTTCTCCATCAGTTTGTTGTACAGCTCTTTCTGGCCGGTGAAGATCTTCGGCGGATTCACATCCAGGTTCTTGACCACGTCACCTTCGTAATAGGTCGCCGGCACCGGTTTGCCCGAGGCCATCAGCTCATCGACGTAGCCCTTGAGTTCCTTGAGGGTGAAGCCGGAAAACACCTGCGCGACCCATGGATAGCAGACCATGTCGTCGACTTCGCAGAGGCGGTAGTAGTAGCTGAACAGGCTTTCCTTGTGGTCGGCGGTGTCCTTGAACGGCATCAGTTTCAGGGAGGGGTCGAGCTTGTCGCGGGTGATCAGGCCCTTGTTTTCCATGAACGGCAGCAACGACTCTTCGAGGTCGTAGCGGTAACTGGTGTTGTCCATGTCGAACACCGCGTAGTTACCCTTGTTGGCGTTGGCGGCGATCATCGCGTCCAGCGCCTTGGCCTGATCCGCCGGCCAGTGTTTCAGGTCGGTGGCGAATGCCTGAGTGGCCAGGCCCATCCCCACAGTCAGTGCGACAGCCAGAAATTTCGGTGCAAACTTCATTGGCGCTTCTCCCTGGGTCAAAGAAATCGACGCTAACAAATAAATGTGACAGTCCCCGCCTGTCAGCGACCGTCCGCGTCCGTTTCGCGCCAGTTGCATCTCCAAGAGCGACACCCGCTTATTCCAAAAACGACGGACGACCTTTGATTTCGGTATTAATTCATTGGAAATCAAACTGTTAGGCTTGCCGGTTCGCAACAGCCCCGGAAGGTTGTTGGCACAGTCTTTTCTGGAGTCCTCATGAATCTGCCCCTGATTCTCAACTTGCTGGTGTTCCTCGCCCTGCTCTTTGGCCTGGCGCAAACCCGTCACACCTCGTGGAGCCTGGCGAAAAAAGTCCTGCTCGCGCTGGTGCTGGGCGTGGCATTCGGCGTCGCGCTGCACACGATTTACGGTGCCGGCAACCCGGTGCTGAAAGCCTCGATCGGCTGGTTCGATCTGGTCGGCAACGGATACGTGCAACTGCTGCAAATGATCGTGATCCCGCTGGTGTTCGCCTCAATCCTCAGCGCCGTGGCCCGTCTGCACAACGCATCGTCGCTGGGCAAGATCAGCTTCCTGACCATCGGCACGCTGCTGTTCACCACCGCGATTGCGGCGCTGATCGGCATCGGCCTGACCAACCTGTTCGGTCTGACCGCCGAAGGTCTGGTCGCCGGCACGCAGGAAATGGCCCGTCTGCAAACCATTCAGACCGACTACGCCGGCAAGGTCGCCGACCTGAATGTGCCGCAACTGCTGCTGTCGTTCATCCCGCAAAACCCGTTCGCCGACCTGGCGCGGGCCAAGCCGACCTCGATCATCAGCGTGGTGATCTTCGCCGCGTTCCTGGGGGTTGCCGCGCTGCAACTGCTCAAGGATGACGTCGAGAAAGGTCAAAAAGTGATCAACGCCATCGACACCTTGCAAGCCTGGGTGATGCGTCTGGTGCGTCTGGTGATGAAGCTGACCCCGTACGGCGTGCTGGCGCTGATGACCAAAGTGGTCGCCGGTTCCAACCTGCAAGACATCATCAAGCTCGGCAGTTTCGTGGTGGTGTCGTACCTCGGCCTGGGCCTGATGTTCGTGGTGCATGGTCTGCTGGTGTCGGCCGCCGGGATCAACCCGCTGCGCTTCTTCCGCAAGATCTGGCCGGTGCTGACCTTCGCGTTCACCAGCCGCTCCAGCGCGGCGAGCATTCCGCTGAGCATCGAAGCGCAGACCCGTCGTCTGGGCATTCCGCAATCGGTGGCAAGCTTCGCCGCTTCGTTCGGTGCGACCATCGGCCAGAACGGTTGCGCCGGTCTGTACCCGGCGATGCTGGCGGTGATGGTTGCGCCAACCGTCGGCATCAACCCGCTGGATCCGCTGTGGATTGCGACCCTGGTGGCGATCGTTACCTTGAGTTCGGCCGGTGTGGCGGGCGTGGGTGGCGGTGCGACCTTCGCCGCGCTGATCGTGCTCCCGGCCATGGGCTTGCCGGTTTCGCTGGTGGCGTTGCTGATTTCAGTCGAGCCGCTGATCGACATGGGTCGTACGGCCCTGAACGTGAGCGGCTCAATCACCGCGGGTGCGATTACCAGCCAGGTGATGCAGCAGACCGACAAGGCACTGCTGGATGCCGATGAGCATGCGGAGCTTGCTCAGGCGTAAACTCTTTAGCGCCTAAGCGGGCCTCTTCGCGGGCAAGCCCGCTCCCACAGGGATCATTGGTGTTAACACAATGTGTGTCTCACCTTAGAGACTGTGGGAGCGGGCTTGCCCGCGATGCTTTTAGGCTCGAGTGTAAACTTCGAAACGGTACGAAGGCTTATCGCCTTCAGCAGCGTTTGATTCGAACGAAGTCTGCTCCCAGTCGTACGGGGTGAACTCTGGGAACCACGCATCCCCTTCAGGGCTTAAATTTACCCGAGTCAAGTACAGGCGATCCGCGTGCGGTAGTGCCTGCGCGTATAACTGCGCACCGCCAATCAGCATCAACTCACCTGCACCTTGCTCCAACGCCCACTCTTCTGCACGAGCCACAGCAGCTTCAAGCGAGGTGAAAACCTCCGCCCCATCGAGCTGCAGATCCGATTGCCGACTTACGACAATGTTCAAACGACCCGGAAGTGGACGTCCCAAAGAGTCCCAAGTCTTGCGCCCCATAATGATTGGTTTGCCAAGGGTTTTTTCTTTGAAGTACCTGAAATCCCCAGGCAAATGCCAGGGCATGCTGTTGTTTACGCCGATGACTCGGTTTTCACCAAGAGCAGCGATCAGACATAACGGAAGAGTATTGTTCATTCGGGTGAGGATACCAGAGGTTCCGCATCCCGCAACTTGCCCCGACCAGCGCCACAGCGGTTATGCTCACGGCTCAATCAAGCAACGGGATGCCGCGTGACTGAACTGACTCCACTGCAAAACCTATGGCTCACCGAAACCGTGCGCCTGCGCGAAGAACACGCAGGCCCGCTGGACGATCTGGAAGCCAATCGCCTGGCCCGCGCGGCCGGCGGCGACCTGCCGGGACGCATTCAACGCCGCGCCCTGTGGCTGGCCGAGCGCGATGGGCTGACCTCTGCGCTCAGGCACTGGCTGCAAGGCGCACGCCTGGCGCTGGTGTTGCTGGCGATCTTCGCCGTATTGAGCGGCGCGGGTCTGGCCTTCGCCGCACTGGGCCAGACGCCGGTCAATGTGTTCTGGGCCCTGGGCAGTCTGCTCGGGCTGAATCTGATTCTGCTGTTGAGCTGGGCGCTTGGGCTGATCTTCGCTGGCGAACATGGCGCCACCCTTGGCCGTTTGTGGCTGTGGCTCAGTGAAAAACTCGCCCGCGACGCCAAGGCTGCGCAACTGGCGCCGGCCCTGCTGTTGATGCTGCAACGCCAGAAACTCAATCGTTGGGCGCTCGGTACGCTGGTCAATGGACTGTGGTTGCTGGCGATGTTCAGCGCGCTGGTTTTGCTGCTGACGCTGATGGCGACCCGTCGCTACGGCTTCGTCTGGGAAACCACGATTCTCAGCGCCGACACGTTCATCAACATGACCCAGGCCCTCGGCGCATTGCCGGCGTTGCTGGGTTTCAACGTGCCGACTGTGGACATGATCCGCGCCAGCGGCGACACCGCGCTGAACATCGAAAGCGCCCGTCAGGCCTGGGCGACCTGGCTGGTCGGCGTGATGGTGGTGTACGGCGTGCTGCCGCGCCTGCTGTTGGCGCTGTTCTGCTTCTGGCGCTGGAACAGCGGCAAAGCCGCACTGCGTCTAGACCTGAACCTGCCCGGTTACGCCCAATTGCGCGAACGCCTGATGCCAACCAGCGAACGCCTCGGCATCACCGACCCAGAACCTGCGCAATTGCACCGCATAGAAAGCACCGTCGGCGAACACGCCAGCGATGGCGCGTTGCTGGTGGCAATCGAACTCGACGACCAACACCCATGGCCGCCGACGCTGCCGAAAAACGTCAGCAACGCCGGCATCCTCGACAGCCGTGAATCGCGCAACAAACTGCTCGAACAGCTCAGCCGTTTTCCGCCGGCACGCCTCGCGATTGCCTGCGATCCACGGCGCTCACCGGATCGCGGCAGCCTGGCGCTGATCGCCGAGCTGGCGCGCAATGCCACCGCGACCCGGGTCTGGCTATTACAGGCGCCATCGGGGCAGGCGCTGGACGCCGAACGCCTCGGCGACTGGCATGTGGCGCTGCAACAACTCGAACTGCCGTTTGCCGACTGCGCCCCGTTGAACTGGCTGGAGCACGGACATGACTGATGCCTGGAAAGCGCCGCTGAAACTGGCGGTGGTCGGCCACACCAACGTCGGCAAGACTTCGCTGTTGCGCACCCTGACCCGCGACGTCGGCTTCGGCGAAGTCTCCCATCGCCCGAGCACCACGCGGCATGTCGAAGGCGCGCGGTTGTCGGTGGATGGCGAACCTTTGCTCGACCTCTACGACACGCCGGGCCTGGAAGACGCCATCGCCCTGCTGGATTTTCTCGAGCGTCTGGAACGCCCCGGCGAACGCCTCGACGGTCCGGCACGGCTAGCGCGGTTTCTCGACGGCAGCGAAGCGCGCCAACGTTTCGAACAGGAAGCCAAAGTGCTGCGGCAACTGCTCGATTCCGATGCCGGCCTGTATGTGATCGACGCCCGTGAACCGGTGCTGGCCAAGTACCGCGATGAACTGGAGGTGCTGGCCAGTTGCGGCAAACCGTTGCTGCCGGTGCTGAATTTCGTCAGCAGCGCCAACCATCGCGAACCGGACTGGCGTGAAGCACTGGCACGTCTCGGCCTGCATGCGCTGGTGCGTTTCGACAGCGTCGCCCCGCCCGAGGACGGCGAGCGGCGGCTGTATGAAAGCCTCGCGCTGTTGCTGGAAAACGCCCGCCCTCAGCTCGAACGCCTGATCGCCGATCAACAGGCTCAACGCCTCGCACGCGAGCAGAGCGCCGCACGCCTGATCGCCGAATTGCTGATCGACTGCGCCGCCTGCCGACGCAGTGTGGCGAGCAACGCCGAGCAGGAACAACAGGCCATCAGCGAACTGCGCAAAGCCGTGCGCCAACGCGAACAGAAATGCGTCGAAGCGCTGCTCAAGCTCTACGCCTTCCGCCCGCAGGACGCCGCCGCCAGC
The DNA here is from genome assembly GCF_002113125.1 of Pseudomonas sp. B20(2017). Lineage (GTDB taxonomy): Bacteria > Pseudomonadota > Gammaproteobacteria > Pseudomonadales > Pseudomonadaceae > Aquipseudomonas. The sequence continues at coordinate 26,942 of NZ_NEJP01000019.1, read as the reverse complement.
GATCTGCCGCTGCTCGACGGGCGTTGGGGCGACGACCTGTTCAACCCGGAAACCCTCAAGCAACTGGGCGTGCGGGTCGGCGGCGGGATTGCCGCCGGTGCCGCAGCCGGTGCCGGGGTGGATCTGCTGGTGGGCGGCATCACCCTTGGCGCCGCCGCCCTGGCCGGCGCCATTGCCGGCGGCGCCCTGCAAACCGCCCGCAGCTATGGCAACCGCCTGCTGGGCAAGATCAAAGGGCAGCGGGAACTGACGGTGGACGACAACGTGTTGCGCCTGTTGGCCCTGCGTCAGCGGCAACTGCTGCAAGCGCTGAATGCTCGTGGCCATGCGGCGCTGGACAGCATTCAAGTGGCTACGCCGCAGGACAAGACATGGCGTGAGGGCAAGCTGCCGGAGGCGCTGAACATCGCCCGGGCCCACCCGCAATGGTCGTCGCTCAATCCGCATCCGAAGCTGAATCAGGCCCAGCGTCAGGAACAGATCGATGAACTGGTGAGCAAGGTTCTCGAACTCTAGAACCAGCGAAGCTTGAGGAACTGTTTGACCAGCGCCGTCACCCGGCTGCGGTCGGTGCGATTGTCGCGCCCGTCGTTGTCGACGTCCGAACTCAGGACGACCTCGAAGCGGCCATCATTATCCAGGTCGTGGACGGCAGCCTTGTAAGCGATGGTTTCGCCCTGGTGAAAATGCAGCCTCACTGACTCCGGCGTTCCATCGCTGCCGGGGTTCAGAGCGAAGATCCGCAGATGTCGCGTGTCCTCGTCGGCCGCATTGAACCAGGCGCATTTCAGGTAGGTGCTGGTGAAGCTGCGCAATTGCGCCACTTCGCGAGCCGAGGCTTCGCGCCAATCCTGTTCGCTGTCATGAAAGCGCAGCTGGACATCGTCCCCCGCGCCGTTGCCGGATCGATCCCGGCCAATCACTTTCAAAAAACGCATCCGTGCGCTCCTTCGGCAAAAAACCAGTCTGGGCCGAAGGGGCAACACGCGCCATGCACCGTTTCCCGGTTTGGCGTAAGAAGGTTCAGCGCGCTTTGCGGGACAGCACGGTAAAAGCCTTTTGCTTCAACAGCGCAAGATCCATCACCGGCACAGCCATCTCCTTCGCCAGCTCATCCCACTGACGCATCCGCAGACTGACGGCGCACAACGGATCCTGCTCGAACGCATCGGCTTCAGCCTCGCTCATCACTCCGCCCTGATACTCCAGGGTGCGGCGGCTGGCTTCGCTCAACCCGTCGTAATAGCCCGCCTCCCTTAGCGTCAGATAGCGCTTGGCCTGGACGTGATATTCCACCAACCGCGCCATGCGCTCGCTAAAGCCGGCCTCACGCAAATAGTCCGCGCCGAGGTGTTCGTGGCTGACCACGCCGTAACCGCCCATGTTTTCCGCGCCTTCGGTACATAAATGGCCGATGTCGTGGAAGAACGCAGCGAGCACCACTTCGTCGTCGAAGCCTTCGGCGATGGCAAGTTGCGCCGCCTGGGACATGTGCTCGATCTGCGACACCGGTTCGCCGATGTAGTCGCTGGCGCCGAAGCGCTCGTAGAGGCCGAACACCCGGTCGATGACTTGCTCGTGACTCAACATCAAAGCTCTCCAAAAAGCTGTGCAACATTGCGCTCGGCCATGGCGGGGCCGACGCTCATGCCGACGCCGCTGTGCATCAGCGCCACATTCAGCCCCGGCGCCGGACGCAGGAACGAAAACGGCCCCGGCCCCCGGGAACCATAGACACCCTGCCAGCGCTCGATCACCTGCACTTTGCAGCCGAGGGTCTGTTCGGCCAGTTCGAGCATCCAGTCGTCGACCTGTTCGGCGTTGAACGGCGACGGATCGCTGCCGTAATGGTGCGAGTCGCCGATGATCAGTTCGCCATAAGGCGTCGGGCTGATCAGCAGGTGAATGCCGTTTTCCTGCAAATGCGGTTGTTCGAGCAGGATTTGCGCCTGCACCGCTGCCGCCTCCGGCAAGTCAGCGAAGGCGCCGTAGTGCACGCAACTGAGACCGGTGAGCAAGGCATGTTGCAAGTTCAGGTCGGTCTGCGGCCGGACGCGAAGCATTTGCAGGCGGCAGATTTGCGGGTCGAGGGCGGCAATCGGCTCGGCCAGCAGGGTCTGATAATCGTGGCCGGAACAGACAATGATCTGCTCGGCGGTGAAGGTGCCGGCCGTGCTGTGCAGGCGCCCCGGTTCGACGTCGCGCACCAGCGTCGAGAAGTGAAACCCGACGTTGAGTTCGCGGCGCAGGTATTGGATCAGCGCCGGAATTGCTTCCCGGGAATACAGTTGTTGATCGTCCATCCCGTGCAGCGCGGCGCGGTGATGGCTGAACTGGCCGCCATACAGATCGCGCAACGCGGCACCACGCAGCAGTTCGACGCGGTAGTCATGCTCGACGGCGCGCCCGGCGCAGAAGGCTTCGAGCAAGTGCTCTTCAGCCTCGGTGCGGGCGAACAGGTACGAGCCGTTGCGCTTGAGTTGCAGGCCGGCGAGCTGCGCCCACTGGCCCCAGATTTCGCGGCTGGCCTTGGCCAGCTCCAGCATCGGGCCCGGTGGCTGGCCGGTGACCAAGGCTTGGCCGAAGTTGCGTACCGAGGCGCCGAGAGGCATGGCGGTGCGCTCGAAAACCGTGACCTTGAGACCGCGCCGGGCGGCGGCGTAAGCGTGGGACAGGCCCAGGATGCCGGCGCCGACGATCAGCAAGTCTTTGTGTTGTGTCATTTAGAGGTGCTCTGAATGAGAGACCGCTTTCGCGAGCAAGCCCGCTCCCACAGGGATTTGCGTTGTGAATGCGATCCAGTGTGGGAGCGAGCTTGCTCGCGAAGAGGCCCTGTCAGTCGATGAAGATCTTACTTGGCAGCGACTTTCTCGGACTTGCCGTCATAGCGATTGCGCCATTCGGTCAGGATCTCGTCGCGGTTCTTCGAGGCCCAGGCGAAGTCGTTCTTGATCAGGCGCTGTTCGTAGTCGGCCGGCAGTTCGGTCTGCGGTTTGGCGATGCCCGGCTGTGCGAGGACGGCGAAGTTTTCCTTGTACAGATCCATCGCCGGGGCGCTGGCGGAGAAGTCGGCCAGTTTCTTCGCGGCCTCTTCATGCGGCGTGCCTTTGATCACGGCAGTCGCCTCGATCTCCCAGCCAAGGCCCTCTTTCGGCAGGATGATGTCCAGCGGCGCGCCCTGACGCTTCAGCTGAACGGCCGGGTATTCGAAGGAAATCCCGATCGGGAACTCACCAGCGGCCGCCAGTTTGCAAGGCTTGGAACCGGAGTGAACGTACTGGCCGATGTTCTGGTGCAGACCGTCCATGTAGGCCCAGCCCTGTTTCTCGCCGAAGGTTTGCAGCCAGGCGCTGACGTCCAGGAAACCGGTGCCGGACGAGGCCGGGTTCGGCATCACGATCTTGCCTTTGTACTCAGGCTTGGTCAGGTCCTGCCAGCTCACCGGTTTGGTCAGGCCCTGTTTCTCGGCCTCGACGGTGTTGAAGCAAATGGTCGCGGCCCAGACGTCCATGCCGACCCAGGCTGGCGGGTTGGCGGCGTCGCGGTAGTTCGCGCCGATCTTGCCCAGATCCTTCGGCGCATAGCTTTGCAGCATGCCTTGCTGATCGAGGATCGCCAGGCTCGACGCCGCCAGGCCCCAGACCGCGTCAGCCTGCGGGCGATCCTTTTCGGCCAGCAGTTTGGCGGTGATGATCCCGGTGGAATCGCGCACCCACTTGATCTCGACGTCCGGGTTGGCCTTTTCGAAGGCTTCTTTGTAGGACTTCAACTGTTCGGCTTCGAGGGCGGTGTACACCGTCAACTCGGTTTTTGCCGCGAAGGCATTCAGGCTGAAAGTAGCGAGCACAGCAGCGGCCAGGGCCATAGGCTTGAACATGATCGTTTTCCTGTAGGTGAGTTGAGGCTTTAGGGACAAGTCGTGGATCAGTGGCCGGGCGCCGTTTGCCGCCAGGCCTGGGAACGGCGCAGCAAACCGCGCGAAGCCCACGCCAGCAGCAAGGACACGCCCGCCGAGGTGAACAGAATCAGGGTCGACATCGCCGCCGCGCCGCCGACGTTGCCGGCGTCGTCCATGTTCAGCACCGCCACCGCCGCGAGGATGGTGTCGGGGCTGTAGAGGAAGATCGCGGCGGACACGGTGGTCATGGCCGAGACGAACAGGTAGCGCACGATGTCCAGCAGCGCCGGCAGGCAGATCGGCACGGTGACCCGCAGGTAATGCCGGTACAGCGGCGCCTTGAGCGACAGCGCGGCGGCTTCGAACTCGGCGTCGAGCTGGCGCAACGCGGTGGTGGCGGTCATCTGCGCAGTGGTCAGATAGTGAGCAATGGTGCAGACGATCAGCAGGGTCATGGTCCCGTACAGCACGTGCAGCGGGTTGCCAGTCAGGTTGAAGAAGAAGACGTAACCCAGACCCAGCACCAGCCCCGGTACCGCCATCGGTACGAAACTGAGCATGCGCAGCGTCAGATTCAGCCCGCGCTGGCTGCGGGTTTTTTCCATCAGGTAGGCGCCGGTGAAGATCAGCACGCTACCGATCAACGCCGTGCCCAGCGCCATCTTCAAACTGTTGCCGTAGGCCAGCCAGCCACCGCCGGCGGTCTCGTTGAACTGGTAGTGGTTGAGCGACAGCGACAGGTTGTACGGCCAGAACTTCACCAGCGACGAGAACACCGCCATGCCGAACACCAGCAGCAACGCGGCGCTGATCAGCAGCACAACGCTGAGATAAAAAGCATCGCGCTTCTTCGACAGCGCCGGTTTGAACACCTGGGCGCGGCCACTCATGGAGTCGCCGTGACGGCGACGCAGCCAGGCATCGACGCCGAAGCTGAACAGCGCCGGCAGCAGCAGAACCATGCCGATCAACGCGCCGCGACCGAACTGCTGCTGGCCGACCACCGCTTTGTAGGCTTCCAGCGCCAGCACCTGATAGTCGCCACCGACCACCACCGGCACACCGAAATCGGTGATGGTCAGGGTGAACACCAGACAGAACGCGGCGAACACGGCCTGACGGGTCGCCGGCCAGGTGATGCTGCGAAAGGCTTTCGCGGGACTGGCGCCCATGCTCGACGCGGCGTCGAACAGTCGCGCATCCGCCAGCGACAGGGCTGACAGCAAAATCATCAAGGCGTGTGGGAAGGTGTAGATCACCTCACCCAGAACAATCCCCCAGAAGCCGTAGATGTTGTCCGACAGCAGCCCGCGCAACATGCCCTGATTGCCGAACAGATAGACCAGCGCAATCCCCGGCAGCATCGATGGCGCCATCAGTGGCAGCAGCGAAATCCCGCGCCAGATGCCTTTTGCCGGAATCAACGTGCGCTGCAAGGCGTAGGCAAACAGGTAGGCCAGCGGTACGACGATGGCCGCGACGCTGAGGGAAACTTTCAGGCTGTTGCCGAGCAGCCAGTGGAAATTGTCGCTGGTCACCAGCTCCTTGGCGGCGAGCCAGCCACCGCCCTGCCCGGCTTCGCTGCTGAAGCCGCGCCAGAAGATCGCCAGCAATGGCAACAGCACCGCCACACCGAGCAGCCCCAGCAGCAGGAGTTTGCCGCCAAGGACGAAGATCCGGTCGCCGACCTCGGCCCCGGACACCTGCCGCGCCTGCTTTTGCGGTAGCGGCAGTGCGAGGTTGCTGTTCATCAGGCAAACACCTGCAGGCTGCGTGGCGGCAAGGCGACCATGATCTGCTGGGCGTCGAGGCGCGGCATGGCTTCCGGCGCCAGTTCGGCGAGTAAGGCATGGCCGGGCAATTGATCAAGTTCGAAGCTCATGCGGCAGCGGTTGCCGAGGAAAGTGATCTCGCGGACCTTGGCCGGGAACAGGTTTTCTTCGTGCACCAGCGGATTGACGTTGATCGCTTCCGGACGGCAGAACAGTCGACCCGACGGGCTATGAACACTGCCGTCGGCCAGGCGCAGGTTCATCCCGCCGACCTTGGCGTGGCTGTCGCTGCTGCGCTGGAATGGCAACCAGTTGCCCTGGCCGACAAACTCGGCCACGAACGGTGTGGCCGGGCGGTTGTAGATTTCCTGCGGGGTGGCGTACTGCTCGACCTTGCCGTTGTTCATCACGGCGATGCGGTCGGCCATCAGCATGGCTTCGTCCTGATTGTGGGTGACCATCAGGGTGGTGATGCCGAGGTTGCGTTGCAGTTGGCGCAGCTCGGTGCACAGATGCTCGCGGACCCGGGCGTCGAGGGCCGACATCGGTTCGTCGAGCAACAGCAGCGACGGTGCGGGGGCCAGGGCGCGGGCCAGTGCCACACGTTGCTGCTGGCCGCCGGACAACTGGCCCGGGTACTTTTTCTCACTGCCGGTGAGGCCGACCAGTTCCAGCATCTGACCGACGCGACGGCGTACTTCATCGCGACCGCTGCCGGCGAGGCCGTAAGCAATGTTTGCTTCGACGGTCAGATTGGGAAACAGCGCGTAGGACTGGAACAGAATTCCGTAATCCCGAGCCTGGGGCGCGAGGTGGGAAACGTCGCGCTCACCGAGGTACAACTCGCCGCTGTCCTGCTTTTCCAGACCGGCGATGCAACGCAGCAACGTGGTCTTGCCACAGCCCGACGGGCCGAGCAGGCACACCAGCTCACCGGCAGCGACATCGAGGGAAACGTTATCCAGCGCCGTGAAGGCGCCGAAGCGCTTCTGCACGCCGCGCACTTTCATCGGTGCGCCGGGGTTGGTCAGGGCAGTTGCGATTGCAGGGTTCATGGACAGGCCTCATCGAGCAGATGAGACGAATCCTAGAGTTGTAATGCGTCGGTCATATGGCAGTGAGGCAAAAACCGCCGATAGTGGTATTCAGGGATTTTGGTTCAGGTTTCAAGTCCTGTGCTGCCTGCTCGCGAAGAGGCCAGCAAAGGCACTGAAAAATCTCAGGCCGGGGACATTTCCTGCGCCAGTCCGAGAAACGCTGCTGGCAACCGGGCGTTCTTGCGTTCCTTGAGGCAGTAGAGGTATTCGGGAATCTGCGGCGCATTTTCCAGGGTCAGCACCCGCAACTGCGGATCGTGCGGCACTTCCTGGCGGGCGATGATGCTGATGCCGATGTTGCGCAGCACCGCCTCGCGGATCGACTCGCGGCTACCGATTTCCAGTAACGGGCCGAAACTGACGCCCGCGCTGGCCAGCAATTCTTCGGTGAGCCGCCGGGTGGTCGAGCCGGATTCACGCATCAGCAAGGTATGCCCGGCCAGCGCACTCAGCGTCACATGGTCGTGCGCCGCCAGCGGATGATTGCGATGCACCGCCAGCACCAGCGGATCGCTCCCCAACACCCGACGGATCAGCCGGGCATCGTCGAGCAATTGCGACGAGGCCGCGACATCCACCCGGTAATCCTCCAGCGCTTCGAGCACCTGTTGCGAGTTGCCGATTTCCACCGACACTTCTACCTGCGGCAGGCGCTCGCGAAATGTCTTCACCAGATCGAGGATGTAATACGGCGCGGTGGCGGCGATGCGCAGCGTGCCCTGTACCTGGCCGCTGTTGCGCAGGAAGAACTCGATGTCGGCTTCCTGCTGCAACAACGCCTTGACCATCGGCAATAGCCGCGCGCCTTCATCGCTGACGCTCAGGCGCCGGCCGCCACGGTAGAACAGCTCCACCGAATACTGGCTTTCCAGATTGCGGATCTGGGTGGTCACGGTCGGTTGGCTGAGGCCGAGCTTTTTCGCCGCCAGCGTGATGCTGCCCAGGCGGGCCACCATGTAAAACGCTTTCAGCTCGGCACTCAGCACAACCGTCCCTCGTCTCTATTTGCGCAACAGGCGCAAACCGTTGAACACCACCAGCAGGCTCACGCCCATGTCGGCAAACACCGCCATCCACATGGTGGCGAGCCCGGCGAAGGTTACCCCAAGAAAGATCGCTTTGATCACCAGCGCCAGCGCGATGTTCTGTTTCAGGATAGCGGCGGTATGACGCGACAGGCTGATGAAGGCCGGTATCTTGCGCAGATCGTCGTCCATCAGGGCGACATCGGCGGTTTCGATCGCTGTATCGGTACCGGCTGCGGCCATCGCAAAACCAATCTCCGCCCGAGCCAGCGCCGGCGCGTCGTTGATGCCGTCACCGACCATGCCGACCCGACGCCCCTGTGCGTACAGGTCTTCGATGGCTTGCAATTTGTCGGTCGGCAGCAAATCGCCCTTGGCCTGATCGATCCCGACCTGCGCCGCAATCGCCTGCGCGGTGTGGACGTTGTCGCCGGTGAGCATCAGGGTTTTCACGCCCAGTTCGTGCAGTTGGCGGATCGCTTCGCGGCTGGTTTCCTTGACGGTGTCGGCTACGGCGAACAGCGCCAGCGGGCCGGAACGGTCGAGCAGCAACACCACGGACTTGCCCTGTTTTTCCAGCGCGAACAGCTTTTCTTCCAGTTGCGGCGAGCACAGACCCAGTTCTTCAACCAGACGATGGTTGCCCAAGTGGTAGACCTGACCGTTGACCTCGCCTTTTACCCCACGGCCGGCCAGCGCTTCGAAGTTATCCACAACTAGCGACGCGAAACCTTTATCCACAGCCGCGTTGGCGATGGCCAGCGACACCGGGTGATCGGAACGTCCGGCCAGCGCGGCGGCAATCGCCGGGGCCATGGCGTCGGCGGTCGGGTCGAGGGATAGGTAATCGGTCTGCACTGGTTTGCCGTGGGTGATGGTGCCGGTCTTGTCGAGGGCCAGATAGTCGAGCTTGAAACCGCCCTCCAGGTACACGCCGCCCTTGACCAGAATGCCTTTGCGCGCCGCCGCCGCGAGGCCGCTGACGATGGTCACCGGGGTGGAAATCACCAGCGCACACGGGCAAGCGACCACCAGCAGCACCAGCGCGCGATAGATCCAGTCGAACCACGCGGCGCCCATGAACAGCGGCGGGATGATCGCCACGGCCAGCGCCAGGACGAAGACCACCGGGGTGTATATTTTCGAAAAATGATCGACGAAGCGCTGAGTCGGCGCCCGCGCGCCTTGTGCCTGCTCCACGGCGTGGATGATGCGCGCCAAGGTGGAATTGTTCGCCGCAGCGGTCACCGCATATTCCAGCGAACCGGCCTGATTGATGGTGCCGGCGAAGACTTTGTCGCCGACGGTTTTTTCCACCGGCAGGCTTTCGCCAGTGATCGGTGCCTGATCGATGGTCGAGCTGCCGCTGACGACTTCACCGTCCAGCGCGATGCGCTCACCGGGTTTTACCCGCACGCGGGCGCCGAGATCGATGCTTTTCACATCCAGTTCGACCCAGTTGCCGTCAGCCTGCAACACAGTCGCCTGCTCCGGCGTCATCTGCATCAGGCCGCTGATGGCGTTGCGCGCGCGGTCCAGCGAGCGCGCTTCAATCAGTTCGGCCACGGTGAACAGGAACATCACCATCGCCGCTTCCGGCCACTGGCCGATCAACACCGCACCGGTCACGGCGATGCTCATCAGCGCATTGATGTTGAGATTGCGGTTCTTCAGGGCGATCCAGCCCTTCTTGTAGGTGGTCAGGCCGCCGCTGAGGATCGAAATCAGCGCGATGATCGCCACCACCCAGGTCGGGGCGGCGCTGGTGAAGTGGATCACTTCAGCGGCCAGCGCACCAATGCCGGACAGCGCCAGCGGCCACCAGTGTTTTTTCACCGGAGCTGCGACCGGCGCTTCAACGCCCGCCTCCAGCGGCTCGGCCTGCATGCCGAGGGATTTGATCGCGTCGATGATCGGCGCGGTGTCCGGCAAATTGTGAGTCACGCCGAGCACGCGGTTGATCAGGTTGAATTCGAGCTGCTGGATCCCGGCCAGTTTGCCGAGCTTGTTCTGGATCAGCGTCTGTTCGGTCGGGCAGTCCATCGCCTCGATGCGGAAGCTGTTCAGCCGGGCGTCGGCGCTTTTCGCCTCGCTCAGTTGAATCAGCGACGGCGCGGCAGCTTTCGACGAGCAGCAAGAGTCTTCACTCGAATGAACCGGCGCGGCCGTAACGGTTTTCGACCCGCAGCAGGAATCGCCGCCGTGGGCATGTTTATGCACAGGCTGCAGTTTGTGACTGTGATCGTGCCCGTCGCCGGGCTTGTGGATGTGCAGGGAATCGCTCATTGGTCGCGTCCATGAAGGTGCCTGTTGCCAAGTAAAGACCCTGTAGCCACTATAGGGTCAAGCACCCTTTTGGAGATTGCCGTCATGAAGATCGGAGAACTGGCGAAACAGACCGATTGCGCCGTGGAAACCATCCGCTACTACGAGCGTGAAAACCTGCTGCCGGAACCGGCCCGCAGCGACGGCAACTACCGCGTCTACACCCAGGCCCACGCCGAGCGCCTGACCTTCATCCGCAACTGCCGCACCCTCGACATGACCCTCGAAGAAATCCGCAGCCTGCTCGCCTTGCGCGACAGCCCGCAGGATCAGTGCGAAAGCGTGAATGCGCTGATCGACGAGCACATCCAGCACGTCAAGGCGCGGATCGACGGGTTACTCGCCTTGCAGACGCAACTGCTCGACCTGCGCCAGCGCTGTGGCGAAGGGCCGGAGGCGGATCAGTGCGGGATTTTGCAGCGGTTGGAGGTGAGTGGCGGGGTTGTGGCGGCGGAGGTTGAGCATTCGCATGTGGGCCGCAGTCACGGTCACTGAGCACACCACATAACACTGTGGGAGCGAGCTTGCTCGCGAAGGCGGAGTGTCAGTTGGTAAAAATATCGACTGACCCGACGCTTTCGCGAGCAAGCTCGCTCCCACAGTTTTTTACATTGCCTGTCAGACCGCCATCGGCGCGGTCATCGGCGCATGGTGCTCGTAGCCTTCCAGCGAGAAGTCGCTCGGCTCTACCAGCTCCAGCCACTCCGGCTGATAAACACCCGTCTTGGCGAACTCCGGCACGCGATCCGAAATCTTCAGCTTCGGCATGGCGAACGGCTCGCGCTTGAGCTGTTCGTTGAGCATATCGAGGTGGTTTTCGTAGACGTGGGCGTCACCGATGAAATAGGTGAACCAGCGCGGCGTGTAGCCGGTCAGGCGACCGATCAGGCTCAGCAGCGCGGCGCCTTCGGTGAGGTTGAACGGCGTGCCCAGGCCCAGGTCGTTGGAGCGGATGTAGAGGGTCAGGGAAATTTCCTTGGTCTCGACATTCGGGTGGAACTGGTACAGCAGATGGCACGGCGGCAGGGCCATTTCATCGAGCTGGGCGCAGTTCCAGCCGTGGAACAGGATGCGGCGGCTGCCCGGGTCCTTGATGATCGTGTCGACGCACTGGCGCACCTGATCGATGGCTTTGTACAAGACCACGTAGGCCTGGCCGTCTTCTTCGCCCTGGGCAATCTGCTTGTAGCCGTTGCTCAAGGTTTGTTCGATGGCCGCGGTGTTGCTCAGCGGGATCTGCTTGTACGCCGGCCATTTGCGCCATTGCACGCCGTAGATTTCGCCGAGGTCGTCTTCGCCCTGGCGGAACGGGTTGGCCAGCCACTGGGCGTTTTCGTTGGCGTTCTGATCCCAGACCTTGCAGCCCAGCGCACGGAATTCGGCGGCGTTGTTCACGCCACGCAGAAAGCCGCACATCTCGCCGATGGCCGATTTGAAGGCCATCTTGCGGGTGGTGATCGCCGGGAAACCTTCCTGCAGATCGAAGCGCAGCATCGCGCCCGGAAAGCTGATGGTGTTCACGCCAGTACGGTTGGCCTGTTTGGTGCCGTTGTTAATGACGTGCGACACCAGATCGAGATATTGCTTCATGAGTTACCTGTGTCCTTGAGCCCCGGCAGACATCGCCGGGGTTCGAATATTTAAGCTGTCGGTGCAACCGGCGCCGCCGGGGCGCGGTGGTAGGCCAGCCAGATCAGGAACAGCCCGCCGATGATCATCGGTACGCAGAGTACCTGCCCCATGGTCAGCCAGTTCCAGGCCAGGTAGCCCAGTTGCGCGTCCGGCACGCGGACGAATTCGACGATGAAACGGAAGATGCCATAGAACAGGGCGAACATGCCCGAGACCGCCATGGTCGGCCGCGGTTTGCGCGAGAACAGCCAGAGGATCAGGAACAGCGCCACGCCTTCCAGCGCGAACTGATACAGCTGCGACGGATGGCGCGGCAGTTGCGCCGGGTCGCTGAACGGTGGGAACACCATGGCCCACGGCACGTCGGTGGCCTTGCCCCACAGCTCGGCGTTGATGAAGTTGCCGATGCGTCCGGCGCCCAGACCGATCGGCACCATCGGCGCCACGAAGTCCATCAGTTGGAAGAACGACTTGCCGTTACGCTTGCCGAACCACAACGCGGCCAGCATCACGCCGATGAAACCGCCGTGGAACGACATGCCGCCCTTCCACACTTCGAAAATCAGCGTCGGGTTGGCGATGTAGGCGCTCAGGTCGTAGAACAGTACATAGCCCAGACGCCCGCCGACAATCACCCCCATCGACAGCCAGAACACCAGGTCGGACAGCTTTTCCTTGGTCCAGGTCGGGTCGAAACGGTTGAGCCGGCGCGATGCCAGCAGCCACGCGCCGCCGATGCCGACCAGGTACATCAGGCCGTACCAGTGGATTTTCAGCGGACCGATGGCCAAAGCCACCGGATCGATCTGCGGGTAAGGCAGCATTGCGACTCCTCGTTAGCATTCAAATCTTCAAAAATTCCCGGGCGACGCTGTCACCTCAGGATTAAGCCAGGATTGCGACCTGCCAAAACAGACGGCTCAGAACAGAAAGCTCAGACCCACGCAAAACAGCAAAGCCGCGAACAGCCGTTTCAGCAACTTCGGCGACAACCTGTGCGCCAGCCGCGCGCCGAGACGGGCGAACACCATGCTGGTCAGGGCAATGCCGAGCAGCGCCGGCAGATACACAAAACCGAGACTATGGGCCGGCAGCAACGGATCATGCCAGCCCAGAATCATGAAACTTATTGCACTGGCCACAGCAATCGGCAGACCACAGGCCGACGAAGTCGCCACCGCCTGCTGCATCGGCACGCTGCGCCAGGTCAGGAACGGCACGGTCAGCGAGCCGCCGCCAATCCCGAAAATCGCCGAGGCCCAGCCGATCACACTGCCGGCCACGGTCAGACCGAGTTTGCCCGGCACCGTTCGGCTGGCCTTGGGTTTGACGTCCAGCGCCAGCTGTGCCGCGATCACCAGGGCGAACACACCGATGATCTTTTGCAGGTTGGGCCCGGAGATCGCTTCGGCGGTCAGCGCGCCGAAACCGGCGCCGAGCAGGATGCCGACGGTCATCCACTTGAAGATCGGCCAGCGCACGGCGCCGCGTCGATGATGTTCACGCACGGCGTTGACCGAGGTGAAGATGATCGTCGCCAGCGAAGTGCCGACCGCCAGATGGGTCAGGATCGACGGGTCGAAGCCCTGCAAGGTGAAACTGAACACCAGCACCGGGACGATGATGATTCCGCCGCCCACCCCGAACAGCCCGGCCAGTACGCCCGCACAGGCGCCCAGCGCCAGATAGAGCAGAAATTCCATGACTGCCTCCCAAGGCGCGTCCCCAAAACCGGAGCGGCATGGTAACGGATGGATACCCTTCGGCTCCACTGGCGATGGATGCACGGACGATGTCTGCGTAGAGTGGGCAAAAAACACACAAGGACCACCTTATGTGCCTGATTGTTTTCGCCTGGCGGCCGGGGCATGCCCAACCGCTGATCGTCGCGGCCAACCGTGACGAGTTCTACGCCCGGCCCAGCCTCCCGCTGGCGCAGTGGCCCGAGTCGCCGCATGTTCATGCCGGTCGCGATCTTGAGGCTGGCGGCACCTGGCTCGGTCTCGGTGCCAACGGACGCTTTGCCGCGCTGACCAACATTCGCGACCCGCATCAGCCGCCGGCCCGGCGATCCCGGGGTGAACTGGTAGCAGGATTTCTGACCGGAAACCTTTCGATCGATGACTATTTGTCCGACGTTGTCGCCCGTTCGCCAGAGTATGCCGGCTTCAACCTGCTACTGGGCAATGCCAACGAGCTGTGGCATTTCAATGCGCGGTCTTCGGAACCGGTGATGTTGCAGCCTGGCGTTTATGGCCTGTCCAACGCCGGGCTGGATACGCCGTGGCCGAAACTGCTCAAAGCGAAGGCGGCATTGAGTGCGGTGCTGGATGATCCGCAGCCTGAGCGGTTGCTGACCTTATTGAGCGATGCGCAAACGGCGCCGTTTGCTGACCTGCCAGATACCGGTGTGGGATTGGCGACCGAGTCATTGTTGTCGAGTGTGTTTATTGCCAGCCAGAGCTATGGGACTCGGGCGAGTACGGCGTTGATTGTGCAGGCGGACGGGACGCGGCGGATGGTGGAGCGCAGTTTTGGGCCGTATGGCGGGCATCTGGGGGAAGTGGACATTCTGATTTAGCGGCGCCTGAACTGACGCCATCGCGAGCAGGCTCGCTCCCACTGGAATGCATTTTCTTGTGGGAGCGAGCCTGCTCGCGATTGGCGCGACTCGGTCTAGAGCGGTTTGACCGCCGCCGGATTGACCATCTTCGCCAGCCCAAGGCTCTTCAGCGCCAGTTGCAGCGAGCTGTGGATCACCTGCGGGTTGTCGATGGTCATCAGTTCCGCCAGCAGATCCTTGGCCTTGCTCAGGTTGATCTGACGCAGCATCCATTTCACCTTCGGCAGGTTGGTGGCGTTCATCGACAGACTATCGAAACCCATCGCCATCAACAGCACCGCTGCCGCCGGGTCACCGGCCATCTCGCCGCAGATGCTCACCGGCTTGCCTTCGGCATGGGCGTCGCGCACCACGGTTTGCAGGGCTTGCAGCACCGCCGGATGCAGGTAGTCGTAGAGGTCGGCCACCCGTGGGTTGTTGCGGTCCACCGCCAGCAGATACTGGGTCAGGTCGTTGGAGCCGACCGACAGGAAATCCACCATCCGCGCCAGCTCTTTGGTCTGGTAAACCGCCGCAGGAATTTCGATCATCACACCCACTGGCGGCATCGGCACGTCGGTGCCTTCGTCGCGCACTTCGCCCCAGGCCCGGTGAATCAGGTGCAGTGCCTCTTCGAGCTCGTGGATGCCGGAGATCATCGGCAGCAAAATCCGCAGGTTGTTCAGGCCTTCGCTGGCCTTGAGCATTGCGCGGGTCTGCACCAGGAAGATTTCCGGGTGGTCGAGGGTGACGCGGATCCCGCGCCAGCCGAGGAACGGGTTGTCTTCCTTGATCGGGAAGTACGACAGCGACTTGTCGCCGCCGATGTCCAGGCTGCGCATGGTCACCGGTTGCGGGTGAAACGCGGCGAGTTGCTCGCGATAGATCGCCAGTTGCTCCTTCTCGCTCGGGAAGCGCTGGTTGATCATGAACGGCACTTCGGTGCGGTACAGACCGACGCCTTCGGCGCCACGCTTCTGCGCTCGCGCCACGTCCGCCAGCAGGCCGGTGTTGACCCACAGCGGCATGCGGTGACCGTCGAGGGTCACGCACGGCAGATCGCGCAGGGTATCGAGGCCCAGCGCCAGTTGTTTCTCTTCTTCGACGACTTCGGTGAACTGCTTGCGCAGCACTTCGCTCGGGTTGGTGTAGACCTCGCCGCGCGTGCCGTCGACGATCATTTCAATGCCGTCGACCTTGGCGTAGGGCAGGTCGACCAGACCCATCACCGTCGGAATACCCATGGCCCGGGCCAGGATCGCGACGTGGGAGTTACCCGAACCGAGCACAGACACCAGACCGACCAGCGTGCCTTCCGGCACCTCGCCGAGCATCGCCGGCGTCAGTTCTTCGCTGACCAGAATGGTTTTTTCCGGGTAGACCAGGTTCTGCTGCCGCTCTTCCTGCAGGTAGGCGAGCAGGCGGCGGCCCAGATCCTTGACGTCCGACGCCCGCTCACGCAGGTACTCGTCGTCCATCAAATCGAAACGATTGACGTGGTCGGTCACGACCTGGCGCAGCGCGCCCTGGGCCCACTGCCCGGTCTTGATCACGTTGGTGATTTCGCTGCCCAGCGAAGCATCGTCGAGCATCATCAGGTAGACGTCGAACAGCGCGCGCTCTTCCGGACGCAGCTGGGTCGCCAGCTTGGCCGACAACGCACGCATGTCGGCGCGCACGCCTTCGATGGCGGTCTTGAACAGCGCGAGTTCAGCGTCGATGTCGGTGATGGTCTTGTCCGGCACCACGTCCAGATCCGCCGGCGGCAGCATGACCACCGCCGTACCGACCGCCGCGCCCGGCGAACCCGGCACGCCGACGAACTTGGCTTCCTGAATGCCCTTGCCCTGACGGCCCAGGCCACGGATGGAACCTGTGGCCTCGGCGTGGGCGATTACGCCCGCGAGCTGCGCGCTCATGGTTACGAGGAAGGCTTCTTCACCTTCATCGAACTGGCGGCGCTCTTTCTGCTGGATGACCAACACGCCAACGACGCGGCGGTGGTGAATGATCGGTGCCCCGAGGAACGAGGCGTAGCGCTCCTCGCCGGTTTCGGCGAAGTAGCGGTAGCGCGGGTGATCCGCGGCGTTTTCGAGGTTCAGGGGTTCTTCACGCGTGCCGACCAGGCCGACCAGACCTTCGTTGGGTGCCATGCTGACCTTGCCGATCGAGCGCTTGTTCAAGCCCTCGGTGGCCATCAGCACGAAGCGGTTGGTCTCTGGATCAAGCAGGTAGACCGAGCAGACCTGGCTGCCCATGGCCTCTTTGACGCGCAACACAATAATCCCCAACGCCGCCTTGAGATCCTTGGCGGAGTTAACTTCCTGGACGATCTTGCGCAGCGTATTGAGCATGGCTCGGGGTCGAACTCCGTCGTCAGTCGCGCGCTAAAAGGCGCGGGGCAAGCTCTTTGAGAGCGCGGCGATACACTTCGCGCTTGAATGTCACCACCTGGCCCAACGGATACCAATAACTGACCCAGCGCCAGCCATCGAACTCCGGTTTACCGGTCAAATCCATCCGCACCCGCTGCTCGTTGGAGATCAGGCGCAGGAGAAACCATTTCTGTTTCTGGCCGATGCACAGCGGTTGGCTGTGGGTTCGCACCAGACGTTGCGGCAAACGATAGCGCAACCAGCCCCGGGTACAGGCGAGAATTTCAACATCTTCGCGTTCCAGGCCAACTTCTTCGTTCAGCTCGCGGTACAAGGCGTCTTCCGGCGTCTCCTCGGGATTGATTCCCCCTTGCGGAAACTGCCAGGCATCTTGATTGATACGGCGAGCCCATAGCACCTGGCCGGCGTCATTCGTCAGAATGATCCCGACATTAGGGCGGAAACCATCAGGGTCGATCACGGCAACAACCTCGCAAACGCATGTCGCCGCATTGTTCCACAAAGGTTGTGAAGGCGGCAACGAAGGTTCCGAGCTTATGTGCACTCTTGTGAAAAGACCGTATTCTTGTGGCCTTTTTACTGACTTTTCAGCGGGTAACTGCAATGCGCCTGGCTTTATTCGATTTGGACAACACCCTTCTGGGCGGCGACAGCGATCACGCCTGGGGCGATTATCTGTGCGAACGCGGGTTCCTCGACCCGATTGCCTACAAGGCGCGCAACGATGAGTTCTACCAGGATTACCTGGCCGGCAAACTGGATAACGCGGCCTACCTGAACTTCTGCCTGGAGATCCTCGGCCGCACCGAGATGGCCGTGCTTGAGCAGTGGCACAACGATTACATGCGCGACTGCATCGAGCCGATCATGCTGCCGAAAGCGCTTGAGTTGCTGAAAAAGCACCGCGACGCCGGCGACAAACTGGTGATCATCACCGCCACCAACCGCTTCGTCACCGCACCGATCGCCGTGCGCCTGGGCGTTGAAACCCTGATCGCCACCGAGTGCGAGATGCAGGACGGCCGCTACACCGGACGCAGCACCGACGTGCCGTGCTTCCGCGAAGGCAAGGTGACGCGCCTGAACCGCTGGCTGGAAGAAACCGGGCACTCGCTGGAAGGCAGCTATTTCTACAGCGACTCGATGAATGACCTGCCGCTGCTGGAGCAGGTGGCGAATCCGGTGGCGGTCGACCCGGATCCGAACCTGCGGGCCGAAGCCGAGAAGCGTGGCTGGCAGGTGATTTCGCTGCGCGACTGATATTGCCTTCGCGAGCAAGCTCGCTCCCACACCGGATTTGTGCACGACTCAAATCAAATGTGGGAGCGAGCTTGCTCGCGAATGGGGTCGACGTGGTCTCAAGCCTTATACAGGCTTGGCCCCCATCAGCGCCGCAATGGCGAGAAATCCAACGCCGCTGACAATCGCCAGCGCCAGATTGAATGTCCGGCTGCCGACCCCGCTTGTCCATAGCCGATTAAGACGAACAAGCAGCCAGACCGCACTGAATGTGGCCATGGCATATATCACGCTGGACCCCAGAATCCAGAACTGTCCCAGTGGCCAGCCAATAAGGTGCACCAACCACCAGCCGGTGAAAGGCATACTCAGCACGCCGACCAGCATCAAACACCAGACGAACAACCACGGTCGCTGCATCGTGCTGGCCGGTCCTTCGCTGCGATTACGCCAGGAAACAGCGGCGAGCCCCAGCCCGCTCGCCAGGATCACCACGGTCGCCGCGACGTGAAGGACTTTCAGGGTGGTCAGGGTTTCCATGTATTTCTCTTTCCTTGGGCCATACCCATCAGCGTAGCCGTTCAGCCAAGAAACAGCTGATAGGCCGGGTTGTCGCTCTCGTCCCAATACGGGTAGCCGATTTCCTCAAGGGCTGCGGGCACCAGATGACGTTCGTCGTGGGGGACTTGCAGGCCCGCCACCACGCGGCCGTCCGCCGCGCCATGGTTGCGGTAGTGGAACATCGAGATATTCCAGCGACCGCCGAGCTTGTTGAGGAAGTTGAACAGCGCGCCCGGACGCTCCGGGAACTCGAAGCGCAGCACCACTTCATCGACCACGTGCGCCGCGCGCCCACCGACCATGTGACGGATGTGCAGCTTGGCCAGTTCGTTGTCGGTCAGATCGAGCACAGGGAAACCCTGTTCGGTCAGGCTCGCCAGCAGCGCACTGCGCGGGTCGTTGTCCGGGTGGGTCTGTACGCCGACGAAGATGTGCGCTTCGCTGCCATTGTTATAGCGGTAGTTGAATTCGGTGATCTGGCGCTTGCCGATGGCCTCGCAGAAAGCCTTGAAGCTGCCGGCCTTCTCCGGGATGGTCACGGCGATGATCGCTTCGCGGCCTTCACCCAGCTCGGCGCGCTCGGCGACGTGGCGCAAGCGGTCGAAGTTGACGTTGGCCCCGGAATCGATGGCCACGAAGGTCTGGCCGCTGACGCCGCGCTGCTCGACGTACTTCTTGATCCCGGCCACGCCGAGGGCGCCGGCCGGTTCGGTGATCGAACGGGTATCGTCGTAGATGTCCTTGATCGCCGCGCAGATTTCGTCGGTGCTGACGGTGATCACTTCGTCGACGTAATCCTTGCAGATGTCGAAGGTGTGCTGGCCGATCTGCGCCACCGCCACACCGTCAGCGAAGATGCCCACGGCCGGCAGCACCACGCGCTCGCCCGCGGCCATCGCCGCTTGCAGGCAGTTGGAGTCGTCGGGTTCGACGCCGATGACCTTGATGTCCGGGCGCAGGTACTTCACGTACGCCGCGATGCCGGCGATCAGACCGCCGCCGCCCACCGGGACGAAGATCGCGTCCAGTGGCTGCGGGTGCTGGCGCAGAATCTCCATCGCCACGGTGCCCTGCCCGGCAATGGTGTGCGGATCGTCGTACGGGTGGATGTAGACGTAGCCTTTTTCATCGACCAGTTTCAGCGAGTAGGCCAGAGCTTCCGGGAAAGAATCGCCGTGCAGCACCACCTTGCCGCCACGGGAGCGCACGCCTTCGACCTTGATCTCCGGGGTGGTCTTGGGCATCACGATGGTCGCTTTCACGCCCAGCACTTTCGCCGCCAGGGCCAGGCCCTGCGCATGATTGCCCGCCGACGCGGTGACCACGCCGCGTGCGCGTTCTTCGTCGCTCAACTGGGTCAGCTTGTTGTAGGCGCCGCGAATCTTGAACGAGAACACCGGCTGCAAGTCTTCGCGCTTGAGCCAGATGTCGTTGCCCAGCCGCTCGGAGAGCTGGCGGGCGTTCTGCAGCGGGGTTTCTACGGCAACGTCATAAACGCGCGAGGTGAGGATCTTCTTGACGTACTGTTCGAGCATCGGAAAGCATCACTGAGCGGGTTGGGCGGGACCGAGGAGTCTAACCCGGCTTTCGTCCGGACGACCACACGAATGCAGAGGTTTTAGCCCGGCTTGAGGCTATAATGCCGGCCTTTCCGTTCTTACCTTGCCCGCTTCCGGAGCCCGCATGACCCAGGATCAACTCAAACAGGCCGTGGCCCAGGCTGCCGTCGACTTCATCCTTCCGAAACTCGACGACAAGAGCATCGTCGGCGTCGGCACCGGCTCCACCGCCAACTGCTTCATCGACGCCCTGGCCCAGCACAAGGGCGCGTTCGATGGCGCGGTCGCGAGTTCCGAAGCCACCGCCGCGCGCCTCAAGGGCCACGGGATTCCGGTGTATGAGCTGAACACCGTGAGCAACCTGGAGTTCTACGTCGACGGCGCCGATGAAAGCGACGAGCACCTGAACCTGATCAAGGGCGGCGGCGCAGCCCTGACTCGCGAGAAGATCGTCGCGGCCGTGGCCCAGACCTTCATCTGCATCGCCGACGCCAGCAAACTGGTGCCCGTGCTGGGCGCGTTCCCGCTGCCGGTGGAAGTGATCCCGATGGCCCGCAGCCACGTGGCCCGCCAACTGGTGAAACTGGGCGGCGACCCGGTCTACCGCGAAGGCGTGCTGACCGACAACGGCAACATCATCCTCGACGTGCACAACCTGCAGATCACTAATCCGGTTGAGCTGGAAGCGCAGATCAACGCGATCGTCGGCGTGGTCACCAACGGCCTGTTCGCGGCGCGTCCGGCGGATCTGCTGTTGCTGGGTACCAGCGAAGGCGTGAAGACCCTGAAGGCTGAGTAAGCCGAAACTGCTCACATTTTGTGGGCAGATAAAAAAACCTGTGGGAGCTAGCTTGCTAGCGATAGCGGTGTGACAGTCGACATGTTTGGCGACTGACCCTCCCTAATCGCGAGCAAGCTCGCTCCCACAGTGTTTTGGGGTGTTGGTTAGTTCTGCGCAGGCTTCCTGAAGACATAAAACAGATTCGGCTCGCTCACCAGATACAACGCCCCGTCGTCATCCATCGCGATGCCTTCCGCCTGCGGCACGGTTTTCTTCAGGCCCTGCCGACCACCGCTCAATGACATCGTGCTCAGCGGTCGCCCGTCCACATCCAGTTCCAGAATCAGCCGTGACTCGTCGGACAGTGCCAGTAAATGGCCGCTGCGCTCGTCGTATTGCAGGCTCGACAGGTCACGCACAAACATACCGGCGTCGCGCTTGGGGTTATTGATGACGTGTACCGCGTAGGATTTTTCCGGATTGAAGTGCGGAAAACCGTGCACTTCATAGATCAGCATCGGATCCCGCTCCTTGGCCACGAACAGGCGCTTGCCCACCGAGTCGTACGCCAGGCCTTCAAATCCCTTGTTGCCGCTCATGTGTACGCCGAGGGTCATTTGCTCGGCGTCCGCTGCATCGAGGAACGTAGTGTCGTGCTCCAGATGGATCTTGATCAGCCGTTGCTGGCGCTCATCGGTGATCACGTAGGTATCGGCGCTGATGAACTCCACCGCCTCCGGATCGCCGAAGCCGATCAAGGCAACACGGCGCAGGATCGTGCCATCCAGTGACAGCTCGACCAGCTCGGCATTCTTGTTGGTCACGGTGAACAGGCTTTTGCGCACCGGATCGTAGGTCAGCGCCGAGACGTCGTCGTTCAGCCCGTCGATGACCTTCGCTTCGATCGCTACCCGATATTGATCCAGCCCGATGGCCTCGCTGCTCATCGGCTGCCAGAGCGTATGCAGGTTGAACCAGGCACGCTCGAACAGGCGCATGTATTGGCCGATCGCAATCAGCGCGATCAGGGCAATCACCAACAGGATGATGAACAGAGGCTTGGGACGGGCAAGTCGACGCATTCGGGGCAGGCTCGGAATCAAAACAGGCGGATGAAATATCACGCCTGTCTGAACTGAAGCTTAATGGCCACTTGCCTCAAGCCACAACTGCACATATCTGCAATTGCTGTAGGAGTCGTTACTTCTGCTTTTCGAAGCGGTAGAACAGGTTCGGCTCGCTGACCATGTACAGCGTGCCCGCCTCGTCCATGGTCACGCCTTCGGCGCGGGGAATGGTTTTCTTCAGGCCGTTGAAACCACCAAGCAGGGTCATGAAGCTGACTTGCTCGCCCTTCTCGTCCAGCTCCAGCAACAGGTGCGAATCGGCGGACAGCACCAGGGTGTGACCGGTGCGCGGGTCAATCGCTAATGCTGAAAGGTTGCGCAGGTCCAGCTCATCGCTGTCGAGTTTCTGCTTGTCGCCTTTGAGCGTCTGGCTGCCGTCGCTTTTCCAGGTGAACAGCGCAGGCGGACGCTCCTCGCCCAGCAGCAGTTGCTGATTGCGGGCGTCCCAGGTAATGGCTTCGAAAGCTTTGTTCTGGTCTTTCGAGGGGCCGAGGTCGTATTTCGGGAAATCGTCGCGCTTCAGTTCGCGGGTCTCGGCATCCACCTTGACGATGGAGAGCATGTGCTCGCGCTCATCGACAATCGCCATCAAGCCGTTTTCCATCACCGTCAGACCTTCGGGATTGCTCCAGCCCACCAGTGGCATCTTGCGCAGCACATCGCCCTGCAGAGTCAGCTCGACCAGAAACGGGTTCTTGCCCATCACCGAAAACAGGGTTTTGGTCTGCGGGTTATAGGACAGGTCCGAAGCTTCGTCCTTCTCCATGCCAGGCAGCAGTTTGGCGTCGATGACCGCCCGGTAGTCCGGAAGCCAGACGCTTTCCTGCTTCTCGGTCGAACTCTCGAAGCGCTCCAGCACCCACAATAGGCCACGGTCATCCCAATGCATGGCAAACGCCAGCCCGTACGTAGCGGCGGCTACCAACAACAGCCAGGAATACCAGCGCAGGGCGAAGCGTGAACGGCGAGCAGGTTTGAGCTGAGTTTGAGATGACATCAAAGGACGCGTTCCGAAAATTCAGGCTACGGGTAATAGCACAAAGAGGCCGGCTCAGACGCCAGAATGACCGGAATTATCCGGACTAAATGTGAAAAAAACGGCAAATGGCCGGAACGCCTTATGTGTTTGCGAGCTGAAACACAAAAAACAAATGTGGGAGCGAGCTTGCTCGCGAATGCGTCAGGTCAGTCGACATCGTCGTTAACTGATCTACCGCATTCGCGAGCAAGCTCGCTCCCACAGTTTTACTCAGTGTTGCAGTCAGCGAACGCTGCTGGTGAAGCGACTGGCGCCCGGCAGTTCCAGCACGATTTCATCGCCAACGTTCAGCGGACCGACGCCCACCGGTGTGCCGGTCAGGATCACGTCTCCGGCCTGCAGCGAGAAGCAGCCGGCCATGTGCTGGATCATCGGCACGATCGGGTTGAGCATCGCGCTGCTGTTACCGTCCTGGCGCACTTCGCCGTTGATGGTCAGGCGGATGCCGATATCGGTCAGGTCGGCGAAAGTGCTGCCGACCACGAACGGCGCAATCACCGCCGCGCCGTCGAACGACTTGGCGATTTCCCACGGCAGGCCCTTGGACTTGAGCTCGGCCTGCTTGTCGCGCAGGGTCAGGTCCAGTGCCGGGGCGAAACCGGAGATCGCGTCCAGCACTTCTTCACGGCTCGGCTTGGTCGACAGCGGCTTGCCGATCAACACGGCGATTTCCGCCTCGTAATGCACGGAGCCACGCTCGGTCGGAATGCTGAAACCGCCTTCCAGCGGCACCACGCAACTGCCCGGCTTGATGAACAGCAACGGCTCGGTAGGCACCGGGTTGTCCAGTTCCTTGGCGTGTTCGGCGTAGTTACGGCCGATGCACACCACTTTCCCCAGCGGAAAATGAATCCGCGTACCGTCGACATACTGGTGCTGATAGCTCATTACCGACTCCTGCCTTCATTGATTCATGAGGGATTGCCAATCAAACCGCGAAGATCTTGCCCGGGTTCATGATGCCGTTCGGATCAAACACCGCCTTGACCGCTTTCATGTATTCGATTTCCACCGGCGAGCGGCTGTAGGTCAAGTAATCGCGCTTGGTCATGCCCACGCCGTGTTCCGCGGAAATCGAGCCGTTGTACTTCTCGACAGTTTCGAACACCCACTTGTTGACGGTGGCGCACTTGGCGAAAAACTCGTCCTTGCTCAGGTTGTCCGGCTTGAGGATGTTCAGGTGCAGGTTGCCGTCGCCGATATGGCCGAACCAGACGATTTCGAAATCCGGATAGTGTTCGCCGACGATCGCGTCGATTTCCTGCAGGAACGCCGGGACTTTCGAAACGGTGACCGAGATATCGTTCTTGTACGGCGTCCAGTGGGAGATGGTTTCGGAGATGTACTCGCGCAGCTTCCACAGGTTCTGCAACTGGGTTTCGCTCTGGCTCATCACGCCGTCCAGCACCCAGCCTTGTTCGACGCAGTGCTCGAAGGTTTCCAGGGCACTGTTGGCCACTTCTTCGGTGGTCGCCTCGAATTCCAGCAAGGCATAGAACGGGCAGTCGGTTTCGAACGGCGCCGGGACATCGCCACGGCCCATGACCTTGGCCAGGGCCTTGTCGGAGAAAAATTCGAACGCGGTCAGGTCGAGCTTGCCCTGGAAGGCGTGCAGCACCGGCATGATCGAGTCGAAATCGGCAGTGCCGAGGACCATCGCAGTGAGGTTTTTCGGTGCACGATCCAGACGCATGGTGGCTTCGACCACAAATCCGAGGGTGCCTTCGGCGCCGATGAACAACTGGCGCAGGTCATAACCGGTGGCGTTCTTGATCAGGTCCTTGTTCAGCTCCAGCACATCGCCCTTGCCGGTCACCACTTTCATGCCCGCCACCCAGTTGCGGGTCATGCCGTAGCGAATGACCTTGATCCCGCCGGCATTGGTGCCGATGTTGCCGCCAATCTGACTGGAACCTGCCGAAGCGAAGTCCACCGGGTAGTACAAGTCATGTTCTTCGGCGGCGTTCTGCAATTGTTCGGTGACCACGCCCGGCTGACAGACGGCGGTGCGGTCGGTCAGGTTGATGTCGAGAATCTGATTCATGTAGTCGAACGACACGACTACTTCGCCATTGGCGGCCACGGCCGCGGCGGAAAGCCCGGTGCGCCCGCCCGACGGCACCAGCGCCACTTTATGTTCGTTGGCCCAGCGGACGACGGCCTGCACCTGCTCGATGGTCTTGGGGAACACGATGGCGCTGGGCGCCGGGGCGAAGTGCTTGGTCCAGTCCTTGCCGTAAGCGTTCAGGGAGTCGGCATCGGTCAGGACTTTGCCAGGCTCGACCAGGGTCTTCAGTTCATCAATCAGGGCAGGATTGGTCATCGACGGAACTCTCGAACAATTCATGGTCATCCTGAGAACGCTTCACGTCGCAGGAATGAGTGTTTAGCGGGGTGGCTATGCTAGCATACCGACCCCGCAGGCCAGTGCCCAAGGCCGGTTCTGCGGTGACGGCTTTCTTGTCGTCCAGGTCAATGTCTGTTGACCATTTCCTGCCATTTTTCTCCGGGATACAGGTTTACGCAGATGAGCAAGACTTCTCTCGATAAGAGCAAGATCAAGTTCCTTCTTCTCGAAGGCGTCCACCAATCGGCTGTCGACGTCCTCAAGGCGGCGGGCTACACCAGCATCGAATACCTGACAGGCTCCCTGCCGGAAGCCCAGCTCAAGGAAAAGATCGCTGACGCTCACTTCATCGGCATTCGTTCGCGCACCCAGCTGACCGAAGAGATCTTCGATCACGCGAAGAAGCTGGTCGCGGTCGGCTGTTTCTGCATCGGCACCAACCAGGTTGACCTGGAAGCGGCCCGCGAGCGCGGCATCGCCGTGTTCAACGCGCCGTACTCCAATACCCGCTCCGTGGCCGAGCTGGTGCTGGCCGAAGCGATCCTGCTGCTGCGCGGCATCCCTGAGAAAAACGCTTCCTGCCACCGTGGCGGCTGGATCAAGTCCGCAGCCAACTCTTTCGAGATCCGTGGCAAGAAACTGGGCATCGTCGGCTACGGCTCCATCGGTACTCAGCTGTCGGTCCTGGCTGAAGGTCTGGGCATGCAGGTGTTCTTCTACGACACCGTGACCAAGCTGCCACTGGGCAACGCGACCCAGGTCGGCAACCTGCACGAGCTGCTGGGCATGTCCGACATCGTCACCCTGCACGTTCCGGAAACCGCTGCGACCCAGTGGATGATCGGCGAGAAGGAAATCCGCGCCATCAAGAAGGGCGGTATCCTGATCAACGCTGCACGCGGCACCGTGGTCGAGCTGGATCACCTGGCCGCGGCGATCAAGGACAAGCACCTGATCGGCGCCGCCATCGACGTGTTCCCGGTCGAGCCGCGCTCCAACGACGAAGAGTTCGAAAGCCCGCTGCGTGGCCTGGATAACGTGATCCTGACCCCGCACATCGGCGGTTCCACCGCTGAAGCGCAGGCCAACATCGGTCTGGAAGTGGCAGAAAAACTGGTCAAGTACAGCGACAACGGTACTTCGGTATCGTCGGTGAACTTCCCTGAAGTGGCCCTGCCGGCTCACCCTGGCAAGCACCGCCTGCTGCACATCCACGAGAACATCCCGGGTGTGATGAGCGAGATCAACAAGGTCTTCGCCGAAAACGGCATCAACATCTCCGGTCAGTTCCTGCAGACCAACGAGAAGGTCGGCTACGTGGTGATCGACGTCGACGCCGAGTACTCGGAGCTGGCGCAAGAGAAGCTGCAACACGTCAACGGCACCATCCGTAGCCGCGTGTTGTTCTGATCCGACGCTGAGCGACAAAAAAGGGAGCCTTCGCAGACTGTGTGAAAACACACTGACAGGCCTTAGACCAAACGCCCCGACTTATTCGGGGCGTTTGTTTTTGTGCTGAAAAAGGCTCTTCAGCCCATCAGT